>NZ_JBKBET010000005.1:0-123234 GCF_048910785.1 Nocardia nepalensis | reverse complement strand
AGGCGGAAATGTTTGCGTGGTCGGCTGGGCATCGGGGGCGGTTTCGGGGGCCGGGCCGTGGCTGTGTTGCATGTGTGGCGTGCTGGTGAAGGCGGAAATGTCTGCCTGGTCAGCTCGGCATCGGCATCGGCATCGGCATTGGCATCGGCATCGGCTGCGGTTTCGGGGGCCGAGCTGTAGCTGTGGCGCGTTAGCGGCATGCCGATGAAGGTGGAAACGGTGATCGGCACCGGTTTTCGTAGAGGTGTTGGCGCCCGGCAGGATATAGCGGTGGCCGAAGTGATCGATATCGACGACCCCGCTGACCCGCGGGTCGATGACTTTCGCGACCTGAAATCCGCGGACCGGCGTCCGGATCTGCCGGGGCGCAAGGGGCTAGTGATCGCCGAGGGGGTGGTGGTCGTCCAGCGGATGCTGGATTCGCGGTTTCGGCCGGATGCGCTGCTCGGGGTGGAGAAGCGGCGCGTCCAGCTAGCGGCGGATCTGGCGGATATCGATGTGCCGTACTACCGGGCGAGCGCCGAGGTGATGGCGGAGGTGGTCGGGTTCCATCTCAACCGCGGGGTGCTCGCGGTGGCGCGCAGGCCCGCGGAATTGAGTGTGGACGAAGTCATCGAACAGGCCAGGACGGTCGCGGTCCTGGAGGGCGTGAACGATCACGAGAATCTCGGCTCGATGTTCCGGAACGCGGCCGGGCTCGGCGTCGAGGCGATCCTGTTCGGGGATCGGTGCGCCGATCCGCTGTACCGGCGGGCGGTGCGGGTATCGATGGGACATGTGCTGCGGGTGCCGTTCGCGCAGCTGCCGAAGTGGCCGGATGGACTGGATATACTGCGGAGCAAGGGATTCCAGATCATCGCGCTCACCCCGAACCCGGCCGCCGTGAATCTGGCGACGGCGATGACGGGGGAGCGAGTGGCGTTGCTGCTCGGGGCGGAGGGCCCCGGGCTGACCGAGGAAGCCATGCGAGCCACCGATATTCGGGCCCGCATCCCGATGTCACCGGGCACCGATTCACTCAATGTGGCGACCGCGGCGGCGATGGCGTTCTATGAACGGGTGAGGACGTCGTGAGCTATTTCCCGAACGGGGCGTACCGCCCGTACCAGCCCTACCGGGACCCGACCCCGTGGGCCGCCGGGCTCACCGTCGCGACCATGGTGGCATTGCTGACGGCCGTCGCCGTGTACGCGTTCGGCTCGGCACTGGCACAGGTGCATCCGATTCTCGCGATCCTGGTCAACCTGGTCGCCGTCGGCGGCGCCGCCCCTACCGCATGGCGCTGGCGTCTCGCACCGGTAACCCGCTGGGTCATCGGCGGCGGCGCGGCCGGTGTGTTGCTCGGCTGGCTGGTTCTGATCATCGGCGGCCTGTCCGGCTAGACCTCAGCAGACGCGATCCTTGCCGCGCAGCCAGTCGAGCAGGCCGCGTCTCGGTTTCGTATCGCCGTTCCTATGCTCGTCCCGTGGCATCAGGTCGGCCGGGTCGGGGGCTTGGCCCTTCGGGTAGAGGGTGAATCCGCAGACCGCGATATCGCGCGGGATCAGCGCGCCGTCGGCGGAGGGGGCGCGGTAGTGGAAACCGAGCCATTCGTTGTTGGCGGCGTCGGCGAAATCGGGTGGATCGAACGGGAGGGTCTGCGGGTCCGGCAGTTCCCCGGCCTGCCACCGCACCGGATGATCACCCGCCCAGTACGAACGCTCCCACACCAGCGGCAGCCCGTCGTCTTCCAGGATGTTCACCCGAGTCGAACTGAACGAGCGCCGGAATTCGCCACGCTCCCAATGCGCGAACGCGCCCCAGCCGTGATTGGCGTCGAACGAGACGAGATAGGTGTGCTCCGAGGCGAGCGGGCGGACGAGTAACTCCGGCAGCGCCGTCGGATGCGCCCGCGCCGCCTGCGTCGAGCACAGCACGGTGACCCCGGGATAGCAGCCGATGTACACCTCGTCGGCATCCGGCCCCGCGCAACCGCCCAGCGTGCCGACCATGATGGGCATGACGTCTCGGTCCGCGTGCAGCTGTTTCGCCAGCGCGAGCGCGGCTTCCGGATCCGGATCGTGGTTCGCGCGGAGTACCGCCAACGGATCCTGTGCGTCGACGTACCAGAGAGATGAAGCCTTGGACAGCATTTCCGGCACCTCCCGATGGTTGCACCAAACAGCTCCGCGAACTTCGAGCAACTCCACAGCCCCCTCGCGCAACTTCGCACTACCGTGAACCGCCCACGCCGACTCGAGTCGACGACACACCGAAAATCTACCCGCACTCCCCACCCAACACCCCCCCTTCCGCACCCGAACACGCCAGCACCCCCCACAAATTCGGCCAAACACCCCCGAAATCAAGATCAGGTGGAAACTGTGGCGGCATCGCCCGAGAAGCCCCCGCCACCATGTCCACCTGATCTTGATCGCCTGCCGAAGGCGCGCGGAATGCGGCCTAGGTGTGGAGGGCTTGGCCGCACCTCGCGACGGGGCCGCGGCTCAAGAGCTCTAGTGCTGGCGGCGCTTTGGTTTGGAGGCCTCAGCGATCCACCTCGCGCCCGGACAACTCGATCGCTCCAGACCCTCTCCCCGCACCCCAGCCCAGGAACGAGCCTCAGTGCCCCGAGCTACGAACCCCGAGCAGCACGTCTTCCCAGGACGGCATAGGCGCCTTGCCTCGCTTCCGCGCCGACTTCGCGGGCGCGGCCTTGGTCTTCGGCGCTTCCTCCGATGCTGCGGGCTTCGCCGATGCGGGCTTCGCCGGAGCAGCGGGAGTGGACGGAGTAGTGCTCGCAGCGCCCGCACCGGCGGGAGGCGTGCTCCCCGCGGCGACCGAAGTGGAACCACCCGCGGCCGGAATGGCATTCGTGCTCGCCGCCGGAATCGCAGCAGCACTACCACTCGCACTGACCGGCGTACTGCTACCACCGGCCGCGACGGAGCGCTGCTCGTAGTACTCGTCCAATGTCGGCTGGGTCCGTACGGCGGTCCGTGCCGGTGGTGGTGCGGTCTCGCGCGCCGGACGCGTCTCGGCGGTCCGTGTCTCCACGGGGCGAGTCTCTACTTGCGGTTCCGGTGTCGCGGGCGCCTCGATTTCGGCCTGCGGCGGCAGGATGGTCGCGAGACCGCGTAGGGCACGGCCGAAGTCGGGATCGATCAGATCCGAGGCCGGATCGTCGAGCGGGGAGACCGAGCCGCCGTGCGCGTCCGGCTGGTAGCGCCAATGCGCGGCGATTTCGGAACGGCCGTTCTGCCACTGCAATTGGGCGACCCAGAAGCCCTTTTCGTCCTTCCAGGCATCCCACTCGGCGTTCTCGAGGGTGTGTCCACGCTCGGTGAACGCGGCGGTGACGATGTCGATGAGGGTTTCCACGGCCGGACCGTCGGCGCGCACCGGATGCGCCTTCTGCGCGAGTTCGGCGGCGCGGGCCCGTTCCAGGAGCACGGGATAGGCGAACCGTTCGACCCGGCTCAGCGGCATCCCGGATTCCTCGGTGACCTGTTCTACGGATGCCCCGGCGCGGATACGAGCTTGAATATCGCGGGGACGCATAGTTGCTTCCATCTCGATCTCAATCTGGCCGAATCGGGCAAGGTCTCCGCGTGCTGCGGCTCGAAGCTTGTCGTCGGCGGGAAGCCGGTACTTGCTGCCGGTCTCGGTGTCGATGCACACGATGTGCGTGGAGTCGGGCGTCACCCCGATCACTCGAAGTTCACGCACCGTTACCTCCTTATCGCGTCGGCTCGCGACACCGCCCACTTTCCGAAACAGTAGTGCACTACCGATGATCTCGAGGCAAGACACGCGGGGCGGAAATCTGCGAAAGTCCCTCCGCGCCCCGCTAATCTGCTCTGTTCGAAACGCAGTGTCTCATTTGCCGCGCATTCGCGCGGCGTGTTCGCACCCCCCAGTGTCTCGCGTCCGAGCGGTCGTGACTCGCGCCTGCGGCGCATGCGCTTCGACCACTCGGACGCGAGACGGGCCGCGAACAGGCGCTCGTAAGACTCGCGCCGTGCGGGGCGACTTGCGAACGGCCACTGCGGCCCGTGGTTACGGCTTAGATGCTGGCGGTGCTAGGTGCCGCCTCGTATCTGAGCGGCCCCTCAGCTCAGCTTTTCGACGACCCAGTCGATGCTGCGCGTGAGCTGACTCACATCCTCGGGGTCGATTGCCGGGAACATGCCGACGCGCAGCTGGTTGCGGCCGAGCTTGCGGTAGGGCTCGGTGTCCACGATTCCATTGGCGCGCAGCACCTTCGCCACCGCGGCGGCGTCGACCGAATCGGCGAAGTCGATGGTGCCGACCACCTGTGAGCGGTGCGCCGGATCGGTGACGTACGGGGTAGCGAAGGAGCTCGACTCGGCCCAGGAGTACAGCCGCGACGAGGAATCCAGCGTCCGCTTGACCGCCCAGTCCAGCCCGCCGTTGCTGTTGAGCCATTCGATCTGGTCGGCGAACAGCAGCAGGGTGCCCAGCGCCGGGGTGTTGTAGGTCTGGTCCTTGGTGCTGTTGTCGATCGCGATCGGCAGCGAAAGGAAGTCCGGGGTCCAGCGACCCGAGGCCTTGATCTCCTCGACCCGGGCCAGTGCGGCCGGGCTCATCAGCGCGATCCACAGGCCGCCGTCGGAGGCGAAGCACTTCTGCGGGGCGAAGTAGTAGACGTCGGCATCGGCGATGTTCACCGGCAGGCCGCCCGCGCCGGAGGTGGCGTCGATGGCGATCAGCGCATTCTCCGAACCCGCCGGACGCTGCACCGCGATCGAGACGCCGGTGGAGGTTTCGTTGTGCGCCCAGCCGATGAGGTCGACCGAGGGATCCGAAACCGGCTCGGGCGCACTGCCCGGCTCCGAGGAGACGATGATCGGATCGCCGATGAACGGGTTGCCCTTCGCCACCGCGGCGAACTTCGAGCTGAACTCACCGTTGGTCAGGTGCAGCGAGCGCTCGCGGATCAGGCCGAAGGCGGCGGCGTCCCAGAACGCCGTGGTGCCACCGTTGCCGAGCACCACCTCGTAGCCGTCGGGCAGCGCGAAGAATTCCCGCAGGCCATTGCGCACCCGCGCGACCACGTCCTTGACCGGCTTCTGCCGGTGGCTGGTTCCGAATACCGAGGCGCCGACGGACACCAGAGACTGCAACTGCTCCGGTCGCACCTTGGAGGGGCCACAGCCGAACCGTCCGTCGGCGGGCTTGAGATCGTCGGGAATGGTCGGGAACTCAGCGGTCATGGCCAACAGGGTAGACGGTGGTATTGCTGTGACTCTGACCACACTCCGGCTAACGTAGTCGTCCATGGACCTGGCGTCGGCTAACACGGGGTGGGGACTGCGCAATCGGGGGCCACGGAATTTCGGGCTCCGCGCGGGTGCGTTATCGGAAGGGCAGCGGCGCGAGTTACTCATGCACGGCGTCGCCGGGTCGGCGACGATCCTCGGCGTGCGCCCGCGGCGCAGCGAACCCGGACACATCTTCTGGGTCCGAGTGCAGGTAGACGACGCGCTACCGTACGAAACCCGGGTTCGGCAGCGGATGCGCCCGGAAGACCTGGAGTGGATGCAGCCCGGTGACGTGATCTGCTGCCGCGTCGATCCGGGCGACCGGGAGCGGCTGGTGCTCTACGTGCCCGCCATCGAGGAAACGGGCCGGGCGAGCATTTCCAAGATCCTGTCCGACGGCCGCCGCGCCGATGCCACCGTGCTCGCCGCCGCGCCGGTGGCGGCCGACTACGCCGGTCGCGACGATCCGGTGCTGCGCCTGACCCTGGAACTGCGCGCCTGGGACGAGCCGAAACCGTGGCGCGTCCGGCTCATCCAGCCGGTCCCGCTGGCCGCCATCGGGCTTGTCGATCTGGGCCAGCACCTCGAGGTCGCCTTCTTCACCGTCGACCACGGCGAATCCGTAGCCGTCGACTGGCTCGCGTCCCTCGGCGAGGACTAGTGCCGCGTCCAGATGGCCTCTGCTGCATCGAGCCGTGGGTCCGACGAGTTCCGTCGAGCGTAGTCGAATGGTGGTCGTCCACACTGCATTCGACCGCCATATCACTACGCTCGGCGAGCTGCCGGACGCGGCACTAGCAGCCGAGTTGCATGGCGGCCCCGGCGATCGGCGCCGCCATTCGATCGCTAACTCTTCGCCTTCACCCGAGCCAGGGCGTGGCCGGTCAGCGCGATGAGGGCGGTTTTGGCGGACTCGCGGTCTCTGGCGTCGATCATCATGACCGGGACATCGTCGGATAGTGAGAGCGCGTCGCGGATGGCTTCCTCGGGAAACTTCGGGGCGCCGTCGAATTCGTTCACCGCGACCAGGAACGGCAGTCCGAGTTCCTCGAAATAGTCGACGGCGGCGAAGCTTTCGTCCACGCGCCGGGTGTCGACCAGCAGGATCGCGCCGATCGCGCCGAGGCTGAGGTCGTCCCACATGAACCAGAACCGGTGCTGGCCGGGCGTGCCGAACAGGTAGAGCACCAGATCGTCGGACAGCGTGATCCGGCCGAAATCCATGGCCACCGTGGTGGTCTGCTTATCCGGGACCGCTGAGGTGTCGTCGATCTCGGAGCTGAGATCGGTCATCAGCGCCTCGGTCTTCAGCGGCACGATATCCGATACCGCACCCACCATGGTGGTCTTGCCGACGCCCATTTCTCCGGCTATCACGATCTTCGCCGAGACAGCGCGGGACGCGGCGGGTGCTTCTTGCTCAGGTGCGGTCATCGAACATCCTCGGCTGCAAAGGGTTTCAACTTACCAGTGGCTCTTCCGTCACGTACCCCCCGCTCATAGCTGTTCAATCCTGCGCGGATCGATTCCGGGTCCCGTCGTGGGCCCGCCGCCGAATCCGTTGTTCCCGCCCCCGATTCGGCCCCGCCAGGCACCAACTGATTCCCAGGGTCTCGTTTCGGTAGTCCGGAGGTCGTCCTTTCCGTGATCTGCGCATCCGCCGCCCGCTGTGCGGCAGACCAGCCTTCATCCGCCGCCGAATGCCAATTCGTCAAGACCGGTAACTCCCCTGTAGTCGGATCCGCCAACCACTTCGACATCATCCCCGCGAATATCGGCGTCGATTCACCACCGGTATCTTGCGCCGATTCCGCGCCCGATGTGGATCGGCTCGACTCCGCCGCATCCCCATTCGGCCCCGATGGTGTGGATTCGGTAGGCGTGGTCTGGAAGAACGATGAAGCCTTGACCACGCGCTCCTGGGGCCCGGTCGGTGGGCCCGGATCGGCCATGCTCGCCGGTGCGGGCGTCGCGGTGGTTGGTGGGGCGGTAGCCGGTGTCGAGGTGGCCGCTGCGGTTGTGCCGGACGTTTTCGCGGCGGCTGCGCCCGACTTGCGACGCCCCTTGCGGTTGACGCCCGGAACCCGTTTCGGCAGGCCATAACTGGTGATCACCGGCGGTGCGTCGGATGCGTCGGGCGCGGGTTTCGTCGGCTTGGGCAGGGGTGCGGGCGGTGCGCCGATCCGCCGGGCGGCAGGTGCGGACTCGGCCGCGGGCGTGACCGGCTCGGCCGCGGACGCTGCCGCCTCGGCCGCGGTGGGCGCCGACTTGGTGGCGGCCGTGCCAGCTCGAGTCGTCGCTGGGGTCCCCAGCGTGTCGCGATGCACCGGAATCACCGGCTTCAGGGTGGTCGGATCGTCCGAATCCTGCGACGGGACTTCGATGAGCGCCGGCGGAATGTGCAGGCTGGCGGTGATTCCCGGACTGAGCGCGCGATCGTGCGTGCGTCGGAGTCGAACCGTGATGCCGTGTCGCTCGGCGAGCTTGCCGACCACGAACATGCCCATCTGCCGGGTCGTCGCCACGGTGACCGCGGCCGGTGTCGCCAGACGCTCGTTGATCTCGTTCAGTTCGGCCGCCACGATGCCGATGCCCTCGTCGATGACCTCGACCAGCAGGCCGCCCTCGGAGGTCCGGCTGTAGGCGAATGTCACGTCGCTATCGGGCGGGGAGGCGCGCAGCGCGTTCTCCAGCATCTCCGCGATCAGATGCACCACATCGGTGGCCGCGATGCCCGCGACCCAACCATCGGGTGTCGCACCGGATTTGACCCGCTGATAGTCCTCGACCTCGGAAACCGCGGCGCGCAGGATATCACGGACCTCGACCGGACCGGACCGATCGTGGCGCGATCGCGTCCCGGCCAGCACCAGCAGATTGGCGCTGTTGCGCCGCATGCGCGCGGCCAGGTGATCGAGCCGGAACAGGTGGCCGAGCCGCTCGGGATCCTTCTCCTCGAATTCGAGCGCCTCGATCATGCTGAGCTGGCGATCCACCAGCGTCTGGCTGCGCCGGGCCATGGTCTCGAACATGTCGTTGACCTGATCGCGCAGCAGTTGCTGCTGCGCGGCGAGTTTGAGTGCCTGCGCGTGCAAACCATCGACGGTGCGCGCGATTTCGCCGATCTCCTCGCCGGTGTGCACCGGCACCGGTTTCACCGAGATGTCCTCTAGGTGGGCGCCGCGCATGATCCGCTCGACCTCGTTCGGCAGATCCTGTTCGGCGAGTTCGGCCGCGCCCGCCCGCAGCCGGCGCAGCGGGCGCATCAGCGAGCGCGCGACCAACAGTGCCAATCCGAGCGCCGCGACCACCGTCGCGAGCACCACCAGCGAGGCCTGTACGGCCGCCGACCGGGCCGCGGCGACCTTATCGTCGACGTCGCTGATCACGCCCTGCACGATCTGGCGGGTCAGTCCGGTGAAGACATCGCGGGATTCGATGGCAAGTCGCCGCAGCTCGACCAGGTCGACGACGTGGGTACGGACGCCCACCTCGATCATGTCCTTGAGCACGGCGTTATTGGGGCGCACCACCCGATCGAGCTCGGCCTTGGCCGCGGGCAGCACCCGCTCGACCGCATCGGCGGTGGCCAGGAAACGGCCCTGCGCGGTATGGAAACCCTCGGCCTGCGTCGGCTGCTGGATCGCCTGCATCGCCGCCATCAGCCAGTTGAAGCCCTCGACCTTGCTGACGAGCACATCGGAGAGCTGCGCCTTCGCGGCGACCACCGAACCGACGCGGATCGGCGTGAGCAGCTTGTCCACGGTGCCGATCGCATCCACGACGATCGCGTTGTTCAACTCGATGGCCTTCACCGGATCCCCGCCGCCCTTGCCGCCGGAGCGGATGACCTCGCTGGTCGCGGTCATCTGCTTCAGCGCCCTGGCGACCGTGCCATCGATGCCCTTGCGTCCGGCCCGCACGGTGGCTTCGGTGATAGCCGTTGACAATTCGACCAGGTCCTGGTCGGTGGTGGTGCCGTAAACCTGCCCACCCGCGACCGTGGAGGCGGCGGATTCGAGTGCGGTGATCACCGGAATATCGGCGATCCGATCGGCCGCACTGTCGTATTCGGAGTAGTCGTTGAAGAACACCGTCAGGCGCAGGCCGCCGAGCAGGATGGCCGCGGCCAGCGGAAGCGCAACGGCCGCGCCGACTTTCCAACGGACCCGCCATTGCTCCAGGTTCCGCCACCGAGTGTGCGCGAATATGCCCTGCGCCACCCTACCTACCGCCTTCCGCTCGGATCGGCCCGATCGGCCATCTCGCGCTCGGCGAAATGCCCAGTGAACAGCCGCGATCCGTCTCACCATCGTGCTGCGCCCGAACTGGTCGGGCAGGTTTGTTCATGAGCGACCGGCAGGCGGTCGGCTGACCTCGCGATAGCAGTCAGCATCGGTACCATACTGGCTCGCCGCCGAGGGTTGCGCGTTATTGGCGCGATCCTGGGGGCGTCCAGTCCATTCCGTAATCTTCGTGCTCAAAGGTGGACAAAAGTGAACCCGGCCGAACGCAGCGCGGGCAGCGCGGCGGTCATGCCGGCGGCGGTCCCGGAGTTCGGCCGGTGCATATGCGCCAGCGAGATCGCGCCGGGTTCGGCGGCTTTCATCGCATTCTGGACCTGCGCGGCGCTCGCGGTGGCGCCGTAGTCGGCGTTGATGCTGAAACCGATGGGCCGCTCGCCCAACTCGTTGACGATCGACACCGCGACGTCATCGTAGTGCGCGGTACCGGTGCGGAAGAACCGCGGTGGCTTGCCGAGCAGGGTGGTGAGCCGTTGGTGATTGGCCCAGACCTCCTCGGCCGCCTCCTGCGGTGAGCCGGTGCCGGCGATGCCGTAGGCGGCCCGGCCGGTCACCGAGAGCGGCTTATGCGCCACACCGTGATTGGCCAGCTCGAACAGCGGATTCGCCGCCAATTGCGCGGCCCGGCCCGGATTCGCGTCGATCCAGCGCTTATTGAGGAAGAGCGTGGCCGGAATCTGCTGGGAGATCAGCAGATTCAGCAGTACTTCGTCGATATCGTTATTGCCCGGCCCGCCGCACGCGTCGAAGGTGAGCGCCATCTGCTTGCCGGTTGCCGTGAAAGTGCTGGTGATGCCGTCCATCTCCATGCCCCACTGCTGCGGCTGCTCGCCCGCGTGCCGGGCGGCCACCGCGACGGGTGAGTTGGCCGCGGGCGCCTGTTGCTGCGGGGCCTTCGGAACGGCCTGCACATCGACGGCGTTCGCAGCGGTCGTCGTACTCGGTTGCGCGGACGTTCTATTGCCCTTATCGGTACTGCAACCAGCGACGAAAGCCGCAGCCGCGGCACCGAACCCGATCAGCCGCCGCCGCGACATATCCCTATCCAGCATTCCCCGTTAACTCTCTTCCCACAGCGTCCTCGCCAGATGCTACGCGGAATATCGGAAGTGAGATTGCTCGCTTACCCGACGACGACGGAATGAGTCTTACCAGCGACATTCGCGGCACCTCGATCAGACATAGCCGGACACCGTGGCAGACAGGTCCTGCCACGGTGTCCGGCTATGAATCAGCTGATCGCGCTACGCGTGCGCGACGGTGGACCAGCCAGCGACATCCTGCGGCTGGCGCGGGCCGGGGCCGGTGTAGATGGCGGCCGGGCGGACCAGCTTGCCCAGCTGCTTCTGCTCGAGGATGTGAGCACACCAACCGGCGGTGCGGCCACAGGTGAACATCGCGGGCATCATGTGCGCGGGCACCTCGGCGAAGTCCAGGATGACCGCGGCCCAGAACTCGACATTGGTCTCGATGGCGCGGTCCGGGCGACGCTCGCGCAGCTCGGCCAGCGCGGCCTGCTCCAGTGCGGCGGCGACCTCGAAACGCGGGGCGCCGAGGCGCTGGGCGGTGGCGCGCAGCACGCGGGCGCGCGGATCCTCGGCCCGGTAGACCCGGTGGCCGAAGCCCATCAGCTTTTCCTTGCGGTCCAGGATGCCCTTGACCAGAGCGCGTGCGTCACCGGACTTTTCGACGGCCTCGATCATCGGCAGCACGCGTGCCGGTGCGCCGCCGTGCAGCGGGCCGGACATCGCACCGATCGCGCCGGACAGCGATGCCGCGACATCGGCACCGGTGGAGGCGATTACGCGCGCGGTGAAGGTGGAGGCGTTCATGCCGTGTTCGGCGGCGGAGACCCAGTAGGCGTCGATGGCCTCGGTGTGCCGCGGATCCGGGTCACCCTTCCACCGGGTCATGAATCGCTCGGTCACCGTGGTGCACTCGTCGATCTTCTTCTGCGGCACGGCGGGCTGGTAGATGCCGCGTGCGGACTGCGCGACATAGGACAGCGCCATCACCGAGGCGCGCGCCAGATTCTCCCGCGCGGTCTCGTCGTCGATATCGAGCAGCGGCTGGTAGCCCCAGATCGGGGCGAGCATGGCCAGCCCGGCCTGCACGTCGACGCGCACGTCACCGGTGTGCACCGGCAGCGGGAACGGTTCGGCGGGCGGTAGACCGCGACCGAATTCACCGTCCACCAGTAGTGCCCACACGTCGCCGAAGGTCACCTGCGAGCCGACCAGGTCCTGGATATCGACGCCGCGGTAGCGCAGCGCGCCGCCGTCCTTATCGGGTTCGGCGATATCGGTGGTGAAGGCAACCACGCCTTCCAGGCCGCTGATGAAGTCGGGGGGTACGGCGGTCTGCCCACTGGGCACCGCGGGGCTGGTAGTCATGTTGTGACTCTCCTTGCACTTCGGTTTCGCATTCCGTAGCGACTGGTTGCGGGTCGCTCGAAAAGGTCACGAGCGCCTGCTTGCTGGTCGCTCGAAAAGGCCTGCTCTCGCCGATGAGGGTGTGGCTCGCCGAGCACATGCCGATCAACAAAACCTTAGCTCCTTGCTACCGCAGAGTAACGTCTGCCCCATGCGTGACCTGGACAATTCATCTGTCGGTCAGGAAACGACCGCACCCGATCCGACCCTGCTCCCGGCGACCGATCTGGCCGCCATGCGAGTCGATTACGGCGGCATGCCTTTCGGTAGCGGCGAGGACACCGATCTGGACGAAGCCTGGCTGGCCGGGGGCTGGGAGCCGCTGCTGCGGCATTGGATCGAACAGGCCACCGCCGTCGGCATCGCGGAGCCGAACGCGATGGTCGTGGCCACCGTCGCACTCACCGATGCCGGTCCGCGCCCGGTCGCCAGGACGGTGCTGTGTAAAGGCCTCTCACCGGAGGGTGTGACTTTTTACACGAATTACGACTCCGCCAAGGGCAACCAGCTGGCCGCCGTGCCATTCGCCGCGGCGACCTTCGTCTGGCCCGCGCTCGGCCGTCAGGTTCATGTGCGCGGACCAGTCGAGCTGGTCTCCGCCGAGACCACCGCCGTCTACTGGCGCTCCCGGCCGCGCGATTCGCAGCTGGGGGCGTGGGCATCGCGGCAGTCCCGGCCGATCGCCTCGCGCGCCGAACTGGATCGCACGCTGGCCGAGACCACCGCGCGCTTCGCCGATGTCGACGAGATCCCGGTGCCGCCGCATTGGGGCGGTTTCCTCATCCGACCCGATGAAGTGGAGTTCTGGCAGGGCCGCCGGAGTCGGCTGCACAACCGGATTCGGGTCCGCATCAGCGGCGATGTCATGACTGTCGACCGACTACAACCCTAAGGATCGTGACGACCCCAACGTTGTTGGGCCGCTGACCGACTCATTACGCTCCGGCCGGTGAAACTGCTCGCCGACATCACTCCGCTGCGGCACTCCGACTACCGGCGGCTATGGACTTCCGGCATCGTCACGATCATCGGTGCGCAGCTATCCACCGTCGCGGTGCCGCAGCAGATCTTCCAGATCACCGGCAGTTCCGGCTATGTCGGGCTGGCCGGACTGTTCGGCTTGGTGCCATTGATCGTGTTCGGCCTCTGGGGCGGGGCGCTGGCCGATGTGATGGACCGGCGCGAGCTGCTGCTCATCACCAATAGCGGCACCGGCCTCACCGCGCTCGCATTCTGGGTGCAGGCGGCGGTCGGGCTCGACAACGTGTGGGTCGTGCTCGGCCTGTTCTCCGTACAGCAGGCGTTCTTCGCGGTGAACCAGCCGACCCGCAGCGCGACCATTCCGCGCCTGCTGCCCCCGGAGCACCTGGCCGCCGCCAATTCGCTGAATATGACGGTGTTCCAGTTCGGCGCGATCGCCGGACCGGTGCTGGCCGGTGCGCTGATCCCGCTGCTCGGGCTGGCCACGTTGTACCTCATCGACGCCATCGCCCTGCTCGCCACGCTGTGGGCGGTGTGGAAACTGCCCGCGCTGCCCCCGACCGGAACGGCCCGCAAGGCCGGATTCCGCACGGTCGCAGCCGGTTTCGCCTATCTCGCGACCCAGCGCATCCTGCTCGCATCCTTCGCGGTGGACGTGATCGCCATGGTGTTCGGCATGCCGCGGGCGCTGTTTCCGCAGATCGCGCAGGAGACCTTCGGCGATCCGGCGACCGGCGGCGTCGCGCTCGGTCTGCTGTTCGCGTCCATGTCGGTGGGCGCGGTGCTCGGCGGGGTCTTCTCCGGCTGGATTCCGCGCATCCGGCGTCCGGGCTCGGCCGTGGTGATCTGCATCGCGCTGTGGGGTGTGTCGATGGTCGGGTTCGGCCTGGCCGTCGGCTTCACCGGACACGGTCTCGGGCTCGGGCTCGGTCTGTGGATCGCACTGGCCTGCTCGGCGTTCGGCGGCGCCGTCGACATGATCTCGGCCGCACTGCGCGTCACGATGCTGCAGACGGTGGCCACCGACGAAATGCGCGGGCGCCTGCAGGGCGTGTTCATCGTGATCGTCGCCGGCGGCCCGCGCATCGGTGATGTTGCCCACGGTTTTGCCGCGGCCACCCTGGGTACTGCGGTCGCCGCGGCGGGCGGCGGTGTACTGGTGGTTATCGGGATGGTGCTGGCGGCACTGGCTTTCCCCGTATTCATGCGCTACCAGGTCGCCAGGTCGCGTTCGACGCCGGCGTCGGATAGCACGGCAAACCTCACGTGACGCGAACGCGTTTGTGAGGTCGGCCGGTGGGCACCCTCGTTCTCGGGCCGCGCGAGCAACGACTAGCGTCTAGGTGAGCGCACCGCCGTGCCGACCGCACCCCGATGCCGACGGTCCTAGCCTGAGAGGGATCCTTCCGTGCCCGAAAAAGACCACATCAACGACGCCAAGCCGGTTCTGAGCTACCCCGGCGGCGAATACGCCATGACGATCGCCCAAGCCAAAGAAGGCAATGACGGCATCGACCTCGGCAAAATGCTGGCCAGCACCGGGTATGTGACCTATGACCCCGGATTCATGAACACCGCGCCGACCAAGTCGGCGATCACCTACATCGACGGCGAAGCGGGCATCCTGCGGTACCGCGGCTACCCGATCGACCAGCTCGCGGAGTCCTCGACCTTCATCGAGGTCAGCTACCTGCTGATCTACGGCGAACTGCCGACCCAGGCGCAGCTGGACGATTTCACCGACCGGATCCGCCGCCACACCCTGCTGCACGAGGACCTCAAGCGGTTCTTCGACGGCTTCCCGCGCAACGCGCACCCGATGCCGGTGCTCTCCTCCGCGGTGAACGCCCTCTCGGCGTACTACCAGGACTCGCTGGACCCGCGCGATCCCGAACAGGTCGAGCTGTCCACCATCCGACTGCTGGCCAAGCTGCCCACCATCGCGGCCTACTCGTACAAGAAGTCGGTCGGCCAGCCGTTCCTCTACCCGGACAACTCGCTGAGCCTGGTGGAGAACTTCCTGCGGATGACCTTCGGCTTCCCGGCCGAACCCTACGAGGTCGACCCGGAGATCGCCGCGGCACTCGACATGCTGCTGATCCTGCACGCCGATCACGAGCAGAACTGCTCCACCTCGACCGTGCGCCTGGTCGGCTCCTCCGACGCCAACCTGTTCACCTCCGTCTCCGGTGGCATCAACGCGCTGTGGGGCCCGCTGCACGGCGGCGCCAACCAGGCCGTGCTGGAGATGCTGGACGGCATCAAGGCCGAGGGCGGCAACGTCAAGGAATTCATCCGCAAGGTCAAGAACAAGGAAGACGGCGTGAAGCTCATGGGCTTCGGGCACCGCGTCTACCGCAACTACGACCCGCGTGCCTCGATCGCCAAGAAGCATGCCGACGCGATCCTGTCCAAGCTCGGCGGCGATGACGAATTGTTCGATATCGCAAAGTCTCTCGAAGAGGCCGCGCTCACCGACGAGTACTTCATCTCGCGTCAGCTGTACCCGAACGTCGACTTCTACACCGGCGTCATCTACAAGGCCATGGGCTTCCCGACCCGCATGTTCACCGTGCTGTTCGCGATGGGCCGGCTGCCGGGCTGGATCGCGCACTGGCGTGAAATGCACAGCGAGCCTTTGAAGATCGGCCGTCCGCGTCAGATCTACACCGGCTACGGTCACCGCGACTACAGCGAAATCAACGGCCGTTAGTCTTCCATCCAATCACCATCACCTATCAGAGGGGATAGCCGAATGACCAAGCCGGATGTCGAATTCCAGGAGGGCCCCGCGCCCACCGAGCTGGTTATCAAGGACCTCGTCGAGGGCGAGGGCGCCGAGGCCGTGCCCGGCGGCACCGTCGAGGTGCACTACGTAGGCGTGGAATTCGAGACCGGCGAGGAGTTCGACTCGTCCTGGAACCGTGGCGAGTCGATCACCTTCCCGCTGCGCGGCCTGATCCAGGGCTGGCAGGACGGCATTCCGGGCATGAAGGTCGGCGGCCGCCGCCAACTCACCATCCCGCCGCAGCTGGCGTACGGCCCGGCCGGGTCCGGCCACAAACTCTCCGGCAAGACTCTGGTCTTCGTGATCGACCTGCTGAAGGCCAACTGACCCGAAGAGCCAACCGCGGCCCGTGCTTCCACTAGCACGGGCCGCGGTCGTCTCCAGTGCCGCCGACCCAGTGGGGTGCCGCGCACGATGACGGCAGATCGTCAGCGAATGAAGGGTCACCCAGAGCCGCAGCGAGACACCCCGCGCCCATGGACGCGGGGTTTATCAGTTGCGTACCACCTCGACTGGATCGGTGAGTGCCAGGGCGAGCGCGGACTGCTGGGTGCTGCTGCGCTGGGGGAGGGCGGCGACCGCTTTATCGGTCTGGGCGCTGAGGTTGGTCACGATCTGCTGGAGTTGGGTGACGCCGCCGGTGAGTTGGCCGATGGCGCCGACCAATTGGGCGCCGCCCTGGTCGGCGAGCTGGGGTAGGCCCTCGGCGAGTTTGGCGCCCTCGGCCAATTGCGCACTGGCGCCGGTCAAGCGGTCGACCACGGTGCGCAGCAGGGTGCCGAGATCGGTGCTCGGGTCCACGGCGCTGCCGACCAGATTGCCGAGATTGCTCAGCTGGGATCCGGTCTGACCCGAAAGATTGCGCAGCCCCTCGAGTTTTCCGATGATGTCGCTCACCTGCGGATCGCCGGCGAAGGGGAGCGCACGCAGCAGCGGCAGGATCTGATCGAGTCCGCCGCTGACCGTATTCGCGGTCTGCTGGACCTGTCCGATCGTGATGCCGGTCGAATCCAGCGCCGAGGCCAGCTGATTCGCCTGCTCGGCGGCACCGGAGACGGTCGAATTCAGCAGTGCGATGGCCGAAGTCAGCTGTGCCGAACCCTCTTTGGCGAAATTCAGGAAGCCGAGCAGCTGATCCGCGCCCGAGCTGAACTGGTCGGCGCCCGACGCCGCGGCATTCACTCCGGCATTGAGCAACTGGGTGGTGAACTGCACCGAGGTCATCTGGGTGCGCGCCTGCGCGACCGCGGCCAGGGCGGCGTCCACACCGGCCGCGCCGACCCGGTGCGTCACGGTATTCACCGCGCCGTTCACCAGATTCGTATCGGCGCCCTTATGCGTGTCCACCGTGACCTTGGCACGTTTGGGCTGTGCGCTCGCCAGCGTGCCCATGGATTCGGTCAGATCGGCGGGCAGGGTGATCACCGCCGCGTAGTCGTCGGCATTGATTTCACCGGGTTTGCCGACGGTCCACTCGTAACCGCCGCCATCCTGGCGCAGACCCTGCGCGATGCGCGCACCGGTCGGCCCGGTATCGGCGTTCACCAAGGCGATACCGCCTGGTGAACTGGACGATCGGCTACAAGAGGTGATGGCGCTCCCCAGCGCCCCGGCGATGAGAACGGCAACGGCGAGCAGAGCCCAGCGGGCGCGATTTCCGATCACACTTGCTGACCCTAGAGGTCCGGATTGGCATCGTCGCTCGCCGAACTCTGAGAGTTCGGTAAGGGCCGCCGATGAATTCGGTCAGGAA
Source organism: Nocardia nepalensis (assembly GCF_048910785.1). Classification (NCBI taxonomy): domain Bacteria; kingdom Bacillati; phylum Actinomycetota; class Actinomycetes; order Mycobacteriales; family Nocardiaceae; genus Nocardia; species Nocardia nepalensis. The sequence continues at coordinate 105,712 of NZ_JBKBET010000005.1, read as the reverse complement.
AGCTCGACGCTGGTGCGCTCCTCGATCGGTGGCGCATCGACCATCCGGCCGAAATCGAGCTTCACCAGCTGATCGGCGCAGTCGAAGTACCGGTCGTCGTGGGTGATCACGATGACGGTCTTCCCGCGCTTCTTGAGGTCGACCAGGATCTCCCGATAGAAGACCTCGCGGAACTTGGGCTCCTGATCGGCGGCCCACTCGTCGAAGACATAGATCTGCCGGTCCTCGAGCAGCGCGGTCAACAGCGCGAGCCGTTTGCGTTGGCCCTGGGACAGATCGATGGTGGACAACCGCCCGTCCTGCACCGTCACCTTGTGCGCGATCTGCAACTGCTCGAGATAGCGGCGCACCTCACCGTCGAGTCCGGGCCGATCGAAGCCCAGATACTCCTCGAACAGATGGAAGTCGGTGAAGATCGCCGAGGAATTCTGCCGGAACCACTCGATGTTCTGGTGGTCGATCGGCTCGCCGTTGAGCGAAACCGTCCCGGACTGCGGCACATACAACCCCGTGATCAGCTTGGCCAGCGTGGATTTGCCGCTGCCGTTGCCGCCGACGATGAAGGTGATCTGTCCGGGTTCGAAGACCAGGTCGAGCGGGCCGAGCCGGAATCCGGACTCGCCGTTGCCCGCCTCCGGGGGCGGCCCGAGCGGTACCGGCCGGTTGTCGTGCCCGCTGTGGTCGACGAACCGATGGCCGTTGACATCCGGTCGCGGCCCGCCGGGACGCGGCCCACGGCCGGGCGGATGCGCACCCCGGCCAGGTGCGCCGGGACCCGGCGGCGGAGCACCGGGAGCGGGCGCGCCCGGGCCCGGCGGGAACGGTGGAGGCGGTTCCATCCGGTAGCTGTAGGTCACATTCGTCAGCGCCAGCCGCGCCTCGCCGACGGCGGGACGCTCCGTGAACGGCAACTGCTCCTCGTTGTGCATGGTCGCCATGGACAGGTTCATGCCGCGGATCTTCGCCAGCGCCACATCACCGCGCAGCAGGTCCGGAATGCGGTGCATGAAGTTCTGCATCGGCATGGCCAGGAACGTCGTCACCAGGACATACCCGACCATGACATCGCGCGACAGATCGAGCGGCGCCACGAGCACGAACAGGATCAGCGCCATCGTGGCGAGCTGCAGTGCCTGCCCGAATCCCTGTGCCACCGAGAATTTGGATCCGGCGGCCACGTTCTGCGCGCGCAGCGTCGCGGCCGACCCGAGCAGATGCCGATCCATGAAGTCCCGGCGTCGGCCCCGATGCAACTTCAACTCTTTGATGCCCAGCGTCACGGCCTGATACGACCGCAACAGCGCGTCCTCGTTCTCGCGCGCCTCGCGGTAGATATTGCGCACCCGCTTCAGAATCAGCTCGACACAGGCGATCCCGAGCAGCGTGCCCGCCACGGTGACCGCGAACAGCGGACCCGAGACCACCAACAGGAAGACGAAGCAGCCGACGATGGTCGCCACATCGATGCAGATGCTCGGAATCGCGGTCACCGCCTGCGAGAGCGAGCGCACATCCTCGGTCAGCGTCGCCATCAGGCGGTGCATGCCGAGCCGTTCCAGATGCTCGAGCGGCGCCGAGACGATCCCGGAACTCAGATCCGCGCGCAGCCGGTAGATCGCCTCTTGGGCAAGGCGAATCAGCAGCACCTGCGATGCCACGCCGCTGACCAGAATGACCAGCGCCGTCAGGGCGAAGCTCTGGATGTTGACGTTCGGATGCGGCTCCGGCGATACGACACCGCGGATGAGTGTCACCAGATAGGTATTGGCCGCACCGCAGATGAGGCCCGCGGCGATGACGGCCGCGATCCGCATCCAGGAGATCGAGATGAGGAATCGGATGAGTTGCATGGTTGCTGCGCTCCCTGGGACCGGTGCGTTACCGGCGAATGATGTCGAAGATCATGCCTTCGAGGGTGACGCCCGGTGCGAAGGAGAACGCCACACCGGTCGAGATCGGCTTCGTCGTCTCCGCCTTGTCGCCGAGCGACACTGCTTTTTCCAGCACGAAGATCAGCGACACGCTCAGCATATTGCCGAACCTGGCCAGCACATCCCAGCTCAGCGCCGCTCGCTCCGGTGCGATCCCCAGCGAATGCACGGACTCCTCGATGATCTTGGGCCCACCCGGGTGGATCGCCCACAGGTCGACATCGGACTTCTGCAATCCATTGCGCCGCAAGGCGTCGGTGACCACGGGATCCACCCCGGCGTAGATGTACCCGGGCAGATTCTCCGACAATTCGCAGGTGATGCCGTTGTGGTTGACGCCGAGCACAATGCCGTCCTCCGCGTCGTCGAACAGCTGGCTGAAGCTGTCCCGGATCACCACCTTGCCGGGCGCCAGCGGCTGCTGGACCTGACCTGCGCCGATGACGACCGCACCGCATCCATCCCCGAACAGGCTGTGGATGATCACGTCGTTGACGTTGTCGTCGAACACGGCGTTCACCGAGCTCAGCTCGATGCAAACCACCATCGCCTTCTTATCCGGATGCGCCCGAACGTAATCCACCGCGGTGCGGATGCCGTTCATAGCCGCGGCACATCCCATGAAGTTCACCACGACCCGGCCCACCGACGGCGACAGGCCGAGCTGCTTCACGACGGCGACATCCACACCGGGCGCGATGAAACCGGTGCTGGTCACGAAGACCAGCAACCCGATCTCCGCCGCCGCGTCCTCGATACCGGCCAGGGCCCGCCCGGCGACATCGACGGCCAGCGGCACCGCGTGCCGGTAGTAGAGATTCATCCGATCCCGGATGGTGCCGCGCTCCCTGCCGAACTGCAGGAATTCGGGATCGAGCGGATCGACGGCCAGTCGGCGGGTGTCGATCTTGGTCTTCTGGTAGATCCGCGAAATCCGCGCTCGCTGCGTTGGATCGGTGAACAGCTCGGCGACCCGGTCGGCGGCCTCGTGCTGATCAACGAGCCGACTCGGCGCGCCGGTCGCGATGCTCTCGATCACGCCGACCGTGGTCGGCGGCGCCGGCGGCAGGCCGTGCTGAGCGAGGCCGTGGCCGTGCTCGTTCCCCTGCCGAGCCGCCGACGTTCCCTCATCGATGGTGATAGACACGAAACTCTCCCCGTTCTAATGAAAATGGTGATCGACACCGCGGTCGGAAGGCGGCGTGATCGGTCGATCGGTCAGCGGAATCGGTTCAGACCGTGCCGATTCCGGTGAATCCCTGCACCGTGTAGACCGCACAGGTCTTCAGGGCCGCGGGCGAGCAGTGCTCGCGGATGAAGCCCCAATTCCGTTCCTCCGCCTCGCGCGAGGGCGACAGCAGGTATGTGCGGCAGAGCTTCGGGAACCGATCGGTGAAGAAGCTCTTCGCCGGAAGCCATTCGACACCGAATTTCGCCGACTCCTCGCGCAATACGTCCTCGGTGGCGATATTGGCGAATCCACTGCGCTGGAACGGCAGGACGTGATGCACCCGGTGCGAACTCAGGCCGGCCGCGAGAAAGCAATCGACATAACGGTTTCCGATCACCTTCAGGTCGTAGGCCTGCTCCATTTGGTTGACGGCCCAGTCTTCGGTACCGGAGGTCGGAAGTTCCTCGGTCTCCACCTCGAAATCATGGCTCGCGACGACCAGGAAGGTGCTGATCCACAGCGTCACCACGAATTGCAGTGCCCAGGCCCAGAAGTCGCCAGCGAGGGTGAATGCCACCAACTCGCCGAGCAATAGCGCGCGCACACCGAACGATCCGATGAAGTGCGGCAGTGCGCCGCCCCATGTCCCGTACATGTCCTTGATGCCGACTTTTCGAGTCAGTCGGCAGACATCGAGGAGTCGAATCGTCATGCCGGTCACCGTGTGTCCGAACTTGTGGATGGTATGAATAGGCACTCGGTACAACCGGGGCACCCGCATCATCATGGTGAAGACGTTCTTCTTGATATCCACTTCACTCTGGGTGTGCGGATGGTGCAGCAGCGCGTGTCCGTCCGCGGTGACGAAAGCCAGTGCGACGTAATTGAAATCGAAGGTGTTCGTATAGATCTTGTTGAGGCCCTTTTGCGCCCGATGGATCGCGTAGTGGCCGAAGCCGGCCAGCGAACTGCGCAGCAGCACCATCGCGATCACGAAGACCGGCAGCGGCATCCAGCTGCGTTCGAACAGGCGCAGACCCTGCACCGCGAAGTACGCGACGGCCAGCACCGCGACCACGATGTTGAAGATCGTGTCCATGCGCCGCAGGCGCGCGGCCAGCTGCGGTTCCTTCAACCGCGCCTTCACTTTATGGAGCAGATCGTCCTTGTTGTCGAATCGGTACTTCGGGGTGTCCTGCCAGCTGTCGAATCCTTCTTTGAACAAGAAATCGGGTGCGTTGTTCTTCGGATGGATGTCCTCGGGTAATGCGTCGCGGCCCAACGCATATCGCTCGAGCATTCGCCCGATTCGCTCCGGATCACGATGGTAGGAGCCGATGATGGAGGTGATGTCGCGATTTTTCGTTCGCCCGATGAAGAACTCGCCGCCGGGATGCTTGGAGATCCAGTCGCTCAGATCGTAGGCTTTTCCGTTGTATACCCACACATTTGAGACTTGCGGGCCACCAGGGGGCGGGCCGGGCGGTCTACGGAAGTCCCGCTCCTCCGCTTCTGGCTGGCTGTTCGTCATCGCATTCCTCCGTGTCTGATCCGCGGTTCGGTGGCCGTTCTGGGCCCCGGGGTTATGGCGTGTATCGCGGACAGGCGCGCGGGCGCTTCATCCGGCGAAGCGGATGTCCCCCCAAAGTCACACACACCGTCTGAGCCTTCGTGACAGCATCGTGCTTCCAGCGCCTTACATCTCACTAAACAATCCCTTAACCCGGTAACTTTCGCGTCGGATTCCCCCCGATCTCTGCGAGAAGACCGAACCAAGGGTAACGTCGGCACCCGCGGCATGCGCGCTTCGCCTCTACTCCGCCTTGGGAACCGGGTCGAGTTAGCCTGCGCGACAGGCTAATCTGGCGGACGAAATGCTGCACTACACCGGGCGGCAGCACCAGCTGCCCTCGTCAAACCATCCGGTCGTACGACCTCGCACTCTTCTGGGGGCAGAACATTGAGTGACCTGACAGCGCGAGCACGCACCTCGCACCGAATCCGACTTCGCCGACCGGGACTCGTGCCCGCCGTGGTCGCGGCGTCGATGTTCGCGGCATTGGTGACGGGCTGCAGCTCCAGCTCCGACTCGAAGACCACATCGTCCGCGCCGCCCTCGGGTCAGCTGCCCGATGCCGCGCAGATCGTGCAGGAGTCCGCCAGGACCACCCAGACTCTGCAAGCCGTGCACCTGAATCTGGCCGTGGACAACCTGAAGACCCTGCCGGTCGAGACCGTGTCCGCGGACGTGACCAACCAGCCGCAGGGCGCCGGTCAGGCGATCGGCGAGGCGAAGGTCCGGACCAAGCCCGAAGCCGACTTCATCCAGGCCAAGTTCCTGGTCGTCGACAAGGTCATGTACGCGCAGACCGGCGGCTCCTCCGCCTACGCCAAAGTGGGTCCGGCCGAACAGATCTACGACCCGGGCGTAATCCTGGACAAGGACAAGGGTCTGGCCAACCTCATCGCACAGGTGAAGAACCCGAAGGTGGAGGGACGCGAGAAGCTCAACGGCACCGACACCGTGAAGGTGTCCGGCACCATCGACTCCTCGGTGATCGATCCCATCGTGCCCAAGTCGGGTGACCCCGCCGGCACCTTCCCGATCACCCTATGGATCGCGGATGTCGCGCCGCCGTCGGGTTCGGCATCGGCCCTGCCGTCGCAGGCGGCCTCGCCCGGCACCGGCCCGAACCTGGTTCAGGCCGTGGTCAAGCGGGATCCGGGCACCATCAAGGTGACGCTGTCGGCGTGGGGTAAGCCGGTCAAGGTCACCGCGCCGCCGAAGTAAGGCGCAGATACCGCGAACCGGTCCGGGGATGGGTGACGGTGGCAGCAGCCGTCATCCGCACTCCCGGGCCGGTTTTCGCATATCAGGCGGTGATCCGGCGTTCCGGCAGATCGAGCACCAAGCGCACGCCGCCGAGTGGGCTGTCGTCGAAATAGGCTCGACCGCCGTGTAATTGCGCCTGCTGGGCGACGAGGGCGAGGCCGAGTCCGGAGCCGCCCTTACTGGCCTGACTGCCGCGGAAGAATCTTTCGAAGACGGCGGTGCGCTCGTCGATGGGGATGCCGCGGCCATTGTCGTCGACGGTGATCAGTATGTGGCCGTTGGGCGTCCGGTGCGCCGAGACCACCGCCTCGGTGGCGCGGCCGTGTTTGACCGAGTTGGCCAGGGCGTTGTCCACCGCGAGGCGCAGCCCGGCGGGCAGGCCGCGGGTGATCAGTTCGGCATCGGTATCAATGCGCACATTCAGTCCGGGGAAATGCCGCATGGCATCGTGCGCGGCTTGATCGCACAGGTCGCCGACGTCGGTATCGACGTGATCGCGCTCGTGGGTGAGATCGCCCGACGCGAGACGTTCCAATGCGGCCAGGGTGGTTTCGACCCGGCCCTGACTGCGCTGGAGATCGGCGAGGATTTCGGCACGCTGCGTCTCGTCCAGGTCGAGGGTGCGCAGCACCTCCAGATCGGTGCGCATGGCGGTGAGCGGTGTGCGCAGTTCGTGGGCGGAGACGGCCGCGAAATCGCGCGCGGTCTCCAGCGCGGCGGCGGTTTCGGTCTGCGCCTGATCCACCCGCTGCAGCAGGGTATTCACCGCCTCGGCGAGCTTCTCCGCCTCCCGCACGCCGGAGCCGTCGACGGGGGGTTGCGGGTTGTCCGGATCGCGATATCCGCTGCGGGTGCCGACCTGCCCGGTGAGATCGACGATCGGGCGCACCGCGCGACCCGCGAGCAGCCAGCCCAGCGCGGCCGCGATGGCGATCGCCAGCCCGGCGCCGGCCAGCACCCAACGCTGTTGCTCGGCGGTTTCGCGCGCCGCGTTAGTGGCCGGAATGCCCAGGGAGACAACTCGTCCCGCTGGCTGGTTCTCGGTGGTGGTGAGCACACGGAACGGGGTGCCGTTCACGGTGACGGTATGCGATCCGATCGGCTGTTCGGGTAGGCGGATCGGTGTGCTGGCCACGACCGTGTTGTTCTCGCGGACGGTCACCGCCATGTCGTAGGTCGGACCGACCAGTCCGAGCACGCCGACGGCCAGCACCGAATCGATGAGCACCAGTCGCGATGCGATGGTCAGTTGCTGATCGGTCTGTGCGAGATTGTTGCGCTCGATGGCCTGCGAGGAGATCACGCCGATGATCGTGACGATGATGATCGCGCCCACCGCGGCCGCTCCGGCGACCCGGGTGCGCAGCGAGAACGTGCGACGCCGCCGGCGTTTGGCGGGAGTCGCTGTGCTGGAGGACATCCGGGTCTCCGGCGTCACGGCGCACTCACTTGGGCGCTCGCAGCACGAACCCGACGCCGCGGACCGTGTGCAGCAGCCGCGGCGTGCGCTCGACCTCGAGCTTGCGGCGCAGATATCCGACGAAGACGTCCACGACATTGGTATCGGCGGCGAAGTCGTAGCCCCACACCAATTCCAGCAGCCGCTCGCGGCTCAGCACCACGCCCGCATTGCGCGCCAGCGTGGACAGCAGCTCGAATTCGCGCTTGGTGAGCTCGATTTCCTGCCCGTGCAGCAGCGCGCGGTATCCGGCGACATCGACCTCGAGCGGACCGACCGTGATCGCGCCGGGCGTGGCCGGAGCGGGGGCGTCCGAGCGGCGGCGCAGCAGCGCCTTGATCCGCGCCACCAGCTCGGCGAGGACGAACGGCTTGGTCAGATAGTCGTCGGCGCCGGACTCCAGTCCGGAGATCCGGTCGTCGACGGAGGCGCGGGCGCTGAGCACACAGATCGGGACTTCGTTGCCCAGGGCACGCAGTGCCGTCACCACGCCCGCGCCATCGAGCACCGGCATATTCATATCGAGCACCACCGCGTCGGGCGCCTGCTCGGTCACGCTGCGCAGTGCCTCGGCGCCGTCCCGCGCGACCCGCACCTGGAAGCCGGACAGCCGCAGCCCGCGCTCGACCGAGGCGAGCACGTCCTCGTCATCGTCGACGACAAGGACAGTCGGGTTCGCGCTCCGCTCGGTAGTCACATCACTCATTCTGCTCCCCCGCCTCCCCGGATCCGGCCGGTCGGAATCCGGGGAGTCACCTCGGTGTGTCGGACGGCAATCAGTAGCTGTGGCAGGTTTCGGCCACGGTGCGGATGGTCTCGGCCAGACCGGCGGCGCGCGGGTCGTTCTCCGCATCCTTCGCCGCGTCCGGGTTCTCGTTGATGGCGGCCTGCAGTTCGGCGCGCCGCTGGTCGACCGGTTGGTCGAACTTGCGCTGCAGTTCGGCCTTCTCGGTCGGGTTGGCGTCGAGCATGGCCGCGAGTTGTGGGGCCTTGGCGTGCAGTGCCGCGTCGACCTGGGCGAAGGTGCAGTCGGAGGTCAGCAGCGGCCCGGCCAGTGTCATCGGATCCGCGGCCGCGATGGCCGGGGAGAGCAACACGGCCACACTGGCCATACCGCCCGCGGCGAGAGCGGCGATGGCCGGGCGACTGCGCAAGAGCTTCATGGTTGTGTCTCCAGATCTTCGAGGTGCTGCATCGTCAAGGGGTGCTGTGGTTCCAGCGCCCTAGACGCTATTGCCCCGCGCTGGCACACGTGTGAACTCTCCCTGAGGATTCCCTAAGGGGTGAAACGTCGCGGTGCCGCAAAGTTATGACGGCACAACGGGATCGCCGTTCGGTGCGACGACCTCGGGTCCCGGCTCCGACGGTCGGCCGGCCCGGATCTGAACCTCCAGTGCGGCGAGCACAGAGGAATCTTCGATGGTGGAGGGCACCTCGTAGGTATCGCCCGCGGTGATCTGCCGGATGGTCTTGCGCAGGATCTTGCCGGATCTGGTCTTGGGCAGCGCGGAAACGATGACGGCGTCGTGCAGCGTGGCGATCGCGCCGATCTGCTCGCGCACCCGCGCGACCAGCTCATCGCGCAGGTGGTCCGCGTCGATCTCGACGCCGGACTTGAGCACCACGTACGCGATCGGCCGCTGGCCCTTGAGCTCATCGGGCAGGCCGATCACCGCGCATTCCGCGACCGCGGCATGTCCGGCGATGGCGGCCTCGATGCTGCCCGCCGAGAGCCGATGCCCGGCCATATTGATCACGTCATCGCTGCGGCCGAGCACGTAGAGGTACCCGTCCTCGTCGAAATAGCCGGAGTCGCCGGTGAGGTAGTGGCCCGGAAAAGCCTCCATATAGGACCGGTGGAAGCGATCTTCGTCGCGCCATAGCCCGGATAGTGTCCCGGGCGGCATCGGTAGTCCGATGACGATATTGCCCTCGGTGCCCGGCGCGACCGGATTGCCCTCGGCGTCGAGCACCCGCAGCCGGAAGCCGGGCACCGGCACCGACGCCGAGCCCGCCTTGATCGGAAGTTGCTGGAGACCGAGCAGATTCGCGCAGATCGGCCAGCCGGTCTCGGTCTGCCACCAGTGGTCGACCACCGGACAATCCGTCCGGTCGGCCAGCAGCGTCTCGTTCGCCCACTCGTAGGTGGCCGGATCCAGGCGCTCGCCGGCGCAGAACAGCGCGCGCAGCGAGGACAGGTCGTAGCGGTGCGCCAGCGCGGCATCCGGATCGGCCTTGCGGATGGCGCGCAGCGCGGTCGGCGCGGTGAACAGCACCCGGACGTTGTGCTCGGCGACCACCCGCCAGAACGCGCCCGCATCCGGGGTGCCGACCGGTTTGCCCTCGTAGAGCAGGGTTGTCGCGCCGACGAGCAGCGGCGCGTAAACGATGTAGGAGTGCCCGACGACCCAGCCGACATCGGAGGCGGCCCACATCACCTGGCCGGGACCCACGTCGTAGATATTGCGCATGGACCAGGCCAGGGCGACCGCGTGTCCGCCGTTGTCGCGGACCACGCCCTTGGGCTTTCCGGTGGTGCCCGAGGTGTAGAGGATGTAGAGCGGATCGGTCGCGGCGACCGGCACCGGATCGGCGGGTGGCGCATCGCGGACCGCCTCATCCCAATCGAGCCATTGCGCCGCGACGGTCTGCGCCGAACTCGGCAGTGATTCGGTGGCCGGCTGCGGGGTGGAGAAGTGGATCGTCGGGAACTGCGGGCGCTGCTTCACGATCACGTGGCGCGGCGCGCTGGTCTCGGCGAGGTCGAGAGCCTGCAACACGATCGGCGGGTAATCGATCGTCCGGCCCGGCTCCAGGCCGCCCGAGGCAGTGATGATGAGCACAGGCTCGGCATCGTCGATGCGGGCGGCGAGCTCCGGTGCGGCGAAGCCGCCGAAGACCACCGAATGCACCGCGCCGATGCGGGCGCAGGCCAGCATGGCGATCACCGCTTCGGGGATCATGGGCAGGTAGATGACCACGCGGTCACCGGTTTTGACGCCCAAACGGACCATCGCGCCGGCGAACTCGGCAACCTTCGCAAGTAGTTCTGCGTAGGTGAAAACACCTCTGGTGCCGGTCATAGCGGAGTCGTATATTAGGGCGGGCTGATCGGCCCGGCTCACCTCGTCCGGCGTGGCACCACCGTGCACGTGTCGGTCGAGGGCGTTGAAGGAGGTATTGAGGCGAGCGTCCGGAAACCACCTGGCCAACGTGCGTGCCGTGGTGTCGACGATATGGGTGGGCGGGATCTCCCAGTCGATCGCCTCGGCGGCCTCCGCCCAGAACTCAGCGGGATCGACCAAGCTGGTCTGATAGACCGGCCGGTACTCATGCTGTGCACTCAATCCCGTGACTCCCTAGCCTCGCCTCGATGCCCGCCTCGATAGATCAGCACGATTGTGGCAGACTTCACGCGACGCCCGGGTGGGTGCCGCGACCTTAGGTTTTGCCAATTATCGGCAGGTCAAGGCCGGTAACCTTACTCAACGTCACCCAAGCTGTTATTGATCCGTTAGAATCTGATGTCACTTATTTGGGCCGTCGTAGACGCAATTTCTCGGCCAGCCGCAGTTCCTCGGCCAGCTCTGCCTGTCGAGCCAGCATGCGATTGTCTAGGTTCGCTGATGGCACGTGGTTGGGGCCAGTTTGGAAAGTGAGTGGGAGATGCGTGACGCCGCAAGGTCCGGCAGCAAACGCTGGGCGCTCGGCAACTGGGACCTGCGCTGGAAGGTTACGGCGGTCCTGGCCGTTCCGCTGGCAGTCGCCGTTGGGCTCGGCGTGTCCAGGATTACTACCGAGTTCGCCGACGCGAACCGGCTGGACGCCGCCGCCGGGAACATCGAGGCGATCCCGGCGGTCACGGCGCTGAGTGCGCAGACGGCGACGACCGCCGGTTCGCAGATGATTTCGATCATGCCGAACGTGTCGATCGTGTCCGACAAGAACCTCGCCGACCTCGACAAGGTCATCGCCGATGCCGAGCAGTCGGTCGGCAAGGTCGACGGTGTCGCCGGTGCGCGCGCGTCGCTGGACAGCATGATCACCCAGGCCAAGGCCGTGCGCGCCCAGGGCAAGAACCCCACGACGCAGACCCCGGCCGAAGTCATCGGCATGATCGACAAGGTCCGCAACGACAGTGTGCACATCGTCGAGTCCACGGTCGGCCAGGTCAGCGACCAGGCCATCGAACAGGCGAAGCTGCGGCTGGTCGACTCGCTGAACACCCGTGCCGCGCTGGTCGGCGAGGTCGCCGCGTTCCCCGAGGTGCTGCGCGGTTCGGCGAGCGGCATTCAGAGCGCTATCACCGCGGCCAATACCGAGCGGGCGATGCTCAACGTGCTCGCGCACCGCTTTCCGGACGCCGACACCTCGATCGCCGACCTGCGGGCCGGTATCGATAACCGGATCTCGCTGCTGACCAGCCCGGAGGCGCAGTCCGGCAAGATCCCGGTCGGTGATCTGAAGAACTCGCTCACCGGCAGCCTCGATGTCTACGAGCACGTGGTCAACAAGTCGACCAAGGACATCGACACGGCGATGGCTTCGCTGGTGTCCACCGCGAATACCGGCGCGTGGACCTATACCGCGGTCGTCATCGCGACAATTCTCGCGGCTCTCTTGCTGGCGGTCTTCGTCGCCCGCTCGATGATCGTGCCGCTACACCGGCTCCGTCTGGCCGCGCTGCGAGTGGCCGAGAGCGATCTGCCGCACGAGGTCGCCCAGCTGCGTAACGGCGCTTCCCCCGAGGATGTGCCGCTGGAGCCGATGCCGATCCGCAGCCACGAGGAAATCGGTCAGTTGGCCCGCGCCGTGGACGACATCCACGGCCAGGCCCTGCGCTTGGCCAGTGACCAGGCGCAGATGCGTGCCCAGGTCAACGACATGTTCGAAACCCTGGCCCGGCGGTCCAAGTCGCTCGTCGACCACCAGCTGAGCTTGATCGAGGCGATGGAGTACGACGAGAAGGATCCACGTCTGCTGGAAAACCTGTTCCGGCTGGACCATCTCGCGGCCCGCATGCGCCGTAACGGCGACAACCTGTTGATCCTCGCCGGTACCAGGCAGCGGCGCAGCAAGTCCGCGCCGGTCGAGATCGCGGACGTGCTGCGTGCGGCGATCTCCGAGGTCGAGGACTACGAGCGCGTGAAGCTCGGTGCCACACCCCGTGGTTCGCTCGTCGAGCCCGCCGCCTCGGATATGGCGCACCTGTTCGCCGAGCTGCTGGACAACGCGCTGCGCGCCTCGCCGCCGGAGACCGACGTGAAGTTCACCTTCGCGCAGGGGCACGACCAGGGCATGCTCATCGAGGTCGCGGACCGCGGCATCGGTATGCCGCCCGCCGAGATGGCCGATATCAACCGGCGGCTCGAGCAAACTGCAGAGCCTGGCCCGGACACAGCCCGCCACATGGGTCTTTTCGTGGTCGGCCGACTCGCCGAACGACACGGCCTCACCGTGCGGCTGCGTCCGACCTTCGATACCGCGCGCGATCCCGGCGTCACGGTCACCGTGCACGTTCCGTTGAGTCTCGTCGTGGGGCAGGGACAGACCACCGCGATGCCGCAGGCAGCGGCGCCGCAGGTGTCCGCGGCTGCGCCGCAGCGGCCGACTCCGTCCCCGATGCAGACGCGGGCGATCACCAGGACGCCGGGCGGCAATGTCATGGTCACCGTCGATCCCGGTGTGAGCGGCCCGATTCCGGTCAGCAGTCCGGCCCCGTCCGCGCCCAGCGGCCCGATTCCGTCGGCGGGCGGCGGTCTGCCGCAGCGTTCGCCCGGCTCGACCATGTCCGCTGGGGCCTCGGGACTGCGCCAGGATTCGGCGCAGTCGGGTGCGAGCCTGCGCCCAACGACCGGACAGGCGCCGAGCGGTCCGCAGCGCGGCAAGCTCGCCGCGGCGAATCTGCCCAAGCGCAGTGTCACTCCCGGCGGTCCGCCGCCGAACCGGCCGGGCGCCGAGCCGACCATCTCCGGTGGCGGTCTGCCGCCGCGGAATCTGAATTCCGGTGGTCTGCCGCAGCGTCAGCCCGGCACGAATGGTGTGCCGCAGCCCGAGGGCGGTCCGCTCGGCGGTGGTCTGCCGCAGCGTCAGCCGGGCAGCAATGGTGCGCCGCAGCGCGAGGGGTCGGGCGGTCTGCCGCAGCGTCCGTCGGGTTTGAACGGGCTGCCGCAGCGGGAACCGGGCGCGGGTGGTGTGCCGCCGCGCGATACGGGTTCGGGCTTGCCGCAGCGCGATGCCGGTACGGGTCTGCCGCAGCGTGATGCTGGTTCGGGCTTGCCGCAGCGTGATTCGGCTTCGGGTGGTCTGCCGCAGCGTGAGCCGGGTGCGACCGGTCTGCCGCAGCGTCAGTCGCCGGCGGCGAATCTGCCGCAGCGCGAGACGCCGGTCGGGTTGCCGCAGCGCGATGCTGGTTCGGGTCTGCCGCCGCGGGACACCGGGGCGAATGGTTTGCCGCAGCGTGAGTCCGGACTGAACGGTCTGCCGCAGCGGGACACCGGTTCGGGCCTGCCGCAGCGGGACCCCGCTTCGGGTGGTCTGCCGCAGCGTGATTCGGCTTTGGGCGGGTTGCCGCAGCGGGATTCGGGGTCGAACGGCCTGCCGCAGCGCGACCCGGCTTCGGGTGGTCTGCCGCAGCGTGATTCGGCTTTGGGCGGGTTGCCGCAGCGGGATTCGGGGTCGAACGGCCTGCCGCAGCGCGACTCGGCGTCCGGCGGTCTGCCGCAGCGCGAGTCGGGTCTGAACGGGCTCCCGTCGCGGGATGCCGGTTCGGGCTTGCCGCAGCGTGATGCTGGTTCGGGTCTGCCGCAGCGTGATTCGGCCTCGGGTGGTCTGCCGCAGCGTGAGCCGGGTGCGACCGGTCTGCCGCAGCGTCAGTCGCCCGCGGCGAATCTGCCGCAGCGGGAAGCCCCGAACGGTCTGCCGCAGCGGCAGACGGGTGCGCATACGCCGAGCGGTTTGCACCAGCGCGACGGCCTACCATCCCGGGATGGCCTGCACCAGCGCGACGGTCTGCCGTCTCGCGATAGCCTGCCGTCTCGCGATAGCCTGCCGTCTCGTGACAGCCTGCCGTCTCGCGATAGCCTGCCGTCCCGTGACAGCCTGCCGTCCCGTGACAGCCTGCCGTCTCGCGATAGCCTGCCGTCCCGCGACGGTCTCCCGCAGCGGGAGCCGGGTGTGACCGGTCTGCCCCAGCGTGAGCCGGGTGCGACCAACCTGCCGCGCCGGGAAGTGCCACCGGGTGTCGGTCTGCCGCGGCGGGATCGCGGCGGTCTGACCCAGCCCGCCGCGAGCGGTGAGGTGCCCGCGGTCTCCGAGGGCGGAACCTCGACCGCACCGCGCGATCCGGGTCGGCACAGCTTCAAGCCGGATCCGGAGAAGGCGGCGTCGTTCTTCCAGACCAGGTTGCAGCCGGCGGTCGATTCTGATTCGGTGATGGGCGGCACCCCGATCTTCGCCGAGATGATGTCGGCGTGGCTCTCCGATCCGAATGCGGACCGGTCCCAAGTGGCCGCCTCCTTCGAATCACCGGGTGACGAAGGATGGCAGGCGGCCCGCCGCGCGAGCGAGGCCCAGGCCGAAACAAAGACGGCTGCCGGGTTGCCGCAACGCAATCCGGGCGGGAGGCTGGTCCCCGGTGGTGTCAACGGCAACGCCGATCGCGCGCCGCGTCGCGATCCAGAAACGATCAGGTCCAGCTTGAGTCGTCACCAGCAGGGCGTCCGGGATGGCCGCGCAATGAAGGCAATGAACCTAACCGGAGATAAAGGAGACCGATGAACCCCGATCTAGGTGGTACGAATCGTCAGCTGGATTGGCTGGTTTCGAACTTCGCCAACGAGGTTCCTGGCGTAGCTCATGCCGTCCTGGTCTCGGCTGACGGCCTACTCATGGCGGCGAGCGCGCAGCTGCCGGTGGACCGCGCCGAACAGCTCTCGGCCGTCACCGCCGGGCTGGCCAGCCTCTCGGTGGGTGTTTCGAACCTATTCGAAGGCGGCACGGTGCTGCAGTCGGTGGTCGAGATGGAGCATGGCTACCTGCTGCTAATGGCAGTCGGCGATGGCTCGTATCTCGCCGTGCTGACCAACACCTCATGCGATATCGGTCAGGTCGGATACGAAATGGCCTTGTTGGTGGAGCGCGTCGGACAGACAGTCCAGGCCACGCCGCGCGTCACGATGGGTTCCTGATGGTGGGATGGACATAGACGATCACCGCATGGGGAGCGCCGAGCCGAGTCTCGTTCGCCCGTACTCGCTGACTGCGGGCCGCACCAGGCCCGCGGTCGAGTTGGCGTTGGAGGCACTTGTCGCATCGCATCCGGTCGCCCTGGAGCGGCAGTTCGAACTGACCAACATCGAGACGTCCATCGTGGAGTTGTGCAGAGAATCGCCGTCCGTTGCTGAAGTGGCAGCGCGTTTGGGTATCCCCATCGGGGTGGCCCGCGTGCTCGTGGCCGACCTCATCGAGGCCGGGCATGTGCGTGTTTCGGCGACTTTGAAAGACGATTCCAGCGACGATGAACGTCGCGAGCTGATCGAAAGGGTTCTCAGTGGACTCCGGCGTATTTGATTCGACGGCACAGGTCGATACCCGCACCAGCAAGCCGACTTCGGCAAAGATCGTGGTCGCTGGCGGCTTCGGTGTCGGTAAGACCACGTTGGTGGGTGCCGTCTCGGAGATTGTTCCGCTGCGCACCGAGGCATTGGTGACCAATGCCAGTACCGGAATCGACAATCTGACCGGTATTCCGATGAAGTCGACCACCACGGTGGCGATGGACTTCGGCCGGATCAGCCTCGCCGACGACCTGGTGCTCTACCTGTTCGGTACACCGGGCCAGTACCGCTTCTGGTTCATGTGGGACGACCTGATCCGCGGCGCCATCGGCGCGGTGGTGCTGGTCGACACCCGCAGACTCGAGGACAGCTTCGCCGCCGTCGACTACTTCGAAGCGCGCAACCTACCCTTCCTGGTGGCGCTCAACGAGTTCGACGACGCACCGCGGTATCCGATCGAGGACATCCGTCAGGCCCTCGCGGTGCCTGCGGATGTGCCGATCCTGTCCATCGACGCCCGTCGTCGTGAGCCTGCCAAACAGGCGCTGGTTTCGCTAACCGAATATGCCCTACGCAAGGTCATGCAGGGTTACTGAGGACTTGCGCACCGAGTGGCTAAGCTCGCTCGGTGAGGATTTCGGCGCGGGAGTTGCTCGGGCAACTGCTCGACTCGGACTCGTATATCAGCTGGGATCGGCCACCGGTGGCGGTGGCCGCATCCCCGCATTATCGCGAGGATCTGCGTAAGGCCGCGCTGGCGGCGGGGACCGATGAGTCGGTGCTCACCGGCGAAGGTCTGCTGCGTGGTCGTCGCGTGGCCGTAATCGCTTGCGAATTCGGATTTCTGGCGGGTTCGATCGGTGTGGCCGCGGCGGAGCGGATCGTCGCGGCGGTCGAGCGCGCCACCGAACTCGGCTTGCCCCTGGTAGCGTCGCCGACCTCGGGCGGCACCAGGATGCAGGAGGGCACAGTCGCTTTCGTGCAGATGGTGAAGATCGCGGGCGCGGTCGCGGTGCACAAGGCGGCCGGGCATCCGTACCTGGTCTATCTGCGCAATCCCACCATGGGCGGCGTCTTCGCGTCCTGGGGTTCGCTCGGGCATATCACCTTCGCCGAACCCGGCGCGCTGATCGGATTTCTCGGACCGCGCGTCTATAAAGCGCTGTACGGCAGGGAATTTCCGGAGGGCGTGCAGGTCGCGGAGAATCTGTACCACAGTGGTGTGATCGATGGTGTCATGCCGGTGCCGGTATTCCGCCGGATCGCACACCGCGCCTTGAGTGTATTGAGCGGTTTGCCGGATCCCGTTGCGGCGGAATCCGGTTGGGCCGCGCCGGTGCACGGCCTCGATATCGGATCGCAAGATCGTGCCGCCTCGGGCGAGTCGGAGGCGGATGACGCTGTCCCGGCGTGGGATTCGGTGCGGATCTCGCGCCGTCCCGGTCGGCCGGGTACCCGTGACCTATTACGCCACGTGACACAACGGGTTCCGCTCAGCGGCACCGGTCAGGGCGAATCCGATCGCACGATCGTGCACGCGCTGGCCCGTTTTCGCGGTCAGCCGTGCGTGGTCTTCGGCCACGACCGCTCCGGCCAGCACGGCGAACACACCATGGGGCCGGCCGCACTGCGCGAGGCCCGGCGCAGTATGGCGCTCGCCCAGGAGTTGCGACTGCCGCTGGTGCTCGTGATCGATACGGTCGGCGCGGCGCTGTCGAAGGAAGCCGAGGAGCGCGGGCTCGCACCCGAAATCGCCCGCTGCATAGCGGATCTGGTGACCCTGGACACCCCGACCATCTCGATTCTGCTCGGTCAGGGCACCGGCGGCGGCGCACTGGCCCTGCTTCCCGCCGACCGCGTCCTGGCCGCCACCCACGGCTGGCTCGCGCCGCTACCGCCGGAGGGCGCCAGCGCGATCGTCTACCGAGACACCGCGCATGCCCCGAAGTTGGCCGAGGACCAGGGCATTCGCGCCGCCGATCTACTTGCCGACGGCGTGGTCGATCGCATTGTCCCGGAATTTCCGGATGCCGCCGACGAACCGGTCGACTTCGCCCGCCGCATGGTCGCCGCCATCGCCGCCGAGCTGACCGACCTGCGCGCCCGGCCGCTGGACGAACTGCGCGCATCGCGTCATACCCGCTACCGCCGCCTCGGCCTGCCCGAGCCCTGATCCATCCCCGATAACCAGGGCAAATGACACTGCGACCAGCAAATTGGTGGTCAACACGCTGTGGGTATTCGTTGACGACTCGCTGCGGCACTTCTACGGTCGGAATGTGACCTTCAGAAGCGAGACCTGCGCCATTCCCGCGATCGTGCTGAACGACGGGAACGTGATCCCGCAACTCGGCTTCGGTGTGTTCCAAGTTCCGCCCGGTGACGTCTACCCGGTCGTCACCACCGCACTGGAGGCGGGTTACCGCAGCATCGACACCGCCGCGATCTACGGCAACGAGGAGGGCACCGGTCGCGCCATCCGGGAATTCGGGCTGCCGCGCGACGAGGTCTATGTCACCACCAAGCTGTGGAATTCCGATCAGGGCTACGACTCCACGCTGCGCGGCTTCGACGCCAGCATGGCCCGGCTCGGCCTGGACTACCTCGATCTCTTCCTCATCCACTGGCCGGTGGCGCAGGCCGATCGCTATGTCGAAACCTTCAAGGCGTTCCAGACATTGAAGGCGCAGGGCCGGGTCCGCTCGATCGGCGTCTCGAACTTCACCCTCGCCGACCTCCAGCGCGTCATCGGCGAGACGGGCGAGATCCCGGTCGTCAACCAGATCGAACTGCATCCCCGGCTGGCGCAGCGCGAGCTGCGCGCCTTCCACGATGCGAATGCCATTGCCACCGAGGCGTGGAGTCCGCTCGGCCAGGGCACGCTGCTCGGCGATCACACCATCGTCGCCATCGCCAACGAGGTCGGCCGCACCCCGGCCCAGGTGATCATTCGCTGGCATCTGCAGCTGGGCAACATCGTCATACCGAAGTCGGTCACGCCGTCGCGCATCGCCGCCAACTTCGACGTCTTCGGCTTCGAACTGACCCGCGACCAGATGGACGCCATCAACGCGCTGGACAGCGGATCCCGCATCGGCCCCGATCCGGCCACCTTCACCGTCGGTTTGTAGTTATTGCAAACCCAGGTACTTGGTGAGTTCCTGGGCCGCCGCGCGGCCAGCGCGGTTCGCGCCGACGGTGCTCGCGGACGGGCCGTAGCCGATCAGGTGAATGCGCGGGTCGACCGCTACCTGGGTGGCCAGGCGGCCGGTCATGGTGATGCCACCGCCGGGACCGCGCAGGCGTAGCGGGGCCAAATGGTCCAGGGCACTACGGAAGCCGGTCGCCCACAGGATCACATCGGCCCGCTGGAACGAGCCGTCGGCCCAGCGCACCCCATTCGGTTCGATGCTCGCGAACATCGGCTGCCGCGCCAGCGCGCCGCGGGCCCGCGCGGCACGCAGCCGATCGTCGAGCCGCAGCCCGGTCACCGAGACCACCGAACCCGGCGGCAGTCCGTGCCGCACCCGGTCCTCCACAATGGCGACGGCGGCGCGGCCGTCCTCCTCGGCGAACGGCGCATCGCGGAAGACCGGCTCCCGCCGCGTCACCCAGGTGGTGGTGGTCACCTGTGAGATCTCATCGAGCAACTGAACCGCCGATACGCCACCGCCGACCACCACGACATGCTTGCCCGCGAATTCGTCGGCGGTGCGGTAGTCGTGGGTGTGCAGCTGCCGTCCGGTGAAGGTCTCCGCGCCCGGATAGTGCGGTATGAACGGATGCTCCCAGGTGCCGGTGCCATTGATCAGGCCGCGCACCCGGATCGTGCCCGCGGCGTCGGTCTCGACATTCAGCCTCGTGCCGCGCCCCGCCGCGAGGTCCGGCCCTGCGGCGCAAGGGGTTCCGTCCGCATTGCGATCGCAGACCACGGTCACCGAGACCGGTCGGCGGACCCGCAGGTCGTATCGCTTCTCGTACAGCTCGTAATAGCGCGGCACCGCGGTCGCCGCGGGGACGGCGTCGGAATCGGGAGGCACAGTCTCGGCAAATGACATGCCTGGGAGGTCGTGTACTCGATTGACGGTGGTCAAGGTGAGTGATGGCCACCGAAACTGCCAGGCCCCGCCGGGTCCGGGTGCGTGATCGACGATCAAGAAGTCCTGTTCGGGACGCAATCCGAGGCGCTGCAGGTGGTAACCGGCCGACAGCCCTGCCTGACCAGCACCGATCACCAGGATGGAGAAGTCTGTCGGCACAAGCCGAGATCGTATCGGCTTGGTCGGTATGTGCCGCCGACTATGGCACAGTTGATGTAACCACTCGAACCGGTCAGTTGGGGAGAATGCATTGCTCGGAGTTAGCCGTGACGGCGACGTCGTCACCATCGAACTACAGCGCGAGGAGCGTCGTAACGCGCTGAACCTCGAACTCGTCTCTCGGCTGCGCGATGCCGTGTGGACCGCCGCCGAGGATGCCCGGGTGATCGTGCTCACCGGCCGGGGGCCGATCTTCAGTGCGGGCGCGGACCTATCCGGTGTCTATTCGGACAACTTCCTCGAGACCCTGCTCGAGATGCTGCACACCATCGAATCCGTGCCGGTTCCGGTGATCTCGGCGATCAATGGCGCCGCACTCGGTGCGGGCGTGCAGATCGCACTGGCCTCGGATCTGCGGGTCATCGAACCCGACGCCTACATCGCCATTCCGGCCGCCAAGCTCGGCATAACCGTGGACCGCTGGACCGTGCGGCGCCTGGTATCGCTGATCGGCGGCGGCCCGGCCCGGACCATCCTGCTCGGTGCGGAACCGGTCTCGGGGGCCGACGCCTACTCCTTCGGCTTCGCCAACCGGCTCGGCACCCTGGCCGACGCACAGGAATGGGCCAAAACCATCGCCGAACTGGCGCCGCTATCGCTACGCCATATGAAGCTGGTCCTCAACGACGACGGCACGCGCGACCCGGACAGCACGCAGCAACGCGCGGCGCTGGAGGCGGCGTGGACCAGCCAGGACGCTCAGGAGGGGCGATTGGCCAGACAAGAGAAGCGCGCGGCGAAATTCATGGGGCGCTGATGGCGATCAAGAAGCTTGTCGCAGCGGCCGCGGGCGCGGTCGGCATCACCTGGGTGGTGCGTGCGGTCTGGGATATCCCGTCGGCGATCGGCGCCTCGATCAATGCCATCCAACCCTATGCCGCCGGCGCGGTGAGCTACCGCAATCGGCAGTTCCACAACACCGAGCCGAGCACCCAGTTCGTCTCGGGTGCGGGTCCGTCTCTGCTGTTTTCGGTGCTGACCCGGCGCAATGCCGGTCGTCCGCGCGTCGCGGTTCCGCTGGCGACCCCCGAGGTGCCGACCGAGGCCGCCGATCTCGCGGTCACCTGGTACGGGCACGCATCGGCCCTCATCGAGGTGGACGGGTACCGGATTCTCACCGATCCCGTATGGAGCGAACGGGTTTCGCCGTCGCCGCTGGTCGGTCCGGCCCGGCTGCATCCGGTGCCGACGCAGCTGTCGGAGCTGCCGCCGGTGGACGCGGTGCTCATCTCCCATGATCACTACGACCATCTGGACAAGGCCACCATCCGCCAGCTGGTGCTCGATCAGGCCGCGCCCTTTCTGGTGCCGATCGGCATCGGCGCGCACCTGCGCCACTGGGGTGTGCCCGACCACCGGATCATCGAATTGGATTGGGGTGGTTCGGTTTCCCTCGCCTCGCTGGGCCGGGATCGCGATGGCACGGATCTGGTGCTCACCTGTACCGAGGCGCGGCACTTCTCCGGACGCGGCTTCGTTCGCAACACCACGCTGTGGGCGTCCTGGTCCATTGTCGGCCCGACCCGCCGAGTGTATTTCGGCGGTGACACCGGAT
The DNA here is from genome assembly GCF_048910785.1 of Nocardia nepalensis. NCBI lineage: Bacteria > Bacillati > Actinomycetota > Actinomycetes > Mycobacteriales > Nocardiaceae > Nocardia > Nocardia nepalensis. The sequence continues at coordinate 83,886 of NZ_JBKBET010000005.1, read as the reverse complement.
ACACCAAGGCATTTGCCGAGGCCGGTGCCGCGCTCGGCCCATTCGATCTGACGCTGTTGCCGATCGGGGCCTATGACGAGGCCTGGCCGGATGTGCATATGAATCCGGAAGAGGCGGTTCGGGCACACGCCGACCTCGCTGTCGGCGATCCGGGCCACGGGCTGCTGGTACCGATCCACTGGGCAACTTTCAACCTGGCCTTCCACGGTTGGTCGGAGCCGGTGCGCAGGATGGTCGAGGCGGCCCGCGCGGCCGGTACCGCGGTGGCGGTGCCGATGCCGGGACAGCGCGTCGATCCCAATGGTCTGCCGACCCGAGATTCCTGGTGGGAGGATGTGGGGTGAATACCTCGGTTCGTCGACAGGAAGGAATGAAGGCATGAGTCTTGTGGACACCCTGAAAGGCCTGGTCGGCAAGGGGAAGGAAGCGGCGGCCAAGAACGCCGACAAGATCCACGAAGCGGTCGACAAGGCTGGCGATTTCATCGACGAGAAGACCGGTCACAAGTACTCGGACAAGATCGAGAAGGGCAAGGAAGCCGCCAAGAACGTGGTTCCGACCGAGCAGGCCGCGCCGGAGGAGCCGACTGCCTCCGCGCCAGAGCCGGAGGAGCCGATCGCCCCCGCGCCGGCGCCGGAGGAGCCGACTGCCTCTGCACCAGAGCCGGAAGAGTCGATCGCCCCCGCGCCGGCGCCGGAGGAGCCGACCGCCGCTAAGCCGGAAGAGCCGGGTAAGTCTCAGGCCTGATATGCGGCGGGGACCGGTTTCTGTCGGTCCCCGCCCCTAAACTTCATTTATGGTGACCCGCCGGGAATTCGGTGGCGGCCCGGGCCGGTCGGGCATAGAGGTTGAATTGAGCAACCTCGACAAGGTGCTGTATCCGGCCACCGGAACCACCAAGGGCGAGGTCATCGCCTACTACTCGGCCATCGCGCCCGCCATGCTCGCGCATATCGCCGGGCGGCCGGTCACCCGCAAGCGGTGGCCCAACGGAGTCGACGAACCATCCTTCTTCGAAAAGAATCTCGCCGAGCACGCGCCGTCGTGGCTGGAGCGCCACAGCATCGAGCATTCCGGTCGTAAGATCGTCTACCCGGTCATCGATTCCGAGGCCGGGCTGGCCTGGATCGGGCAGCAGGCGGCGCTGGAAGTCCATGTGCCGCAGTGGCGTTTCGACGGTGACAAGGTCGGCTACGCCACCCGGTTGGTCTTCGATCTGGATCCGGGCCCGGGTGCCGGACTGGCCGAATGCGCGCGGGTCGCGCTGGCGGTGCGCGATATGGTCGAGGACATCGGGCTGCACGCGTTCCCGGTTACCAGCGGCAGCAAGGGAATTCACATCTATGTCCCGTTGGATCGGGAGTTGCGTCCGGGCGGTGCGTCCACCGTGGCCAAGCAGGTCGCGACGAATCTGGAGAAGCTGCACCCGGATCTGGTGACCGCGACGATGGCGAAATCGGCGCGCGGCGGCAAGGTCTTCCTGGACTGGAGCCAGAACAATCCGTCCAAGACCACCATCGCACCGTATTCGCTGCGCGGCCGGACCGAACCGAATGCGGCCGCGCCGCGCAGCTGGTCGGAGATCGAGAACCGGAAAAAGTTGCGGCACTTGCGCTTCGATGAGGTGCTGGCGCGCTGGCGCGATGACGGCGATCTGCTCGCCGAACTGGATCCGCCGACCGCCGACGCGCTGACCAAGTATCGATCGATGCGCGATGCGGCGGCGACTCCCGAACCGGTGCCGTCCGAATCTCCCACGGCCGGTGCGAACAATCGGTTCGTCGTCCAGGAACACCATGCGCGGCGGCTGCATTGGGATGTGCGGCTGGAACGCGACGGCGTACTGGTGTCATGGGCCGTGCCGAAGGGGCCGCCGACGACCTCGCGGCAGAACCGGCTTGCCGTGCACACCGAGGATCATCCGTTGGAGTATTTGGACTTTCACGGTGCGATCCCGAAGGGGCAGTACGGCGCGGGGGAGATGACCATCTGGGATTCCGGCACGTACGAAACCGAGAAGTGGCGCGAGGACGAGGTCATCGTCACCTTTCACGGCGAGCGATTGCAGGGCCGCTATGCGCTGATCCAGACCAATGGCACCCAATGGCTCATGCATCTGATGCGGGACCAGTCGCCGCAAGAGGACCAATCGCGGCGCGTCGATGGTCCGGTCGGACCGCTCGCCGCGATCACCGTGCCGAAGCCATCAGGGCCGACGCCTCTTCCGCGTGGCCTCGCACCCATGCTCGCCACTGCGGGCGAGGTCGCCGAGTTGGGCGATGCCGAATGGTGCTTCGAGACCAAATGGGACGGCTTCCGTCTCATAGCCGAAATCGACTCCGGCACAATGACATTGCGCAGCCGACGGGGTAACACGGTGACCGATCGCTATCCCGGGATCGCGGTGCTGGCCACCGAATTGGCCGACCACAGTGTGGTGCTCGATGGTGAGGCCGTGGTGTTCGACGATCACGGCGTCGCCAATCTCGGTCTGCTACAGGCGGATGCGGCCCGGGCCGTCTTCGTCGCCTTCGACGTGCTGTACCTGGATGGGACTTCGCTGATCCGCAAACGGTATTCCGACCGTCGGCGGGTGCTCGAGGCGCTGGCCGCGAACGCGCCATCGCTCATGGTGCCGCCGCGACTGGACGGCTCCGGCGCCGATGCGCTGCGCCGCAGCCAGGAACAGGGCCTGGAGGGCGTGATCGCCAAGCGCAGGGATTCGGTGTATCTGCCCGGTAAGCGCGGACATTCGTGGGTGAAGCAGCGCAACTGGCGCACCCAGGAGGTATTGATCGGCGGTTGGCGACGCAGCGGCGCCCGTGACTTCAAATCGCTGCTGGTCGGCATTCCGCACGACGGCAGGCTGTATTACGTGGGCCGGGTCGGCGCCGGTTTCAGCGAGCCGGTCATGCGGGAGCTGGCCAAACGGCTCGGCAAATTGGAGCGCAAGACCACCCCATTCGACAATGACCTCACCGCCGAGGAACGCAAGGACGCGGTGTGGGTGACCCCGAAACTCGGTGGCACCGTGCGCTTCATGAACTGGACCGAGACCGGCCGCCTCTGGCATCCCGACTGGGTCGGCTGATCCGAATGTGACGGCGGTCGCTGACGGTTTGCCGGGTGCTCGGGCGGTTCGCTGGGTATCGTGTGTTCGCGGTTGTGTCGGCTCGAAAACGAGGAGTGCACGGTGGATTTCAAGAACCTGGCGAATAAGGCGCTGGATCTGGCCCAAGAGCATGCGGACAAGGTGGATACGGCCATCGATAAGGTCGGCGATCTCGTCGACAAGCAGACCGACGGCAAGTTCGCGAGCCAGGTCGACGCCGCGCAGGACGCCGCGAAGAAGGCCATCCACAAGGACAGCTGAGCTCGCTGACCCTTTCGAGCGACCGGCAAGCAGTCGCTGCTGACCTTTTCGAGCGACCTGCAAGCAGTCGCTACGGCTGGCGGACCGGATGCGCCGATCCGCCAGCGCCGTGCGATCGTTCAGCCCTGTTCGCGGGCCAGCAGCGGAATGATGGTCGCGCTATCGGTGACCATCGCATGTCCCTGGAACTCGAATTCGTCGTAGGCCCGGGCCATCGCGTCCTTATCGCGGCCGCCGACGGCATCGCTGATGACCACCGGGACGAAGCCGAGATCGGTCGAATGGGTGACCGTCGGGGCGATGCCGATCTCCAGCGCGACGCCCGTGATCGCGTAGGCACCGATGCCGAGATCGCGCAGCACCGCCGCCAGCGGGGTGCCCTCGAAAGCTGACATCGAGGTCTTGTCGAAGATCACCTCGTCCGCCGTCGGCCGCAGCTCCGGGACCAGTTCGAAGGCCGGAGTATCGCGCTGCAGAATGAACTTCACGTCCTCGACGTCGTCGACCTGCTGCCAGCTCATCGCCATCCGCAGCGCGAAGGCCCCGCTCAGGCGCCGCGGCAGGAAGAAGTGCCGCAGGAAGATGATCGGATAGCCGCCGCGCCGCGCCGCCTCGACCACCCGCGCCACCCGCTCGATGATCTCTGGGCCGTCGGGTAGTTGGGAGAGCACGCCGACCTGCATGTCGTAGACGATTACCGCCATGCGGTGCGGCGCACACACATCGGCGAGCCCTTCGGGAATGTCCAATCCGTTGCCGTGCCGCATGGTCAGCTCACTCCTGTTCGATACCCGATCACGGCCGGGTACGGCCCGACGGTGATCCGGTTGCGCGATAGCCACTTTCGAAGCGCGCCGCGACGCGCTTGGACCCCACTGTAACGATGTCGGAAATCGGACACGCGCGGCGGCGCGGATGCCGCCGGATGTCCGTTGCCGGGCCCTCTGATCAGGCAGTACCGTGGTGGCAGGTCGAGACCGGGCGGAGTCGGCGCTGACGCGTTCCCGGCGCACTGTGCGTCGCACCGCGTCGTAACAGTGGAGGCCGCGATGAAAAATCCACACCTACAATTCGTCGGAGGTCGCCGGAGATCCGTTCCGGCAGCCATGCTTATCGTTCTCGCGGTCGTATCGTTGGCGTTCGTACCCGTCGCCAGAGCGGTGCCGGCCCCGGACCAGAATCCGGACTACGCGGTATCCGTGGAGCTGGATGCCCAGCCCGCCGGTGCCATCCTGGGTACCCGCTCGATCGCGTTGTACGGTCTGCCGCTTCCGGTTTCGGCCCGGCAGGTGCAGTACCGGACCAACGATGCGAACGGTTGGCCGGTCGCGGGCATGGCCACCGTGCTGGTGCCGAATTGGCCCTGGTTCGGGCCGGGTCAGCGGCCGCTGCTGTCGTACCAGATCGCGGAGGACAGTCTGGACGCCCGGTGCGCGCCGTCGTATGTGCTGCGCGGCGGCTGGGATCTGGGCGGTGCGAACACCTATATCGACACGCTATTCATAGCCGAGGCGTTGCGTCGCGGCTGGGCGGTCGTGACCAGCGATTATGAAGGGCCGGAGTCCCGATTCCTGGATGGCGTCAACTCCGGCCGGGCGGTGCTCGACGGCATCAGGGCGGCTCGCGCCCTCGCGCCGGATGGGGTCGGGCCGGCGAGTCCCATTGGCGCGTGGGGCTATTCCGGCGGCGCCTTCGCCACCCTGTGGGCGGCCCAGCTGCAACCGGAGTACGCACCCGATATCCAGTTCGCGGGGATCACCTCGGGCGGGGTGCCCGCCGACTGGCCCGCCATGGCCCACACCGTCGACGGCACCGTGCAGGCCGGTCTCGCGATGCTGGTGCTGGCGGCGATCGTCAAGAATGATCCGAATTCCGATGTGCTGGAGCTGCTCAACGAGCGCGGTCGCACCGCGGTCGCCGAGGATGCGGCGGCCTGCGCTCCGGATTTCCTCGTCAAGTATTCCAACACGCATATCGATGATTTCGCGGTCGTGCCGGATGTGTTGTCCCATCCCGACTTCCGGGCCGCCACCGACCCGCAGGAGCTGGGCGGCAGTGCGCCGGTCGCACCGATGTACCTGTATCACAGCACAGCCGATGACGTGATCCCATTCGCGGGATTCAGCGATCTACTCGGCCGCTACTGCGCGCAGGGCGCCGATATCAGCTTCGTGTATTCGGCTCTGTCCGGGCACGATGTGACCGCCATCGGTGAAGCGCCCGGTGCGATGAACTTCCTCGCCGATCGCTTCGCGGGTATCCCGGTGGCACCCGGTTGTCACGGCCGATAGCCACGAGAAATGCGGCGCGCTGCGAGGATTCGCCGCGCGCCGCCTTCGGAGTGCGTTATCCGCGGTCTTACTTGACCGGGTTTTCCTGCCACTTGGTGGTCCCGGGCGGGGCGGCGAGGGTGCTGATCAGATCGATGCCCGCGATGATCAGGGTCGGTCCGCCCACCACGATGGTGCCGATGATGCCGCCGATTCCCGCGCCAGCGATGACGCTGGCGATCACGGTCGGTCCACCGATGATGCCGGTGAGTCCGACCAGGGCGCCGATCACCGTGCCGATGAAGCCGCCGATGGCGGTGGCAATGCCGAACTGGGACAGGAAGTTATCCTGGGCGCGCTGATTCTCGCGCGGCGATGCGACCGGCGTCGCTACCTGCCGCGCCGTCGTGTAGTCCTTGACCGCGGTCAGTTCCAGCACCCGGCCCGCGTCCCGGACCTCGTGCGGTAGCGCGAATTCGAATCCGTCCTGCCGGAACGACAGCGGTAGCGTGACAACGGTATTGCCCGCGATGTCCTTGACATCCACCGTGTTCGCGGACATCTGGAACGAACCGTTGGTCAGCGTGGTGACGATCTTGTCGCCGACCAGCTTTGCCTCGTATCCGATATCGGGCACGGGTGCGGCGCTCGGTTGCGCATACGAGGTGCCCGCGCCGACCGCGACCGCGGCGACGATCGGCACGACGGCCGCGGTGATCTTGCGGAGAATCATTCCGGTGGTCCAATCTTCATCAGTTCTTGCAAGCCGTAGCAACGCTCCGCACACGGGAATTCCTCCCCCCGAAGCCGTGCGGAGCCACGATGTGATCTAGAGAACGCACTCCGATGACACCGTACCGCGCACGAAAAGGTTTCGAGGAACGATTTTCGGGGTATTCAATCTCGTTCAGATCACGAAAGTTGCTATAGCACTTCGCTATACGGCCGTTAGCCGGGCTAATTCAAGACATTGATCGCGCGGGCGATGACCAAGATCACCAGGGACAGCGAGACGGCCGACTGCACCATCATCATCGCCTTCGCCCACCGCGACATCGGCATCACATCGGTCGGACTGAACGCCGTCGCATTGGTGAACGACAGATACAGATAGTCCATGAACTGCGGTTCCCACTCCGGTTTTGCCAGCTCCGGGTTCTGCATCTGCACGAACAGGAAGTCCGGCAACGGCTTTCGCGCATGCGCGCGAGCGGCGGGTCCGCCGCGATCGAACTCCCAGTACCAGAGCCCGAATACGACCACATTGGTCAACCAGACCGCCCCGCCCGAACCCAGGAGTGCCGCGGGTTTGTCGCTGAGGGTCCCATCGATCAGACCGAACACCAGGCGATTCGCCGAGACCGCCGTGGCCACACTCACCAGCGCGGTCAGCAATAGGCCCCCGTTGCGCAGCCACCGCTCTTCACGATCGAGCCGGAACGGATTCGCCACCACCAGCACGCAGAGCAACAGGATCTCGAGTGCGGGCAGCAACCATGCCGGCTGCGGCCGAAGTTCCTTGGGCAGCGCGACTTGCAACACCACGATCGCCAGCACGGCCAGCGTCGCCGCGAGGCGCGACTCACCCTCGGTCCTGCGCTGCCACGCGGGTACCTCGTCGTCTTGGTCCGGCACCGGGCCAGTATCGCCGATCAGATGAGCAGATCGAGGACGACCGCGCCGAGGCAGACCGCGATGCTGACACTCAGCGCTATCGCATCGTTGCGGCCGGGAGAGCTGGGATGGGCGGTGAGCTGTCCGGTGCCACCGCGTGCGGTGATGGCCTCGCCGAGTTCGGTTGCCCGGCGGCTGGATACCGCCATGGCGGCGGTGAGGATATCGACGAGCGGATTATCGGCGGCGCGATGGATCAGCCGGTCGTGCGGGCGCAATCGGCGCGCCGCCCGCAGCACCCGGATCTCCTCCATCAGCAACGGCAGTCCGCGCAGCATGAGCGCGATGACCACGGCCCATTCGTCGACGGGGACCCGGAGTTTGCGCAGCGGGGCGCCGAGTTTGGCCAGTGCCGGGGCGATATCGCCCATCGGCGTGGTCCAGGCGATCAGGAACGAGGCGGCGAGCAGGATCAGCCCGAAGACCAACACGTTGGTGTAGCGCAGCACGGCATCGGCCCCGATCGGCACATTGATGAGCGCGCCGGCGCCGACCATCGCCCAGAACCACCACGGTAGGCGCGGAAGTGTGCTGAGCGGGAGTCTGGCCAGTACGCCGATGGCGATCAGGAATACGACCATTACGCCGAGCACCGGCCAGGACGGCAGGAACATCAGCACCAGGCTGATCAGGAACACTCCGATCATCTTGGTACCGGCCCACAGGTTGTGCACCGGACTGGAAACCGGTACTTCGCGGAACAACACGGTACTCATCAGTGTCCTCCGTTCCCGAGCCGCCAGGCCGGATCGCCCGGGCGCGGTCGCGTCAGCGCGGCCTGGGAATCCTGCTGGTGGGCGGGCGCATTCGCGGCCGCGGCGATGTCGCCGACCGGATCGGTCTCCAGGATGCGCCCGGCCTCCAGATGGACGGTCCGGTCGCACACCGCGGCCATATCGTGCACGTCATGCGAGATGACGATCAGGGTGAGTCCGGAATCACGCAGGTGGGCAAGCAGTTCCACGACATCGGCCCGGCCCGCGGGATCCAGTCCGGCCAGCGGCTCGTCGAGCACGACGACCGGCGCATGGCTGGCCACGATGGCCGCGAGCACCACCCGCTTGGCCTGCCCGCCGCTGAGTTCTTCGATGGAGCGCGCGGCGAGTGCGCGATCCAGCCCCACCGCGTCCAGTGCGCGTCCGACCGCACCGGAACCGGTGGCGCGCCCGCCCCAGTCCGCGATTTCGGCGCCGACCGTCTGCTTCTGCAACTGCAGTCGAGAGTGCTGGAACGCCAATTCGATCCGGCCGATCTGCTTGGCGATCGGCTTGCCATCGAGTTCGCAACGGCCGGAACTTGGTTCGATCAACCCGGCCATTATCCAGGCCAGCGTCGATTTACCGGATCCATTGCCGCCCACCACGAGCAGTGCCTCGCCGCGTCGCACGGTCAGGTCGACACCGTGCAAAGCCGCTGCCGCCCAAGGTGTTCCGCGGTTATAGGTATGACGGACATCGCGCAGCCGCACGATGGTCTCGCCCATCGGGCGACGGCGGACTCCTGGCACCGGCCGTGGCCAGGCGGGCAGATGTTCGACGGTCCGGCCACTGGCCAGATGCACGACCCGGTCGGCGGCGGCCGCATCGGCTTCGTGGTGGGTTACCAGCACGACCGCCATGCGGTGGCGTTTCGGCAGTTCGGCCAGGAGTGCGACCAGATCGCGGCGACCGTCCGGGTCGATCATCGAGGTGGCCTCGTCGGCGATGAGCAGCGCGGGGCGGCGGGCCAGCGCCGCGGCGACCGCGAGTCGCTGCTGCTGACCACCGGACAGGGTCGCGGTCTCCCGGTCGCCCATGCCGGCCAAGCCGACCTCGCGCAGCAGGCCCTCGATATCGACCGCGGCGGCCAGTTCGGTGGACAGACCCCACACCACGTCGTCGGCGACCAGCACGCCGAGGGTCTGGCTCTCGGGCCGCTGCAGTACCAGCGCGGTGCCGCCGAGGTGGCCGAGGCCAGCGGCGCCCGGACGGTCGATGCTGCCCGAGGTCGGCGGGCGGCCGGCGAGCAGCCGGGTCAGCGTGGATTTCCCGGATCCGTTGTGGCCGACGATGGCGACGAACTCGCCGACGTCGACCGTGAGATCGATCCCGGACAGCGCGTCCACCGGTGTGCCCGGATAGCGGAAGCCGACGCCGCGCAACCGCACCGGCAGCGGTGCGATCGGCCGGTCGTCGGGCGGTGTGTCGAGGCGGTCCTGGCTGGGGAGCCAGGCCAGCCGGTCGAGTACCGAACCGAGTACGTACCAGGAGAACACCGCCGTCGCCATCATGCCCGCCAGCACGCCCCCGCCGACCAGGGCCCACCACCAGCGGATCGCGGCGTCGGCGGCGTCGGCGAGGCCACGTCCGAGCGGTTCCAGCTGTGTCTGCTGCGCCGCGATCTTCTCCAGGCCGTTCGCGGTGCTGTGGATGGTGTTGAACAACAGCGTGCGCGAGCGGGACAGCACCAGCAGCGATCCGACGGCGAAGGCCGCGAATGCGAGACCGGCGAGCACCGACAGCCCGAGCACCGCGGGCAATCCGCCGCGCCGCCGTTTCACCGTGCCGACAATGCCCGCGATGGTCGCGGAGCTGATGATGCCGATCGCCGGCACGACGCCCCCCGCGATAAAGCTGACCAGCGCGGCCGCACCGGTCGCGGTGATCAGGGCGCGGAGTCGATAGCGGTGCGCGATCATGGCCAGCGGCACCGCGGCGACCAACTGGAGCGCCGCGGCGAACGGGATCAGCGCCCCGACGGTGACGAGTCCGACCGTGGCGCCGCCGAGCACCGCCCCGGCGGCCAGCTCGATCGGGCGCAGCGGTCCGCGCTCGATGGGGTTTGCGCCGGGCTGATCACTCACGGAACAAGTCTGCCAGCTTCCTGTGCAGAGTTCGTGTGCGCTTTTTGTGAAGACTGTGTGGTAGCTAGGCGACCCGGGTCAGTTCGTAATCGTCGGTCCTGAGCTTGCGGACTCGACGGCGATAGGCGAGTTGCGGACCGGGCCAGTTGTTGGTGATCCGGCCGGAGGCGGTGCGATACCAGCTGGAGCAGAAGTTCCACGGCGTGCGCGCGAGCCGCTCCTGGACCGCGGTATTGAATTGCGCCTCCGCCTCCGGGCGCACCTCGAGCACATGGCCGGGGCGCGCGGCGAGCAGTTGCACAGCCTGGCGGATATAGCGGGCCTGCGATTCGATCATGTAGATGATCGACCCGACGCCGAGATTGGTATTGGGTCCGTACACCAGGAACAGATTCGGGAAGTCGGGCACGGTGATGCCGTAGTAGGCGTGCGCGCCGCCCTGCCAGGCATCGGAGAGTTTGCGGCCCGCCCGGCCGTAAATGTGCATGGGCCAGAGGAATTCGGTGCCCTTGAAGCCGGTGCCGTAGATGATCACGTCCGCCTCGTGCACGGTGCCGTCGGCGGTGCGCACGCCGTTCGGCACGATCTCGGTGATGGCGGTGGTCTCGACCCGCACATTCGGCTCGGTCAGGGCGGGGTAGTAGTCGTTGGAGAACAGCCCGCGCTTGCATCCGATCGGATAGTCGGGGGTGAGCTTCGCGCGCAGTTGCCGATCGGGCACCTGCTCTTCCAGATGCTTCGTCGCGATCCGGCCCACCAGCCGGGCGATCCACGGGAATTCGACCAGGCCGAGCGAGACGAATTCGGCGATGGCCCACCAGCCGAAGCGTTCGACGAGCAGCGCGCCGGGCAGTCGCGCGAAGAGTTTGTGCTGGATCGGGGTGTAGTCGGTATCGAATTTGGGCAGCACCCAGGCCGCGGTGCGCTGGAAGAGCGTCAGGTGCTCGACCTGCGGCTGGATCTCCGGGATGTACTGAATGGCGCTGGCGCCGGTGCCGATGCAGGCGACGCGTTTGCCGGTCAGCTCGACGCCGTGATCCCATTCGGCGGAGTGGAAGGCCTGGCCGGTGAAGGAATCGATGCCGGCGATGTTGGGCAGGGCGGGCCGCGACAGCTGGCCGACCGCGGAAATCAGCACGTCGGCGGTGCGGGCGGTGCCGTCCTTGGTCCGCACGGTCCAGCGGCCGGAGGCGTCGTCGAATTCGGCATCGGTCACCTCGGCGCCGAAATGGATGTCCTCCAGCAGCCGGTGGCGCTGGGCGACACCGCGCAGATAGTCGTGGATCGCGGCCTGTCCCGAATAACGCTGCGGCCAGTCCGGCTTGGGCTCGTAGGAGAACGAGTACAGCGGCGACGGCACGTCGCAGGCGGCTCCGGGATAGGTGTTCTCCCGCCAGACCCCGCCGATATCGGTGCTCCGCTCCAGGATGGTGATATCGTCGAAACCGTTGCGCCGCAATTCGATTGCCATTCCGATGCCGCCGAAACCGGCACCGATGATAATGACCGACGGCCGCTCGTCAGCTGTCATGTGGCACTCCTCACAGCACTGTAGATGAGTTCCACTCTAGGACTGTCCGATGGCAAGCGGCTGGCATATCAGGGCTGACCCTTCGAGCGACCTGCAAGCAGTCGCTACTGAGCCTATTGAGATTTTCGGCCATAATGTCCGCTGTGGAGCGGGTACAGGATCCGGGAATCCGCGATTGGAACTTTCCGCGCGGCATCGCCAGCGTGGCGCTGATGGTCGGCTATGCCGGTGAGCACGGCGTGCCCGTCGCGCGCATGCTCGCCGGAACCGGGCTGACCGAGGCGCTGCTGCGCGATCCGGACGCGCAGATCGATGCGCGGATCGAACTGGCCGTGATCCGCAATCTCGTCCGCGAACTCGGCGATATGCCCGCGCTCGGTGTCGAGGTCGGCCGCCGCTACCGGATCACCACCTTCGGCATTTTCGGCTTCGCCTGTGTGAGCAGCCCGACTCTGGGTGAGGCGATCTCGTTCGCGCTGCGCTATCTGGAGCTGAGCTTCACCTTCTGCCTCCCGGTCGCGGAGTGGGGCGAGGGCGAATTCGTCGCCTGGGTGCACGACGAGTCGATTCCGGCCGATGTGCGCCAGTTCCTGGTCGAACGCGATGTCACCGCCATGCATCAGGTCATGTGCGATCTGATCGGCAGACGGCTGCCGCTCACCAGGGCCGAATTCCGTTTTCCGGAACCGACTTACGTCGACCGGATCATGGAGGTCACCCAGGTTCGACCGCGCTTCGGGCGGCCGCAGAATCTGTTCGCCATCGATCCGGCAATGCTGGAACAGCCACTGCCGCAGGCGAATGAGCACACCTGGGCCATGTGCCTGGCGCAATGCCGGGATCTGGTCGACCGCCGCCGGGCCCGCACCGGCATCGCGGCCGAGGTGCGTGAGCTGTTGGTCCCCGGCGGTGCGGACGGATTCGCCGCACCTCCCGGAATCGACTCCGTCGCAAGGGATCTCAATATGAGCACGCGCACCCTGCGGCGCCATCTCGACGCAGCGGGCACCAGTTATCGCGCGCTTCTGGACGAGGTGCGCCGCGCACTCGCCGAGGAAATGCTCACCGCCACACCGCTTTCGGTGAGCGATGTGGCCATCCGGCTCGGCTACGCCGAATCCTCCACCTTCATCTACGCCTTCAAACGCTGGACCGGCGCGACACCGGCCGCCTACCGTCGCGAACGCGCGGTCCGGCGCTGATCCGGCTGCACGCCGATCCAGCCGCCCATCGGGATGCTGCGGAAATGCGTTGTCATGCGGCGGTTTTCATCGATGACGTGCAGTGCGACGGCCGGATCCGGCGCGTAATCCATAACGCGGTCGGGGAGTTCGAGCTCCCATTCGCCGCCGAGCACCGATGCGGTGCTCGGGGCGATCAGCAGCGGGCGGCCCGCGAAGGTGGTCGCGGCCGAGGAGTGCGCATGTCCGGTGACTACCCCGACAATGCGTTCGTCGGCGGCGACGACCTCGGCCAATTTCTCCGGATCGGCCAGCGAGATCGAATCGACGACCGGGCTGAACAGATGGGCGGGCGGATGGTGCAGCGCAAGGAGTATGGGCGCGCCCGCGGGCGCCGCGGCGAGTACGCCGCGCAGCCAGTCGAGGGTCTCCTCGGTCAGTCGGCCGCCGGATTCACCGGGAATGCTCGAATCCATAAGGGCCACGGTCAGATTGCCGATCCGGTGCGCATGGTTGATCGGTGCGGTCGAGGCAGGTTCGCCGAGCAGTACCGTGCGGAAGGCGGCGCGGTCGTCGTGATTGCCGGGCAGGGCGTAGACCGGGATATCGGCCGCGAGCGCGACCCGGGCCTCGGCGTACTGATCGGGTTTGCCGGAGTCGGTGATGTCACCGGTCAGCAGGATGGCATCGGGCCTGCGACGCAGATCGGCGAGGAAGGCCATGACCCGCTCGGCGCGTTCGGCGTTGCGGGCGCCTAGATCGAAATGGGTATCGCTGACCTGAGCCACCAGGATCATCGGCGTTCGCTTTCTCTGGGGAATCGCTGCGCTGCGTCAGAGTGTGCCGACCTCGCGTGCACGACACCTCATCAGGCTAGATGACCTGCGGGTTACGCGTCGCCATGAGGCTGGACACCGGTAGAAAGCCGAAGGGTCGGTAGTGGTCGCGCGCACAGGCGGGTCAGCTCGGCTGCTCGACGACCGACTCCCACAGGGTCCGCAGCGACCGCAGGAATGCCTTGCGATCGTCCGCGGGCAGTGTGGCGAGCAGCTGGTTTTCCTGCTCCTGGATTTCGCGTTGCGCACGGTCGCGGGTGGTCCGGCCGGTCGGGGTGAGGGATATCAGCCGTGCGCGTCGGTCGGCCGGATCGGGATCGCGCCGGATGAGGCCGCGCTGCTGGAGTTCGTCGAGCGTGCCGATGATGCGCGTCTTGTCCGCGCGGATCTTCTTGGCCAGTGCGGCCTGGGTGTAGACGGGTTCGTCGCCGAGTCCGAGCAGGACGACATAGCCCCACATGGTCAGGTCGTGGCGCTCGAGTACCGGCAGTTCGGCCGCGGACAGGGCGCGGCCGAGCGGTACGAACATCGCGGCGAGATCGGGGCGCTGCGCATCGGACATGGGAAGAAAATACCCGTTGGCCCAATGGTATGCATTAGCTTATGGTAAGCATGTGTATATCATTATGGATGCATCGAGAGGACTGCAATGACCACCGAGTCCGATACCGCCGCCGAACCGAGCACCCTCGAGTCACTGGCTGCGCAGGTCGATTTGATCGCGCTCAACGCACAGGCCGTGCGTACCAGTATCGATGTGGTTTCCCATGTCACCGCCGCCGATCTGGCCAAGTCGACGCCCTGCGCGGGCTGGACGCTGCACGGGCTGCTGGCGCACATGATCACCCAGCACTATGGTTTCGCGGCCGCCGCACGCGGCGAAGGTGACATGTCGCTGTGGCGACCGCGTCCGCTGGGCGAAGACCCGGTCGCGCAATATCGCGCCGCCGCCGAACATGTGTTGGCCTCCTTCGCCGAGGACGGCGTACTGGGGCGAACCTTCCCGCTACCGGAATTCACCCGCGCTTGCGAATTCCCCGGAACCGAGGCGGTCAGCTTCCACTTCATCGACTACGTCGTGCACTCCTGGGACGTCGCCCGAACCCTGGGCAGAACAGTGCATTTCGACGAAGCCCTGCTGGCCGCCGCCCTACCGATAGCCGAGGCCGTCCCCGGCGGCAAGGCCCGCCTGGCCCCCGGCGCCGCCTTCGCCCCCGCACTCACCTGGCCCACCGACTCCACCCTCGACGAAATCCTCGCCATCCTCGGCCGCTCCCCGAACTGGCCCGAGTAGGCACCCCGGCCCGCCGCTCCGGCGATGGCCGCGCCCGCCACGCTCCGCGCACGTGCGTGGCGGTGCGCATGGTTGGGCGCCGTCCTTCGCGCGGCCGCTGCTGCGTATTGCTGAGATCACCCGCCCGGACGCGCCCCACGGCTGCATGCTCATCCTGGCCGCGCCCACCGGTGCCGTGGAAAAACCATGCGGTGCGGGAGTTGCTGGCCGACCGCGGCCTCGACGCCATCGCCCGCTACTACACCACCGTGGTGCAGGGCCTATCCATACAAGCCCGCGACGGCGCCACCCGCGCCGAGTTGGAAGCGGTCATCACCTGCGTGATGGCCGCCTGGGACACGCTCACCTCCGCGCCGCCACACGTCGGCGGTTGAGTCGGGTTCGGTGGCGGAACCAGCGGGCGCGGGGTCGCTGGAACATACGCGGAGGAGAGCTATTCGCTTGGGGGGAGCGGTGATTCGGTGGCATGCAGCAGGTCGTCGGCGTGTTGGAGGATTGCCTCGGTGTCCGGGGCGGGCTGGAGCGGCTGCCAGAAGTCGGGGCTCGGCATTGCCCGAAGTGTGAGTTCCGGAGGTGTGCGCCACGGGGCGGTCAGGGTGAGTTGCCAGGAGTGCAGGTGGGTGCGGTCGTAGCGGCCGGATTTGTCGAACAGTGGGTCGCCGAGGATGGGGTGCCCGATCCAGGCCAGGTGGACGCGGATCTGGTGGCGGCGGCCGGTGATCGGGCGCAGGGCCAGCAGGGTGTGTTCGTCGGTGCGTAGGACTGTGGCGAACTGCGTGGTCGACGGATAGTTCTTGGCGGCCAACAGGTCCGCGTCAGCTACGAACCAGCGGCCCGCGTGTTCGCGGATGCGCTCGCGGGGTGCGGCGATGCGCACTCGGTTCTTGCGCCCGACGCTGAGGGGCAGGTCGATGACGCCACGATCGGGCAGCCCGGTGGATTCGACTATCGCCAGATACGCCTTCTCGGCCGTCTGCTTGTTGAACTGCCTGGTCAGCTGGCCGTGCGCGCTCAGCTCCTTGGCCAGCAGCACCAATCCGGAGGTCACCTTGTCGATGCGGTGCACCGGATACAGCGTTTCCCCGGCCGCGGCGGCCGCCTCGACGATATCGCTCTCGTGCCGCTCCCCGGTCACCGAAATTCCGGCGGGCTTGTTCAACGCCAGCACCGCCGCGTCCTCCGCGACGGTGCAACTCCTGCGCAACTCGGCCCACTCGAAATCCACCGGACGAGTTTAGAGCGCTGCTCACACCGCCCCGCGCCGCCACGGATCGAGTACTACGAGCGACCGATTGCGGCCGTCTCGCGTCCGAGCGGTCGAAGCGCATGCGACGCGGACACGAGTCCCGACCGCTCGGCCGTGCCTATCGAGTGCTCGTGGGTGGGGTTCGTGGTTGTGTGTGCTGGGCCGGGCACATCGAGTGCTCGTGGGTGAGTTCGTGGTTGTGTGCTCGCCTGCGCACATCGAATGCTGCCGGATGAAGTCCGTAGTCCTTACCGCTCGGGCGAGCAAAGGCGAGGTCACCGCACACCGCGGCGCGCGAGCAGCAGCGCGGGCGCCGCGGAATGTCACCGCTTCCTGCCGTTGCGGCGCAGGGTGTGCGGGCGCAGGCGGTTGAAGCCGCGGACGCGGACGCTGCGCAGGTTGCGGATGTCGAACTCCGGGTTGCCGTCCAGGGCGGCCGCGGCCTCGTCATCGACGAGGACGGTGCCGGGGCGGGCGACGCCGGTGAGTCGGGACGCGATATTGACCACCGACCCGTAGAGATCGCCGAAGCGCTGCAGCACCGGACCGTATGCCACGGCGACCCGCAGCTCGGGGGTGCCGCCGACCATCATCGTGCTCTCCTGGATGGCCAGCGCGATCCGCGCCGCGTCGGCCGGATCCTCGGCCGCGAACATGACCTCGTCGCCGACATTCTTGATGACCCAGCCGCCGTTTTCGGTGATCGCGGAGGTGGTGGTGGATTCGAACGCCTCCAACAGCATCGAGAGTTCGTCGGGATGCAGATGCCTGGTGAGCCGGGTGTAGCCGACCATATCGGCGAAGCCGACCGCCAGCTCCCGGACCGCCTCGCCCGCCGTGGTGCCCGGGTCGAGTGAACGGGCCACCGCGGCGGCGAGATGGCGGCGCCAGGCGTAGGTATTGATCTGTTCGAGCGTCGAGATGGCCGCCTCGGTGGCGATGCGGGCGGTCTCGGTTGGATCGGCGCCCGGCCCGGCCTCGGCCATGCGATCGCCGATCTCGGCGAGCACCATGTCGACCTGCCATTCCGCGAGTCGCGCCATGCCCTGGCCGAGGGTGCGCACGGTCGCGGCCTGCTGCCGGGAGTCGGCCGAGGAGAGCGCTTTGAGCGCGCGGAAATTGCGGACCGCGGCGATATCGGCGTCGGCGTAGTCGACCGCGGTGTCGTCGACGCTGGCCGGAAAGCCGAGTGCCATCCATAGCCGCCTGGTGAGGGAGGTGGTCGTCCCGGATTCCTCGGCGACCTGGATCCGGTTGTAGCGGCGCGGTCCGTCGAGCAGATACGACTCCACGACCGACTCGACCAGCTCGGATATCTCGGTGGGAACCATGATCGGTACCTTACGGGCCGTGCGGGCGCCTATCGCGGCAACAGACCAGGTGACGGTGACCGCCACGGCAACCGCGGCACGGGACTGTGACCGGTCACAATCAGCTCAGGTGCAGTCGCTGTCCGGGGCCAATGTACGGAACTCGGCTACGACTGCTGGTACGGCAGCAGGGATTCCCGCGACCACGTGAGCGTGCCCGCGGCCAGATCGGCGATAACACCGTCGAGCCAACGCAATTCGGCCTCGGTGACCGTACGCTGGTACTCCTCCTCCAGCATCACCACCCGGGGCAGGTGCATGGCGGCGGCCTGCGTCGCATCGGTATCCATCTCGGTGAGCTTGGCGCGCACCGACTTTGCGCGCCGCTCCAGTTCGGTGCGCGCGCCCTCGGGTCCGAGCAGCATCAGAAATGACAGTGCCGCAGGGAATTCCGGATATTCGTTGCGCGGTTCGCCGATCATCTCGGCCAACCAGCTCGCGCAGGCCGCGCGGCCCGCGTCGGTGATCTCGTAGACGGTGCGCTCCGGATATTGCTGATCGCGTCCGGTCTCGCGGACCGTGACCAGCCCGGCCTCCTGCAGCCTGCCGATCGTCTTGTAGAGCGCGGCGCGCTGGGCGACATTGACGACCTTGTCCTTGCCCCACTCCTTGATCCGCCGCTGGATCGCATAGGGGTGCATGGGTTCCAGATGCAGGATGCCGAGCAGCGCCATCGCCAGGGGAGAGCGCTTGAACTGCGTCGATGCCGTCATGCCGACCATTCTAGTGGTATCCCGACAACTAGGTTCCTACAAACTAGTTGCAAAGCAACTAGTGGCTGTGCCACTATTAGTTCATCAGCGGAAGTCACCGCCCGAAAGGATCGAAGAAATGACCGCCAAGACCGCCACCCGCATCCACGTCGACCACGAGACCACCAAGCGCCTCGGTGACTGGACCGACGCCGACGCCTTCGACATCACCGCCCGCTACGGCAGCGTCGTCATCGACCTGCGCTCGCCGCGGATCACCGGCGACGGCGAGATCGTGGTGCACGCCGACCTCGACCACGCGATGGTGAAGCTGCTCGTCCCCGACGACGCCGTAATCGACCAGACCGAACTGCGCTGGACCGGCCGCGGCCGGGTGAAGGATTTCGCGCGGCCGCAGGATGCCGCGGGCCGTGTCATCCGCCTCACCGGCACCAGCATCCGCAGCGAATTCCGCGTGCACCGTGCGGGTATCGCGGTGCTGTCGGCGATGTTCTCGCGGGAATTCTTCGAGGATGTGCGCCGGGCGCATCGCGATGGGACGCACCCCACCGTTGCCGATCCGGCGAACGCGCCGCGTTGATCCGCGTGCATTGCCCCAGCCTTGGTGTGCGCCGAGGTTGGGGCACTTGGCATTTCGATGCCGGTTCAGAGGGTGAGTGTCGAGTGCAGTCGGTTGTCGGGATCGACGGCGGCGCGGATGCGTCGGAGTCGGTCCAGGTTGTCGGCGAAGTAGCGGCGGGGGGAGTCCGATGGCTCGAGGTAATTGACATATGCGCCTGCCGAATGCGAACCGAGGTTTCGATGGGCCTGGGCGATCCAGTGCGTTGCGTCGGCGGGACCGTCGACGATCCACTGCAGGACCGCCGTGTGGTTGCGCCACGGAAAAACGGTGGCGGCGCCGGGCAGGTCGCGTACCGCGCCATCGAGTGGATCGATGAGTACTCGGCCGCTCACATCCGAAAGCGCTGCGACGGTCTCGACAATCCGTTCGGCTACATCGGTCGAAATATCCACCAGGACATCGGATCCCGCGATGCGGCAGCCGCGCGGCAGATCGACATCCGCGACCGCGTTCATCGCATCGAGATGATCGACGGTCAGCGGGTTGCTGCCGGTGGCCGCGGTCAAGGTCGCAGTATGTTCCGCTTCCGTTCCCTCGGCACAGACCAGCATGACCACGCATTCCAGTGCGCCGTGCCCATCGGTGGATACCTCGATATTGGCCCAGGCGGTTCGGTTCGCGGTCGAGAGCCAATCGGCCCAGCCGGTGATCACCCGCGTGATCCGGTCGGGTGGAAAGGTCAGGCGCACTGTGTATTCGGGTGTTGCCGGGCAGGTCAGGAAGGTCAGCGAGGTGACAACGCCGAGTCGTCCGCCGCCCCCGCGCAGCGCCCAGAAGAGGTCCGGATCGCTGGTTGCGCACACCGCTGCGGACTCGCCGTCCGGCAGCACGATCGTCGCCGAATCGATTCGGTCGCAAGATAATCCGTACCGACGCGACTCGACGCCGATGCCGCCGCCGAGCGTCAGACCGGTGATGCCGACCGTCGGACATGTGCCGAGCGGGAGGGTCTGCCCGAATCGCTGTAGCTCGGTCCGCACCGCGGACACCGAAGCTCCGGCTCCGACGGTCACCCGACCGCTGTCGTAGCGCACATCGTTCAGTTCGCGCATATCGATGACCAGCGTTGCGTCCGCCGCCGACGCCCCGACATAGGAATGCCCGCCACCGCGCGGCGTGACCTGCAGTCCGGACTCCGCCGCGAACCGGACCGCCGCGCGCACATCCTCGACCGACGCCACCCGGACAATGCCAGCGGGTGTGTTGTCGTCGAACCGGGTATCGAAGAGTTGTTTCGCCGACACGTACTCGGCATCACCCGGCTTCAGCACTCGCCCGCGCAGATCCGTTTGCTGTCCAGCGGCAATGCCCGGCCACGCAAAGAATCCGGAGCTGGCCATCGCTGCTCCGGCACCCAGTGCGCCGCGCAGAAACGACGCCCGTGACATGCGATTGCCGATGCGATGGACCCTATCGCCGCGCCCCGCTGCCGCCGCGCCGCCGCACCGGGGTGCCTAATCGAGATCGGACAACAGCTGCACCACGTCGAGTCCGGTGGTCAGGTAGTTCACGAAGAATTCGTTGTTCAGCGCATAGGGTGAGCGCCGCCGCCGGATGAGGGCGATCGCGTCATCGACTGAATAGCCCAGGTCGAGCAGCGTCTGCGCGACCACCAACCCCGACCGGTTGTAGCCGTACTGGCAGCGCACCATCACCGTCCGATGCGCACGGACCGCCGCCGCGGCGATCGCGGCCAACTCACGCGCCGCCGCGAGCTGCTCGGCGTGCAGCGCCGCATCCGGAATCGCGAGGTTGTGGTGCTCGACTCCCGGTCCCGGCCCGTGTCCGTCGGCCTGGAACAGGCTGATCACCACATCGAATTCGGTCCCGACCACGGCGGGCACCCGCACCCCGTCGCTCCCGTAATGATGTCCGCCCATCCACAACTGCGGCACGATCTCGTGCCACGGCGCATCGGCATCGGGCGTCTGCATACCCTCGATCCGCACCATCGCTGTCTCCCGCGGTTGTCGGCCGTGCCGGGTCGGCCTTATTCCACGGTACCGCCGTCCTACGCGGCCGCGGAAATACGCTGCCGCATGGTGTTTCGGGTCTTCGATGTGCTGGCCCCGGTTCCGGGGGCAACTCTTCTTCGGTCTGTCCGGCACGATCATCGCCTCGATAGCGTCCCGACGAACGGTGGCCCCTCGCCGTTCGGAAAGGAACACCCACCATGCGTACCCGTCTGCGTGCCGGACTCTTCATCGGCGCGTTGCTCATGGCGCCCATGGCCGTCGCCGTACCGGCCTCGGCCATCACCCTGGAGCCAGCCGAACCGGTCGAGCAAGCGACCCCCGTCTGGCAGGTCTGCACCACGCCGACCCCCGACCTCACCTGCTACCTGATCACGCTCTCATCCAGCGGTTCCGGCCGGAAGTAACCGCTCCCGGAACTCGAAACCCGTTCAAGTGCCGAACTGAAAGCGGGTGCCGGGCGCATTGCCCGGCACCCGCTGACGCGCACTCAGCTGAAATGGGCCGCCATGATCGGGACGTCCGCGCTGCGGGCCTGGCCCGTGAGACACGGCACCACCATCGCCGAG
This sequence comes from Nocardia nepalensis, assembly GCF_048910785.1. Taxonomy (NCBI): domain Bacteria; kingdom Bacillati; phylum Actinomycetota; class Actinomycetes; order Mycobacteriales; family Nocardiaceae; genus Nocardia; species Nocardia nepalensis. Next base: position 62,392 of record NZ_JBKBET010000005.1, on the reverse strand, counting down.
GCGTTGCTGATCGGACCCTGCTCAACGACCAGCAGGCCGCGCGCGCCCGGCCCATCGGTGATGGTCACAGTGTTGGTGGTGTCGCCACCACCGGGCACACGCCAGAAGCCGCTGATCCGGCTGACTGCGCCGTTGGACCAGGTGACGGTGCCGTCGATCTGACCGTTGACATCGGCGCAGCTGCCGGTTCCGTTGAAGGTTCCGCTTATGGTGGCGTTGGATGCGGGTGTGCCCGTGCAGCCGGTGAGGTTGCCGTTCCACGTGGCCGTGGTCGGTGCGGCCGACATGCCGAGCGGAGTCGTGCTGAAACTGACGTGGCCGCCGGAGCATCCTCCGGTGATGGGATCGGCCGAGGCGTTCTGGACGCCGACGAGTGCGGCGGCGAGTGCGGCCGCGGCGACGGACGCCGTTGCGACCTTCCGAGAAATTGCCATGACGATTACCTTCTCCTCTGGATCGACCTTGATCTGATGGAGCAGCTGACGACAAGCAAACGCGAAAGATCGTAGACGGTCCGTCCGGTGCTGGAACCGGCACCCGGTCAACCGCCGCTAGCGGTGGTGGTTACCCTAACCGCGCAGGTCAGTGACCGGCGGCCTTGGCGAGATGTTCCGGATAGCGTTCCCCGGCGAACGCGGCGGCGGGCGCCGCGGTGTCGATGCGGGCGAGATCGTCTGCGGTCAGGGTGATTTCGGCGGCGGCGACGTTCTCCTCGAGGTAGCGGCGGCGCTTGGTGCCCGGGATGGGGACCACGTCGTCGCCGCGGCTCTGCACCCAGGCGAGAGCCAATTGTCCTGCGGTAATGCCCTTTTCGGCGGCCAGCTCGCGCAGCGCGGCGACGATGGCGAGATTGCGGTCGAAGTTGCCATCGGCGAATCGCGGTAGCCTGCGGCGCATATCGTCGGCGGGCAGGTCGGCGGTGGAGGTGATAGCGCCGGTCAGGAAGCCGCGGCCGAGCGGGGAGAACGGCACGATGCCGATGCCGAGTTCCCGACAGGCCGGCAGCACCTCGGCCTCGATATCCCTTGTCCACAGCGACCATTCGCTTTGCAGTGCGGTCACCGGATGGACCGCGTGCGCGCGGCGGATGGTCGCCGCCGAGGCCTCCGAAATGCCGAGGTGGCGCACCTTGCCCGCCTGCACCAGTTCGGACAGTGCGCCCCAGGTCTCCTCGATCGGGACGTTCGGATCCACGCGGTGCTGGTAGTAGAGGTCGATGTGATCGACGCCGAGCCGGGCCAGCGATGCGTCGCAGCTCTGTTTGACGTATGCCGCGTCGCCGCGGGCGCCCATGCTCCCGTCCTCGCCCCAGACGATGCCGAATTTGGTCGCCAGCACCACCTGATCGCGGCGGTCGGCGATGGCCTTGCCGACCAGTCGCTCGTTGGTCTCCGGACCGTAGACGTTGGCGGTGTCCAGCAGGGTGACGCCCAGCTCGAGCGCGCGGTGGATGGTGGCGATGGATTCGTCGTCGTTATCGCGCACGCCGTAGGCATGGCTCATGCCCATGCAGCCCAGGCCCTGTGCGCTCACGGTCAGCTGGCCGAGCTTCCTGGTCGGAATCATGTGAGGCTTCCTCCTTGGTCGACGATTACGTCATCGACGCTACGACCTGGAGTGCACTCCAAGTCAACCGTGGGAAGTCAATTCGCGAACGCGCCCACGACGACCGGAGCGACGAACTGTTCCAGCATGACTCGCTCGTCCGCCTCGTCGCGACCCGGAGCGGTGAGCAGCGACATGATGACGCGAGCCAGCCAGCGGGCCAGGCGCGAGCGGTCCGGATCGGCGGTCGGCGGCAGCAGTCCCGCGGCGATGGCCTCGATGACCTCAGAGGATTGGCCGATTTCATTGGCAATGCCCGCATCGCCCGCGGTGAACCAGGCGATCAGGGTCGGGTCGGCGCGGACCTCGCGCAGCGACGCGAGCATGACCGTGACAATGCGCTCGCCGGGATCGGTGATATCGCGCACCTCTTCGGCGACCGCGGTGGCGACCCGACGAGCTTCGCGGTGCACGAACGCGATTCGCAGGGCCTGGCGATTCGGGAAATAGCGATACAGGGTTGCGCGTGAGCAGCCCGCGGCCTTCGCGACGTCGCCCATGCCGGAATTCGCGACGCCGCGCTCGACGAACAGCTGTGCGGCGGCGTCGAGAATCTGTTCGGCCGCGATATCGGCGCGCCTGGGGCGCAGCCAATCTCCGGGCCCACCCGTCGCCCGAGCGCCGCCCCTCGATGCCGCACTCATCGGGACACCCGGAAGGGCACGCGATCCGGCCAGCGCACGTAACTGCCGGGGGCATAACGGACCCGGTCGATATCGACGACGAAATCCGGGCAGCGCGACAGCAATTCCTCCAGCGCGACGCAGGCGACCATGCGCGCGGCGGCGGCTCCCAGGCAGTGGTGATTGCCGTGGCTGAAGGTCAGGATCTGTTTGGGCCGCCGCAGTACGTCGAGTTCGCCTGCGTCGGGACCGAATTCGCGTTCGTCCCGGTTCGCGGAGGCGTACAGCAGCAGCGCGCGGCGTCCAGCGGGAATGGTGGTGCCGTGAATCTCGATGTCGCGCACCAGCGTTCGCGCCAAACCCTGCACGGGTGAGGTGAGTCGTAGGAACTCCTCGACCGCGTCCGGAATGAGTGCCGGATTCTCGATCAGCAGCCGACGCTGATCGGGGCGCTCGGTGAGCAGTTGCACCGCGCCGCCGAGATTGCCGGTGGTGGTGTCGTTTCCGCCGGTGATCATGGTGAAGGCGAAGCCGAGAATCGAGATTATGCCCGCATAGTCGCCGTCTGCGCCCAAACCGGAGGCGACCAGATGCGAGATCGTGTCGTCGGCGGGTTCGGTACGGCGGCGCTCGATCAGTTGGGTGAAATACTGCATCAATTCACCGATGGCCTCTTGGGCGTCGAGCGGACTGCCGCCCGCGGAGGCGGTCATGATGAGGTCGGTCCACTCGTCGAACTTCGGCCGATCCGGTTCCGGCACACCGAGATAGTGCGCGACCACCATGCTCGGCAGCGGCTTGAACAGTTCGACGACGATATCGCCCTCGCCCGCCGCGCGCAGTCGTTCCAGGCGCTCCACGACGAACGCGCGCACCTGCGGTTCGACCGAGCGCACCTGACGCGGCGTGAAGCCCTTCATGACCTGCTTGCGGAAGGTCGTGTGGTCCGGCGGATCGGTGAAGACGAACGGGCGCGGCTCCGGCAGGCCGATCTCACCGAGATCGCGGTAGTCGACGGTCAGGCCGTTCGCGGAGGAGAACGTCGCGACGTCGCGTGCCGCCGCGTGCACGTCCGCGTAACGGGACAGGACGTAGTAGTCGCTATCCGGATCATCTTGCGGCACAACATGATGCACCGGGTCGTCGGCACGCAGGTCGGCGTACATCTGCCACGGATTGCGCCAGGTCTCGGCGGAGCGCAACTCGAACCGCGGCTGGTGAGACAACTCTGTCTTCATGAAGCGAGCGTAAGACAAAATGCCATATCTGTCTAGAACGCGTTCTATAAGCCGTGCCGCCGGACATCCTGTTGGGTGACGCATCGGTGGATCGCCGCTGATCGTGGCCGAGCAGGGATTATCGTCAACCGCTATTACTTCCGACTGCGCAGGAGGGATCTCTTCGATGAATAGTTCCTGGCTCTCGCGTACCTCGTTCACCGGCGCAGCCGCGGCTTTCGCGGTAGTGCTCATGGCCGCGCCCGCGTCGGCGCATGTCACCGTGTCGGCACCGGACGCCGCTCGGGGCGGTTCTGCCGTGCTGACCTTCCGGGTGCCGAACGAATCGGCCACCAACAGTGCGACCGTCGAGCTGATGGTGCAGATTTCGGGTCTGACCGCCGCCGATACTCAGGCGATGCCGGGCTGGAAAGCCGTGGCGAATAAGGACGCCGCCCGCAATATCACCGCCATCACCTGGACCGCAGATCCCGGCGGAGGGATCGGGCCGGGGCAATTCGAACAGTTCTCGGTACTCGCCAACGGCCTGCCCGACACCGGCACCCTCACCATGCCCGCGGTCCAGACCTACGCGGACGGTCAGGTGGTGAAGTGGGATCAGGAAACCACGGCCGGTGTCAGCGAACCCGAGTATCCCGCCCCGTCGCTGACCTTGGGCGCCAAGCAATCCGGCGGGGCGAACCACCACGGCGACATTCGAGCGGCGACCTCCGAGGACGAGTCGGCGCGCGACACCACCGCCCGGTGGCTGGGCGTGATCGGAGTGGCGCTCGGTGTGGTCGGCGTGATTGCCGGAGTCGGGGCGCTGACCGCCCGCCGAAGGGGCTGAATTCGCCCCGCGGGGGATCCCGATCGGCCACCGAGCGGTCGGCATGATCGCCGGAGTCGGGGCGCGGACCGCCCGTCGAAAGGGGCTGAGTTCGCCCCGCGGGGGATCCCGGCCACCGAGCCCGCAGCAGACTGGGCGGAGTTGGGTGACGGGTTACGCCTCGCAGGGGATGGCGGGGTGCAGGTTCGGGTCGAGGGCGTTGGTGACCAGGCCGATGAGGCGTGGATCCCGCATTTCTGTGATGTGTCCGCTGCGGTCCTGCGGGCAGCCGTCCTGGAGCCAGATGTTGTGCACGTTCGGGGCGTTGAGGAAGGCGATGTCCGGCGGGACCGAGATCTGGTCCTCGTGCGTGGCGATCATGGTGTACTGCACCGATGCGGCGACGGGAGATGGTCCGCTGTTGAGCGATTGGATATAGCTTTTCGCGGCCGGGTTGAGTCCGCTGAGTCGGCCCGGTGCGGTTTGCGGGCCGCTGATGGCGATGACTTTGTTGACCAGGTTCGCTTCGTCCGTGAAGCGCATGCTCACCGCTCGCACGATGAGTCCACCGTAGGAGTGGCCGACGAGGTCGACCGAGCTCGCGTGGTTGACCTCGAGGATCTTGTGCACCGCGTCGGTGAACTGCTCCACGAGCTGCTCGGGATCGGCGTCGGAGTCGTAGTCGGGTCGGTAGACGCAACGCCCGTCGGTCCGCAAGACCGACTCGAGTTCGCCCATGCTCCGGCTCGCGCCATCCTGGCCGAACGACGAAAGCGGCTGCCAGCCATGAACGAGGACGACCGGCTCGTCCGCGCGGCTACCCGTCGGACAGCCGGCTATGCCGTCGGCCGGATCCGCCGACGCCGGTCGCGAACCGCAGGCCACGACAGCGACGGCGGTGACCGCCACGCACGCACTTGCGACGATTCGTCTGGTCTTCATCTCTTCGGTCTTTCATGGGGGCGACGCGGTAGACACCGCCTCAGTGTCTGGTTATCGGTGCTCATCCGCGCGCGGTCGCGGGTTCCACGCCCGCGGTGACCAGGGTATCCGAAAGGCGTTGCAGGGCTTGCGGGATCGCCCAGTAGAAGACCCATGTGCCTCGGCGCTGGCTGTCGATGACCCCCGCCTCGCGCAGCACCTTGAGGTGATGGGAGATCGTCGGCTGGGACAACTCGAACTGCGGTGTCAGCTCGCAGACGCAGACCTCCTCACCAGGGCGGGAGGCAATCAATGAGAGCAGTCGCAACCGGACCGGGTCCGCTAGAGCCTTGAACGCCGCGGCCAACTCGACCGCCGCCTCATGGTCCAGCGGGGCGGACAGGGTCGATGTGCAGCACCCGGCGGTGGCGGCGATCTCCGGCAAATCTTGTTTCGACACACTTCTATATTGACATTCATCAAATCAAGGCGCAAGCTTGTATCGATATACATCAATACAACCTGGTAGGGGAGCTATTCCCTGCTGGAACAGGTAGGAGTTGCGCCATGACTGATCAAGAGCAGTTCAAGCTTCGCGAGACCGTACGGGCGCGCTATGCCGAGGCCGCGACCGTGGTCGCGGGCGGTGGCGCCGCGAATGATTGTTGCGGCAGCGCGGCGGTGGAGGTCGATGCCAGTTTCGGCGCCAGCCGCTACGCCGCCGCCGACCGCGAACAGCTCCCGATTGCCGCGACCGCCGCGTCGCTGGGGTGCGGCAACCCGACCGCGGTCGCCGACCTGCGCGAAGGTGAGCGGGTGCTCGATCTCGGGTCCGGTGGCGGGATCGATGTGCTGCTGTCCGCGCGCCGGGTCGGTGCGGCGGGTAAGGCGTATGGGGTCGACATGACCGAGGAGATGCTGGCGCTGGCGCGGGAGAACGCCGCCAAGGCCGAGGTGACCAATGTGGAGTTCCTGAAAGGGACGATCGAGGCGATCCCATTGCCCGCCAACAGCATCGACGTGGTGATCTCCAATTGCGTGATCAACCTGTCGGTCGATAAATCCGCCGTATTCGCCGAGATGGCCCGCGTGCTCGTGCCCGGCGGGCGGATCGGGATCTCCGATGTCGTCGCCGATGACGCCCTCACTTCGGAGCAGCGCGCCGAACGCGGCGACTATGTCGGCTGCATCGCCGGGGCCCTGTCGTTCGCCGAATACCGCGACGGGCTCGCCGCGGCCGGGTTCACCGATATCGAGATCACCTCGACGCACTCGGTTGCCGAGGGCATGCACTCGGCGATCGTGCAGGCCGTCAAACCGGTGCGGCAGGTGACCGACGAGGAGGCGGCCCCGTGCTGCGGGCCGACTTGCTGCTCATAGGGCACCCCTCGATGATGTCGCGCCGAAGGTGACACCGAGCGGTCTGATAGTGCGTCGCGGCGGGGCCGGCCGATCGCGTAAAGGCGAAGCGGCCCCTCGGATCGTGAAAGAAATTGCTACCGAACAAGATAGGCGCAAGCAAGCATAATCGTGGCTATGACTACGCAAAACGCGGTCGGATCGGCCGAAAGTCGAACGCCGGTGCCGCGCTGGCGGAATCGGATCATTGCGCTGCTGGTATCGGCCGTGGTGCTGGTCGTCTCGTATTTTGTGCTGGCGGCGTTCATTCCGCGCTGGTGGGCGCAGCGCATCGCGGACCTATCGCACGGGAGTTTCGCCAAGGGCATTGGATGGGGGCTGACGTTCGGCACGTTGTGCACCGCGGTGCCGCTGATACTGCTGCTGATCGCTCCGCTTGTCTGGCGTCGGCGATACGGCCGATACATCGCGGCGGTATCCGCTGCGGCCGCGTTGGTGACCGCGATCCCGAACTTGATGACACTGACCATCGTGCTCGGCGACGGTAATGGCGCACACGCGGGCCAGCGCATCCTCGACGTCGACGCACCGGGCTTCCGAGGCGCCACATTGCTCGGCGCGATCGTCGCGGCACTGGTGGTCCTCGGCGTTGGATTCCTGGTCACACGCTGGGTCCGGCGGCGGACAGAACGGCCGCAACTGTCGAAATAGCGATCGGTGGTGAGAGGGCTGTGCCGGGGGCTTTGCGTCGCATACTGACTGTATGACGTCCTCGGGCACGGACGGCACGCTGCGGCTCGTCGAGTTGCTGGGTGCGATCTCGGTCGCGACCGATCTCGGGACCGGCCAGCCGTACTCGCACGCGATCAGGACCTCGGTGCTGGCGGTCGAAGCGGGCCGGGAGTTGGGGGTCGCCGAGGATGAGCTGGCTGATCTGCAACAGGTCGCGTTGCTGAGGTTCCTCGGCTGTACGGCGGACGCTTGGCGCACTGCGCATTTGGCAGGCGGAGACGAGATCGCGTTCTTCGCGGCGATGGCGCCCGCGGTGATGGGATCCAAGATCGATATGGCCCGCCGCCTGATATCCGCTGCGGGCGTTGGCTTGTCGGGCTACCGCCGCGCCGCGTTGCTCGCCGGTGCGCTCGCGCGACCGCACGGGGGCGAACGCACGTTATCGGTCCACTGTGAGGTGGCATCTCGGCTTGCCGCCGGGCTCGGCGTGAACTCCGCTGTCCAGCAGGCGCTTTCGCATGCGTATGAACGCTGGGACGGCCGCGGGATCCCGAGCGGGCTGGCCGGATTCGAGATACCGCTGGCCACGCGGGTAGCCGTTGTGGCCCGCGACGCGGATATTTTCTGGCGGGCCGACCCGCGGCGGTTCTCCGATGCGCTGCGGGGTCGGCGAGGTCGTGGCTATGACGCGGCGGTGGTGGACGCATGCGTCCGGATCGGGCCCGAGGTGCTGGGTGAGCTCGACCGCGGCAATGCCTGGCAGGCCATGCTCGCCGCCAATGCCTCCGGCGAGCAGCTCGATGCGGCGCGGCTCGATCGCGCGCTGCTGGCGGTCGCCGCGTTCGCCGACCTGAAATCCCGCTGGACACTGGGGCATTCGGCGAAGGTCGCCGAACTCGCCGCGGCCGCGGCGACCGCGGTGGGCATGACATCGGCGCAGATCCTGCGTTTGCGGCGGGCGGGACTCGTCCACGATGTGGGCAGAGTCGGTGTGCCGGTAGGGATCTGGGATCGGCCGGGCCCGCTCGATGTCTCCGATTGGGAGCGCGTGCGGATGCATCCGTATCTGACCGAACGCACGCTGGCCCGATGCCCGGTGCTGGCCGATGTGGGCCGCCTCGCGGGTGCGCACCACGAGCGCATCGATGGTTCGGGGTACTACCGCGGCACCCGCGATCTCGACCTGCCCGAACGGTTGCTGGGCTGTGCCGATGTGGTGGCGGCGATGGGGGAGGAACGCCCGTATCGCGCCGCATCGAGTCCAGCGCAGGTCGCCGATGCGGTGCGGGACGAGGTGCGGGCGGGTCGTCTGGATCGCACCGCGGCCGACGCGGTGCTCGGCGTCGCGGGAACGCTGCCCGTTGCCGACCGTCCCGCAGGGTTGACCGACCGGGAAGTCGAGGTGCTGGTCCGCATCACGCGCGGCGGGACGAACCAGGAGGTCGCCGCGGACCTGCGGCTATCGGTCAAGACCGTCGGCCGCCATATCGAGAACATCTACGCGAAGATCGGCGTGAACTCGCGCGCAGCGGCCGCGGTCTTCGCGATGCAGCATCGGCTGCTGGGTCACTGAGATGCAGCACCGGCTGCTGGGTCACTGATGGGGTGTTCACCCGATGCGCGCGTAGGTGTCGCCGTGTTGCCGTAGTCGATTCAGGAGGTCAGGGACCGTGAGCGAGATCGAGATTCGCGATACGACGTTGTACTACGAGCGGCGAGGGCCGCGTCGCCTCACATTTCGAGGGGCCATGTCGTCGTTGTGCTCGAGACCCGACTGAGGGTCCCGACACCCCCCATACCTCTCCAGGAGTGAGCGACCATGTCAACCACGATCGAACTCAGCGAGCTGACCGGCGACTACGTCCTCGATACTGCCCACACGCGGATCGGGTTCATCGCCCGGCACACGATGGCCACCAAGGTGCGCGGGAACTTCGTGGAGTTCGAGGGCAGCGCGCACCTGGACGGCGACGAACCGTCGAAGTCGAGCGCCCGGCTCACGATCCAGGCGAACAGCATCGACACCCGCAACCGGCAGCGCGACGATCTGCTGGGCAAAAAGTTCCTGGGCGTCGACGACCACCCGATGATTACCTTCACGCTGACCGAGGTGGAGCGGTTCGACCAGAATCACGTCGAGGTCACCGGTGACCTGACCATCCGCGGCGTCACCAGGCCGGTCACCGTGGACTTCGAACTGACCGGCGCGCAGCAGGACCCGCACGGCACCCTCCGGCTCGGTTTCACCGGCAGCGCCATGATCAACCGCAAGGACTGGGGGGTGCACTGGAAGGCGGCCGCGGGCATGGTCGGCTCGAAGGTGACGCTGCAGTTCGACCTCGCCGCGATCCGGCGTTCCTGAGCGGCGAAGGCACACAGCGATCCCGCGGCCGCGCGGGCGGGATGCCGCGCCGGAGCACGAATGGGGCCGCCGACCAACAGGTCAGCGGCCCCATCGCCGTCGAAGTGGCGTAACGCAGTTCGCACTGGTCAGGGCGCCATCCAATGGCGGAGCTTCGCAGGGTTGCGCATCGCCCAAATTCGCGTGATCCGGTCGCCCGCAATGTCGAACGCCAACACCCCTTCGGTGACGTCGGCTCGCTGGAGCACCAGACCGGGCTCGCCGTTGACCGTACGTTCGAGGATCGTCATCTCGGGTGCTCTACTGATGAGATCGATGAGGTAGCGCGCAACCTCCTGGCTGCTTTCGATCGGGCGGGACGCGGCGTCGACGAGGCCGCCGCCGTCGCCGATCGCCCGGACGCCGGGGTCGAGGATGCCGATGAGGGCGTCGAGATCGTTTGCCGCCCATGCCTGTTTGAAGTCCCTGACGATGTCGGCACGCTGGGTTTGCGGCGTCGCGGGTTCCCGCGCGGTGCGAAGCCGCCGACGGGCCGAGGAGGCCAACTGGCGGCAGGCTGCCGGGGTGCGGCCGACGATATCGGCCACCTCGGCGAAGGCGTAGCCGAAGACATCATGCAGGACGAGCGCGACTCGCTCGGCCGGGGTCATCGCTTCGAGCACGACGAGGAAGGCCATGGTGATCGACTCGTCGAGGGTGATCCGGTCGGCTGGGTCGCCGCTCGACTGCCCTGTGGTCCATGGCGTGCGATCGGGCAGCGGTTCCGGGAGCCATTCGCCCACATAGCTTTCCCGGCGGGCCCGCGCCGAGCCGAGCAGGTCGAAGCAGATGCGACTCGCGACCGTCGTCAGCCAGCCGCCGGGCGATTCGATGGCTGCCCGCTGCTGTTCGGACATGGCATACCAGCGAGCGTAGGTCTCCTGAACCATATCCTCGGCATCGGACAGGGAGCCCAGCAGCCGGTACCCGACATTGATCAGGTGACGCCGCTCGCCGAGGATCGCACTCAGGCTCGGGTCGCGACGGGCGTCTCCCGGCTCGGATGCAATGTTCATCATGTCGCCGACTCTCTTCGATCATCTGTGTTCTCACCGGTCCGACGAGACAGCGCATCGAACTGTGAGGCCGATCCAGCGCCCAACAGTTCGAGCTCGTAGCTCGTCAGGCACACCAGGGCCGGCCCGAATCCTTTCGCGCACCTCACATTTCACCGAGCTGTCCCGTCGTTGAGAGGTACACCGCGCACCCCGAGTACCGCATCGAGGAGAACAGCCGTGCCCTTCACCTTGGACCCCCAGGTCGCCCAGACTCTCGTTCCCTTCGCCGCCGCGATGGCCGACAGCACGCCCCCACCGGTCGGCGATGTCGCCGCCCGCCGCATCGCGTTCGAGGGACGGATCGGCCAGGCCAACACGGCCCAGCCGTTCCCGGACGATGTCACGATCACCGACCACGAGCTGGCCACCGCTGACGGCGCGACGATCCGATTGCGTTGGTACGCACGAAAAGACGCCGCCGACGGGCCCGGCCCGGCCGCGCTCTACTTGCACGCCGGTGGCATGATCCTCGGCCACATCGGCCTGTTCGACGGATCGGTCTCCCGGTACGTGTCCGCCAGCGGGACCTCGATGCTGTCGGTCGACTACCGGCTGGCCCCTGAGCACCCCCACCCGACGCCGGACACCCCCGCCTCCGCCGCCCCGGCGCGCGTCGCCGATCCGGCCGGGTTGCCGCCCGCCTACATCGAGGTCGGTCAACTCGACATCTTCCGTGACGAGGATCTCGCCTACGCCCTGCGGCTGAGCCAGGCCGGTGTGCCGGTCGAATTCCACCTGCACCCCGGTGTGCCGCACAGGTTCGAGACCGTCGCCTTCACCTCCGACGTCGCCCAGCGCGTTATCGCGGATCGGGTCCGCGCTCTCGCCTCCCTCTGACCACAATCCCGCGCCGAACCGATTGGCGCCGAAGGGAAATGGAGACATCGTGACCGACTACAAGTTGCGCCCGATCGGACACGTCGAATCAGTGCTCACCGACCTCGCGACGGCTCCGCGGCAACCCGATGAGGGAGCTCCGCAAGCCTGGCTGGTGCTCGACGACCGATATGCCCGCGCCCTCGACGGCCTCACCGCAGGCACGGACATCCTCTTGCTGACCTGGCTCGATCGCGCCGACCGCGACACCCTCACCATCCATCCGCGCGGCGACGCGACCCGGGCGATCACCGGAGTCTTCGCCACCCGCGCACCGCACCGGCCCAACCCGATCGGCCTGCACCACATTCACATCCTCGCCATCGCCGGCACCCGCATCCACGTCAGCAACCTCGAAGCCCTGCACGGCACACCGATACTCGATCTCAAACCCCTCCTCGCCCCGGACCGCTGAGCCGTACCGAAAGGTCGCTACCGGCAACCGATCGTCGCGCCGCTTGTGCCGCCGGGAGTTTCGTGCCCTCCCGGCGGACAGCACTCCGAGTCACGCCGACAACGACTTTCGCGGCAACTCCACGGTGTGGCGATGAGCGTGCTGTGCAGGGGGCGTAGCCGCGACGACCGCGTGACCGCCCCGGCCCCTGCTGTCGGGCTAGCGTGGACCGAAGAATCCGGTCAGCTCGGTCGCGACCGCGGCGGGATCGTCCTCATGGGCATTGTGTCCGGCGCCGGAGATGATCCGCAGCGTCGAGTGGGGGATCAGCTGGGCAAGCGGCCGGGCCTGCGACGGATCGACGACATGGTCGTACTCGCCCCACAGGATCAGCGTGTCCGCCCTGATGGCGCTCGCCTCCCGCTGCACCGCGGCCAGATCGAGGTTGCGCGGCTGTTTCCACATCGCGGTCCGGTTCTCCGTGCGGCTGAGCGGAGTCCAATACGCGTGCGCCAGCTCATCGGTGAGTATCTCGGGACGCGCGTAGGCTCCCCGCAGTCCCGCCACATAGATGTCCTCGGTCATCACCGAGGTGGCGAGTTCGCCCGCGATCGGCTGACGCATCAGTCGCATGTTCGGGTTGAGGTCGGTGTCCAGGACGAGTGGCGCGATGAGCGCCAGACGATCGACCTGCTCCGGGTATCGCGCCGCGAAGTCCACTGCGACAGAACCGTTCAGGGAGTGCGCGAGGACAGCCGCGTGCGTGAGTCCGACCGCGGACATGAACTGGCGCAAGGCTTCCGTCATGGCCCCCGCGTCGTATCCGAAGTCGGGTTCGTGCAGCGTGGTGTAACCGGCGCCGGGCAGATCGACTGCGTAGACAGTGTGGTCGCGAGCGAGGGCCGGGATGATGTCGCGATAGGTATAGGACCACAGGGCGCCGCCGGGCAGGAGAACGAGGGGCGGGCCTTCGCCCGCCTTCCGGTAATGGAAACGCGCCAGCGCGGTCTCGATGTACTGCCCGTCGCCGGGCAACGTCGAATCGACCACTCGGTCTCCGCTCGGTTCGGCTCCGGCCGGTGCCGCCACACTCATCACCAGGAAGGCAGGCACAGTAATGAGCATCTGCCACCACCGGAACCGCCGACGCGGCAACCTGTCGACCAACATTTACTGTCTCCTTCTCATCGGCGCTCCCACTGCTTCGGGATCGGACCTCTGCCGTTTCACCCACCAGACGTGGGACAGCGCCGTTTCGTGACGCGGAGTCGATATGGCGTGCGTCACCGGGTTCGCCCGTCCCAGGCAAGAAGCGGCCCCACCCGAAACGTATGTTTCGGGTGGGGCCGCTGTAGTTCCGTCGAGCGGTCGCTGAGTCAGGCCGCGGGTGTGTGGCCTTGAGCCGCGACCGCGAGTTCCCGCCAATCGGCCCAGGTCTCGATCCGGTCGGCATAGACCTGCGGCACAATCTGGTTGGCCTGGGCGCCGAAGAACACCCGCAGGGGTGGGTTGGCGGAGTCCACGATGTCGAGCAGTGCCCGGCCTGCGGCGGCCGGGTCGCCGGACTCGAGCGTCTGCGCATAGGCGGCGAAGGCCTCGCGGAGACCCGCGTAGCGGGGGTCGGCCTCGGCGTGCACGGCACCGGCGGCCCCATCGGTGGCGTAAGAGCCGGGCTCGACCAGAGTCACTTTGATGCCGAAGCCGGTGACCTCTTGGGCGAGGGATTCGCTCAGGCCTTCGAGGGCCCACTTGGAGGCGTGGTACGCACCGCCGAGCGGCCATGCGGCGAGGCCGCCGACCGAGGAGATCTGGATGATATGCCCGCCACCCTGCTCGCGCAGCTGCGGCACCGCGGCCTGGACGACCCACACCGGACCGAACAGGTTGGTCTCCAACTGATCTCGTAGTTGCTGCTCGGTCAGCTCCTCGACAGCGCCGAGCAGGCCGTAGCCCGCGTTGTTCACGATGACGTCGAGACGGCCGAAGTGCTCGCTGGCGCGCTTCACGGTCTCGAATACCGCAGCCCTGTCGGTCACATCCAGCTGTAGTGGCAGGACCGCATCGCCATAGGCGGTGACCAACTCTGCGAGGTGTTCGGTATTCCGGGCGGTCGCGGCCACCCGATCGCCCCGGGACAATGCGGCCTCGACGAAGTTTCGGCCGAGGCCGCGGGAGGAACCGGTAACGAACCAAACCATGCTCATGACGTCTTTCCGTTCTTTCTGCAGTGGCGAGTGCCGGCAAAGCAGGTTGTCCCTACTGCCGACGTTCCGTGCTGCCGCACTGAACGAACACAAGATGCCGACGACCCGATCCCCGTAACGCCACGACGACGTGACGTCGGTCACCACCGCACTCGATATCGCAAAGCCTCACGCAGCCAGCCACATTCGCGCTTCCCGCCAGAGCGGTGTCCGTCGGCTTTTCCCGCGGCGGCGCGATCGCGGTGCTCTTGTAACGGTGTCGCCCTTGACATTTTGCCTGCGAAAGAATCGCCGGGATTGCATACCAGGCGAATTCCGATGACGTCTACCGATCCGGATCCGGGGTTCATCGAAAACGGATCGGGGGACTCATTGCCCGGATACCGACACAGGGGCCTTACTGAAAGTAGCCGACCAACGAGTCGGCATGCGGGGGCGGAGGAGTTCTCTCCAACCCTTGTCAATCGTTTCACCGGATCAGCAAGGAGGCATCATCATGCCGACAATCACTTCTGTGTCTCCGGCGTCGGGGCCGGCTAACGGGGGTAACAGCGTCACGATCACCGGTACCGGGTTCACCGGTCCCGCCACGGTGTATTTCGGTGCCACCGCGACGACGTACACCCTGGACTCGTCCACGCAGATCACCGCGATCGCTCCGGCTGGGTCGGGGACGGTGCAGGTGACCGTGGTCAATTCCGATGGAGTCAGCAATGGCGTCTCCTACAGTTACGGGGGGCCGCCGGCGTCGACGCCGACGTTGACCTCTCTGGTCCCCAGTTCGGGCCCGGCCGCGGGCGGTAACTCGGTGGTGCTCACCGGTACTGGGTTCGCCGGTCCCGCCACGGTGTACTTCGGTGGCACCGCGACGACGTTCACCCTGGACTCGTCCACGCAGATCACCGCAATCGCTCCGGGCGGATCGGGGGAGGTGCAGGTGACCGTGGTCAACTCCAGTGGATTCAGCAACGGCCTCCCCTACACCTACACGCCGTAACACATTCCACGGAAACGACGTGGTCGAACCGGATGCATCAGGGTTCGACCACGCCGAGGTGGATGGTTGATGCAACGTCCGCGCGCCGGTTCGCCCAGATAGGCGGCGGCAATCGCGATTACCGGCGGAGCCTGCGGCAGCTCCGGGTCGGATTCCGCGGTGACCGGGCCTGATGAGCGTCGGCATCGACGATGTCGAAGGCCCGGACGCTGTCGGCCGCCCAACGGTATTTGCGGCCGAACCACGACAATCCGCCACCGAGGGTATAGCCGACAACGCTCACCACCGGGGGCTGGATTCCCTTCGCTACGAAACATTCACCGCGTCGTGCCCGAGCCACTGGACGGAGCCCGGCTCGGGGCAGGGCGCCGGGTGGTCGGGTCGGTTGCCGGGGAGATGGGTGTCGGCATCGGAAAGGCCACCTCGATATGGGCAGCGGCAGTCAGCGCGCGGCCCTCGGCGAATGGGGCGGTGATCAACTGGACCCCGATGGGAAGGCCCTCGACCGAGACGCCCGCGGGGACCGTGACCGCGGGCAGGGCCAGGTAGTTGGCGGCGATCGTGAGGCGGTGCGCCGCGTACATGGTCGCGACCTGTGCGGTGCCGCCGAGGTCGTAGCCGACCGGCCAGGGCAGTTCGGTCGAGACCGGGCCGAGCACGATCGGGTGCTCCGCGAGGAAACGGGACCAGGCCGCGCGGCGGGTGAGGCGCTCACCCAGCGCGGTCATGTAGCCCGCCAGATCAAGCGGCGGGAACAGGTCGATCGCGGCGTCCAGGAAGGTGTTCAGTCCGGCGCTGCCGACTCGCCGCATGGCTTCGCGACGCTGGACCACCACCTCGGTGGAGACCAATCGGCCGTAATCCGCCGCCACCTCGTCCAATTGCGGCGGATCCAGTTCGGCTACCGGATAACCCGCGCGTTCGAGGGCGTCGGCGCAGCCGAGCAGCGCGGCCCGCACCTGCGGATCGATATCGTCACCGAGCGTGACGGCGACCGCGGGCAGGGCGGTGTCCGTCGCGTCACGCACCGGAATCCATCCGGGATCGCGCACGTCAGCGCTGTGGCTGAGGACCTCGAAGGCGGTCGTCAGATCGCGCACGGTGCGCGCCAACGGCCCTGGTGCCGCGAACAATTGGTTCGTCGGTGCGGGTGCGGCCCCGGACAGGCTCGATGCCACCGCCACCCGGCCGGGCGTGGTGCGCAGGGAGGCGACGCCACAGAACGCGGCGGGTATCCGCAGTGAACCGCCGAAGTCGGTGCCCAGGCCGAGGGGTGTCATGCCCGCCGCTACCGCGGCGGCGTCACCGCCGCTGGAACCGCCCGGGCTGCGGGTCGGGTACCACGGATTCACCGTCGGGCCCGCCTCGTCATTGTCGGTGTGCCAGCGAGTGGCGAAGTCCGGCATATTCGTTCGCCCGATGACGATCGCACCGGCTCGCCGCAGTGCGGACACCGCGGGTGCATCCGCTGTCGCGACGGCCTGTCCGAAGCCCGCCACGCCCCAGGTGGTCGGGCTGCCCGCGACATCGAGGTTGTTCTTGACGGTGACCGGAACCCCGTGCAGCGGCCCGGTCGGTACCCGGCGGTCGGCCGCGGCCGCCGCCGCACGCGCGGCCTCGGCGAATACCGTGGTGAGCGCGCCGATTTCGGAATCGACCTGCTCGATGCGCTCGAGATGCGCCTCGACGACCTGGGCCGCGGTGACCACGCCCGCGGCGATCAGCGCCGCGAGCGAGACCGCGTCCCGCGTCCACAGCGCGCCGTCCTCGCCGGTGTTCACGATGCCTCCTGTTCGGCGAATACCGCTGCGGTGTGCGGTGTTCGGCTGTCGTCGATGGATTTGCCGAGGGTGATGAAGAAGAGGATCAGCCCGACGGTCAGCAGGATGTGGCCCACACCCGCGCCGAGCGCGATTGCCTCGCCACTGCTCTTGCCCAGCACGGTGCGGGTGCCGTGCAGCGTCATGACCGCGACGGTGATGGCCAGGCCGATGTTGTACAGCCAGAAGAACCAGGCGTACAGCCCTTTCCGGGCGCTGAGCGTGAACTGCTTCTCCAAGGCCAGCACGATGAGGAAGAACAGCATGCCCAGCGCCAGCACGTGGGTGTGCACGACAGCGAGCTCCGACTTCCCGGTGAAATGTTCGATCTTGGTGATCTCGCGGTAGTAGAACCCGGAGATCAGGCCGACGATCATGTAGATGTGAGCGGTATTGACCAGCGTCTTCATCGGGCGCTCACCGGTTTTCACGGCGCAGCAGCAGCGCGCCGCTGGCGGCCACTAGGGCGGCGGTGAAGCCGTGCACCTTCAGGGCGGTGGCGGTGGAGCCTCGGCGCACCAGGATGGTGAGCATGTCGCCGGTCGGGATGAGGGCGAGGGTGAGGGTGGTGACGCCGACGGCGCGGCGCTGCCCGGCCGCGAGCAAGGCGAGCGGAATCAGGCCGGTGACCACATCGCGGACGCCTTTGACGTTCAGGAAGCCGTCGGCCTCGACGTGCGGCCACTCGGCGAAGCCGAACCCCGAGGCCATTCGCTGCGGGGCGAGCAGATAACCGCCGCCGACGGACATGATGAACCCGGCTCCCAGTACGGCGCCGGCCATGCCGAGACGTTTGCCGAGTCGGCGGGAACCACGCACGGAAACAACTGATTCCGTGTTCGGGGGAACGGACATGAGCACTCCTGGATCGGTGGGATACGCGTCCCGAGCATCCAGTGCTGCCCGCACCGTTCGCTGACAGTCGTTGTCAGCGAACGGTACGCAGCAGTTCGAGCACCGCATCGTCCGGAAGCCGGGCGCCCGCAAGGAATTCCGCGCCCAGGCGCACGGGGCCGAGCGCCGCTTCCGCCTGGTCGAGCGCCCGCCGCCGGAGCGGGCCGATGCGGATCACCCCGGCCCTGCGGTTGATCCGGTCGGTGGCGCCGAGAATGCGGGCCGCGCGCCCCGGGGCACCCTTCGCCAGAGCGACCAGGGCGTAACCGATACCGACCTCGGCCAGCAGCGCGGCCGAGGTCTGGGCGGCCAGATCGCGGGGCATGGCCAGCTCTCGCAGTGCGTCGTCCGGCCGCCCCGCCGCGACCAGGGCAGCCGCGTGCGCGGTGCTCACGAAGGCCAGGTTCACGAAGCGGACGGTATCGTGGCGTCCGGCGGGTGGCGGACCGGCGGGGAGCGGCTGCTCGGACATCCGCCGGTAGAGTTCCAGCGCGCGGTCGTTGTCGCCGCGCAGGTGGGCCAGGTGCGCCTGCGTCGCCGCCAGGAAGCGCCCGGGTGCGGGGATGATGTGCGGGGTGATCAGGGGCTCGGCCCGGTCGATATAGGTTGCCGCGCTGTCGGTATCGCCGCCGACCAGGTGCATCTCCGCCGCGAAGAGCAGCACGCCGATGCGTTCACCGGCGCCCAGGTCGGCGCTGAGCAGTTCCAGCGCGCTGGCGATCAGCGGGCGGGCGCTGTCCAGGCCGAGCATCCGGGTCCGGTAGCTGGCCAGGGAGATCAGGGCGCGGCTGTGTGACCGGGCGTCACCGTGCGCGCTCAGGCAGGTCAGCGCGGCCTCCAAAGTGGGCAGGGCGCGGGCCGGATGGTCGCCGCCCAGTTCATCGAAACCTCGTGCTATCAGCGCATTTCCGCGTAGCCATGGATCGTCGGAGGTGGTGCACGCGGTCAATAGGCTTTCGTCGTCGCCGAGCAGGTCACGCAGCGCCAGTATGAGCACGAACATCGGGTGCGGTGGCCGATCCTCGGTGAGGGCCGCGCGGGTCAGCCGCTCGAATTGCCCGGTGTTCTCCCGGATTTGGCCCCACCAGATGTTGGTGAAGTACGCGGGCAGCTCCTCGCCGTACCGACAGGCCAGATAGGCCCCGGTACACCCCGGCGGCGGTGTGTCGCCGATCCGGGCAAGGACCTCGCGGCGGCGTTCGGAGATGTCGCCGTGCAACCCGCGCAGCAGCCAATACCAGACGAGATTCGCGTACAGGCGAACCGCACGCTCACCGTCGCCGACGTCCAGCGCCCAGCGCAGCGCGGTTTCGCAATTGCCGTGTTCGGCGATCAGGCGCGCGAGCCAATCGGGCTGTGCGGCAGTGCGCAATCCGGGGGCGGCGGCGTCGGTGAATTCCAGGAAGCAGTCGGCATGGATGCGGGCGACCTCGTCCGCATCGCCGGCGGCGGTCAATTCCGCGGTCGCATAGGCTCGGATGGTCTCGGCCATTCGATAGCGCTGTCCATCGAAGTCCACCAACGACTTCGTCACCAGTGAGGTGACCGTGTCAATGGCGTCCGGACCGCACACCCGGGTGATGGCGTCCAAGGTCGCGCCGCCCGCGAAAATCGAAAAACGCCGGGCTGCGGCGGCTTCCGCATCGGTGAGCAGTCCCCAGCTCCAGGCGACGGCCGCGTGCAAGGTGCGATGGCGCGGGACCGCGTGGCGAGTGCTGTTGGTGAGCAGCCGGAAGCGATCGGTGAGCCGCGCGCTGAGGTCCGGCAGCGGCAGACTCCGCAGGCGAGCGGCGGCAAGTTCGATAGCCAGCGGCATGCCGTCCAGGCTGCGCACGATGGCGCGGATATCCGCGGAATTACTCTCGGACAGCGCGAAATCCGGGAGTGCCGCGGTGGCGCGGTCGATGAACAGCCGGACGGCGGGGGATGCGGTGACCGCGGCGATACCCGCGTCGGCTTCGGGCAGGTTCAAGGTCCGGACCGGATACATTCGCTCGCCGTCCACGCCGATCGGCTCCCGGCTGGTGGTGAGCACCCGCAGCAGGGGCAGCCGCTGCAACAGATCGTCGATCAGGCGCGCGGTCGCCTCCACGACATGCTCGCAGTTGTCGAGTACCAACAGCATTCGGCGGCCGGACAGCGCCCGCTCCAGTACTTCGGCCCACTCCAAGGACAGTTCGTCGGGTCGCTCGAACTGAGCGAGCGCATTCGCTATCGCCACTCCGACCGCGTTCACAGCCGGCCGGTCGGCCCGTTCCCGCTCGAGTGCGGCGAGTTCGACGAAAGCGAAACCGTCCGCCCAGTCCTCGGCGTGCGCCCCGACCGTCTCGGCGGCCAGCCGGGTCTTCCCCACGCCCCCGGTACCCGACAGTGTCACCAGTCGGGCCTCGCGCAGCGCCCGTCGCACTCCTTCCACGTCGCGTCCGCGTCCGACGAAGCTGGTGAACCGCCTGGGCAGCAGCGGCGCGGACACCTTGGATGTCCCGCTGGTCCGGGATGCTGCGGTAACTCCCGTTCGACCCGATCCGGGCGTCGTCTCGATGGCAGGTTCGTCGACTGCGGGATTACGGGGTGCGTTCGTGTGAATTTCGGCCAGGGCCGAGCGCAGCACCTCGGCGGGTGTCGTGCCGAGCTCGTCCAGTAACAGGGTCTCGGTTCGTTGAAACTGTTGTATCGCCTCGGAAGTTCGTCCCGCTGCCGCCAGCGCCCGCACCAGTCGTGCGGCCAGCGTCTCCCGGAACGGATGTGCCGCTGCTTCCGCGTGGAGCTCGCGCAATACCTCGCCGCCTCGGCCCAGGGCTCGAAAGGCGTCCGCTCGCAGTTCGATTGCTTCGAGCCGCTGTTCGGTCAATCGCAGTGCCGCGGCGCGCAATACCTCCGATTCCCCCGCATCGATCAACGGCTCCCCGCGCCACAACGCGAGCGCGGCATCGAAGCAAGCGATGGCTCGTTCGGCCGCACCGGCCGCCAGCAATGCCCGCCCCGCCTCGACCTCACGCGTGAACCGATGCACATCGACGTCCTCGCGCGCGAGTTCGAGCACATACCCGCCCCCGTCATTGCGCACCGCCCCCGGCACCGCCGCGCGCAACCGACTCGCCAAGGTCTGCAACGCATTCCCGGTCCCCGCCGGCGGGTTCTCCCCCCACACCCCGTCCACCAGTCGCGCGACCGGCACCACTCGCCCGGCTTCGAGCGCCAGCAACCCCAGCAATGCCCGCACCCGCGGCCCCCCGACCGACGCCCTCGTCCCGTCCGCGGCCTCCACCATCACCGGACCCAATAGCCCTACCAGCATGAATCGCCCATCTCACGGTCGATCCTGCGTGGCACCCGACCCTCTCGTCAACCTGGGACCTCGCGGCATTGCGGCTATAGAACCGCCTCAGGCGGAAGCCGATAGGTCTGGGGTTCAGGCTCCCGTTGGATGATCAGTGGACGACGTCGAAGACGTTCTTCTGCAGGCCGTTGGCGTAGGCCTGCGATTCGACGAGCTTCAGCTTCTGGGTGTCCTTGTCCGTGCTGGAGAAAAGACGCTTGCCGGCGCCGAGCAGCAGCGGGAAGACGAGCAGGTGGTAGCGGTCGATCAGGCCCGCGTCCGACAGGCTCCGGTTCAGGGAGGCGCTGCCGTGGACGATGATCGGGCCACCCTCGGTTTGCTTCAAGGCCGCGACCTGGTCGATCGAGCGCAGGATGGTCGTCTCACCCCAGTTGGAGACCAGGTCGCCGTCGGTCAGGGTGGTGGAAACGACGTATTTCGGCATCGCCTTGTAGCCGGCGAACTCCGCCATGTCCGGCCACACCGGACTGAATGCCTCATAGCTGTTGCGGCCCAACAGGATCGCGGTGGATTCCTGCTGCTCCTGCTCCTTGATCTCGAATGCCTCGGGCAGGAAATCGAGGTGTTTGAAGGTCCATCCGGTGTTGCGGTAGCCGGGTTCGCCGCCCGGGGCCTCCACGACGCCGTCGAGGGAAATGAACGCGGTGCTGATCAGGGTGCGCATTGGGTCTCCTTGTGCGGGCTTCCGTCCTCAAATCTGGACGCTGTCCAGAAGAGAAGATACACGACTTCTGGACGATGTCCAGATAGAATCTGAACGACGTCCAGAACATTCGTCCATCAGGAGCGGCATGAGCGACAGCGCGGCGCAACCGGCGCAGCGAACCACCTACCGGCACGGCGCATTACGAGAAGCCCTGCTCGACGCGGGCGTGGCGATGGCGCGCGAGGGCGGCGGACCCCAGGCGATCGTCCTGCGCGAGGCCGCCCGCCGCGCCGGCGTCGCGCCGAACGCGGCCTACACGCACTTCAAGGACCGAGAAGCCTTGGTGCAGGCTGTCGCCCGCGTCGCGCTGGCACGCCTGGCCGCGACCATGACCGCCGAACAAGACGCACTACCGCAGTCCGAGGAATCCGCCTCCCGTGCGCGGGCACGTTTCCGCGCCGTCGGCGCGGGATACCTGCGGTTCGCCCGCGCGGAACCGGGGCTGTTCCGCACCGCCTTCGCGACACAGACCGACGTGTCCGCGGTCTCCGAACCCGCATCCGCCGGGCCCACCGGACGCTCAGCGATCGAACTGCTCGCCGCGGCGCTCGACGATTTGGTCGAAGCCGGTCTGCTCCAGCCCGAAAGGCGGCCCGGCGCAGAGTTTCTCGCCTGGCCGACCGTGCACGGGCTGGCCTACCTGGCCATCGACGGACCCCTTCGCTTCCTCGAACCCGACCAACTCGACGAGCTCACAACCCAACTGCTCGACATGATCGACCGAGGAATCTGAACCATCCGGCCCGATCCGCAGCCCGCGAAAATGCCATAGAGTCGAGTCCGGTGTTCAGTACCGTGGGTGCTCCGTGTGCAGCCCCACGGTACTTCCGAACCCGAGGCGGATTGGCTGGGCCCGATATCCAATTCCACATGGCTCCGGTGCTTTTCCACGGTGAGGGGATGGGGGTGGCGACCGAACACGGCTACGCGTTCGGCCCGTGTCTGGTCGCGCCGAAGAGCCGGGGCTCGCTCACCCTGCGTTCGGCGGCTCCGGGTTTCGCGCCGCGGATCCATCACAACTATCTCGCCACCGAGCAGGACCGTGCGGCGCTGATCGCGGGTCTGCGCAGCGCGCTCGAAATCGCGGCCCAGCCCGCGTTACGAGACGTGACCACCGGCGAGTTCCTCACTCCGACAGGAGATTCTGACGCCGAACTGCTCGACTTCGCGGCACGAACCGCGCAGACTCTCTACCACCCAACCTTGACCTGCGCCATCGGCAGCGCCGTCGACTCGAGGCTGCGCGTGCTAGGTGTGCCTGGGCGGGTGGCCGACGCGTCGGTTATGCCGATCGTGGTTCGAGGCAATACCAACGCGCCCACGATCATGATCGGTGAGTAGGCCGCGGCTATGATCGCCGAAGACGCCGACGCAGGTGCCGCGTGAAGGCGGGATCGCCCGCGGCCACCGACAATGCCGTCGCGGCCCTGCGCGGCGGTGAGATCCGATGGGCGAGAACCGCACTGGCTGCTGCTGGGCGGGGTTTCGCCCACCGTCGTGGTGCCGGGCCGCTGGTCGCGGCAGACCTGCGCTACCAGGCCGAACACCCAGTCACACAGCGATTGCACAACAACGGATACAACTGCGTCGCCGCGCAGGTCGCGGTCGTGCCCGCGGACTGGCCGCAGAAGCAGCGGTTCCTCGCCGAGCTGCGCGCGGCGATGGACCGGGCACCGGCGCGGCCGGACTACTACCCGGGTTTCGGGGATCGAGTCGCCGCGGCGCGCGCGACCTACCGCCGCTCCCGAGAGTTTCGATTGCTACAGAATAGCGAGCACCTCGGTCAGAAACCGGATCTGGTCGGCGAGTATCCGCTGCTGCCAGGGGCCGTCGTAGACGTCGAAGTGATCGACGGGGTACTCCCGCAACCGGGCGCGGGCTCCGATGCGGTCCGCGGCCCGGCGAGCCGCGGCAGGCGGGGCGACGCTGTCGTTGCTGCCGATCTGTACCAGGATCGGGCACGCCGATCGCCCGGCGAAGGTGACCGGGCGGTTGAGCCCGACCTCCAGCGCGGTCCGCGCACACACCTCGTTGCGCCACGTCGGTCCGGCTGCCGCGGTGTAGGACTCCAGGGCTCCGGGTGTCGTCATCATCGCGGGGGACCCCGGCAGGCCGACTACCGGCACGAGGTGCGGTGCCCGGCCGCTGACGGCGTGCACGAGGTCGCGCAGGCCGTGACCGGCCGTTCGTGCGAGCTTGCCGATTCCGGCGTGGCGGACCAGGTGCAGCAGAGTCGCGAGGCCATCGGTGGCGGGCGTCAGCGATACGGCGGCGGCGATTCGCCGGTCCTGGGCGGCCACGGCGAGCACGTGCCCCGCCGAGTACGAGGTGCCCCAGACGGCGATCCGCTCGGGGTCCACGCCCGGCAGATGCCGGGCCAGATCCACTGCGGCATGGTAGTCCTGGCGCTGTCGGCGGTAGGAAACATACTGGCGCGGAACACCATCCGAGTCGCCATAGCCCCGAAAGTCGAAGACGATGGTGTCGATGCCCGCGTCGGCGAATCCTTCGGCGTATCCCAGCAGGCCGGTGTCGCGGGTGCCGCCGAAGCCGTGGGCCATGACCAGGCACGGCCGCCCGCCCGGACCGGTCATGGCGTCGGAGCGGGCGGGCAGGTGCCAGGCCGCGCAGCGGACGCCGTGGCTGGGGAAGGACAGATCGTGGGTCACCGTCGACGCTCCGATCGAGAGACCGGACGACCCGACCGGGCCGGGGTGAATCGCAGGGCGGGGTCCTCGACCGCGCCGTCACGCAGCCGTGTCACGTCCTGCTCGTAGGCCATCTCCGCGGTCCACGGGCCGCGCGTTCCCGCGTGCGGGAACGCCGAAATGCCGCGCTGCACATAGCCGGAGCTCAGGTCCATCAACGGAACCCGGGGCAGGTGCGGATCGGCCTGCACCGCTTCGATGGTGGCGTAACCGTGGGCGTCCATATAGTCGAGGAGGCGACAGAAGTGCTCGCACACCAGATCCACCTTGAGCGTCCAGGAGATATTGGTGTAGCCGAGCGAGAAGGCCAGGTTCGGTACGCCGGAGAGCATCATTGATTTGAAAACCGTTGTGGCCGAAGGGTCCACGACTCGTCCGTCGACCGTCAGCGCGATCTTGCCGAAGGGCGTCATCCGCAGCCCGGTCGCCGTCACCACGATATCGGCGTCGAGGTGGCGGTGGGATTCGAGCAGAAGACCGGTCTCGGTGAACCGAGTGATGCGGTCGGTCACCACCGACGCCCGCCCGCTCGAGATCGCCTGGAACAGATCGCCGTCGGGCACCATGCACAGCCGCTGCTCCCACGGGTTGTAGCGGGGCGAGAAGTGGGTGTCGACGTCGAAATGGCGAGGCAGCCGCCTGCGTACACCGGCGATCAGGAGGGCACGCATCAGTTTCGGGGCGCGTCGGCAGGCCTTGAACATCGCCCGTGTGACCATGATGTTCTTACGCCGCACGATCGCATAGGCGCGACTCGGGCCGAGTACCCGCTCGAGCAGGCTCGCGATCGGGTCCGTGGCGGGCAGGGAGAACACGTAGCTCGGTGAGCGCTGCAGCATGGTGACGTGGGCGGCCCGCCCGGCCATCGCCGGAATGAGCGTGACAGCGGTTGCGCCACTTCCGATTACGACCACGCGCTGGCCGGTGTAGTCCAGGTCTTCCGGCCACTGCTGGGGGTGGACGATCCGGCCCACGAAGTCGTCGACGCCCGCGAACTCCGGGGTGAAACCGTTCTCGTAGTCGTAGAAACCGGTGCCCAGGAACAGGAATCGTGCGGTCAACCGCGTGGTCTCACCGGTTGCCACACTCTCGGTGGTGACCGTCCAGCGCTGCTCCGCGCAGGAGAACTCGGCGGCGGTGACACGCTGGCCGAGGCGGATCCGGTCCTGCAGCCCGTATTCGGTGACGGTGTCGCGCAGGTAGGCCAGGATGTCACCGCCGCTGACGATGGCCTCGGCGCGGGTCCAGGGATGGAAGCCGTATCCGAAGGTGTGCATATCCGAATCCGACCGGATTCCGGGGTATCGGAACAGATCCCAGGTGCCGCCGACCGCCTCGCGGGCCTCGAGCACCGCGAACGAGGTGCCGGGTCGGCGAGCGGCCAGCTGGGCGGCCGCGCCGATCCCGGATATGCCGGCGCCGACGATCAATACGTCGAAGTCCGTTGTTTGTGTCCGATCGATGGTGATCGTCATCGAGTGTTCTCCTGACCGCCGTCGCTGGTGGTGATGCAGTTCACGATAGGAAGCCGACGGCCTCTGGTATATGTGGTGCCGCCCAGGTATTGCTCTCGATTGCGTGCGCGGGCACACTGCCTCGTATGCGCAGCGCAGCGGATACGCCCGAGGTGGTGGAGTTGATGGGTGTCGTCGCCGAGGCGATGCTCGCCGAACTGGACGAGCTCGTGGCGGAGATGGACGCCGCCGAGCTCGCCCTGACTCCCGCGGTCGGCGCCGACGCGGCACTCGTGGCCGACATGTCGGCGAGCAATCGCGCCAATGCCGCGCGGATACTGACCACCTTCGCCCGCCGGGAAGCGCTGAGCGCGTTGGATATTCCCCCCGAGGCGCTGGACGTGGCGCGCACGGTCGCTCGCCGCGGGATCGACCTCGAGGTGATCTTCCAGTCCTACCGCCGGGGCCAGAACATCGCGTGGCGGCGCTACATGCTGCACGCCATCCGTCTCGCTCCCTCGGGCCCGGTGCTCGGACAGCTGCTCGAGGTGGCGTCGGAGCGCATGTTCGAGTACGTCGATCACGTGATCGGCCAGGTCATCGCGACCGCTCAGCGTGAGCGTGAGGAACTGCTCGGTGGTGTGCTCGCGCGGCGGGCCGAGACGGTACGCCTAATTCTCGACGGGGCGCCGATCGACAGCCGCCGAGCCAGCGAGCGGCTCGGTTACGAACTCTCGCGCCGTCATACCGCGCTGGTGGTGTGGACGCAGGGATCGGCCGCCGCGCAGGGCGTGCTGGAATCCGCCGCCGCACTGCTGGCGCGGTCCGTCGGGGCGCGACCGCCGCTGACCCTGACCGCCGGTGCTTCGACACTGTGGGCTTGGCTGGGCACCGATTCCGACCTGGACACCGCCGCGTTCCGTGCCGCGGTCGACGCCGCGCCGCCCGAGGTCCGGGTGGCGGTCGGCCCGACCAGCCCGGGAATCGCCGGTTTCCGGCGTTCGCACGCCGCTGCAGTGGACTTGCACGGGCTGCTCGCCGGACATCCCGGCGGCGCGCGGCTGGCCCTGCATCGCGACCTCGAGGTCACCGTGCTGGCCGCGCAGGACCACAGCCGGGCGGTCGAATTCGTCGCCGCGACATTGGGTCCGCTCGCCGTGGACACCGCCGCCGCGGCACGCCTGCGCGAGACGCTGCGGGTCTATCTCGATGAGGCCGAGAACGCGCCACGTGCCGCCGCGCGGCTGCACACCCATCGAAACACCGTGCTACAGCGGGTCGCCCGGGCCGCGACGCTGCTCGGTCATCCTCCCGGTGACCATCGGCTGGCGGTCGAGCTCGCCCTCGAGCTCGCACACCAACTCGGCCAGCGGGTGCTCTCGGCCAACGGGCGTCACGGCTGACCGGTTCGCATTCGCTGCGGCCGCGATTATGTGCCGTCGCACGTAATCGGCACTGATATCTAGGCGAATCCACATATGCGGGGGATTAGCCGGTTCCTATCGTGAATCGCATCATCAGCGATGGCGGTCAGCGGAACACGCGCTGACGGTCGGAAGTGCCCCGAAAGAGAATCAGCATGGACACGAATCCGCCTCGCACGGAGCCTGGAAGCGCGCCCATGGCCTGTGCGGTCCGGCAGCTCGCGCGATCGGCCAATCCGTTCCCGCGCAAGGAAATCGCACGGGACGCGCAGGGTATACCGCGCTACACGAACCTGCCCGCCACGTTGGTGGAGATGCTCACGCATCAGGTGCACCGCCGAGGCGACGCCGAGGCCGTGGCCGAGATCGGCGGTGCGCGAATGACTTACGCCCAGTTGTGGGATCGCGCGGCGCGGGTCGCGGGCGGTCTGCGCTCGCTGGGGGTGGGTCGGGGAGATCGGGTGGCCATCCGGTATCCCGCCGGTGTGGACTGGGTGCTCGCCTTCTGGGGCACCGTGTTCGCGGGCGGTATCGCGGTGGCGGTGAACACCCGCTCGGCGCCACCGGAGGTGGCCTTCGTGCTCGGTGACGCCGACGTGAAAGTCGCTCTGGCAGTGGAGAATCCGTTGCCCGACGGCGAACCCTACGTCATCGAGGATTCGCGCGCCGACGATGTCGCGGTGCTGTTCTACACCTCCGGGACCACGGGCAGGCCCAAAGGCGTCCCGACAACCCACGAAGCTTTGCTCACCAATGCCGAGAACATGACCCGATGCCTGGGCCTGTCCCGCGAGCAGGGGCCGGACCTGCGGACGCTGATCTGCGTCCCGCTGTTCCACGTCACCGCCTGCAACTCGCAGCTAATGGTGGCCGCCTACATCGGTGGCACCGCGGTGATCCAGCCGAGTCTGAACCTGCCCGTGCTGATCGAGGCGCTGGTCGCGGAACGGATTTCGTTCCTGGTGAGTGTTCCCGCGGTCTACGCGCTGCTGCTGCGACACCCCGGCTTCGCCGACGCCGACGTGACCGCGGTCCGCAGGCTCGGCTACGGCGGCGCCCCC
This sequence comes from Nocardia nepalensis, assembly GCF_048910785.1. Lineage (NCBI taxonomy): Bacteria > Bacillati > Actinomycetota > Actinomycetes > Mycobacteriales > Nocardiaceae > Nocardia > Nocardia nepalensis. The sequence continues at coordinate 33,769 of NZ_JBKBET010000005.1, read as the reverse complement.
ATCACCCCCGAGCTGGTGCGCGCGCTGAAGGCCGCGTTCCCGCACGCCACCGTGTTCAACGGCTACGGCATGACCGAAACCGCATCGTTGATCACCGTGCTGCCCGATCAGGACGCGGTCGAGCACGCCGATTCCGTCGGCTATGCCGTGCCCTCGGTCGATTTGGGCATTCTCTCCTTCGACGGCGATCCCGATGTGGGAGAGCTGGTGGTCCGCGGCGCGAATGTGACCGCCGGATACTGGCGCCGCGCCGACGCCACCGCCGACACCATCCTCGACGGTTGGCTGCGCACCGGCGATGTGGTCCGGGTAGACGAGGCCGGTCGCGTCCACCTCGTGGATCGGATCAAGGACATCATCAACCGTGGTGGCGAGAACATTTCGAGTGTCGCCGTCGAGACGGTGCTGCTCGCCGCTCCCGGTGTGAACGATGCCGCCGTGCTGGCCGTCCCCGACGAGGTGATGGGGGAGAAGGTCGGCGCTGTGCTCTACAGCGAGCGACCCGACCTGGACATCGCCGGCGTCATCGCGCACTGCCGCGAGCGGCTCGCCGACTTCGAGGTTCCCCAGTACGTCACGGTCCGCGCCGAGCCGTTGCCGCGCAACGCCGGAGGCAAGCTCCTCAAGGGCGAGCTGCGCCGACAGGTGCGGTGGGGCAAATGACCGGATTCGATCTCACCGGCCGCACCGCCATCGTCACCGGCGCGTCCCGCGGCATCGGACTGGCGATCGCGCAGGCGATCGCCGCGGCGGGTGGCAATGTCGTGATCACCTCGCGCGCACAGGAATCCGCGGATGCGGCCGCCGCCGAGGTGCCCGGCAGCGTGATCGGCGTCGCCGCACACGCCATCGACGAGGACGCGGCCCGACGGTGCATCGATACCGCGCTCGAAAGATTCGGCGGCATCGACATCCTCGTCAACAACGCCGGAACCAATCCTGCCTTCGGGCCGGTCACCACCCAGGACTACGCCCGGTTCACCAAGACCTTCGGCGTGAATCTCTGGGCCCCGATCCTGTGGACTTCCCTCGCCACCCGCGCGTGGATGGGCGAACACGGCGGCTCGGTGATCAACATCGCCTCCATTGGAGGTCTCGGATTCGAGCCCGATCTCGGGCTCTACAACGCCTCGAAGGCCGCCCTGATCCACCTCACCAAGCAACTGGCACTGGAACTTTCACCGGTGGTGCGGGTCAATGCGGTGGCACCGGGCGTCGTGCGGACACGACTGGCCGAGGCACTGTGGAAAGCCCATGAGACCGAGCTGAACTCCGCCACGGCCCTGGCCCGGATCGGCGAGCCCGCCGATGTGGGCGCCGCGGTCGCCTTTCTCGCCTCGGACGCGGCGAGCTGGGTCACCGGGGAAACCCTCGTCATCGACGGCGGGCAGCGTCTCGGCGACGCGAACCTGTTCCGAGGCAAGGGAATCGGCGATGACTGAGCACAGCAATCCCGTCGGTGTCGACCCGGTCGAGGTGCAGCGGTGGCTGGCCGACCTGGGAATCCCGGCCACGGCACCGCTGCGATTCCAGCGGATCGGCCTGGGCCAATCCAACCTCACCTACCTGGTCACCGACGCCACCGGCGCCGCATGGGTATTGCGCAGGCCTCCGCTCGGCCGCATTCTGGCCTCGGCACACGATGTGGCCCGCGAGGCACGGATCATGGAAGCCTTGGCGGACACCGAGGTTCGCGTTCCCCGCATCTTCGGTGTCCGATCCGATTCCTTGCAGGTGCCGTTGGTCCTCATGGAATTCGTCGACGGCATCACCATCGACACGATGGACCGCGCGCACGCACTGACACCACTGCAACGCCACGCCATCGCCTCGACGCTGCCGGGCACCCTCGCCGCCGTGCACGCGGTCGATCTGGAGACGACCGGACTTCGCGACCTCGCCAGCCACAAGCCGTATGCGCCACGCCAACTCAGCCGCTGGGCACGGCAACTGGAACAGTCCAGGACCCGCGAACTACCCGAACTGGACCACCTCACCGGCCGCCTGTCCGCCGCGATGCCCGAGCAGCGGGAACTGACCCTGGTGCACGGTGACTTCCATCTGCGAAACCTGATCTTCTCCCGGCGCGCGAACGAGGTCGTCGCCACGCTCGACTGGGAACTGGCCACTCTGGGCGATCCACTCGCCGACATGGGTACCTTGCTCACCTACTGGCCGGAGCCCGGCGAAACAACGGGCGGCGACTTCGCGCCGTCGACCTTGGAAGGTTTCCCCTCCCGGGCGGAGATGGCCGAGCTGTTCCTATCCACGACCGGCCGCGACCCCTCCGCGCTCGCCTACTGGCACGTTCTCGGACTGTGGAAACTCGCCATCATCGGTGAAGGCGTGCGGCGCAGGGCACTCGACGAACCGCACAACGAAGGCGCCGCGGGCATCCCCACCGCGGCCCGCATCGACGCGGTGGTGGACAAGGCGCTGGACATCGCGAACTCGGCCGGAATCTAGACGGGCCTTCGGTGCATGAACAGACACGAGATCGAAGTCTTGGAATTCGCCACCGAGTGGGCGCCCTACGGTGGCAATGACGCGGAGGCGTTCGTGCGATTCGGGTTGCCCCCGAAGGAATTCCACATGAGACTGCTGCGTCTGTTGGGGTCCCCCGCTGCCCGAGCACTCGGTCATGCGACCGTCGCGCGGCTGCGCGACCAGTGCAGAGAACGCATCATCGGCTCTCGCTCCTGAATTGTTGTGACCCGTGCTGAACGGGCCGCAGCCCGTTCAGCACAGCCATCTCGGAAGCTGGCACCACCCGAGAACATTTCACCGACTTCCTCATTGCCATGGTTCTCACCACCACCCGAATCCAAACCGCCCTAGGACAGCAAAATCACCCCTGAACAGCGCGGCATTGGCAACAGCGCGCACTCGAGCCCGCCAGAGGGTGCTGGATAGCTGTTTGCCTCGAGCTGGGATGTCATTGATAGCGGATTGGTCTCTCAGATGGGCACGCACGAAAGCCGGCATCGGGTGCTCATTCCTGCCTGCCGTATCCACGTCGTCAGAGGCCGAAAAGGTTCAACGAGGGCGAACCTGGCTACGCTGGGGTGATCAGCCGACCGAAATGCCGGCCCAGAAAGGCTTGTTTCCGACCGGGCGTCCTACGAGTTCGCCCTCACGTTCGCGGCCGAGTTATGGGCCGGGTCAGTTCTCGTGTTTGATTTGTATTACTTCCTTGCCTTCACTCTTGGCGACTTCCATCTTGTCGATGGCCGCGATCAGCCCTCGATGGAACTGCTCCTCGGTGATGTCGGGGCCGTACTTGTCATAGAGTTCGATCCCGGCCCTCATCATGATCCGGTCTGCCTCGTCGGTACGGCCCGCCACGGCGGCCGTTCCCCCCTCGAGCAGGGTGTCGGACTCGAATCCTGCTGCCCGACCGACGAATCCGTAGTGGACATTCGAATAGATGTCGTAAAACACCTGCCGATCGGTGCCAGGCTGTTGGAAGTAGAAGTCGTGTTCGAGGCCGAAACGGTCGCGCAGCTTGGGCTTGTGATCCCAGTCCCCGATTCCGATGGCGTCCTCCCCGGGGAATTTCTCCGCGGGAGCGACCTTCCAAGCCCACAGCGCAAGTGCTGCGGCAACCTCAACACCGGAAAAGCCCCTCTCCCACCACTCCGGCTCGAGCAGTGATCGAATCGTCTTGACGGTATCGGAGTCGATGTTGCGCTTGATCTCTTCGAAAATGTAGCGCTCCGCATCCATGAAGCGTTTCTCGTCTGTGGTTTCACTTCGGCCGATCGCCTCGTACCATCCCTGCATCGACTCACCGAGGGTCGACAGATCCTGCTGAAGACGCTGATCTTCGGTTGCCACCGCATGGGCGGCGGTAAGGATCCGACGCTCCCATTCGGCCCTGGCCGATTCCGATTCCGGCGTCGGATCACTGCCTGGCGGGTGGGAGACGAACAGTAACTGTGAGACCGAAAAGCCCGCGGCCTCGGCAGATGCGATACTCTGCTGAGCGGTCTTCAGCGGTGTGCTGACATCCCAGTACCCCTGTTCGAGACGACTCGCCGATTCTTCCAAGATGTCGGCCATCGAGTAGGCCGTCTTGCGGTCACGGACAGCACGGGTGTGCGCGGCTTCGGCGGCCACCCCCTGCCAATCGGGTGCGGTGACGATGGTGACATAGCGTTGGAACAGGTTCTCGATCTGCGGACCGAGGCGCTTGAACCCGTTGGCGGTATCCAGCAAGGGCTGGGCGTCGTAGCTTTCGAGTTCGCTTTTGTGCAGCGTCATCTCAGGATCCCCAATTGCCGGAGGCCTTGGTATATGTCGCGGCCAGCGTCGCCGCATTGGTGTCTTCGGCCTTCCGGAACTCGACTGTGACCGCGTGCATGAGTTCCCCGATCTCGCCAAGCCGTCTGGACACCCCCGTAATCAAGCTGTCTTGAACACCGAATGCCAGCCTGCGTGCCTCGTAGACCGAAGCCAGAACCGGATCCCGAAAGCCAAAGCCGTGCTTCGTCTCGAATCCTATGGGAAAGAGCGCATCTATCGGCACGCTGTCGGTCGCCTTCAACCGGGACGCCTCACCGCTCAAGGCGTGCAGCGCTTTCGACATAGCGCGCAGCTTTTCCAGATCGACTTGCAACGTCATCGACCATCCCCCTCGAACGCCGTGGCGCGAGCCGTTAGGACAGAGCCACTTTCGAACAGAATCTCACACCTGACCAGCCACAGGAACCGATTCGATCGATAAACCGCGACCGGTTATGCGACATCCGATTCTTCACAAACCGCCCTGTCGCCCACCTCGGCGACGATATGGCATTCGACCCACGCGCACGGGCGCCGGTGACACTACTTCCACAACCGCACCGTCGTGTCGAAACTGCCAGTGGCGAGCAGGGTGCCAGCGGGGTCGAACGCCACCGACAACACTCCGTCGGTGTGGCCGGTGAGGGGTTGCCCGACGGGCTGGCGCGATGCCACGTCCCACAGTCGCGTCTTGTCGAGACTGCCGGTAGCGAGCAGGGTACCTGCCGGGTTGAACGCCACCGACCACACCAGGTCGGTGTGGCCGAGGGGTTGCCCGACGAGCTCGCGGGATGCCACGTCCCACAACCGCACCGTCGTGTCGAGACTGCCGGTGGCGAGCAGGGTGCCGGTTGGGTTGAACGCCACCGACACCACCTCGTTGGTGTGGCCGGTGAGGGGTTGTCCGATGAGTTCGCGGGATGTCACGTCCCACAGTCGCACCGTCTGGTCCGAGCTGCCGGTGGCGAGCAGAGTGCCGTCCCGGTTGAACGCCACCGAGAGCACCCAGCTGGTGTGGCCGAGGGGTTGTCCGATGAGTTCGCGGGATGCCACGTCCCACAACCGCACCGTCTTGTCGTAGCTGCCGGTGGCGAGCAGGGTGCCGGTTGGGCTGAATGCCACCGACACCACTCCGTTGGTGTGGCCGGTGAGGGGTTGTCCGATGAGTTCGCGGGATGTCACGTCCCACAGTCGCACCGTCTGGTCGTAACTGCCGGTGGCGAGCAGGGTGCCGGTTGGGTTGAACGCCACCGACTCCACATCGCCGGTGTGGCCGGTGAGGGGTTGTCCGACGAGCTGGCGGGATGTCACGTCCCACAGTCGTGCCGTCTTGTCCGAGCTGCCGGTGGCGAGCAGGGTACCGGCCGGGTTGAACGCCACCGAGTACACCTTGCCGGTGTGGCCGGTGAGGACCGCAGCGGTGGTCCAGGCGAGCTGGGCGGGTGTTGACGGTGAAGCGCTGGTTCCGACGGGCTGGTTGGGAGTAGTCGGTGATCGGAGTGCGGTGATCCCGGCTGCGGTCGCTGCGGTGAGAGGTATAGCGATCGCTGCGCCGGTCAGCACCCGCCGCCGCCCGATCCGGCGGCGGAGGTCCGGTGCCGGCCTGCCGGGTTCACGGTCCTCGATCGGTTCCAGAGCAGGCGAGTGATGCGGGTGGTCCCCAGAAGCGGGCCCCCCGGGTGAGACGGCTGGTGTGATGGGAGCGGGTGGTGCGGGGGTGTCGTCGCGCCCGGCCCCCGGTATGGTCGCGGCCGGGGTGGTGGGAGGTTGTGGTTGCCCGAACAGGCGCAGGTCTGCGGCGATGTCGATGTTGCGGCGCTGGGGACGGGGGTACCCGGCGAGGTGCAGGTGCCTGGCGGTTTCCCGGTAGAGCTCGTCGAGGGTGCTGGCGGGTGCCGCGGCGGCGACAGCGAGGAAGGCGCCGGTGAACGCGGTGTTGCGATGATCGGCCGGTGCGAAGGACGGCTCGTTCGCTGAGGACGACGTGATCGTGTACGTCCCGCGGATATCGGTCTGCCCGGCGACCAGGCCGGGCACGTCGGCCATGGCTTCGAACGCGCGCCCGGCGAAGCAGCAGTCCAGGATCAGGACCCGGACGCGGGCAGGGCTGTCGAGGATTTCCTCCCGCAACGTCTCGAACGGCACCGCCGTCCAGCGTACGTCGGCTGGGTCGCTGCCGGGCACGGCCAGGTGCAGCCGACCGCGGCGGTCGAGCAGGCCATGGCCGGTGTAGTACACCAGCAGCAGTCCGCTGGCCCCGCGCGCGGCCCGGCCGACCTCGTTCCCGACGCCGGTACGGTCGGGGTCGAGCACGGTGACACACTGCCCGGTGGTGAACGCGGCACCGGGTCTGGTGAGGACATCGGCGAGGTCGGTGACGTTCGCGGTGGCGGCCGGGATCGCGGCCAGGTGTGTGTAGCGGGCCGTGCCGATCAGCACGGCCCGGGAATTTTCCGCGCCGCCGCCGCCGGTCACTGCCCGGTACTCGGTGGGTCGAGCAGTGCCCACAATTCGTGCAGCACTTGCGGGGAATCGACTCGGGTGGCATCGATTTCGATGTGAGTGCCGTCGTGACGTGTGAGAGTGAGTTTCACGTCCGAGCGGCGGTGGGTCAGCCACGTCGTCAACGACCTCGCCAGTGCCGTGCCGAATCCGCTGGCGCCGAGGGTCACCACGAGCACTTCATACATCCCGCCGCTCATCTGTCCCGCGCCGACACGCGCCGGGTCCGGTCCCACCCGGCCGCGCAGAGCCTCGTCGTGACCGAACCACTCCAGCAGTGCGAGCAACTCGTCCGGGCCACCATCGACCCGGATCGTCAACTTCGAATTCCCCTCTGACACCAGCACATTCTGCCCCACCAGCACCTCGGCCGCCCCGCGATCCGACAACGGCACCCGGCCTACATTACGCGATGCCAACCGCAGAAAGGCCGCGTCGCTCGGCGCTGTCGCGGATGAACCCGTCGGTGGCCGAGTCGGTCGGCGTGGTCGACGAATTGGTCTCGAGTGTTGAGGAATTGGTGCCTGCGGCCAAAGCGTGGATCAAGGCCGACCCGGACAAGAACGCGCAGCCACCGTCGCCGAATTGTCGGCGAATCCGGTTGTGCTGGAGGCGGTTCAGTCCGGCATCGACGCCGCCAACGCCACCCTGTCCCGGGTAGAGCAGATCACCGTCCTCCCGGAGATCTGGGAGCCGGGCGGCGACTACCTCACGCCCACGACGAAATTGAAACCTGCTCTTGGCTGCCAGAACCGAACTGCCGGCATGGTTGCCCATGTTTTGTGTTTCCTAGGGGCTCGGACCAGGGCAACCGTTTGACCTGCACGTTTCGGTTCTGCTCGCGATCCGGAAGCCGGATGCACGGATCCTGAAATCCCATTGACCTGCGAAAACGTTGTCGCAGATTGTGCCCTCGGCGGGGCACATCGAACATGGGAACGGGGACGACCTGCGGTTTTCGGGTGGGCGGTTGGTGATCGAAGCGGATTATCGGTTATAGACGGGTGGTGCCATCGTCTTGCTGGGCCGCTTGCCATCGCGCGATCTCGTCTCTACTCCGGCCGGATAGCGCTCGTCGAGTCCGCGCGTTGCCTCCGCGGCGGCGGCATCGGGTGTGGTCGGCAGGTGACGTCGTGGTCGGCGGCAGACGTAGATGAACGCCGGAGGCAGGTTCGCCCACACGGTGCGGCGAGGCATAACCTCCTCGAAGTGGTCGGTGAGGCTGCGCCGCAGACGGCGTGCCGGTGGCATCCACTGCGTCGAGGTGTAGGCGAAGGTGGTGAACGCCCCGTCCGGGGCGAGGCCGTCGACGATCGCGTTGAGCAGGCTGTCTTGGTGGCCGGGCGCGAACGCGGCCCAGGGGAGACCGCTGACGATCACGTCCGCCTGGCGGTGGCCGTTCGCGGTCATGATCGTCGTCAGGTTCCGCGCGTCACCGGCGGCCACTGTGACTTGCGGGAACTCCGCTGCCAGACGATATGCGAAGCGGTCGTTGAGCTCGATGGCGAGGTGGTGGCCGCGCCCCGCCAAACGGTGCTGGATTGCGGCGGTGAAGGAACCGGTGCCCGGGCCGAGTTCGAGGACCATCGGTGCACCGGACAGCGGTATCGGCGAGGTGACGGCCGCCGCCAGAGCTGCACTGCTGGGGGCGATGGCGGCGACGGTGCGTGGGGCGCGCAGGAATTCGCGTAGGAATCCGGGGCGGGGACCAACGGTCATCGGATATCTCCTGGGTTCGAATCCGGTTGCGGCCTCAGGATTTCCGCAGCTGTGGAGTCACCGCTCTACCGCAGGGGAACGTCACTCCGGTGAGTTCCTCGGAGACGGTCCACAGCCGCTGCTGGACGGCCTGGTCGTGGGAGTCGGGGCTGGAGGTGACCAGCTTGGGGTAGCCACGGATCTCGCCGAGGTTGCCGGGGCCGTAGTACTGGCCACCGGCGGCGGCCGGGTCGGTGGCGGCGCGCAGGGTGGGCAGGGCGCCCATCTCGGGCTTCTGGGTGAGCAGCGGCGCGAGCCAGGTGAGGGGCACGCGGAACGCGGGGGGTGAGTTGCGGGTGAGTTCGGTGTCGGACAGGCCGGGATGGGCGGCGACCGCGACGGTGGTGCCGTGCGGTGCGAGCCGGCGCTGTAGTTCGTAGGTGAACATCAGGTTGGCGAGTTTGGACTGGCCGTAGGCGGCGGCGCGGCTATATGAGCGCTCCCATTGCAGGTCGTCGAAGTGAATGGCGGCCCGGATGCGATGGCCGGTGCTGCTGACCGTCACAACGCGGGAGCCGGGAACGGGCAGCATCAGGTCCAGCAGTAGGCCGGTGAGGGCGAAGTGGCCCAGATGGTTGGTGCCGAACTGCAGCTCGAAGCCGTCGGCGGTGGTCTGCTTCGGGGTGTACATCACGCCCGCGTTGTTGATCAGGAGGTCGATGCGCGGGTGAGTGGCGCGCAGGTCGGCCGCCGCGGACCGGATCGAGTCCAGGGAGGTCAGGTCGAGGGCCTGGACGGTGACGTCGCCGGTGATGCGGGCGGCCGCCTGCCTGCCCTTCTCGATGTTGCGGACGGCCAGGACCACCGCCGCCCCGTGTGCGGCGAGCATCCGGGCGGTCTCGAAGCCCAGCCCGGTGTTGGCGCCGGTCACGATCGCCACCCGGCCGTGCTGGTCGGGGATGTTTTGCTCGGTCCAGTTGCCGCTCATGACGTACTCCTTATTAAGAACCATCGGTCTTTTATAAAGGTCAAACATAAAAGACCGCCGGTCTCCTGTCAAGGGACCGGCGGTCTTTAAGCTAGGGTGAGGGCGTGACATTTCAGCGGGCGCGCAGCGAGGAGCAACGCGAGATCCGCCGCCGGGCGATCCTGGACACCGCGGCGAAGATGCTCGACGAGATGCCCGTGGCCGAGGTGAGCCTCAACGAGCTCAGTCGGCGGGTGGGCCTGGCCAAGTCGAACGTCCTGCGGTATTTCGAGTCGCGCGAGGCCGTGCTGCTCGAACTGCTGGACGACTTCCTGGGGAGCTGGCTCGCCGAACTGGCGGAGGAGCTTGCCGAGGGCATCGAGGCGCACGCGACGCCGGAGGTGCGGGCTGGCCAGCTGGCCGAGATCCTCAGCCGTTCACTAGCGGATCAGGTGGTCCTGTGCGACCTCTTCGGCGCACAAGGCAACGTCCTCGAGCACAACGTCTCGGTCGAGGTGGTCAAGCGGCACAAGCGGTCCTCCCTCGCGAGGCTCGCGGCCATGACCGAGCTCATGCGCCGCCACGTGCCCGAACTCGGCGACGACGCGCAGCTGTTCTGCCTGATGAGCCTGGTCTCAGCGGGTGCCCTGTCGGCGTACGTCCCGCCGCCGCCCAGCCTCCTCGCCGCCTACGCAGACGAGCCCGCCCTCGGTGTGCTTCACCTGGACCTGCGCGACGCCCTGCGATCCTCCTTCACCTCGACGCTTCTGGGCGTGCTGCCGCGCACTTGAACCGCACGCTGCATCGGGCGTTGGTGGCGGCGGGAGAGCCGGTGACCACCTACATCGGTCACCGGCGGCTGGAACTGGCGACGCTCGCTCTCACGGAGGCATCCGACCGGACAAGCGTCCCGGAACTCGCGGCGTATCGGCAGTTCGCGGACAGCAGGCGAAAGGCGAGGCCGGACTCGATCACTACCAGGCCCGCACTTGGGCGGCCCGGTTTGCCCGCAGAACTTCTGTCAACTCGACTGCCGCAGCGTATTGCACCGGGCTCGGCGCCGCAGCGGAGGGCACGAGCGCATCCCGGCACCCGATCCGGGGGCCACCTGACCAACGTGCTCCCGTACCGCGCGACGCACGACCGAGCCGGCCGCGAGCTCCCGAAAGATCAATGGGCAGAGATCATCTCGGTGCAGAGAACGCACGGACATGCCGCTGAGCGGGCGATCAGTGGACTTGTTACAAAACAACAACATTGAGCCGCTTCCGGCTCTACTCACCTGCGCTGTGCTGCTTCCGTTGCACCTGGCTCGGAGGCATTCGCGGTGAGGACAGTTCTACGAGCGAAGATCGGTAGTCGGCGAATTGCGTGGGAGGGGTGCGCCGACCTATTGCCGGAGCGATAGTCGGCGCACCACCGGTGTGGTGGGGCGGGCGCTCAGATGTTGAATCGGCCGGCGAATGCGCGTAGTGGCAGGTCGGCGCTGGTGATGATGCCGGGTCGGGCGGCGACGACGGATTTGATGGAGTTCACGGCGGGCAGTCCGGTGACGGTCATGCCGATGGAGGCGAAGTTCTCCGGGTTCGACAGGTCGAATCCTTTGCGCGGGAAGATCATGTGTTTGCTGTAGATGTTGGGGTCGCCGGTCGCCTGGTATTTGATGTAGTTGGCGCCGAGTGAGCCTTTGGGCATGAAGTACCAGCCCATGTAGAGCGAGTCCGGGATCGTCGGCTCATCGACCGGGCGGCCGTAACCGACGGCCTTCCAGGTGTCGACCGAGTGGTGGCAGGACACGTCGACCGATTCGGTGGTGGTGATGTTCTCGATCTCGGAAACGTCCGGGTAACCGGATCGCGCGCGATATCGGCGCGACATGGGGAGTGATCAAGTACCAGTTCGGCGACATCGACGGCTTGTGGGCTGCGGTGCTGCGCTATATGGCCGACAAGCGTGGCGATCTGCCTGCGGGCTCACCACGCGGCCACCAGTAACAGCACTGCCGCTGCCGCGGTGAGCACCACGACGCGCCACAACACGGCCCACCCGTTCATCGCCTTGCGCACCGTCTCACCGATCTGCGACCACATCACCGGCCCTTGTGTACATGCGGAACCTCCATTATTTCGGGCATAGGACATCACCGCGCGACGCCGAACGACGACCGGAACCCCTGAACGAGGTAAACAGCTGGAACAAGTGATTCGTCTACTGCTGCCGGGCGTGCGTCAGGAGTGGTCGACTGATCCACACGTGGGGGCGTACGGTCGCTGTCCCTGAGCCCTCACGGACGAACGCGGATGATCGTCTTCCCGTTGATTCGCTCGGTTGGGTTGAAGGCAGCGACGGCATCGTCGAGGGTCGCAACGTGGCCGATGTTCGTCCGCAGCCGTCCATCCCGCATCCGCCGGGCGATCTGCCCCAGTTGGGCGCGATCGGGCACGACAACGAAGTCGACCGCTAGGCCCTCGGCCGGCCGTGCCTCGGGCGGCCCGGCCACGGTCACGAGTGTTCCTCCGGCACGAACCAGACCTGCAGACCGCTTCCCGATGTCTGCGCCGAAGACATCGAACACCAGATCGACTCCGCCGACATCTTTCAGGGCGTCGTTCTCGAGGTCGACGAACTCCTGCGCGCCGAAGTCGAGCGCCGGCTGACGGTGGGCAGCGCGTCCGGTACCGATGACGTATGCGCCGTACTCGCGTGCGAGCTGTGTCGCCATCGAACCGACTGCGCCCGCCGCGCCGTGCACGAGGACACTCTGACCCGCCTGAAGACGTCCATGATCGAACAGTCCTTGCCACGCGGTCAGGCCCGGCATCGCCACGCTCGCGCCCACCGTGAAGTCGAGGTCGCCCGGCAGCGGCGCAAGGTTACGCGCCTCGACGACAACGTACTCTGCCAGCGTGCCGTCGCGGGTCCAGTCCGTAAGGCCGAACACCCGCTGTCCCACCGACAGCCCCGCCGTTCCATAGCTGAGAGCGGTGACCACTCCAGCCAGCTCGTGTCCGGGGATCGACGGCGTCCGGTCACGGCCGAGGCGATCGATCCAGGTCGACGGCCACTCCAGCTCATTCCCGGTGAATCCCGACGCATGAACTTCAACGACGACATCGCCGTAATTCGCGCCTTCGAGACCGGCGAGCTTGGCCGCGTCCGGCTCGGGCCGCTCCGTGAGCGTCATCCCCGCAGTTCCTGCGGCCCGGTCCGTCACCACGATCGCTTTCATGTGACTCCCCTTTCTCTATGACACTCCTCGCCTATCCCTGTTGCGCGTGATGGGATCTCCGTTGTCTGGGTGTTCTTTTATGGGCGAATCCGGATGATCGTCTTGCCCTTGACCCGCTCGGTCGGGTTGAAAGCGGAAACGGCGTGGTCGAGGTTCGCGACCTGGCCGATGTTCGTGCGCAGGCGTCCGTCCCGGACCCGCTGGACTACCTCACCCAGCTGTGCGCGATCGGCCTCGACGACGAAATCAACCGCCAGGCCGTCCTTCGGCTGCGCCTCAGGTGGGCCGGCGATTGTCACTAGCATCCCTCCCGATCGAACCAGACCCGCCGACCGCCTCCCGATGTCGCCACCGATCACGTCGAAAACCAGGTCGACGCGACCAGCGTTTTCCAGCGCATCATTGTCGAGATCGACAAACTCCTGCGCGCCGAAGTCGAGCGCCGCCTGCCGGTCGCCAGCGCGTCCGGTACCGATGACGTATGCGCCGGCCTCGCGAGCCAGCTGCGTCACCATCGAGCCGACGCCACCAGCCGCGCCGTGCACGAGGACGGTCTGCCCCACCTGGAACCGGCCATGCACGAACAGCCCCTGCCATGCGGTCATACCCGAAATCGGCAGGCTCGCACCCACCGTGAAGTCGACAGTGCCCGGCAGCGGCGCGAGGTTACGCGCCTCGATGGCCACGTACTCCGCCAGGGTGCCGTCGCGCGTCCAGTCCGCGAGCCCGAACACCCGCTGTCCCACCGACAGCCCTCTCGTGCCATAGCCGAGAGCGCTGACCACTCCGGCCACCTCGTGGCCCGGGATCGACGGTGTGCGGTCACGGCCGAGGCGATCGGTCCAGGTTCCGGGCCACGTCAGCTCGCCCGGGGTGAATCCCGACGCGTGAACCTCAACGAGGACGTCGTTCCCCGCGGCCTCCGGCTCCGGACGCTCGGCCAGCGTCATCCCGGCCGTCCCCGTGGCCTGATCCGTCACCACAATCGCCTTCATCCGACACCTCCCTGGAGTGTTCCCGACTTCGTGGACACAATTGAAGCGGCCAATTCGGTGATTTCCCTGACCTGCAGTGCTCTTTCCGGGATGGTCTGACGGTGTGTGGTGCGATCAGCTCGGTGATGTACCTTCATGCGGGCGGCAGCGGGACACGCAGGTGGACCGTGCCGCGCAGGTCCAGCCATGCGGCGTCGGGGGCCCGTACGAACCGGAGGATCACCGCACCGCAGCTCGGGCAGCGGGCAACCAGGCCCGGGGCGCGCGCGTACACGCGCAGATCGGCGACGAGGGCCGTGTGCCCGCAGTTGGCGCAGCGCCCGGAGGCCGTGGTGACGTCCGCGGTGAACAGTTCACCGAAGGGGCCGGCGAGAGCGTTTCCGTCCTCGTACTCTGCGTTGTCTTGTGGGTCCATGTCAGCTTCCTGTGGGGCCGAAGCGTTCGGTTCTGATCTGGCGGGGGTTGTGGCCCAGGGCCACCAGCTGGGCCGCGGCGGTCTCGACGAAGCCAGTTGGCCCGCAGACTAAACAAACCGGCTCGAACTCCGGTGGCCAGCCATAGGTCTGCAGGTCCGCGAGTTGCAAGCGCTTGGCGGGTCTCGGCCAGCTCTCAGGCGTGTGCCGGGTGTACAGGTGGGTGACGTCCAGGCCGCCGTCACCGGGCTGCGGGATGCGCAGTTCGCAGGTGTAGTACCGGTCCTCGGGGGTGCGGACCGAGTAGATCAGCCGGAAGGGGGTGCGGCTGCCGAGGCTGCGGCGCGTGCGGATCATGGCCATCAACGGGACGATCCCCGATCCGCCGCCCACCAGCAGCACCGGGCGGATGTCGGCCGGGCGCCAGACGAACCAGCCGCCCACCGGCCCCCGGATCTCCACCAGGTCACCGATCTCCATCACATCGGCCAGGTACGGCGAGACCTCCCCGTCGGCCACACGCTGCACCGTCAGCTCGATCCGGTCGCCGTCGGGTGCCGAAGCCAGTGAGTAGCTGCGCTGGGTGCTGTAGCCATCCTCGGCGGTCAGCCGTACATCCACGTGCTGACCGGCCAGGTGCCCGGACCAGCCGGGCACATCGAAGACCAGCGTTCGGGCCGAAAGCGTCTCATCGCGCAGACCGACCAACCGGGCGGCCTGCCAGATCAGGGGAGCCTTCAGTCGCCCTGGTACCGCTGCTCGCGCCACGGATCACCATAGTCGTGGTAGCCGGCGCTCTCCCAGAACCCCGGCTCGTCCTCGGTCAGCAGCTGCATCCCGTTCACCCACTTGGCCGACTTCCACAGGTATAGATGCGGCACCAGCAGCCGGGCCGGGCCGCCGTGCACCGGAGCGAGTTCCTCGCCCTGGTACTGGTAGGCGATCCACGCGCCGCCGTTTAGCAGGTCCTCGAGCGGCAGATTCGTCGTGTAGTCGCCGTAGGAGTGGACCAGCGCGAAATCGGCCGCCGTCTCCACCCCGGCGAACAACGTGTCCATCGACACCCCTTGCCAGTCGGTGCCCAGCTTCGACCATTTGGTCACGCAGTGCAGGTCTACTGTCGGCCGCTCGCTCGGCAGCGCCAACAGGTCCTGCCACGTCCAGCGGTGGCGTGTCCCGCTCTCGGTTGTGATGGTGAACTCCCACTCTTCCGGTGCGATGCTCGGCGTGGGACCGGCTGACAGCACCGGAAAGTCGTCGGTGAGATATTGCCCGGGAGGCAGTTTTACATCCGCTGGACGCGTCCGGCCGTGAAAGCCTCGCGAAATGATTCCCATGAATCTGCCCCATTCCTCAGAGGAATACGACACCGACGCCTCAAGGAGCGACATCTCCATTATGGGAGACGCGAGCGGAAATCGCTCGTTGTTGGGCTGGTTTGCCGCGCCTCAAATTAGGCGGGCAAGTTAGTCGTGACTTGTTTATTGTGAGTTGAAGGGTTTGTTGATCTGACACGATCCTTAACGCACGAATGGAGCAAACCCGCAGGTGGCGGTGCACGGCCAGGACAGGGTATCCAGGCTATGCCCGGACCCGAATTTGGGGGCATAAATGCCACAGTTAGGTGTCCGGAGGGGTATCGACCAGTACGCCAACCTCCTGCAATACCGAAAATTGCTGGTCATCGGCAAATAGCAGGTGGCGTGACGGTTCTGGTCCGGTTGCCGCACGTTCGTGCCTGCGGCAGGATTCGAACAACATGGGAACGGGTCCGACCGTGGGTGAGCGTGGGCTGCGGCACGGACGGCCGGAGTGGGCGCCGACCGTGCGCATGGAGGCTGAATCCAGGGGCATTTTGGTGCAGCGGGTGGCTGTGGTGCAGGGCTGGTTTCTGGCAGCGCCGCATCCCAAGGAGCGGTCATGGGCATGACCGCCGCACAGACGGCCTACTTTTCGGTGAGTGACCTGAGCGATGCGCGGGGCCGTGGCCACGCACGGGTCTACGAGGCGCGGACCAGGCAGGGAGAACGGGCCCTGCAGGCAGAAATCGATCTCGGATGTGCTGAGGAGGGCAGAGGGTTGGCCGGTCGCCCGCCAGGCGAGATGGTGGTCCGGGCCGACTACACGGTGGTGATGAACCCGCCGTCGATGGTCATGTCGGCGCCGGTGATGTTGGCTGCCCGGTCCGAGACGAGGAACAAGGCCAGATCCGCGACCTCGTCGGGGGTAGTGAATCGTCCGCTCGGTGTGTCCGCCACTGCTTGGTCTGCCACCGCTCGGGCGCTGCTGCCGCTGGCCTTCGCGACCGTCTCGGCAACTCCTCCGCTGCCGAGCCACAGGTCCGTGAGCACCGGCCCCGCACTGATCGAATTCGCCCGAATGCCCTGCGGGCCGAACTCTTTCGACAGCGCCTTGGTGAGGTTGGTGAGCGCCGCCTTGACCGCGCAGTAATCGACCACACCGGGGTCCGGGAAGAAGGCGTTGACGGACCCGATCATGACGATCGCGCCACCACCCCGGCGCAGCAATTCCGGGATCGCCGAGCGGGTGGTGCGCACGGCCGCCATCATTCCCAATGCCCACGACGATTCCCAGTCTTCGTCGGTGACGGTGGTGAATCCACCGGGTCTCGGGGTGACCGCCCCGGCGTTGTTGATCAGGATGTCCGTTCCTCCCAGTCGGGAGGCGGCCGCGACCAGCTCTGCAGGAGCCTCGGTGCCGGCGAGGTCGCCCGGTACGAATGTCGCCTTCCCGTTGGACTGGGGCTCGGCGATGCGATCGCTCTTGGTGCGTGCTCCCGCAACCACGTGTGCACCGGCGTCGGTGAGGTGCTCGGTGATCGCGAGCCCGATGCCTGGGCCGGCGCCGGTGACGACCGCGATCTTTCCGTCGAGATGCAGGTCCATGGTCACTCTCCCTTGACGGAGTGAGAACCGACTCCAGCACGACCGATGACCGCACCGTCGGCACAGACCGCCTATCCACCAGCCTGCAACGTAACGGCGAAATCGCCCGAGCTCACCCCGAGTGGGTGCCGGGAGGGGAGCACGGGCAACTGGGCGTGCCCCTGGGGTAGTGGCGAGTTCAGACAGTCATCGACTCTTGTCTGAGCTTGTGCCGAGCGGTTTGATCGGAAGTGGGCCCGGTCGCTGGTTCAGCCAGCAGCCGCAAGGAACCGGGGCTCGGAATGAGCGGTCGTGACCGCCACATCCGCCTATGCTCGCGAGCACTTTTGGACCGGGTCGCTCGGTCGGCGACCGGCTGGTTTTCGCATGTGGAAGCGCTTGATCCCAGTAGCACCCGACACGGACAGCGAGGATGAAGATGCCCACTCATCAAGCAGTACACGTCGCTTCGGCAGGGGAGAAGTTGACCCTCGTCGACGTCGAAACCCGCTCACCCAACCCCGGTCAAGCCCGAATCGCGGTGTCCGCGTGTGGAATCTGCGGAACCGATCACGGCTTCGTCAACGGTGGATTCCCCGGGATGACCTGGCCCGTGACCCCGGGCCACGAAATCGCCGGAATCATTGCCGAGCTCGGCGCCGGTGTGGATGGCTTCGGTGTCGGGGACCGCGTCGCGGTGGGATGGTTCGGCGGTCACTGCAACCGGTGCGTTCCCTGCCGTCAGGGTGTCTTCATCCACTGCGAAAATCTGCAGGTTCCGAGCTGGCATTATCCAGGTGGGTACGCCGAGTCGGTCACGGTTCCGGTCAATGCCCTCGCCCGCATCCCGGACGAGCTTTCCTTCACCGAGGCCGCGCCGATGAGCTGCGCCGGAGTCACCACCTTCGACGCCCTCCGCAAGACCCATGCGCTGCCTGGTGATCGGGTCGCGGTCCTGGGCATCGGCGGTCTCGGCCACCTCGGGATTCAGTTCTCCCGCGCGATGGGGTTCGAGACCATCGCGATCGCCCGCGGAACTGGCAAGCGCGACGACGCTCTGGCGCTCGGGGCCCACCACTATGTGGACTCCACCGATGGCGACGTCGGCGACGCACTGCGAGGGCTCGGCGGGGTGTCCGTTGTGCTGGCAACCGCCGCGAACTCGGCAGCGATGGCCGCCACGATCGGCGGCCTGCGCCCGCAAGGCGAACTCATACTGATCGGCGCTGCCACAGAACCGCTCCCGATCAGTCCCCTGCAGCTGATCCTGCCCGGATACAGCGTGATCGGGCACCCCGCGGGGACCGCCCGCGACGTAGAAGAGGCGATGCAGTTCGCCGTCCTCACTGGCGTCCGGGCCCGCACCGAGGAGCGTCCCTTGGCCGATGCCGCCCAGGCATACACGAACGCGGACGAAGGCCGAGCTCGCTACCGCATGGTCCTCACTATGTGATCCTGCTCCCCGCTCTACCGCCAGGCGCGAAATGCACCGGTCGTGGCGGTGTCTGCTTCGCTTCGAACACCAACAGCGGTTTGCCCCCATGTTCGGGGGCTTCGGCCAAATACACCGCTTCGCTGAACTTTTCGAGGGGAATCGGCCGTCCCTCGGGCACGCTCATGCCTGCGGGAACACGCCAGACCTGCCCGGCCTCGGCAACGACATACTCCTGCCACGTGCCCGGGACTCCGATTGTGATGACGCGTTGCCCCGGTGCTCAAACCATCTGTGCCGCTACCGAGTTCGTCGATCACACCCACGGATTCGATTCCTGGTGTGATGGGAACTCTGGAGTGAATCCGTACCTGCCCCGGATGGTATGCAGATCGTTGGCATGGACAGCTACAGCCGTCACCCGGATCCGGACCTCGCCGGGCCGGGCTCCGGAATCGGGCGGCCCCGCAGGTTCAGGACCTCGGACGGTTCGCCCAATGTATCGGCGACGAGAGACCGCATGGTTGTCATCTTCCTGGCGTTCCTTCCGTTGATCCAGATCTCACAAGTGCGGCGCGCATGGCCTCGACCGCGCCGTTCGACAGTCGAGACTGGAATCAGCGCGGCCCGGGTTCAGTCCCTATCAGCTGCAATGCTGCCACCGCTGGAAGCCGTCTAGCGGGACACTGGCGGCCGCGGCGTGCGCGACGAGGGTGTCCTGGCTCCCGCCCGGTGACCCGCACCGTGCCGACGGCGCTAGCCGAGGTATCCACGTTGGAGGATCAGCGGGCGGCGGGCATGCCGAGCCGCCAACTGTGGCACCTGTTCGGCGATCCGCACTGTTGAACCGGCCGCACGGATCACCTCGATCCGCATACCATCCAGATGGGGAAACAGGACACTCAGCGGACCAAGATCAGAGCACCCGCGACATCATGAACTATCCACCGCCCCTTCGCATCCCGAAGCCGGTCAATCACGAAGTCTGTGCCGGATCCATTTTTCACGTGCTGCCGACACCAGTTGCCCATGTTTTGTGTTTCCTAGTGGATTCGCACGGGCAACCGATTGACCTGCGCTTTTCGTTTTGCTGGCAATCGCGAGAGCGATGTACGGGTAAAGAAAACCTGCTGACCTGCGGAAACGTGTAACAGGTAAGTGCCCTCGGCAGGATTCGAACCTGCGACACCCGCTTTAGGAGAGCGGTGCTCTATCCCCTGAGCTACGAGGGCTGATCTGGTGGGTGCCTGGGGCGCCTACCGGGACTTCGGGGAGTCTACCGGGTCGGGTGCGTAGGAGCCGCATCGATTTGGGTGGGGCGTGATGGGGGCGTCACTAGGTCGACATCGGTTTGGGGTTGACCCGGAGTAGCAGACTGTCTGAGACTGTTGGTGGGCTCGGTCTGTTTTGTCGGGTCGGCAGGCATGCGATGACGCAGGCTGGAGGTGGGCCATGGACGGGATTCGATCCGAGAAGCCCGCCGGGGTGCGGGCCGCGGAGGACGCGGTGGTCCTGCGGCCACGATTCGATTTCATTCGCTCGCCGTCGCATTGGATTCCCGACGAACCTGTTGCCGCACACGCGATTTCGGGGCTGAGTCTGATCCTGTCGCTGGCCGGGGGCGGGTTCGCGATGTTGGAAGTGGTGCGTGCGGAGGTGGCGCCGCGCGACGGTGTCGCTCCGCTACGAGCGCTTCTCGCCGCTGCCGATCGTGGATGGCATGGTCTTCACCATGCAATTGGGGCGGGGTGGGCCGGTCGCGCTGGTGTCCGCCCACCCCGCCATTCTCGATGTCGTCGCCGAAGCCGTTCCGGGAACGTCGTATTCGTGTCGGCAGGGCTTCTGTGCCACCTCCAAGGTGCTCGCGGGAGCAGTCGAGCGTCGCGACACCGCACAGCACGCCCGGGGCGACACCCTGATCTGCGAATCGCGAGCGCTGCGGGACGGCCGCCTGGTGCTCGATATCGATCCGCCCGCGACTCCGGAGAAAGCGGGCCCGCGTTGGTGTCTGCCTCTGGTGCGGAGTCGGCCTGCTCCGGGGAGGTCGGTCCCTGGTCGCGGGTCGGCTCCTGAGGTGCGGTCGGTTTGACGCGGCTCGGATGTGCGCCGGGCGTTCAACTCCGGAGATGTCGACCCCGAGGTCGCCTCTGGTGCGGAGCCGACCTCCGCCAGGCGTCGGCCCCTGGCGTGAGGTCGGCTTCTGCCACCCGGTTCGGGAAAGCTGTGGCAGCCCTTCTCGGGATCCGCACCGATCTATTGGTGCGGATCCCGAGAAGGTGCATCACTTCGTGCCGACGGCGACGATGTAGTCCGCCCATGGGCCCCAGAGTATGAGTCCGGGACGGTTGAAGGGTTTCGCGCAAGACCGGGTTGACTTTGCGCATGTCGGGATCGTGTAGGCGCCTGCTCAGGTGTTCGGCAAGGGGTGAATAGACCTCGCGGCGAATGGAATACGTGGTGACGTCGCTGAAACCGGCATCGATTGGCGCTCGGTGATAGCGCCGGATGTCGAAGAAGTCTCGTTCGTTCAGCGTGGCGGGCAGATTGCGGACGAATGGGCGATTCGACAGGCGGACAACGGCATTCGATAAACGGTTGGCGTGGCACGATATCCGCGGTGACAAGCTTGCGGCCGGGCTGCAGCACGCCGAACCTCCTCGGTGAAAAACCTTGTGTAGGAAGGGAAGTGGAGCGGCAACTCCAGGACGGTCACCTTGGTGACGAATTCGTCTTCGCGCGGTAGATCGACCGCCGAACCGTATTCGTAGTGGATTCGATGCTCCAGCTCCAGTTCGGCGGCGCGGCGGCTGGCGATCTCGATCTGCTCGGTTGCGATAGTCATGCCGATGGTCTGCTTCGACCGAAACTCGTTGGCCCACAGGAAATCCTGATTACCGTAGCCGAAGACGACATCGAGTCGGATGTTGTCCGGGCCGAGTTCGGCCTCGCGTACCACCAGACGGGTCAGGTCTCGGCTGGCCTCGTCCAAGGTGTCGGGCTGGTCGCGCCGGTAGCCGAGTGAACAGTGAGTCCTCGCCGAAGAGGTCTGCGGGCCGACTACGTCGTAGACGTGCCTGACTCGGTTACCCGGGGCAGGAAGGGCACCTTGGCCCATTCGTAGCATTCTCGACCCCAGCGCCTGGCCCGGTGCAGAAAGCTCTCGACTGGGATATCCGCAGTGGTCATCGCCATTGAGCCCTCCCTGGTCCACTCCTCGACCCAGGCCTCGTTGCCCATACAAGGCCATGGCAGAAAACTGGAGCCGAGAACTAGCCAACTGTCTCAGTCGGTGAAGCGAGCGCCAAGAGCCGCCTTCGGGCCGAACTGCCGGTTCGCATCGGCCTGTGCCAGCACGGGCAACTCCACTCATATCGGCCCGCGCTGAGCCCGGCGGTCAAAACCCTGCCGTCGGAGCCCGCCGTTAGATCCCGGCGGTCGGAGCCCGCCGTCTGAGCGCCTGCGGTCGGAACCCCCGTCAGAGCCTGCGGTCGGAACTCGCGGTCATAGCCCGGCGGTCAGAACCTGCCGTCGGAGCCTGCGGTCGGAGCCTGCGGTCGGAACCCGCGGTCATAGCCCCGGCGGTCAGAATCTGTCGTCGGAGCCCGCGGTCAGAATTCGCGGTCATAGCCCGGCGGTCTAAAACCTGCCGTCGGGGGCCCGCTGTTAGATCCCGGCGGTCGGAGCCCGCCGTCGGAGCGCCTGCGGTCGGAACCCGCGTCAGAGCCTGCGGTCGGAACTCGCGGTCATAGCCCGGCGGTCAGAACCTGCCGTCGGAGCTCGCCGTCGCAGCCTGCCGTCGGAACCCGCGTCAGAGCCTCCGGTCGGAACCCGCGGTCAGAGCCCGGCGGTCAAAACCTGCCGTCGGGGCCCGCCGTTAGATCCCGGCGGTCGGAACCCGCGGTCAGAATTCGGATCTGGCACACATTCCGTGATCGTCGGCCGCTGCGGTCCGCCCGAGACGCACTACTGGACAAGTGATCACGTGGAACTGACGGCGGCACTCTCTCGGCCGATGCCGCCACCAGTTCCACGTGATCGGCCGACCAACAGCGCGGAAGGTGATTTGGTGCAGAGGTGAGTCCTGTTGAGTGAGTGGGCGATCCCGCGGAGTCACGGAATGTGTGCCAGATCCCAGAATTCGCGGTCATAGCCCGGCGGTCAGAATCTGTCGTCGGAACCCGCGGTCGGAACCCAGCCGTCAGAGCCCGCCCGTTAGATCCCGGCCGTCGGAGTCGGTGGTCGGAGTCGGCCGCCGGAACGCGCCGTCAGAATCCGCCGCCATCGAACCCCCCACCATCAAACCCACCCCCATCGAATCCTCCACCATCAAACCCACCGGCACCCGAGTCGTACCCGCCCTGATCGTCGGAGTACCCGCCCTGATCTCCCGAGTCGTACCCCTGATCCCCGCCCGCAGCGTCGAGCGCATCCTGATATCCCTCGCCGTAACCACTTTCGAACCCCCGCACGTCATACCCCACCCCGGCCATTCCGGAGAACAGCGACGAGAACAGCAGTGCCGAACCCAAACCCCAAGCGCCAGCGAGTAATGCGGGCCGCCACCACGGTTCGGAGTACCAGCCAGCGGGCACCGGCCGCCCCGCCACCCGGCCGCCCGGATAGTAATTCGGCGTCTCCGCGGAGGGGAGTGGCGAAGCGGCGACTTCGCGGCCCTCGTAGTCGACGACCCGCTTCTCGGTGACCCGACCGGCGGTGTCCTGGCCGTCCAGCGCCGGAACCACCGGGCCCGGATCCATCAACATCGCGGTGCGCGCCGCGCGGATGTAGTACATCCCCTCGACCGCGGTCTGCTTCGCCAGTCGCGCCTGGGCGGGCGTGCGCGCCTGTTCGATCTGCGATCCGGCCGCGATATGGCGCTCCGAGGCGTCCGCGAGCGCCTGTTTCGCTGCCTCGTTGCTGCCGGTGAGGTTGTAGACCTGGCCCGCGAGTCGCTCGATCATCTGCCTGGCGTCGGCGGCCGCGTCGTCGAATTCCCTTGCCGCGCGCTGCTTGCTCTGCTGCGTCAGAAAGACGACGTAGGCCGCCGCGAGCAGAATGACAACGCCGATCAGTAGCCACAGCACCGCTCGCGCCCCTTTCGTCCTCGATCCAGGTCGCCCCCAGCTTACTGGGGGTTTGCTGAGACTCGGCTGAGCTAGACGGCGGGGTGCGGGACCCCGCCGTACCTATTGTCCGGCGAGTTGGCGGGCGATGGCCAGGCGCTGGATCTGATTGGTGCCCTCGAAGATCTGCATGACCTTCGCCTCGCGCATATAGCGCTCCACCGGGAAGTCCCGGGTGTAGCCATAGCCGCCGAAGACCTGCACCGCATCGGTGGTGACCTGCATGGCGGCGCCCGTGGCGATGAGCTTGGCGACGCTGGCCTGGCGCGAGTAGGCGCGAGTAGGGCAGTCCGGCATCACGACGGCGGGCGGCGTCGAGATAGGCCGCGCGGGCCGAATCCGCCGCCGCGGCCATATCGGCGAGCACGAAACCGGGACCCCGGTGATCAATTATGTTGCGGCCGAATACTTTTCGTTCCTTGGCATAGGAGACGGCATCATCTAGGGCGCGCTGGCGAGGCCCGTCGCGACTGCGGCGATGCCGAGCCGACCCGAGTCCAAAGCGCTGAATGCGATCGAAAGTCCTTGTCCCGCAACGCCTATCAGTCTTTCATCAGGTAGAAAGGCGTCGTCGTAGGCGGCCGTGGTGGTCGGGATGCCGCGCAGGCCCATCTTCTATTCCGGCTTACCGAAACTCAGGCCTTCGGTATCGGCAGGCACCAGGAAGCAGGAGATGCCGCGCGAACCCTCGCCGGTCCTGGCGAAGAGCGTGTAGAAGTCGGCGCGACCGCCATTGGTGATCCACGCCTTCGACCCGTTGATCCGGTATCCCCCCTCGACAGCGCTGGCCCGGCAGCGCATCGCGGCCGCATCGGATCCGGCGTGCGACTCGGAAAGGCTATCGGCGCCGATGGTTTCGCCGGAGAGCATGCTCGCGAGCCAGCGTTGCTTCTGCTCGTCGGTGCCGAAGGTGAACAGCGGGTGGCAGGACAGGCTGTGCACGCTGACCGCCACGGCGACCGCGGCCCACCGGCTCGCCAACTCCTCGAGCACCTGCAGATAAACCTCGTACGGCTGATCGCCGCCACCCGTTCTACCCGCTCGGTGTGGGATAGCGGCGGCGTGGTCGCCTGTGTCCAATTGGACACAGCGCCGCATCGGACGCGGATAAATGGCGCGTCGGCAATCAGCGGTAATTGATCTCAGCTGTGCGAAACTTGCCCCGCACAGCTGATCATTCGAGCGACCTGCAAGCAGTCGCTACGGCCGCACTCCTCACCCTTGGGAGGACTGTCCATGAAGAATTCTGTTGCGCCACTGGATCTGCCCGAACCCCTGGTCATCACGCTGGGGAATCTCAAAGGCGGCGTCGGAAAGACGACATCAGCGTTTTTCCTGGCCACATATTTCGCGCAGATCCATGAATTGCGAGTGCTCGTGATCGACGCCGACCCGCTCAGTCAGACCGGATATTCCTGGTATCGGCGACTGGTCAAGGGCGAGATCGAGGTGCCCTTCGAGTTGATCGCCTTCCCGTCGCGGCACGTCAACGACTGCATCACCGACAATTCCGGGAAATATGACGTGATCATCGTCGATGCCGGTGGCGAGTCGGCCGAGATATTCAAGGCCGCCATTCCGCAGAGCGATGAGCTCATTCTGTTGACCAGCGTGAGTCCCTCGGAAGTGAAGCGGGTGCCGAGTACGTACAAGGCCGCCGAGGAGGCTGCCGCCGACAGTGGCCGCGAAATCCGGGTGCGCGTGCTGATGACCAAGGTGCCGGTGACGATGAAGAAAGGCGTGAACGTCTCGACCGAATATCGTACGCAGCGCGGGAATCTGGAGGATGCGGGCTACGACGTATTCGTGTCCTATTTGAGCGCCTGGAAATGGTATCGGGAGGCGGCCGACGGTGAGGTCGGCGAAGGCGCCGAGAACCCGATCGCGGACCTGGGGGAGTATCTCCAGGTCGGCGACGAGTTGGTGAGTCCGTATCGGGTCGCGGTGGGGGTGCCTGCCTGATGCCTCCGCAACGTAGGAAGGGTTCCATCGGCAAGGGCGTCATCGGCGGCGCGAATCCGTTGGCGGACAGCGCCGAGCACACGCCGCCGGTCTCGCCGCTGCGTGATGCCGAGTGGCGCACGAGCACGCCGAGTGCCGTGGTCGTGGACGTGGACGTGGTAGCACCATTGGCGCAGGTGAACGTCGATGCGGATGTGCTGACGATGCCGCTGCCCGCGCCGAGCGAAGCCGCGCTGGCGGGCCCGCTCGACGAACGTGAGCAGGCGCAGTTGACGGTCTGCGAATCGTCGATCGACGGCCTGCGGGTCGCCTTCTGGGCGGCCGGGCGGGCGCTGCAGATCGTGCGGGACGGCCGGCTGTACCGGGATCGGCACGCGAGTTTCGACGAGTATGTGGAGCAGCGCTGGGATATGCAACGGTCTTACGCGCACAAGCTGATTCGGGCCTGGCCGCTCGCCGCCAAACTGCATCCGGTCGCGCCCGCGATCAATGAGGGGCAGGTCCGCGAGCTGCTGCCGGTCGCGGTCCAGCACGGTGAGGATGCGGCGGTCACGGTGTACACCACGATCGCGGGCACCGAGGATGTGAAGGTCACCGCGGGCAAGCTCCGCGAGGCCGTCGCGCTGCTGCCGGAGCGGTTCGACAAGGCCGAGGTGGTCGCGTTGCTGCAGGCGTGGCTGCGCGGGGAACTGCGCGGCGGGGCGAACGAGCGGGCCGTTGATCTGTTCGCCACCGTTGAATCGCGATTCGCCGCGCTGACGCGACGAGTTGTCAAGGGCTCGAACAACGATCCGGCGGCGGCGCGCGAATTCGCCGCGAAACTACGCACTCTGGCCGAACAGATCGAGGAGCAGATCACCGCCTGAGCCATCTTTCTGCCGAAATACCCTGTCGCGAAAGCCATTCCGCGACGGGGTATTTGCGTTTAGTTACGGTATTGTTATCTTGACATAGTGTGTCGTTACTGGTAATTCGTTGATATTGCCGAAATATGGGCGATCGGATCGCTGGACTACAGATCACCGTGATGGTTTTCGAATTCATTCGAGGTCTTGGTGAAGTCCTGGGCGCCAAAGCAAGTGCGGCGTCGCACGGCCCGCTAGGACCTTCGATACGAGCATCGGAGGACCGGATCATGGCATCATCTTCGGAGGGTCGATATTCCCGCTTCCTGCGGCGCGCGGTTCGATGGGCCGTCGGCGCAGGGATCATCGCAGGCGCGGCGATCGCCGCGACACTGCTCACGGGAGGAAAGGCCGCGGCACAGCCGCTGACGATCCCGGGTATCGGGGCATTCGAAGTCCCGGACGAATTTTCGATTCCGGCCGGTATTCCCGGCGCCGCGGTTCCGATGGATATGCATTCGTCGGACACATTCATTCCCGCGGTCGAGGAATTCGTAGTTCCCTTGGAAATCGCGCCCGCTGAAGTTCCGGGGAAGGAACATTCAGCGCCGCCCACGACTTCGGGTGTGGAACTCTCGGTACCCCTCGCATTTTCGGCGGCCGCGCGTTCGGCGCTCCCACTGGTCCCTGCGGTCGAGCATTCCGTCTCTCCTGCGGAGTTCGCGCCTGTCGCGGTTTCGATGAAGGAGCTTTCGGCGCCGCTCGCGATGCCGGCTTCGAAATTCTCTGTGCCCCGGCGGGTTCTGGGAATCGAGCGTTCGGTGCTGCCATGGGTTTCCGCGGTCGAGGATTCCGTCGCTGCTCTGGAGATCGCGCCCGTCGGGGTGCTGGGGAAGGAACGGACGACACCGCTCGGAGTTCCGGGTGCAGGACTCGCGGCGCCCTTCGGGTCGCTGGCGGCCGCGCGTTCGGCGCTTCCGTTGGTGCCGGCGGTTGGGGATGCGGTGGCTCCGTCGGGGATCGCGCCGGTCGTGGTTTCGGCGAAGGAACTGGCAGCGCCGCTCGGGGTTCCGGTGAAGGAACTGGCAGCGCCCTTCGGGTCGCTGGCGGCCGCGCGTTCGGCGCTTCCGTTGGTGCCGGCGGTTGGGGATGCGGTGGCTCCGTCGGGGATCGCGCCGGCCGTGGTTGCGGTGAAGGAACTGGCGACGCTGCTCGGGGTTCCGATGAAGGAACTGGCCGCGCCGGTCGGGGTTCCGGATGCGGAACTGGTCGCGCCGGTCGGCGTTCCGGTGAAGGAACTGGCAGTGCCGCTCAGGGTTCCGGGTGTGGAACTCGCGGCGCCTTTCGGGTCCTTGGCGGCTGCGCGTTCGGCGCTTCCGTTGGTACCTGTGGTCGAGAACCTGGTTGCTCCTTCGGAGTTCACGCCGAACGTGGTTCCGGTGAAGGAACTTTCGGCACCGCGCGCGGGTCCCGGCTCGGAATTCTCTGTGCCCCTGCGGGTTCTGGGGATCGAACAATCGACCCTTCCTTGGGTTCCTGCGGTTGGCGACCCCATAGCTCCTTCGGAGTTCGCGCCCGTCGCGATTCCGGGGAAGGAACTTTCGATGCCGCTCGCCGTTCCGGGGTCGGACTTTTCAGCGCCGCTCGCGGTTCTGGGGCTCGAGTGGACGGTGCCTCTTGCGGTGCCCGGGTCGGAACGTTCGGCGCCGCCCCCGGTTCCGGGGTCGGACTTTTCAGCGCTGCTCGCGGTCCCGGGGCTCGAGTGGTCGGTGCCCCTTGTGGTGCCCGGGGCGGAACGTTCGGCGCCTCCCGCGGTTCCAGGGTTCGAGTGGTCGATGCCTCTTGTGGTGCCCGGGTTGGAGCGGTCGGCGCCGCCCGCGGTTCCGGAGACGCAGCTTTCGGCGCCGGTTCCGGGGTCGGAACGTTCGGCGCCCTCGACGACTCCCGGGTCCGAACGTTCGGTGCCCCTTGGTATTCCGGGTCTGGAGCTAGCGGTTCCAGGGTTCGAGTGGTCGGTGCCTCTTGCGGTGCCCGGGTTGGAGCGGTCGGCGCCTCCGGTGGTTCCGGGGACGCAGGTTCCGGGGTCGGAACGTTCGGCGCCCTCGACGACTCCGGGGACCGAACGTCCAGTGCCCCTTGGCATTCCGGGTCTGGAGCTATCGGTGCCCTCGAAGATTCCGGGGACCGGGATTCAGTTGCCCACCGATGCGCTCCGTAGCGGAATCGCGTTCCTCACCGGTGCTCTCGGCATCAAGCCGCCAGCACCGACGCCCGCACCCGCGGTGGCGCCGGAGCGGACGCATGGTGCGATTGCCGTCGACGCCGCGCGCGGCAAGGTCGGCACCGGATACAGCATGGGCGCGACGGGGCCGGATGCCTTCGACTGCTCCGGGCTGGTGCAGTGGTCGTACGGGCAGGCCGGGGTAAAGGTGCCGCGCACGAGCTATGAGCAGCTGGCCGCGGGTACTCCGGTCAGCGAGGACGAACTGGAGCCGGGTGATGTGGTGTCGTTCTACGGCGGCGGCCACTCGGCCCTCTATGCCGGTGACGGCAAGGTCATCCACGCCTCGACCTACGGGACGGGTGTGACGATGTCGCCGATGTCCTCGATGCCCTATGCGGGGGCCCGCCGGTACTGACTCGGCTGCGGCAATGAGCTGTCCGAAGTGGAGCGGACCGGTCTGTCGGCGACGGTGCAGGGGGTGTCGCCGCCGGGCCGGTCCGAAGGGGCCGTTCCGTTCTAGACTCGGATGTTCTATTATCTGCGTATGAATGCAGATAGCGAGCCGCTGCGTCCGCTGCTGGCGGAAGACCAGGTCGGGCTGGTTGTCGAGGTCTTCAGGATGTTGGCCGACGCGACCCGTGTGCAGGTGTTGTGGGCACTGGTGGACCGTGAGCTCTCGGTCAACGATCTGGCCGACTGCATCGGAAAGCCCGGCCCATCGGTATCCCAGCACCTGGCCAAGCTCCGCATGGCCCGCCTGGTCCGCACCCGCCGCTCCGGAACCACGATCTTCTACAGCCTGGAAAACGAACACGTCCGCCAACTGGTCGTCGACGCCGTCTACAACGCCGAACACGCTGGCCCCGGCGTACCCGCACATCACCGCGGCAGTGCCGCCGTGCGCGAACTACCCTCCCGCGATCGGGCGGTATCGAAATGAGCCACGAACGCGATCCCGCACGCTGGCAAGGCATTCCGGATGCCGCCGAGTCTCGAAATGTCCAGGGGCACAACGATATTGCGAACAGCGGACATCGCAACGGTGTCGGCGGCGAATCCCGCGATCATGAGCACAGCCACGCAGCCGAGCATGGGCACAGCTGCGGACCAGGCGATGGTCACGATCTCAGCCTCGGGCGTGGACATGCACATGAACCTGAGCCCAGCCGTGGGCGCAGTCGCGGACCCGGGGATGGTCGCGAGCCCGGCCGCGAGCCCGGGGATGGTCGCGAGTCGAGCCGTGAGCTCGGGGATGGTCGCGAGTCGAGCCGTGAGCTCGGGGATGGTCGCGAGTCGAGCCGTGAGCTCGGGGATGGTCGCGAGTCGAGCCGTGAGCTCGGGGATGGTCGCGAGTCGAGCCGTGAGCTCGGGGATGGTCGCGAGTCCAGCCGTGAGCTCGAGGATGGTCGCGAACTCGGGCCCGGTCATGGGGCTGAATACGGTCATGAACTCGAGGTCGGCCATGAGCACGGTCACGGATCTGGGCAGAAAGGCGAACTCGCTTCCGGTCATAGCCACAGTCGTCGACCTAGGCGAGGTCATCAGCACGGCAACGGACAGAATCACGGCGCAGGCCATGACCCTGGGCCAGGGCGTGGGCACCGGCGTAGTCATCGACTGGGGCGCGGTCATGGGCACAGTCACGGCGCGGAGCACGAGCGCGGCGCGGAGCACGAGCGCGGCGCGGAACACGGGCGCGGCGCGGAACACGGGCACGGCGCGGAACACGGGCACGGGGCGGAGCACGAGCGCGGCGCGGAGCACGGGCACGGCGCGGAACACGGGCACGGGGCGGAGCACGAGCGCGGCGCGGAGCACGGGCACGGCGCGGAACACGGGCACGGGGCGGAGCACGAGCGCGGCGCGGAGCACGGGCACGGCGTGGAGCACGGGCACGGCGTGGAACACGGGCACGGCGTGGAACACGGGCACGGCCCGGAGCACAGGCGCGGCGGCGCAGAGCACGGGCACGGCGTGGAACACGGGCACGGGGCGGAGCACGGGCACGGCGTGGAACACGGGCACGGGGCGGAGCACGGGCACGGCGTGGAACACGGGCACGGCCCGGAGCACAGGCGCGGCGGCGCAGAGCACGGGCACGGCGTGGAGCACGGGCACGGCGTGGAACACGAGCGCGGCGTCGAACACAGGCACGGCGCCGAGCACAGCCACGGCCCGGAGCACGGGCACGGGGCGGAGCACGGGCACGGCGTGGAGCACAGCCACGGCGTGGAACACGGGCACGGGGCGGAGCGCAGGCGCGGCGGCGCAGAGCACGGGCACGGGGCGGAGCACGGGCACGGGCACGGTGGAGACCACGATCATCCGGGTGGGCTGCGCTGGGTGTTGCGGGAGATCTTTGTGCCGCATAGTCACGATGCCGCTGACAGTGTCGATGATGCGTTGGAGGCCAGTGCTGTTGGCATTCGGGCGGTGCAGATCAGTTTGGCGGTGCTCGGCCTGACGGCGGTGCTGCAGGTTGTGATCGTGGTGGTGTCCGGGTCGGTTGCGTTGGCGGCGGACACCATTCACAACTTTTCCGATGCGCTGACGGCGGTGCCGTTGTGGATCGCGTTCGCGATCGGTCGGCGGGCCGCGACTCGGCGTTATACCTATGGGTTCGGGCGGGCCGAGGATCTGGCCGGGTTGTTCGTGGTCGGGATGATCACGTTGTCCGCGATCATCGCCGGGTACGAGGCGGTGCGCAGGCTCATCGATCCGGTCGAGATCCAGCATGTGAGCTGGGTCGCGGCGGCGGGGTTGATCGGATTCCTCGGCAATGAGACCGTCGCGCTGTATCGGATCAGGGTCGGGCGGCGCATCGGCTCGGCGGCACTGGTCGCCGACGGATTGCACGCGCGGACAGACGGATTCACCTCACTGGCGGTGTTGATCGGTGCGGGTGGCGTCGCGCTGGGCTTCCCGCTGGCCGATCCCATTGTCGGACTGTTGATTACGATCGCGATCCTCACCGTGCTGCGGACCGCCGCACGAGATGTGTTCCGCCGCTTGATGGATGGCGTCGAACCCGCACTGGTGAACACCGCCGAGCAGGCGCTGGTCGCCGAACCCGGTGTACTCGGCGTGCGCAGCCTCCGGATGCGCTGGATCGGCCACCGCCTGCACGCGGACGTCGAACTGGACGTCGCCCCGACCATCACCCTCGCCGACGCGCACCGATTGGCCCACGGCGCCGAGCACACCCTCACCCACGCCGTCCCCAAACTCGACACCGCACTCATCCACGCCTACCCGGCCCACTCCGCAGTTTGACGGCACCGCACAAACCGGCGCGCCAGACTATCGAGCGGAGTCATCGGGCGGTACCTACGTGTCCGAGGAGCCGCCCTTTGGCTCGCCTCGCACATCGAGCCTGAGCTCAGGGAACTGAGGGCAGTCGCCTGCCAATGGGATTCGCGGTCGGAGCTTCCGGTCGACCTACGCTTGGGTAGCATCCGGGGGTGTGATGTGGCTCATGGTCGGCAGGCCGCCGTAGCCACCGAAGAAAAAGGAGTACCGATGTTGAGCACCATGCAGGACGAGCCGTTGTCGTTGGCGACGTTGCTGCGCTACGCATCGACGTTCATGGGCGATTCCACCGTATCGACCTGGACCGGCACCGGCGTGCGCACCATGACCTACCGCGAGCTGGGCGCCGAGTCGGCGCGACTGGCGAATGCGTTGCGCGGGTTGGGGATTGGTGTCGGTGATCGGGTCGGCACCTTCATGTGGAACAACAACGAGCATATGGTCGCCTATATCGCGGTGCCCGCGATGGGTGCGGTGCTGCACGCGCTCAACATTCGGCTTTTCCCTGAGCAACTGGTCTTTGTGGCCAACCATGCCCAGGACCAGGTGGTGATCGTCGATGGCACGCTGGTGCCGATGTTCGCCCAGTATCTGCCCAACCTGAAGACCGTCCGCCACGTCATCGTGGCCAACGGTGACGCCGCCGCGCTGGCGGCCCCTGAGGGTGTGCAGGTGCACTCCTACACCGAACTGCTCGCCACCCAGCCCGACACCTACGACTACCCGGTGATCGACGAACGATCCGCCGCCGCAATGTGTTACACCTCCGGTACCACCGGTGACCCCAAGGGTGTGGTGTATTCGCATCGCTCGAACTGGCTGCACGCCATGCAGGTGATCTCGCCGGGCAGCATGGGTTTCAGCGAGGCCGACTATGTGCTCGCGATCGTGCCGCTGTTCCACGCCAACGCTTGGGGCCTGCCCTATGCCGCGTTGATGTCGGGCGCGAATGTCCTGATGCCCGACCGCTTCCTGCAGCCCGGCCCGCTGCTGGAGATGATGGCTGCCCAGAAGCCGACCTTCGCCGCGGCGGTGCCGACCATCTGGGGCGGTGTGCTGGCCGGACTGGCCGCGAAACCGCAGGACATCTCCCACCTGCGTTCGGTGGTCGTCGGTGGTTCGGCGGTGCCGCCGTCGATGATGCGCACCTTCCAGGAAAAACACGGCGTGCGGATCCTGCACGCCTGGGGCATGACCGAGACCTCCCCGCTCGGCAGCGTCGCCCACCCGCCCGCCGGCGTGAGCGGTGAGGACGAGTGGGACTACCGCTTCACCCAGGGCCGCTTCCCCGCCAGCGTGCAGGCGCGTCTGGTCGGCGACGACGGCGCCGTGGTGCCCAATGACGGACAGTCCCTGGGCGAGTTGGAAGTTCGCGGTCCCTGGATCACCGGCTCCTACTACTCCCCGGACGGCGCGCAGATCGACCCCGACAAATTCGACAACGGCTGGTTACGCACCGGCGACGTCGGCAAGATCAGCCCCAGCGGCTACCTCACCCTGGTCGACCGCTCCAAGGACGTCATCAAGTCCGGCGGCGAATGGATCTCCTCGGTCGATCTGGAGAACGCGGTCATGGGCCATCCCGCCGTCGCCGAGGCCGCGGTCATCGGTGTGCCCGACGAGAAGTGGGACGAACGCCCCCTCGTCGCCATCGTGCTCACCGAGGGCGCCGAAACCAAACCCGAAGAACTACGCGAGTTCCTCGCCGACAAATTCGCCAAATGGCAACTGCCGGAACGATGGACCTTCATCGCCGAGGTCCCCAAAACCAGCGTCGGCAAATTCGACAAAAAGCGCCTACGCGCACAGTACGCCGACGGCGACCTCACCATCACCACGCTGTCCTGACCGAACGGCCCCGCGTCACCACTTCAACATCGGCAGTGGCGACGCGGGGTTGG
>NZ_JBKBET010000004.1:3292-209107 GCF_048910785.1 Nocardia nepalensis | reverse complement strand
AGCAACCTCAACCGCGACGACACCGGCAGCCCCAAGACCGCTATCTACGGCGGTGTGCGGCGTGCGCGAGTGTCGAGCCAAGCGTGGAAACGCGCCACCCGCGCCGCCTTCGACGAGCACCTGGATCGCTCCGAACTCGGCGTGCGCACCCGACGAGTCGTCGACCTGCTGGCAGCTGAGATCACTACGCAGTCACAGGATTTGGCGGATCGCAGCCTTGCGTTGGCGTCGGAGGTGATGAAGGCGATCGGAATCACGGTCAAACCACCGAAAAAAGACGCCATCGACGAAGCCGGATATCTGGTCTTCCTCAGCCGCCATCAAATCCGGGCCTTGGCCGAGGCGGCGGTCGCCGCGGCCGAGGCCGAGGACGTGGCAAAAGCATTGCGGGAAGCCAAGGTCAAGGACTTGGCCGATCGTGACCATTCGGTGGATATCGCCTTGTTCGGTCGCATGGTCGCCGACCAAGCCGACCTGAATGTCGACGCCGCTGTCCAGGTCGCCCACGCCATCAGTGTGCATCCGGTGGAGACCGAGTTCGATTACTTCACCGCCGTCGACGATCATATCGATGACCACGAGACCGGGGCCGGGATGATCGGCACCATCGAGTTCAATTCCTCCACCCTGTACCGGTACGCGACCATCGACGTGAATCGGCTCAACGACAACCTCGGCGACGAGGAAGCGACCCGCCGCGCGGTCGAAGCGTTCCTGATGTCCTTCGTGCGATCCATGCCCACCGGCAAACAGAACACCTTCGCCAACCGCACCCTGCCCGAGGCCGTGGTGGTTCTGGTGCGCGACACCCAACCCATCAACCTCGTGGGCGCGTTCGAAAGCCCGGTGCGGGAATCGAATACCGGTGGTCGAGTCAAAAGGGCCGCGGACCTGTTGCGTGAGGAGGCACACGAGGTGCAACGCGCCTACTCCGAAACACCGGTCGCGAGCTGGGTGACCCGACTCGGTTCGGATACCGCCGGTTTGGACGATCTGGGCGCCAACGTCGCATTCGCCGACCTCGTCGCCGAAGTAGGTGCGCTGGTCGGGACCAGGCTCGGGGACCATCAATGACCGTGGTGGCCCTGCGCTTGGCCGGGCCGCTGCAATCGTGGGGAGCCAGTAGCCGATTCGTGCGACGAGGCACCGAGATCGCGCCAACCAAAAGTGGGGTGCTCGGGCTCATCGCGGCAGCGAAGGGCCTGCGCCGCACCGACCCCTTGGAAACGTTGCTGGGCTTGCGATTCGGTGTCCGCATCGACCAACCCGGGCAGCTGGTTCGAGACTTCCAGACCGCGCAGCGGCCCAAACGCGAACGCGACGGATCCACCACCTGGACCTCGCTACCGTTGTCGTATCGCTACTACATCTCCGACGCGGTCTATCTCGCAGTCCTCGAAGGCGAGCACGGACTCATCAGCGCGATCGACGCCGCCGTGCGAAGTCCCGAGTTCCCGCTCTACCTCGGACGCCGATCCTGCCCACCCGCCGGACCCATCGCGCTCGGAGTCTTCGACGAGGACCTGCAGACCGCGCTGGCACAACGCCCCTGGCTTGCCAGCACCGGGACCCAGCGCCGCACCCGCGACCTTATGGTCCGGTTGGCAACCGTCCGCGACGCCGCCGAAGGCGAAGACGACGGCGAAATGATCCGAGACACACCGGTGAGTTTCGACCCCAACCACCGCCAGTACGAATGGCGCTCGGTCGTGCGCGGCAACGTCACCGTGCCCAATCCCCATGGCACAACCGAACCCGGCGACGAACATGACGCCATGTCGGTGCTGGAGGTGTGAGATGTTTTTGACCAGAATGCCGATCAACCCCCGCCGCCGCGGCGCCCGAATACTGCTGTCCTCCCCACAAGCACTACACGCCGCGGTGTGCAGCGGATTCGCCGAGGCCGCGGCAACCGAGGAGGGACGAATCCTGTGGCGCCTCGACAACTACGGACCCCACCGCGTCCTGCTCTACATCGCCAGCCCGGACAAACCCGATCTCACCCACATCGTCGAACAAGCCGGATGGCCAACCACCCAAGCATGGGACACCAAACCCTACGACCGTCTCCTGGACCGGCTCACGGTCGGCCAGCTTTGGCAATTCCGCCTCACCGCCAACCCCGTCCACTCCGGCAGACGCGACGGCTGGGCCGATACCAAACCCCTGGCCCACGTCACCGCCCGCCAACAAGAACAATGGCTACTCGACCGAGCCGACCGCATCGGAATCCGAATACTGCCACGACAGGCACCCGACGCGACCGACAATGAATTCGAACTCGCCATCACCGACCGCTCAGTACGACGGTTCACTCGCGGCAACACACGCGTCACCATCTCCACCGCCACCTTCGAAGGCATCCTCGAGGTAACCGACGTTGCCGCACTACGACATTCACTCAGCTTCGGAATCGGACGAGCGAAATCATATGGATGCGGCCTGCTGACACTGGCCTACCCAACGCAGACGGACAAATAGCTGTGGGCACGATCGGGCGCAGACCCTCGGAATCCAAAGAGCTGGTACGCATATCGGACCGCGTCTCGTTCCTGTACCTGGATCGATGCGTCGTCAACCGCGACAGCAACGCCATCACCGCGACCGATGAGCGCGGCACCGTTCACGTACCGGCCGCCTCAATCGGCGTGCTGCTGCTCGGCCCGGGAACCACGATCACCCATCAAGCGATTTCACTGATGTCCGACAGTGGATCAACGGTGGTGTGGGTAGGAGAACGCGGCGTCCGGTATTACGCCCACGGCGTGGGGCTATCGCGATCCTCCCGTCTGCTGGAGGCACAAGCAGAGGCCGTGACCAACACGCGGTCGCGGTTGCGGGTCGCGCGGGCGATGTATGCCATGCGCTTTCCGGGCGAAAATATCTCAGAACTATCGATGCAACAGTTACGCGGGCGCGAGGGCGCCCGCGTGCGCGCGGTCTACCGCGAGCACTCGCAGCGGACCGGAGTCGAATGGAACCGGCGCACTTACGACGTCGAGGACTGGGATGCCGGTGAGCCGGTCAATCAGGCTCTCTCAGCAGCGAATTCGGCACTGTACGGCGTTGTGCACTCGGTCATAGTCGCGCTGGGATGCTCGCCCGCCCTCGGTTTCGTGCACACAGGCCATCACCGATCGTTCGTCTACGACATCGCCGACCTGTACAAAGCCGAGGTGACCATACCGATCGCATTCGATATCGCAACCGAAGACGTCGAAGACATCGGAGCCGTTACCCGAAGACGAGTCCGAGATGCCCTGCACGACGGGAAGATCCTCGAACGATGCGCCCGCGACATCCAGCATCTCCTGCGTGGCGAGACCGGGACCGAGGCAGCGGATTTCGACGAACTGGAGTTCGAAGTTATCTCACTGTGGGATGACCGGGATAACTCTGTCGCTGGCGGCGTCGGCTACGGAGACGAATTTTGACCATCGTCGTCTTGACCGCGGTGCCACCCGGACTCCGAGGTCACCTCACACGGTGGCTGCTCGAAATCAGCCCAGGCTTGTTCGTCGGCAACATGTCACCGCGCGTTCGAGAACTCATGTGGCAGCGCATCATCGAGTACGTCTCCGAAGGCCGAGCATTGATGGTGCACTCAGCACGCAACGAACAACGCCTCGCCTTCAAAGTCCATGGACACGACTGGACCCCAACCGACTACGACGGCATCACACTCATGCGCCGCACAACCATCCCCGACTACATCCCCGCACCTCAAGCGCCTCTGACCACCCGCAAACAATCAACAAACGCCGCCGAGCACCAATCCGAAACAGTATGGCGGCGCCGGACAGCCAGACGAAAGTTCAAACCGAAGTAACAATCACCACGCAAACATGGCCTAGCGATTGCCCGAATGAAACCGAATGAAAAGCGGCTCATCGACCCAGAAATGCCCAGGTCAACAAGTGTGCTCCCCGCGCACGCGGGGATGATCCGTCTCGTGCTTCGCCTTACCAGCAGGATCATCCGTGCTCCCCGCGCACGCGGGGATGATCCGCACCATGAATTTGGTCCTCCGCCCCACTTGGCGTGCTCCCCGCGCACGCGGGGATGATCCGCACCTGGACGCCACCCGGGAAGACAGCGCGATCGTGCTCCCCGCGCACGCGGGGATGATCCTGCGGTAATCGCAGTGAGCAAGGCATCAGAGAGGTGCTCCCCGCGCACGCGGGGATGATCCGGCGATGCGTCAGTTGTCTGCCGACGGGTTGGTGTGCTCCCCGCGCACGCGGGGATGATCCTCCGGAACATCGTGGCGGAACCGCGGGACGACTACGTGCTCCCCGCGCACGCGGGGATGATCCGTCCGTGATGAAGTCGACCAGGCGCCCGAACTGGTGCTCCCCGCGCACGCGGGGATGATCCGAAGCCAGTCTGGGCCGTGAAGGGTTCCGAGGTGTGCTCCCCGCGCACGCGGGGATGATCCGTCCATGGCGGCCGCCGTCTATGAGGCGATAGCGTGCTCCCCGCGCACGCGGGGATGATCCGTGCGGAGAAGGGTTTCGGCCTCTGGTGGCCAGGTGCTCCCCGCGCACGCGGGGATGATCCTTCCTCACCGGGTCGCCGGTCGCGAACCGCGGCGTGCTCCCCGCGCACGCGGGGATGATCCGTCCTCGAGGGGCGCGCGGCGGCGCAACGACACGTGCTCCCCGCGCACGCGGGGATGATCCTTCTTCGCGGGAAACGCGCTCGATGCTGCGAAAGTGCTCCCCGCGCACGCGGGGATGATCCGCGAGCGGAGCTCGCGCGGCAGCACCTTCCAAGGTGCTCCCCGCGCACGCGGGGATGATCCGTATTTCGCGGACCTCGGCCGCACCAAGGTCGCGTGCTCCCCGCGCACGCGGGGATGATCCGCGGTCGGCGCCCAGCCAGGGGACGACGGGGCGGTGCTCCCCGCGCACGCGGGGATGATCCGGTGTTGATGATGGCCGCAATGACAGCCCTTGTGTGCTCCCCGCGCACGCGGGGATGATCCGGGCCTCGGGCTGCACGATCTCGAGCGCGACCGTGCTCCCCGCGCACGCGGGGATGATCCGTGCGGGCCGAACTGACGGCGCTGGCGGAGGAAGTGCTCCCCGCGCACGCGGGGATGATCCGCGAGTTCAAGCCCGTTCCGCAACATCTGGGTCGTGCTCCCCGCGCACGCGGGGATGATCCGGAGGCGTAAGCGCCCGCCGAAATTCGTTGTCGGTGCTCCCCGCGCACGCGGGGATGATCCGCCGAAGAAGGCATCGAGTCCATTGATGACATAGTGCTCCCCGCGCACGCGGGGATGATCCGGCATTGAGGCAGGCGTACGAATCTCTCACCACGTGCTCCCCGCGCACGCGGGGATGATCCGTTCTGGGAATCGACGAAGACACCGATCTTTTCGTGCTCCCCGCGCACGCGGGGATGATCCGCGGCCCAGAACTCCGGAGTCATCGAAGTTGACGTGCTCCCCGCGCACGCGGGGATGATCCGGGGTGTCGGCGTAAGCCTCGGTCCTACGACTCGTGCTCCCCGCGCACGCGGGGATGATCCGTGCTTTTTGACCTGGTTGCGTACCGGTTCGGGGTGCTCCCCGCGCACGCGGGGATTGTCCGGACCGTCGGGGCTCTCGCTGTCTTTAGATGTGGTGCTCCCCGCGCACGCGGGGATGATCCGGCAGTCATCGTGACCGGCTGTAGATCTCGCCCGTGCTCCCCGCGCACGCGGGGATGATCCGGTGTTCAACGCCAGCGTGAGCGCCAGCAGCGCGTGCTCCCCGCGCACGCGGGGATGATCCGGTGATGCCGGGCGGCTGGCTAAGCGGCGATGAGTGCTCCCCGCGCACGCGGGGATGATCCGGCCCTGATCGAGCTGAAAGCCCATGTGGCCCAGTGCTCCCCGCGCACGCGGGGATGATCCGCCTGAGCACCCCTCACGCCTACCCTGGCAGATGTGCTCCCCGCGCACGCGGGGATGATCCGCGCACCGGCAACCCGCCCGAGCGTTATTACGGGTGCTCCCCGCGCACGCGGGGATGATCCGGTCGACCGCGGCGCGGTCCGGCTGCATATCCTGTGCTCCCCGCGCACGCGGGGATGATCCTATCGGGAGCTGACCGCCGAGGGCATCGTCCGCGTGCTCCCCGCGCACGCGGGGATGATCCGTCATAAGGTGGGCGCATGGACGAGGTCAAGACGTGCTCCCCGCGCACGTGGGGATGATCCGCAGTTCTCAGGGTAGCAAGGCCGTACGTCCGCGTGCTCCCCGCGCACGCGGGGATGATCCCGTACTGAGATCCGTAGATACTGATTCCCGTCGGTGCTCCCCGCGCACGCGGGGATGATCCGTCCATCGGTCAGCCCGACGAGCGTGAGATCGGGTGCTCCCCGCGCACGCGGGGATGATCCGCAACCGAAACTCTCAGCACGCCAACAGGAACAGTGCTCCCCGCGCACGCGGGGATGATCCGGCTCCCACTTCGTGGAGATCCCGCTGCCCAACGTGCTCCCCGCGCACGCGGGGATGATCCTCGTGTTCCGGTGCAGTCGGTTCCGACTCCGGCTGTGCTCCCCGCGCACGCGGGGATGATCCTTCGCGTCGGCAGTCAGGGCAACCGAATGGTTCGTGCTCCCCGCGCACGCGGGGATGATCCGAAGGGGAAGATGTTCAGCACAACCGTCACCGTGTGCTCCCCGCGCACGCGGGGATGATCCGCATGCGATTCGACCGGAATCGGCTGCCTGGCAGTGCTCCCCGCGCACGCGGGGATGATCCGGCCCCGGACGCCGCGCCTGCCGAGCCTCCCCGGTGCTCCCCGCGCACGCGGGGATGATCCGAGGTGTGTCGGCGAATGCGATTTCAGGGACACGTGCTCCCCGCGCACGCGGGGATGATCCGGAGGTCTCGCGACGGCGAGCTGACTGCCTGCGGTGCTCCCCGCGCACGCGGGGATGATCCGACCTGCGTGTAGTTGCTGGACACCGTGAGCGTGTGCTCCCCGCGCACGCGGGGATGATCCTGTGACGGTCTGGGTTGTGGTGCCGGTGAAGACGTGCTCCCCACGCACGCGGGGATGATCTGGCTTGGGGGATGTTGGTGTCGTTCAACGGTTTGTGCTCCCCGCGCACGCGGGGATGATCCGAAGGGCAAGCGCAAGCGCGAAGACGTTGACGCGTGCTCCCCGCGCACGCGGGGATGATCCTTTGCTGGTCTTCCACAACGGATGTGTGCGTGTGTGCTCCCCGCGCACGCGGGGATGATCCGGTCGCGGTGACGAAGTACGCGCCGCCTCCTGCGTGCTCCCCGCGCACGCGGGGATGATCCGGCGGGAAAGTCGTGAGCACCTGCATCCTCTGCAGTGCTCCCCGCGCACGCGGGGATGATCCCTCCCACCGCAGCGCGATGAGCGCTTGGTCGACGTGCTCCCCGCGCACGCGGGTGTGATCCGCGAAGTTCGCCAAGGCCGGTGGCTCGATGACCGTG
This sequence comes from Nocardia nepalensis, assembly GCF_048910785.1. Classification (NCBI taxonomy): domain Bacteria; kingdom Bacillati; phylum Actinomycetota; class Actinomycetes; order Mycobacteriales; family Nocardiaceae; genus Nocardia; species Nocardia nepalensis. The sequence continues at coordinate 201,643 of NZ_JBKBET010000004.1, read as the reverse complement.
CTCCCCGCGCACGCGGGGATGATCCGCGGCCGTTCGCGACCCAGATTCAAGCGTCCACGTGCTCCCCGCGCACGCGGGGATGATCCGGACCCGGCCCAGCACGCCGGTGCCGACGAGTGGTGCTCCCCGCGCACGCGGGGATGATCCGGGCACGGCGGGTCCATTGATCACCGCGCTGACGTGCTCCCCGCGCACGCGGGGATGATCCGGGGTTGTGATGTCCGACAACGCAACTGGTCACGTGCTCCCTGCACACGCGGGGATGATCCGGCGGTCCACATGTCGGCGGCCTGCCACGAGTCGTGCTCCCCGCGCACGCGGGATGATCCGCCTATCGCCGCGCTCGGCGCGCTGCCGAAGTAGTGCTCCCCGCGCACGCGGGGATGATCCGACGGTGAGGACATGGCTCCGAAACGTTCATCCGTGCTCCCCCGCGCACGCGGGGATGATCCGGTTTGCCGGGCCTCTCGGGTTGCGGCGCTGGCGTGCTCCCCGCGCACGCGGGGATGATCCGCGTGATCTTGACCTACACCCCCGCCAAATAGGGTGCTCCCCGCACGTGGGGATGGTCCCGCATGGAAGCTGGCTATTTGGGCTTGTGACATGCATAACTACGGCCAGCATCCGCTGCACAACGAACACCGACCATTCCCGGAAGCTGGTCAGTGACCGTCTACGCACAAGGTCCCCACGGTGTTGTGCTGTGGGGCTGTCGCATTTGATGTCGTCGGTGCCTTTGTTTTACAGCCCGAGGTCGTCGTAGCCGAGGGGCGGATCGATGATCGGGTCGGGCTCGTATTCCGTGGGGTCTTCGGTGGTGTTGTCGTGCTGGTGGTGGGCGCGTAGGGCGTGCTCGGCGGTGGTTTGTTCGGGTGTGAGTTGGGTGCGGCGGTGTTGTTCGGTGTTGAGGTTGGTGAGTTCGTTGTGCAGCCAGGTGGTGGTGTCGAGGGCTGTTGTGTCCGCGGATGCGGTGCCGGGTGCGGGTCCGTAGAGGATGGCTTCGGTCTCGGCGAGGTCGATGCGCTGGCTGATATCGGTGATGGCTTGGGCGAGTTGGTCGTCGGTGAGCATCTGCATGGGGTCGGACACATCGAGGAGATCGTCAGACGGTGGTGCTGATGGCTCGGTCAGGGTGTCGGGCAGTGGATGCTGTTCGACCCAGGTTGCGATGGCGAGGCGTTCGGCGAGAGTGCGTGCGGCATGCCAGTCCCGTTTGAGCATGCCGTGGACGGTGTTCGGTGGGTGGGTGTTGGCGATGTGGTCGCAGCGGGCGCGGATGTGCTCGGCGGGTGGGTGGTCGGGGATGCCGGGTTGGTTGTCGGTCCGGCATTCGCTGCAGAGGCCGTCGTCGCTGCGGCGTGGCGGGATCGGTCTGCTATCGGTGAGGGCGCGTCCGATACCGCAGGACACGCACGGCAGGGCGCGGGTGTTGCGGGTTGTTTGGCGGTCGTAGTTGGGTGGCTCGGAGTCGGGATAGCGGTCTTCCCAGAGCTTTTGGCGGTAGTAGCGGTGCGGGACTCCTTCGGGTTTGGGTAGGTGTTCGGGATGGTCGTCGACGTCGCCGCGGGTGTCGAGGTAGTCCTGGTATTCGCGTGCGGCGGTGATATCGGTGTCGGGGGGCGGTGGGCGCCGCGGTGTGCGGTCGACGCGGTCGGGGTTGTCGCGTGCGGCACGCCGGTGTTGGTCGCGCCGGTTCGGTGCTGGGATGTTGTCGGTGGCTGGTCGGTATACGTGTGGGTCGCTGGTGGGTGTGCAGGCGTGGATGAGTGCGCGGTGTTGGGGGTATTGGTCTGCGGCCCATCGGAGTCGGGCGGCGGCGATGGGGTAGGCGTTGCGGTAGAGGGTGGTGGCGACGTGTTCGATGATGTCGCGTTGTTCGTCGGTGAGGCCCTCGGCGAGGTCGTGAAAGGCGCGCGGCGCCGCGCGCAGGTCACCGGATTGGATGAGCGCGGCGATCGTTGCGGCGCTGTCGGACAGCGGGTTTTCGGCACTGGTGGCGGTCTGTGGTGGCCGGATCGGTGGGCGCGGCGACGGCTGTGCGGTCGTGTTGCCATGGCGGGGATCGTGTGGTTCGGGATCGGGGTGGTGCTCGGGTGGGTGCATGGTGGGCTCCGGGAGTAGGTGTGGATCGGGTTGGTCGGGGTGGATGGGCTCGTGCAGGAGTGCGTCGATACGCCAGGCGAGGGCGTTGGTGAGTTGGTCGGGGCGCAGCGGTGCGCTGTCGTCCGGTTGGGCCCCGAGGATGAGTTCGTATGCGGTGGTGAGCAGTTCGGCGGGTGTCCAGTCGGTGCCGGTGGCGCGGTCGATCGCGGCGACCAGGCGCGGCCAGGCGGGGTCGTTGATGACGCGTTGGGCGGTGTCTGCGCCGATGATCTGATGGAGTTCATGGGTCCAGTCGGGGGTGAGGTTGTGGGTGCTGGTGACCTCGGCGGCGACGAGTTCGAGCTCGAGTCGCGACCACAGGGCCGCGGCGGGCATGTCGTCGGGCAACGCCCGAAGTGCCGCAGCGTGGGTCAACCGGGATTCGATGTCGATTCCGGATCGGTCGGCGACCTCGATCTTGTCGGCGAGGATCGGCCACCACGGGTCGGTGAGGATGCGTGGTTGCAGCTGTGTGATCAGCGGTGCCCACCTGCTGGCAGGCAGGTGCGGGTCGCCGAGTGCGTCGGTGACGCGGGCATCGAGCAGGTCTTGGTGTTCGCGTTCGCCCACGGTGTAGCGCGGTGGCCCGGTGGGGCGCGGTTCGCGGTCGTTGATGTGTAGGGAGGCCCGCCACACGGCGAGGTCTTCGAGCAGTTGTGGGGCGGAGCCGATGAGCGGGCGCGCCCAGTGTGGTGCGGACGCGGGTGTCCATGACTGTGTGTCGGTGCGGATCTGGGTGGCGAGGTCGGTGACGATTCGGGCGCGTGCGGTGAGTTGGGTGGAGTCGAGTTCGGTGCGCAGCCCGTGGGGGATCCCTGATGCCCAGGGCAGGGGTGCGTTGGTGGTGGAGTGCGCGCCGGAGGGATCCAGGCGCCAGTCGAGCACGGCGGCAACGTCATCGGCGGTGTCGAGTTCGCGGGCGCTCGCGGCGGTGCGCAAGGCCGTGATCGGGTCATGGCCTGAGAGCGCGATTAACGCCAAGTGTTGACGCAGAACGGGGTAGGCGGGGCTGTCGGTGAGGTTCGGGCGCAATGCTTCCGCGGCGGCGTCGAGGCGTTCGAGTCCGCCTGGACCGAGGGCGTTTTCGGCAGCGACACCGACCGCGTCGAGGTAGATATCGAGCGCGCGACCGATCCGCTGGTGCGGATCCAGCGCATCGCGCAGCATCGTGTGCGCCGATTTCTGGGCGCCGTTGCGCCCGAATACACGCAGCAATACCTCGACGGCGGTGCGCGGATAGACGGCCGGTTCGGACCAGAACGAGCTTTCGGAACCGTCCAATGCGGTCGGTACATACACGTGGTTGGCGTCGATACCGCGGGTGAGTGCGACGTAAAGCTGTTGCAGAGACTCGCCCCCGGTGAGCGCGACATGACACGAATCTGCGGTGATTCCTTGCGCGGAATCGATCGTCGTCGCGTACCCGAGGCGCACATACGCGGCCACATAATCGGCGGGAAGACACACACTGTCACCGAGTTTCGCGTCCGAACCGACGTGGGTGGCGGTGAGGCTGCCGTCGTTGTGGACGGCGGTCACGCGCCAGGCGTAGCCGTTGCGCACCCAATCCCGCTCGCCTAAACGCAAGCGTCGGTCATTGCGGCGGGTGCGGATGGTGTCACCGACCGAGGCGTGAAGTTGATCGGCGAGAACAACTTCGGCACCGACCGTGCCGCCGTCGCGGGCGATGCGGTCGGCGCGGGCACGGGCGTTGAGTTCGCTGACGGTGTCATGGTTGGCGGCGAGCATGATGGTGTCGCGACCTGCCAGGTGATCGGTGATCCAGGCCGTGTAGGCGTCGTCCTGCGTGGCGCCAGCGTGCCCGCCGTGGACGCGGCTGTTGTCCAGGTACCAGCCCAATGCGGCCGGATCCCCTTCGCGCAGCTGCAAACTCGCGGTGGCTTCAGCGGTGGAAGCGAACCGCACGACATGGGTGAGGGTCAACTCCGGCTCGGGTGAGGCTGCGTCCATGTCGGCGTCTGCGCCGCCGGCTTCGATCGCGGCGAGCTGTTTCGGGTCGCCGATGCAGCGGACGGTGGCTCCCCGCTCGGTTAGGAATTGCAGCAGGCGAAGGCGTTTGAGGTTGCCGATCTTGACGTGTTCATCGACGATCACCAACGTTTCGGCGTCGATCTCGAGCATCCATTGCGGCAGCGACGGCGGAAACGCGCGGTCTTGGGTGAGGTTGTCGCGGCCGGGGGTGTGGGCGGTGATGACATGCAACGGCTTGTCGACGGTCTCCACGCGTACGCGGATCGCCTTACCCAGCTCGGCCGCGGCTGCCGCGGTGGGCGCCAACCCGAGCACGTGGCCGCCGCTGGCGGACCACGCATCGGCGAGCACGCGCATCGCGGTCGTCTTCCCAGATCCCGCGGGTGCGTTGGTTGTGCGGATCCGCAGGTTCGATGTCGCGAATTCTTCGATCACGCTGATCTGCCCGGCATTGAGCCTCTGATCCGGATGCGTGTTGTTGTAGGCGCGCACCGCCGTGGCGACGGTGTCGGGGGCGAGTTGGCGTGCGCCGGGCTGGACGGAGAGGTCGATCAGTTGCTGTTCGATCGACAGGGTTCGCGCGGAGGTGAACACCTGCGATGCGGCGGCGGTGTAGACGCTGGCGCCGTCGCGGCGACGCAATAGCGCTGGGATGGTGCGCAATTCGGGTTCGCCGGCGAGGTCGGGGTCACCACACGCGATCGAGTGCGCAGGCGAGAGGGCTTCAGCCACGACGGCTTCGGCGGTCTGTTCCCAGTCCTGGCCTCGGATATGTCCACGCAGTTGGCGTTCGACTTCGGCGCGCACATTGCTGGCCCGCCACGTCGATCGATGCTCAGACACGACCTCCAACACACGCTCAGCCGTTCGCGTGACCCACCGGGGCGTGATCACAGACCGCGGGGCGCGGATCGGGTTCAAAGCCGCGGTGACCATCCCCGCCAACGCTTCCCGGCTCCCGAGGACAGCAATAGCCTGGGCCCGCCAGGTGCTGCGCTGCTCGGCGAACGACCGCAGGGCATGTTTGGCCGGGCGGGTTTGCAGTGTCGCTTTTTCGGCCAGGTCCCACATTTCCCCGGGGATCGGTTCGCGTCCACGCTGCCGCTGGAACTCGGCTGCGAGCTGGCCGAGGCGGGTGGTGATCGCGGCATCGCGGCGCGAGAACGCCGTGATCAACCGCAGTGGGATACCCACGATTTCACGAATCGGACGCTTCGACGGATCCGCTGCGGGGCGTTCGGCGAACTCCACACCGACCAGATCCTCCATATGGTGTTCGAGGCGGGTGTTGAATATCTCGGAAACAGTCACCAACGCCTGGTAGATCGCGGCACCATCGAGGGTGCGCCATTTACCGTCGAGCGTGCGCACCCGGTTCGCGATCACCACGTGTGTGTGCAGGTCAGGATCCCCGGCACGGCTATCGCGGTGGGTGAACCACGCCGCGACAATGCCCTCGACATCGACCTGCCGGATCCCGTTACGTCCCAGCCGGGTGAAGATCGCGTGCTTCTCGAGCCACTCGAGTGCGTCGCGCACCGCCCGTTGGTGCGCGAGCTCGATCTTGTCCGCGACGGACCGTGGGGCCAGTGCCCACAACACCGAGACGCTCTTCACTGGTGAGAAAGTGATGTCGAAACCGGCGACCGCGGTCGTGTTCGGGCGCGAGTTACGTGCCACCCACCCCGACAATTCCCGCGCATCCAAGGGCGGGCGATCGTAGGTTTCGCAGAACATTTCAAACGCGACACTGGTACGAATCCGTGCACGTTCGTCATCGCCGATTGCTTCGTGAGGGTCGAACCCGCGCGCGGAATTGTATTCGGAGAACGCTTTCGCGCACCGTTTCCGAAACTCGGAAACCTCCCTATACACCCGAAATGGGTTACCTAAACGCGACGCGTGATCGGCTGCTTGTGTCGCTTGTTTGTGCGTGGCACCCTTGCTGATCTGCACGTCGTAGACGCGGGCTTCGATCACTTCCGCGTTCGGATGACGCCCCAGTCCGAGCAGGGATTTCAGCTGTTCTTCGGTGACTTCCTCACCCGGTTGGATGCCCAACGCGGCCAGGCCCGTGCCGTGCCAGCGGCCCGGAGCTTCCCCATGAGCGGAGTAATAATCGGCGAGGCTGGAACGGCCGCGAGCCGAAACATCATTCGCGGCGACATTGCGCAGATAATATTGATACCCATTGCCTGCCACGACTTTATGAATCGTCGCGGTCATATATCCATCAAGCACCCACCCGGCCATTAACGCCAGGGGTTGGATTTGACTATTTTTTCGTCAAATCAAGCAAAACCGCTGGTCGTTACCAAATCGTTGTCGCCCGCAGATGCAAGAGGTCTGCTTGTCGGGAATGAGTGAGAGGGGAGGCAGTGGGTGTGTGCGGCGGCGGGTATGTGAGTGGCTGGGTAGTGATGGGGAGTGTAGTGGAGGTGGTGGCAGGTTGTGAGGTGATCGTGGAGGGGATTGGGTTGCAGGGGTGATGGCAGCTGGTGGTGGCCGGTCCGTCGCGGGAGTGGGCACCGCGACGGACCGGAGTGTCGGGAGACGCCGATGATGGGCGCTGGCTGGACGGCGGGTGAGCGGCTGCGTTCGGGCGGTGCTGGGTTATCTCCCGCCAGGTTTTGTGCACGCTGTGGTGGAACACCGGCAGCGGCAGCGGGATTCGTTCATGGGGCGTGCCCAGTACGCGAAGATGGCGAACCAGCACAGGAGCCAGATCGCCGAGTAATGGTCATTGAGGAAGTCGAGCCAGGAGTGGGTCACAGCTATGTACCTCCGAGGGGGTGGGGAGTGAGCGAAGCACGGTGCGGGTCGAGGACCCCGGTCCGCCGCGGGCGTGGGCATCGCAGCGGACCGAGGTCGAGAGGTGGTGCGGGGTCAGGCCGCCTGCGGCCGATGGCGACGGGCGTGGACGAGGCCGAGGTCGATGCGGCAGGTGAGGCAGTAGTTGTCGGTGTGGACGACGGTGTAGCGGGTGCAGCCGTCGCAGCGGCCGTGACGCTGATCGGCACCCAACCTCGCGCGCCCCTTGCGCACGGCGGCGGGGGGACGCGGTGCTACCTCGGTAGCGGCAACCTCGGCGGCGAGCTGGAGCGGCTTGGCCGGGTTCGGGGTGAGCTCGGGATGGGTGGCGAGGAAGCGGGTGATGTGGCGGCAGATCGGGTGCGGTGCCGCGCGGTGCCAGACTTCAACGATCAGGGCGTGCGCGGCGGCAGGGTAGGTGGCGGCGAGGAAGTCACAGCGAGAGACCACGAAGTCCTCGGTGGTGAACTCCTCGGGCAGCGGCGCGATCCCGGGCCGTGCGTCGGCGCGGCAGGAATCGCAGAGCCCGTCATCGGAAACCAACTGTCCGCCTCGGATGTGGATGGGGCGCTGGTCGGTCATGGGGCGTTCGATGAAGCAGGACACGCACCGCCATCCCATGACCGGGACCATCGCGGCGTCGTCGTAATCCAAGCCGTTGCCCTGGCGGGGGATCTCTGGACGTGCGTCGTCACGCACCCGCAACCCGGTGCGGGCATCGGCAAACGCCTTCGCCTCGTCCTCGGTGATCCGGCCGCCGCGTTGGGCGTTCCAGGCGGTGCGGTGCTCGGTGTCGTATTGGCTCGCAACATAGTTGATGTAGACGCGGTCCCACAGCTCGGTGGCTTCGGCGTGGTCGCGGGCATACCGACGACGCTGGCGCTTGGCGCGTTCGGTCTCGGAGTCGGGATCGGGTACCGGAAGCTCGATCGGGCGTTGCGGCGGTTCGGGCGCGGCGTCGGGGTCGGGGATGGTGGTGCCGTCGGTGAACATGCTGCCGGTCACGTATCCGGTGAGGATTGCCTCGTTCGCGATCGCGTACGGCAGCAGGTGGGCACGGTGATCCCCGGGAATGCTCGGGGTCGGGATCGGGCGGGCTTGGGTGCGTGCGGCGACTTTGTCGAGAGCGTTGCGGGCGGCGTCGGTGGCTCGCGCCGGGGCGCGGTGGGTGATCAGCGGCCGGTAGCGGTCCCGCACCGGCATCGGCGGGAGTTCGGCGGCGGTGTAGGAGATCTCGACGATCTCGGGTAGCTCTCGGGTGTGCAGGCCGGGGTCGGTGTCGGGTGCGCAGCGGTTGATCAGCTCCCGGCGTTCGGTGTCGGCGGCCTTCCATATCGCGTCGAGCCGTTTGTGTGCGGTCTGGAACGGGTGGCGGGTGAAGGTGTCGGTGAGCTCGTCGAGGAACGCACGCTCGTCCGGTGTCGCGAGAGCGAGTACATCGGGGAACATCTCGCGCGCGAGGCGCGGGCTGTCGAGGTGGAAGAGGCGGTCCAGGTGGAACAGAGCATCGAGGAAAGCACTGGGCATGACGAATGTCCTGTCTCGCGAGGAAAAGGAAACCCACCCCGGGGAATCGCGTGCGCTTTTCGCGACACGAGGGGTGGGCGGCTGGTCGGGTGACCCGCCTGAAGGGCGATCGACCAGGGTGGTGAACGACGCGGCGGAGGGAACGCGCCGAAACGGGTGGGCGCGAATTTCGCGCGCACACAACCCAACCCACACCCAGACCGCTGGGCGTCGCGCCGGAGGAAATTCGTGCACGCACGGGCGCGGGCCCGCAGGCGCGGCGGGCACCGCCCTGGTAGCCCTTCAGTCAGGCGGGGCGCTCGACCAGACGAACACCCCGGACACCCAACCCAAACCCCTTCCTCTTCTTGCTTTCTGCGCGGGAAGGTCAGGCCACCAATGGTGGACGCTGCGCGAAGTAGGCATCAGCGTCGGCCTCGGCGCGGCGGCGACGCTGGGCGGCTCGCTCGTCGCGGGCACGGTGCCGCAACACGTCCGGTCCGAGGGGGCGCGGCGTGTGGCGTGCGCGGCGGGCCGCGATCGCCTCCGCGCTCTCGCGCCTGGCGTCGGTGGTCGTGCTCGGGGTCGCGTGCAGGCGAAGATCGTGACCGGGCTCGCGGGCCGGAGTGCGCGCCCACGGACCGACTTCGACCTCCACCGGGATCTCGATGGCGTCGGCCAGGGCGTAGAGGCGCTCGTCGGGATCTATGCTGGGGTCGGATCCGTTGTCGGACACGCCGATACGGGCACCGGCGATCGAGACCACCCGCGCCAGTGCCGTTTCCGGGGAGTTGGCGAACGCGCGGTGGATGAGACCGAGAAACGACCAGTCGGCCGGGGTGAGGGTCTTCAGCGCCTGCCGGAATTGTTGGCGGGCCCGGCAGGGATCGGTGTCGATCAGCTCGTCGAGGGCGGCGATATCGGTCAACGACGGGGTCACCGCGATCGCGGTCGGGGAAACAATGGTCACAACAGCTCTCCTGATCACGGAAGTGGAATGGACACAGCGGGATTCGCGTCAGCGGTCGAGGCGGTGCCCGGCGGCGTCAACCCGCCAGGCACCGCTCACGCGGGAGGGAAGGTGAGTTAGAACTGGGGGTCGTCGTTGCTGGTGCCGCCGCCGAAGGAGCCCGCGGTGTTCACCGCCCACGGATCGGCCGACCCGCCGCTGCTGCCGGTGGACGCTGCCGCGCCGACCAGGTCGCGGGACCGGTCACCGATATCGGAGCGCCCGGCCGCAGACCGGCCGTTGCCGTTGGTGTCGCGTTTGGTGCGGGTGACTTTGGCGGTGGCGAAAAGCAACGAGGGCCCGACCTCGTCGACCTCGAGCTCAACGACGGTGCGGTTCTGACCGTCTGGGGTCTGCCAGCGGCGCTGCTTGAGGCGGCCAGTCACAATCACGCGCGAGCCCCTGCTCAAGCTCTCCGCGGCGTTCTCCGCGGCCTCGCGCCACAGGTTGCAGCGCAGGAACAACGCCTCGCCGTCTTTCCACTCCCCGCTGTTGGGGTCGCGGTAGCGGGGTGTGGAAGCGACGGTGAAATCGAGGACCGCCACACCATTGGGTGTGAACCGAAGCTCTGGATCCGCGGTCAGATTCCCTTTGACGGTGATGACCGTATCTGCAGCCATGCCGAGTACTCCTTCGAATGTTAGTGGATGAGAACAGCAATCGCGCGCACAGGCCTGCACGGACCGCGCTGGCGGCCACCGGTGAGGGCAGCCAGTGAATCGGGCGGGGTTTAGTCGTTGAACCCGACATCGCGGTGGCCGAGGAATCCCCATGGTCGGTGCGGGGGTGGATGCCGCGCTGGGTCAGTGGGGGATCGGTCCCAGATCGATGCCGAGGTCGGCGGCGATGCCGCGTCCGGTGTGGGCGAGTCGCCGCAGGGTGTGCGGCCGTATTCCGCTGCGCAGTGAGGTTTCGAGGAGGATGGCCATCGAGTGTGTCGAGTCGGCGTGCAGAGCGGCTTGTAGGGCGATACCGGCGAGGGGGCCGTCGCCGCGGAGGTAGGCGCTGTAGGCGAGAAGTGTTGCGGCATCAGCGCGGTCGCAGCCCGACAGTGCCCGAGCCGAGGCCAGCCACAGCTGTTCGGCGGGCGCGGTGTGCGCACTCAACGCGAGAGCGAACAACGAATCACGCACTATCTGATCCCGCAGCGCCGCAGCCAGTTCGGCGTACTGTCCGGCGGTGAGCGCGATCCCGGAGTCGGTGTCGGCGACCCGCCACAGCGCCCACTCCAACATCTGCCGGTGATAGCTGTCGGGATCGCCGCGGTGCACGGCCTCGGCATACCGGTCGTGGGCCTGCCGGAGGGCGTCGTCGAGATCCGCGGCGACCTGGGTGGTCAGTTCGGTGTCGGGGGTGAGCAGTTCGGTGAGTTCGGAGCGGGTGCTGCGGATCGGCCGCCCGTGGAGCACGTGGGCGAGGGTCACCATCGAGGTGGCCGGGTCCGGCAGTGTCCCATGACTGTTGGGTCCGAGCAGATCCCACCAGCGTTGCTGCGGTTGGATCGCGCGGACTGCCCACGCGCCCGCGACCACGATGTCCTCCTCGGCCAGGCAACTGGTGAACTCGGCGACGAGTCGTGCCCACGGCCCGATACTCAAGTCGGTTTGGGGCTGTGTGTCGTGGGGTTCAGTAATCCGATCATCGACGATGACCGCGAGCACCATGGTCGCGTCCTCGGTGGCGCAGATGCTGGCGACCGCATCGGCGTAAGCATCCGCCCGACCCGGGTGACTGTCGTCGACGTCGAGATCCAGCCGCAACACCGCGTCGATGACGGGTGCTCGCCGCCGATCACCGGTATCGCGAAGCAGGGCCACCACCAGCGAGCGTTCGGGGACGAAGCCGACCATCGCGGGCACCGCCACGATCAACTCACCGGGATCATCGACATGCAGCGACTCGCCCGGAACACGATCCCGGGAAACCCGATCCAGATCACCGGTCAACTGGTCGAACAAGCGCGATAGAGCGTCATCGGTGTTGTCGGGCATGGAAGTCCCTCTCGGTAGCGGGATATGTGTGCGATGACCGGGCGCGCCTGCGGCATGAGCTGTCAGTGCGTCGGCTGGTCGTGGGGGTCGATGACTTCGGTGAATCGGCGCGGCGGCAGCACACCTCGGGCGCGGGCATGACCGATGACGGTGTCGTGGCGGTGCGCGGCGTGGACGTGGCGGTGCCCGTCGGGTCCGTGTTCGTCACCGCGGCCGCCGGGGGGCAGCCGATGCCGTTGGACAGCGAACAGCCACACCATGTCGGGTGAGCTTCAGTTCGGGGTCGGCGGTCAGAACCGAACACGATGAGGACAGGCGTCTGCGGCCATGAGGGTGTTCTGTTTCTATTCGGGTGAGTGACGAGCACCGGCCCACCACGAACAGATCCGTGGTGGGCCGGTGCAGGTTGTGGTGTGCTGGTTCAGGACTCGATGTCGATGTCGTGGTAGTCGATGAGTTTGGCGGCGGCCTGTTCGACGTCGACCAGGGCGAAGTCGATGTCGGGATCGGCTGTGGCCTCGTCGAGGAACCGCAGATACCGCTGTGTGGCGGGGAGGGCGTCGCGCCACAGGCTCTTGCCGATCTCGAGTTCGGCGCAGGCGAGCTGCATGGCGAGCACGATCGTCCACGCCCGGTTGGGTGAGGCATTGCTGATCGCGGTGACCAACGCCTCGATTGAGGCGTCGATCCGTAGCAGCGAGGCCACTTTCGTGCGCTCGACGGGGTTGAGCTTGTGCGCGAGGGCTTCGGCGACGAACCTAGCGGTGGACTGGTGCAGGGTGGCACCGGCCACCAGCTGCGGCAGGAATTTGTTGCGGCGCTCGTTGGCGGCCTCTCCGCGCTCGTTCAACTTGATTACCCGCCGCCGCGCCAGCCGCGCCTGCTCCCGCTCGGCTGCGGTGTCGGCTTCGATCTGCGGGTCGGGTTCGCCCGCCACGATCTGGAATCCGCTGCCCGCCAGTGCATCCTCGGGCAGGTAATAGGTCGGGGTCCACCGATCCGCGCGCTGCACCGACTCGGCGTGGCGCAGTCCCTGGCCAGGTTCGGCGTCGGGGTTGGCGTGGGTGTTCCAGTCCACGGCTTCGGATTCGACGAGCGCACCGGTCTGTGTGTCGACCAGCAACGCGCCCTTCTCTACCGCCAACCACACCACCCACTGCTGCGGGTCGGCATGGAGATCCTCGGCGGTGACCGGATCACCGGCGGCGGTGGTGAGTGTCGCCGCGGGTACGAACCCGGCGTCGGTGTCGGGTTCTGTGGTCAGGATGCCGAATCCGTAAGCGGCATACGGGAGTGCGGCTTCCAGCAGGGCGCGGGTGGCGGCGCGTTCGTTGTCGATGCGCTTGTGCACGTAGGTGAAGTCGTAGCGTCCGGCGCGTTCCAGGCGCGCCACGGCGTCGGTGTCGCCGCGGCGTTCGTAGTCGGCGATGATCGCGAGCTGATCGAAATCGAGCTGCCGCCCCTCGGTAAGGAGCCGTTTCGCGGTCGGCGAGGCCCCGATAGCGGCGGTTTTGGTGATCTCGGATCGCTTGCGCTGCAACCCTTCGGCCACCCGCGTCGCGCTCGCCCCCAACTCCAGGGTGAGCGCGACACCACTGGCGCGGTCGGCGTCGAGTAACGGGACCCGGCGGTCATTGAGGTTGATCTGGTCGATCGTGCGCGCGATGCGGCGTTCGTTGTCCTCGACGGTCGTGTCGGCGTCGGTGATCCACACCGGCACCCTCGCCAGGCCGACCTCGCGGGCCAGCAGCACCCGCAATTGGCCGTCGTAGACGTGCACCGACCCGTCGGGCTCACGCTCGGCCAACGCAGGCGCGCGCACCCCGAACATGCTGATCGACGCCTTCTCCTTGGAATAGGCGTCCAGATCGATAGTCGTACGCACGTTCTCATCTATCACCAGCGTGTTGGGATCCATATATGCCGCCTCGGCCTGCGGCGGCGGTGACACGATCGGATCGGAATCGATGGCGGTGGCGTCGCGCTCCACATCGGTGGTGCCGTCGATATCCACGATGTCAGGCGTGGGGCTGGTGCCGGGCTGTTCAGGTTCGGTGCTGGTGTCGGGGACGACGGACAGGGAGGCAGTGCTCACGGTGATCTCCTCACAGAACAGACGGCGCGGCACCGCACCCCGGACGAGCGGGGTGAGGTGCCGCGCCGAAAAAGCGGACACGGGACAGCCCAGGCGCGTGAAAACCGGGGGCCGCGGGTATCAGGCGGCGCGGGCGTTGCGCTGGCGCGTGAGGTTGACCGGCCCCAGCCGAAGCACGCCGCGCTCGTCTTCGGTGTAGGTCCAGTTCCGGGCGCGCCAGTCCGGGAACTGCGAGCGCCAACCCTCCAGCCCCGGTGTGTCAGGGATCGCGGTGACCAGACCGGCATAGCCGCGCTCGACGAGGGTCTGATACTCCGCGCGGGTCATGCTCTGCACGGCAACAGGATTCGAGGACACGAACAACCTCCAACACAATCGATTCGGACATGGATGCCGCTATGGACAGTGGTGACAGCGAGAGGAAACGCGATAGCTGCTGCTGAGGGATCAGCGAGACAGTGAGTCGATCGCTGCCAGAAGGGCAGCGGTGGTAGTGACCGGCTCGGCGCGGCGGTCCTGGATCAAGCGGTGAAGCCCGCCGACGCTGCGGCGTCGGCGGGTCCGGGCACTGCGAACACCTGGAGGTGCAGCCGGTGGGCCCATCCGGCGGTGTTCAGGGTGCCCGACCAGCGATTCGCCTCGGGCGGCAGAGCGAAAATTCATTGCTGGCGGGCGGTTAACCAACGGGGTGCTGCTATCTCGCTGGTGTGTGGTGGTATGGCATCCACTGGTGAAGGTCATGTATTCCGGAGTGCGCTATTCCCCGCGTAGCTTGTGCTGGTGTGCTCCGGCGTCGGGTACCGGCTCGGCTTTACCTGGCCAACCGGACGTGGAGGACGGGTGTCGGGTGGTCCACGGCGAGATTGGACACAACGAAGGTGTCTGGCGGTACAGCAAAGGTGTAGCGGTTCCTGAACCGACGGCGATGAGTGGTTATGGACATCGAATTGGGGGACGCCGTCGCCGCCCTTCGTGATCAACTTCTCGCCGCCGCTGCCCAGGGTTCGGGGGCGGAGATCGAGTTTGCAGTTGGGCCGATCGAGATGGCATTCGAGGTGGAACTACGCGCCGATGCCAAAGTCAAAGGCGGCTTCAAAGCTTGGGTGGTCGCGGGCGATGTTGAGGCTGGTGGTTCGAGGACACGCAAGCATCGGGTGTCGTTGACACTGAATCCGCAGCGTCCCGGTGGCGGAGACATTCTCGTCGGCGGCGAGCCCAACGGCGAAACCGGTCCGGGAGATACGTCCGGACACCTCGGGCGCTGAAATGGTTTGAGCCGAACGGAAGGATCACGTAGGCGTCAGTGATCGGAGAGGCTGGAGCGTGGAACGCGATCGGGTTGTGGGTGTGGGCGGCGAACGTCGGGGTTCGGGCTATCTCATCGCCACCCATCTGGTCCTGACCTCGGCGCATGTCGTTTCGGAGGTCGGGACGACGGTAACCGTGTTCCAACCCGGCCGGAGGAGCGTTTACAGCGGACTCGTGGCATGGCGAGGTATCGCTGGCGGTCGTGACGACGCGGCACTGATCAAATTGATAGATTCGGCGTGGGATCCGCCCCCGGTCTCACCGGTGATGTGGGGTCGAACAGTCACCTTCGATCCCGGTCTTGCATGCCGCACATGGGGTTTGCCGGATTTCGTTCAACGGGATTCTGCGCCAGCGGATCTGGAACAACCCCGGGGCACCATCAATCCCGGCGACAGGTATGTGGCCGATAAGTATGTCGTGCACTTGGACATGTATCCACCTACTCCAGCGGTGGGGAAGGATTCGCCGTGGGAGGGGATGTCGGGTGCGGCGGTGTTTTGCGGAGGTCTGCTGGTCGGTGTGATTGCGGTCGACGCCGCGCACCGCGAGCACGCGGGCCTCGAGGCGGTACCAGCCTATGTGCTGCTTGCCGATGCCGGCTTCAGGGCCGCTGTCGCCGAGTTGGCGGGTGAGGACGGGTTGCGGTGTGAGGCAATTGAGTTGCAGGAGTTGATGGATCACCAGTCGCCCCTGAACCGATCGACCTCCGTGCGGACTCCGGCCTCGCTGCTGACCGCTCGCCGTGCCGTGGTGCCTTTTCAGGGCCGATCTCAATTACTGGGACAGTTGCAGCAATGGGCCGAGGTGGCAGGGTTGGGCTTGTGGCTGCTTCACGGTCGTGGTGGTCAGGGTAAGACTCGGCTCGCACATCACTTCGGAGAATGTCTCAGTGCGCAAGGATGGGCGGTCGTGTGGCTCGACCCCGGTGCTAGCGCGGAGCAGCTGCGCGTGCTGGCGCAGGTGCGTACAAACCTTCTCGTCGTGGTCGATTATGCCGAGACCCGACCCAACCAAGCCTGCGCTCTGCTCAGCGCAGTCGCGCGATTGCGGGCGGATCGCACCATGAAGATTCTGTTGTTGGCGCGCACAGCGGGAGCGTGGTGGCAGCAATTGGCCATCGATGGTGGTGACGTCGTTGCTGAGATCGTCGACCACGCCAACGTGAGTTTGCTGGGCCTGCTGGATAACACAGCCGAGGAACGACAGCAAACCTATGACGCAGCTGCGGAGTCCTTCCGCCGGGTGCTACCGGAGCTTCTATGGCAGGACGGCACCGATTTGCCCGTGCCGGATGGGGCTGTGGCCGCCGCGATAGGTGTCGAGCAAGATTTGACCGTGCTGGGCGTTCAGATGCATGCATTGGTGGACGTTCTCGATGCTGCTGCCCTCGGACATGGTGGAGCTGAGAACCGTGGACGTCGGGCTCTGGAAGCGCGTGTGCTCGATCATGAACGCGGCTACTGGAAGAAGACTGCCCGAGCACAGGGGTTACTGCCTGAACTCCCGATCGCGACCTTGACCGATGTCGTCGCAGCAACAGTTGTACTGGCACCGCCAAACCCAGAGCGGCTAGGGGAGGTCCTGCGGCGGGTACCTGACCTCTCCGATCAAAGCCGAGTAGCCATAGCATCGCTGCGGGACTGGCTGATGAGTTTATATCCCGGCCAGGGCCCGGGAATGTTCGACGGATTGGCGCCGGACCGTGTCGCTGAGCATCTGATCGGCATGTTGCTCATCGATCGGACCCGTCCGTGCATAATTTACCATCTGGCAGCAGCTATCAGTGATTCCGAAGCCGAACGGCTGCTGGCTGTCTGTGCACGTGCTACGGCACATACCCACTTGATGCCTGATGCAGGTCGGCGTCTCACAGCGATGTGTATTCAGTATCACGAGACTCTGCTACCTGCCGCTCTTCGGGTCGCTACCCAGGTCGAAACCCCTGATCCTTTGATCGCTGCACTTGAGCACTTGGCCTCCGACCATAGGACCGACATCGAACTCTTGATCCAATATCAAGATTCACTGCCGGTCGCTACACAGATCCTTGCACGCCCCGCAATTTCGCTGAGCCGTGCGATTGTCGCGCGACTCAAAACATCACCCAATGGCTCCACTCGCAGCCGTGCTCTGCTTGCCGCCAGCCTTTACAAGATGGCGCTATGGCAGGACCGCGCAGGCCAGTTCCATGAGGCGCTTTTCGCGGCGAACGAGGCGGTGGAAATCCAGCGAGGGCTGACTGAAACCCGAGATGCGGATGGTTGGTCCACTCTTGCCAAATATCTCGCCACCCTTGCTGCCCTTCTGGGAACTATGATGCGAGAAGATGAATCACTCGACGCAGCAACCGAGTCCGTCGAAATCTACCGCCGGTTGGTGGCGGACGACCCGGAAACCTATCGAATCGACCTTGGTGCTGCGCTCTACACTTTAGCCAGACAGCTACACCACTCCGGCAACGGTGCCTTGGCTCTTGCCGCAGCCACTGAAGCAGTTTCAACAGTCCGCAGTGCGACCGAAGCCCATCCCAACATCGCGAAATCACGACTTGCCGGGTGCCTGATAGGCCTCGGAGCCCAGCTGCACGATGCAGGACAAAACATCGAGGCCCTGGCTGCCGGAACCGAAGCACTGTCGATCTATCGCGAATTGGCCAAGAACAGGCCGGACGCATATTTGGCGGACCTCGCATCCGGACTGAACAACATGTCAATCTGGCTGAGAGCGCTCGACCGGGGCGAGCAAGCACTTGAGTCGGCCGCCGAGGCCATCGCGATTCAGCGCGAGCTCGTTTGCAAATACCCAGAATCTAACCTGCCCAACTTGGCATCGAGCCTGTACAATTTGGCGACTAGACAATTCGAGGCAGGTCGGCCAGATGAGGCATGCGAATCCGCGTCCGAAGCGGTCGGAATACTACGGAGTCTGGCCGGGATTAACCAAGAAGCCTACGAACCGAAACTCGCCTCGAGCCTGCACAACTTCGCGCATATGCTGATCGAGTTGAATAGAGGCCCGGAAGCGCGCGACGCAGTAATCGAATCGGTCGATATACATCGCGGCTTGGCCGCCAAGAACCCCCGTGTTTACAGATCATCCCTTGCAATCTGCCTGAATACATTGGGGCGGCAGCAAATGGCTGAAGGATGCGCGGAGCAAGCAGTCGCGGCGGAGAATGAATGCGTGGAAATACAACGAGCGTTGGCACTCGTGAATCCGCGAGAATTCCTTCCCAATCTGGCCTTATTCTTGCTCAATCTGGCAACCTTTTTGCACAAGGCGGGGATGCGAGACGCTGCATTGAATGAGATCTCGGAGGCCATCGACATCTGCAGCGAACTTTCTGAAGGGGAATCAATAATTTACGATGATCTGGCGGCGCAAGCACGCGCAGTTCGTGAAGAAATTGCGAACGAGGAGTAGTGCGAGGGAACGACATTCACCCGTTGGTCGTGGCCTAAATGTTGTTGTAATCCAGTTCGACCCGGCGGCCTGGCCCGGCCCATCACACGCATACTTCAGTTTGCTGAAGTACCCGATGGTGCCGCCTATCGCGCGTTATATGGGTAGCTCGCGCGCCGTCTATGAAGGTCAAATACTCCTAATCCGGCTGGTGTGGGTGGCGGCGTAGGTGAGGCCGTCGCCGATGGTGCGTGCGGCTTCGGTTTCGGTGAATCCGTCGATACCGACGTGCTGTGCGGCAGCATCGGAAAGGACGCAGTAGGCGTGGTCGCGGTCGAGCAGTCCCTGCCCGACGAGGCGTCCGAGGCTGTTGGCGGCCAGCAACACCGCGCGATGGCGTGTACCAGTGCGTGCGAACCGGATCCGGTCGGCCTGGTTACGCAGTGCCGCCGCGATGTAGGCGTCCGGGTGGGTGATCTGGGCAGCCGACCCCATCGGCAGCAGCGGCGGTGGTGGCGGTGGTGCGAGGAGTTCGGCCAGCCAGCGGGGTAGCGGGATCGGGTCGCGGTCGTCGAGGACCCGGTACCGTCCCGACGGCAGCGCGGAGCCGGGGCCGACGACATAGCCGCCGATACCGCGGCTGTCGATGCGCCACCCGAGTCGGGCGATGGTGTTGCGCAACAACGTGGTTGGGGGTGGCCGGTAGTACAGGTGCATCCCGCCCGAGGGTGTAGCGACTGCGAAGGTCGGCACCGGGACCCGGTGCCCGGCTTCGGAAGCGAGGCGTGCGAGGACGTCGCGGCCGTCGCGGGCACCGGCCCACCGCGGGGGTGGGGGCTGGTCGTGGCTGGTGTCGAGGTCGAGCACGTGTAGTCGACTGGGCCCGCAGGCGATTCCGACGTTCGGCTCGGGCCAGCGCAGCCACCACCAGCGGATGCGGGCGGGATCGACGGTGGCGGCGTTCTCCCAGTTTCCGATCGCGGGTGTTTTGCTGCCCGCGTGCACGGGAAACACATGGAATCCGCGGGCAGCGCTGTCGATTGCGACCTGGACCCCTGTGGTGGCATCAGGGCGGTGGTGTACGCGAGTATCGGCCGCGGCACGCGGGGCGGGGTTCACACCGTTTCCATCGTGCGCTGCGCGGCGAGGTGGCGGGCGAGGGGGAGAACGCGGTCGCGGCCCAGGCGCAGTTTCAATTCGGCCTCACCGCTGCGAAGCACCCGAATCGAGGCCGATACCGGGTCGGTGAGATTACCGAAATCGATGCGGTCCTCGCGGGAACGATGGACAGGTGCCAGCACGGCGGCCAACTCGTCGAGCACCGCGTCGCGGCGGGCGAGAACGGCCGCGTCTTCGCGGGCCCTGGCCCGGTATCCGTCGAGGGTGCGTTGATAGCCGGGGAGCAGACGTCGCGCGATGTCCGCGGCGATCTGGGCGGGTGGCCGGTGGGCGGCGACGGTGATGACGTGGTCGGGGTCGCCGCGATAGCGGTGGGCGCTGAACGGGGTGTAGGTGCCTTCGATGCGCAGACGGCCGTGATCGGTGTGGCGTGAGGAATCATCGCCGTGGGTGATCGTCAACGACTGATCCGCCGGGCCGGCGAGCACAGCGTGGCGGCGGGTCATGTATCCCCGCTCGGCACGCCACCCGTCTGCGAGCTCGGCCGTGATTTGATGGGTGAGGTCGAGGAAATCCATACCAGCGCAACTCCTTTCACATGGTGGATGGATCAGTGGTGTGGTCAGATCCCGAACACCTCGCGCAGCGCGGCCAGCATCGCCAACGGTTCCGGCGGCTGATCCCCGGAGGGCGCGGTGGCGTCGCGGATTTTGCGCAGCTTGAGGAAGCGGACTCCGGTGAGGTTCACTCCGACTGCGGGGGCGGCGTGTTCGTTGCCGGGGTCGTCGATGATCCTGTAGTCGTTGATGTGCAGCCATGCCTCGTACCAGGCTTCGGCCGGTTGCCCTTGCCGGGACGGTTCGCGGGGGTCGGGGTCGCGGGGTTGCCAGTACCGGCATTCGCAGTCCAGGTCGTCGCAGTGGGCGAAGCGCACCGCGGGGTTGGCGTGATAGTGGTGCTGTTGACCGGCCAGCATCGGGCACGCGAGGCGGCTGTAGTGCGCGCACTCGGGATGGGCTCCCGGTTCGACCGCTAGGCCGCGGAGGTAGTCGATCGAGCGGATGAATAAGACGACCCGGTCCTCGAGTCGGTGACCGCAGATCTGACACCGCTTGCCCCACAAGATCTCCCAGGCGCGGCGCGGGTCGAGCATTCCCCAGACCGGTCGCGCGGGGTCACGATGGGTGAGAGTGATGTGGGGGACGACCAGTCCCCGCGCACGCGTAGCGCCGGTGAGGCGGGCGGGGACCGGGACCCGGTCCGGGCCGCTCGCAGACGATGGTGTGGAAGTCAATGCTCACCTCGAATCTTTCAGTGGACAGGTTCGGCGGTCAGGGCGACGCTGACCCGCCGGTTGGGGTGTCCGGGGCTGTGGATGCCGACCTCGATGCGGGCTGTCGGTGCGCCGGGTGCGGTGGGGCCGGTGGTCCAGGGGTGGAAGTGGTCCTCGTCGAGGTCGGGCAGGTTCGCCTCGATCCAGGCGATGAGGTCGCCGATGTGGCCGATCAGGTGCTCGGCCATCGGTTTCCGGTGTGCGGGTCGTGGTCGTGGACGGTGACGACGGTCGGGGCACCGGGTACCTGGGTGGTGAGTGAGCGCGGAAGCACACCTTGTCGGCCACCGGCGGCCCAGCACCCGTGTGCGATCACCCACCGGCCACCAGTGGGTTGCGCGGGGACCAGCCGCCACCCGAATTCGGGCAGTCCGATACCGAACGGGTCAGGGGCCCAGCTGATCTCGCTGCCACCGTCGGGGGCGACGGTGGTGATTTCGGTGGCGTACTCGACGCGCACCAACGCCAGCGCAGCGGTGCCCTGTACGAGGGTGCGGTTGGGCAGGCGGTCGAAGACCGCGATGGGGGTACCCGGCCGCGGGCCGGTGGCAAACGCCGCGTGATATCCCACGACCAGCATCGACAGCAGCCGCCCACCGTCGGGCAGGTACGGCGCGTGGTACGGATCGACCCGGATACGAGCGCTGAAGCAAGACAGGTCAGTGCCCATCGGGATCACCCCTCGGCGCCTGGAATGGGGGAGTTGCCGCTGTCGGTGAACAGCAGCGTGAGGGACTGGCGGCGGTCGGTGGGGAACGGGTCGGTCATTGGGGTGTGGGCTCCTTGTCGGTCGAGGCGGGGGTGTGGGGGTGGACTGCTTCGATGAACCGCAGCGGCAGCAGAACCCGGTCGCGGCCACCGAGGCGGTGCAGGACCGTGTGGTGGCGGTGGACCGCGGCGACGTGGACGCGGTCGTGGCGGTGTCCGCCGCGGGTGGTGATCGTCGCGGCGGAGCCGCAGCGACGTAGCCGATGAAGTTCGATGGTGATGAGCGCGATCACCGGATCGGCGGCCTCACCGCCACCGCCACCGCGACCGTCGTCGGTGTCGGTGTCGGTGTCGGTGTCGGTGTCGGTGAGCACGGTGACTCGCTGCGCAATGGCTTTGTGCAGGCGGCGCAGCCCATCCCGCGGGGCGGTCTCACGTATGAGGGTGTCGAGGCGGTCCAGGACGTTTCGCAGGAACCGGATCTGCGTCGCGGTTCCGGTCTCGGCGATGGTGTGGTCTTCGCTCATCGGTTCGCTGCCCGCCGCCAACGCCGCAGCGTGAGCCATCGCACGGGGCGAGGCCGGTGTCGTGTCGCGATCGCCACGGTCAGGGCGTCGGCGCTGTCGGGGGCGAGATCGGCGTAAAGCCATTCGGTTGCGGGGTGCTCGGCGTCGCGGATCAGCACTCGGACGCGGTGTCCATCGGTGCTGGCGACGATCTGGCGGTCATTGATGTCGCGGACATCGATCAGGACGCTGGCCAGGTTCAGGCTGTAGGGCATGACGGACGTGCTCCTTGCAGATGGGTCGGGTGGGGAAGTGCCTGGGGTTTAGGCGTTTTCGAGGTCGAGCAGGTCCGCGTAGCGTTGGCGGCCTGCCAGATCCGGGCAGTCGCAGTGGGGGAAGGGCTGGTAGCAGTCGGCGCAGGATCCGCAATAGGTGCAGTGCGGCCCGGAGGCGGTGCCGTCTTCCTCGCCGCAGTTCTCGCAGTAGCCGAAGTCGAATTCGACGTAGCGCCAGCCCATACCGAGGTAATCGTGGTTGGAGTACCAGATCCCGGCCTCGGCGTCCCAGTGCCCGCGCGCCTCGTTGAACAGGTAGGCGCGGTGGCGGTAGGCGGGATCGACGGTGAGCAGCACGACCTTGTCGCTGCCCAGCCACCGTTGCAGCCCCTCCCGCCCGGTCCAGGAGTCCAGCGACCCGAACGGCATGGTGGGCAAGAAATCCTCGGCCGCGATCCGGGTGTCGGAGCGCTCGTCCCCGGCAGCGGGGTGGACAGTGGACGGCAGGATCCCGTTGTGGGCGAGCATGGTTCGCTCGTCGCCGCCGACCGGGAAGGGGTGACAGTTGTCGAGGGTGTGCTGGCCGTGGGTGGCGAAGCGGGAATGGAACAACGCCGGACCGTCGGGGTATTCGCAACGCAGGGCGGCGAATTCACCGATCGCGGTCTCGGCGTCGAGGCTGTGGCCGGTGGTGATCGTGTCCGCGGTGATCAGGGCGTAGCCGTGGCCGTGCGGGTTGGACAGTGCCCCGTTGCGCAGCGCGGCGATATTGGGGGTGGCGCCCGGTTTGAGGAATGTCAGCATGCACATCGCAGGACCTCCAACTCGGTGAGCAGATCGGCGTAGTCAGGGCGGGTGGTGAGCCAGGCGGTGAACGCCGACCACTCCCAGCCGCGGCGGCGTGCGACCTGCGCGGCGGTGAGGGTGCGGGTGTATTCGACCGAGGCCGCGGCGAACGCGAGGGCGGCTTTGACCTGGCGCGGGTAGAGGGAGCTGGCGAACACGCGCAGTTCGAAGGTGTGGGCGGGGTAGACGTTGATGGCCTGATAGCGGCCCCACCCCACGGTGCTGCCCTTGGCGAATTCCGCGGCGCGCGAGCGGGCTTGGGAGGAGAATTCGGCCCAGTTCGGTGAGCGGCGGCGCGCGAGGGTGGTGACCTGGGATTCGTTGCGGTAGACGAACTTCAGCCACCGGTAGATGTGGGCGGGGGAGGAGAACCCGGCCCGGGAGACGTGCACGTGGATCCCGACGCTGCTGTCGGTGCGGCACCCCAGTAGCCGCAGCTTGTTCAGCAGCTGCCACGGGAACCGGGTGCGCGCGTAGTCCCACGACATCGGGTGGGTGACCAGCTCGAACCCGCACGGACTGATGGAGCTGTCCTCTTTGAGGTAACCCAGGTCCCCGAGCTCGGCAACCGCGAGTTCGACCGCGTCGTCGAATTGCGAATGGGGGGTGATGAGTTCGAGTTCCATGCCCAAAAACAGCGGGCCCTCGCCGTGGAACAACGGTTGCGGGCGGTAGTCGTAGTCGTGGACCAGGTGGTGGCTGCTGTTGTCGTAGCAGTTGTCGCAGCGGTCGTCGCTGAGCGGGATGAGGGTGTCGCAGTCCTCGCAGTAGTGGTAGTCATCGAAGCGGCACGTCGAGCACACCTCGTTGCCGCCCTGCACGGTCTCGGTGTGTTCGGCGTACGCGCCGCACTCATCACAGCGGTCGTAATTTTCGACGCAGGTCGGGCACACGTCCGGCCCGTCGATCACCGCGGTGATATCGCGGGTGAACAGATCACAGCGGTCACAACGCGACCAACCGTCAAGGCAGCGAGGACACAGCGCGGTGTCGGTGACCGTGTAGCCGACCTCACGGGTGTGGGTGGCGCAGCCATCGCACAACGAGAGACTGGTGGCGCAGTCACCGCAGACCCGCTCCCCTTCGACAAGGGTGACCAGGCCCTTCAGGGCGACGGTGAGCGCGCAGTCCTCACAGCGCGTATCGGACACGGTGGCGGCGGGCATGGGAGATCACGACCTTTCGACGGGAACGGCAAAGCCCCCGCACAACCACCGGAAAACCGGTGGAG
This sequence comes from Nocardia nepalensis, assembly GCF_048910785.1. NCBI lineage: Bacteria > Bacillati > Actinomycetota > Actinomycetes > Mycobacteriales > Nocardiaceae > Nocardia > Nocardia nepalensis. Next base: position 177,366 of record NZ_JBKBET010000004.1, on the reverse strand, counting down.
TGCGGGGGCTTTGACAGCTGAGGTGGAATTGACAGCGGTGAAGGTCAGGCAGTGTCAGGCGCGCAGGCGCGGGCGCGATGGTGACCGGCGTGCCGGGCGCGGGTCAGCACAGGCGCCTCGCCACCGCGATCGCGGGGGGCGTGACGGGAGTAGCAATCACAGTGCGGGAAGGGCTGCTCGCAGTCGAAGCACCAACCGCACCAGCTGCAGTGACGGCCTCGCCGGTCGAGGTCGAACTCCCGGCACCCGCCGCAGCGCAGCCGGTACCGGTCCGGCCAACGCCGCGACATCGGCTGATAACCGGTGTTGGAGTACCAGATCCGGTCCTCCCAGATCCCGGCCTGCTCGCCGAAGAGGTAGGCGCGGTGGCGGTAGGTGGGATCGACGGTGAGGATCAGCAGCTTGCTCGACCCCAGCCACGACGCCAGACCGCGGGCACCGCGGTAGGTGTCGATCGACCCGAAGGGGGCTGCGGCCAAATATTCCTCGGCCGCGATCCGGGTATCTGACCGCGGATCGTAGGCGCGCGGATGTACCCGTCTGGGCAGGGTCCCGTTGTGCGCCAACACCGTTCGTGGATCACCACCGAGCCGGAACGGATGACAGTTCTCGATCGAGCGGACACCGCGGGTGGCGTAGCGGGAATGGAACAACGCGTACCCGTCGGGATACCGCGCACGCAAACCGGTGAACTCCTCGATCAACGGGTCGGGCTCCATGCTGTGCCCCGTGCGAATGGTGTCGCCGACGATGAGGGCGTACCCGTGGCCGTGATGGTTGGTGTGCCCGCCGATCCGCAATGGATGAGGATCAGGTGCGACACCGGGCGGGAAGCAGGTCAGCAGGCACATGCGAGCTCCAACTCACGCAACTGTTCGGTCAACGGCAGATACGCCGGGCGCGCATCGACCCACGCGGCGAAACGCGCCCACTCCCACGCACCGGCCCGCACATCGGGGATGCGCAGCGCGCGGGTGTAATCGATCGAGGCCGCAGTGAACGCCAACGCCGCCTGCACCCGCCCCACATCGAGGGAAGAGGCGAACACCCGCAGTTCGAGGGTGTGACGCGGGTAGGGGTTGATGGCCTGATACCGGTTCAAGCCCAAGGCGTGGACGTGGTTCTTGGCGGTGTCCTTGACCCTTGAGCGCGCGGCCCGGTCGAACGGGGCATAACGGGAGCGCCGCCGCGCGAGCCGGGTGACCTCGGATTCGTTGCGGTACAACAACTTCATCCACCGGAACACATGCGCTGGGGACGCGAACCCGGCGCGGCTGGCGTGCACATGCAACCCGACACCGGCGTTCGTACCGCAACCGAGATCCTCGAGCTCTTCCAGCAGCGGCCACGGAAACCGATCCAGCCCATAGCGGTAACTCATCGGATGGGTGACCAGTTCGAAGCCGCCGGGCTGGATCGACGAATCCCGCTTCAGATACCCCAATCCGGACAGCCGACCGGTCGCCACTTCCACCGCGGTGTCGAGGATGTCGTCGGGGACGACGATCTCGAGTTCGAGCCCGAAAAACAGCGGCCCCTCGCCGTGGAAGCGGGGATCGGGTTTGAAGCTGTAGTTACGTACCCGCGGCGGATGCGCGCACAGCTCACACGAGCGTTGCCCGCGCATCAACGTCCCGCACTCCCGACATGAGCTAAACCCGGCCGCGCAGCGGACACAGGCACGCAGCCCACCGGAGACATACCGGCTCGCGGCACTGTGGCGGCCACAGTTGAAACACCGGTCGAAGAACGCGTCCGCGCATCGGTAGCACACCGTCTCGTCGGTGTCGGTGCGCTCGTACGGATGGGTCAACCGAGCACACGACACACACCCGCCCCACCCCGCCGTGCACCTGCCGCACAGTCGACGGTCATCAGCGGCTTCGGTGACACGCAGCACCTGGTCGTCGCAGGCGTCACACACCGGCAGCTCACCGAGACACGGTGGGCACACCAACTGGTCCTCGACCGGATATCGCGGACCACTCCGGCGGGTCCGACACACCGCACACACGGCGGTATCGAGTTCAGGCATGACAGAACACCTTCCGCGGAAACGAAAAAACGCCAGGTCCGAGCGGGGGATCGCTCGAACCTGGCGTTCGAAAGGACAGGACAGGACAAGGGCAGACAGACGCGGCGACTGCGGACCACCGGTGGGGTGTGGTGCGCGGTTACTAGGAATGGAGCTGTGCACACCGGCGGCTCCGCAGCAGCCGATAGAGAAGATGGGCGGAGTGGATGCTCATACCCCACGAATCAGGGGACCTGCCAACAACACTGACCACGCAGCTGCTCAAAGGCGCGTTAGACGTAGGGAACCGAGATGTCTTCGACCGCAGATCACCTGGGCCGTACTTTGAAACGAGACGGAAGTAGTGGGAGGAATGCGATGCGCGTCGATGTCGAATTCACCAGTGGCGCAGTGACCTTGCCGGCTTGGCTGTAAGCGTTTGCTCGGGCCCGGCGTTCGGGTTAGTAGAGGATTTTGGCTACGTGTCGGTAGATGGTGTCAAGTCGAGACTGGCCCACGGTCTCGGTGGCTGTGTTCGAGCTAAGGGCAACCGTTGCCGATCTCGGGGATCGAAAATTCGTGCGCTATGGGCAGATTGGCACCTCAACTGTCCTGTGCCAGTGAACCCGGCGCAGTGCCGAACCGTTGACCTGCGGTGCGTCAGGATAAGTGGCAGATTGAAACCCGCTAACCGGCCTCAAATCCATCGCCTGACCCGCAGTGCGCCAGGTATCTGGCAGGTGCGTAAGGTCAACTGGCACAGGATATCAACCTCGCTGCAGAGAGTTCTGTTGCTGATCGCAACGGTGGCTTTGTTCGCGAACTGTGACGTCGGTTGTTTGCCAATCCTGGCGGCATGTCGGGCCTGAGCCTCCTCGGAGATGTTCGAGAATTCCGGCGGCACAGAGCGAGTTGAGTACCCAGCCGAGCATTCATCGTTTGGCGAGAACACGCGGTAATGGCCGGGATCCAGCCCTGGCACCAGTGTTAAGTAGCCGATTACGTGCAGTGGAGCAAGGTCAATACTTCCCGAAGGAAATCGGCAACCAATCGCACGGCCGCGACGAATGCTCTACCATCGAGCTCTTGGCCGCTGATAATCACCTGTAGAGCGATGCGGAATCGTCGTATGTAGTCCCTCGTCCCGCTCGGAGAAGTCATGATCAGTGTTCTCGTTGCGGCGGTAGGCGTTCTGGGGACAGCTTTGGGCGCAGCGCTCACTGCCATCATCGGAGCGAGGGCCGAGAACCGTCGCCAGGCTGCTCTCGAACGACAGCAGGCACGCAACGAGTTAGGTCAGAAGGACAATCAAGTTCTTGAGCTACGGGTGGAGCACTTTCGCTGGCGGCGTGAACGTCGGCAAGCCGCCTATCTCGACTTCCTGCAGGCAACGGCTGCTGCAGATCGCGCGAATCTGCAAGAGTTCCGCACCCTCAAAGCCGCGACGCCACCGGAACCTTTGGCGGTGGAGCGGTTTGCCGAGATCCCTAGGCTGATTAAGCATGCCGAGCAGGTCGGTGATCTGGTGTTGCTGGAGGGGCCAGGCCATGTCGCCGCCGCTACTCAGGAGCTGGTTTCACAGTTCGGCTCGTTGGTTCAGGCGGTCCGAGATCTTGCCGAGGCGCATTCGCGCTCAGCCGACGACCTACGCCTCCGTCAGCAGACGATCGAAGAGATGGGTGAGCGCTACCTTGTGGCTCGGCTCGAGTTCCTCGGTGCGGCCCGGGCCGCACTCGACGAGATCATTGATGTTCGCTGACTAACTCACCTTGGGTCAGCCCGGATCGCAATCTCAGGGCCATCCGCTCATGGCGCGTGGCGCGCGGTCTGGGACGACCACGTGGCGCGCTCCCGAAAGGCCAACCGGCGGAGATCATCTCGGCAGGTCGAACACACGGAAATGCCGATGGCCGTGCGTTGTCAGCTCTGACAGCATCGGGTATGGGCTTCCAGTCACAGGTTTGGGCATTTCCGGATTTGCCCACCAAGCACAAGGCCGCTGCGTGAGCCATGTAACGCCGCCAGCGATGACCGCAATCCGTGGGGCGCGGTTTGAGGGCGTGCTGGGCGAGACCCGCTCGGTCGCATCCTCAGAAATGCGCCCTGCACGCCGTCAAATGGGCCGGTAGGTGTCGTACCAGTCCGTCAAATGGTTGTCTTGGCCATCAAAGTAGCCGCATACGGCGCATGCAGCGACATACACCACCGAACTCGCGAGTCTAATAATCGAACCCCATGCTTCGGTATCGGTGCGATAGCTGAGCCGGACATGGTTGCCCTCTCGGGTGCTTTCGATCGCCGTTGTCAACGCGATGATGTTGGGGTGCGAACTCAGCGAGAGCGCGTCGTAGAGGCCTGCAACGTTGTGCGCGCCGAACTTGGTGAGCAGCCGGGTTTGCTGCCCGAAAGTCGGATACTTCTCACCTGCGATATTCCATGGAGGCAGCGGATTTTCAGCTGGATCGTTCCACTCAATCTCTGCACCGGGGAAGCGCTGTAGTAGCTCGTTACGGAGCGATTCGCGGAGCTTCTTGGCGTCGCGCACTTGGGCACTTGGTGCACGGCGTGCGCTGGCCATCCAACGCAAGCGGTGCGCTGCCGCCACTCGCGCCATCCACCGCCGCGCCATACGGGCTTCCGGCGTGATGCCAGGCTCAAGAAGCCACACAGCATGAGCGACATGTTCAACGATCGCACGGGCAATCGGCCAGGGCGCAAGTGACATGGCTCGGCTGTCCACGAGTGCCTTCAGGCCCTTAGCATGCTGTGCAGCGGCGTCGATCATCTGGACTGCATCTACGCCCGCACCGGTGCCCTCGGGCTTGTGAGGCTCGGGCGACCGGGCCTCCAGCGCTGCATCGTCACGCGAAGCAGGAGACCCTGCGCTCGCGCCAGCGCCGAACTGCACATTCGTCAGATTCCAGGCGACGTAGAGACCGCCGAGTTCCGCACTCCACAGCTCGAAGAGGTCTGCGGTGTCCTCATCGAAAGGCATTGGAACAGGCTAGCTGTGCGTGCAGTCGGCGTCAGCGCGGTTCGCGGCTTGTGTCTGCACTCAGCGTCAGGCGGGCACACCGTGAGCATGTGCTAGCCATTGTCGGGGCCCTCGTCGGTGCCGGGCACGATCAGCTCCCGAATGATCTCCGCTTGCACGCTGATGGCTCCGGCGACTCGTGAAACGAAACTAAAGAGGAGACCTGCAACATGGGAAACACCTCCTGAGCTGGGTGGATTCCAGACTGTAGCTTCTGGTAGCCTGACTGCTCGAAGGGCATTTCTGTGCCCAGACCAAAGCCCCGGCTCATCTGAGCGGGGCTTTTCTCGTCCTAACCCTCAAGCCCTCGGCGCTCGCCGGGGGCTTCTTTGCGTTCAGAGGAGATACGTTGTCCGCGTTCATTTCTGCTGCTGCACAGTGCGGGGGCTGGGTCATCGTATGGCTGCAGCTGCCCCTGCTGGTGATTGCAGCCGCGGTCCTGGTGGGGTCGGTCACTGCGTTGATTCGCGCCAGGCCGGAGGATATTCCGAGTGTATTCGGCATGCTCACAACGGGCTTCGGGCGCTGGCCCGAGTGGTTCCGTCGGAACAGCGCCCATGAGCACGAATCTAGTGCACAGCCGGAAAACGAACCTCTGCAGGAAGCCGCGAAGGAGGAGTGGTGAGCAGACGCCGAAACACCCAGCGGCGGCCGGTCGAAGACCGCGCCACCGATCTAGTCAACTACGAGAAGTTCGATGAACATTTGCAGATCGCGCTGGCGGTGGCGTGGCCTGACTCGCGTGATTTTGACACCGTCCGCACCTTCGCCAGCCTGCTGGCTGGCACCTGTGACGCCGCCGTCGACGATGTCCTGAACGCCATTCCAGTATTTGGGCCAAAACGTGAGACGACTTTGGCCTGGGGCGACACTGTGAAGTTGATCCAGATGCTCGAAAAGGCCCAAAGACATATCCGGAAGTCGCGAACTCCGCTCACTCCAGCCGATCTCGATCGACTTCTGCGCCACGCCGATTGGCTGCCCAGCCCCACCGTGGCGGACTTGCACAACGACATTGTCACGCTGGTGCGGTGTCCAGTATCGGCTCACGGCTGGACCCTAAGACCCCCGGCCTCCCTCAACGCCGACATCCCGTGGTGTGCGCACTGCCCATGTCCGTTACCGCGCAACAACACTGGTCGGCGGGCGAAGTACTGCACTCCGTACTGCCGTCTCGCAGCGCACCGGGGGAAGGCTTCGGTACAACCTGCTGAGATCCGACTCCCCGGACGATCGGCAAAGCCCTACACCCGGAAGCCGCCACCGCCTGCGCTAATGAAGCGTCTGAATGTGTAGCGCGGTGCGGTTCGCTTGTGTCGCCGAAGGGCGACCGTATCGAGGTCGCTCTCTTTCCCGCCTTCCCCGGGCTATGGCTGATCGGTGGTGCCGAGTTCGGCGGTCTCCGCTTCGCCCTGGACCACGGCCAGGCTGATGTCGAACTTGCCCACGTTGGCCACGCTGGTGAACCCTGACAGCGGATATCGATGAACGCTGACAGCGGACAGTACGGCCGAGATCTGTTGGCATCAGCGAATTCTGTCGTCATCGGTGAGCGTGTCCGGCGACCTGGGCGTGTCCGGCGAATGCACGCACATACCGCTGGGTGGGCGTCCGCCGGTGCCCACCAAACGCCGCTGTTATTCGTGAACAACGTCTCTGCCGATTGAGTGTGCCGTCGAGATTCGTGGACAGCTGCCGTCGGAGATGACGAACAGCGCCACAACGGAATAGCGCGCCGCCGGGACTCACGAGGTTCCAGCCCCCTCGGCGAGTTGATACTTGTACGACCTGGGGTTAACGTGCGCGCCGTTTCGCCACTACCCTGGAGCTCAGGGAAGGACGTGGATCGGCTGGTCAGGAATCGTCGTGGACGACAACCGTAAGCCGTCGCGTTCTGACGCGAAGATTTCACCTGAACTTGTTGAGCGGCTTGAACGCTCCCGCGACCGCATCCGTGTGCGGCGTGCTGCGGCGCGGGAAAGGGAGAAAATCGTGACCGCGGCAGTAAAGCGGTATATCGGTGCATGGCAAAGGATCGGCGCGGTGGAGCGCCGCCGCGACAGCGAGATCGCCAGCCTCCAGCAGCGGATCGTCGAGGTCCGAGATGGAGCTGAGGTGGAAATAGCCGAGCAGCGGACTGAACAAGCGGTTGCGGCGGCTGCGATTCGCGACCAAGGCCACGACACCGATGACATCGCCGATTTGTTGGAGATCACTCCGAAAAAGGTGCGCCAACTTCTGTCTGCTGCTCGCGAAGCCGCAGCGATCGCCACGCACTCCGCGGAAAGCGCTGAGCGCGGCGAACGGTCAGATGTTCTGACACCACAGCGGGACAAAGGTCAGGACCAAGAGGTGACCAAGCCCTACCCTGGGTTGCCGTCGTCGACCGTCGTGGACAGCGGACCGTCGAACTTGTTGGCACCAGACGCGGAATGACATGTGCATGGTTTGAAGCGTCGACAATATCGCCGATGCTGGCGCGCCGGTCAAATGTTGGCGTAGCCGCCGACGTTTCGCACAACCCAGGTGAACTGGTGCGGAGATACCGACTGGCGCGCAGGCACATCCGGAGCAGGTGAGAACGGCCAGAAGCACAGTCCACACCCGTGGCAGTACTGGCCGACCCGCCATACCGGCGCAGCTGCTGACGCTCCACGACCAATCCGGTTGTTACGCCGGACACGCCGGATCGCTACCAAGAACATAAGGGCAGGCGGCGTTGCCAGGCAAGCGAGGACAGTGAGAGCGGGGAAGAGCATCCAGCCGGTGCCAAGGTCGGGTGGTGGCTGCAGGACTGCGGCGGTCGTAACTGGGAGTGCGAGAAGGAAGGGGATCGCCAACAGAAGACCGACCGCGACGAGTCGGCCTGATGTGCGCAGCGGCGGTGCGAGCGCGAGGGCGCCGGCGAGGTTCGAAGTCTGTGTCTGTTCGATTGTCGTGGAGCCGAATACCGGGACGAGCCCGGTGGATCCGATTCCGATGCCGGAGTAGTGGTCGGTGCCGGTGATCGTGTGGACACCGCTCTGGCGGATCGCGGGCACGCTTTGGACCCAATCGGTGCGCCCGCAGGTGGGGCAGGAAATATCGACGTCCATGCCTACGTCCCCTCCCGACGTGGTTGCGCCGCGGTGACGTCTGCTGCGCAAGAGCTTGTCTGCTGATATCTGATGCTGCGACGAAAGTTCCTTATATGGAACACTCCTGGCGGCCAGATGTCGAGGTCGATGGCGGTCGCCGTGTGCGATCGGCGCGAACGTCGGCTTCATTGAGAGTCCTTGGATTTGTAGTGCCGTGGTTGGTGCTGTGGATCTTTGGGCGCACCTACTGGGCGAGATCCGGGGTGGTTCTTGCCAATCCCCGGCTGGGCTGTCACAAGTGGGTTTAACGGTCAGCGCGTAGTGATCTGTCACCCGGTGGGTGCACTGTTCCCGTGCTGATCGGGCTGGATCTCGGCTGCTTGGCTGATGATCCTGCTGACGGTGGATCGGCTGCGGTTGATCTCGCGAGCGATTTGAGAGATGTTCCATCCGCTGTCATGACGGAGCGCGAGGATCTGAACGACTTCGGCGGGGTCGCGGCGGTGGGCGGTGTCCTGATCGCAAATGTAGGCGGCAAGTTCGGTCCAGCGTTCGGGAAATCGACAGCCCGAATCGATTGTGTGCACGGTGGATTGTGTCGACTCGGTCGTGCGCACGCGTTGACTCACCGTCACCGCTAGGTCTGCGACGTGCTCGACAGCAGGTTGTTGTTCGCTGTGCATTGTGGTCTCGGTTCCGCTGTTGGAATGAGCGAGTGCGAGTAGAGCGACCGTCGATTGAGCCATCGATCCTTCGACGATTAGCGGCCACAACCAGGCCTCGTTTACGGGCACTCCCGCAAGCAGTGCCATCGCTCGGAGCGCGGTGAACGAGAGCCAGAACGCTCCAGCAGCGATCAGTACCGTCATGGCGGTTGCGATGAGTCGTGTGGCGTGTGCGGCCGCGTGCGCACGTAGCAGGATGGAGACGCCATGGACTGCGAACAGCAGTGCGATCGGGGGAACGATCGCTACGGATGCGGCGACGACCGGTGATGCAACGGTGTGTAGGACGGCCTGGGTCGCGTTGCCAGCGATGCTGACACCAGCGGCAGCAATCAATGTGCACCAGAAGAATGCGTGCGCACGCGGCGTGCGTTCGGCGATCTTTGCCGAACGCGGAGCAACTGTCGGCCCTGGTGAGGCTGTCGTCGGCGTCGTTTGGTCGGAGGGAGACATGGATTCCTTCCTGGATGCCCGGTCAGTGTGCGGACGCCGTAGTCGCCGGTCGGTACGCAGGAGCGAGCGGATGTGGCTCGCGGGTGAGAACTGCCAGGGCGGCGGCGACTTCGTGAAGATGGGCTTTGACATAGGTGGCGGTAGTGCCGTGGGTTTTGCCGCGGTGGCCCGCGTACTCGCGGGCAACGGCGTAACTGAAAGTGCGCTCCACCCAGGTCAGAGTGGTGTGGCGTAGCCAGTGTGCGGTGATGCCGCGGCTCGCGACCCACGGCAGAACTTCGCCGATGCGCTGCCAGAGGTGGTCGTAGCGGCGGGAGGTGATCGGTTTGCCGTTGCGGTAGCGCAGCAGCCGTCCGGACTGTGGGCTGTGGCGTTCGGCAGCATGAGCCAGCAGGTGCCGCATGAGGGTGGGGGAGACGGGCTGCCAGCGCTCGGTGGCGTCCTTCTCCCGTAGATAGATCAGGCACACGTCGGGGTCGAGGTCGTGTGGGCGCAGGGCGAGCGCTCCGCTTCGGCGGCATGCGGTTTCGATGTGCAGGCGCAGGATCAGCGAGTCGAGTTCGGGGTCGTCGCCGGTGGTGGCGGCGACTTGGCAGATCTCGGTGAGCTGCTGTGCTGGGATCGCGTAGCGGTGGGAGCGTTGCCGGGCCGGGATGCTCAGGCGTCGGGCTGGGTTGTCGCTGGGGCGTATCCAGCCGTGGTCCTCGGCGTATCGGTACACAGAGCGCACGGCGCTGACGAAGTGCTCGGCGGCGCTGGTGCCGCCGCGGGACGCACGGTTGGCCCGGCTCGACGCTTGGACAGCTTGGGTCATCTCGTCGAGTTCGGGTTTGGAGACCTCATCGAGACGGCGGTCGTGCCATTGGGTTTCGAGTCGGTTCAGCGGCGCACCGTAGGTGCCGCGAGTCCCGGCGGTGAGGCTCGCTCGGACCTGAGGGACAACCTCACCGAACGTCGGAACGGGGATAGCGACTGTGACCAGATCGGCGGGGGTGATCCCCATCTGGGAGAGCAGCAGTTTGGCGGCGGCCACCGTTTCCGCGTTCGCGGCGGGCTGGATGGATGTCGTCATGGGCGCACCGCCCCGGCGAGGTTCACGCTCGCGGCACAAAGCTCGTCCAGGGTGGCGCGAGGATGCACAACGAGTCGACCGGTGCCGCGGTGTCCGAGCAGCAGCACCTGATCGCCGACGAACAAGCACGCCAGCCGTCGCTGCCGATACGGGACGCGGAAGTAACCCTCGCGGGTGACGATCGCCTGGCCGTCCGACCTCGGAGTGACGGTCAAGGTTCCGCCGACCGCCACGGCCACGTCCAGACGAACACCGGCGCGCCAGCGCATAGCCGCCAGCAGACGCTTGTCAGCGATACGACCGCCGTCGCCCACCACTGACATTCCGTAGATCAGATTGGCGTCCGGCGCGCGGACAACTGGGTCGGCGGTCACCGGGCCATGGATCAATTCCTCCAACGGCGCCTGAGGAAACGCCAACAGGGGGATCATCGCCGGACCCGACCGACAGCGGGATCGATCGCCCCGCCCGGGACTCGTCTCGAGGCATGGGAAGGGATGACGCCCGAAATCAGGCGACCGCCAGCCGGGACACCCGCCCGGCGACCCCGATCGCCCCTTCCAGCTAGCACTTCTCGTGACACACCTGCCACAAAACGTTGCAGGTCAGGACACATATCCACAAGCAGCCTCCGCGTGTATGAGAACTCTCGAACACGCCGCTGCCACATGTGTCACGCATGACACGAATGTGTGCGCGAGAGGGGACTTGAACCCCTACGTCCGTGGACACCAGAACCTAAATCTGGCGCGTCTGCCAATTTCGCCACTCGCGCTTGATGGTACGACCGTCCAAACTCTACCGGGCTTGACCGCCATCGCGAAGCTCAGCCCCGGCATGTCGTACTGGTCAGTAACCCCACCAGGTATTATAACGATTCGGTAACGCCCAACATGAGGAGTGCTCATGTTTCATACGCGTTAGTAACCAGGTAGACCAGCGGCTTTAAACATGAGGGAGGGTCATGTTTCTGGGCATTCTGGTACGACAGTACCGGAATACTCGGCGGTAATTGGGGTGCCGTAAGGCAAACGTGAGGATTTCCTCATGATTTTCTGGAATCCTTGCGGTCATCAGGGCTCATTGGTGAGGAACACCTGCGCACCGGAGGGAGCGGCGTGTCTCGACGGCATGTCGCCAGAGAAGGAAGTCGAAGCGTCTTGACGATCAATGAGAGCACTGCGGCCGGAACCGGACAGAGCCCGAAAGTGGTTGGGGCGCCACAGCAGGGGGGATCCAGGGCCCCGCTGCTGGATCGACTGCTGGGCGGAACGCCCTATGCGCTGGCCTTCGGCGGGCAGGGTGCGCGTTGGCTGGGTGAGTTGGAGGAGATCGGGCGCGATGCCGCGCTGGAGCCCGAGCTGACCGCACTGGTCAACGAGGCGGCCGCGCTGCTGGAGCCCGTTGCGGCCCAACTGCTCGTGGTGCGCCCGGTCGGCTTCGACCCGATCGGCTGGATGCTCGAGAACGAGCTCGCCGACGGGGATGAGGCCGAGGTTTCGGGTGCGCCTTCGGAGCAGGTGCTGCGGTCGGCCGCGGTATCCATGCCTGGCGTATTCCTGACACAGGTCGCCGCCGTGCGCGCGCTGCGGCTGCAGGGTCTGGATTCGAACGAGCACGCGCCGGTCGCGATCGCCGGACATTCCCAGGGGCGGCTGGCCGCGACCTCGGTGGAGGCCGGGGGACAGCGCGATGCCGAACTCCTGGCCATCGCCCAAATGATCGGTGCGGCAGCGGGTTTGGTGGCGCGGCGGCGCGGTCTGATGCCGGTGGGCGAGCGTTCGTCGATGGTCGCGGTATCGAATGTCGATCCCGAACACCTGACCACGGTGGTGGCCGAGGTGGCCGCGGGCGTGGATCCCGCCGCGGCCGCGGTGGTCTCGATTCGCAACGGACGTCGGCGCGTAGTGCTCTCCGGTACACCGACCCAGCTCGAGCGCGTGCGCCAGCGGTGCGCCCAGATCCATGACGAGCAGACCCGTGAGCGGGATGCGAAGTCGCGCGGTGGCGCGGTGTTCGCACCGGTCTTCGAGGATCTGGCCGTCGATGTCGCCTTCCATCACCCCGCACTCGCCGACACCGTCGACATCGTGAGCAGCTGGGCATCCCAGTGCGGTCTGGACGCGGCGCTGGCGGGCACGCTGGCGCGGGAGATCCTGGTCGATCCGATCGACTGGGTCGAGGCGGTCGACGGCATGGTCGCCGCGGGCGCGCAGTGGATTCTCGATATGGGCCCTGGCGATCTGCTCAGCAGGCTCACCAGCGGCTCGCTGAAGGGCACCGGCGTCGGCATCGTCGCGGCCGCGACCCGCGCGGGCCAGCGCAGCCTGCTGACCCCCGGCGCCGCGCCCGAGGTGGCCCAGCCGTGGTCGGCGTTCGCGCCGCGCCCGGTGCGCCTGCCCAATGGCCGCGTGGTGGTGGAGACCGCGTTCACCAAGCTGACCGGTCGCTCGCCGATCCTGCTCGCGGGCATGACCCCGACCACCGTCGACGCGAAAATCGTTGCGGCGGCGGCGAATGCGGGCCACTGGGCGGAGCTGGCCGGTGGCGGCCAGGTGACCGAGCAGATCTTCGCCGACCGGGTGGCCGAGCTGAAGACGCTGCTGCACCCGGGGCGCGCGGTGCAGTTCAACTCGCTGTTCCTCGACCCGTACCTGTGGAAGTTGCAGCTCGGCGGTAAGCGCCTGGTGCAGAAGGCCCGCACGGCGGGCGCGCCGTTCGACGGCGTCATCGTCACCGCGGGCGTTCCGGAGCTGGAAGAGGCCGTCGCGCTGATCGCCGAGCTGACCGAGGTCGGCATCACGCATGTGGCGTTCAAGCCGGGCACCGTCGCCCAGATCCGCGCGGTGCTGCGCATCGCCGACGAGGTGCCGGACTACCCGGTGATCATGCACATCGAGGGTGGTCGGGCCGGTGGCCACCACTCCTGGGAGGACCTGGACGACCTGCTGCTCGAGACCTACGCCGAGCTGCGCAACCGCGGCAATGTGGTGGTCTGCGTCGGCGGCGGCATCGGCACCCCCGAACGCGCCACCGAATACCTGACCGGCGAATGGGCGGTGCCGCACGGCTATCCGGTGATGCCGCTGGACGGCGTGCTGGTCGGCACCGCCGCCATGGCCACGCTCGAGGCGACCACCGCACCCGAGGTCAAGCAGCTGCTCGTCGACACCCCCGGCACCCAGGACTGGGTCGGCGCGGGCACGGCAACCGGCGGAATGGCCTCCGGCCGTAGCCAATTGGGCGCCGATATCCACGAGATCGACAATGCGGCCTCGCGCACCGGCCGCCTGCTCGACGAGGTCGCCGGTGACGCCGACGCGGTCGCCGAGCGTCGCGACGAGATCATCGCCGCGCTGAACGCAACGGCCAAGCCGTATTTCGGCGATGTGGCGACCATGACCTACCTGGAGTGGCTGGAGCGCTACGTCGAGCTGGCCATCGGCCTGGACCGCCGCAAGGATTTCGACTGCGGCAGCGACCTCGGCGACGCCTTCCTCGACGCCACCCGCTCGCTGTGGCTCGACATCACCTGGCGCGACCGGTTCGCGGAAATGATGCGCCGCACCGAATCCCGGCTGCATCCGGCCGACCGCGGCGAGATCCCGACGCTGTTCGAATCCGATGAGGTCTTCGAGAATCCGGTCGATGCGCTGTGCACGCTGAAGCAGCAGTACCCGGCCGCCGAGCAGACCCTGCTGCATCCGGCGGATGTGCCGTTCTTCATCAGCCTGTGCAAGACACCCGGTAAGCCGGTGAACTTCGTGCCCGTGGTGGACGGCGATGTCCGCCGCTGGTGGCGCTCGGATTCGCTGTGGCAGGCCCATGATCCGCGCTACTCGGCCGATCAGGTGTGCGTCATCCCCGGCACGGTGTCCGTCGCGGGCATCACCCGTGTCGACGAGCCCGTCGGCGAACTGCTGGACCGCTTCGAGCAGGACACGGCGTTCTCGCTGGTCCGTGCGGGCGTGGTGCCGGTCGCCGTCGACGCGCGGCGCACCGCGGGCGTGACCACCGGCCCGATCGACGCGGTGCTGGCCGCGCCGGATGTCGAATGGTCGGGCCGCACCACCGTCAACCCGATCCACCGCCTCGGCGACCTGTCGGAGTGGATCGTCGACGGCGAGGGTGCCCTGCATCCGCCGACCGGTGCGACGATCACCGAAACCACCGGGCCGGATGAGGATCACTCCTATGTCGAGCTGACCGTTCCGCTGTCCGGCCGCGACGCCGTGCGCATCCGGATTCGCATCACGGTGCCGTCCTCGCTCTACAACGGCGGCGCTCCGGTCATCACCGAAACCGATGCCGACAACGCCATGTCCGCGCTGCTCGCGGTCGCCGCGGGCCAGGCGCTCCCGGAGGTCAAGGGCAAGGTCGCGCACATCAACCTGGCGTGGACCCCGGACCTGATCGCCGATCACGCGGGCGTCACCGGCTCGGGCCTGCCCGAATCGTTGAGCACGCTCGGCCGTAGCGTGCCCGACGTACTGGTCGGCGCGTGCTGGCCCACCGTCTTCGCGGTGCTCGGCGCCTCCCGCACCGAGAACTCGGATTCGGTGATCGAGGGCATGCTGGATCTGGTGCATCTCGATCACCAGATCGAGCTGCTGCGCGAATTGCCGCGCACGACAAGCATTCTCGTCGCCCGCGCGGAGTCGAAGTCGGTGCTCGACACCGACCTGGGCCGGGTGGTCGAGGTCGAGGTCACCGTCGGCGAGATGCGTGATCAGGGCCTCGACGTGGTGCCGTTGGCTCGCCTCACCGAACGCTTCGCCATCCGCGGCCGCAATGGCGCCGGCGAGCTGGCCGATCCGCCGCGTGCCGCCGGTGCCGTCTCCGATGCCGCCATCGACACCCCGCGTCGGCGTCGCCGCGATGTCAAGGTGGTGGCGCCGCGCGCCATGAATGCCTTCGCCACGGTCTCCGGTGACCACAACCCCATCCACACCAGCGATTCCGCCGCCAAACTGGCCGGACTCGGCAGCCCGATCGTGCACGGCATGTGGCTCTCGGCCGCCGCGCAGCACGTGGTGTCCGCCATCGATCCGGCAAGCTCCACTCCGGCACGGACTTTGACCGCATGGACCACGCGCTTCCTCGGCATGGTCCGCCCCGGCGCGGAGATCGACGTGCGCGTCGAGCGGATCGCCGTCGACGCGGGCAGCGAAATCGTCGAGGTCTCCTGCCGCACCGATGGCGAGCTGGTGATGACCGCGACCGGTCGCACCGCCGCCCCGAAGACCGTCTACGCCTTCCCGGGCCAGGGCATTCAGCGCAAGGGCATGGGCCTGGACGCGCGCTCCCGTTCCAAGGCCGCCAAGGAGATCTGGGAGCGCGCCGATAAGCACACCCGTGCGGCACTGGGCTTCTCGATCCTGGCCGTGGTCCGGGACAACCCGACCTACCTCAAGGCGCGCGGTGTCGAACACCGGCACCCGGACGGCGTGCTGCACCTGACCCAGTTCACTCAGGTCGCCATGGCGGTGCTCGGTGTCGCCCAGGTCGCCGAGCTGCGCGAGGCCGGTGCGTACGTCGAGGGCGCCATGCTGGCCGGACATTCGGTCGGTGAATACAACGCGCTCGCCGCGGTCGCCGGTGTGCTGCCGCTGGAGGCCGTGCTGGAGGTGGTCTTCCAGCGTGGTTCGGCCATGCACGAGCTGGTGCCCCGGGATGCGCAGGGCCGCAGCGACTATCGGATGGCCGCCATCCGGCCGTCGCAGATCGGGCTGCCCGACGACGAGGTCATCGGCTTCGTCAAGGATGTCGGCGCGAGCGTCGGGGAATTCCTCGAGGTCGTCAACCTGAACCTGCGCGGTTCGCAGTACGCGATCGCGGGCACGGTCAAGGGCCTCGACGCGCTGGAGGCCGAAATCGACCGCCGCCGTGCCGAATTCGGCGGTAAGCGGGCGTTCATCCTGGTCCCCGGCATCGATGTGCCGTTCCACTCCACCGTGCTGCGCGAGGGCGTTCCGGAGTTCCGGCAAAAGCTCGAGCAACTGCTGCCCGCGGACCTGCATCCGGAAATCCTTGTCGGACGCTACATTCCGAACCTGGTGCCCAAGCCGTTCTCGCTGGAGCAGGCATTCGTCCAGGAGATCGCCGATCTGGTGCCCTCGGAGCCGCTGGCCGCCGTGCTCGCCGACTTCGACACCTGGGCCGCGCGCCCGACCGAACTGTGCCGCGTGGTGCTGATCGAGCTGCTGGCCTGGCAGTTCGCCAGCCCGGTCCGCTGGATCGAGACCCAGGACCTGCTGTTCACCGATACCGCGCGCGGCGGACTCGGGGTCGAGCGGTTCGTCGAAATCGGTTTGGGCGCGACGCCGACCGTGGCGAACCTGGCGAGCCAGACGCTGAAGCTGCCCGCCTTCGGCACCGTCACCGTTGAGGTGCTGAATATCGAGCGCGAGGCCGCGGTCGTCTACTCGACCGATACCGATCCCGCGCCGGTCGACGAGCCCGCCGATGAGCCGACCGAAACCGCTTCGGCCGCAACGCCGGTCGCCGCGGCCCCGGTTGCCGCCCCGGTCGCGAGCTCGGGTGGTCCGCGTCCGGACGACATCGCGTTCACCGCCGCCGATGCCACCCGCGTGCTCATCGCGCTGTGGACCAAGCTGCGGCTGGACCAGATCGGCCCGGTCGACACCATCGAGGGCCTGTGCGACGGCGTCTCGTCCCGACGCAACCAGCTGCTCGTCGACCTCGGCTCCGAGCTGTCGCTCGGCGCGATCGACGGTGCGGCCGACGCCGATATGGGCGCGCTCTCGGCCACGGTCGAGCGACTTGCACGCACCTACAAGCCCTTCGGTTCGGTGCTCTCCGATGCCATCGGCGACCACCTGCGCAAGGTCTTCGGCCCGTCCGGCAAGCGGCCCGCCGCGATCGCCGAGCGCGTCAAGAAGGTCTGGGAGCTCGGCGACGGCTGGGCCGACCACGTCACCGCCGAGGTGTCGCTCGGCACCCGCGAGGGCGTCAGCGTGCGCGGCGGCGATCTCGGCGGATTGGTCGCGGGTGTGAGCGACGCCGCATCGGTCGACGCGGCCATCGACGCCGCCGTACAGGCCGTCGCGGCCCGTCGCGGTGTCGCGGTGTCGCTGCCGAGCGCGGGCGGCGGTGGCGGCGCCACCGTGGACGCCGCGGCGCTGGGTGAGTTCACCGAGCAGATCACCGGTCGCGACGGCGTGCTGGCCACGGCCGCCCGCGTGGTGCTCGAACAGCTCGGCCTGACCGAGCAGGCATCCGCGCCGGAGGCCGCCGACGACACCCTGGTCGACCTGGTCTCGGCCGAATTGGGTTCGGACTGGCCGCGTCTGGTCGCGCCCGCCTTCGATGCCCGCAAGGCGGTGCTGATCGATGACCGCTGGGCGACCGCGCGCGAAGACCTGGCCAAGCTGTGGCTGCTCGACGACATCGGCTCCGGCGAAGGCCCGGTGCACGGTTTCCTCGGTGCGGGCGAAGCCGTTGCGGCACAGGCCAACTGGTGGCGCGAGAAGGCCAAGCACGAGGCCCGCTCGGTGCTCGCCGGACTGTACGAGCGCATCGCCGAGGCCGCGCTCAGCACCGAAGAGCCCGGCCTGTGGTCCTCGGATATCGCCGTGATCACCGGCGCCAGTAAGGGTTCCATCGCGGCGGCGGCCGCCGGTCGACTGCTCGGCGGCGGCGCGACGGTCGTGGTCACCACCTCGCGCCTCGATGACGAGCGACTCGGCTTCTACCGCAAGCTCTACCGCGAGAACGCGCGCCACGGTGCCGCGCTCTGGGTGGTGCCCGCGAATATGGCCTCCTACCAGGATGTCGACGCGCTGATCGACTGGGTCGGCAGCGAGCAGGTCGACAATGCGGGCGGCGCGAAGGTCAAGGTCAAGGACGCGATGACCCCGACCCTGTTGCTGCCGTTCGCGGCGCCGCGGGTCGCCGGTGATCTCGCCGATGCGGGCGCCCGCGCCGAAATGGAGATGCGGGTGCTGCTCTGGTCGGTCGAGCGGCTGATCGGTGGGCTGTCCAAGATCGGCGCCGACCACGACGTCGACGCGAAACTGCATGTGGTGCTTCCGGGTTCGCCCAACCGCGGCATGTTCGGCGGCGACGGCGCCTACGGTGAGTCCAAGGCCGCGCTCGACGCGGTGGTCGGCAAGTGGCGGGCCGAGAAGTCGTGGTCCAGCCGAGTCACCCTGGTGCACGCCATGATCGGCTGGGTGCGCGGCACCGGGCTGATGGGGCACAACGATCCGATGGTGACCGCGGTCGAAAAGGCCGGTGTGCACACCTGGTCCACCACCGAGATGGCCGATGAGCTGCTCAAGTGGTGCACCTCGCGGGCCCGCCAGGTGACCGCCGCCGGACCGCAGCAGATCGACCTCACCGGCGGACTCGCCAGGGCCAAGCTCGATCTGCCCGCACTGGCCAAGCAGGCTCAGGAGGCCGCCGCGGCCGAAACCGAGGAAGCCGTTGCGGCGGGGACGATTTCGGCGCTGCCCGCACCGCCGACCATGAGCTCGGTGCTGCCGGTGCCCGAATGGGGCACGGTCACCGCCGATCTCGCCGATATGGTCGTCATCGTCGGCGCCGGTGAGCTCGGCCCGTACGGTTCGGCGCGCACCCGGTTCGAGATGGAGGTCGAAGACGAGCTCTCGGCCGCGGGCGTGCTGGAACTCGCCTGGAGCACCGGCATGGTGACCTGGGAGAACGACCCCAAGCCCGGCTGGTACGACACCGAATCCGGTGACTACGTCCCCGAACACGAGCTGGCCGCGAAGTACCACGACGCGGTCGTCGCCCGCTGCGGTGTGCGCCGCTACGAGGACGACGGCGCCATGATCGACAATGCCGCGCCGCTGATGACCTCGGTCTTCCTGGACCAGGATCTGACCTTCACGGTCGGCGGCGAGGCCGAGGCGCGCGCCTTCTACGCCGCGGATCCGGAGCACACGGTGATCGCGCCGGTCGCCGATTCCGGTGACTGGCAGGTGATCCGCAAGGCGGGCACCGAGATTCGGGTGCCGCGCAAGGCCAAGCTGTCGCGCACCGTCGGCGGTCAGATCCCGACCGGCTGGGATCCCACCATCTGGGGCATCTCCGCCGATATGGCCGCCTCGGTGGACCGGGTGGCGCTGTGGAACATCGTCTGCACCGTGGACGCGTTCATCAGCTCCGGGTTCAGCCCGGCCGAGCTGATGAGCTGGGTGCACCCGAGCCTGGTCGCCAACACCCAGGGCACCGGCATGGGCGGCATGTCCTCGATGCGCTCGCTCTACATCGACAACCTGCTCGGTGAGTCGCGCCCGAACGACATCCTGCAGGAGGCACTGCCGAACGTCGCGCTCGCGCATGTGGTGCAGTCCTACGTCGGCAGCTACGGCGCGATGGTGCATCCGGTGGCGGCCTGCGCAACGGCGGCGGTGTCGGTGGAAGAGGGCGTCGACAAGATTCGTTTGGGCAAGGCCGAATTGGTGGTCGCCGGTGGTTTCGACGATCTCGGCATCGAGGGCATCGTCGGCTTCGGTGACATGTCGGCCACCGCGGATTCGGCGGCCATGAGCGCCAAGGGCATCAGCGATCGGTACTTCTCCCGCGCCAACGACCGCCGTCGCGGCGGCTTCGTGGAATCGCAGGGTGGCGGCACCGTACTGCTGGCTCGCGGCGACGTGGCGGTGGAAATGGGCCTGCCGGTGCTCGGTGTGGTCGCCTTCGCGCAGTCCTTCGCCGACGGCGTGCACACTTCCATCCCGGCGCCCGGACTCGGCGCGCTCGGCGCCGGTCGTGGCGGCCGCGAATCCAAGTTCGCCGCCGAACTGCGCAAACTCGGTGTGGCGCCGGACGATATCGCGGTCATCTCCAAGCACGACACCTCGACCGCGGCCAACGACCCGAACGAGTCCGAACTGCACGAGCGGCTGGCCGCGGCCGTCGGACGTTCCGAAGGCGCACCGCTGTTCGTGATTTCGCAGAAGAGCCTGACCGGACACGCCAAGGGCGGTGCGGCCGCATTCCAGCTGATCGGCCTGTGCCAGGTGCTGGAAAACGGTGTGGTGCCGCCGAATCGGAGCCTGGACTGCGTCGATGACAAGATGCGTGCCTACCCGCATCTGGTCTGGGCGCGCGAACCGCTGCGCTTCGGCGATCGGTTCCCGCTCAAGGCCGGTCTGCTGACCTCGCTCGGCTTCGGGCACGTCTCGGGTCTGCTCGCGGTGGTGCATCCGCAGGCGTTCATCCAGGCCATCGAGCCGGGACGGCGCGAGGAGTACCAGCGCCGGGCACAGGAGCGTCAGCTCGCCGGACGGCAGCGCTTCACTGAGGCAATGTGCGGCGGCGCCCCGCTGTACGAGCGGCCGGCCGACCGGCGCCTCGGTGCCGATGGTGTGCCGTCCGCGCAGAAGCGGCAGTTGGAGGCCGACGTGCTGCTCTCGCCCGAGGCGCGGCTGTCCGGCAACGGCACCTACCGGGCCGACGGCGCGGATTGCGGCACCGGGGCAGTGATCCTCGGGCAACTCGACGCCGATGGATCTATTGCATAGCGGCTTCGGCCACTACCGTGCAGAGTGCGGTCGCTACGGCGGCCGCACTCTGACTTTTATCGAGCTGAGGGCTGAGGAGCGGCGACGCATTGACCATTCTGGGGATCGGCTTGGACTTGGTGACCATCTCCGAGTTCGCCGAACAGTTGCAACGGTCCGGAACCACCATGCTCCGGGAGAGTTTCACCGCCGGTGAGCGGCGCTACTGTCAGAGCAAGGGCACCGACCCGGCACGCAGTTACGCGGCGCGCTGGGCGGCCAAAGAAGCAGTGCTGAAGGCATGGGCGTCTTCGCGTTTCGCGCGCCGCCCACAGATCGGCGACAACCCGTATCCGCTCATCGAGGTGGTCAACGACGCCTGGGGGCGGCCCAGCATCAAACTGCACGGCCTGGCCGCCGAATTCCTGCCCCGCGCAAGGGTTCACCTGTCCCTGACGCACGACGGCGACACCGCCGCCGCCATGGTCGTATTGGAAGACCCAGGCGAACTGGCCGACCTCATCGAGGGCCGCGAAGCGAGCGGCTGATCCGAGGAGTTCCGTCGAGCGTAGTCGAATGGTGGTCGCCCACGCCGTATTCGACCGCCATATCACTACGCTCGGCGAGCCGCCGGAGCCGAGCCAGCGGCGGCTGTGCGAGGACCTGCGTCACCGCTCGCTGGCGGTGCGGGATTCCTTCTCGGCGACCATGAGGTAGGCGACCATGAGGCGCTTGAGTTCGGAGACGGCCTCGGTGTTGCTCTGGTCGTCCTGGACGGAGAAGTTCAGCATCGAGTAGACGACGTGCACCAGGACCTCGGCCATCATGGTGCGGCGCGCGCGGGGGGTGCGCGGGGTCAACGGCCGCAGCATCTGCGAGACGACCTCGGCGAACTCCTTTTCGTGGATCGCGCCGGTGGCCCTGGTGGACGGGGTCGACTGCATCGCCAGCCAGACCTCGCGCCGGGACGGGTCGGTCATCCACAGATTCGCCAGGTGGTCGACGAACTGGTTCATATGCCGCAACCAGTCCAATGACGGGATCTCGCCGTGGAAATCGGCGAGCTCCTGGGAAACGGCAACGAGGTCTTGGCGATTCAGTTCGCAGACAATGACATATTTATTCGCGAAGAACTGATACAGCGTGCCGATCGGCACCTCGGCCCGCGCCGCCACCTCTTCACAGGTGAACGATTCGAACCCGACCTCGACGAGCAATTCCCGGGACGCTTGCAACAGGGCATCGAACTTGCGTTTGCTGCGTTCCTGAGTCGGCCTGCGCCTCGGCATGAGCTCCTGCGGGTCGTCCTGCAGGTCCAACGCAGGGTCCAGACGTCGTTTCGACCTGGCCTCCGTGCGTACATCCACGCATCAAGGCTAGCGGTATCGACACATACGCGACATGCGCACGGTATCTGCGTGTCAAGGACTGTCACATTTCAGCACCCATCCAAGTCGGATATGGCGTCGAACACTAACCGAGCGCGCGTGCATCACAAGGCGCGTTTCGGGCCGGGGAATCCAAGGGGCTCAGGGGTTTCGGCAAGCTCGTGAGCTCGGTAAATGCACTGGGAAGGCGTGATCAGTGGTAGCTCGATCCGTGGTAACACTAGGCGTTTCCACCGAACGCGGCGCGGTTCACGCGGTAGCACTCGCCGACGGCGGCGAGAAGCTACCCGAACGCGTGCTGCATCAGCGGGTGGTGAAAACCCGTGGCGACTCGAAGACGGACCTGGCGGTCGCGGTCCAGACGGCGATGGACTCCCTCGCCGCCGAGATGGGCCCGGATCAGGAGATCTGCGGCACGGCGGTCGCTTACCGCGATGCCGCCGAGCGCCGCGCGATCGTCACCAAACTGGCGGCGGGGCCGTGGCATACCGCCTCGCTGGTGTCGACGAAGGCCGCGCATCTGAGCGTGGCCGGGTTCATGACTTGGCTCGACGAATTCGACGACCTGCTCATCTGTGAGGTCGTTCCCGGACATCAGGCGTTCACGCTGGTCGACCGTCGGCGCAGCCGCGTGCTGGCCGCGACGAGTCAGGCGGGCGTCGCCACCGCGCAGGCGCTCGATGCCGCGGTGTCGGCGGCGTGGGATGAGTTCGAGGCGGCCACCGTTCGGCCGGATGCGGCCGTGCTGATCGGCTCGGCCGCAGGCGGACCGGTGGTGGCCACGGCAATGGACGGATTCGGCGCGCCGGTGATTCCGTGCAGGATCTCGACATCCGCCACCGCGCTCGGTGCCGCGCTGTTCGCCATGGCCGATGCGCGCGGTGCGGACGCGCCGGTCGAGTCGACCAGGAATACGCACGGCACGGCGGCGCTGGTCGCCGCGGCCGGTGTGCTGGCCGGCGGACTGGTGGCGGGCGGTATATACGTTACGAACGCCTCGTCGCGGACCACGGTCACCGCGGACGCACGGGTCGCCGCGGATGCCCGCGCGGTCGACGGCACCGGATCGGCCAGCGGCTCCAGCGCGGGCTCCTCGGTCCAGCCGAATTTCTTCCCCTTCGATCGACCGGACGCACGGCAACCCGCTGCCGGATCCGCCGCCGACCCAACGGCGAGCCAGTTCGACGTGGGCGAGGTGCCCGTGTACAACGCGCAGCGCTGGGGCGCGCAGCAGCCGCTCGCCCTGGCCCCCTTCGATATGCACGAGCACGAAAACGAAGCGGCGGTATCGCCACAGCAGCAGGTTCTCGGCTCCGCCATACCCGGCCCCACCGCAAAGGTCGGCACCCCCAACGGCTACACGCTCTTCCCCGGTGAAGCCCCGCCCCCGGCGGCTTTCACCCCGGAGTTCTACCACTGGTGGGACAACCACGTCCGCTTACTCTTGCAATGGGCGGCCCAAGGGTTGCAGTCGACCTAGCAGAAGTCGCGGAAAGGTCCGGTGCCCCAGCGGCACCGGACCTTTCGCTATGTGAGCTCGATCCGCCGTCCGACGCCGTAACAGCGCGCTCGCCGCGACATGCCCGAGCAACGCGATCCCCGCACACCAGCCCACGGCCCGCAGCGCACTGTCGCGGCCGCGTGATCGACCCGCAGCGCTACCGGTATGGCCCTCGCCAACTCGCAGCGGGCCTACGAACTGGACGAAACCGGCCGGGCGGAGGCCGATCCGCGGTTCGGTCCGGATCGGCCGCTCGATGGCTGCGAACAGTTAGTGTGCTCGTTCGATAAGTAGGTCTACACCGACAGGTCGCGGCGGAGTTTGGCTACGTGGCCGGTGGCGCGGACGTTGTACTGCGCGACTTCGATTTTGCCTTTTTCGTCGACCAGGAACGTCGAGCGGATAACGCCGGTGACGGTTTTGCCGTACATGGTCTTCTCACCGAATGCGCCCCATGCGGTGAGGGTGGATTTGTCCGGATCCGAGAGCAGCGGAAAGGTGAGCTTTTCGTTGTCGCGGAACTTGGCCAGCTTGGCGGGCTTATCGGGCGAGATGCCGATGACCTCGATGCCCGCGCCCTCCAGGTCGGCGAGGTTGTCGCGGAAATCGCAGGCTTGCTTGGTGCAGCCGGGGGTGCTCGCGGCGGGGTAGAAATAGACGATCACCTTGCGGCCGCGGTAGTCGGACAGCGACACGTTCTCGCCGTCGGCGTCGGGCAGGGTGAAATCGGGGGCGGGATCGCCGGGGGAGAGTCGTTGGTTGTCGGTCACGTCTTGCACGGTAATCGAACGTCCCGACAATGGAGCCCGCACCGGCGCGGTGCGGCTGGTTAGACTCGTCGGCGAGCGCGTTCGCTGCACATCTGACACAGGAGGACACACGTGGCTAGGGATACCGAGCGGATCGAGCGGGACATCGAGGCCGCGCGGACACGGCTCGCGAGCACGCTCGACGAAATCGCCGTGCGCGCCGATCCGCAGCGCATCGCCGATGACACCAAGCACATGGTGCTGGCGAAGCTGAACGAGCCGAAGGTGAAATACAGCCTGATCGGCGCGGGCGCGGTGGTCGTCGGGCTGGTGCTGTTCAAGATCTTCCGCTGAGTCGAAACGAAAACACCCGGTGTGGCCAGCCACACCGGGTGTTCTGCATTCGGGCCTGTCAGATCAGACCGTCGGGCAGGCGAAGCCGTCGCCGTCCGGATCCAGGTGCGGGCCGTAGCCCGGTTCCCCGCGGAACAGCGGTGCCCGACCGGCCGCGCGGGCCTCGTCGCAATTGGCGAATGCGCCACCGGCAGAGCCGGTCTGGGACATGCCTGCCGAGCCGGTCGCGGCCGAACCGGAATCGACAGCGGACGAGCCCGTTCCTGAGGAACCGGAGGGGACGTCGGCCAGGGCTGCGGGCGCGGCTAGAAAGGTTAGGCCCGCGAAGGCAACGCTGACGGTGAGCGCGCGAACGTTCATATATTCCTCTGTTTATGTGCTGCGGTGGATTGGCGCCCAGGGGGAGACGCCGCATCCACTGTTGTGATGGGCCGCTCCGTTGTCAACCGCGCAGCCGGACAATAGGGGCATTAGGGGAAGATCACCACTACCGCAGTCACTCGCCCAGACGCCTGCCAGCCGAATGTTGGGCCGGAATATTTCCCATTCGTCCCGCCTGGTAATCCTCCATCGCCTGGATGATTTCGGCGCGGGTGTTCATGACGAACGGACCGTATTGCACGACAGGTTCTTTGATCGGCTGGCCACCGAGCAGCAACACCTCGAGATCGCCGGTTCGGTTGTGCTGCACCGCATCCGCGGTGACGGTGAGCGAATCGCCGGGGCCGAACACGGCGAGTTGTCCTTCGCTGACCGGTCTGCGCTCGGCGCCCACCGTTCCGCTACCGGACAACACATACGCCATCGCGGTAAACCGTTGCGGCCACGCGGTTTCCAGTTGCCCACCCGGTGTGATCGAGGCGTGTGCGTAGGCGATCGGGGTATAGGTCGACCCGGGCCCCTCGAAGCCGCCGACCTCGCCCGCGATGATGCGCACCAGCGCGCCACCGTCGTGCGAGCTGACCAGTGTCAGTTCACCGGCGCTCAGATCCTGATAGCGCGGGGCCGCCATTTTCTGCGCGCGCGGCAGGTTGACCCACAGCTGGATGCCGTGGAACCAGCCGCCCGCGATGACCAGTTCCTCGGCGGGCAGCTCGTCGTGCAGGATGCCGGAGCCGGCGGTCATCCACTGGGTGTCGCCTTCGCTGATGACGCCACCACCGCCATTCGAGTCGTGGTGCACCATGGTGCCGTCCATGACATAGGTGACGGTCTCGAAGCCGCGGTGCGGATGCCACGGGGCGCCCTTGGCCTGGTACGGCTCATAGGCGACCGGGCCCATCTGGTCGAGCAGGATGAACGGATCGGCCGAGCGCAGATCCATGCTCGGGAACGGTCGGCGGACCTCGAAGCCCGCGCCCTCGCGCTGCTTGTGAGCGGTGCTGATACTGCCGACCTTCCGCTCGCGCGTGGAATCCGTGGTGCGGGGCAGTCGTGGCAGCACCATGATGTCGGGGACGGTGATGGCTGGCATGGGCACCTCCTGAGTGGTTGGTGTCCATGTCAACCAAAGACTGGTTAGGATCATTCCCGTGGTCCGATGGCTGAACGATGATGAGCAGGAGACCTGGCAGGCCTTTATCCGGCTGCGCCAGCGGCTGGACGCGGCACTGTCGGCCGGGCTGGCCCAGGACGGCCTGTCCACCGCCGATTACGAACTGCTGGTGCCGCTGTCCGCGGCACCCGGCGGCTGCCTGCGCGCCAAGGAGTTGGCCGCCGAGGTCTGCTGGGAGAAGAGCAGGCTCTCGAAACACTTGGCACGCATGGCTTCTCGCGGACTGGTCGACCGTCGCCCGGCCGCGGACGACGCCAGGGGGATCCTGGTCGAACTCACGCCCGAGGGGCGCAAGGTGCTCGAAAAGGCGGCGCCGAACCATGTCGAACTGGTGCGTCGGATCTTCGTCGACCCCATGACGCCCGCGGAGGCGCAGGCATTGCGGTCGCTGGCCGACAAGGTGGTCGCCGAGGCCGAGGGCGAGGGCGAACTCGGTTACTGAATCACCACGGCGTGATCGGCGGCTTCACCCACAGCAGCTTCTCGTCGGTGTGATTGCGTTGTGCCGCAGGATGATTCGGATGACGAGCGGCCCAGGTGTCCTTCGTGTCGAGCAGGTCGGCCACGCTGGTCCAGGTTTCGTCGGTGCTCGGCGGATTCGTCTGGGCCGCGCGCGCCAGCTTCCGACGGACCGCCGCTGGCATATCCAGCACTTCGGCCCCGGTGATGCCGCGATCCCAGATGTAGGCCGCGAGGCGGCGCGCCTTCTCGGCGCGGCTCTTCGACGCGTGGTCGGAGTGGGC
This sequence comes from Nocardia nepalensis, assembly GCF_048910785.1. Taxonomy (NCBI): domain Bacteria; kingdom Bacillati; phylum Actinomycetota; class Actinomycetes; order Mycobacteriales; family Nocardiaceae; genus Nocardia; species Nocardia nepalensis. The sequence continues at coordinate 150,208 of NZ_JBKBET010000004.1, read as the reverse complement.
GTAATCGGTCATGGCGCAGTCCACATCGATGGTGGTTGGTCTGCGACGACCCTACGACAACGCCTCCCCACCGTCGGGTGGGGAGGCGTTATCGAAGAGTCGTGGATCAGTACGCCGAGTTGACGTTGTCCATCGAGCCGTAGCGGTGCGCCGCGTAGTTGCAGGCCGCGGTGATGTTGGCGACCGGCTCGTAGATATCCCAGGCGGTGCCCTCGACGTGGTAGGCGTTGAAGGTCGGGTCGATCACCTGGAGCAGGCCCTTGGACGGAATGCCCTTGGCGGCGTTGGAGTCCCAGAGGTTGATGGCCTGGGGGTTGCCGCCCGATTCGCGCATGATGTTGCGGTAGATGCCGTCGTAGCTACCCGGGATGCCGTTCGCCGCCATGATGTCGAGGGCGTGGTGGATCCAGCCGTCGAGGTTGTCCTCGTAGACCGGGGCCGGAGGCGGCGGGAGGGGCAGACCGGGGACCGGCGGCAGTTCGGGGAGCGCGGGCAGCGCGGGCAGAGCGGGCAGGACCGGGGCGTCGACCGGCGTGACGGCGGGGGCGGGCTGCTGCTCGGCGACCATCGCGATGCGAGACGGAACGCTGTCGTCGGCCAGCGCCGCGACGGAGGAGGCGCCGACGGCGATGACACCGGCCGCGGCCACAATGAGGGTGACACCGTCACGGAGGGACGGGCGGCGGAAGGAGGAAAAGCGCTTGTCTGGCATTTCGAAATCAGTTCCTTGATCGTGTCCATTGGTGATTCGGCCTGGTGTAGGCAGTGCGGATCACCGACGGGCACCCCGGTGGGGTCGCCCGCTGAATCGGTTCATATGCTGTTTTCGGGTTTTGTTGTGAAGGCCAGGCGGAGCCCGGCGCGCGACGCGGTGAGAACTACCCGGGGTCGATGCCCGGCGGGTGCCGCTGTCGTTCGGAGGAGAATGCGGTCACGGGCTGTGGTGCCGCTGATATCTCCAGCGACCGCGGCGGGCGAACATATCTGCCGTTGCGGTCGTTTTCCGAATGTCTGTGGATTGCTCCTCGGTCTAACCAAACTTCAGGTCTGTTCCGTGACCTGGTCTCAGCTTGGTCACGATGGGTTAACGCAGCGTGAACGAATAGTGAACGCCCGGGGTTGCCGATCTTGGAAAGCCCTGGTCGAGCCACCAGAAACCGGCCGTATGCGGGGAGTTTGCCCCTAAACTTGATGTGACGCAGGTCACGTAAATTTCCTTGTAATGGAGGCCACTTTGTCTCGATTTGGTCACCAAGAGGCCGGACGGACCCGTCCGGGGGGCACCACGCGGGTCAAATTGTTACGCAATTGGGTCACCGCGGAATCGCCCAAAACGGACGCCCAGTGGGCGGCGAAGTTCGCCGCGGCGGCATCGGCGGCGCGGGTGCAGGCCCACCCCTTCTCGGTCAATGTGATCAACCGTGCGCGCGCGTCGTCCGGATGCGCATTGCGTTCGGCGTAGCCCTTGCGCACAAGTTCGTCCACCAACTGACTCGCGGCCTGTTTGGTCACCCCCAGATGCTCGGCCACCTCGCCGACCGTCGCCCCGTTCGGTGCCAGCCGCACGAACGCGAACCCGTGCGTCGGCCGCACATCGGCGAATCCGGCCGCGACGACGCCCGCGTGGATGGCGTCGGTCGCGGCCGCCCCCGCGGCCAGCAGCAGCAGCGCGAGATCCTGCCCGGGTCGCAGGGGCGAGGCGGGTTTCAGATCCGACATGACCCACATCTTGACACGGATGGGCAAGTTGCTTGACTATATAGTCAACCTGCTTGACTAAATAAGAGGAGCAAGACATGCCAGTAACCCGTGCCGCCGAGGCCGAAGTCCACGAAATGCACGGCACCCAATTCGCCTCCTACATTCGCCCCGGCACCGGCAGCGCCGAACTGTGCGTCTGGCAGACCCGGGTGCCCGCGGGTTTGAAGGGCATGCCGCACAAGGTTTTACGAGAGGAGGCCTTCGTGATCATCGAGGGCGTGGTGACGCTGACCATCGACGGCCAGCCGGAGGAATTGCGAGTGGGCGATGCCGCCGTCGCGCCGGCGGGCTCGACCATCAACCTGGTCAACAGCGGAACCGAAACCGCCACCCTGGTGGTGACCGTCCCGGTCGGCTTCCAGGCTGAACTGCTCGACGGAACCGTCATCAATCCGCCATGGGCCAGCTGATCGGAGCCGCCAGGGCGCGTGTCCAACGACACCCCCGGCGCTATCGCTTCGATGGTGCTGTGTTGACGCATTGATCAAAAATCCCCCGTCGGCGCGCTGCCGACGGGGGATTTGGCTGGGTGCGCCATCAGGGACTCGAACCCCGAACCCGCTGATCGAGCGTTCCGGTCAATGTGCCGGTGGGTCGGCATGGGCTGCCCTCGGCGGCGATGCCGGTCCCACAGTGGTTACGACTCCAAGCCCAGGATCTGCCCTGTTCTAGCGAGATTGGCATCGACAGTGTGCTGCTGGGTCCCGATCGCCGTTGTCATCTCAGGCAGCATCCTGAGCAGCAGCGGCTCCCAACGCATCGCCTCTTGTGGGAAGCATCGTGCAAGGAGGTCGACCATGATCGCTGGGGCGGTCGAGGCCCCAGGCGACGCACCCAGCAGCCCCGCGATGGTTCCGTCGGCTGCCGTCACCAATTCGGTACCGAAGGTCAGGACACCGACTTTGTGGGCATCCGGCTTGACCAGCTGCGCGCGCTGCCCGGCCTGAACCAGATACCAGTCGGCAGGATCGGCGGCCGGATAGAAACGCTGCAGCTGCGCGAATTTACGGCGGCGCGTGGAGAGCAACTGCCCGATGAGATAACCGACCAAGGACAGGTTCTGGACAGCGACGGCCAGCAAGACCGCGATATTGGTCAGGCGCACTGTGGTGAACAGGTCGATCAGCCGGCCGCGTTTGAGCAGTCGCGTACTGAACGTCGCGTAGGGCCCGAACAATAGGGACTGCTGCCCGTCAACCAGCCGTTTGTCCATGTGGGGCACCGACATCGGTGGGGCGCCGAGGGACGCCTGGCTGTAGACCTTGGCGTTGTGGCGGCTGACCACCTCGGGATTGTCGGTCCGCAGAAACTGTGCGCCGAAGGGAAACACGCCATAGCCGTGAACCTCGGCAACCCGGGCTCTCTGTAGTAGCTTGAGCGCATATCCGCCCGCGCCGACGAAGACGAACTTCGCGCGAACGGTGAAGCGCCGCTTGGCATCGCGGTGGCGACCGGTGATCGTCCAGAGCCCGTCCTCTCCCCGACACAGACCGGTTACCTCCTGCCCGACCCGCACCTGTGCGCCAGCGTTCGTCACCACCGTGGTCAGTGCCGTCGTCAGGGCGCCGAAATCGATATCGGTACCGGCTTCGTAGCGTGTGGCAGCCATCGGCTCACCGGGGCTGCGCCCGTCCATCAACAGCGGTGCCCACTGTGTGATCACCGCCGGGTCCTCGGTGTACTCCATGGCCGAGAACAGTGGCAACGTGCGCAGCGTCTGATATCGGTGACGCAGGTATGCCACATCCCGGTGGCCGAACACGACATCCATATGCGGAGTCGGATTGATGAACGATGCGGGATCGGTGAGATCGCCCTCGTCGACAAGTGCGGCCCAGAATTGTCGCGAGAGATGAAACAGTCCGGCGATCTGCTCGGCCTTCGTCGGATCCTGCGGGTCGGGCATGTAATTCAGCTCGCACAATCCCGAATGCCCGGTTCCGGCATTGTTCCATGCATTCGAGCTCTCAGCGGCGACCTCGCTGAGGCGCTCGAACATCACCATCGACCAATCCGGTTGGAGCTTGGCGATCATCGCGCCCAGTGTTGCGGACATAATGCCGCCGCCGATCAGCACGACGTCGAAGATCTCGTGCGACACAACTGGTTTCGCGGTCGCGGGCTGGGCAGTTTTCATGTCGATCCTCCCCTGAATTCTGTGCCCATAGATCGTCGTTCGCCCGCGATTCTTCCGTCTACAGCCAGAATTGGACGATTACCATCCGAATGTGGATGATTCTCCGTCGGCCCAGCTGGAAGCCCTCGCACCGCTGTTGGCGGCATTCGACACCACAGCTGATGTGGGCCATATCACACGGGCTTCAGAGAAGCTCGGAGTCCCGCAGTCCTCGCTGAGTCGACGGTTGAAGGCCGTGGAGAAGGCAGTCGGTGTGCCGTTGTTTCAGCCAGCTGGCCGAGGGATCACGCTCACCCCCGCAGGGCGGGAACTGTTCGATCGCACGCGCGGATTGGTGCGGGCCCTCGACGATGCTCTCAGTGGCGTGCGCAGCAACGCCGACCCAGAAACCGGACTGGTGCGGTTCGGTTTCCCGCTCACCCTCGGGCCGATCAGCATGCCGTCCATGCTGGCCGAATTCCATACCGGCGCACCGCGTGTCCGTCTGCACCTCGTCCAAGCTCACGGCGAAGGATTGGCCGAGCTCATCCGTGACGGACGCCTCGATCTCGCTGTCATGATCCCTTCACCTGACGACCTACCGGCAGTGGTATTGGGGCAGCAGCGAATTCACCTTTACGTACCCCGTAGTCATCGCCTCGCGGGCTCTGACACGGTCGACCTGGCCGACCTCGGTCGGGAATCCTTCATTGCCAACCCGCCGACCTATCATTTGCGGCGCATGCTCGACTCCTGGTGCGCTGAAGCCGGATTCACGCCGAACGTCGCCTTCGAGATCACCGAGTTCGACACCATGCGTTCCTTGGTCGCGCACGGAATGGGTGTCGCGCTCTTGCCCGAGCCTGAAACACCCCATCCAGACCTGCACCGTGTGCGGCTTTCCTGCCGACGTGACCGGACGATTGCGCTAGTGCTCAGCAACCACCGACCGACCCCGGTGGTTGCCCGCCTATACGAATTCGTCGCCCAGCGCGCGATGGCGCACATCGACGCCACCGAACCTCGCGCAGGCCTCAGACACGGGAGTCCTGAACCGCCAACTCCTTGAGCCCATTCCACACGGTGAATTCGTCACCGACGATTCTCGGTTGCAGCCTCATGATCACCGCAAGTATTCGGATACCGAACACCGCGATCGACACCGTGACCGCCGCGGGGCTCGGCCACATCAGGACCAGCAGCGCCAGCAGGAATGCGTGGACATAGGTGTAGCTCACCTCATAGAGCGCAACCATGGCCGGCGTCGTCTGTACTTGCTCCCCGAGATAGATCACAGCGAGGATGATCGGCAGCAGCAGCAGAACCCACGCAACCCTGGTTGGAACGACACCTGCTACCGAGAGAACGAGGACCAGCACGTACGGGCTGGTGTGCACTATCACCAGTGTCGTGGCCCGCTGCCATAGCTTCTTGATGCTGAAAATGCTTGCCGCGCCGACCGCTTCGTCGCCCTCCACATCGGGAAGATCTTTCGACACCTGCGCGCCCTGGTGTCGAGGCCACCGATACCTTCTCCTACACGACCGTGGCCCTCGCGGGCGGCAGGATCAGGATTGAACGCTTCGGTGGCGACGTCAGTCGTTTCAACCGCTTCATCATCAGCGACGGCAAGTTCGACGTCGCTGCGATGACCTCGGACCTTGCCGACTTCCTGCGTGGCTCGAGCATCGCGGTCTCCACCAACTTTGCTCGTACCCAAGGGGTTTCAGTCGGTTCACACCTGACGATCCCGACACCGAGCGGTCATGTGGAAGCCGAAATCGTTGCGATCATCGACGACTCCACCTCCGATGGCGGGATGATCGTTGCCGGTGACGATCTCTACCAGGAGATCGCCGGCGCCCATGCCGGCAGCTACACCGTGGGGATCGTGCCCACGCCGGGCACCGACCTCACCGCACTGCGGGCTGATATTCAGAAGCTGGTGACTGCCACCTATCCTCGGGCCCAGGTGCTCTCTGCCGACGATTACCGCGATGAACTCGGAACCAACCTGAGCCGATTGATGATCTCGTTCACCACATTTGCGTGGATCACCTTCGCGATTGCCGGGGTCATCGGGGCGGCAACACTTGCAACCGTCGTCGATCAATCCAGGCGTGCTGCCGCGCTTATTCGCCTCGACGGCGGCAGGAACATCTACACGCTGTTGACCCTGGGCCTGACGTCGACCATCGCCGCGGCGCTGGCGTGGGCCATCGCCCTGCCGGCGTCATATCTGGCCGTTCGCATCATGATCAGCGTGCAGGCTGGCGCCAGTGGTCTCACGCCCAGTGCACATATCCCTCGCGTCATGGTGTTCTCGAGCCTGCCGTTGGTCCTGCTGACGGTGGCCGTCGCACTCGCACTGATCGCCCGATCATCGTTGAACCGGCCGCTATGGGCGGAGTTATCCGACGAATAGGCCACCGCCGCACATAATCCAGCCCGACAGCGCTCGCGGAGACCAAGGATGGACCCGTCACATTCTCCCGCCAGCAGGCGTAACCACCCAACCGCCCGTGACCGGCTGGCGGCGTGGCACAGCCGTGCCCGACCTCGGCGAATGTCAGGACTGCCGCCGGGGCCGAGCTGGATCCCGACGCCGATCCAAACGTTGGGGCTATGGACAATGCGTCCGACAACGCTGCGACACATGCAACGGCGCTACGGAGACGTCTTCACACTCTCGGACCTGCCCGTCGGCAAGGTCGTCGTTCTATGTGCTGCCGCCGACGTCAGAATGGTCCTGCGAGGACATCCCGATCTCTTTCTCGGCGGCGACGGCAATAGCGCACTCGGCCCGGTGGTAGGCGCGCGATCGGTCATCACCCTCGATGGGCACGACCATCGCTCGCAGCGCAAACCTATGGTTCCTGCCTTTCACGGTGGCCGGATCCGGATGACGACGAGCATGGAAGAACTCACGAAACGAGAAATCAGCAGGTGGCCAGTCGACACCAGCTTCGCCCTGCTCACCAGCATGCAAGATCTGAGCCTGCGGATCATCGTCCGCACAATCATCGGCGAGGACGATCCCGTGGAAGCCGACAAACTGGCACTTGCCCTGCGAGCAGCCATCCCCCACCGCGTGGTTGACCTGGCCGTCTGGCAACTGTCCTCCCTCGCCGGTATCGGGCCTTGGCGAAAACTGTTGAACGCCATGGACCACGCCGATGGACTGCTGTATCGGCACATCGAGCGACGCAGGGCCGACCCACTGCGTGAATCTCGGGGCGACGTGCTCTCGATGCTGTTCGACGGCAATCGCGACGACGAAACGATCCGGGACGGACTGATGAGCCTGCTGGTCGCCGGCCACGAAACAACTGCTGTCGAGCTGGCATGGATCTTCGAAGAGCTCCTGCGAGATCAGCACTCACTTGACCGTGTCCTCGCCGGGCTCGACCGTGACGATGACCCCTACCGTGCCGCCGTCATCAAGGAAGCCCTCCGGCTACATCCGGCAATCTTCAACGTAATGAGAAGGATCACCGGCGAACTCGAGTTGTCCAATGGTCAGCGCCTTCGAGCTGGCACACTCATCATGCCTTCCATCGGCTCCGCCCACACCGACGCCCGAATCTGGGGATCTGATGCCGACCGTTTCAGGCCTGCCAGATGGTTTGACCCGGAAGTCCCCGAGGCGGCGTGGTTTCCATTCGGCGGCGGTGCCAGACGATGCCTGGGATCCAGCTTCGCCCTCGCCGAAATCGACGTGGTGATCAGAACGATCCTGCGCTCCACACGCCTCGTCCCCGATCGCCGTGCGCACGAACGACAGCGGATGCACCACGCCACCGTTGTGCCACACCGTGGCACCCGTGTCCGGCTGGAGAGCCGGCTCTGACACGAGCACGCTCACACAGTTCCACCCTCGAGTCGTCCGCAACTGCCAACTGAACCCCCGGCATGTCCGGAGACTTTGATGTACATCGGGTTTCACGGAGTCCGATCCGGTGTTGAAGCGGTTGCGGGCCGACCCGGTGCACGGGGCGGATGTGTCAGGTGAAGGCGCTTCGCGAAGTGGGTGGCAGCCTGGTGGAGGTTGACGACAAGATTCGGCGATGGTGTGCCGATCATTCGCTCGCTACTGGCATCAGGGAGGTATTCCAGAAATCGGCATAACGGTCGCCGCGGCGCAGCAGCTCGTCGTGGCTGCCCTCTTCCATGATCCGGCCGGCGTCCAGGAAGACGATGCGATCGGCGCGGCGGACGGTCCGCAGCCGGTGCGCGACCATCACCACTGTCCGGCCAGCCATCAGGCGCTCGATCCCTTCGTGCACGGCCGCTTCGTTCACCGGGTCCAGTGCGGAGGTCACCTCGTCCAACAGCACGATGGGCGCGTTCTTCAGCAGTGCTCGCGCAATCGAGACGCGTTGGCGCTCACCACCGGACAGCAGGGCGCCGCCCTCGCCGACGTTCGCCGCCCATCCGCCGGGCAGCCGCTCGATCACCTCGTCCAACCGTGCCGCGGTCGCCGCCGCCCGCACCTCGGCGTCGGTGGCGTCGGGGCGGCCGAGACGCACGTTTTCCTCGATGGTGCCGTCGAAGAGATAGACATCCTGGAAGACGATGGCGATCTGCTGCATCAGCACATCGGTGCTGATCGCCCGCACGTCCACACCTCCCACGCGTACGGCGCCTTCTTTCACGTCGTAGAACCGCGCGAGCAACTGCAGCAAGGTGCTCTTGCCCGAACCCGAGGGGCCGACAACGGCAAGCCGCCCTCCCGCGGGCACGGACAACGACACGTTGTCGATCACCGTGCTGCCGCCATGCCTAAAGATCACGGACTCGAACTCCACGCCATGGCATACCGGCTGAATCGGTTCGGAAGCTTCCGGCAGCGGTTCGGTGCGCAACACCGCGTCGAGACCGGCCAGCCCGGCATACGCGCCGCGTAATTGGCCACCGATCTCCGACAGCGACAGCAGCGGATCCGCGCAGCGGGCAGCAAGCACCAGGATCGCCAAAACCTCTGCCACACCGATATTTCCGCCGAGCGAGAGGTAGGCGCCCAACGCCAGCAGCGCGGTGAACACCGCCTGCACCGTCAGCGTCAGGCCCACTTTGCCGGGCAACGCCGACAGTATGGAACGGCGGGACGCGCGCTCGAGTCCCGACAGCGAGTCGTCGAGCAACCGGAAGCGTTCGGCAGTTCGGCCGCCGGCACGCAGCACCGGCTGGGTCTGAAGATATTCGATAACTCTCCCGGTGGCCTCCTTGGTGCGTTCGGCACGGTCCGCATCGGCAGCGGCCATCGAACGTCCCGTCCAGATCTGGATCGCGGCCACGACCGGTACGGCGGCCAGTGCGGCCAACCCCATGTGCCAGTCGAAGGCGAACATCACAACGACAATCGTCAGCGGAGTCGCGCTGGCGGAGATCAACGGTGCCAGCAGATGCACGATCACGCTCATCGCCTGCAGCACACCCTCGCTGGCGAGGACCGACACCTCCCCGACGCGACCGGCGGTGAACCAGCCGAAGGGCAATCGGGCCAGACGATCGCCGAAACGATGATAGGCACCGCGCAACAGAGCGGTCCCAGCCTGGAAACCAGACAGATCGCTGCGATAGCGCAGCGCCGCATAGCCGGTGACCACCACCCCGAACCCGATCAGCCAGGGTTGAGCGTCCGTAGGCGTGCTGCCGAACAGTGCCCGCAACACCGGAACCAGAAACGCATAGGACAGACCCTCGGCTATCGAGGCTGCCGTCATCAGGGCCACGGTGCGACGCACGGGCTGGGTGTACTCGTGTCCCAGTACGCGCAGCAGCATTCGGATCATCGGGAGTCGTCTCCTTGCAGGGTTTTGATGTCATCGGTGAGCGCGAATTGGTGGGATTGCCAGAATTCGGCGAACTTTCCGTTCTGAGCCAGCAGTTGGGCGGGCTTGCCGCGCTCGACGATCGACCCGTTCTCCAGCATCACGACGGTGTCGGCGTCGGCGATCGTCTCCAGCCGATGGGCGATGACCAGAATCGTCCGATCGCCCGCCAGCGTCGCCAGCGCCCGGCGCACCGCCTGTTCGGTGTGCGGGTCGGCGAAGGCGGTCGCCTCGTCGAGCACCAGAATGGGCGCGTCGGCCAGCAGAGCGCGCGCGATGGAAATCCGTTGCGACTCACCACCTGACAGTTGGACGTCCGCTCCGAGCACCGTGTCGTAGCCGCGTGGCAGCTCGAGAATCCGATCGTGAATATTCGCCAGCCGGGCGGCACGAACCACGTCGTCGAGGTCGGCGTGCGGTGCCGCCAGCGCAATGTTGTCCGCGACCGACGCGCGCAGCAGGCGAACGTCCTGGAAAACGAAGGAGACCATCCGGTAGAGCTCCCGGCTGCCGAGTTCGCGCAGATCGACACCGCCCAGAGTGACCGAACCGTGGGTCGGGTCGAAGAACCGCGGCAGCAGCTGCACCAGTGTGGACTTTCCGCTTCCCGAAGGCCCGACGATCGCGGTGACCGTTCCGGGCTCGAGCACCAAGTCGATTCCGCGCAGCACCTCGTGACCGGCGTCGTAACCGAATCGAACCGCACGCAGTTGCACCCGGTGGCCCTGTGGAGTGATCGGGCGCGCAGGTTCTGGAAGCGACGGCACAGCAAGCACATCCCGGATCCGCTCCACCGCGCGCCGAGCGGCCTGCAGCCCGTCGAAGCCATGCCCCAGCGCCGCCACCGGAGCGGTCAGGCCGAGTCCCAGCAGCAAATCCGCCGGGGCCAGAGAACCGCTCGTAATCAGAGCCGCACCGCCGACCAGTACGACCAGCAGTACGAACGGCGGCGACACCACCACCTGCATCCCCGCGGCGATTCCGGCGAGACCTTGCACCATGCGGAGAAAAGAGTCGGCGAAATCATCTGCGGCTGTGCGGAACTTCCGGTGCGCCTGCTCGCCTGAACCGAACGCCTTGACCACCGAGATGCCCTGCACGAACTCGACGGCCGCACTCGCGATCCTGCCCATCCCCTCATCGAACTCCTGCTGCTCGCGCATCCGGGTCTGGGTCATCATCAGGGGAACCAGCGCCACGGCCAGCACCACCGGTATCAGGGTGATCAGTGTGAGCCGCCAGTCGATGGTGAACAGGTAGATCAGCGACACCAGCGGCACCACGAACGCGGCGACGAGGTCGCCGGGGGTGTGGGCGATGAACGGGTGCACGGTGCTCACGTCCTTGCCCACGACCTTTGCCAGCTCGCCGGTCCGGCGTCGGGAGAACCAGCCGATCGGCACGCGCCCCAGGTGCGCGGCCAGTTGCCGGCGAAACGACAGTTGCACCCGGCTGTCGAGAAGATGCCCGATTCCCGACGATGCGGCCGTGAACAGCATTCGGACGAACAAGCCAGCCGCACCCGCGGCCACGACGATCCAGACATGGCCGTGATCGATCGGGTTGGGCGACAAGATGGTTCGACCCAATTCGACGACCGCCAACAGTGGTGCCAGACCCGCGGCAGCCCCGATGACCTGCAGGATGACAACGGCGGCGAAACTCCCTGCGTAAGGGCGCAGCAACTGCGCCAGGCTCGGCCCCGCCGCAGTATCGGCATCGGGTAGTGATGGTGTGGACTGCTCCGTCGGCGCGCCGAGGTCAGTGGTTGTCATCGCTCACCGTCTTCCTCGATCCTGTTGCGCCGAGTCGTGTTCGCTTGATCAGGTCAGGGTCCGGCGCAGCGCGGCGATCTGCCGACGGGTAGTCATCGCCGGCGAGGACGTCCGCGCGGTCGATGTCGTTATTCATGGCGCTTCTCATATCCTCGTTTGCCGGTCGGCCCAAAACGCCTCCCGGACTTCTCGTTTCAGGACCTTGCCGTTGACGCTGCGCGGGAGCTGGTCGACGAAGAGCACCTGCTTGGGCGCTCGGACCGGGCCGAGTTGCTCGCGGCAGCGGGCGATCAGCTCCGCTTCCCCGACGCGGTGTCCGGCATTGAGCTCGACGACGGCGGTCACCGCCTCACCCCAGTCGGGATGGGGAGCGCCGATCACAGCGCAGTCCTGCACCGCGGGATGGCTCCAGATCACCTGCTCGACCTCGCTGGGGAAGACGTTGAAGCCGCCCGAGATGATGAGATCCTTTTTCCGGTCGGTGATGTGGAGGTAGCCTTCGGCATCGCGATGCCCCAGATCGCCGGTGTGCAGCCAGCCGTCGACTATGGTCTCGGCGGTGCGTTCGGGGTCTTTGTAATAGCCCTTCATCACCAGGTCGCCCCGGACACAGATCTCTCCGGTCGCGCCCGGCGGCACTTCGGCACCGGACTCATCCAGGATCGCCACCGTGACAAGCGGGTACGGACGTCCGCATGAGCTCAGCCGTTCGGCGGGGGCGATCTCGCCGTCGATCAGGTGCTCGTCCGGCCGCAGGAACGAGATGGCGGCGGGGGCTTCCATCTGCCCGTATCCCTCCAGGAAGACCGGTCCGAGCCGGTCGATGCCGGCGCGGAGTTTCTCGGTCGACATCGGCGCCGCGCCGTAGGCCAGGTAGCGCAGCGACGAGGTATCGGAGGTCCGCTGTTCCAGCGCCTCGAGCAGGCGGTAGATCACCGTCGGCGGGAGGAACAAATCGGTGACCTGATGCCGTTCGATGGCGTCGAGGACTCGTTCCGGTGTCGCGCGCGCGATGATGACGACCGTGCCGCCGCGCGCGGTGGCCTGCAGGCTGAACAGTCCGGCCGTATGCGTCATGGGTGCGGCGGCCAGGTTGACGACGGGCGCGGCCGCCGGGTGGGTCATTGCCATCATCTGGTGGGCGACCATCACCGACAGACTGCGGTGAGTGTTCATGACGCCCTTGGGTTCCCCGGTTGTCCCGCCTGTCGGCGCCACCGCGACGACGTCGTCCATGGCGTAGCGGATGGGCGGTGGGGTGTCGGGGTGGTGGGCGGTCCAGTCGTGCAGGGCCAAGTCATCGGTTCCGGCCGCCAGGGCGATGTAGACGCCTACTCCCGACGACGCCGTCTTCATTTCGGCGATCTGGTCGGCGAGGTCGGGATGGTAGAACAGCACCTCGACGTCGAAACGCCGCAGCAGCCGGACGTTTTCACCCACCGGGTTGGCCGGGTTCAACGGCACCCATGCCGCGCCCGCACGCCAGGCCCCGAGCACACAGATCCATGCCAGCGGCGAATTCGGCGACAGTACAGCGATTTTCGATTCGCGCTGCACTCCCGCGCTCAACAGTGCGTGCGCGATACGGCACGACAGCACGCCGGCGTCGTCGAAGGTCCACACCTCGTCGTCGGTCCGATAGGCGATACCGGTCGGGTTGATCGTTCGGCCCCGGTCGAAGAAGTCGATGACGGCCATGCCTCACGCCCTCCCCAGTACGGTCACGGCGGTGACCGCTTCCTCACCACGGTGGAAGCCACCGCCGTTCTCCGCCACTGCGATTCGAGCCCCGTTCACCTGACGCGGACCGGCGGTCCCGCGCAACTGTTCGGTGAGTTCGAAGATCTGACCGAGCCCGCTCGCCCCGATGGGGTGCCCCTTGGATTCCAGGCCGCCGGAGGGATTCACCGGGATCCGGCCGCCGATGGTGGTCTCACCACGCAGTGCCGCCGGACCACCCTGACCGGGCGGGACCAGACCGAGTAGCTCGGTCTGCAGGATCTCACCGAATGCGGTGGCATCGTGGACCTCGGCCACATCGACGTCGGCCGGACCGATACCCGCCTGTTCGTAGGCGCGAGTGGACACCGTCCGGCTCGGATGCCCGTCGAAATTGCTTGTGTCGCGATCGGTTCCGGTACCGAGGACGGCGGCGAGCACCTGTACCCGTTGCGGTGCGCCCAGCCGCCGGAGCCCTGCCGCACTGCACACCACGACCGCGGCGGCGCCGTCGGTGACCGGCGCGCACATCGGGACGGTGAGCGGGTACGAAAGCTTGCGCGCCGCAAGCACATCCGCGACCGTCATCGGGCTGCGGTAGTGAGCGCGCGGATTCTCGGCCGCGTGCTCGTGGTTCTTGGCCGCGACCGCGGCAAGGTGCTCTTGGGTGGTGCCATACAGACGCATGTGGTTTCGTGCGACAGCGGCGTAGATGTCCATGAAGACCGAGCGCTGCCCGAGGTCGGGCTCCTCGACGTCGCCGCCTAGTTCCAGCAGAGTCCTGCTGAGCGCATCGGGATCGGCCACGTCGTAGGCGCTGTCGAACACCGATATGGTCCGTGCCGGATCGTCGACGTGCATCCGTTCCACCCCGATGGCCAGCACAACCTCGGCGGCTCCGGCCCGGATCTGATCCACCGCGAGTGCGAACGCGGAAGCGCCAGTGGCACAGGCATTCTCGACGTTCACGACCGGGATCCCCTGGATACCCATCGCGCGCAGGGCGATCTGCCCCGCGATCATGTGCTGACCTTCGAGGGCACCCTGGGTGGCGGTGCCGAAGAACGCGGCCTCCAGGGTAGAGGCGGTCGCGCCGCAGTCCCGCAGCGCGTCGGTGACGGCCCAGCGGGTGAGGTCGCTGACCGTCCTTCCGGGATGTCTGCCGAACGGTGTCATGCCGACACCGGCGATCCAGGCAGGGGTTTTCATGATTTGCCTTTCAGTTCGTGGCTCAGTGATGCACCCCGACCGACACCGGCCTGCAAACAGGCGCAGCGCGTCGAACGAGTGCCGAGCTAGGGACGCTTGCCGTTCGGTCGGTGATCCGTGCGGAGGCGACTGCCGAGGAAGTCCAGCACCTGGTGCAGTGCGGCCTGGGTGGGCTGGCCCGGTTCGTCGATGAGGTGCCCGGTTGATACCGAATGCGGGCTCAGCGCGGCATCGGGATTCGCGGCGGCGTCATCGAGCTCGATCGCGATGAACGCCTCGTCCGACCGGAAGTTCGGCCATGACGATCACGGCGGGTCCGCGGCCGTGTCGAAAAATCGTGCGGGTTATGCCCTCGTGAGTGAACCTATCGCGCTGGCAATCGATGAGATCGTCGTCTGCCATGTAGGGCGCCTCCTTGTGAACGGGCCCCTACTATCGGCCGACCGGCCGCGACCGCTATAGGAAAAATGTTCCCCAGGCCTGGTGTCGGAGCTTGTGGAAGGCGGTGAGCGCTCCTTGCGTCACGGTGCCCGGCGTGATGTCGGCGAAGCTCGACAGATCCCGGCCGAGATGGGATTGATCGGTATAACCGCAGTCCGCCGCCACGTCGGCGGCGGGGCGACCCGTCACCAGTTCTTCGATCGCCTGCCGGAATCGGACCAGCATCGTGGCCCGTTTCGGGGTGAGACCGATCTGGGATTCGAACCTCGCCCACAGCCGCTTGCGGCTCCACCCACAGGATTCGGCGAGTTCGGCTACCCGGACCTGTCCCCTGCTCGCGACGATGCGGTCCCAGCTGGCGACCACTTCGGGGTCCGGCGTCCGGGCCGGCTCTGCACAGTGCGCCAGAAACGATTCGGTCAGCGCGAAGCGTTCATCCCACGTCCCGGCGTCCGCGAGGCGCTCCCGCAGCCACAACGCCCGTCGTCCCCACAGCTCCTCTACACCGACGATTCCGTCGCCGACCAGATCGGTGGGCGTGAGTCCCAGCAACGAGTGGGCACGTATCGGCGACAGCCGTATCTCGATACATTCGGCCCGCTCGCTCCGGATACGCATTGTCCTGGTGGGGAATCCCGAGACGAAGCCGGTGCACGCCTGCCGCCGGGCATCGCTGTCGACGATCAGTTCGTTCCCGCCGAACTCGATCACTACGGTGACCGCCGGTATCCCGACCACGCGGATGTCGAGCCCCGCCGTGCCGCGGTCGCGGAATCCGATCATGGCGGCGCCACTCGCCGATACGGCACCGGCCCGACGTCCGAATTCCCATCCGGTACTGCGGTCGCAGTCGGGCCTCATCGCATCCACGTCTCCAGACTAACCAGGCGGACCAGCGCTCAAAGCTGATCCTCGACGGCGCGCTCGATGAACAGCGGCGTCGTCGAGACCGGGGCGCGCAGCACACCCCCGGCGGCATCGACCGGCACCGAAACACCATGGACATCCATCACAGTCGCACTGGAATATGGCCATCCCCAAGTGAATTGGTGTGACGGACGGTCCTGGCCGGCGACAGCCGCTGGCTGACGATTCTCGGTCGCGCCGTCGCCCGGGGCCGGGCCCGCCCCGAAGCGCTGTCGCCACGCATCGCCACTGTGGCCGTCGACCTCCTGCGCAACGAATATTCGTCCGTGGAGTCGCGGCCGAATTCGCCACGTCAGCCAGCGCGAGCAGGCCGGCCTGATCCACCGCCGCCCGGCATGGCGTGACCGCGACACCGACTCCACAAAGCTCGCCAACAGGGCGAACGTGGTACTAAGTCGGGCCGGGACCGTCAGCGAAGTACGGCAGAACCATCTCGACCAGTGCGGCGACGTCGGCGTCGACCATCGGCTCGCCAGTTATGCCGATCCGGTGCAGCAAGGTGCCGACCACGACGTCGATGAAGAACAGGACTCGGTTCTCCGGCTCACCGAGCGCGTCCTGTAGCACGAGCCGATACGGATCCTGCAACCGCGTGGACAGGACCTCGCGCAGGGCCGGATCGCTGACGCCGTCGCTGAACACACCGGCGAACGCGGCACCCACCCCTGGCTCGCCGATCATCGCCGCAGCCCAGTGGATGGCCGAGGACATGATCTCGGCTCGGCTGGCGCCCTCCAACGGCACCGGACCGAATGCGTCCAGGAGGCAGTCCACGATCAGCTCACCCTTGGACGGCCAGCGACGGTAGATCGTCGTCTTCGCGACGCCAGCCTCCGCAGCGATGCGCTCGACGGTGGCGCGCGCGTAGCCGAGTTCATGGACCGTCCTCAGCGTGGCGGCGAAGACCACGGCATTGACGCCAGCGCGCGGGCGACCGGGTGGTCTGGCTGATGCGGTCGATGCCATGGCCAGACGATACCTGTTTCGCTACCATAGGTTTCGATACCTTAGGTATCGAAACGATAGGAGAAACGGTGCGAGAAGAGATCGCTGAGGTCACTGCCGCGCAGCGACCGCCGGAGCCCGACTGGTTGGCGATGACAGCCGAGGAATTGGTCGTCTACCGCAACGCGGAGAACCGCTTCCGGGCCTCCAGCGCCGCGCGGGCGGTCACCGGGGAACCGGATCCGGGCGCCGCGATCGAGTGGCAGGAGGTGGCGCTGCCCGGCCGCGAACTCCCGGTCCGGGTGTACCGGCCCGCGAGATACGACGACGCTGTTCTGCCACTCGTGCTCCATGTGCACGGCGGCGGGTTCGTGGGCACGGCGGTGCAGAGCGACTGGGTCAACAGTCACCTCGCCGCCCAGTTGCCCGCAGTCGTCGTTTCGGTCGAGCACCGCCTCCTGGCTCCGGACAGTCCGCTCTCGGACGCCGTCGACGACGGCTGGGATGTGCTCCAGCACTTGGTGCGGGACGCCGAGCGATGGCGCATCGACCCAGCGCGGGCCGCCGTCTTCGGCGAGAGCTGCGGCGCGTTGATCAGCGCTCTGGCGGCAATCCGGGCCAAGGAGGCCGGCCTGCGTCTCCGGGCGCAGGTGCTGGTCAACCCAGCGGTCGATGCGACCGAGGCGATGCTCGCCCACCCCTCGGCCACTCAGCATGCCCAGACCCCAACCCTCACTGTGCCGGTGCTGCTCCTGTTCCAGCGGCTCGCCATTCCACCGGGCACCGACCCTCGCGCGCTTTCGCCGCTGTATGCCGACGACCTGGGTGGTCTGGCTCCGGCGCTCGTGGTGATTCCGGCCCACGATCCGCTGGCCGATCACGGCCGCCGCTACGCCGAACGACTCCGAGCGGCGGGCACATCGGCGCGGCTCACCGAATACCCTGGAGCGGGGCACGCGTTCCTCAGCATGCCGGGCATGGCGCAGCAGGCCGAGGCCGCGCGGGCGGAGATCCGCGAGTTCCTCCGAACCTCCCTCGCCAGCCCACAGCGCGGCATCGCGGCGGACCGGGCCGGTCGCCGAGATGGCCGACCGTGACGTGTTTCCGCCCGCCGTTTGCCTCAACGCCTCTAGCCGTGTCTGTTGCGACACAAGGGCTTTCAGTATGTCCGACCGTTCACGGGGATCCGTCGAGTCGGGTGGGCCGTACGCCGGCTCGCACGGGATCGATCGAGCGCACACACCGGGGCAGAGGGTTAAACGGGCGGCCCGGCCGGGCGTCCGCGGTGTGGAAGGTGTGGCTACGACACGTCCGGGGTGATCCGGATCGTTACCGAGGGTGATCACCGTGGACGCGTAGTGCACCGCATCCAGCAGTTCTGCGGGCGTAGCGTGCCCGTTCATGACAAAGCCCCCTGTGTCGTGACCGACAAGGGGGCGGGGGATGCGGCGCGAATTGCGCGCTGAGCAGCTACGATGCGGGGATGACTAAACCGCACGCAGACGCGTTTAAGCGCCGGGTTAGTGATAGCAAACTCACGTGGCCCGACGCAAATCGGTGCGCCATCAGGGACTCGAACCCCGAACCCGCTGATTAAGAGTCAGCTGCTCTGCCAATTGAGCTAATGGCGCGTCTCTTGCTGTGCTCCGTGTTCCGGTGCGGGACAAAGATTAACAGGCGGAGTGCCCAGAAGTGAAATCGGTTTCTGACCAGGTGCGATGGGGGAGTTGGCTGGCGGTGTTAACACGGGGCGCGGCGGAAGTGATCTAACCCCTGAACTCGCCTGGGACGGAGTTGTTTCGCATTGGACCATCCCTGCCGACCTGGCAGAATGGCAGCGCGTGGTCTCGACCAACTCCGTCAGCGTTGCGGGAGGAGCGTGTGTCGGTTGGGTCGAAGCCATCGGTGTGCTGATGCGGCACCGGGACTTGAAACGGGGTTGAATATGAGCGTTGGTCAGTGTCGACATCGGTTGATGCGAAAGATCACCGGACCTGTAGTCGTTTTCGCGGTGTTCGCGCTGGCCTTGACGGCGTGCTCGTCGTCCAACGCCACCGACGCCGCATCGGTCGCCATCGACCGCAATCCGATCACCGAACTGATGAAGCCCAAGCTGTCGTCCCCGATCAAGGACGGTGACATGGGGGTTTCGCCGGGCATGCCGATGACCTTCAAGGTCGATGACGGCAAGTTCACCAATGTGACGTTGACCAACCCGCAGGGCGCCCCGGTCGGCGGCAAGCTGGCCGCGGACGGGCGCACCTGGGAGACCACCGAGGTGCTCGGCTACGGCAAGACCTACAAGCTGAAGGCCGACGCGATCGGTCTCGGCGGCGCGAACTCCACCGTGCTGAGCTTCACCACGAGCTCGCCGAACAGTCAGACCAGGCCGTATCTGCTGCCGGGCGAGGGTGAGGTGGTCGGCATCGGCCAGCCGGTGGCCGTGCAGTTCGACGAGAACATTCCGAACCGCAAGGCCGCGCAGAATGCGATCAAGATCACCACCGAGCCGCCGGTCGAGGGCGCCTTCTACTGGGTGAACAACCGTGAGGTCCGGTGGCGGCCGGAGCATTTCTGGGCGCCGGGCACCAAGGTCACCATCGATGTGAACGTCTACGGCCGCGATCTCGGCAATGGGCTCTACGGCCAGGACAACATCCACTCGTTCTTCACCGTCGGCGACCCGACCATCTTCACCGCGGACGACAACACCAAGCAGGTGACGGTGGAGATGAACGGTCAGGTGGTGCGAACCATGCCGACCTCGATGGGCAAGGACAGCACGCCCACCGATAACGGCATCTACATCGTCGGCGACCGCTTCGATCGCATCATCATGGACTCCTCGACCTACGGCGTCGCGGTGAGCTCGCCGAACGGTTACAAGACGCCGGTCGACTACGCGACCCGACTGTCCTACTCCGGCATCTTCTTTCACTCCGCGCCGTGGTCGGTCGGTGCACAGGGCTACTCGAACACCAGCCATGGCTGCCTGAACCTGAGTCCGGCGAATGCGCTGTGGGTGCTGCAGAACGCCAAGCGTGGCGACATCACCATCGTCAAGAACACGGTGGGCGGCACCTTGTCCGGTGTGGACGGTCTGGGTGACTGGAACATTCCGTGGCCGGAGTGGAAGGCGGGCAACGCCGACGACCGCTGACCTCCCCGGATGGCGGAAAGGCCCCCAGCGCTGTCGCTGGGGGCCTTTTTGCATGTCGAATCAGGGTATGACCGGCCCCGACGTGCCCGCGCAACTGAGCGTCGCGCCGACCGCGCTGCCAAGTGCGGCGCACAGCAGCGGCCCGCCGAAGAGCAGGCTCTCGAAGCCCGCCATCGCCGCCCCGGCCGAGCCGGTGCCCGAGGAGCCGGTGGTGGTGGCGCCGCCCGCCGATCCGGTGGTGAGCGTGCCCGAACCCGAACTGGATCCGGTACCGGGCTCGACCGCGATATCCGCGGTTGCGGTACCGGTGGCGCCTGTGAGCAGAGTTGCGCCGACGAAAGCTGCGATTACCGCGGAACGCATCACGAACTTGGTGTCTTTCTGATCAGCCGGGGTGGCGTCCTTGCGACACCCCCCTCGTGCCCGCAGTCTACGGAGTGAAAAGCGGGTATGTCACACAATCCGTCGAGTTGGCCACGGCATCGACTCGTTGATCGAACTCGGCGCGCACTGGCATGATCGGCCGATGGATTCGGTACGGCGGACAATCGCCGAAGTCGATTGGGCCGCACTGGAACACGCTTATGGCTCGGCGGAGGACGCTCCCGCGTATCTGCTTGCGCTGCTCGATGGTGAACGGGACGCAGGTGTCGCGGCGGTGGGATATCTCGACTCGGCACTACTACATCAAGGGAGCCTCTACTCCGCCACGGCACCTTTCGTCGCGATCATGGCCGAGCTGCTCCCGCACCAACACGCCTGTCAGGTCGAGGACACGCGCGCCGGGGTCCGGGAGCCGCCGACCGTGCTGCAAACGCTGCTCGCCTACCTCGCAATATTTGCCGAGGTATGCAATTTCGCGATCACCGATGAAGAGGTGCACGACCTCGCCCACCCCGATGAAGCGACCGCGGAGCAGATCCGACGAGTCGAGGTAGGCCCCTCCCAGGACGAGGAGTTCGATTGGGATGCCTTCGATAAAGCCCTGGCCCATGAGTGGGCACTGCAGGCGATTGCCTGTCGCGCGGTGGTACCCGGTGTGATCACGGCGATCGCGCCGCTACTCGACGATCCCCATCCGCCGACCCGGCTCGCCGCATTGACGGCAACAGTCCATCTGATGGCCCATCCGGCGTGCGCCGACGATCTCGTCGCACTAGTCGACCGCCTCGATACGATCGCACCGACATGGTCGGACCCGGCCGAACGAGCAACGGTTGCAAGACTTTCCGGCATCTACGGCGGACGTCCGGAACTGTTGCTCGACGATCCCGACGTTGGTGTCCGCGGCTGCGCCGCCCTGGCCCCCGCGCTGTCCGACGATCCGCGGGCCACCCACGAACTACTCACCGCACTGCAGAACCCGCAGTCCATCGACGAGTGGTTCGAAACCGGCCTGCCGGGGCAGCGCGGCTGGCTCCGACACGACTTCATCTGCGCCCTGCTCTCGCGAGCGCACGATGCCGAAACCGTGCTGCCTGTTGCCATCGCACTGGTACAGGTGGCGAACAGCGACACCGTCGACCAGGACTGTATTCCCTTCGTCCAGTTGATATTTCCCGACGTCGACACCAGGACCGAACTCTCCGACATCCAACGCGCATATCTGGTGGCACTGGTAGCCGCAGATGACACCGAGATATGGGTGAGCGGCCTCGGCTCCGAACTCCGGAGGGTCGGTCTTCCCGCCGACCGGGAGGACTGCCGTCGACTGGTCGAGCAGTGGCCCTCTGATTGACTGGCGCCATCACGAACTGCGCCCTTCGGTCGGGTGTGGCAGATCGCTTGACTCGATTGCGGCGTAGTCATTTCCGTGTCCGCTGGAGATTCAAAACGGGCCGGGTCCGAGACTTTCCCTAATACACCTCGAATCACGTTGGTAAACAGGGTATTTGGTCCTCAATGCGGCCATTGGCCTCGGCTGTTATCCAACCGGTTCGTCTGGTAAGAATTGGAATCGAATCGGTCGGTATTCATTTTTCGGTCGGCCCTGGACAATTTTGAATTGTGTTGGGCAATAACCAAATTCGTACGATCCGATCCTGTTAAGGTTTCATGTGTCATCAAATTTCTACTGGCACAAGGGAAATGGTCATGGCTACACCAGGTACGGCATGGGGTAACTTTCAGTCGCTGGGCGGGTCGCTGGCGAATGATCCTGCGGTAACTAACTTTCCGGACGGTCGTCTCATTGTCTTTGCCGAAGGAACAAGCAATTCGCTGTGGTACATCTGGCAGAATCGGGATCTGAACTGGAACAACTGGAAACAATTGCAGAGCGCGTCGATCAGCGGCACGCCGTCGGTCATCTGTGGAAAAGACGGACTGGTCCGGGTTTTCTGGCGTTCGCCGAGTAGCGAATTGTTCGTCGTCACCCACGACAACATCTATGGCAGCCTCACGCAGACACCTCTGCGGCTGACCACGGGCGCGGCAGGCGATCCGGTCACGGCCATGAACGCCGACGGCCGCATCATGGTCTTCTACCGCGGCAATGACGACAGCGTTTGGTGCATCGCGCAGAAGTCGGCCGCCTACGATTCGGCCTCATACAACGGGTGGCTGGTCTCGATCTCACTGGGTGGCCGGATCAAGGGCGTGCCCGCCGGGGTGCTATCGCCCGATGGCCGCGTGCGAGTGTATGTGCGCGGCAGCGACGACAACCTGTGGGTGGCCCAGCAGGCGCAACCGGACAGCGCCACGTGGACCGCCTTTCAGCAGATCGGCACCGGCATGAGTTCGGATCCGAAGGCGGCCAGGGACGCCGATGGTCGTGTTCGCGTGTGCTGGCGTGGCAGCGACGGCACCGGCTGGGACATGGTCCAGCAGGCCGATTACAACACCTACAAGTCGCAGGCGACCGTGAACGGCGGACTACTCAGCCCGCCGTGTCCGATCCTGGCCATGGACGGCCGCATTCAGTTGTTCGTCACCGGCACCGATAACTCCTCCTGGGTCGCCGAACAGATCGCGGTGAATCAGGATTCGTTCGCCGACTGGATCACTCTGAAGGGCGGCATTCTCGGGAGCACCCTGCCCGCGAAGAATATGGACGGCCGCCTGTTCGCCTTCGTCCGTGGCACCGATAAGGCCATCTGGTACGCGCCGCAGAACTGGATCTGACCCGTACCCAACCTGCCCATTCCAGGGTCGGAGGTCGGGGCTGGTCCCGCCGCCCGCCGATTCCCTATCGGGTAGATATACAGGATCGGGTAGATATACAGGTCAGGCCCGGTAGATCACCGGGCCTGACCTTGCCGCAACGGCTTTCGAGTGCCAGCCTCTTGTCCGGAATCGAACTAGCCTTCGGGGTAGAAGACGAACAGCGTACAGCCGGTTGTGGTCGCGGGCACATGCCATGATCCGGCTGGTGCGTGCAGGAATGTTCCGGCCGGGTGGTCGCGCGCGCCGTCGTTGAAGATGCCCGCGACCACATAGACCTCCTCCGGGCCGGGCTCGTGGACGTCTCGGCGCGGCCACGACGTACCCGGGTCCATCTCCAGCACGTTGGCGTGCGCACCGGACGACCCTTTCCACAGCGGACGTACCCGGATTCCGGGGAAGAGCTCTCGGACCGGGGAGTCGGTGACGGACGCGAAGTCGTATCCCTCTTGGGCGAGGATCTCGGGGTGCATGCCATTCACGCTGCCTGGCGCAGCGACGCCAGGACAGTGTCGGGTAAGACACCATAGGGTACTTTCCTGCCATGCATCGCGTGGTCGCCTTGGTGGCTCCGGTGCAGTCGACGTTCGAACTCGGCTGCGCTGTCGAGGTTTTCGGTACGGTGCGGGCCGGGATACCGCAGTACTACGAGTTCGAGGTGTGCAGCGAGACGCCCGGCGCGGTACCGACCACGGCCGGGTACGCGATGTCGGTAACGCGAGGCCTTACGGCGCTCGCGTCCGCGGACACCGTGCTCATCCCGGGCTGGTCTCCTGTGGATGCGCCGCTGTCGGAGCGTGTGCGTCGCGCGCTGCTGCGGGCCCACGCTCGTGGGGCGCGACTCGTCACGATCTGCTCCGGAGTGTTCGCGCTGGCCCGCACAGGGCTGCTGGACGGTCGCTCGGCGACAACACACTGGGCGCGCGCCGCACAGCTGGCCGGGGAGTTCCCCCAGATACGTGTGGAGCCCGACGTGCTCTACGTGGACCACGGCGATGTCGCCACGAGCGCCGGCGCGGGCGCGGGGATCGACCTATGCCTGCACCTCGTCCGGCAGGACTACGGGGCCGCGCATGCTGCCCTTATCGCGCGGCACATGGTGATGCCGCCGCACCGCGAGGGCGGCCAGGCACAATATGCCCCGCCCCCACCATCCGCAGACGCGCTGGACGGCCTGCTCGAGTGGGCCGGCGCGCGCCTGGGGACACCGCTGTCGGTCGGCGATATGGCCGCACACCTCAACGTCTCGCCCCGCACGCTGGCCCGGCGCTTCGCCGATCAGCTCGGTACGAGCCCGGGCACATGGCTTCTGTCGCGCCGGGTGGCCGCGGCACGCACTCTGCTGGAGGAGACAGACCTCCCGGTCGAGGCGATCGCGGCCCGCGTCGGCCTCACCTCGGCGGTCAACCTGCGCCGCCGCTTCCGCACCCAGGTCGGCACAACCCCGGGCGCCTACCGGCGAGCATTCCGGGTCCCCCGGTGAAAACGGCGGTGTGAACTTCCACGGTGGCGTCGATGAAACCGTTGTTCAGCAGGAGATTTCGATAAGTGCGCGCGACGCGTGGATTCGTGATCGTGCTGAGGTCGACGCCGATC
This sequence comes from Nocardia nepalensis, assembly GCF_048910785.1. Taxonomy (NCBI): domain Bacteria; kingdom Bacillati; phylum Actinomycetota; class Actinomycetes; order Mycobacteriales; family Nocardiaceae; genus Nocardia; species Nocardia nepalensis. The sequence goes on along the minus strand of NZ_JBKBET010000004.1, from coordinate 125,563 downwards.
GGCGGCCATGTTCGGGATCGCCACACATTGTGACCTCCTGCCTGAGCTGCGTGCTCGCCTACAGCACCACCTGGCTGCGCTGATTGCCCATGGTTAGCCCGCTGTCTGGATCGATGAAACCCAGCCGTTCATCCGCGGCGAATGGCCCGCCTGTTGCCAGCCGCGTTTGACTATACCCCCTGTGGGTATATAGTGGTCACGTTCGCAAGCCGCGACGTGATGAGTGGTGGGATGGTCGACGAATCCGGGTGCAGTACCGCGGTGCTGGATCAACGAAGAATGTCGGTCGCGTATCGTGGGAGCGTTGGCCTCGATGCCCCAAAGTCGCTCGTGGTCAGCCAGATTCGATGGCAGGAGGCTTGATCGGTGAGTCGGACGGATGATCGCCGCCGGATGGCGGCGTCGGGTCGGCCGTCACGACGTGGGCTGGTACGCATGCCTGACGGTCGTTCGTCAGGGGCGCTGGGGCGGGTTGCCGAGCCCTGGGCGCCGTGTCATATAGGCGGCGTTCGCTCCGATTCCATCGCTACGGTGGTGGCAGTATGAGTCTCATAGGTCGGTTGCGGCTTGGTAGCTCGGCGCTCGCGCTGCTCGCGGCGATACTCCTCGTAATGCCGATGTTCGACTGCGCGCTGACGGGCGCGGATACGCACTCTCACGTGCATACCGACGGCATCGGTTTCGCTACCGCCCATTCCGACATTCCGCTGACCGCCGCCGCGCATGCGGCTGGATCTGTGGCCGCGGTCCATCCGCCATGGTGTGCGTGTTCGCCGCACGCCGGGCACTGTGTGTTGAAGTCGGTGCTGCCCAGCAGTAGCTGGAAGACTCCGACCCTGCTGTTGCTCACGATGGCCATGATGGCTGCCCTGGGGGCTGTGGCGATCGCACCCCCGCACGGGGTGGGTGTGCGCGGTCCACCGCCGGTACGCGTGCCTGCCGGCCGCGGTCGGCTGATTCTGACTCATTTCTGTATCGCCCGACGCTGATCGGTCAGCGCCAGGCCGACGGGACTTGTGCTGTCGGCCGGTGTTCGCTGCCCGTTCACGTGCTCACCGTCCTATGTGGCGGATTCGATACAGGAAGCGACAGTCATGGACAAGATCGTGCTCGACCAGCGTGTTGAGCCACCCGCTTTGGTCACGGCGCCGCTGGCGGCCAGACACTCGGAAGCGTTGGTCGGCAACACACCGGTGTTGTGGGTCGGCGCACCGTTGGCGCCCAACGGTCGTGGATTCTGGGCCAAGCTCGAAGGGTTCAATCCCGGCGGCATGAAAGACCGTCCCGCACTACATATGGTGCGCAGGGCCGAACAGCGCGGTGACCTCGCCCGGCATGCGCGCATCATCGAATCCACCAGCGGCACACTCGGTCTCGGGTTGTCGCTGGCTGGCATGGTCTACCGGCACCCGGTCACGGTGGTGACCGATCCCGGCCTGGAACCCATCGTCGCGCGGATGCTCGCCGCCTTCGGGGCGCAGGTGGATCTGGTACACGAACCGCATCCCACCGGCGGCTGGCAGCAAGCAAGGCGCGATCGGGTGGTGGAACTGCTCGACCGCGAACCCGACGCGTGGTGCCCGGATCAGTACACAAATCCGGATAATGTCGCCGGCTACGAATCTCTGGCGCTGGAGTTGGTGCAGCAGTTGGGGCGGATAGATGTGCTGGTGTGCGCGGTCGGCACCGGCGGACATTCGGCGGGTGTCGCCCGTGTGTTGCGCGCGTTCAATCCGGATCTGCAGCTGATCGGTGTGGACACTGTGGCTTCGGCCATCTTCGGCCAACCGGCGGGGCCGCGGTTGATGCGCGGATTGGGTTCGAGCATCTACCCAACGAACGTCGACTATTCCGCGTTCGACGAGGTGCATTGGGTCGCACCCGCGGAGTCGGTGTGGGCCTGCCGAACACTGGCGGCCACCCATCACGCCAGCGGTGGATGGAGTGTCGGCGCGGTCGCGCTCGTCGCCGGCTGGGCAGCTCGCACATACGAGGCGGGTACCCGAATCGCGGCGGTATTCCCGGACGGTCCACACCGGTACTTCGACACGGTCTATAACGACGAGTACTGCGCGGCGCAGGGTCTACTCGACGGCGATCCGCCGACCGAACCGGACACGATCAGTCATCCGGCGCGGCAGGTGGTCCGTTCCTGGACTCGCTGCGCCACCGTCGTCGATCCACGGATCCCGGTGCTGGATCAGGGGCCTGCGGCATGACGGCGTTCGCGAAGTACCGCAGCTTCGATCTCCCGGCACGACTGTTGATGGTCAATCAGTTCGGCATCAATCTCGGCTTCTACATGCTGATGCCCTATCTGGCCGGATATCTGGCGGGACCGCTGGGCCTGGCGGCGTGGGCCGTCGGGTTGGTACTCGGTGTGCGCAACTTTTCTCAGCAGGGCATGTTCCTGGTCGGCGGCACACTGGCCGACCGATTGGGCTACAAGCCGCTGATCGTAGCCGGATGCCTCTTGCGCACCGGCGGTTTCGCGATGCTGGTGTTCGCCACAGCACTGCCGGGCCTGCTGATCGCCTCGGCGGCAACGGGTTTCGCGGGTGCGCTGTTCAATCCGGCAGTGCGCGCATACCTTGCCGCCGACACCGGCGAGCGCAGGGTGGAGGCGTTCGCGATGTTCAACATCTTCTATCAGGCGGGCATCCTCGCTGGTCCACTGGTCGGATTGGCGTTGATGGCGGTCGATTTCCGCATCACCGCCGGTGCCGCAGCGGCGGTGTTCGCCGGCTTGACGGTGGCGCAGTTGTTCGCGCTGCCGCCCCGCCGCGCCGAGGAGCCCGCGGTGCGGGCTTCGGTGCTGGACGACTGGCGCACAGTCCTCGGCAACCGACGGTTCGTGGCGTTCGCCGTGGCGATGACCGGCTCCTATGTGCTGTCGTTCCAGGTGTACCTCGCCCTGCCACTGCAGGCCGAGATCATCGCCGGTGCTCGTTCGGACACGCTGACCTCGGCGATGTTCGTGGTGTCGGGCGTTGTGGCCGTTGCCGGACAACTGCGCATCACCGCCTGGTTCCGGGCTCGATGGGGGACAGGACGCAGCCTTGTTGTCGGAATGGGCATGCTAGCGGCGTCATTCGTGCCATTGGCAGTGGTGCCCGGTCCGGGGCGATTCGGCGTCATCGCTGCGGCGGCCGTGCTCTTACTGGCAGCGGCGTTGCTCGCGGTTGGGACGGCCGCGGTGTTCCCCTTCGAGATGGACACCGTGGTTTCCCTGGCCGACGGCAAGCTGGTGGCAACCCACTACGGGTTCTACAACACGGTGGTCGGCGTGGGCATCCTGGTCGGGAATTTGGCCACCGGCGTTGTCGTTGGCGCCGCGCGAACGGCTGGAGTGGACTGGGTGGTGTGGGTCGGGCTCAGCGTCATCGGAATCGTGGCGGCGTTCGCACTGCACCGGCTGGACCGTACCCCTGCGAGCAAACATGGTGCGGAGCAGCCACATTCCGAACGCCGATCGGGGCGCTACCGCCGTTCGGCGTTGGCGGCGAGCGTCGGTCAGATGCGGACGGCCCACTCATCGGAATACGGAGAGCGAGACCGATTGCCATCGAGCCCGGCGAGTAAGCGTTGATCAGGACATGCGCGGCGATGTGCTGTATGCCCTTGTGCCGCAATGAGATACTGTCTCTCGACGACAGTCGATCGCTAACCGACTGATGGTCTCGACCGGTATTCGTCGCGTGACGAGGCCGGAGCACTTGATCGAGTATCGATTCGTGGGTCGACTTCGGATCCAACGATGGCTGGCTCGCGGATGACTACGGAGCGGGCACCCGGAATCCGGGTGCCCGCCTCATCGACTGGACCGATTGGATCTTCAGGCTGCGTCGGCGGTTTCGAGCTGACGTCGCTCGGGGGTCGGCCAGACCCGGTGTTCGGCGTCGATGACGAACGCGTGAGTGTGCCGGTAGAAGCGCTCGTCCACCAGCTCGGCGTCGCCGAGCCGCTCCGGGGCGATGGCGCCGACCGGGTGCAGGTGGGTGATCACTTCCGGATCCGTGCGCGGCCACATCCTCAGCGCCACAGCGATTCCCACTGCGGCGAACAGTGCCAGCGTCACCCAGGTGGTGGTGAATCCCGCTGTGGTGGTGAGCCATCCGGTGACCGGGTAGGTGAGCAGCCAGGCCAGGTGGGACAGCGAGAACTGCGCCGCGAAGATGGCGGGCCGGTCCGCGGCCTGCGTCGACCGTCGCAGCAGCTGTCCGGTCGGTGTCAGGATGGCCGCGGTGCCCGCGCCGACGGTGGCCCACACCGCGATGGCCGCACCCCAGCGCCAGTCGCCGGCACTGGCCAGCGACAGGGCGATGGCCGCGCCCAACCCGGCGAGCAGAATGGCGGCGCCGGTCAGCATCACCGGACGAGCACCGGTGCGGTCGAGCACGCGGGGCAGTGCCAGTGCGATCAGCATGGTGCCGAAGCCGTTGGCGGCCAACAGCATCGCCACACCGGACTGTGTGCCGCCGAGAGTGTCGCGGACGTAGTTGACGGTGTTGACCATGATCACCGATCCGGCGGCGGCGACCACCAGGTTCAGGCCGAGCAGTCCACGCAGCCGCGGGGTCGCAGCGAAGATCCGCATGCCGACGGTGATCCGGTCCCGGAAGGAATCCTCGCTGGTGCCGGTCGCGTTCGGGATCTTGCTGGCGGCGACCAGCGCCGCCGAGACCGCGAATCCGATCGCGGTGCCGACGAACAGCCAGTGGAAGCTCATAACCGTCAGCGCGGCGGCGGCGAGCATCGGGCTGAGCAGGGTCTCCATGGTGGCCGCCAACTGCGCCGCCGACAGCGCCCTGGTGTATTCGCGCTCGTCGGGCAGGATATCCGGGATGACCGCCTGATAGGTGGGAGTGTATGCGGCGGAAGCGGTTTGCAGGACCGCGATCAGCACGTAGATCTGCCAGATCTGGTCGATGAACGGCAGCGCCAGCACGACCGCGGCGCGTACGAGGTGCAGGGCCACCAGGAAGGTGCGGCGGGGGAGGCGGTCGGCGTAGGCGGCCACGACGGGCGCGACCGTGACGTAGACCAGCATCTTGATGGTCAGCGCGATGCCGAGCACCGCGGCTGCCGCGCCGCCGGCGAGGTCGTAGGCGAGCAATCCCAGTGCGACGGTGGTCAATCCGGTGCCGAACAGGCCGGAGACCTGGGCGGTGAACAGTCGCAGGTAGTCGCGGTTGCGGAACAGTGAGTTGAGCATGGGCGCGGAGCGCATCGGAGTCACTTCCTGGAAATGGGTCGGGGGTGGGTCGCGGATGCTGGGACAGCGGCATTCGCACATCTCGGGCTACTCTCCGGAAGGTGGTCAGCGGGTGGAACATGCACCCGCGCAATGGTTCTCGATGATCAGGCGGCAGCGGTCGGCAGGGTGAAGGCGGCGGTGCGCACCACGTCGCCGTGCTTGAAATCCAGGAACAGGCGGTAGGTTCCAGGACCGGGCACAACGGTGTGGAAGGTGACGTCCGGGCCGGGCGCGGTAATCCCGTCGCCGGGTTCACCATTCGGGTGGACATGGATGTAGGCCAGATCACCCGCCCGCAGAATCACCAGATGCCCGTAGGCGGCCAGGTAAGGCTGCAGGTCGGTGACTGGCTCACCGTCCTTGCGCACCGTCAGCGTGAGCAGGCGTCCGTCGCCTGGCACGAGATCGCCGTCGAGGGTCACCTCGTAGCCGTCCACGATCACGGTGCGCGCGGCCGCTGGAGTGGCGCGCGGTTCGTACGCGCCCGCTACGGCCAGATCCGCGCCGAGAGTGATGGTCTTGCCGAGCGCGCGCGGGGCGATATCGGTGAAAACGCGGTACGCGCCGGCTTCCGGCAGGTTCAGCCGCACTGTCCAGGTGCCGTCGGGGGCGAGTTCGGGGTGCACGTGCCAGAAGCCGGTCAGCTCTCGCTGCGCAACGATCAGGTGTAGGTCGCGATCGTGGATCGCGGTGTAATCGATGACCGGCTCACCATCCGGCCCGAGGATGCGAAACCGGAAGTCGATCTCACCCGGGCCGACGATCGGCTCCGCGAGCGCAAGTGTGTAACCGTCCTGGGTGATCTGCAGCCCGCCCGGCAGCCCACCGCCGTGCGCGGCGTGGTCTCCGTGTCCCGCATGGTCGTGTCCGGCGCGACCAGTGGGAGCCGCCTGGTGGGTATGGGTGGCGTGATCCCCATGCGCGCCATGGTGATTGGTGTGAGTCTGCGTGGTCATTGCTCCGGCCTTTCCGATCTTGTTGTGTTCGACAGATTGAAAGGTAATACCCCAGGGGGGTATATGACAAGGCGAGAGCTGGTGATGCGCCTCACATGTGATGACCTGTCTCCGCAGGGGCTCACTCCCAGGAGTGCGCTCTTATCTGGCCATCGGCCCCTGCGGGAGGGTGGTCAACCAGCCCTGCCTGGCTGACCGACCTGGCCGTATGGCCCGAACCGGAACTCGGACTGCAGGTAGGCGAGCCACCGGAGGCTGAAATCCGATCGGTGAACGCGCCGGTGGGAAGTTCCGCGGGCCGACATCGTCATTCGATATAGGGCGGGGAAGGGCTGCTGCGGCGTGAACGCCGTCGGCCTGGTTGTGCTGTACCTACGAGCTGCGCTGCGTCTGGGAGGTGCGTCAGGGTAGATGCATCAGCTGTCGAGCAAGGTCGAACAGACGGCTGCCGAGCTTGATGACGGGAAGCCCCAGCGGAATCAGGAGGATCGTCGCGCACAACACCGCACCGAGGATCCACACCACAGCCGCGAGCAACCCGACTACCGTGCCGAGCACGGCCGTCACGATCCCCAACAGCAAGTTGAGCAGGCCCTGTATCGCTCGCATGACGACCTTTCTGTTTCCCATTCTGCGCTCTTTTCACTCGATGCGCCCCGCCGCACTTGCGGGTGGAAAGCCGCCGGCTTTCGGTGAAACCCTCGTGGTACGGGGAGGTCAAGAGCGTCGCGGGGCTACCAGGAGAGCCTGGGTGCTGCGCACGATGGTTGGGACTCGGGCGACGGGCCGCGATCAGCCGTATACGTGACGTAATTCACACGGGATCGCCCAATGAAGCGACGGCGTCGATCGAGGAGTTGGTAGCCCAGGTAATGATCACTGACCCCAGACCGACTGGTCCCGGTCTTCCGGATCCTGGTGAACGATAACGTTGACGGCGAAGAATTCGCTGGTCATAGTGTGCGAACCGCCCCAGAGGGACGGTTCGCACACTGTAACGCTGGGGTGAGTGACGGGACTCGAACCCGCGACAGCCAGGATCACAACCTGGTGCTCTACCAACTGAACTACACTCACCATCGCCGGTTAATGACCAGCGCGGTAGATATTAGCGTGTCAACCCCTCGACTCCCTAATCGGTTTCTGACGTGCCGTTTTGTCCGGCCGTGGCGGCGCCCTTCTCGATCCCGCTCAGTTCGGTCGCGACGGCGGCGATCTCCGTGGTCGACGGGCCGGGTGCGGGGACGAACGCGGTGCGGCGGTAGTACTCGAGCTCGCGGATGGATTCCTTGATATCGGCAAGGGCGCGGTGGGTGAGACCCTTCTCCGGCTGGCCGAAGTAGATGCGCGGGTACCAGCGGCGGCATAGCTCCTTGATGGAGCTCACATCGATCATCCGGTAGTGCAGATGCGCATCGAGAGCGGGCATATCGCGGGCGATGAAGCCACGGTCGGTTGCGATCGAATTGCCCGCGAGCGGGACCGTGCCCGCGGTCGGGGCGTACTCGCGGATGTAGTCGAGTATCTGTTTTTCGGCCTCGGCGAGGGTGACGGTGGAGCGGCGCACCTCGTCGGTGAGGCCGGAGCGCGCGTGCATATCGGCGACCACCTGCGGCATGGCGGTCAGGGCCGCGTCGTCGGCGTGGATGACGATATCCACGCCCTCACCGAGAATGTTGAGGTCGCTGTCGGTCACGAGCGCGGCCACCTCGATCAGCTTGTCGCTGTCCAGGCGCAGGCCGGTCATCTCGCAATCCATCCACACCACGTATTTGTCGGACACCCCGGCAACATTAGCCGGGTTTGCCGACGAAGCCTGCGGCATCGGGTTTCGCGGCTCCCCGATGTCCGGCGTCCGAGCGTCCGCGACTGGCGACTTCATCGCATGCGCTGCGGGTTGAGCACTCTCGATGGGTGGCGGCGGCGATAGAGTTTGCGGAGATCGGCGTATGCGTTTTCGGCACGACAGCTAACACTGCGGAAGCAGTCACGGTCAGACCAGACGGAGGACGCGCGATGAATGCAGGATCGCGAAGCGATTCGATGGGGGGTGGTGGCCGCGAGACGGATGGGCCCACCCCTCAGGAGAAGGTGGTCGCGGCCAGGAAGGCGGCCGAGGAGGCGGCGCGCGTCGCCGAGGACGCAGAACGTGAGTTGGCCGAACAGCAGGCGGCGGCCGCGACCGCCGATCCGAATGCGGCGAATGCGGTGGCACAGGCCCGGGCCGCACAATCGAAGGTCGCCACGACGGCCGAGACCGCGGCCGCCAGCGCCGCCGCGGCGGAAACCGCTAAGGCAGCGGCGAACGAAACCGCCAAGGCCGCAGGACAATCGGCGGCGCAGGAGATCGCCGCCGGATATGCGTTCGACGGGGCCGCGCTGGAGCTGGGCACGATTGTCATCGACGGTGCCGTCGATTCGACCGCACGCGTGCGGATTCCGATGCGCACCATGAATCGGCACGGTCTGGTCGCCGGTGCGACGGGTACCGGTAAGACGAAGACATTGCAGGGCATCGCCGAACAGCTCTCGCGGGCCGGGGTGCCCGTGGTGCTCGCCGATATCAAGGGCGACCTGTCGGGGCTCGCACAGCCGGGTCAGGCGAATGACAAGCTGAGCGCCAGGGCGGCCGAAACCGGTGCGGCGGACTGGGCGCCGACCGGTTATCCGACCGAATTCGTCTCGCTCGGTACCGGCGGGGTCGGGGTGCCGATCCGCGCGACCATCACCGCATTCGGACCGGTGTTGCTCAGTAAGGTGCTGGGTCTCAACGAGACTCAGGAATCCACGCTCGGGCTGATCTTCCACTGGGCGGACAAGGCGGGGCTGGGTCTGCTGGATCTGAAGGATCTGCGCGCGGTCATCACCCATCTCACCAGTCCGCAGGGCAAGCAAGACCTCCAGGGCATCGGCGGGGTCTCGGCGGCGACCGCGGGTGTCATCCTGCGCGCCCTGGTGAATCTCGAGGCCGACGGCGGCGACACATTCTTCGGTGAGCCGGAATTGGATCCGGCGGATCTGCTGCGCACCGAGGGCGGCCAGGGCGTGATCACGCTGTTCGAACTCGGCGCGCAGGCGGCCCGTCCGGTGATGTTCTCCACCTTCCTGATGTGGGTGCTCGCCGATCTGTTCCAGACCCTGCCCGAGGTCGGTGACGTGGAGAAGCCCGAGCTGGTCTTCATTTTCGACGAGGCGCACCTGCTGTTCGCCGACGCATCGAAGGCATTCCTCGAGCAGGTGGAGCAGACGGTCAAGCTGATCCGCTCCAAGGGCGTCGGCGTCTTCTTCTGCACCCAGCTGCCCACCGATATCCCGAATCCTGTTCTCTCCCAACTAGGTGCGCGCATCCAGCACGCGTTGCGCGCCTTCACCCCCGACGATCAGAAGGCGCTGTCCAAGACGGTGCGCACCTACCCGAAGACCGGTGCCTATGACCTGGAGAAGGCGCTCACCTCACTGGGCACCGGTGAGGCGATCGTGACGGTGCTCTCGGAGCAGGGCGCTCCGACTCCCGTGGCGTGGACCAGAATTCAGCCACCGCGCTCGCTGATGAACACCATCGGCGATGAGCAGATCAAGTCGCGGGCGCTGTCCAGCGCGCTATCGGCCAAGTACGGCCAGACCATCGACCGAGAGTCGGCCTACGAGCTCCTGGCCGCGAAGGTCGCTGCGGCGCAACAAGAACCGGAGGTGGCTCCGGCGCCGGGGCGTTCCTCGAAGGCGACTCACGAGGAGGAGTCCGCGGCCGAGCGCATCATGAAGAATCCGGCGGTGAAGAGCTTCCTGCGCTCGGCGGCCGCGGCCGCGGGTCGTGAGATCAGCCGCACCATCTTCGGCACTCGCAGGCGCTGAGCGCGCTACTCGAGTCCGAAATTCGGACCGCCGACCACTCGGCGGCGGGTCCGGTCATTTTCGAGTAAGTCGATACTCGATACATCGCCGCAGGTCAGCGCTAATTTTATGGTGGTGTTCGGGCAGTGACAGATAAGGAGTGGTCATGCCTACCGCAAACTTCGGGACCAAGAATGATCCCGGTTTCGAATTGGAACAAAGTCCGGACCTGATCGCGGTCCGGACCGAGAACAGACGTCCGATTCCGCGCTCCATCGGGTCGGTCCGCACGCCGCTGAGCGGGGAACTGGATGACGCGGCGCTCGTGCTGTCCTATCCGGAGGCGGGCGTCCAGGTGTATCGGGTGCCGCCGGATTCGCGGTCGGTCGCCGCGCGCAAGTCGGTGCTGGCCGCCGCGCCGGAGGTGCGTTTCGCCGGTCATGTGCTCGTCGATCCGGTGAGCAACGAGCCGGTGCTGTACACCGAGAACATCTTCGTGAAGTTCACCGACGATACCGAGCCCGAGCAGTGTCTGAGGGTGCTCGACGAGGCTGGTCTGCGGATCAAGGAAACGGTCACCTATGCGACCAACGCGTACTTCACCGCCGCGGCCGAGGGGACCGGACAGCAGGTGTTCGATATCGCGAATGGGCTGCTGAGCCGCGACGATGTCGAGTATTGCCATCCCGAGCTGATCCGCCGTCGCGCCCGCAAGTCGATCTTCCCGCAGCAGTGGCATCTGAAGCCGACCACAATCGGCGGCGTCGAGATCAACGCGCACGCGAATGTGGAAGCCGCCCATGAGGTTACCCGCGGCGCCGGGGTGACGATCGCGCTCATCGACGACGGCGTCGATATCGACCATCCGGAATTCGCCGGGGCGGGCAAGGTGGTCGCACCGCGCGACGCGACCTTGCAGACCAGCGATCCGCGCCCGCGCGATACGCAGGGGACCGGACCCCGGGACGGCGATAATCACGGCACCGCATGCGCGGGTGTCGCCTGCGCCAACGGCACGCTCGGTGCCTCCGGCGTTGCTCCCGAGGCCCGGCTGATGCCGATTCGGCTCGCGTCACAACTGGGATCACAGGCGGAGGCGCGAGCCTTCCAGTGGGCCGCCGAGCACGGCGCCGATGTCATCTCGTGCAGTTGGGGTCCGGCCGACGGCCTCTGGTTCCGGCCGGAGGATCCGGCACACAATCAGGTGGTGCCGCTGCCGGCCAGTACCCGATTGGCGATCGAACACGCGGTGACCAACGGCCGCAATGGCAAGGGGTGCGTCGTGCTGTTCGCGGCGGGCAATGGCAACGAGTCCGTCGATAACGACGGCTACGCGAGCTTCCCGAAGGTTATCGCGGTCGCGGCCTGCAACGACACCGGAAAACGCAGTGTCTATAGCGATTTCGGCAAGGCGGTGTGGTGCGCGTTCCCGAGCAGCGACTTCGGTCATCCGCCGTTCCAACATCCCGACGCCCTGACACCCGGCATCTGGACCGTGGATCGGCGCGGGACCGCCGGATACAACGTCGGCACCACCGACGACGGCGACGCCGCCGGAAACTTCACCAATAGCTTCGGCGGCACCTCCAGTGCGTGTCCGGGGGCGGCCGGCGTTGTGGCATTGGTGTTGTCCGTGCACCCGGATCTGGCGTCGAAAGAGGTCAAGGACCTGTTGAGGCAGTCGTGCGACATGATCGATCCGCAGCACGGCGCGTACGGCGCGGACGGGCACAGCGTCAAATACGGTTTCGGCCGTCTCAACGCGCTCACCGCGGTGCAGACCGCGAAGAAGAAGCGGGGACCGAACTGAGCGTCAGGTCATGCTGCGGCGTCGCGCAATGCCGTCGCCGCGCTGCTCCCGGCCAGGGGGCATGGTGTGTATGGGGCTGTCGGCAGGTCAGTCGCCGATATCGCGGGCGAGCAGATCGGCGGTGGTTTCGCGGCGGACCAGTTGGCGAGCGCGACCGTCGTGCACCGCGATGACCGGTGGGCGGCCGACACTGTTATAGGACGATGCGAGGCTGTGGTGGTACGCGCCGGTGCACGGCACCGCCAGCACCTCGCCCGGGCGCAGGTCGGCGGGGAGGCGGATATCGGTGGCCAGCAGATCGCCCGCCTCGCAGTAGCGACCGGCCACCGTTGCGGTGATCTGTGGGCCACAGGGATGCCGATTGGCAACGACCACTTCGTAATTCGCGCCGTATAGCGCGACGCGGGCGTTATCGCCCATGCCGCCGTCGACGGTGACGTAGGTCCGTCCGCCGTCGATGTGCTTGACCGACAGCACCCGATACAGCGTGACCCCGGCGCGCGCCACGATCGCGCGACCGGGTTCCATGGCGATATTCGGGCGCGGGAAGTGGTGCCGGGCGCAGGCCGCGTCGAGGGCGTCTTCGATGATGTCGGCGAGTTCGGTCAGATTCATCTCGGCGTCGCCGCTGCGGTAGGCGATCGCATGCCCGCCGCCGAGGTCGAGATCGGTGAGGATGCGGCCGTAATCCTGTCGGACCCTGGCCATTTCGCCGACAATCCGGCGCACCGCCTCGCCGTAATTATCCGGATCGTAGATCTGCGAACCGAGGTGGCAGTGGAAGCCGATCAGCTCGAGATTCGGCTGGCGCAGCACGCGTTCGATCGCCTCGGTGGCCATCGCGCTGCCGAGCGGGAAGCCGAATTTCTGATCCAGCACACCGGTTTTCACGGCCGGATGTCCGTGCACATCTATGCCGGGGGACAGCCGCAGCAACACCTGCTGCGGGCGGGTTGTCAGTGTGGAGAGCAGGGTGATCTCGGTCAGCGAGTCGACCACGATCCGGCCGACGCCGCAGCGGACGGCGGCATCGAGCTCATCGTAGGACTTACCGTTGCCGTGCAGGACGATTCGCTTCGGATCGACACCGGCCGCGAGTGCGATGGCCAGCTCGCCGGCCGAGCAGACGTCAATCGAAAGTCCTTCCTGGGTAACCCATTGCGCGACCGCGCGAATCATCAGCGCCTTACCCGCGTAGATGATCTCGGCCTCCGGGAAGACCTTCTTGTAGGCGCGGCAGCGGGCGCGCACCTCCTGCTCGTCGAGCACGTAGGTGGCGGTGCCGTACTGGTCGGCGATATCGGCGAGGGCGACCCCGCCGAGGGTGATTCTGCCGTCGCCGTCGTAATGGGTATCCCGCGGCCAGACCGCGGCGTCGAGGCGCGAAGCCATTCCCGATTGCAACGACGGGAAGATTTCGAGCAGCGTCACGTGGTTCTCCTGGGTGTGCCCCCGCTTTCTCCGCATGCGGGGCCGATTCCAGGACTACGCCGCTTCCTGTTGATCATGGGAAATGCTGACGGAACCTTGACGGGTCGCAACAGGTTCCTGACGGGTTGCTGACCGAACCCGCTATAACCCGTGGCGCGGCCCGCACGCGAGCTGAGCCGGGACCGGATCCGGCGTTACCGCTGGTCCATGGTTCGGCGGGCCGGCCGGGTTCTGCTAGAACGCATCGACGATCGGCGTAGTGGGGAGCGGGTCGTCGCGGTCACGCTGTGGGGCCGTGTACAAGGGGCCGTGTGCAAGGGCCCTGCCTCCAGCCGTGCCCGATGGTGGTGGCCCGGAGCTTCAGCCGCCGAGTTTCTTGTAGAACGCACCGGCGATCGGGGCGGTGAGGGAGCGGGGGCCGTATTGGCCGGCGACGCTCATGCCCTTGCTGATCAGGCCGGGGACTACGCGCATCTTGTTGCGGGCCAGGGCGTCGATGGAGATCTTGGCGGTGTATTCGGAAGTGACCCACATGAAGTCGGGGACCATGCGGTCGACGATGGAGGCGTCGGCCGGGTCGGGGGTTTCGGTGCGTACCGGGCCGGGGGCGAGCAGGGTGACGTGTACGCCGGAGTCTTTGAGTTCGCCGCGCAGCGATTCGGAGAAGGTATTGGCGAAGGCCTTGCTCGCCGCGTAGGTCGCATTGTTCGGGATCGGCATATTGCCCGCCGCCGAGCCGCTGATCAGGATGCCGCCCCCGCCCCTGGCGATCATGCCGGGCAGCACGGCCAGCGTGAGGTCGTGCACCGCGACGGCATTGAGCTCCATCTGGGCGCGCTCGTAGGCCGGGTCCAGTTCGGCGACGGCGCCGAAGGTGGCGATGCCCGCGTTATTGCAGAGGATCGAGATATTGCGGGCGGCCAACTCCTCGACCAGCGCACCACGTGCGGTGCGATCGGACAGATCCACCGCCCGCACCTCGGCGGTGATGCCGTGCGCCAGCGTCAGCCGCTGCGCGAGTTCGGTCAGCACCTCACCGCGCCGCGCGACCAGGATCAACGAGTAGCCGCGTGCGGCGAGTTCGGCGGCCAGCGCGGTGCCGATGCCGGAGGAGGCACCGGTGACGACCGCGCGATTCTCGGAGGTAGGGGAGGGCAGGCTCACGAGTGGAGCCTAGGGGAAGGACGCGAGCACACCCGACACCGGACCGGGATCCCAGTGCCGTGTCCACAGAGCTTCTGCTGTACCGAGCGTTGGGTCCGGGGGAGTTCCGTCGAACGCAGTCGAATGGTGGTTGGCCACGCCACATTCGACTGCCGGATCAAATCACTACGCTCGGCAGGCAGCCGGAGTGGGTGGAGGCCTACAGGCGTGCCGCTAGGCGGGTGCCCTGGTCGATTGCGCGCTTGGCGTCGAGCTCTGCGGCCAGGTCGGCGCCGCCGATCAGGTGGATGTTGGCGCCTGCGGCGCGCAGCGGTTCTTCGAGTTCGCGTACGGATTCCTGGCCTGCGCAGATGATTACGTTGTCGACCGGGATCAGTTGGGGGCGGTGGCGTTTCTCGCCGAAGCTGATGTGTAGGCCGTTGTCGTCGATGCGCTCGTAGTTGACGCCGCCGACGTGCTCGACGCCCTTGGCCTTGAGAGCGGCGCGGTGCACCCAGCCGGAGGTCTTGCCGAGGTCCTTGCCGAAAGGGGTCGACTTGCGTTGCAGCAGTACGACTTCACGTGCGGCGGGGGCGGGTTTGGGCTCGGTGAGTTGGCCGGGGGCCTGTTCGTCTGCGGAGTCGACGCCCCACTCTTCCTTCCACTCGTCCAGCTTGAGTGTGGGATGTCCTTCGACGGTGAGGAATTCGCTCACGTCGTAGCCGATGCCGCCCGCGCCGATGACGGCGACGCGCTTGCCTACGGGGCGCTCCTCGCGCACCAGTTCGGCGTAGGAGAGCACCATCGGGTGGTCGATGCCCGGAATGTTCGGAATGCGCGGGCGCACACCGGTCGCCAGCACGATTTCGTCGTAGTTCCCCTCGATCAGCTCCACCGCGGTGACCCGCTTGTTCAGGTGCACGGTCACGCCGGAGACCTCGAGCATCCTGGTGTAGTAGCGGATCGACTCATTGAACTCTTCCTTGCCCGGAATGCGGCGGGCGATATCGAATTGCCCGCCGATCTTGTCATCGGCCTCGAAAAGGTCGACCCGGTGGCCGCGTTCGGCGAGGTTGACCGCCGCCGAGAGTCCGGCCGGGCCCGCGCCGACGACCGCGACGCGCTTGGTCCGCCTAGTCGGGAGCAGCTTCAGCACGGTCTCGTGGCCCGCGCGCGGATTCAGCAGGCAGGACACGGTCTTGTGCTGGAAGGCGTGGTCCAGGCAAGCCTGGTTGCAGGCAATGCAGGTGTTGATCTCGTCGACCCGGTTCGTCGCCGCCTTGTTGACCCATTCCGGATCGGTGAGGAACGGCCGGGCCAGCGAAACCAGCTGCGCGTCACCGCGAGTCAGGATTTCCTCGGCGATCTCGGGCATATTGATCCGGTTGGAGGCACAGACCGGGATGTCGACCTGTTCGGTGATCTTCGCGGTGAACTCTACGAAGGCCGCCCGCGGCACCGAGGTCACGATGGTCGGGACGCGCGCCTCGTGCCAGCCGATATCGGTATTCAGAATGCTCGCGCCCGCTGCTTCGAGTTCCTTTGCCAGCGCGACGATTTCATCGAAGGTCTGACCCTTCTCGACCAATTCGGCCATGGACAACCGGAACACGATGATGAAGTTCGGGCCCACCGCGGCGCGGGTGCGGCGCACGATCTCCACCGCGATCCGGCGCCGGTTCTGCGCCGAGCCACCCCACTTGTCGGTGCGCTTATTGGTCCGCGGCGCGAGAAACTGATTGATGAAATAGCCTTCACCGCCCATGATTTCGCAGCCGTCATAGCCGGCGAACTGGGCGAGCTTCGCGCAGCGGGCATAGTCCTCGATGGTCTGCTCGATGCCGCGCGCCGACAGCTTGCGCGGCCGGAACGGGTTGATCGGGGCCTTGATCGAGGACGCCGAAACACTGCCCGGCATATAGGAATAGCGGCCCGCGTGCAGGATCTGGATGGCGATCTTGCCACCCTCCTTGTGCACGGCCTTGGTGATCACCCGGTGCCGGTAGGCCTCGGTCTTATTGGTCAGCTTCGCGCCGAACGGCAACAGCCAGCCGGTGCGGTTCGGGGCGTAACCGCCGGTAATGATGAGACCCACACCGCCGCGGGCGCGTTCGGCGAAATAGGCGGCGAGCCGGTTGGTATCCCAGGCGCGATCCTCCAGACCGGTATGCATCGACCCCATGATCACGCGATTGCGCAGTGTGGTGAAGCCGAGATCGAGGGGCTCGAAAAGATGGGGGAACGAACTCATCGCTGAGTCTCACCTTTCTTCGGGTCCGCGTGCGGGGCTGTCGCCGTCGGTTGCAGGGCTTGCAGTACTTCGTCGCACCATTCGACGAATCCGGATTCCACGCGGATGCCCGCGCGCAGCACGAGGTACTGGTGCAGCGGGGTGCCGGAGAGCTGATCCGGTGCCGGGAAGTCACGCTTCTCGATGAGCCCGAACAGCTCCAAGCGCTGGTTGTGCTGATCGCGATGGCGGGCGACCTCGACGCAGAGCGCGCCGATATCGCCGTGCGCGGCGGCGCGGATCTTCACGCCGAGTTCGTTGCGCGGCACATCGGTATCGCTCGGCGCGGCGATCCAGCGCGCGAGTTCGGCGCGGCCCGCCTCGTTCACCGAATAGACCTTCTTATCGGGCCTGCCCTCCTGGGCCACTGTCTCGCTGCTCAACCAGCCGGATTCCTCCATGCGCTTGAGCACGCGGTAGATCTGCTGGTGGGTGGCGCGCCAGAAGAAGCCGATGGACTTGTCGAAGCGGCGCGCCAGCTCGTAACCCGAACCGGCGCGCTCGGTCAGCGATACCAGCAGCGCATGTTCGAGGGCCATGGCGCAAGGTTATCGTTACACCCAGTACTATGCAACTGAGTGCATAGTAGACCGGTTCGACCGTTGGGCCGCCTGCCGACGGGATCCGCATTAGGCTGCGCCCCATGAGGCGGCATCGCGCCGCGATTCGATGAGAGTGGTGGCCGGGTGACGGATGTGCCGGAGTTGGACGCGCGGGCGACCGTCGGACAGGCCGCCGGGCGCGGGCAAGTGGTGGCGTGGGGGTTGTGGGATTGGGGTTCCTCGGCGTTCAACGCCGTGATCCTGACCTTCGTCTTCTCGGTTTATCTGACCGATAAGGTCGGCGACGATCTGCCTGGCGGGGTGTCACCGAGCGCATGGCTGGGTTGGGCGCTCGGCATCGCCGGTTTCGTGGTCGCGCTCACCGCGCCGATCAGCGGGCAGCACTTCGACGCGAGCGCGAAACGTAAAGGCTCCCTGGGCGTATTGACCACGCTGACCATCCTGTCGATGGCGCTGATGTTCTTCGTGCACGACGATTACCGGTACTTCTGGCTAGGTCTGGTCCTGCTCGGCCTGGGCTCGGCGTTCTTTGAATTGGCCGGTGTGCCCTACAACGCGATGCTGCGTCAGGTCTCCACACCGGCCGATGTCGGCCGGGTCTCCGGATTCGGCTGGTCCATGGGCTATTTCGGCGGCATCTTCATCCTGCTGATCAGCTATTTCGGCTTCATCTCCGGTCACGGTGACAACCGCGGCCTGCTCGGCGTGCCCATCGATGACGGGACGAATATCCGGTTGGTCGCGATGCTGGCGGCGGTCTGGTTCGCGGCCTTCGCGCTGCCGGTGTTGTTGGTTGTGCCCGAATTGCCGCGCACCAATGCCGATCCGGGTGCGGCGAAGGCCGGATTCTTCGGCTCCTACCGGGTGCTGTGGCGGGATCTGCGCGAACTCTGGGCCGTCGATCGGCGCACCGTCGGCTTCCTGGTCGCCAGTGCGATCTTCCGGGACGGGCTGGCCGGGGTGTTCACCTTCGGTGCGATCCTGGCCGTGCGCGTCTACGGCATCGCCGATTCCGATGTGCTGCTGTTCGGCATTGCCGCGAATGTCGTCGCTGCGCTCGGTGCGGTCACCGCGGGCCGATTCGACGACCGGGTCGGCCCGAAGATCGTGATCGTCGTCTCGCTGATCGCCATGGTGATCTGCGGCATCGCGCTGTTGATCGTCTCCGGTCCGGTGATGTTCTGGGTCTTCGGTCTACTGCTCACCATCTTCGTCGGCCCCGCCCAATCCGCGGCCCGATCCTTCCTCACCCGGCTGGCCCCACCCGGGCGCGAAGGCCAGATGTTCGGCCTCTACACCACCACCGGTCGCGCCGTATCCTTCCTCGCCCCAGCCCTTTTCGGCTTCTTCGTCTGGGCCTTCGACGCCGACCGTGCGGGCATCGTCGGCATCCTCGCGGTCCTCGCCCTCGGCTTGGCGGCCTTGCTGCCGGTCCGCGGGCCGGACCGGACCGTCGCCTAACGGTCCTTCGCGGGCCACCAGGCGGCCATGCCGAGGGCGATGAGGCGGACCTGGCGGATGGTGCGGTCGATGATGGCGGGTTGGTCACGCGGGGTGGCGGCCACGTAGTCGGCGATGCAATCGGCGACCGTGGAGACGATCAGGTCGGCGGCCAGTTCCAGGTCTTCGGGCGACCACGAGTCCAGGTCCGGAATGCGGGAGAGGTCGACGACCAGTTCGCGGACGATCAATTGGAGCTCGAGCGCGATGGCGTGCTGCAGGGCGGCCGAACCGCCGCGGCGTTCGCGGGTGATGAAGCCGAACAGCGCGCGCTTGGTGGCGACCTGATCGAAGACAAACCGCACGGTCTCCGAAAGACGGGCATCGGGCGTGCGGCGCAATTGGCGCAGAGCCAGGCGCAGCGCGCGGATGCCCTCGTCGACCAGGGTCGCGCCGAGATCGTCGAGTGAGGAGAAATGCCGATAGAACGCGGTCGGCACAATGCCCGCGGAACGGGCGATTTCACGCAGGCTCAGCGCACCGAAGCCGCGCTCGGCGGCCAGTGCGAGTGTGCCGTCGAGCAGGGCCTGCCTGGTGCGCTCCTTGCGTTCTCCCCGGGTAGCTGCGGTCTCGGTCATCACAGTGAGCATACAGCCGTTCACCATTCGTCCGTTCCAAGGATGTAGTTCGGGTCACATCAATTGCTGGTTGACACTGGACCGGGTCCATCAGTCACACTTATTGAGTGTACAGGCGTGCACTGAAATCTCATCGAAGAGATTCAGGAGCACGCCGCAGCCCGACAAACAGAGGCATCCCGCGGCGTGAGCTCAGGGTCCGCAAGCGGCAGCCTGCGCGACCACGCCAGGACCCGCGCGCCGCGCATTGAATTGGAGAACCGCATGGTGGGACTTCTCGACCTGGTGCAAACCCTGACCACCCCACATCCACTCGACCGCTACCTGGAACTCGTCCGCCCGACGCTGACGGCTCGGGAGCTCCGCGCGGAGATCACCCACGTCCGTCGTTCGGTGCCGGGATCGGTGACGCTCACCCTGCGTCCCACCCGGCAGTGGCGTGGCCATTGCGCCGGGCAGTATGTGCAGATCGGCGTCGTGATCGACGGCATCCGGCACACCAGGTGCTACTCGCCGGTGAATCCGGAGGCCCGGCGCGACCGGCACATCGAACTGACGGTCAAGGCGCATCCGGGCGGACTGGTCTCGCAGTACCTGTACCGCAACGCCGTGCCGGGCATGGTCGTCACCCTGGAACCCGCTGACGGCGTCTTCCGACTGCCCGAGCCGCGCCCCGAACGGGTGCTGCTGATCAGCGGCGGCAGTGGCATCACGCCGGTGCTGTCCATGCTGCGCACCCTGGCGGAGGAGGGCTACCCGGGCGAACTCGCCTTCCTGCATTACGCGAAATCGCCGGACTCGGTGCCGCATCGCGCGGAGCTGGAGGCGATCGAGCAGGCGCACAAGAACTTCCGCATCGAAGTGTGCCATCCCGGTGACGGCTCCGGCTATTTCGACTACGACCAGCTCGAACGCATCGCGCCGTGGTTCGCCGACGGCGAGACCTATGTCTGCGGCCCGCAGGGCCTGATGGACGCGGTGCGCAAGATCTTCGAGGCCGAGCAGCTCGAGCACCGGCTGCACGCCGAGGAGTTCACCCTGTCCACGAAACCCGTCGACGCGGACGAGGCCTTCGGCACGGTCAGCTTCTCGGCCACCGGAAAGACCGCCGAGAACAACGGCGCGGTCCTGCTGGAGCAGGCCGAGGCCGCTGGCCTGACCCCGGAATACGGCTGCCGGATGGGCATCTGCTTCTCCTGCACCGCGGTTCGGCGCACTGGCTGCACCCGCAATGTGCGCACCGGCGAAATCGACAGCGATCCGGACCAGCCCATCCAGCTCTGCGTCAACGCGCCCGTCGGCGACGTCGAGATCGATATCTGACAAACAAGGGGACCACAGCAATGACAATTTTGACCGAAACGCAAGACGGCCCGCTGGTACTGACCCCGGACCAGGTCGAAGAACTCGGCCGGGCCCTGGATGACCTGCGCGCCCGCATTGTCGCCGACCTCGGCGACAGCGACCGTGCGTACATCTACTCGATCATCAAGGCGCAGCGCGGTTTCGAGGTCGCCGGTCGCGGCCTGATGTATCTCGGCTTCCTGCCGCCGTTCTGGCTGGCCGCCGTCGGCGCGCTGAGTGTGTCGAAGATCCTGGACAATATGGAGATCGGCCACAATGTCATGCACGGCCAGTACGACTGGATGCGTGAGCGCGGCCTGAATTCCCGTGAGTTCGAATGGGATACGGTCTGCCCGGCGGATCAGTGGAAGCATTCGCACAACTACATGCACCACACCTACACCAATATCCACGGCATGGACCGCGATATCGGCTACAGCATCCTGCGCATGGACGAGGCCCAGAAGTGGAATCTGCTGCGACTCGGGCAGCCGCTCTACGCCTTTGCGCTGATGGTGCTGTTCGAATGGGGCGTGATGGGCCATGACCTGGAGGCGGAGAACATCATCCGGGGCAAGAAGAGCTGGTCGGAAGTCAAGCGATTGCTGAAGGGTCAGTGGCGCAAGGCCGGTCGGCAGGTGCTCAAGGACTACCTCATCTTCCCTGCGCTGACCGGTCCGCTGTTCATCAGCACGCTCGCCGGGAACGCCGCCGCGAATCTGGTGCGCAACCTCTGGGCCTTCTCCATCATCTTCTGCGGCCACTTCCCTACGGGCGTACAGACGTTCACCGAAGAGGAGACCGCCGAGGAGACCCGCGGCGAGTGGTACGTCCGGCAGATGCTCGGCTCGGCCAACATCACCGGCGGCAAGCTGTTCCACATCATGTCCGGCAATTTGTCGCACCAGATCGAACACCACCTGTTCCCGGATCTGCCCGCGAACCGCTATCCGCAGATGGCGCCCGAGGTCAGGGAACTGTGTGAGAAGTACGGATTGCCGTACAACACCGGTTCGCTGGGTAAGCAAGTCGGATCGGTCTGGCTGAAGATTTTCAAGCTGGCGCTGCCGCCGTTCTTGGTCGGGAAGGAGTCCACGCCCGGTGTTATTGTGATGCGACAGCGGAACGCAACCGAAGTGGGCGTGTGAATGATCGGGAAATTCGAAAGTAACAAGGATCTAATTCAAGAATTGACTTCCTCGGGCGCGCGCCACGTCGGGAATATCGCCGGCATCATCACCGGCACCGTCGCGGAGGTCACCCGGGAGATCGGTGAGTGGATCACCGACGCCATCGAGATGAACGAGGCCGCAGCCGCCGCCCGTAAAGATGCCGAGGCGCAACGGGGCGACGAACTCGTCGACGACGACGATTTCACGGGCGCCGCCTCCCGGGACCGGGCCGATGTGTCCTATGACGCGGAGGTCGAGCCCAGCGCATCGTTCGTCGAGGCCGAGGTGGTCGAGCCGGAGGCCGAGAACCCCCGGTGATCACCACACCGGCAGCCTGCGCCGGTGTTCGGTCACGTCGGTGACCAGATCCTTGTATCCGTCGGCCGCCTCGGCCAACCGGCTCCACTGCAGCTGGGCGTCATCGTCCAGCGGTAGTGGATGCGGGTCGACCGGCGTCGACATACCCAAAGCATATTGTGCCGCAACCCATTTCGCCGCCATGCGATCGATGACGGTGCCGAGGGTCTCGGTGTGCAGCGAGGCGCCGGTCCGGTGCTGCACATGGGTCGCGACCCAATTGTCGATGCGGCCGACAAGTTCGGTTCGGCGCGCGTCGATATCGTCGACGCGCTGTAGGCACTGTGCGACGCAGCCGCTCGGCGCGTCCGGCGCATGCGCCGCCCGCAAGGCGCTGTTCCTGCGTTCATGGCATTCGACCAGCGTGCGTGCCGTGGCCAGCACACAGTGCCGGTGTTGATTCGGATCGTCGGGTTCGCGAAATGCGCGCAGTAGTGCCGCTGGCGATGGCAGCTCGTCGGCTCCGATACGGTCTGCGGCGTATTCGGTAGGCATGGTGCACGCCCCTGCGGTAACGATTGATGTGTTTGGATGCGCCAGGGCCGAGGAGGATTTCGGGGAGGGGCACCCCTCGGCTCCGGCGCAGCCCCGCACCCCGGACGCCCCCCACACAGTCCACCAGCACGGCAAAGAAACCGGGAAATCCGCGACGATGCGATGAGGAAGACGGCCCGAGAAAATCGGGACCTTTTCAGGAAAGCGCGATAGTCGAATCGGCGCAATAGTATGGTGTAGAAACAGATAAGCTGCCGGGAAATCGTTATGATCCGTTACGGATCGGTCACATGCTCGCCAACATTCACGCCTTCCCGGAATCTCTGAGCGCATGGGCAGCAACCACTTCCGGCGTGGAGTGCGCACGGCGTCGTTCGATGGACTAGCCTCGATGTTTGTGCCCGCATATGTGTCTTCGCCCGAGTTGACATTCGGGTTCATGTTCGCGCTGGAAGACCCCGAGCGAATCGCCGAGGTCGTGCGCACGCTCATCCTGCGCAAGACGGTGTCGGTGTTTCGACTCGCCCGCCTGTCCGACGATGACGGACCGCCCGAACGCTACGTCGTGAACTGGGCGGTGATTCCCCAGATTTCGATCACCACCAGCGCCCCCGACCCGGACGAGCTGGAGGCGGGCCAGATCATGCTGGTGAACGCCTTCCTCGGCGAGGAGGGTGAGGTCAGTCTGTACTCCGCCCAGGGGCAAGCGCCGGGATAGCCACTGCGAGGCACCTTTTCGTTGGCGAGTCGGTACCGGAACGTGGCTCGAGCGGATGTCCAGTACGGGACAATCAGGACATTCCTCACTCGTTGTCGACGCATCGAAGCGCCTGGAAGGAGCATCGATCATGGAGCCCGAGACCACCGTCAAGGCCGTGAGCCCGGTCAATCCGGTCCGTGTCCGAGGAGATCTGGACCCCGCGCTATCGCGGTGGATGTGGCTGGTCAAGTGGTTCCTGGCCATCCCGCACGCCATTATTCTGGTATTTCTGTACATCGCGTACCTAATAGTTTCGGTGGTCGCATTCTTCGCGATTCTGATCACCGGGCAGTATCCGCGCGCGCTGTTCGACTTCAATGTCGGTGTCATGCGCTGGGGTTGGCGGGTCGGCTTCTACGCCTACTCGGTGCTCGGCACCGACAAATACCCGCCGTTCAGTCTGCAGTCGGATCCCAATTATCCGGCGGACCTGGAGATCGACTATCCGGA
The DNA here is from genome assembly GCF_048910785.1 of Nocardia nepalensis. Lineage (NCBI taxonomy): Bacteria > Bacillati > Actinomycetota > Actinomycetes > Mycobacteriales > Nocardiaceae > Nocardia > Nocardia nepalensis. The sequence goes on along the minus strand of NZ_JBKBET010000004.1, from coordinate 101,626 downwards.
GCAGCTGAGTCGTGGTCTGGCGCTGGTGAAGTGGTGGCTGCTGGCCATTCCGCACTACCTGATTCTGGCCGCGATCTTCAGTGCCGGTATGGGCGGCAGAGACGGCTGGGGCGGTTTCACGCTGTCCAATGTGCTGGTGCTGGTCGCCGTGGTGGCGCTGCTGTTCACGGCGGTGTACCCCAAGGGCCTGTTCGACTTCCTGCTCGGCGTGCATCGCTGGTCCATCCGGGTCGGCGCCTATGTCTCGCTGATGCGTGACGAATACCCACCGTTCCGGCTCGATCAGGGACCTCGTGAGCCCGAAAGTGTCTGAATAACAATAGAATCGCCGAGCCGGACAGCGAGTAGCGGTCACCAGGCGGATTCGTAGATTCGCCGGACCACATCCTCGATGTCCGGCTCTTCTATGGACAGGTCGCGCACCTCGGCGCGATCGGAGACGGCGGCGAGAACCTGTGCGGCCGTGGTGGCTTCGGCGTCGAAGGCCAATCGCTGCCGCATTCCGTCGCCCTCGCTGGTCAACAGTTCGGTACTCGGCAGATCATCGAGATTGCGGGTCGGTTCGACCAGATCGACGACCAGCACCCGCCGGGCGCCGACCCGCACCGCGAGTCCGGTCAGTGAACCGTCGTACACCAGACTGCCGCGGTCGACGACGAGCACGCGATCGCAGAGCCGTTCGATATCGCCCATATCGTGGGTGGTGAGCAGCAGCGTGGTGCCGCGCTCGGTGCGTTCGGCGCGTAGGAATTCGCGTAGTCGCTGTTTGGACAGCACATCCAGGCCGATGGTCGGCTCGTCGAGAATGACCAGTTCGGGGGAGTGCAGCAGCGCCGCGGCGACCTCGGCCCGCATGCGCTGGCCCAGCGAGAGCTGGCGCACCGGCGTATCCAGCGTCTCCGCCATCTCCAGCTGTTCGACCAACTCGTAGGTACGTTTTTGCGCGACATCGGATTCCAGCCGGTGGATGGCGGCCAGGATCGAAAACGACTCGCGCAGTGGCAGATCCCACCACAGCTGGGAGCGCTGGCCGAAGACCACCCCGATCCGGGCGGCGAGTTCGCGCCGCTGGCGCACCGGATCGAGTCCGCAGGTGCGCACGGTGCCCGCGGTCGGGACCAGGATGCCGGTCAGCATCTTGATCGTGGTGGATTTGCCCGCCCCGTTCGCCCCGATATAGCCCACCGCCGAGCCGCGTTCGACCCGAAACGTCATCCGATCGACCGCGGTGAGCGTCTCGCGGCGGCGTCGCCAGCGGTGTCCGTTCCTGCGGTGCAGGATGAATTGTCTTGTCAGATTCTCGATGTCGATGATCGAGTCCGATAACTCACTGTCCGCCATGCTTATCCGCCGCCTCCCTGATAGTGCCGAGTACCTAGTCGCCACAAGCCCAACGCGAGCAGCCACACCCACAGCGCCGCCAACGGTGTCAACCAGGCCAGCCAGGACGGCAGCAGCGGCGGGCCGGGTAGGTGCAGTAGTGCGATGGTCGGTAGATACGCCGTGAAGGCGACCGGAATGGCGAAGCCGAACACCAGCTTCAGCGACGTCGGGAACACCGAAGCGGGTTGCATGGCGGCGAAGGAGCCGCCGTAGGTGAAGCTGTTGGTCAGTTCCGCACCGTCGATCAGGTAGAACTGTGCGCCCGCGGCGCAGACGAACAGGCCGCCGAAGAGGGCGACACCACTCACCAGGGTAATCGCCAGGAGTGCGAAAGTTCGGGGCCCCCAAACGATATCGTTGCGAATCAGGCCCGATCCGAGCACGATGATCGCCACCGAGGCGCGCGCAAACCGGCGCAGGGAAATGTCGCTGGTAATGAGTTGCAGCAGTAGCGGTTGGGGGCGTAGATGGTAAGCGTCGAGCATACCGAGCCGGATGAGCGCCGGTAGCGAATCGAGGTGGCCGAACAGGACTTGGGCCAGTGCGAATCCGGTGTTGCTGAGGCCGAACAGCAATAGCGCGCCGTCCAGATCGAGTCCGCCGAGCACTCGGACGTTGTGGTAGATGACCCACACCTCGGCGAACTCGACAACGCCGATCAGGAAGGCACTGAATACCTCACTGGCGAAGGACAATCGGTAGGTGCGTTGGGCCCGCATCCGGGACCGCAACACGGCCGCGTACGGGGTGAACCAGGTTCCGGCCGGTACGGGCGTATACGGGGGCTCAGCCACCCTGCACCTCCAGCCTGCGGCGCCCGGCCGTCAACAGCCCCCGCCCGACGGCGCCGACCGTGAGAACCCAGAAAACCTGTGTGGCAACGACCGTCACGGCATCCACCCCGGTGACCCGGCCCGACAGGATGTCGATCGGCGACTGCAGGATCGCCGGGAACGGGGTGGCATGCGCGACGGTGCGCAGCCATGCCGGGAACATGTGGACCGGCACGAACAGCCCGGCCAGAAACGTGCCGCAAATCTGGTATAGCACCCGAATACCGCGGGTTTCCACTACCCAGAATCCGATCAATCCGACGGCGAAAAGGCATAGAAACGACAACGCAACGGCCAGAATCACACTGACCAGTCCGAGTAGGTAGGGCCCCGGCGTGTCGGGCATGGCGAGCCCGAAGGTGAGCACGCCGACCAGCACGCTCGGTGCGCCACGCGGCAGGATCGTGCAGGCGGCGCGGCCGAGATCGATAGTGAGATAACTGAATTGGACGTCGACCGGACGCAGGAAGTCGATCGCGATATCGCCGTTCTTGACCCGCTCCACCAATTCCAGTGGTGGTCCCATGAATTGGGTCGCGCCGAGCAGGCCCTGGGACAGCCAAACGTAGGCGCCGATCGATCCCGCGTCGTAACCGCCGAACCCGCCAGAGGCTCGCACGGCGGCCATCATGACCGCCGCGCGGACGAATCCGAAGACGCAGTTGGTGAACAATCCCGCGAACATCGCGAGTTTGTACTGGGATTGGCGCCGGAAACCCGCTCGGGCCAGATAGAGATACAACCGTGCGGTTCGTAAGGCGGGCAATGCTGCGGGCAGCAATCGGTCGCCCTCCGCTCTGCCGCGCACAAACGGTTAACTCTACGGCGAGCGAGCGGACGCGCGGTAGGTGTGCGCGCGATTTTTGAAAAAGTGCTACAAACCCGGTGCGCCGATGTTAGAAACACAGTCACTTCAGATTTGCCGTCGCATCGAGTGGGCGGAGTCGCTCGCGGCACGACAGGAAGGATCGTCGATGACTGTCGTCCAGATGACCGTTTTCGAGACGCTCGAGTCGAACGTGCGCGGGTACAGCCGAGCCTGGCCGACCGTCTTCGATACCGGCAGCGGCGCCTGGCTGCGCGATGAGAACGGCAAGGACTACCTGGACTTCTTCGCGGGCGCCGGCGCACTCAACTACGGCCACAACAATCCGATCCTCAAGCGGGCGCTGATCGAGTACATCGCCGGTGACGGGATCACCCACAGCCTCGACATGTCGACCGTCGCCAAGCGGGGACTGCTGGAGACCTTGCGCGACCGGATCTTCGTGCCGCGCGCACTGGACTACAAGGTGCAGTTTCCCGGTCCGACCGGCGCGAATGCCGTTGAGGCCGCGCTGAAGCTGGCCCGAAAGGTCACCGGACGCCAGACCGTACTCAACTTCACGAACGCCTTCCACGGCATGTCGCTCGGTGCGCTGTCGGTGACCGGCAATGCCGCCAAACGCGCCGGAGCCGGTGTGCCACTGGTGCATGTGACACCCATGCCCTACGACGGTTTCCTCGACGAGCACGACGACCTGCGCTGGATGCGGCGCGCACTGGACGATTCGTCCTCCGGTCTGGACAAGCCCGCCGCGGTGATCGTGGAGACGGTGCAGGGCGAGGGCGGGGTGAATGTCGCACGCGCGCAATGGCTGCGGCAGCTCGCCGAATTGTGTGCGGCGCGCGGCATTCTGCTGATCGTCGACGATGTGCAGATGGGTTGCGGACGGACCGGTGGGTTCTTCTCGTTCGAACTGGCCGATATCACGCCCGATATCGTGACCCTGTCCAAATCCATCGGCGGCTACGGATTGCCCATGGCGCTGGTGCTTTTCAAGCCCGAACTCGATCAGTGGGCGCCCGGTGAACACAACGGGACCTTCCGTGGCAACAATGCGGCATTCGTCACCGCGCGGGTGGCGCTCGAGCACTACTGGTCCGATAGTGCGCTCGAGTTCGCGACACTGGCCAAGGGTGAGCTCGTGGCGGGCGCCCTTGCCGAAATCGCGTCGGCGTTTCCCGGTGTATCGACTAGGGGGCGCGGGCTGGTGCACGGGCTGGTCTTCGAGGACGAGTCGCGCGCGGGCAAGGTATGCCAACTCGCCTTCGAGCGCGGACTGCTCGTCGAAACCTCGGGCTCGGCCGACGAGGTGGTAAAGCTGTTGCCGCCGTTGACCATTACCGAGGACGAGTTGGAGCGCGGGCTGGCGGTGCTCGCCGGTGCGGTCGAGGTCATCTGCGGATAGTCGGTTGCGCGCGGGGAGTTCGGTCCCGCCGTTCGGGTGCGCTCTGCGAACACCGCTGACAACTGGCTGCACCTCGGTCTCGGCATTGTCGCGCTCGGGGCTCGGATTGTCGGCCAAGAGGGCTGCCGCGGCCGAAGTCCGCCTCGATAGGTGCGAGATCGTTCGCAGGTGCATCAACTGGTGACTCCGGGGAATGCTCCAGGTAGGGGTCGCGGTTGCGCGCGAGCAGTGGCTCCGCCGTAGGAGGTGGTGAAGGTGTCGACGTTGCCGGTACGCATCTGGCGCATGCAGCCTTGGAATCCCAGTCCACTGATGCGGGGCTCGGATCGCGTGCAAGGGATCGTTCGGATTCTGGCAGTCCTGGTCCTGTTGATCGCCGTTCCGATCGCCGCGGCCGCGGGCACCGCCGCCTACGGCACGGCCGCGGCGCGGATCCGCGCCGAGAACGCGTCGAAAATCGCTGTGACAGCGACCATCACCGGCAGTCCGGCCCGGGTCGCCGCGCCGGTAGTGGACCGGAACGGTTCGATGGTCGACCACTTCCAGGCGCAGGTGTCCTGGACCCGCGACGGAAAGTCCGCGACCGCGATAGTCGGCGTCCCCGACAACGCACAGCCAGGTCAACCAGCCCCCATCTGGCTGGGCCCCGACGGACTCCCGACAACCGCCCCGCAGCGATCCAGCACCGCCGCCGTCCACGGCGTCGGCGTCGGCGCAGCCGTCCTACTGGAAATCTGGCTCGGCGTAGCAGCCCTCCTCTGCGCCACCGCCTGGGCCCTGGACCACCACCGCCACACCCGCTGGGACCGCGAGTGGCGCCAACTCGCCCATCCAACCGGCAAGGGCAGCCAATGACGCGTCAAGAAGTCTGATTCATCCGCCAGCAACTTTTTCGGATCTTCTCGCGACGGAACCGAGATCGGCTGCTCCGGAACGCACGCGACTTCATGGGTTGGCGGTCGCGTCGGGAATCGGTCTCGAAGTCGTCTAGTAGCTTCCCGCTGGCATCCAAAACCGCTGCCCTGCAGCGAGTTCGTGCGCACAATCCCCATGTGTTTAGGCCTTGCGCGGTATGGGTATCCCCGCTCTGACCCACGGTATTCGCAGGTCAGAGCGGCGCGGCGCCCCCGGCAGGAATCGAACCTGCGACCTAGGGATTAGAAGGCCCTTGCTCTATCCAACTGAGCTACGGAGGCAGTGGGTTCCACCATGGCCGACATTGGCCGTGCTGTCCAGCACGGCAAGTATAGCGACCGTCCAGATGACTAGGTTCTTAGCCTTAGCAACATTTCAGCCACCTGTCGCGGGTGAGCCAAGCGAGTCGCGGGATGATCGACATCGCACCTCCGATCCGCTAGCCACCCTATCGGCCCAAACCCCACCGGGCCACGCATTAACGGCCGACTACGCTCAGTCCCATGTCGTCACCGCAGGACCCGTCCGTCGTACCCGATCTCGAAACGGGTAAATCGGGCTCCGCGGCGACCTTCGCGACATTGACGGCGCTGGCCGGTGCGATCGCGGCCGTGGTCGCCGCCATGATCGTCGGGCTGTCGGCGGCGCAGGCATTGACCTTGCTCGGCATTCCGGATCCGGGATCGCTGACCACCTACGGCCTGCCCGCGGTGCGGGCGCTGGCCGATCTTTCCGCGGCGCTGACCGTCGGCTCGCTGCTGCTCGCCGCCTTCCTGGTGCCGCCGCAGTCGAATGGCCTGCTCGATGTCGGCGGGTACCGCGCGGTACGGCGCGCCTCGAATTTCGCCCTCAGCTGGGCATGCTGCGCGGCGCTGCTCATGCCGCTGACTGTGTCGGATACCACAGGGCAGCCGGTGAGTCGGATCTGGCGGCCGGAGCAGCTGTGGCACGCGATCGGCCAGGTGGATCTGGCCCAGGCCTGGCGTACGACGGCGGTCTTCGCGCTGATCGTCGCGGTGGGCTGTCGGCTGGCGCTGCGCTGGGGATGGGCCCCGGTGCTGTTCGGCGGCGCGATCGTGACCATGATGCCGCTGGCGCTGACCGGGCATTCATCCGCGGGCGGTGCGCACGACCTGGCGACCAATAGCCTCATCCTGCACCTGGTCTCGGCCGCGGTGTGGGTCGGTGGATTGTTCGCGGTGCTCGCATACGCCATGCGCGGCGGTGCGCACACCGATATCGCGGCCCGGCGGTTCTCGCTCACCGCCTCCATCGCCTTCGTCGTGATCGGCGTCAGCGGCGTGATCAACTCGTGGGTGCGGGTGCCGTGGAGCGACCTGTTCACCACCACCTACGGCCGATTGGTGATCGCCAAGGCCGGTGCGTTGGCGGTGCTCGGCTTAGTCGGATATCTGCAGCGTCGCGCCAGCCTGCCCGCCCTCGCCGCGAACCCGCGTGACCGGGCCGCGCTCATCCGATTCGGTGGTGTGGAGGCGCTGATCTTCGCCGCCACCATGGGTCTGGCCGTCGGGTTGGGGCGCACGCCGCCACCGCCGCCGACCAGCGTGCCGACCCCCGCCGAGGTCGAACTCGGCTACAACCTCGCCGGTCCGCCGACGGTATCGCGATTGCTCTTCGATTGGCGCTTCGACTTGATCTTCGGCACGCTGGCCATCGTGCTTGCGGTGCTGTACCTGATGGGGGTGCGGCGGTTGCGCGCGCGAGGGGACGCCTGGCCGGTCGGGCGGACCATCGCCTGGTTGTCGGCCTGCGCGATCCTGCTCTTCGCCACCTCGTCCGGGGTAGGGCGGTATTCGCCCGCGGTCTTCAGTGTGCACATGGGGCAGCACATGGCGTTATCGATGCTGGCGCCGATTCTGTTCGCGCTCGGCGGTGCGGTCACGCTGGCGCTGCGGGCACTGCCGGCGGCCGGGCGCAGCGGCGTCCCCGGTCCGCGGGAATGGATTCTGGCCGCGGTGCACAACCCGGTCTCGCGCTTTCTGACCCATCCGATCGTCGCATCGGTGATCTTCGTCGGCGGCTTCTACGCGCTGTACATGGGTGGTATCTACGACTCGTTCGTAGATTCCCATGCGGCGCATCTGATGATGAACCTGCACTTCCTGCTCAGCGGCTATCTGTTCTATTGGGTGGTCATCGGCATCGACCCGAAGCCGCGTCAGGTGCAGCCGCTGACAAAGCTGGGCATGGTGTTCGGCTCGCTGCCCTTCCACGCCTTCTTCGGCATCGCGCTGATGAGTATGACCACCGTGATGGGCGGGTGGTTCTTCCGCAGCCTCGCCCTCGGCTGGAACAACGACCTGCTCGGTGACCAGCGCACCGGCGGTAGCCTGGCGTGGGCGAGCGGTGAGGTGCCGTTGGTGGTCGTGATGCTGGCGCTGCTGATCCAGTGGTCGCGCAGCGACGCGAAACTCGCGAAGCGGACCGACCGGGCCGCCGACCGCGACCACGACGCGGAGCTGGCCGCCCACAATGCCATGTTCGCCGAATTGGCCAAGCGTGACCGAGGAATACGTAGTTGAGCTCCATCGAGGTGCAAAGCGTGAGTGAGCGGGGTGCCGCGGTGGTGGAGAACGGGCACACCCGACGGGTGTATCGATCCGATGTGCGTACGGCGCGCAGGCGGCTGGCCGGACAGGTGCGCAAGACGCCGGTATTCCATACCTCGATCGTGGGGCCGAACGGGCCCGTCCCGGTCACGCTGAAGCTCGAATACCTCCAGCATGGTGGGACATTCAAGGTGCGCGGTAGCTTCAACGCGCTCTTGGAATCGGCCCAGCACGTCGACCAGGTCGTCATCGCCTCCGGTGGCAACGCCGGGATCGCGGCCGCGCTGGCATCGGCGCGCCTCAGCAAGATGTGCACCGTGGTGGTCCCGGAGTCGGCACCGCATACCAAGGTGGCCGCGATGTGGTCCTATGGTGCCGAAGTGCTGTGGCACGGAACGACTTACGCCGAGGCTTATCGTTACGCGACCGAACTCGCGAACGAGCGGGGCGCAATGCAGTTGCACGCCTACGACCTGCCCGCGGTGGTCGCGGGTGCGGGGGTCGTCGGGCTGGAACTGGAGGAGCAGGTGCGTGGGCGCCCGCCGGTGCTGGTCGCGGTCGGTGGCGGCGGGTTGGTCGCCGGGATCGCGGCGGCGCTCGGGCGGCGGCAACAGGTGGTCGGTATCGAACCGGAGGGTATTCCGACACTGACCGCCGCGTTGCACGCTGACCGGCCGGTGGATGTGAATGTCTCCAGCATCGCCGCGGATTCCCTGGGCGCCAAACGGATCGGGGAAATCGCGCTGGATATCGCGCGTCGGTATGACGTGCGGTCGCTGTTGGTGACCGATGACGCCATCGCGACGGCTCGCGAGTATCTGTGGCGGGAGTTCCGGGTCGTGGTGGAACTGGCGGGGGCGACGGCGTTGGCCGCCGTGCAGAGCGGCGCGTATGTGCCTGCCGAGGGGGAGCGGCCCGTGATCGTGCTGTGTGGTGCGAATACCGACCTGGCGGGGCTGTAACTCACACCGGTTCGGCGGCTGGTCCGCGGCTCGGCGTGTGTGAAGCGATGGTTGTCCACATGCGACGGAGTTGTCCACACTCGGGAATCGGGGCCGCCGGATGGGTCCCCGAGCCGTCAGGCTGAAGGGGCCCTCATTTGCGAGGGAGGCACACCCGGAGCGGAACACGGATCGAAATGTAAAGGGGCGGAACGATGTTCGAGGCAATGGTGACCGTAATCGGCACAGTCGTCACCCATCCGATCAAGCGAGATCTGACCAATGGGGAACAGGTGGTGACCTTCCGGATGGCGAGCAATTCCCGGCGGTTCAACGCCGAGACCGGGGAGTGGGTGGACAACGGAACCCTGTACCTGACCGTCAGTTGCTGGCGCAGGCTGGTGCTCGGTGTCGACGCCTCCCTGCGCCGCGGCGATCCGATCATCGCGCACGGCCAGCTGCGCTCACACGAGTACCGGGGCCGGGACGGCGGGGAACGGCGCGACGTCGAGATGCGCGCCACCGCGATCGGCCCGGACCTGTCCCGCTGCACCGCGCAGGTCGTCCGGCGCGCGGTTGCGGGCGCGGCGTCCGGACCCAGTACCCTGGCACGGAATAGTTGTGACCGATCCAGCGCTGATGATCGTGCACGCGTCGACGGCGAGGAGCCGGGGGAGGGCGCGACGTCCCTGTCTTGCGAACCGCCCCGGCTCGCTGATCCCGAGCCCGTCGAAGCTTGACCGCACGACCGGATTCACCCGGCGACAGCGATGGCTCTGCTGCATTGCACCGATACCCACACCGATAGGCTTTCCTCCATGGCTGAGTTCATTTACCAGATGAAGAAGGTTCGTAAGGCGCACGGCGACAAGGTCGTGCTCGACGATGTCACCTTGAACTTCCTTCCCGGCGCGAAGATCGGCGTCGTCGGCCCCAACGGCGCGGGTAAATCCAGCGTGCTGAAGATCATGGCCGCACTGGACCAGCCGAATAACGGAGATGCCTTCCTTGCCCCGGGTGCCACCGTCGGCATCCTGCAGCAGGAGCCGCCGCTGAACGAGGAGAAGACGGTTCGCGGCAATGTCGAGGAGGGCCTCGGCGAGGTCAAGGTGAAGCTGGACCGCTTCAACGAGATCGCCGAACTCATGGCCACCGACTACTCCGATGAGCTCATGGACGAAATGGGCAAGCTGCAGGAGTACCTGGATCACGCCGATGCCTGGGATGTCGATTCCCAGCTCGAGCAGGCCATGGACGCACTGCGCTGCCCGCCGGCGGACGAGCCGGTCACCAACCTCTCCGGTGGTGAGCGCCGTCGCGTCGCACTGTGCAAGCTGCTGCTGAGCAAGCCCGATCTGCTGCTGCTCGACGAACCGACCAACCACCTCGACGCGGAGAGCGTGCTCTGGCTCGAGCAGCATCTGGCCTCCTACGCGGGCGCCGTGCTGGCCGTCACCCACGACCGGTACTTCCTCGACAATGTCGCCGAGTGGATCCTCGAACTCGACCGCGGCCGCGCCTACCCCTACGAGGGCAACTACTCCACCTACCTGGAGAAGAAGGCCCAGCGTCTCGAGGTCCAGGGCAAGAAGGACCAGAAGCTGCAGAAGCGCCTCAAGGAGGAGTTGGCCTGGGTGCGTTCCGGCGCCAAGGCCCGCCAGGCCAAGAACAAGGCCCGCCTCGGGCGGTACGAGGAGATGGCGGCCGAGGCCGAGAAGCACAGGAAGTTGGACTTCGAGGAGATCCAGATCCCGGCGGGTCCGCGCCTGGGCAATGTGGTCGTCGAGGTCGAACATCTGGACAAGGGCTTCGGCGACCGCCAGCTCATCAAGGATCTGTCGTTCACCTTGCCGCGCAACGGCATTGTCGGTGTGATCGGCCCCAACGGTGTCGGTAAGACCACGCTGTTCAAGACGATCGTCGGGCTCGAGTCGCCCGACAGCGGCGAGGTCAAGGTCGGCGAGACGGTCAAGCTGAGCTACGTCGACCAGAACCGCGCGGGCATCGACCCGAAGAAGAACGTCTGGCAGGTGGTCTCCGAGGGGCTGGACTTCATCGAGGTCGGCAACCAGGAGATGCCCTCGCGCGCCTATGTGAGCGCGTTCGGCTTCAAGGGTCCGGACCAGCAGAAGCCCGCCGGGGTGCTCTCCGGTGGTGAGCGCAACCGGCTGAACCTCGCGCTCACCCTCAAGCAGGGCGGCAACCTGATCCTGCTCGACGAGCCGACCAACGACCTCGACGTGGAAACGCTGAGTTCGCTGGAGAACGCGCTCGAGCAGTTCCCGGGCTGCGCCGTCGTCATCTCCCACGACCGCTGGTTCCTGGACCGGACCTGCACCCACATCCTGGCGTGGGAGGGCGATAGCGATAACGACGCCAACTGGTTCTGGTTCGAGGGCAACTTCGAGGCATACGAGGCCAATAAGATCGAGCGCCTCGGCATCGAAGCCGCCCGCCCGCACCGGGTGACGCACCGCAAGCTCACCCGCGACTGAGTTCGGCGCTCGGCAGGGCGGTTGTCGTATGGACTGCCCTGCCGGGCGTAGTAGGCGTCGCCGGTGCGGTACTGCTCATCGCGGTCCGGATGGCGCAGTCTCGGCAGTCCCGAGACCACACAGCTCCAATGGGCGCGGCGGCACCGATCGCTGGGTAAGCCATGGAGCTGCGGTGTTGCGTCGATATCGGCGCGGAATGTCTCGAATGCGACGGTGTACCCGTCGAGCTCGACGTAGCGTCCCTCGATCTCGGGTGCGTCGATCTGGACCGGCGCCTCTTGTGTGCTGATGTGTGGCATCGCGTTGATGGCCGGCCGATATCTCGATGTATCCCCTTCGCGAATAGGCGTGAGGTCCGGCGTCACGATGTGACTCGAGCATGAGTCACGGCGGTGCGCGCGCTCGATGGGAGGACGCCGAAAGCATGCGCGGGTGCAGTCCGAGCAACCCACCGCCGAAGGACATTCGGAACCGATCGGATCGCTGAACGCTCCCGAAGCGCCCGCATCCGCGCATCACGCCATCGAACGGTCGTTCCGCCGAAGGAATTGCGGAGAACACGCACCGGGCACTATCTCCATCGAAGGAAATACGGTCGACGCACACCCGGCCACAGATCTGACTATCGTGGGGAACGTGCATGCGCAGGCGCAGTCCGGGCATTGGGTCGCTACCACCGCGATCGCGTCTACCTGACGTTGCCGGTCCGATCGGGTGCTGTGCCGGGTTCATCGACCTCGGCAACCAAGCGGCGAACGCTACGGTATCGGTGAACACCCTGCATTTAGAAGGGATTTCACCCCCACGTCTGCAAGGCACAGCTACTCTCGGACCGGCGTCACTTTGTTGCGGAACCGAATCCGAGGAGTTGGCGAAAAAATGACGGTCTCGTCCGAATTGTCCGATGGGGGACGGCAGCCGGCGCAGCCGGCGGGGCGGGTGAACACAGCGGCGTGGGCCGCCGGGTTGCCGCAGTCGCTGCGCGGCGAGCTGGCGACTCTCGAGGAGGCGTATTTCCGCCACGTCGACGCGGGCGATGTGGACTGCGCGATCACCGGGATCACCCAGATCTTCCGGCGGCATATGGAGCTCGCGATGACCCGCCCGGCCGAGCGGGCCCTGGTGCGGGTGTATCACCCGGACGACGGATCCGGACTCGGCGCCGCGGTGCAGCTGGTCACCGACGATATGGCGCTGCTGGTGGAGTCGATCACCTCATCGCTGAGCCGGATGGGCGTCAGCGTGAGCGAGGTGATCCACCCGATCTTCGAGGTGACGCGCGATAAAGACGGACGGCTGACCAGCGCCGCACCGCACGAGGTCGACAGCAACGACACGACGGCACTGCGCGAATCGTGGATGCACCTGCAACTGCACCCGTCGACGAGCCGCGCCCTGCTCGACCGGATCGAGCAGTCGATGCCGGATGTGGTCGCCGACGTGCGCCAGGTCATCGGCGACACCGAGGCGATCAAACAGGTGCAGAGCAATCTGGCCGATGAACTCGAACACGCGGCCAAGTCCGGCCACGCGCCGTTCTCCGACACCGATCTGGTCGATACCGCGAATCTGTTGCGCTGGTTGGCCAGTGGCAATTTCACCGTGCTCGGCTATGCCCGCTACCAGCTCAGCGCCGACGGGGACCAGACGATCTCGAATCCGCTGCCCGGCACCTGCCTCGGCGTGCTGCGCCCGGATGTCGGCACCGATTTCCGGGTGCCGCTCAACGATGGCGACCGGCCGCTGCTCATGCTCACCCAGGGCCTGGTGCCCGCCACCGTGCACCGCTCGGTGTACCCGTATTTCATCGGTGTCGCGGACTTCGACGAATCCGGCACGATCGTCGGCGAGCACCTGTTCATCGGTGTGTTCACGGTGACCGCCGTGCACGAGAACGTCCTCGATATCCCGGTGATCGAGCGCCGGGTGCGCTCGGTCATCGAGGAGAGCGGCTTCGATCTGGACTCGTTCTCCGGTCAGGCCATGCTCGAGGTCATCCAGTCGTTCCCGCGCACCGAACTGTTCTCCTCCGATGCCGAGACCATGCGTCGCACCGCCACGGCGGTGCTGAATGTCGGTCTGCGCCGGCAGGTTCGGCTGTTCCTGCGCTCGGATGGTTACGGGCGATTCGTCGCGTGTCTGGTCTATCTGCCTCGGGATCGCTACACCACTCGGGTGCGGCTGGAGATGCAGGAAATCCTGGTGCGCGAACTCGGCGGCGTCTCCATCGACTATTCGGCGCGGGTCAGCGAAAGCGAGCTGGCCAGTGTGTATTTCACGGTGCGCATGCCGGAGGCGGAGTTCGGGGCTCCGCGCGAGGCCGTCGCCGTCGCCGACACCTCCGAGGCCAATCGGCTGCGCATCCAGAACCTGCTCGCCGAGGCCACCAACACCTGGGACGACCGCGTCAACGATGCGGTGAGCACCTCCACCGTGCTCGATCCGGCCGTCGTGCAGCGCTATGCCGAGGCATTTCCGGAGGCGTACAAACAGGATTTCGCCTCAGAGCGTGCTCTGGCCGACGTCGTCCGGCTGGGGCGCCTCACCACGGGCTCGATCGACCAATACCTGTACCGCCATGCGGATTCGGTGCCGGGTTCGTGGCGATTCACGCTCTACATCGGCGGCACCGGCATCTCGCTGAGCCAGGTGCTGCCGGTGCTGCAGAGTCTGGGCGTCGAAGTGGTCGACGAGCGGCCGTACCAGATCCTGTTGGATCCGGTGCCCGGCGATGAGGGCGGGGAACGCTGGATCTACGACTTCGGCCTGCTGGCTCGGCCGGAATTGCTGCGCAGTTCGCTGGACAGGGATTTGGATGCCGAACTGCTGGAGTCCTCGGCCAGGGCCGATGCGCTGGCGTCGGAGGAGCAGGGGCTGCACGATCGGTTCACCGCGGCATTCGAGGCGGCCTGGTACGGCCGCGCCGAGGCGGATGCGCTCAACGAACTCGTGCTGCGCGCCCGGCTGGGCTGGCGTGAGGTGTCGATCCTGCGGACGTACGCGAAGTACTTGCAGCAGGCCGATTTTCCGTACAGTCAGGCGAATATCGCCAGGGTGCTGCTCGCGTATCCCGATGTCGCGCGTCTGTTCGCCGACCTGTTCGCCGCGCGCTTCGATCCGGATACCGAATCCGCCGAGCACGCCGCCGAATTGGAGACCCGGGTGCGTGGCCGCATCGACGAGGTCGTCAGCCTGGACGCCGACCGCATCCTGCGCGCGATGCTGTCGCTGATCAAGGCGACACTGCGGACGAACTACTACGTGACCGACGCCGCGGGCAATTCGCGCGGGTACATCTCGGTGAAGGTCGAGCCGCGCGAGATCGCCGAATTGCCCAAGCCGAGGCCGCAATTCGAGATCTTCGTGTACTCGCCCCGGGTCGAGGGCGTGCATCTGCGCTTCGGTCCGGTGGCGCGTGGCGGGCTGCGCTGGTCCGACCGGCTGGAGGACTTCCGCACCGAGATCCTCGGTCTGGTGAAGGCGCAGGCGGTGAAGAACGCGGTCATCGTCCCGGTCGGTGCCAAGGGCGGTTTCGTGGTCAAGCAGCCGCCAGCGGCCACCGGTGATCCGACCGCGGATCGGCAGGCGCTCGGCGCGGAGGGCATCGAGTGCTACCGGACCTTCATCTCCGGTCTGCTCGATGTCACCGACAATGTGGACCGCGCGACCGGTGCCGTATTGCCGCCCGCGCGGGTGATCCGCCGCGACGGCGACGACACCTACCTGGTGGTGGCCGCCGACAAGGGCACCGCGACGTTCTCCGATATCGCCAACGATGTGGCCCAGCGCTACGGATTCTGGCTCGGTGACGCGTTCGCCTCCGGCGGCTCGGCCGGTTACGACCACAAGGCGATGGGCATCACCGCCAAGGGTGCGTGGGAGAGCGTGAAGCGCCACTTCCAGGAGATGGATATCGACACCCAGAGCGAGGATTTCACCGTGGTCGGGGTCGGCGATATGAGCGGCGATGTGTTCGGCAACGGCATGTTGCTGTCCGAGCACATCCGGTTGGTCGCGGCGTTCGACCATCGGCACATATTCCTGGATCCCGAGCCCGATTCGGCGACCTCGTTCCGGGAGCGGCAGCGGATGTTCGCGCTGCCGCGCTCGTCGTGGGCCGATTACGACACCTCGCTGATCAGTACCGGTGGTGGCGTCTGGGATCGCACCGTGAAGTCGGTGCCGATCAGCCCGCAGGCGCGAAAGGCGTTGGGGCTGGCCGATGATGTGGCGGCGCTGTCGCCACCGGAACTGGTGCGGGCGATCCTGCTCGCGCCGGTGCAACTGCTGTGGAACGGCGGTATCGGCACCTACATCAAGGCGAGCACCGAGACCAATGCCGAGGTCGGCGACAAGTCCAACGACGCGGTCCGGGTCAATGGAAACAAGTTGCGGGTCAAGGTGATCGGCGAGGGCGGTAACCTGGGCGCGACCGCGCTGGGCCGGATCGAGTTCTGCCGCAACGGCGGCAAGATGAACACCGACGCGTTGGACAACTCGGCCGGTGTCGACTGCTCCGACCACGAGGTCAATATCAAGGTGCTGCTCGACGGTGTGGTCAGCGCGGGCGGACTGCCCGAGGCCGAACGCAATCCGCTGCTCGCCTCGATGACCGATGAGGTCGCCCAGATGGTATTGCAGGACAACGTCTCCCAGAACTTCCTGATGGGCATCTCGCGGGCCGAGGCGCCCCGGATGCTGAATGTGCACCAGCGGCTCATCGAGGATCTGGAGGCGCGTCGCGGGGTGGACCGCGAGCTGGAGGCACTGCCGTCGGAGGTCGAGATCAAGCGCAGGCTCGAGGAGGGCACCGGCTTGGCCTCGCCCGAGCTGTCGAATCTCATGGCGCACGTGAAGCTTTCGCTCAAGGCCGATCTGCTCGAGACCGATCTGCCGGATATCGCGTACTTCGCCACTCGGCTGCCGCAGTACTTCCCGACACCGCTGCGGGCTCGTTTCGGCACCGCCATCAAGCGGCACCGGCTGCGTCGGGAGATCACCACCACGATGGTGGTGAACGAGATGGTCGACTACGGCGGCATCACCTACGCCCACCGGCTCAACGAGGAAGTCGGCGCCAGCGCGACCGATGCGGTGCGCGCGTTCGCGGCGGCAAGCGCGATCTTCGACCTGCACGAAATGTGGGCGCGGATCCGGGCCACCGACGCCGCGGTATCGGTGCGCGACGAACTCGAGCTGGAGACCAAGCGGGCGCTGGACCGGGCCTCGCGCTGGCTGTTGAGCAACCGCCCGCAGCCGATCGCGGTCGGCGCGGAGATCAACCGATACAACCGCGGTGTGCGGGAGTTGGCGCCGAAGGTGGCCGGTTGGCTGCGCGGACATCACGTCTCGACGCTGACCGATCAGTCCGCCGAAGTGATCGCCCGCGGCGCCCCGACCGACCTCGCCACCGAGGTCTTCGGGCTGCTGAATCTGTTCCCGCTGCTCGATGTGTTGGATATCGCAGATATCACCGATCGCAGCGGCGAGGAGGTCGGCTCGCTGTACTACGCGCTCAACGATCACCTCAAGATCGATTGGCTGTTGCAGGCGGTCAGCCACCTGGAACGCGGCGATCGCTGGCATGCGCTGGCCCGGCTCGCACTGCGCGACGATATGTACGGATCGCTGCGCTCGCTGACCCTCGACGTGCTCTCCGGCGGTGACCCCGAGGAGACAGCGGACGAGAAGATTGCATACTGGGAGTCGAAAAACCAGTCCCGGCTCGGGCGCGCTCGGGCGGCGCTGTCGGAGTTGTTCGAGTCCGGAACCCACGATCTCGCCACGCTGTCGGTTGCGGCGCGGCAAGTGCGAAGCATGGTGAGCGGGGTGGGCGCTCAATCGGAGGTACCACGTTGACGAGTTCATTGAACGGTGACGGAATGGCGCAGGGCGGCGCCCTGTTGCTGCCCAAGCGCTTCCACGCCAAGGTGGACGTCAGGTGGTCGGACATGGACGTGTTCCAGCACGTCAACCATGCCCGCATGGTGACGCTGCTGGAGGAGGCGCGGATTCCGTGGCTGTTCGAGGACGGGCGTCCGACCGCCCCGCTGCGTGAAGGCTGTGTGCTGGCGGACCTTCGGGTCCGCTACCGCGGCCAGCTGCGGCACGAGGACACTCCGCTCGATATCGCGATGTGGATCGAGCAGCTGCGGGCGGTCGACTTCACCATCGGTTACGAGGTCCGGGCCAATGGCGTCGCGCCGGACTCGCCGCCCGCGGTGGTCGCCTCCACGCAGATCGCGGCCTTCGATATGCGGTCGCAGCGCCTGCGTCGGCTCACCGATACCGAACGTGACTACCTCGCCGAGTGGAAAGAGTGACGGCGTCGCGAATCGACTCGACGAGGGGTGACGCCCGAGCGGCGGGCGGGTGTTCGGCTCGATCGCGGGGCAGTGGTGGAATGGTCGCGTGGTGATGGCTGAATCCGGTTGCGTCGCAAAGATGGTGGCGCGCTGATGTCGGGGCAACGGGTGCTCGACGTTTCCGATCCGGCGGAGCGCGAGAACCTGGCGACGTTTCTGACTCGGGCGCTACGCTTGGACCCCGCGGCGGTGGTGCGTCTGCGCCGTCGCGGGGAACGCTTTGTATCCGCCTGGGTGGCAACGGGTTTCGAGGCTCTTGCGGTGCGCACGGTGGTCGCTGAGCTCGGCGTCGACGATGTCACCGTCGGTGCCGATCTGGTGCTGGCCGGTTTGCCGTTCGGCAGTCCGATCGATCTCGGCTACTCGATGGATTCGGCTTGGCGCGGTGCGCTTCCGCCGGATGTCGGCTTCGAACATGTCGATGATGTGCCCGCGCGCACCCTCGTCGAACTCGCCGAACGGGGTGCGGCACTGGCCAAGGAACACGGCAGCAGTCACGGCCCACCCGCCTCGCTGCTGGACCAGACGGTACTCACGGTATCCGCGGCCGAAGCCCAGGTGCAGGTTCCGATGCGTGTCGTATTCGCCCTCACCGCAATGGATTTCATTCCACACTCCGGTGACAAGGCCGACCCGCGCCGCATTCCGCCCACCGAAATCGTCCGCGTTCGCGCCACCAAAACCTGGCTCCGCCTGGATGCCCGCTACGGCTCCGTCGCCCGCCGTCGAGGCGGCGGCATTCCCCTCACCCCAAGCTGACCTCAACACAGCGCCGCTGGCGCCGGTCGCGTGAACGGGCCTCACCTCGCACACGCTTTACGCCGTCTGCTGTCGAATTATCGCGGATTTTGGCTGTGATGCAGGTCATGCCGCTTTGACTGCCGCGCAATCGCGCTCACCCAAGGCGATTTGATCCCCCGCGTGTGACGTTGATGTGACCGAACAACGGCCCGGCGACGCATTCGGCGCTCTGCTGGAGTGCGAACGCTGAGAAAGAGTGCGGCTGATCGGATTCGGCGATGCCGATCCGACGTACCGAGCGTGGGGTCAGCTGACGCCGAGGAGGCGCAGGAGGGCGGTAGTGGCTGCGGCGGCGAGGATGACGACGAGCATGGGTTTGTTGCGCCAGGCCAGGAGACCGCCGACGAGAACGCCTGCGGGGAGGGCGAATCCGAGGTGGCCGGAGCCGGTGGGCAGGGTGGTGATGGCGACCATGGCGGCCAGCAGGACGACTGCGCCGATTTCCAGGAGCTTCGTCGCTCGCTCCGGGAAGCGGATGCGGTTGCGCAGGGCCGGGCCCGACGAACGGAAGGCATAGGTTCCGGCGGACAGTGCCGACATCGCCACGAGCAGGATCGGGGTGCTCATACCGGCGCCCCGCTCGATGCCGTCGTGGCTGGGTCGATATTTCGCTCGGTCATGAGGCTTGTTCCCCGGTGGCGCCCGACTCCTCGCCGTCATGCTTCGAGAGCGCGAAGAACAGTCCCAAGAGCGCGACGAGCACAGGCATTCCCGCGGGCAGGAACGGCGCGCTCGCCACGGCGGCAATCGCGCCGATCAGCGCGGCGCGCAGGGTGCCGCGCGCCCGCAACGCGGGCATGATCAGCGATAACAGCACCGCCGGGAACACCGCGTCCAACCCGATCGCACCGGTATCGGGCACCACGGTGCCGATCAGCGCACCGATCGCGGCACCGCCGGGCCAGGCGATGAGCACACCCAATCCGCTCACCCAATACGCGGCCCGCCTCCGCGCCATATCGGGCTGGGCCAGGGCCAGCGCGACGGATTCGTCGTTCATCACGTGTACGCCGATGCGCCGCCGCCATCCGGTACCGACCACATCGGGCACCGACAGCCCGTAGGGCAGATGCCGGGCATTGACCAGCAGTCCGGCCAGCACGGCCGCGATCGGGCTGCCGCCCGTCGCCATGATTCCGATGAACAGGAATTCCGCACCGCCCGCGAGCACGACGACCCCGAGCACAATCGGAACCCATAGCGGAAAACCGGAGGTGACCGCGGTAGCGCCGTAGGAAACACCGATCAGCCCGACCGCGAGCAAAACCGCCGCGATACCGGAGAGTGTGTCCCGATCGAGTGTTCGCCATATCGAACGCATGTAGCTTATAGTGAACATGGCGGGACGATTCGTCAATATGATTTTCTGTCCTGTCATCCCCGAGTCGACGGGAGCGGAAATGGAGCAGAGTCCGACGACGCCGCAGGCGGTGATCGCCGCTGCCCTGCGCCGCGAGCGCACCCGCGCCGGGCTATCGCTGAGCGAGGTCGCCAATCGCGCCGGTGTGGCGAAATCCACACTGTCCCACCTGGAATCGGGTACCGGCAATCCCAGTCTGGAGACCCTGTGGGCGCTGTGCGTCGCCCTCGATATGCCGTTTTCGCGGCTGCTCGACCCGCCGCGTCCCACCGTCCACGTCATCCGCGCGGGGGACGGCCCGGTGGTCGCCGCCGCGGAGTCCGAGTACCGCGCCACGCTGCTGGCGGCCGGTCCGGCCAATTCCCGCCGTGACCTGTTCCGGATCACCGCCGAACCCGGCCATGCGCGCAAATCGGAGCCGCATATCCCGGGCGTGGTCGAGCACGTACTCCTGGCCACCGGACGTGCGCTCGCCGGCCCGATCGATACACCGGTCGAACTAGCGCCCGGCGACTACATCGCCTACCCGGGTGACGCACCCCACGTCTTCGAAGCCCTCGAACCCGATACCTGGGCAACGCTGGTCGTCGAATACACGTGAGACCGTCGCACCTCGACCGAGGCGGCCGGAACCCTCATCTCTCGCCTGGACCGGGACGTCCGGATACCCCACAGACCGCACATTGCCCGCGCTGGCCGAAAGTCCTCAGGCCGCACCCTCGCCGAGATACTGCAACCACACGGGGTCCAGGTCGGCGGTCGTGGACAACAGCCGCCAGTGCGGTCCCTTCGGCGACACCAGTGGCGAACGCAACGTCCACCCCAGCTCGCTGAGCAGCTTGTCGGCCTTGCGATGGTTGCACGGCGCGCAGCTCGCGACGCAGTTCTCCCAGGAATGTTCACCGCCGCGGCTGCGCGGGATGACGTGGTCGATGGTCTCTGCCTTGCCACCGCAGTACCCGCAGCGATAGCGGTCGCGATGCATGAGGGCGGCTCGGGTCATCGGGACGCGGGCCCGATAGGGCACGTGTACGTAGCTGCGCAGCCGGATGACCGACGGAATCGTGACGGCGGATTCGGCGGAATGCACCACCGAACCATCGGGGTCGTGGTGGACGGTATCGGCTTTATCGCAGATGAGGAGCACCACGGCGCGGCGTGCGGACAGCGCGGTGAGCGGCTCGTAGGTGGCATTGAGAAGCAACACCCGGCGCTTCAACCAGTTGGCGGTCTCGTTTTGGACCGGCGTGAGGTGCGGATTGTGGTGAGCAGGCTCACCGGCGCGATGGGCACCCGGATAGTGATCGGACAAGATGTGCAGCGGAGTAGCCCCCGACCCACGATTGTGGACGTCGGCGGGCTGGAGTTGTCGGTGCGTCCTGGCCTCGTGTGATCGGCCGTGCCGCTGCTTCATGTGGACCCCGGTTTCATAGTTTTCAAGATCATGTGGTATCTCGGCAGAGACTGCCACCCAGTTGACCATGGAACGCGGCCTATTGCACGGTGATTTCGCACAATGTCGGATGAACTGTGGTTGAAGGGCCGCCCGTTCGTGACGCGGGCACAATGGAGTCGGCGCTGGCGATCGCGTGCGGGTCGCTCGAAACAACCAGCCATTGCCGACCGATCGAGAGGACCTGATGACATCCGGCGAGCAGACAGCGACGTCGTTCTACGAGGCGATCGGCGGGGCGGCGACGTTCCAGCGGATCATCGCGGCGTTCTATCGCGAGGTGGCGGCCGACGAGGTACTGCGCCCGCTGTACCCGGAACAGGATCTCGGACCGGCCGAGCGGCGGCTGCGCATGTTCCTGGAGCAGTACTGGGGCGGGCCGCGCACATACTCCGACGAGCGCGGCCATCCGCGGCTGCGGATGCGGCATATGCCGTTCAAGATCGGTCCGGTCGAGCGCGACGCGTGGCTGCGCTGCATGCGGATCGGCGTGGCGGAGATCGAACCGGAAATTCTGGATGATGAGCATCGCAAGGCGTTGCTCGATTACCTCGAGATGGCAGCGAATTCGCTGGTGAATGCCGCTTGGTGAGGTCGTTTCGGTCGAGTTCCCGGATACCCCAAGGTTTTCGGCTCGGGTCACGGCACGCTGGTTATTTGCCGATGTCATCGAACATCGCTGAGCCTGAGCGAATTTACCGAAAATCTTTGGCACTATTACGGATGTGACTGATACACCTGCCGTCCCGGCGCCGGTGGATCGCACCGCCCCACCCTGGTGGCGGTCGGCCGTGTTCTACCAGGTCTATCCGAGATCCTTCGCGGACTCCGACGGTGACGGGATCGGCGATCTCCGCGGAGTTCGCGACAAACTCGGCTATCTGGAACTACTCGGGATCGACGCGCTCTGGATCTGTCCGGTGATGCGTTCCCCGATGGCCGACGGCGGCTACGACGTGGCCGATCCGCGCGATATCGACCCGCTGTTCGGCGGGATGGCGGCGATGGACGAGCTCATTGCCGAGGCGCACGACCGCCGTCTCAAGGTCACCATGGATCTGGTGCCGAACCACACCAGCGATCAGCATCCGTGGTTCGCGGCGGCCCTGGCCGCCGCGCCCGGCAGCCGAGAGCGCGAACGCTACATCTTCCGCGACGGCCGCGGACCCGACGGCGCGACACCGCCGAACAACTGGCCGAGCATCTTCGGCGGGCCCGCCTGGACCCGCGTCACCGAGGCCGACGGCACGCCCGGCCAGTGGTACCTGCACATCTTCGCGCCCGAGCAACCGGATCTGAACTGGTCCGATCCCGAGGTCGCCGCCGATTTCGAGCAGACGCTGCGGTTCTGGCTGGATCGGGGCGTGGACGGGTTCCGCCTCGATGTCGCGCACGGTATGGCCAAACCGGACGGCCTGCCCGATATGGAACACGTCGACACCAGAATGCTCGTGCACGACGACAGCGATCCGCGCTTCAACAATCCCGCCGTGCACGAGATCCACCGCCGCATCCGCAAGGTGCTCGACGAGTATCCGCACGCGGTCTCGATCGGCGAGGTGTGGGTGGACGACAACACCCGCTTCGGCGAGTACGTCCGGCCCGACGAACTGCACCTGGCCTTCAATTTCCGTCTCGCCGAGACGCCGTTCAGCGCCGATACGGTCCGCGCCGCCATCGACAACTCGCTCGCGGCCGTCGCGCCGGTGGGCGCATCGCCCACCTGGACCCTGTCCAATCACGACATCGAACGTGAGGTCACCCGCTACGGCGGCGGTCCCGTCGGGGTGGCGCGGGCCCGCGCGATGATGCTGGTGGAGCTGGCGCTGCCCGGCGCGGTCTTCATCTACAACGGCGCGGAACTCGGGCTGCCGAATGTGGACGATCTGCCCGAGGCGGTACTGCAGGATCCGGTCTGGGAACGCTCCGGACATACCGAGCGCGGACGCGACGGTTGCCGGGTGCCGATGCCCTGGGAGGGCGCGGCAGCGCCGTTCGGCTTCACCACCGCCGAGCGGTCCTGGTTGCCGATGCCGCCGGAGTGGGCCGCGCTGTCGGTCGAGGCGCAGTTGGAGGCGTTGGGTTCCACGCTGTCGCTGTATCGGATGGCGATCGAATTGCGTGGTATCCGACCGGAATTCGCCGGTCCGCGGATCGAGTGGTACGGCAGTCCGGCCGGTTCCCTGGCCTTCCGGCGGCCCGGTGGACTGGTGTGTGTGCTGAACGCCTCGCCGGTGCCGATCTCCTTGCCGCCCGGTGAGGTACTGCTCGCCAGTGCACCGCCGGAGAACGGTCAGCTGCTCCCGAATGCCGCCGCCTGGTTGGTGTGACCGGACAACACGAGTTCGACCAGAGCGCGAACTACTACACACGATCGTCTAAATTGAGTTCCGTGAGTGAGCGAAGCGAGCGAACCATGTGCCAGCGCGCAATGCGCGCGACGGAGCCGAGCGTCAGCGAGGCGCAGTCGTGAGCATTCTCGAGACAGTGCTGATCTTCCTCGGCATTCCGCTGGTGATCTACGGCGCGATCGCCGGATTGTCGTTTCTCGGCAAGCCACTGCCCGGCGAGAAGCCGGTCCATTACGACCTCGGTCAGAAGTGGACCCAGCCTCCCGTGCTGTGGAGTGCTACCGACGAGGTGACCGGTTCGGGTCATCACGACACTGGAGAGTCGTCGCATGGTCACCATGCGGCAATCGAGTCCACCGCGGTGGAGCTGATCGGAGGCCGGGCAAGTGGCAAGTTCTAATTGGCCCGCGGTAGTCGAATCCGAACTGCCGCACGGTTCGGTGGTCACCAGCAGCGGCCGCGTTTCCGGCGTGCACGAGACCGGTGCGGTGTTCAAGGAAGCCCCGTTCAGCGATGACGAGCGGCTGGCCATGGACAACGTGCTCACCGAGGCGACCCGCGCGACCAAGGTGCGCTTCAACATCTACATCGGTGATCTGGGCGCGGATCCGGCCGCCGGTGCGGACGCGGTCTTCCCCGCGACCCCCGAGGCCGCGCGTTCGGTGCTCATCGCCGTCTCGCCCAACGACAAGGCCGTCGAGGTCCGCTCCGGCAAGGAGATCGCCGACCGCGCCAACGACCGCGTCTGCCAGCTCGGCGTCACCGCCGCCCTGAGTTCCTTCCGTCAGGGGCAGCTCATCGACGGTCTGATGTCCGCGGTCCGCGTGATGGCCGCCGCCATCGGTCGCTGATCACCGGCTGCATCACGGCGCGTTCACCTGCAAAGGTGGACGCGCCGTTTGCGTTCGGCCGCACGGAACATCGCGAGCCACGGCGGCCATAGCCTTCGGATGCGAACGGGGCGTGCTCATCACGGTGATGGGCACGCCCCGTTTCGATCAGCTGAGGTAGCCCTCAGTGCTTCAGCCCCGGGCGTCGAAGGCGCGGGCGCGCAGCGAGCGTTCGATGCCCGCCTTACCCTCGGTCACCAGGCGGCGCAGGGCGGGCGGGTGATCACCGGCGAGGAACTTGTCCGCCGTCGCGACGGCGTCCTCGCTGATGGCCCAGGCGGGGTACAGGCCGACGACGACGGTTTGCGCCACCTCGCTGGAGCGGCGCTCCCAGACGCCGGGCACCTCGGCGAAGTAGCGGTCGACGTAGGGCGCGAGCAACTCGCCCTGGCCCGCCGGCGCGAAGCCGCCGACGATCGCGCGGGCGGTGATATTGGGCACCGAATCGTCGGACATCACCGTGGTCCAGGCCCGCTCCTTCACCTCGGCGATCGGCCGGGCCGTCGCCGCGGCGGCGGCCTGGCGCTTACCCGCCGCGGTCGGGTCGTTCGCCAATTCCTGGTCGATGACCGGAGTGTCGAGGCCGTCGGCATCGATTTCACCCGCCGCCGCCAGCGCGGCGACGAGCCGCCAGCGCAGATCGGTGTCCACGACCAGACCGGCCAGACCGACGGTGGCGGGATCACCGTCGAGCAGTTCGCGCACCACCTCGGTGTGCCAGGCCTGCAGCCGCGCGCCGGTGAGCGCGTTGACGAAGGCGAGCTGATGATCCGAACCCGGCTCGGCCTCGCGGGCGAGCTCGAGCAGCCGGTTGGCGAATTCGGTCCAGCCGGTGGTGTTCGCCCATTCGGGATCGGCGTAGCTGCCGATCGCGGTATTGGCCTGCATCAGAAGCCGTTGCACCACGCCGATTTCGGTCTCGGCGCCGACACCGCGCTGCACCAGTGCGACGAAGTCGCGGGCCCGCATCTCGGCCTGCCTGGTCATCTCCCACGCGGCCGACCAGCACAGTGTGCGCGGCAGCGGTTCGACGATCTCGTGGATGCGGTGCAGCACCACATCGAGTGAATCGGGATCGAGGCGCACCGAGCAGTAGGTGAGATCGTCGTCGTTGATCAACACCAGCTGACCGCGTTCCACGCCGACGAGTTCGGGTACCTCGGTGCGTTCGGCGGCGTCGAGGTCGAGCTCGACGCGGTTGGTGCGGACCAGCTTTCCGTCCTGTTCGCCGTACACGCCGATCGCGAGGCGATGCACGCGACGCTCACCCGCGCCCGGTTCGGCGCCCTCTTGGACAACCGCGAACCTGGTGAACCGGCCGTCGGGATCGACCTCGAAGTCCGGACGCAGGATATTCAGTCCGGTGGTCTTGAGCCACTGCGCGCCCCAGCCGGACAGATCGCGGCCCGAGGACTTCTCCAGCGCCGACAGCAGATCGTCGAAAGTGGCGTTGTCATAGGCATGTTCGGTGAAGTAGTCACGCAGGCCCGCGAGGAACGGCTCCAGCCCGACGTACGCGACCAGCTGCTTGAGCACGGAAGCGCCCTTGGCATAGGTGATTCCGTCGAAGTTGACCTCGACCGCGTGCAGGTCCGGAATGTCCGCCGCGATCGGATGGGTGGAGGGCAACTGATCCTGCCGGTAGGCCCAGGACTTCTCCACATTCGCGAAAGTGGTCCAGGCACTGGTGTATTCGGTCGCCTCGGACTGGCACAGCACCGAGGCGAAGGTCGCGAACGATTCGTTCAACCACAGGTCGTCCCACCACTTCATGGTGACCAGATCGCCGAACCACATATGCGCCATCTCGTGCAGCACCGTCTCGGCACGCCGCTCATAGGACGCGCGGGTCACCTTGGACCGGAAGACGTAGTCCTCCAGGAAGGTAACGGCGCCGGCGTTCTCCATCGCGCCCGCGTTGAACTCCGGGACGAACAGCTGGTCGTACTTGCCGAAGGCATAGGGCACGCCGAAGTTCTTGTGGTAGAAGCCGAATCCCTGTTTGGTCTCGGTGAACAGCCGCTCGGCATCCATATGCTCGGCGAGCGAGGCGCGGCAGTAGATGCCGAGCGGGATGGTGCCGTGGTCGTCGGTGTAGGCGTCGGTCCACTCCGCGTACGGGCCCGCGATGAGCGCGACCAGGTAGGTGCTCATCTTCGGGGTGGTGCGGAACAGGTGCTTGCCCGGCTCGGCGATCAGCGTGTCGACGACCGCGCCGTTGGAGATGACCTTCCAGTTCGGCGCCGCGGTGACGTTGATATCGAAGGTGGCCTTGAGGTCGGGCTGGTCGAAGCAGGCGAACATGCGCTTGGCGTCGGCGGTTTCGAACTGCGAGTACAGGTAGACCGCGTCGTCGGTGGGGTCGACGAAGCGGTGCAGGCCCTCACCGGTATTGGAGTATTCGCAGTCGGCCTCGACGACGAGTTCGTTGCGCTCGGCCAGACCGGTCAGCGTGATGCCCTTGGATTCGTCATAGTCGGCGATGTCGATCGGTGCGCCGTTGAGCACGGCAGAGCGGACCCCGCGGGCGACGATATCGATGAACGTGCTCGCGCCCGCGGTCGCGGTGAAGGTGACCGTGCTGCGGGAGAAGAAGGTCTGCTCGCCCGGTTTCCCCGCCCCGTCGGTCAGGTCGAGGTCGATGCGATAGTTCTCGACCTGCACTGTCGAGGCGCGTTCGATCGCCTGGTCGCGAGTCAGGTTCGGTGCGGACATGGGACTCCTTCGTGGTTCGAAGAACATGCTCGGGCGGGCCGCCCGGCGGGCACAGCACTCACCACAATGCCACCTCGGTAAGGTTGCCCGCGCGGAAGTTTTTCCCATAAACCCTATCGACCAGGATCGGAGCTGCGACGTGAAGCACATCCACGCCGGAAAGGTGCGCGACCTCTACGAGGACGGCGATACGCTGCTGCTCGTGGCGTCGGACCGGGTGTCGGTCTACGACGTGGTGCTGCCGACGCCCATTCCGGATAAGGGCGCGCTGCTGACCCAGCTGTCGAACTGGTGGTTCGAGTACTTCACCGACGTGCCCAACCATGTGGTCTCCGCGACCGATGTGCCCGCCGAATTCGCCGGTCGCGGGATCCGGGTCAAGCCGCTGAAGATGGTGCAGGTGGAGTGCATCGCCCGCGGCTATCTGACCGGTTCGGGTCTCAAGGAATACGAGCAGACGGGCACGGTCTCCGGCGTCACACTGCCGTCGGGTCTGCGCGACGGCGACAAACTGCCCGAGCCGATCTTCACCCCGACCAGCAAGGCATCCGAGGGGCACGACGAGCCCATCACCTTCGCGGATGTGGTGAATCAGGAGGGGCGCGAGGTCGCCGAACAACTGCGCGACCTGACCCTGCGGATCTACACCCGGGGCGCCGCGCACGCCGCCGAGCGGGGCGTCATCGTCGCCGACACCAAGGTCGAATTCGGTTGGGACGGTGACATTCTCACCCTCGGCGATGAGGTGCTGACCTCGGACTCATCCCGCTTCTGGCCCGCCGCCGAATGGGTGCCCGGCCGCACGCAACGCTCCTTCGACAAGCAGTTCGTCCGCGACTGGTCCACCTCCACCGGCTGGAACAAGGAATACCCGGGTCCGGAGATCCCCGCGGATATCGTCGAAGCCACCCGCCAGAAGTACATGGAGGCCTACGAACTCATCACCGGGCAGACCTGGGGCGGCACGCCACGCTGACCGGTCAGCTGAGGTGTTCGGCGAGGCGGTCGAGGTAGGGGCGCTGGCCGGTGCCGAGCTTTTCGTGGGCGGTGGGCAGGTCGAACCAGGCGGCGCGGTCGATTTCCGGGAATGTGGCGAGGCGGCCGGATTTGGGCGGCCATTCCATCTCGAAGGTGCCGGGTACCACCTCGGCCGGGTCCAGATCGCCCTCGACGGCCCAGACGGTGAGGTTCTTGGTGGATTTGCCACTGCCGTAACGGACCTCGCCGAGCGGCACCCGTTCGCCCTCCGGCACCGGCAGGCCCAGTTCCTCGGTGAACTCGCGCGCCGCGGCGAGCTCGGAACTCTCGTGCTCCGGCTCGTATTCCCCTTTCGGAATCGACCAGGCCCCCGCATCCTTGCGTGCCCAGAACGGTCCACCCATATGCCCGATCAGGACCTCGACACTACCGGAGTTCCGGCGGAACAACAGAATCCCAGCACTGAATTTGCCTGCCACGACTAGCAGTCTGCCGCCTACCGGCAGTCCGGCGCACAGGACACGGCCATTACCGGCGGTGGCGCAGGTGGGCGGCACGCAGGGTGAGGTAGTCGTGTTCGGGTGAGCTGGTGGTGCGGTTGGCGGCGGTGTTGTAGCAGGCGATGGCGGCATCGAGATCGCCTGCCATTTCGTGTAGGTGGCCGCGGACCGCGTCGAGACGGTGGCTGCCCGCGAGCTGATCTTCGAGGGTGTCGGCGAGTTCGAGGCCCGCGGCGGGGCCGTGCACCATGGCGGTGGCGACGGCCCGGTTGAGGGTCACCATCGGGTTCTTCGAGATGCGCTCGATCATGTTGTACAGCGCCAGGATTCGCGTCCAGTCGGTGTCCTCGGCGCGCAGTGCCTGGGCGTGCAGCACCGCGATGGCGGCCTGGAGCTGATAGGGGCCGGTGCGGCCCGATGCGAGCGCGTCGGTCGTCAGCGTGATGCCCTCGATGATCAGCCCGCGATCCCACAGCGCCCGATTCTGCTCGGCGAGGGGAATCAACTCACCGTGCGCCCCGGTGCGTGCGGCCCGCCGGGAGTCGGTGAGCAGCATGAGCGCGAGCAGCCCGGTGACCTCGGTGTCCTCGGGGAGCAGCCGATGGATCGACCTGGCCAGACGGATCGCCTCGCTGGAGAGATCGGTCCGCTGCAGGTCGGGCCCCGAGGTGGTGGTGTGCCCCTCGTTGAAGATCAGGTACAGCACATGCAGCACCGAACCCAGTCGCTCGTGCCATTCTGCGTCACCGGGCCGGGCGAACGGGCGGTCGAGGGTGGCCAGTTTCTTCTTGGCGCGGGTAATCCGTTGCGCCATGGTCGCTTCCGGCAGCAGAAAGGCGTTGGCGATCTCGGCGGTTCCGAGCCCGCCGACGGCGCGCAGCGTCAGCGCGATGGCGCTCGCGGACGACAGCGCCGGATGGCAGCACAGGAAGAACATGGCGAGCGTGTCATCCCGATCGACGGCCTGCGCATCGGGTACATCGCGCTCGAAAACCGTTGTCTCCCTGCGCCGCCGAGCCACCTCGGCGCGAACCGTATCGGCCATCCGCCGTTGCGCGACCTGGATCAACCACCCGCGCGGATTGTCCGGCAACCCATCGGCGGGCCATTGGGTCGCGGCGGCCAGCATCGCCTCCTGCAGCGCATCCTCGGCGGTGTCGAAATCACCGAACCGCCGCACCAATGTGCCGAGGACCTGCGGCGCGAGTTCGCGCAACAGGCCCTCGATCGGAGGTCTCTCGTTCATCGATGGCTATTGTTCGGTGGCCGGCGCACCCATCACCGCGCGCACCTCGATGTACTCGCCGATCGGCTTGCCGCCCGGGCCCGGCGCCGCCGAAGCCTGCGCGGCGATCTGCAACGCGCGCTCCTCGGTGTCCACATCGACGATCCAATATCCGGCCAGGAACTCCTTGGTCTCCGGGAACGGCCCGTCGGTGATCACCGGCGCCGAGCGTCCGTCCGAACTGACCAGCCGCGCCTGCTCCGGCCCGGCCAGTCCCTGTGCGTCCACCAGCTCACCGTTCCTGGCCAGCTCCGCGCCCAGCGCCCGCTGGAAATCTATATGGGCCTGGATCTCTTCGGGCGTCCACTCGGTGATCGGGGTGTCGCAATTGGCGGCGGGCCCGTAGGTCTTGAGCAGCATGTACTTCATATCCGGTCTCCTAGCCCTCAGTGCGCCCGTCCGGCGCTCTCGCGATGAGGTCGGAGCCCGCCGGGCCGATTCGACACATTCTCGAATATCGTGATCCGCGTCACAATGGCGTGGCCGGATCGGCGAGCCGTTCGGGATCCACCTGCTGGCCGACCAATTCCTTGATCCGATCGGTCACATCCCAGACATTCACGTTCATGCCGGCCAATACCCGGTTGTCGGCGTCGAGCCAGAACGCGATGAACTCGCGCTTGGACTGATCGCCACGCACCACTACCTGCGCGTAGTCGCCGGGCGCTGCGTAGCCGTTGTATTCCATGCCCAGGTCGTACTGGTCGGTAAAGAAATAGGGCAGGCGCTCGTAGGAGGCCGGCTTGCCGAGCATGGTCTGCGCCGCGACGGCGGGCTGATTGAGCGCATTCGCCCAGTGCTCCACCCGAATTCGGCGGCCGAGCACCGGATGCTGCTGCTCGGCGATATCGCCGACGGCGACGATATCCGGATCGCTGGTGGCCAGGCCCGCATCGACGAGCACGCCGCCGTCGGTCGCGAGCCCGGCGGCCGCGGCGAGTTCGGTATTCGGACTCGCGCCGATCGCGACCAGTACCGCGTCACCCTCGATGACGGTGCCGTCGGCGAGGCGGACGCCGGTCGCCAGATCGGTCTCCACTTCGTGCGTGGTGATCTCGCGGACCTGCGCGCCGAATCGGAGGTCGACGCCGTGGTCGCGGTGGAGCTCCGCGAAGACCCGGCCCATTTCGGGCCCCAGCGCCGCCAAGAGCGGCTGTTCGGCGGCCTCGACGATGGTCACCTCGACCTGGGCGGCGCGCGCGGCGGCGGCGACCTCCAGACCGATCCAGCCCGCCCCGATGATGACCAGGCGGCGTGCGGTGCCGAACAGCTCGATCAGGGCGTCGGAATCGCCGATGGTGCGCAGCGTGTAGACGCGGCGCGCGTCCATGCCGGGAATCGGCAGCCGACGCGGTGTCGAGCCGGTCGCGAGCGCGAGCTTGTCATAGCCGAGCGTCGAACCATCAGGCAGTGTCACGGTTTTCGCGTTCGGATCGATCGCGCTGATCTCGGTGCCGAGCCGGACGTCGATGTGGTGATCGCGGTACCACTGTCCCGGATCCACGGTGAATTCCTCGAGCGACTTCTTTCCCAGCAGATGTTCCTTCGACAGCGGTGGTCGGTCGTAGGGCAGACAGTCCTCGGCGCTGATCAGCGTGACGGTTCCGGCGAAATCGTTGTCGCGCAGTGCTTCCGCCAGTTTGGCCGCGGCCAGGCCGCCACCGACGATGACGAAATGCTGATCAGAGGTCATTGCGGACTCCTTGTCGGGAGGGAACCGGATGCCTGCGTGTCAACCCTACTGGGACCCGACGCCGCCTTTCGGGAAATCGGCGACGGGAACGAATCGCGGGGTTCTGTGGTTGGCCACGAGTAGCGGTGCGCCGAGCCCACCGCGCTACGTGCATGCGATGGAGAGGAACAGGTCCTTGACCGAGACGACCACCAAGAACGTTGCCGATTTCTGGTTCGACCCGCTGTGCCCGTGGTGTTGGATCACCTCCCGCTGGATCCTGGAGGTCGAGCAGGTCCGTGATATCGAGGCCCGTTTCCACGTGATGAGCCTGTCGGTGCTCAACGAGGGCAAGGAAGGTCTGCCGCCGCAGTACGAGGAGTTGCTCGCCACCGGCTGGGCTCCGGTGCGGGTCGCCATCGCCGCCGCGCAGGAGCACGGTGACAAGGTGCTGTCCCCGCTCTACACCGCCATGGGCACCCGCATCCACAACCGTCGCGAGGAGTACACGCGCGACTCCCGCAAGGAGAGCCTGGCCGCGGTGATCGCGGATTCGCTCGTCGAGGTCGGCCTGCCCGCCGAACTCGCCGCCGCCGCCGAGAGCACCGAATTCGACGAGGCGCTGCGCAAGAGCCATCACGAGGGCATGGACAAGGTGGGGCCCGATGTCGGCACCCCGACCATCCACATCAACGGCAATGCCTTCTTCGGTCCGGTGCTGTCGCGTATCCCGCGCGGCGAGGAGGCCGGAAAGCTGTGGGACGCGGCGGTCACGCTGGCCGACTACCCGCACTTCTTCGAGCTGAAGCGGACCAGGACCGAGGATCCGGCCTTCGACTGAGTCCGGTGAGCTACGGCACGGGTTTCGGCGGCAGCGCCGGAACCTCGCCGTAGCTGCTCGGATACGGACCGGCCGGGGGCGCACCGGTCGGTCGGTTCGGTCGCCAGAACAGGCGGCCGTGCCTGCTGCGGTCGCGCAGCGCCCACATCCGCCAGGTCAGCACCGGATGCGAGGCCATGGCATTGATGACCCAGACGAAGAAGCCCTTCTCGACCGCGGCCCGGTCGGCCATCTCGTCGAAGCCGACCAGTTTGTTGAGATATTTGCCCGCCGCCAGGGTGCCCATGGCGGCCGGTGCACCCGCGTGTCGGTTGCAGTAGCCGTGGTTGTCGGCGGTGTACTCCTGGGACCGGATCAGCGAGCTGCCGATGATCGGCAGCGACGGCGCGACGAACATGCCGAGCTGACGCCAGTACGAGGTGTGCCCGGCCGCGATATGCCCGACCTCGTGGCCGATGATGAACGCGAGTGCGTCGGGTTCGCGTGCGGCGCCGCCGATTTCGAACAGATCGCTGTAGACCGCGACGTAGCGCCGGAACCCGTGCCCGGAGGCGAAGGCATTGATCTGACCGTTGCCGAGCACGACATAGGCATCCGGCACCTTGGCCAACCCGAATCGGGCCGCAGCCTCGACCACCAGCTGATAACCCTCGGGGAACTGGGTGGGTGACATCTTGACGCCATTGACCCGCTGGGCCGCGTAGCCCATACCGCGCAGGAACCAGACCACGATCGGCGCGAAGACCAGGATCACCAGGTACACGTTCGGCATCTTGCGATCCAGGACGAGATCGATGAACACCAGCAGCGCGAGCAGCAGCGCGAACGTGGTGATCACGCACACGACGACGAGCAGCGGAATCTCCCACGGATGCCGCGCGGGCATGCCGTACGGCGACAGGCCGCGCGGCTGACGCCGCGGTGGCGTCCCCGGCGGGACCGGAGCAACGCCGTAGGGTCCCTGGCCGTACGGCGCCGGGCCGTAGTGCGGCGTTGGGTACGGCAATCCCGGATAGGGCTGGGGTGTCGACGGGTATTGCGGCGTCGACGGGTATTGCGGCGAATCGTGTTGGGCGGAAACGTGCCCGCTCGGGGTGGCGGTCGCGTCCTGAGCCTGCGCCCACCCGCCCAATGTGGGATAGGGGTCGGCGGGTGGGCCCGCCAGCTGGGGCGGGTTGGATTCGGGCGGCTGCATGTGAAGAACTCTATTCATTTGCCGGGGACGACGTTCGATGCCGTTGGCGTGCGGTCGGGACCCGGGACCGCGAACACGGGTGGCATACCTGTCGATTCGCCGCGGCCGCCAACGGTGTTAATCGCGCTGGCGCGGCATCGTGTGTCCCCTCTCGCGGTCCCGCGAAACACGCCTGACACAATCGCAGCCATGCGCGTATACCTGGGTGCCGACCATGCCGGTTTCGAACTGAAGAATCACGTCAAGGCCCATCTGGAGCAGGCGGGCCACGAGGTCGTCGACTGCGGCGCCCTCGAGTACGACGCACTCGACGACTACCCCGCCTTCTGCATCGAGGCGGCCCGCCGCACCGTCGCCGACCCGGGCAGCCTGGGCCTGGTCTTCGGCGGCAGCGGCAACGGCGAGCAGATCGCCGCGAACAAGGTGCCCGGCGCCCGCTGCGCCCTGGCCTGGAGCGTGGAGACCGCCCAGCTGGCGCGTGAGCACAACAACGCCCAGCTGATCGGCATCGGCGGCCGCATGCACTCCACCGAGGAGGCGCTGGCGATCGTGGACGCGTTCGTCTCGACCAAGTGGTCCGAGGAGCCGCGCCACCAGCGCCGCATCGACATCCTGGCCGAGTACGAGAAGACCGGTGTGGCCCCGGCCGTTCCGGCCTACTGAGCGCGTAATCCGTCGTCCCGCAAGGCGACCCGGTGCACCGGGTCGCATGGGCGGCGGAACAGAGAGGGAGCCCGGCTCGGATGCCTGAGGGTCATACGCTGCACCGATTGGCGCGGCTGCATCAACGGCGCTTTGCCGGGGGAGTGGTGCGCGTCTCCAGTCCGCAGGGCAAGTTCGCCGCCGGTGCCGCTCGGGTCGACGGACAGGTGCTGACGCGGGCCGAGGCCTACGGCAAACACCTGCTGCACCATTACGAGTCGGGTCTGGTCGTACACGTGCACCTCGGGCTGTACGGCGTCTTCACCGAGGTGCCGCTGCCGATGGGCGAGCCGGTCGGGCAGGTGCGGATGCGGCTCGTCGGCGACGCGTCGGCCGATGATCGCCTGTACGGCAGCGACTTACGCGGGCCGACCGCCTGCGAGGTGTACACCCGCGCGGAGGTGACGGCGCTGACCGAGCGGCTCGGCCCGGATCCGCTGCGGCGCGGCGCCGATCCCGACCGTGCCTGGCGGCGAATTCATCGCTCGCGCCGGCCGATCGGCGCGCTCCTGATGGATCAACAGGTGCTCGCCGGTGTCGGCAATGTGTATCGCGCGGAAGTCCTTTTCCGCCATAACATTTCACCCGATCGCCCCGGCGCACTGCTGTCCTACGAGGAG
Source organism: Nocardia nepalensis (assembly GCF_048910785.1). Taxonomy (NCBI): domain Bacteria; kingdom Bacillati; phylum Actinomycetota; class Actinomycetes; order Mycobacteriales; family Nocardiaceae; genus Nocardia; species Nocardia nepalensis. Next base: position 66,530 of record NZ_JBKBET010000004.1, on the reverse strand, counting down.
TGGCAGGCGATCTGGTCCGACCTCGTCGACCTCATGAAAGTCGGCGTCCGCCGGGGCAAGATCGTGGTGGTCCGTCCCGAAGACGACCACGGCGCACCGGCTTACGCCAAGGACAAGCCCCGCACCTACGTCTACCGCCGCGCTGGCGAACCTTGCCGGTTGTGCGGCGCCACGGTCCTGCATTCCGTGCTGGACGCCCGAAACCTGTTCTGGTGCCCCGTCTGTCAGCCTCGATGATCTGACTGTGCCCCTCGCGTCCGGGGCTGGAAGCCTTGGCATTGTCGCTGGCCAAGCCATTGACGTTGTTTTCATGCGATTACTAAGGGAAGCCGAGTTCGCGGCGCACTGCGGCAACGACCTGGTCCACGCAGTCTTCCGGTCCGGCCGCGAGGCGGTTGTGAGTCACGGCGACCGCGAGGCCGTGCTCAGGGTCGGCGAAGGCGATGCTGCCGCCGGAACCGGTGTGGCCGAAGATGGTTGGACGTGTGCCCATGGGGGAGCCGGGGCCGCCGAGGAAGAAGCCGTGGGCCTTGGGGATGGGTGTGCCCAGGACACGGTCGGGGTCGGCCGTGCGCAGGGTGGTGGCCGCGCGCAGGGTGGCGGGGCTCAGGAGCTCGCCGGAGAGGGCGGCGGCGTAGATGCGGGCCGCACCGCGGGCGGTAACCGTCGCGGCGGCCGGGACGGCCAGGCGGCGGATCTCGGGGCGGTTGGCGAAATCGGCGACCGGGGCCACGTCGGGCGGGGCGACTCGGTGGAAGGCCGGGGCAGGTAATTTAGTACGGCGGACCAGTTTCCGTCGTAGAGGGTGGCGGCGGGGACACCATCGGGCAGGGCAAAATACAAGTGGCCCGCGATGCCGAGCGGAGTGGCGATCTCGTCGAGGACGTCGTCGATGGGCCGGCTGGTGGCGCGACGCGCGATCTCGGCTACCAGGTGTCCGTAGGTCCAGCCGTGGTAGCCGGTGGCGGTGCCGGGTTCCCACTCGGGGCGCTGTTCGGCCAGCCAGGCGGTGACCGTTGCGACGTCGGCGAACTGCTCGACGGTGATATCGGCGGGCAGGTACGGCAGGCCCGCCGTGTGGCTGAGTACGTGGCCGACGGTGATGGATTCCTTACCGTGCGTGCCGAACTCGGGCCAGTATTTGGTGACCGGGGCGGCGTAGTCGAGTACGCCGCGCTCCACCAGCACGGCGACCACGAGCCGTCGTGACCGGTTACTACCGGTCGCCGAGGTCCTGGATCACACGAGCGAGCGACCGAATGCGCTCGTTTTCGGCGTCGGTGCGCCACGCCAGGGCGTAGGGCAGCCGCGGGAGATCGGGGACGGGGATGAAGCGGATGTCCGGCAGCGACCAGTACTCGGTGACATGCGCGGGGAACAGGTGCACGAACTCGCCGCCCGCGATGAGCACCAGGGCGTCGTCGGGACTGGTGGCATAGGTGCCGCGGGGGATCGGGCGGCCACCGGGGGTATGGAACGGCAGGTAGGCGCTCTCCCAGTATTCGGGCCAATCGGCCCCGATAATGTGCGGGACGTCGGCGAGCGCCTCCGCCGGCAACGACTCCCGTTCAGCGAGTTCATGGTCTGCGGCTACGGCGAGCACACGGGTATCGCTGAACAGGACGGGGCCCACGGTCAGATCCGGTTCCCGGATCGGAGTCCAGACGACCAACACGTCGATGCTGTCGTCCCGGAGCGCGCTGAGCGGATCGGTGATGATGGCGGGACGGCGGATCTGCAGTTCCCACTGGGGGTGCCGGGTCCGGAACTCCTGCCAGTACGGGTGCAGCACCGATGTGTTGTACGGCATCAATCCGACGCGCAGTGGGGCGCTCGAGCCGCGGGCCGTCGTGCGGGCCTGCTGAACGCATGCCTGCAGCGCCAGGTAAGTCGGCTGTAGGTTGTCGCGCAGCTGCTCGCCGAGCGGGGTGAGCCGCACACTGCGGCTGGTTCGTTCGAACAGCGCCGCGCCGATCTCGCGTTCCTGTTTCTTGATCGCCTTGGTAATGCTCGCGGGCGTCACATGGAGCCGCTGGGCGGTCCGGCCGAAATGCAGTTCATCGGCCAGGGTCAGGAAGATCTCGATGTCGCGGAGCTCCACATCGTTCCTGTCGTCGGTGGCCGGTTGCGGTGCCGTCGGTGTCCGGATGCCGCCTGATCAGCAAATATTACTGGCTCGAGGGGCCGGGGCCGCCGATGGCCCGGGCCGGTCACGCCCCGCGCGCGCGGTTCGATCGTGAACCGCCGGGAAATGTTTGTTGCCCGATTCGGTCTTGTTCGGCGTCGGGCGAACGCGCACTCTGAATACCGTCACGCGGATCTGCTCCGTGACTCTCGCCGAAGTTCCTCGGCCCCAATGGGATTGGAGAAAGTGTTGTCGATCGCTCATGTCGTCGTCACCATCGTGGCGGCCGTGTGGGTCGCCTTCTCGGCGGTCTCGATGTATCAGAAGGCCAAGTGGGTGGTGGAGCCGCTGGCCGAATACGGAGTCCCGCAATCGTGGTGGCCGTGGCTGGCCACCGCCAAGGCCGCCGGGTCCGTAGGGCTGCTGGTCGGCCTCGTCGTCCCCGTGATCGGGATCGCGGCCGCGGCCGGTCTGGTGTTGTACTTCCTCGGCGCCGTGGTCACTGTGGTGCGGGCGCGCTCCTACAGCCACATTCCGTATCCGGTCATGTATCTGGTGCCCGTAGCCGCGGCAGTGGCGCTCGGGGCCGCGGCATGATCCACTGACGCCGCTCAGGGCCGGACACCCGGCCCTGAGCCGTGCGCGCGTCGGAAAGGTGTTGTCGCGTTAGTGGATTCGCTGCGGGTCCAGGCCCAGCTCGGACAGGTTCATGGCCATTTTGCGGTGGACCGCCGGGATCCAGTCCAGCGCGCGCAGCGCGGTATTGCGCACGCCGCGCAGGGGCGCGCTGCTGACGGTGGCGATGCGGGTCATCGTGTCGGTGAAGGCGACGACCTCCTCGGCGACGGGCCGCCGCTCGGTCTCGTAGGCGTCGAGGAGGTCGGCGGGGGCGCCTTCGCGGATCACCGCGGCCAGTTTGGCGGCCAGGTTCAGGGCGTCCTGCAGCCCGGTATTCATGCCCTGCCCGCCGGCGGGGCTGTGCACATGTGCGGCATCGCCGGCGAGGAAGATCCGGCCCGTCCGGTAGTGCTCGGCGAGACGATGGTGCACCCGGAATCGGGAGCTCCACACGATCTCCCGGACGATGACCGGATCCGCCTGCGGGCCGCGCGCGCTCAGCAGGTTCTGCACATGGTCGTGATCGGGTTCGGGTGGCGCCTCGTCCACCGTCGCCACGATCCGATGATGGCCGCCCGGCAGCGGCGCGAGGACGGTCACACCTTCGGGGGAGAAGTAGAGCCGGATCTCCGCTTCCGGCACATCCCCGTCCAGCATGGCATCGGCGAGGATGAACGACTGTGCGTAGGTATCGCCCCGGAAGCCGATGCCGGATTGCTCGCGAACCAGGCTGTGCATGCCGTCCGCGCCGACCGCGTAGCGTGCCCGGATCTGTTCGCCGGATGTGGTTGTCGCGGTGACTCCGTCGGTGTCCTGCGTGAGCGAAGTCAGTTCGCAGGGCCGGATCACACTCCCGCCGAGGCTCGACAACCGCCGCAGCAGAACGGCTTCGGTGATGTCCTGAGGAATCAGCAGCGTGTAGGGATAGTCGGTGGGCAGGTCGTCGAAGCCGACGTGCAGCAGGACACGGTCGCGTTCGCGGACCGTGGCGCGTGGCACGATGATGCCGCGCGCCACCAGTTCGTCGGTCACCTCGAGTTCGGTCAGCACCTCGAGGGTTCTGGCGTGCACTACCGCGGCGCGGGAGGTGTTCGCGCCTTCGGCCTGTTTGTCGATGAGCACCGCGGCAACGCCCTTGTCCGCCAGGGACGCCGCGAGTGCCATGCCGACCGGTCCGGCGCCGACGATGAGCACATCTGTATGGCTGGGAAGAGTCATGGCAGCGACGCTACGGACGCCCCGGTGTGGTCGCGTCCGTCAAATGACGGTAGTCGCCACCGTCTCCCGCCGCTCCGCCTAAGTCGTGACGTACCTGGCGAGTTCGGCCCGGGAGGAGACTCCGAGCTTCGGAAACGCCTTGTACAGGTGATAGGCGACCGTGCGTGCACTGAGGAACAGCCGAGTGCCGATTTCGCGATTGGTCGCGCCGGTCGCGGCCAGCCGGATCACCTGAAGTTCCTGTGGCGTCAATGCCGCCAGCGGATCCGAACCCCGAGTCTGACCGGCCGACGAGACTCCGGTCGCGCGCAATTCCGCCGCGGCGCGATCGGCCCACGGCGCCGCGCCCAACTGGTCGAAGGTGGACAGCGCGGACACGAGTTGGGCGCGCGCTTCGGCGCGTCGATTGTGCCGGCGGAGCCACTCGCCGTAGAGGAGTTCGGTGCGCGCCTGCTCGAAGGGCTGATCGCCGCGCTCATGCAGACTCAACGCTTGCTCATACAGGTCTGCGGCGTCGCCGTCGGTAAGCAAGGCGTAGCAGCGCTGCAGAACGGCCAGTGACCACGGATTCCCGGTCGCCCGAGCCCAATTCGCGAAGCGGGCCAGCATAGGGTCCGCTCGGTGCGGATCTCCCGTCCGCACGGCGGCCTCTACGTAATCCGGGTAGGCGTAGCGCCAGACGAATCCGTGCCGCGCTGGGCCGGTCGCGGCCTTGTCCAGCCGGGCCAGCACCTGCTGGTATCGGCCGAGCCCGGTGTCCAGGGCCACCAACGCCCAGGTTGCCCACGCGTGGCCGGTCATCCACGCGCCGCCCTCGGCCTTCGCTTCCGCGGCCAGGGCGTGGCATTGCTGTTCATCGCCGGCCACCGCGTACATCCAGGCGGCCACACCCGACAAGTAGTGCTTCCAATACGGTTGGCCGATATCCTCCGCCAGCAGCCGGGCCTCGAGAGCGGTGGATCGCGCGGCCCGGTGCCGGCCGCTGACGAGTTCGGCGATCGCGAGCATCATCATGGCCTGCGGCATGCGCCCGATCCGGCCCGCTGATCGGCACACGTCGACCGACCGCGTCGCATCCCGGACCATGGCGGTCACGTCGCCACGGGCAAAGCTGAGGTAGGCGGCCAGAACGTGCAGGTCGAAGGGGGCATCATCGAGTCGTCCGAGCCCGTACGGCGCGATGTTGACGGCGAGCCGATCGCCCTCCAAGAGCAGTCGAATGTCCTGGGTGAGCGCATGGACCGCGCCGAGTGGTCCGGGCACCGCCGGGGTAAGCCGCTCGGTCTGCCGTGCCAGTTCGATCTGATCCGGATGCGGGCGGCTGGACCAGGTGTAGATGGCCGCCCAGCCGAGCATCGTCATTCTCGTCACCTCATCGCGCGCCGACCCGCCCAGTGCCACGACACCCTCGTGAAGTAAGCGGGTGGCGTCGAGCGGCCGACCGGCGTCGAAGGCTAGCGCCGCTCGCACCCGGGCCAATTCGGCTGCGTCCGCGGCCTCGGCGGGCACAGTGCCGGTTGCCGCGTGTCGCACGAGTTCCGCCGCGCGCCCGGATATTCCAGCGTCCAAAGCAGCCGAAGCCGCTGCCGCCCAGCGCCGGACCGCCGCCGCGGGATCGGGTGAGAGCTCGGCGGCGCGAGCGTAGGCGCTGCAGACCGCGATCTGGCCGCCGCGTCGGCGCGCGCGCACCGCCGCCCTTTCCAGTTCGTCGGCGATCGCCGCATCGGGGGTGACGGCAATCGCGGCCAGATGCCACGCCCGCCGGTCGTCGTCGACGGTTTCTGCCAGCGCGGAATGGGCTGCCATGCGCTGACCGACATCCGAGGCGAGCCGGGTCGCGGTGCGCACCAAGGGATGCCGGAACACGATTCCAGTGGTGGTGACGTGGACCAGGTCGGCCTGCTCGGCAGGCGCGAAGTCGGCCAGGTCCACTCCGAGTGCCGCGAGGGCACGCGCCACCGGTGCCACCTGGCCAGTGTCCTCCAGTGCCGCCACCAGTAGGCACAGCCGCGTCGGCGGCGAGAGCTCGCGGATTCGGACGCGGAAACCCGAGAGCACCCGATCCGATGGCGGCTCAGCGATTCCCAGCGAATAGGCGAATGGGTTGAAGGCTCCGGCGCGTTGCTCGGGGGTGAGCATTCTCGTGAGCTCCAGCAGCGCAAGGGGATTGCCGCCCGACTCGGCGACTATCTGGTCGCGGACCGCGGGGGCGAGCGCGCCGCCGGAGTCGGCGAGCGCACGCGCCGCCTCCCGATCCAGCCCCGGCAACCGCAGTTCAGGCACTCCGGGCGCGAAAAAGGAACGGCCCTCGTCGCGGGCGGCGAAGACCAGGCTCACCGGCTCACTGTGCAAGCGCCGCACCGCGAACAGCAGCGCGTCGGCGGATTCCTGATCGAGCCAATGTGCGTCGTCGACCAGACAGAGCAGTGGTTCCTCGGCCGAGAGCTCGGTCAGAAGGCTCAGGGTGGCCAGGCCGACGAGAAACCGGTCACCGGAGGTGGTCTCACCCAGTCCGAGGGCGCTCAGCAGCGCATCCGCCTGCTGTCGGGGCAAGTGGGTGAGCGTGCCGAGGACCGGGCGAAGCAGGACCTGGAGAGCGGCATAAGGCAGCTCGGCCTCGGATTCGATGCCGGTGACCCGCAGCGTCCGGCATTGTGCGGCGGTCTCTGCGTATTCCAGCAGTGCCGACTTACCGATTCCGGCATCGCCGCGCAGGATCAGGACCCCAGGACGCCCCTGCGCGGACGCGGCGAGCAGCTCGCCGATCGAATCTTCCTCGCACTTGCGGCCATACAGCATCTGCCCGTCCCGATATCCGGAATCCGTCAACTCTGAAACCTTAGTGCCGATGCGCCGGCATCAGATAGCAATCCATTGCGCTGGAACGAGACAGCCTGCGGACCCGCCCTGAGAATCGACGTCGCCGCGGGCGGCTGAACCGGACGCCGGTCGGCCATCCTGGATGGGAATCCGCCCGCATTATCGAAGGCGGGGCCAGGGTGAACTGATCCGATGCCCGGCCGCGCACCTACGTCTACCGGCGCTCCCTGTCGCGTGTGCGGCACGCCCATCGCACACAGCGTACTGGAGGGCCGAAATCTGTTCCGGTGCCCCAGCTGCCAAGCGAGCTGACCGAATAGACCCTCTGGTCAGCGCCTACCCGGTGCGCGGTGACCAGAGGACCTGGGACGGATCAGCCTGCTACGGCCTTGATTTCGGGTTTATCGGGATCGGCGAGGGCGAAGCGGCGTCCGCCCGCGGTCTTCGCCGAGTACATCGCGCGATCGGCGCGGCGAAGCAGATCGGTGAAATCGCAGGATTCGCCCGGCGGCGAGTACGCGGTGCCGACACTGGCCGACACCGGCACCGGACCGGCCGTCGACCACACCGGATCACGCAGCGCGGCCACGATCCGGTGCGCGATCTCGCTCAGGGTGTTGTGCAGCGGGTTGGTGGCGAGTACGAATTCGTCACCGCCGTAACGGCAGATGACCGTATCCGGCGGACAGATCTCGCGCAGTCTGCGGGCCAGTTCGACGAGCACCTCGTCGCCGACGGCATGGCCGTAGTTGTCGTTGATCTGCTTGAACCGGTCCAGATCGATCAGCAGCAGGCCGACGCCGCGGTTCGGGTCGGCCGCCATCAGCCGCACCTTGTCCTGCAGCAGCGTCCGGTTGGCGAGGTCGGTGAGCGCGTCGTGAGTGGCCTCGTGCCGCAGCCGATGCTGTAATGCGGCGATCTCCTGCACCCGCAACGACACCGCCGCCGAAATGTGTTGCTCCTGCTGGGCCAGTGCCCGTTCCTGTAGCGCCTGGGCGTAGCTATCGATGGCCTGGCTGGCGACCAGCGGCCAGCGCGTCGCGACCAGCGACCCGGGCGCCCCCGCCGGGAAGCCGAGCAGCCAGCGGGTGGCCTGGGCCAGCATTCTGGTCCGTTCGAACGGCGCCTCGACCAGCCGCGCCCCCAACATCCGCGCCTCGGGCACCGGAAAGGGCTCGGACCTGGCCAGTCGCAATAGCCGCTGGATGATCTCGACCAGGACCGGTTGCAACTGTTGTGGTGACGCGTGTGATCCCGGCTCCGAGCAGACCGCACGCGCCCAGGCGCTGGCCATCTGCGCTACGGGTGGCTCGATATCCGCGGACATCGCAGTCACCCGCCATGGGTGATGTCGGTACCCGGGTGCCCTGTGCGCGCACAGGTGCCGGTTTCACCCCGATCGTTCGCACTGCTACGCGGTTGTGTCCACCTCGCTTGGTGCACGCTCACCGCCCCCTTTCCAGATACCCCCGTCCGGCAAAAAGGATCCTAGCAAGCCACTCGGCACTGAAAAACGCTGTTTTACAACGAGTTCTCGGTCCCTCGCGAATGGCGATCGGGTATGTGATCGCTGCCGCGTCCGCCGCGTTACATATGAATTTCGTTCGCCGGGAAGTCGCGGACCGACACGCCGACGGCGCGCCGGACTGTGCGAAAATTGTGGTGGCCACCGGCTCGTTCGGCTTCTCGGCGCGAGTGGTCCGGTCGGCTCGACGCCGATCAGCGATAGCGATGAGCTACTGTCGGCGGTCGGATTGCGGCCCAGGCCCTGGCAGTGGGCCGCGTGAAGCGGTTCGGCGGGGGCGGATTAGCGTTTCCGACGCCGTATTCGGTACAGTCGGATCGCACACGACATCGTGGCGATCCCATCAGATGTCGTATGCCTGCGGGTGTAGTTCAATGGTAGAACCTCAGCCTTCCAAGCTGATGGTGCGGGTTCGATTCCCGTCACCCGCTCCACACAGGATTCATCCTCGTCGGCACCCGTTTCGCCGCGAGGGCACGGGGTGTAGCGCAGCTTGGTAGCGCATCCGCTTTGGGAGCGGAGGGTCGCAGGTTCAAATCCTGTCACCCCGACAAAGTTCGAAGGCCCGGCCGTCGGCTCGGCGATTGTCCGAAAGCTTGCTGTGACGATGCGACGTGGTAGCTGGGAGTCGGCCGGATCGGGTGGGAAGCCCAGATCGTCGCCCGGCTGTGGGGAATCTGTCGGCTTGCTGTGAGTTCAGGGGTGTAGGCCCATTCGGTGCGGCCTCGGGCCGTGCGGTGCGGCATATTGTGTAGCCGTGCCCGACCGTGCTGCGTCACCGGCCGCGAGCGTGCTGGTCGTCGACGATGAGCCGAATATCCTCGACCTGCTCTCCGCCGCGCTGCGGATGAGTGGATTCGACGTGCACACCGCGGCCAGTGGGCTCGACGCGTTGGCCGCGGCGGCGGCGCATCCGCCGGACATCGTGGTGCTGGATGTGATGCTGCCGGATCTGGACGGCTATGCGGTGGCGCGGCGGCTGCGGGAGTCCGGCAATCAGGTACCGGTGTTGTTCCTGACGTCCCGGGACGCGGTCGAGGATCGGATCGTCGGCTTGGCCGCCGGTGGCGACGACTACGTGAGCAAACCGTTCAGTCTCGAAGAGGTCGTGCTGCGGCTGCGCGCGATTCTGCGTCGAACCCACGGCCCGGAATCCGATGACCGTGTGCTCAGGTACGCGGATTTGGTACTGGATGTCGAGGCGCATACGACACACCGTGCCGGCGAAGAGATCTGGTTGTCGGCCACCGAATTCAGCCTGCTGCAATATCTGGTCCGCAACGCGGAGAAGGTGATCAGCAAACAGCAGATCATCGATCGGGTGTGGCGTGCGGAGACCGGGCGCGATGCCCGCGTCGTGGAAACCTTCATCAGTCAGCTCCGGCGCAAGGTCGATGCCCGGAATCCGCCGCTGATCCACACGATTCGCGGTGTCGGCTACACCGTGCGGCTGGGCGGCGCGCGCTCGTGAGGGCCCTGCGGATCTGGGATCGGCGGCGCCGTTTGACCTTGCGCACCCGGCTGCTGCTGGTCCTGGTCGCGATCGCCGGGATCGGGATGGCGGCCTTCGGGCTGCTCAGCATCGCGATGCTGGATCGCGCGCTGCTCGACCGGGTGGACGAGCAGCTGAATCGCGTTGCCAGCGATATGACCTCGACCAAGCGGCCACCGCCGCCACCGCCGTCCGGGGCGCCGGAGTACGAGCAGCTGCCCTCGGACTTTCGGCTCATGTTCTTCGATGTCGACGGTCAGCCCATCGGCCGACTCGGTGCGCCGGCCGAGTTGAGCACCGTACCGGCATTGCCGTCGATGGATGCGGCCTCGGTGCGCACCAGGGCGAATACCGCTTTCACGGTCGGGGACCAGAAGAGCGATATCCGGTGGCGGGTGCGCACCGTCGTGCAGCCGGCGACCGAATGGCAGCCCGATGGCGGCACCGCGGCGATCGCGATGTCGCTGGCGACCACCGAGGCGACCACCGGCAAACTCCGCACGATCGAGCTGGCGGCGGGCGCGACGCTGCTGATCGCCATCTCGGTGATAGCGGCGGTGCTGGTCCGGCTCGGGTTGCGACCGCTGACCCGGATCGAGCACACGGCCGAGGCGATCGCCGCCGGGGATCTGGACCGCCGCGTCGCACCGACCGATCCGCATACCGAGGTGGGCCGACTCGGCACCGCGTTCAACGTGATGGTCACCCGCTTGTCCTCGGCGCTGCGCCAGCTCGCGGATTCCGAGCGGCGGATGCGGGCATTCGTCGCCGACGCCTCACACGAACTGCGCACGCCACTGACCTCGGTGCGCGGGTATGCCGAGCTGTATCGGCGCGGCGGCGCGCAAGACGAGGCGGGCGTGCGGGAGATGATGCGCCGGATCGAGGGTGCGGCGATCCGGATGGGGCTGCTCGTCGATGATCTACTGCTGCTGGCCAAGTTCGACCAGGAGCGTGCGCTGGATCTGGCGGAGGTCGATCTGGTGGCGCTCGCCGCGGATGTGGTGGGCGATGCCGCGACTCGGGCGCCGGATCGGGATATCGGACTCGAAAGTCCGGATGCGCCGGTTCGGATTGTCGGTGACGGGCACCGATTGCGGCAGGTTGTCACGAATCTGGTCAATAATGCGTTGGTACACACCCCATCCGAGGCATCGATCACCGTCACGGTCGGGATTCGAGCCGCGGCCACGCTGACCGATCCGGTGGCCGCCGAAGCGGGTGCGGCACTGCCCGACGCATCCGAATTCGCCGTGCTCGACGTCCACGACGACGGACCGGGCATTGCGCCCGAAAACGCGCCGCGCATCTTCGACCGCTTCTACCGGGCGGCCGAATCGCGGTCCCGCACCGGTGGTTCGGGGCTCGGACTCGCCATCGCCGAGGCGATCCTCGGCGCGCACGGCGCCCGGATCCAGCTGCTGAGCACGCCCGGTGCGGGCACCACGTTCCGAATCCTGCTCGCCGCCATCTGAACTCGTGGACATCTCCGTCCTGCGGCTGCGACACTGAGGATCTCGTCGGAGGAAAAGAGGGCTGCCATGGGCAGCGGAGATTTCGTGGAAACCGTGCTCGCCGTCGGCCGGGCGCTGGACATGCTGCAGAAGGTGCTGTTCCTGATCATTCTGCACAGATGAGCCGCATGGGCGGATCGGCGCGAGTAGGTTAAGTTAATGACCGTTCTCGAGCTGTGTCCCGTAGGAGTCCCATGTCCCTGACCCTCGCTCAGCGCGCGACGCTCGGCCTGATCTGCGATACGTTCGCGCCGGGGGATGGGGCGGAGCTGCCTTCCGCGTCACGGCTGGGCGCCGTCGACGCCGTCGAGCAGTTGCTGGCACGCAATCCGAGTGCCGCGGAGCGTCGCGCCTTCGAAACCCTGCTGCGCGTGTGGAATTCCCGGTCGTTCGGGGTGCTGATCGGGGCCGGGCCGCGCAGGTTCGCCGATCTGACGCCGGCCGACCGTGAGCAGGCGATGTGGCGGCTCGGGAACTCCCGTCTGGCACGCAAGCGGGCGGTCTTCCAGGCGCTCAAGGGTGCTGCGCTGACGGCGTACTATGCGACGCCCGGGTCCACCGGTAGCAATCCGGCCTGGCAGCTGATGGGATTTCCGGGTCCGCTCGGCCCGCGGTCCGATGCGCCGCGGCCCGCGTTGGCTCCGGTGCGCCCGACCGGCGATACGACGCTCGACTGCGACGTCGTGGTTGTCGGGTCCGGCGCGGGTGGCGGCACTGCGGCCGCAGTGCTCGCGGCGGCCGGATTGGATGTCGTGGTCGTGGAACGCGGCGGATACTACGACGACGCGGATTTCGGGACCGGCGAACTCACCGGACTGCTGAAGCTGTACTCGCCGGGACCGGCAACCACGCAGGAGGGACAGCTCGGCCTCGTCGCGGGTTCGTGTCTGGGTGGCGGGACGGTGGTCAACTGGACCACGTCGTTCCGCACGCCCGACGATGTGCGCGAGGAATGGGCGAACCTGGGCGCCAAGCAGTTCGCCTCCGACGAGTACACCGAGGCGCTGGATGCGGTGCAGGCGCGACTCGGCGTCAACGGCGAGCACTCCGGTGCCTCCGGCCGCGACACCGTCCTGGAACGCGGTCTGCGCGAACTGGATTGGCATGTCGATGCGATGCCGCGCAATGTGCGCGGCTGCGACGCCGGAATCGAATGCGGCCGTTGTGGTTTCGGCTGTCGGATCGGCGCCAAGCAGTCGGTGACCAAGACCTGGCTCGCCGATGCCGCCGAGCACGGCGCCCGGCTGCTGATCGAAACCGAGGTTCGCACGATCACGGTTCGGGAGGGTAGCGCCAGCGGTGTCCGAGCCGTCACGGCACAGGGCGATACGGTCACGATCCGGGCCCGCGCGGTGGTCGTCGCGGCCGGTGCGATCCACACACCGGCGCTGCTGCGCCGCTCCGGGATATCCGGTCAGAACATCGGCCGCTACCTGCGGCTGCATCCCGCCACCGCGGTCTTCGGCACCTTCGACGAGGAGATCCGCCCGTGGGAGGGCGGCATGCAGACGCGCTACTCCGCCCAGCATCGCGACCTCGACGGCCACGGCTACGGCGTGATCTACGAGACCGGTCCGCTCACACCGGGCATGACGGTCGGCTTCCTCAACTGGACCGGTGCGGCCCAGCATCGGGCGATCATGCACAACCTCGCACACACCGTCGCCGTCGGTGTCATCACCCGAGATCGCGACCACGGCACGGTATCGATCGACCGCGCGGGCGACGCGGTGGTCCGCTATCGGCTGTCCGGCTACGACCAAGCCCATATGCACGCCGGAATCGAAGGCGCGGCAAGGATTTTGGAAGCAGCTGGCGCGCGCCGGATCTTCTCCGGGCATCAGTCCGGCCCGTTCTACGAACCCGGTATCGATGGTTCCCACGACACCTTCGTCGCCGAATGCCTGCGCGCCGGTTACGATCCCGGCCGCTGTGCGATGGGCGCGCTGCACATCATGGGCTCGGCCCGGATGGGCGGCTCGCGCGCCGATTCGGCCACCGATCCGGACGGCGCGATCTGGGACGTGCCGAATGTCGTTGTCGCCGACGGCTCCTGCTTCCCGACCGCGTCCGGGGTGAACCCGATGCTCAGCATCGAGGCCATCGCCCATATGAACGCGTCGCGGCTGGCGTCGCGACTGACCTGAGCGCACTGCCGAAGGCCGATCCGGTGCTCGCCGCGGTGCGGATGTGCATCGAGACCCACCGCCACGGTGACCGCGGGTGCCGCGCCGCAGATATCCCCCGTGATCAGGCACGAAGCCGTGGAAAACCCCGCACCGGCCGCCGTTCGGACGGCCGGTACGCGGGCAGGCGGTTAGTAGCCGATGGTGAAGCGCCGCTGGATGAATCGCGGCACCTCGATCTCGTCGAGCAGGGCGACGGCGGCGTCCTCGATCGAGATGCGGCTGCGGCCGTCGGTATCGCGGACCGGCTGGTCGCCGCCGACCCGGTAGCGGCCGGTGCGTTCGCCGGGGGCGATCAGTTCGGCCGGGCTGAGGTAGGTCCACAGCCGGTTCGAGGTGCGCAGGACATCGAGGGCGGCGCGGTGGCCGCGTACCGCGGCGGCGTATTCGCGGGGCAGGCCCAGCTCGTCGAGGGTGGCGGTCAGGCGCTGATCGTCATCCGCGGTGACGCGACCGGGCTCGTACTCCAGGCTGCCCGCGCCGCCGACCACGATCAGGCGGGTGCGCGGGTGGGTGTGCAGTGCGCTCAGGAGTGAGCGTGCGGCGTTCGCGTAGACCGTCGGGTCGGCGATCGATCGGGCGACGGTGTCGTTGAAATCCGTTGCGGCATTTCCCGGTTGGTAGCAGCTGAGCAGCACGTCCATGCCGGGCAGGGCCGCGGCGACGGCCGCGCTGTCGAAGACGTCGAGGCTGCGCCAGGTGACGTTCGGCCGTTGATCGGCGATCTGACTCGCGTCCCTGGTGAACGCGGTGACGTGGTGGCCGCGGGTGACGGCCTCGGTGAGTACCCGCTGGCCGATATTGCCGGTCGCGCCGACTATTCCGATGAACATGGTTCTCCTCGATCTGATTTGGTACGGCGTGTAGAAACTATACGCCGTGAAGTATTTGAGCAAGGCGAAGTTTTCTCACGCCGCTGTAGAGTTGCGCCCGTGGGTACTGCGACGCCGAGCAGGCGGGAGTTACGACGATCCGAGACGACGGCGGAGATCAAGCAGGTCGCGCTCCGGTTGATGGCCGACGGCGGACCCGGCGCGATTACGCTGCGGGCGATCGCCCGCGAGATGGGGATGACCGCCAACGCGGTCTACAGCTACTTTCCGACTCGCGATGACCTGATCACCGCGCTGATCAATGACGTGTACGCCGAACTCGCCGATGCGGTCGAAGCCGCGCGCGACGCCCGTCCCGCGACCGACGCCTCCGGTCGAATCCTCGCGTGGGCCTGCGCATTTCGGGATTGGGCCGTGGCGAACTCGGCCGGGTTCCGGCTCATCTACGGCGATCCGGTACCCAACTATCAGCCTCCGGAAGGCGGCGCGGCCCCGGACGCGGAGCATCGCGTGTGCGCCGGCCTGACCGGCTTGGCCGCGGGCGCCTGGCCACACGCCGAAAAGCTGTACGCGGATAACGGTTTCGAGTGGTCGGACTTCGAACCGAAACTCGTCGGCGAGGTCAAGGCGGAGTTCCCCGGACTCCCGCCAGCAGCCGTCGCCATCGCCCTACGCATCTGGGGCCACCTGCACGGCCTGGTCTCCCTCGAAATCCTCGGACATCTGCGCTCCCAGACCACCGACCCGGCCAAGCTCTACCGCAACGAGATCCGCCATCTCATCCGCTCACTGGGTCTGGAACCGCCGAGCGCTGAGTGATCAGCTGGCGGCGCGCGCGGTATCCGAGGTGCTGGCGGCCGGATCGCCGGTGGCCGCGCGGGCGGCGCGTTCGGCCAGGGCGGCGAGGAAGGGCAGGCGGGCGTCGCCCAGGGACATGGCGTGGTTGCCGAGGTGGTTGGTGACGAAGCCGATGCCGAGGCCGAGGCGGGGGTTGGCGATGCCACCGGAGCCGCCGATGCCGAAGTGGCCGAGCGCCTGGCGGGTGAGGCGGGTGCCGACGATGGCGCGGTGGTAGCCGAGTGCGAAATGCGGTGGGGCGCCGAGGACGTAGTCGTAGCGGCTGTTCGGCGCCATTTCGGCGATGCGGCGGGTGGTTTCGGGACGCAGCAGCCGGCGGTAGCCGACCAGGCCGTCATTGGCGATGGCGCCGTACATCGTGGCCAGGGCGCGGGCGGTGAATACGCCGTTCCAGCCGGGCATCATCGCATCGTAGGGGCGCATGCCGAGGGACATATCGGCCCAGCCGTCGTAGACCGCGCCGCGGGCGGAATTGACCACCTTCATCGAGGCGAACGGTGCGATCAGCGTGTCGAACGGGATCCTGGCGACGCCGAGGCGGGGCGAGAGCCGGGCCAGGCGGTGCCGCTGATTTTCGGGTACTCCGAACCAGAAATCATTGTCGCCCAGCGGCTCTCGCAGTTCGCTGCGGACGAGGTCGAGGAAGTCGCGACCGGTGGCGCGCTGTGCGATCTCGGCGACCAGAGTGCCGAAGGTCAGACCGTGGTATCCGGAGGCCCGCAGCCGCAGTGGATCCGGCGCGGAGGCGGCCATGGCGGCGGCCACGGCATCGTGGTCGAGCAGATCGTCGGTATTCGTGACCAGATCGCGGGTGCGCTGCAATCCGGCGCGATGATTCAGCACATCGCGAATCGTGATATCGCCCTTGCCATGCGCAGCGAACTCCGGCCAGTACGTCGCCACCGGCGCGTCCAATTCCAGGACGCCGCGTTCGATCAGCCGGTGCGCGACGGTCGCGGCAACGCCTTTACCGGTCGAATACGACAGCGCCATGGAATCGGCCCGCCAGCGCCGGTCGTCATCCGCCCAACCTGCCCAGATATCGAGCACCGGCTCCCCGTGCAAGTACACCGCCAGCCCGCCACCGCCCTGGCTCCTGCGCCGGAACATGGAAAAGAACTTGGCCGCGACGGCGGTGAACCGGTCATCGATCAGCATATGACCGGGCACGGCCGCGTCATCGGTGCTCGCAGCGGGCATGGTCAGACTCCCTTGTCTGTCAAGTAACGCCAGGCAAGCTGCCGCATAACAGTTGCAAGCAGCTAGCTAACAGTGACTGTAACCGGAGTCATACCCGCCGGACAATCGTCTGTTCTGGTCAGCGGACAACTGCCGCCGATCCGGAACCTTGATCACGGCGGGCGCGCCGCGATCGTGAACTCGGAATAGTCCGTCACACGGCGCTTCCGTCGCGCTCAGCACCGGCCAGGTGGTCGTGCCATGACGACACACCGGCCGGTTGGTCAGAGGCGCGGATCGACCGGCTCCGACTCGAGCGCGAGGACCGCGAAGACCGCCTCGTGGACGCGCCAGAGTGGTTCGCCCGCGACGAAGCGGTCCAGGGATTCGAGTCCGAGTGCGTATTCGCGCAGGGCCATCGAGCGCTTGCGGCCCAGGCCGCGGGTGCGCAGGCGGCGGAGATTGTTGTCGCGCAGGTATTCCGGGCCGTAGATGATCCGGAGATATTCGGGCCCACGGCATTTCACTCCCGGCTGGACCAACCGGTCATCGTCGCCGCGCACCATCGCGTCATAGGGCTTGACGACCATGCCCTCGCCTCCTGCGGCGGTCAGCTCGGTCCACCAGGCGGTGGCGGCGGCCTCGCTGTGCTGATCGGCCAGGTCGACGGTCATCCGGCCGGTCGGGGTGAACAGGTCGGTGTCTGCGGCGACCAGCCGGTCGATGCGTGATAGGTGCCAATCATGGTCGCGCACAGCGTAGTTGATGGCTTCGGCGGCCAGGATTTGGAACGGGGCGATCCGCAATCCGGCCAGACCGTCGACCGGCCAGCAGTAGCGGCCGTATGCGGTGGTGAAGGCGTCCGCATCGGTCTTGCGGGCGGCGGTACGGTCCGCGAGATCGGCAATGTCCAGTCCACGCGCCGCGACGGCCGACAGCAGATCGGTGGCGGTGTCGAGCGAGGCGCGCGCCGCAGCGCCCACTGCGGCGTACTGATTGCGCAGCAGGCCGACCGCTTTGGCCGACCACGGCATCAGCTCGGTGTCCAGCAGCAGCCAGTCGGTGTTCAATTCCTCGAACAGGCCCGCGGTTTCGGCCGCGGCGCGGACCCGAGCCAGCAGTTCCTCGGTCTGCGCGGTGTCGTCGAAGAACGGGCGGCCGGTGCGAGTGTAGAGCGCCCCGGTGCTGCCGTCGTCGACGTCGAATCGATCCGTTGCCGCCCGCGCCGAGCGTGTCACGAGAACGATTGCGCGCGAACCCATATGCTTCTCTTCGCACACCACGCGCGGCACGCCCTCGGAGCGGTAGTAGGCGAAGGCTTCGGCCGGGTGCTCGAGGTAGCCATCGAGCTGGGTGGTCGCGCACGGCGCCATGGTCGGCGGCAGGTACACCAGCCAGCGCGGGTCGATGGCGAAGCGGCTCATCACTTCCAGTGCGGCACCGGCGTTTTCCTCCTGCACACCGACACGGCCGTGCTGGCGCGTTTCCACCACGCGTCGGCCCACGACATCGTCCAGGTCGAGTACGCCCGGATCGCGGTGTACCACGCCGCCGGGTGTCGCGATGGTGGTGGCCTGTAGTGGGCGCACCGGTTCGTACCAAACCCGCTCGGCCGGAACCGAAACCGGCTCCCGTTCCGGATAGCGCAGGGCCGAGAGCCGCCCGCCGAAGACGACACCGGTATCCAGGCAGAGGGTGTTGTTCACCCAGCGCAGATCGGTCACCGGCGTGTGGCCGTACAGCACGGTGGCGCGGCCGCGATAGTCGTCGGCCCACGGATAACGCACCGGAAGGCCGTATTCGTCGGTCTCTCCGGTGGACTCGCCGTACATCGCGAAGGCGCGGACGCGACCCGACGCCCGCCCGTGGTATTCCTCCTTCAACCCGGCGTGCGCGACCACCAATCGGCCGCCGTCGAGCACATAGTGGCTGATCAGGCCGCGACAGAAGTCGAGGGCCGCCTTGCGGAAGTCCTCGTCTTCGGCCTCCAACTGGGCCAGCGATTCCGCGAGGCCGTGTGCGATGCGCACCTTCTTGCCGTCGAGCGCGCGCACCAGCTTGTTCTCGTGATTCCCGGTGACGCACAGGCCCGTTCCCGCACACACCATGCCCATCACGAGCCGGAGCACGCCGGGAGTGTCCGGTCCTCGGTCGACCAGATCGCCGACGAATACCGCGGTGCGCCCGGCCGGGTGACTCGCGCCGACGGCGCGGCCGGCATCGTCACGCGCCAGGCTGTAGCCGAGTTCGCCGAGCAACGTTTCCAATTCGGCGCGGCAGCCGTGCACATCGCCGATCACATCGAACGGTCCGGTGAGTTCGCGCTTGTCGTTCCAGGCCTTTTCGTCGACGAGGGTCGCGGATTCGATCTCGTCGACCCCGCGCAGGATGTACACCTTCCGGAAGCCCTCGCGTTCCAGACCGCGCAGACCGCGGCGCATTTCGCGCTGCTGCCGGGATACCACGTGCCTGGCCAGGTGTGCCCGGTCTGGACGTCGCGAATTGCGCTCGAAGCACACGTCATCCGGGACGTCGAGCACGATCGCCACCGGCAGCACATCGTGCGCGCGGGCCACCGCGAGCAGTTCCTGACGTGCCTTGGGCTGCACATTGGTGGCGTCGACGACCGTACGCAGTCCGCGACGTAGCCGGATTCCGGCGATGTGGTGCAGCAGTGCGAAGGCGTCCGGCGTCGCCGACTGATCGTTCTCGTCATCGCTGACGACGCCGCGGCAGGCGTCCGAGGAGACGATCGCGGTCTGCCGAAAGTGCTTGCGCGCGAAAGTCGACTTTCCCGAACCGGTGCTGCCGATCAGCACGACGAGCGACAGCTCCGGGATGGATAGTTCGGTCATCACGCGGCTCCGCTCGTGCTGCCGTCGGTTGTCATGCCCTTGGTGAACAGGGCGAGTTGGGTAGGCGGCCCGAACTCGGGATGCGCCGCACCGATGGGCACGAATCGCACCGCGTACCCATACCGTTCGGCCACGCGGCTCGACCAACCCGCGAATTCCGCGCGGGTCCATTCGAACCGGTGATCGGAGTGCCGGAACTTGCCCGCCGGAAGCGTCTGGTACACCACGTTGTGTTCGGCATTCGGAGTCGTCACCACTACGCAAGCCGGTGCCGCCGAGCCGAATACCGAATACTCCAGCGCCCCCAACCGCGGCTCGTCCACATGCTCGATGACCTCCATCAGCACCGCCGCGTCATATCCGCGCAGCCGAGCATCGGTATACGTCAACGCACCCTGCAGCAACGTCAGCCGCCGCGCCACCCGCTCCGGCATCCGATCCAGCCGCAACCGCCGCTTCGCGATATTCAACGCCCGCATAGATACATCCACCCCGACAACCTCGGTAAACACCTTGTCCGCCAACAACTCCCGCAACAACGCCCCCTCTCCGCACCCGAGATCGAGCACCCGGCGTGCCCCGACCTCCCGCAGCACCCCCACCACCGCACCCCGCCGGATCATCGCCAGCGACGGCGCGCGCTCAGTGTCCGCCGCGCCGTCCACCGCCGCATCATTGTCCGCAGCGTCGGTTGCCGCGTCATCGCCCGCCCCGCTCTCGGTCGTACTGTGCGCCGCCGCGGCCCCGATCCCGGCCTGTACCGTGCCCTCCGCCGACATGACCACTGCCGCACCATCGGCCGACCCGACGTCAGCCGTATCGTGCGCGGCCTGCGCGGACCCTGCCGAGGTGCGCAGACTGAGCTTCGCAGCCGCGGTGTCGGTTTCATCGGATGCTTCGGACCGTGTGCTCGATGTGTCGCTGTCGGACAAAGCAATGCGCGCGTCGCCAGCAGGCTCCAGCGCATCGTCGAATACTTCCTCGACCGCATCGAGCTGCTCCGGCTCTGCATCGTCGACCTCGGCCAGCCGCGCGAGTGCGGTGCGCACCAGGGACTGGCGGCGGGCCAGGTAGCGGCGGGTGATCCAGGCGCGTTCGGGGTGGTCGGCGAGCCAGCCCGCGCCCGCGCGGATGAGCTTGTCGACCTCGTCGGCGGCGAGCCAGTAGTGCTTTGCGCCGTCGAGGACCGGAAGCAGGACGTACAGGTGCGAGAGTGCGTCGGCCAAGCGGATGGCGCCGGTGAGTTCCAGTCGCACGTAATGCGAATCGCCCCATTCCGGGAAGGCCGGATCGAGGGGGAGGGGTTCGGCGATCACGGTCCAGCCCAGCGGCGTGAAGACGCGCTCGGCCGCCTCCGGACCACCCTTGCACGGCACCGCGGGCAACGCGATGCGCAACGGCAGCGCGGTCCGCACCAATTCGGGCCGCTGGTCGCAGCGGCCGTGCAGGGCGGTGCGGAATACCGCGCCGAGTGCCACCGACAGCAGCGACGACGCCGCGTACGGCCGATCATTGACATACTGGCCGAGGCTGAAATCCGGTGTGCTGCGGGAACGTCCGCGCACCAACCGAATCGGATCGATCTCCAACAGCAGCGCCGCCGTGCACCGCGCCGCCGTTGCCTCCGGGTACACGACATGCGCGGTGCCGTAGGACTGCTCGAACGCCTGCACCCGGTCGGGATTCTTGTGCAGCAAGAAGCCCAGATCGGTCGCGGGCCAAGCCGCGCCCTGCGGCGGTGTGCAGGTGATCGTCAACAGCATCTTGCGATCGTCGCCGAGCCGCACACCGCACGCAAGGAGGTTTCGCGGGGGGTATCAGAGACTGAGGTTCGGCCAGGTCCAGTTGGCGACGGCCGGAATGTCCTCGCCGTGTTCACGAGTCCACGCGCGGGCATTCCAGCGGGCGTCGACCATCTCCTGCCGCAGCCCGGCCGCCTTCTCCCGCAGCGTCGGCACCCGGTCGATCACATCCATCACCAGGTGATACCGGTCCAGGTCGTTGAGCATCACCATATCGAAAGGTGTTGTGGTGGTGCCCCTTTCCTGGTAGCCGCGCACATGCAACTGACCATGGTTGGTGCGGCGGTAGGTGAGGCGGTGGATCAGCCACGGATATCCGTGGAATGCGAAGATCACCGGCCGGTCCCGGGTGAACAGCGTGTCGAATTCACTGTCGGACAGTCCATGTGGATGTGCATCCGAAGGTTGCAGCCGCATCAGGTCGACCACATTCACCACCCGGATACGCAGTTCCGGCAGACGTGCACGCAGGATCGCCGCCGCCGCGAGAGTTTCCAGCGTCGGCACATCACCGGCACAGGCGAGCACGACATCGGGCGTGCTACCCGGATCATCGTTCTGTCCCGCCCACTCCCAGATTCCGGCGCCGCGCGCACAATGCACCGCGGCATCGGGAACCGAAAGCCAGTCCGCCTGCGGCTGTTTGCCGGCAACTACCACATTCACGTAATGCCGCGAGCGCAGGCAATGGTCGAAGGTCGAAAGCAGCGTATTCGCGTCCGGCGGGAGATACACCCGCACGATCGACGCCTTCTTGTTCAGCACCACATCGAGGAATCCGGGATCCTGATGGGTGAAGCCGTTGTGGTCCTGCCGCCAAACATGCGACGACAGTAAATAATTCAGACTCGCGATGGGCTGACGCCACGGCACTGCCGCGCTCGCGTCCAGCCATTTGGCGTGCTGGTTGAACATCGCGTCGACAATGTGGATGAACGCCTCGTAGCAGGTGAACACCCCATGCCTGCCGGTCAGCAGATACCCTTCCAACAGCCCCTGGCACATGTGCTCGGACAGCACCTCGATGACCCGTCCGGTGCGGTCGAGATCCACATCGAATTCACCGATCTCGGCCTGCCAGTCGCGCCCGGTGACCTGCAGAATGTCCTGCAGTCGATTGCTGGCCAGCTCATCGGGTGCGAAGGTGAGGAAGTTATCGGCATTGCGCGCGGTGACATCGCGCAGCCATGCGCCGAGCACCCGCGTCGCCTCGTGCTGGGTCGCTCCCGGCTCCCGCACCTCGACGCCATAGGAGCGCCAGTCCGGCAGTCGCAGATCCCGAACGTGCGTGCCCCCGTTGGCAATCGGATTCGCGCTCATCCGTCGATCGCCGCCGGGCACGAGCTCGAGCAGGGCCTGAACCGGCCTGCCGGACTCGTCGAACAACTGCTCCGGCTGATAGGCCCGCAACCACTGTTCGAGCACCGCTCGATGCCCGTCATCGGTGCGCGCGGCGGCCAATGGCACCTGATGCGCACGGAATGTGCCTTCGACCGGATCGCCGTCGACCACCGGCGGACAGGTCCACCCCTTGGGCGTGCGCAATACGATCATCGGCCAGATCGGCCGCACCCCATCGCTGCCCGCGCGGGCGATGCGCTGAATCTCCGCGATGCGATCCAGACAGGCGTCGACGGCAATCGCCATCTCCTGGTGCACAGTCGCGGGATCGCTGCCCTTGACGACGATCGGCTCATAGCCGTATCCGCGCAGCAGCGTGAGCAATTCGGATTCCGGAATGCGCGCGAGAATCGTCGGGTTCGCGATCTTGTACTGATTCAACGCGAGAATCGGCAGCACCGCTCCATCGCGCTCCGGATTGAGGAATTTATTGGCGTGCCAACTGGTGGCCAGCGGCCCGGTCTCGGCCTCGCCGTCGCCGACCACGCAGAACACCGTCAGATCCGGATTGTCGAGCGCCGCCCCGAACGCGTGCAGCAGCGAATAGCCGAGCTCACCGCCCTCGTGGAAGGAACCCGGCGTCTCCGGCGCACAGTGACTCGGCACGCCACCGGGGAAGGAGAACTGCGCGAAGAGCGCGCCCATCCCGGTTTCGTCCTGCGGCACATGGCTGTACAGCTCGGAATATGTCCCCTCCAGCCACGCGCACGCATTCGGCCCCGGCCCGCCGTGCCCGGGCCCGGCCACGAAGACCGCATTCGAATCACGCTGCCGGATCGCCCGATTGGCGTGCACCCACACCAGATTCAGGCCGGGCACGGTGCCGAAATGCCCGAGCAGCCGCGGCTTGATGTGTTCGGCCCGCAGCGGTTCACGCAGCAGCGGATTGGCCATGAGATAGATCTGACCCACCGCCAGATAGTTCGCGGCCCGCCACCAAGCGTCGATCGATTCCAGCTCCGCCCGTCCCAGGGGACCGGGGACCTCCGCGAGCTGATACGGCCGCGGTGCGATCGTCGCGCCGCCAGGGCTGTCGACATTGTCGGCCGAGGTATCGCCCCCGACACCGGTCATCTGCGTCATGCGCCGACTCTCCTCACACTCGGGCATCGGAAGCGGCACCTGTAGGGACCGCCTGTCACCGGGTCCTGCACGGTTGCCGACGTCAATCGACCACGCCGGATGGAGAATTCACCGCCAGCCTACCCACGCGGGCCCGCGCCGATCGGTTCTCACGATCTCGCGCCGAGGGCGGGTCCGTCTCGTGCCGGATGTCACCGGATCCGGTGCCGTCTGTCCTCGCGCTACCGGCGGGTGGCTGGGCCGAGCGAGTCGCGGTGGATTATGGTCCGCCGCATGCAAACACTGCGCAGGATCATCGGTATCGGCACCATCGCCGCCGCGACGTTCGCGCTTGCCGCGTGTGGCTCGAACAATGACAAGGGCTCGGTCGCCACCACCACGTCGGCCGCCGCCACGTCATCGGCGCAGCCCACCTTCGGTCAGCTGCCCGCGCAGAACACCGGCGCCGAATGCACCGCCGACGACATCGTGGTGGTCGGCGGCTTCGGCGCCACGCCGAAGATCACCATCCCGGACACCTGCACCCCGCCGACCCAGCTCGTGGTCAAGGATCTGGTCCCCGGCACCGGTCCCGGCGCGGTCGCCGGGCAGCCGCTCACCATGAACTACACGCTGATCACCTGGTCGGATAAGAAGAAGCTGGACAGCTCATTCGACCGCGGCAAGCCCTTCCAACTGACGCTCGGTGCCGGAAAGGTCATTCCGGGTTGGGAACAGGGTCTGGTCGGTGTGCAGGCGGGTGCGCGGCGGCTGCTGATCATCCCGCCGAACCTCGGTTACGGCGTGGGCGGCAATGGCGTCAAGCCCAACGAAACGCTGGTCTTCGTCACCGACGCGGTTGCCGTCGGCAAGTAACGACGGCGCGCGGTCCCCAGCGGTGGTGCTGCTTGCAGCCCGCCGCGACCGGTCAACTAACCTGGTCGAGATGCGCACGTTAAGCCGTGCGGCGATTTCGCTCGTGATTACCCCTAGCAAGTCCGCCACAAGCAAGTCGACCAGAACCAACGAACAAGGAGCATGTCCGTGAAGAGCACCGTCGAGCAGCTGAGCCCGACCCGGGTCCGGATCAACGTCGAGGTGCCTTTCGAGGAGCTGAAGCCGGACTTCGACAAGGCCTACAAGGCGCTGGCCAACCAGGTCCGCATCCCCGGCTTCCGTCCGGGCAAGGCCCCGGCCAAGCTCATCGAGGCCCGCCTGGGCCGCGGCGCGATCCTGGAGCAGGTCGTCAACGACGTGCTGCCCGGCCGCTACAGCGAGGCCGTCACCACCTCCGAGGTGAAGGTCATCGGCCAGCCCGAGATCGAGATCACCAAGATCGAGGACGGCCAGGAGCTGGCGTTTACCGCCGAGGTCGACGTGCGCCCCGAAATCACCCTGCCCGCCTACGACAGCATCGAGGTCACCGTCGACTCGTTCACCATCGGTGACGAGGACATCGAGGAGCAGCTGCAGTCGCTGCGCCAGCGCTTCGGCACCCTGACCGGTGTCGAGCGTCCGGTCCAGGACGGCGACTTCGTCTCCATCGACCTCTCGGCCACCGTGGACGGCGAGGAGGTGCCCGAGGCGGCCACCACCGGCCTGTCCCACGAGGTCGGCTCCGGCCAGCTGATCGAGGGCCTGGACGAGGCGCTGGTCGGCCTGTCGGTCGACGAGTCCAAGGAGTTCACCTCGACCCTGGTCGCCGGTGAGCACGCGGGCAAGGAGGCGGTCATCACCGCCACCGTGCGCTCGGTCAAGGAGCGCGAGCTGCCCGAGGCCGATGACGACTTCGCCCAGCTGGCCAGCGAATTCGACACCCTCGACGAGCTGAAGGAAGACCTGCGCAACCGGGTCGAGCGCGCCAAGAAGGTCGAGCAGGCCGGTCAGATCCGCGACAAGGTGCTCGAGACCCTGCTCGAGCAGGTCGAGGTGCCGCTGCCCGAGGCGGTCGTACAGGCCGAGATCGACGCCGTGCTGCACGACGCGGTGCACGGCTTCGACCACGACGAGGCCAAGCTCGCCGAGGCGCTCGAGGCCCAGGGCTCCAGCCGCGAGGAGTTCGACAAGGACACCAAGGAGTCCGCCGAGAAGTCGGTGAAGACCCAGCTGCTGCTGGACGCCATCGCCGAGGCGGAAAACACCCAGGTCGGCCAGGAGGAGCTCACCGAGCGGATCCTGTTCCAGGCGCAGCGCTACGGCCTCTCGCCCGAGCAGTTCATCCAGCAGGTGCAGCAGGCGGGCCAGCTCGGCGCGGTCTTCGCCGACGTGCGCCGCGGCAAGGCGCTGGCCGGTGTTGTCGGCAAGGTGAAGGTCAGCGACTCCGCGGGCAACACCGTGGACACCGCCGAAATGTTCGGCGCCCCTGAGGGTTCCGCCGATGAAGCGGAGTCCGCCGAGACCGCGGCGAGCGCCGAATAATTCCATGAAGTGCCAGCGTGTTTGCGTTCCGGATGGGTGCGTGATTGCGCTGTGAGCGAAGAAGGGCGGTACCGGGAGTTCGGTGCCGCCCTGCTTCGTTAATGTTTGTGACAAGCGAACCAGAGATGGCTGTTCGGCATCAGCAACGAGCCGGTAAGAGAAGGCAGGTATCCGTGACAATGAACAAGGCAGGGGTCGTCATGACTTCCCCCACTGCTGGCCTCAACCTCAGTGATTCGGTATACGAGCGCCTGCTGCGTTCGCGCATCATCTTCCTCGGCACCCAGGTCGACGACGACATCGCCAACAAGGTGTGCGCGCAGATCCTGCTGCTGTCGGCGGAGGATCCGACCAAGGACATCGCGCTCTACATCAACTCGCCGGGTGGTTCGGTCACCGCGGGTATGGCCATCTACGACACGATGCAGTTCTCCGAGTGCGATATCGCCACCTACGGCATGGGCTTGGCCGCCTCGATGGGTCAGTTCCTGCTCACCGCAGGCACCAAGGGCAAGCGGTTCGCCTTGCCACACGCGCGCATCATGATGCACCAGCCCTCGGCGGGCATCGGCGGTTCTGCGGCCGATATCGCGATCATGGCCGAGCAGTTCGCGCACACCAAGCGTGAGCTCAATGAGCTGCAGGCGCTGCACACCGGCAAGTCGATCGAGCAGGTCACCGCCGACGCCGACCGCGACCGCTGGTTCACCGCGGCGCAGGCGCTGGAATACGGCTTCATCGACCGCGTGATCACCCACGCGGCGCAGGCGAACGGCGCGGGTAACTAACTAAACACGCAGATCCGTTCCCCCTCAACGACTTTGGAGACGAAGATGGCCAATATGTTCGACCCGCGCGCCGGTCTCGGCGGCACCGCTCCGGCGAGCCCACAGTCGCGCTACATCCTGCCCTCGTTCATCGAGCACTCGAGCTTCGGTGTCAAGGAGTCCAACCCGTACAACAAGCTGTTCGAGGAGCGCATCATCTTCCTCGGCGTGCAGGTCGACGACGCCTCGGCCAACGACATCATGGCGCAGCTGCTGGTGCTGGAGTCGCTGGATCCCGATCGCGACATCACCATGTACATCAACTCGCCCGGTGGCTCGTTCACCTCGCTGATGGCGATCTACGACACCATGCAGTACGTGCGTGCCGATGTGGCCACCGTCTGCCTGGGGCAGGCCGCCTCGGCCGCCGCCGTGCTGCTCGCCGCCGGTACCCCCGGCAAGCGTGCATGCCTTCCCAACGCCCGGGTCCTCATCCACCAGCCGTCGCTGGAGGGTGGCATCCAGGGACAGGTTTCGGACCTGGAGATCCAGGCCGCCGAGATCGAGCGCATGCGCCGTCTGATGGAGACCACCCTGGCGCGCCACACCGGTAAGGACGCGGACACCATCCGCAAGGACACCGACCGCGACAAGATCCTGACGGCCGAGGAGGCCAAGGAGTACGGGATCATCGATACGGTGTTCGACTACCGCAAGCTGAGCGCTCAGAAGTAAGAACGCCGCGCCGGATGGTACGGCGCTGATCGCTCGTAAGTTGCTCAATGTCAGGAAGATCCGGCCGGGACAGATGCCACTCGGCATGTGGCCCGGCCGGTCTGCTCCAGGGGCGCCGACCGGCCGGAAGGGTATCGGGCGGAAGGCTTTCCGGGGGCGGGCGGCCAAGCGTGTCGGATGGCCGCCGATCGGGGTGAACGTGTTCCATAGTGGTAAGAACTCATACAACCCCGGCGAGAAACATGCTCGAGTTGTCGACCTCCGTCGCGCACACCGGGTACGGTCGACCTAGGGACCTTTGCTCCCGGTTGACGGCAGTGCTCGAACCGTCGGATTCGCTCGAGGTGTTCGTGATTACACCCGAGGGTGGCGGATTGCTGGCAACCTGGATAGACGGTTGCACGCGGACAAGGAAGTAGGGACCCACGAGATGGCGCGCATCGGAGATGGCGGCGATCTGCTGAAGTGCTCGTTCTGCGGAAAGAGTCAGAAGCAGGTCAAGAAGCTCATTGCGGGACCAGGGGTGTACATCTGCGACGAGTGCATCGATCTGTGCAACGAGATCATCGAGGAAGAGCTGGCCGAGTCCAGCGAGGTCAAACTCGATGAGCTGCCCAAGCCCGCCGAGATCCGGGACTTCCTGGAGAACTACGTGATCGGGCAGGACACCGCCAAGCGCACGCTAGCCGTGGCCGTCTACAACCACTACAAGCGCATCCAGGCGGGCGACAAGGGCCGCGACGGCCGGGGCGAGACGGTCGAGCTGGCCAAGTCGAACATTCTCATGCTCGGCCCCACCGGCTGCGGTAAGACCTACCTGGCGCAGACGCTGGCCAAGATGCTCAACGTCCCGTTCGCCATCGCCGACGCGACGGCGCTGACCGAGGCCGGGTACGTCGGTGAGGACGTCGAGAACATCCTGCTGAAGCTGATCCAGGCCGCGGACTACGACGTCAAGCGGGCCGAGACCGGCATCATCTACATCGACGAGGTCGACAAGATCGCGCGCAAGAGCGAGAACCCCTCGATCACCCGCGACGTCTCCGGCGAGGGTGTGCAGCAGGCGCTGCTGAAGATCCTGGAGGGCACCCAGGCCAGCGTGCCGCCGCAGGGTGGGCGCAAGCATCCGCACCAGGAATTCATCCAGATCGACACCACCAACGTGCTTTTCATCGTGGCTGGCGCGTTCGCCGGGCTGGAGAAGATCATCTCCGACCGCACCGGGCACCGCGGCATCGGCTTCGGCGCCGAGGTGCGCTCCAAGGCCGAGATCGACACCGATGACCACTTCGCCGAGGTGATGCCCGAGGATCTGATCAAATTCGGTCTGATCCCGGAATTCATCGGCCGCCTCCCTGTCGTCGCCTCGGTGACGAACCTGGATAAGGATTCGCTGGTCAAGATCCTCTCCGAGCCGAAGAACGCGCTGGTGAAGCAGTACGTGCGGCTCTTCGAGATGGACGGCGTCGACCTCGAATTCACCGACGACGCGCTCGAGGCCATCGCCGATCAGGCGATCCTGCGCGGCACCGGCGCCCGCGGCCTGCGCGCCATCATGGAGGAAGTCCTGCAGCTGGCGATGTTCGACATCCCCAGCCGCGACGATGTCGCCAAGGTGGTCGTCAACGCCGACACGGTCAACGACAACGTCCTGCCGACCATCGTGCCGCGCAAGGCGCAGCGCGCGGAGCGCCGGGAGAAGTCGGCGTAATCACGAAGCGGACACCGGGTCGGACGAATGCAACCGCAACCTCCGTTGCTTCCGGCTGGCCCGGGCACGCTGCTGGATGCCGCCGCGATTCTCAGCGGCGCCGTCGATATGCGGACCTACCAGCGTAGGTATCTCGTGGTTTACGCCGAGTCCCCCAGGGAATCCGCAAGGGCCGTAAGTACGGCGATCCCCGACTACCAGGGGACCCTCTCGCTCGTGACGACCTGTGTCGAATGGCTGGATGAGCATTTCGGGTGGGAGCTGGTGAACGTCTTCACGCGGGAGGTCCAAGGGGACTACCTGCAGTGGCACTGCTACTACGCGATGTTGCGGCGATCACGCTCGAACTAGCTCGATGTGTACGGAGCTTTCGGTTGGGGTACTCATTGGTCACGGTTGAGTAACCAGCCCAGTCCTGATCGGTCGGGAGATCGGGGCGAAAGGATCCCGCCTGCAAGGTTTTTGGTCGGCGGGCGCGACGGACCGAGGTCCCTCATGTCGACAGTTTCAGTTTCTTCGGATCGCAGCACGGCCGCCGTGCGCGGGTCCGGACCATCCGCCGATCGTCTGTCCGTAGCGGTCTTGCCGCCGATGGATTCGATCACGCTGTGCGCGGTGGGCGGTGAAGTGGATTATCTGACGGCCGAAATCCTTCGGCAGTCCCTGCTCGGGGCGCTACCCACGGCGGGTGCGGTGGTGGTCATCGACTTGTCGCAGGTGACGTTCTTCGGCGTCGCCGGGCTCCGGGTATTGATGGCGGCCCGATCGTGGATCGGATGCACCGGCCGACGACTCCAGTTGATCACCGGCCCACCCTGCGTGGACCGACTGCTCGAGGTCGCGGGTCATACCGCGGTGTTCGATATCGTCCCGAGCCTCGCCGCGGTCACCCAGGCCACGCCGTCCGAGTTCGCTCGCGCGAGCGCCTGATGGCGAAAACGTGGGTGCGGCAGTCGAATTCGACTGCCGCACACACGTTCGGTACCTGCCGATTCAGACTGCTTCCGTGCGCATATCGTCCTGGCTCCAGTAGGCGCGCATGCTGACGATCCGGCCCTCGTCGTCGAACTCCATCACATCGATGGGCGAGAGGGTGAAGCGCTGATCGCCGAATTTGGTGACGAGGGTGAACATGAAGGCGGCGTGGTTGCCCGCGATGCGGATGGTCTCCGGCCGCAGTTCGGTCTCCCGATCGAGGTTGGCGATCACGTCGTAGAACTCGCGAATGGCATCGTGGCCGCGCTTGGGCTCGGTGCCCATGGGATCTTCCACCACCGCGTCGGGCGCGTAGAGGTTGACGATCTCTTCGGTCGGACCGGAGCCGACCAGCTTGACGTATTGCTCGACCACTTCGCGGATCTGCTGTGCCATGAAAACCCCTGACGAATTGAAACGTGTTCTAATTCGGAGCCTAGCAGTGTCTCGTGGCCGCGTTGGATGGAATCCCGTTAGCCGGGAGATCGGGGTGACGTGCTGGCGCAGATGGCCCCCCGCGCCAGCACTCGTCCTAGCGTTGCGCGCCGAACGGGCCGATCGTCGCCCCCTCGGCTATCTTGTTGGCGCGCTAGTGCTTCGGGATACGGTGACGATCGCTTGTCACATCGAAGTGCCGCCCGATCGCGCCCGGTGCCGAAATCGCCGTTGATTCCCTGGTTCGCCGTTGAACCTTCTGTCCCGCACTGGTGCGTCTGCTAGTGGTTTCGGAGTTGAGGCTTCGGGTGTTACCGCCTGTCGCTGCCCCTTTTTGCGGGGGCGTGTGCGCCACTGGTTCGTGAAGCCGCCGCTGGTGTCCTCCTCCGGGCTATCTGGGGCCTAATGGACGCCGTCGAGGGTGATGAACTGGGACAGTGACGGCCCCATGATCGGGATTCCTTTCGTCCGTTTCGCCCGCTCCGCACGGGCCCACTGCTGTATATGACGGCGGCGGTCCAGAAAACTCATCGCTATTTCCCGCCGTTCGACCCCGGTGTGTCGAGCTTGTGTGGTGCTCGTCGTGCTGTTTACTCGGTCCGGTCAACCAGATGTTCGAGTGTCGAGTGAAAGCGGAGGAGACATGCCACTGCCTACCATGACCGCGGAACAGCGCACTGAGGCGTTGGCCAAGGCGGCTGCGGTCCGCAAGGCGCGCTCGGAACTGATCGGCAAGGTGAAGGCCGGAAAGGTATCGGTCGCCGACCTGTTGAAGAAGGCCGACACCGACGACCTGGTCAAGAAGACCAAGGTTGCTGCGGTGATCAAGGCGCTGCCCGGCGTCGGACCGGTGAAGGCCGCCAAGCTGATGGATCAGGCGGAGATCCCCGAGGACCGCCGCATCGGTGGACTCGGTGCACGCCAGCGTGCGGCGTTGCTCGAAGCGCTGAAGGACTGATTACGCTGTAGCGACTGCTTGCGGATCGCTCGAAAGGGGCCGCTAGCGACTGCTTGCAGGTCGCTCGAAAGGATCAGCTCGGAGCATGATCGGGGAACGAACGCTCACGTCGGTGGCGTGGCTGTGCGTCGAGAACGGCCGCTTGCTCGCGGTCCGGACCGAGGGACGCGACGCCTTCTATCTACCGGGCGGCAAGCCAGAGCCCGGGGAAACCCTGGCGGGAGCGCTCGTTCGCGAGGTTCGCGAGGAAGTGGGCGTCGAGTTGGAGGCGCACCGGATCACGCCCGTGGTGACCATTACGGCCCCCGCCCACGGGCGTCCCGGAACTCTGGTCGAAATGCACTGCTTCCGCGCGCCCGGTCACGGCACACCGGCTCCGGCCGCGGAGATCGCCGAGATGGCGTGGCTCGGACCGAATGACGGTCATCGGTGCGCACCGGCCGTGGTGCGGGCCCTCGACCATTTGACCGAGATCGGCGGATGGGGTGCGTCCTGAACGTCGGACGCGCACTGACATTCGACAGACCGAACGCCCCACAGCATGCGCTGTGGGGCGTTGACTGTTTCGCCGGATTCAGCGCGGTGTGCGGCGGCGGGGGAGTTGGAAGGTGATCGGGTCGGGATCGCGCAGCTGCGCCCCGCGCGGGGTGACCACGATCAGCGCAAGACCGAGGGCGAGGATCAGTGCGGCGCCGATGATGCTGAGGGTGAAACTTCCCGCGCCCATCTCGGCGGGCTTATGGAAGACGTGATAGATCAGGTGCGGCACCGCGAAGACCAGCCAGCCCAGGCCCGCGACCTGGGCCAGGGCGCTGCCGCCGAGGTACAGCGCGGCAAGTGTGACGGCGGTCAGCGCCAGGAAGAACGAGCCGACGTCGGATGCGAGATGGTGGTTGTACGGACCGTCGGCCGAGATCCACTGCATGCCGAAGCCCGGAAAACTGGTGTACCACGAATGCGGCGCGAAAACCGCCCACAGGCCGACGACCGCGCCCTGGAATGCCAATATCCCCAACATGATTCGGACCGCCAGCCAGCGCTTGCGCTGCTGTTCGAAGCGCATTCGCACACGTAGTCCGCCGGATTTGCCATCGACCGTGATCCGCATCGGTCTCTCCGTTCATCGCCGAACTATGGATCTGGTGTTGTCACCGTAAATCGGACATCGGCCGCGATCAATAGGCGGCGACCTCGTCGGTGACGGTCAGCCGGTCGGCGCGGGTGTAAATGTTCATGGTGTCGCCGCGCAGGAAGCCGACCAGGGTGAGGCCGGATTCGTTGGCCAGGTCGACGGCCAGTGAACTGGGGGCCGAGACGGCGCCGAGCATCGGGATGCCCGCCATTACGGCTTTCTGGACCAGTTCGAAGGAGGCGCGGCCGCTGACGATGAGCACGAGATCGGCTGCGGGAATACGGCTTTCGAGCAGCGCCCAGCCGAGGACCTTATCGACGGCGTTGTGTCGGCCGATATCCTCGCGTACGGCGAGTGCGGTGCCGTCGGCGGTGAACAGTCCGGCGGCGTGCAGGCCGCCGGTGGCGTCGAAAACCGTTTGGCGGGTGCGCAACTGGTCCGGCATGGCTGCGAGGGTGTCGCTGTCCACGGTGATCGAGGTGGTCGGGAGCGGGAATCGGGTGCGGGTGCGGACCTCGTCGAGTGCGGTTTTACCGCAAAGCCCACAGGCGCTGGTGGTGAGGAAGTTGCGGGCCTGCACGGGGAGCGGCGTGCGCAGCTGGACATCGAGGACGTTGTAGGTGTTGTGGCCGTTCTCGTCGGTGCCCGCGCAGTAGCGGGCGCTCACCACATCCTCTGCGGCGTTGATGATGCCCTCGCCCAGCAGGAATCCGTGTACCAGGTCGATATCGTTGCCGGGGGTGCGCATGGTGACGGTGAGCGATTGCCCGTCGAGGCGCAGTTCCAGCGGTTCTTCCACCGCAAGGGAATCCGGGCGTTCGACCACACCGCCGGGGGAGATGCGGCGCATCTTGCGGCGCGCGGTCACTCTACTCACGACGGCTGCCTCACATGCACGTGTGGCTCCAATCGGATCGTCACGGCCTTGGAGACCGGTGTATTCGACCGTGCCGCAACGTGATCGAGGGGAACCAGGGGGTTGGTCTCGGGGTAGTAGGCGGCAGCGTTACCGCGTGGGGTGGAGTATTCGACGATGCGGAAGCCGGTCACCTTGCGTTCGGTGCCGTCGGTCCATTCCGAGATCAGATCCACCAGATCGCCGTCCACGAAACCGAATTCGGTGATGTCGTCGATGTGCATCAGGATCACCTTGCGGCCGCCGTGCACGCCGCGGTAGCGGTCGTCGAGGCCGTAGATGGTGGTGTTGTATTGGTCGTGGCTGCGCAGGGTCTGCAGGATCAAGCGGCCCTCGGGCACCGGGGTCCAGGACAGTTCGTTCACCGCGAAATTGGCTTTGCCGGTGGGAGTGCGGAATTCGCGGGAGTCGCGCGGCGGATGCGGCAGGACGAAACCATTGCGGTCGCGCACCCGCTTATTGTAGTCCGCGCAGCCGGGTACGACACGGGCGATCGCATCGCGGATCTTGTCGTAGTCGCGCTGATACTGTCCCCATGGCACCGGATGATCGGTGCCGAAGAGGGTCTGCGCGAGTTCGCAGACGATGGCGACTTCGCTGCGCAGTTGGTCGCTGACCGGCGTCAGCCGACCGGTGGACAGATGCACCATCGACATCGAATCCTCCACCGACACTTGCTGTTTCGTGCCGTTCTGCAAGTCGAGATCGGTACGGCCGAGGGTGGGCAGGATCAGTGCGGTCTGCCCGTGCACGACGTGGCTGCGGTTGAGTTTGGTGGATACGTGCACGGTCAGCGCGCAACTGCGCAGGGCGGCCTCGGTCACTTCGGTATCGGGGGTGGCGGAGACGAAATTGCCGCCCATGCCGAAGAACACCTTGGCGGCGCCCGCGCGCATGGCACGGATGGCGTCGACAGTGTCGTAGCCGTGATTACGCGGGCTGGTGATGCCGAATTCGCGGTCCAGGGCGTCGAGGAAGGTGTCGGGCATCTTCTCCCAGATGCCCATGGTGCGGTCGCCCTGGACGTTGGAGTGGCCGCGCACCGGGCAGACGCCCGCGCCGGGCTTGCCGATCATGCCGCGCAGCAAGAGCAGATTGGTCGCCTCCTCGATGGTGGCGACGCCGTGCTTCTGCTGGGTCAGGCCCATCGCCCAGCAGATGATGACGTTCTTCGATTCGGCCAAAAGCGTTGCGGTGCGTCGCAAGTCGTCGTCGGTGAGGCCGGTCGCCGCGCGGACGGTGCCAAGATCGACTGCGCGGAGGTTCTTTTCGTATTCGGCGAAGCCCGCGCAGTGGGTGTCGACGAATTCGCGGTCGATCACCGTGCCGGGCGCGCGGTCCTCGGCCTCGAACAGTAGCTTCCCCAGCCCCTGGAACAGCGCCATATCGCCGCCGAGGCGGATCTGCAGGAAGTCGTCGGCGATGGCGACGCCGCCGGTGAAACCCTTGACCGTCTGCGGGTCGCGGAAGCCGAGCAGGCCGGTCTCCGGCAGCGGGTTGACCGCGATGACCTTGGCGCCATTGGCCTTCGCGCCCGCGAGTGCGCTGAGCATGCGCGGATGGTTGGTGCCCGGGTTCTGGCCAGCGACGATGATCAGGTCGGCCCTGGCGAAGTCGTCGATCGAGACCGAGCCCTTGCCGATGCCGATGGAGCTGGTCAGCGCGGCGCCGGAGGATTCGTGGCACATGTTCGAACAGTCGGGCAGGTTGTTCGTGCCGAAGCTGCGCACCAGCAGCTGATACAGGAATGCGGTTTCGTTGGCGGTGCGGCCGGAGGTGTAGAACAGGGCCTCATCGGGTGAGGTCAGGGCGCGCAGGTGCTCGACAATGAGCCGGTAGGCCTCGTTCCACTCGATCGGCGAGTAATGCGTGTCGCCGGGGCGCAGCACCATCGGATGGGTGAGTCGGCCCTGCTGGCCGAGCCAGTACCCGGATTTGCTCGCCAGTTCCTCGATCGAATGCTGTGCGAAGAATTCGGGAGTGACAGTGCGCAGCGTCGCCTCCTCGGCGACGGCCTTGGCGCCGTTCTCGCAGAACTCCGCCGGGCGGCGGTGCCCCGTCGGCTCCGGCCAGGCGCAGCCCGGACAGTCGAAACCGTGCACCTGATTGAGTCGGGCCAGCGTGCGCGCGGTGCGCAGCACACCCATCTCCTCGACCCCGCGTTTCAGCGCAACGGCCACGGCGGTCACGCCCGCGGCCTGCTCCTTCGGCTGGGTCACGGTCAGCGCGGACTCGTCGATGTCCTGTGTCGGCCCATTACGGTGCATGCTGGATATTGTCCTCTCCGCACGAATTCTGTCGCGGGGCACCCTTTGTCCGATCCCGGGTCGCCGCGTTCTTGCGGTCGTCGGGTTCCCGCAGGCCGGATGCCGCTCGGTTCGGATCGTAGGCACTCGGGGCGCATTCGGCAGGTTGTCCGTCGACCGCGCACGGGCGACGCCACCTGGTAGCCAGCGGTTTTCGCGGAGTGCGGGCTGGGCGAGAAGGCTCCGCGTCGGCGAGTGCGGGCTTACCATATCTACTGATCAAATCGCTGATCTGAGGCATGGCCGATGGGGACGCAGGCAGCAATTCCCGCGCGTGTCGGCGGGGAGCGTCGGCAGGTGGGGTGTCGTCGTGTGAATCGTGGGGTCAGATCGGCAATTCTGTGTTGTGCCGTTGTGCTCGCCGGTGTTGGACCGGTGGTCGGCGGGGTGTCGGCGTTCGGGGTTCCGGCCTCGGGGGAACCGACTTCGTCGGTGGTTCGGTCGCAGCCGCGCACCGTGGAGCAACCGCCGGGTGGCGGGACCCAGGATGGGGCTGGTACGCGGGACGGATCCGGGGCGCAGACCAGTACCGGGACGCCGGATGGGGATTCGGACGGCACCGGGACGCATGACGGTACCGGCACGACGACCAGTAGTCGGGTGCCCACGGACCCCTGTGCGGGGCGGTCATCCGACGGGTGCTCCGGATCGCCTTCCAGCAGTGATCAACCGCGACCGTCGGATACTGTGCTGCCGCCGATCACCATTACGACCTCGCCGCCGCCTCCGCAACAGCCGACCACTCCGGATCGGCCGCCCGAGGATCCGACCACCGCCCCGCCGCAGCATCCGACGCCGGACAATCCGCCGGATAACCCGCAGACGCCGAACAATCCGCGACCGTCGCCCGAAGTGCCTGTTCCGCCCGTTCGGCCTGCGGACCCGACGGAGATCGCGCCGTCGACTACATCACCGGTTTCGGCGCCACCTGTCCCACCGCACCCCGCCGGGCTCGAGCTCACCCCCTCGGCGATCGGGCCCGGCGGGGATGTCACCGCGGCCGGATCCGGCTGCGATCCGCAGGCGCAGGTCAGCTTGCTGGTCGGGGAGACTTCGGTGGGCAGCACCGTCGCGGGGGTCGATGGGGGATTCCGCGCACCGCTGGCGTTGACCTCGATCGATGTCGGGCGCTATCAGGTGACGGCGCGGTGTGGGCGCACGCTCAGCGCGCCGCTGGATGTGGTGTTGGTCAGCCGAATCAGCGCGGCCACATCGACATTGACGGTGATCCTGTTCTTCCTGCTGCTCGGTGCGTGGTTCTACGGGCATCGGCTCGTCTCGCATCTGCCCGCGCGGAGGGGACCGTGATCCGGGCGCGCGTCTCGGCGGCGACGCGAATTATCGTGCTGCCCAGCGTGTTCGCGCTGCTGCTGGGAATGCTCGCCGCATTGTTCGCGGCACAGGCCGCGGCCAGGCCGCGAGGCGTAGATATGTCGGCGACCATCGATGATCACGATATTGCCGAAACTTCCGACGCCAAACCACTACGGCTGCACCCGAACAGCGCCGTCAGCATGGCGATCGCCTTGACCAACAACACCGATGCGGCAGTGCATATCCGGCGGGTGGATCTGGCCGGGCATGTGCTCGGGCTGAACTTCTTCTCCTACTCGACCGCTGTCGAATTATCCATCGCGCCAGGGAAATCCGATGCGCTGAAGTATCGGCTCGATCTCACCGGACTGGACGGCCAGGCGACCGGACTGATCGGTGCGGATCTGGCGGTGATCGGCGACGATGGTAGGCGGGTCGCGTCGATACCGCTCGACACCGATGTGCGCGGCTCATTGCGATCGGTGTACGGGCTGTTCGGGATCGCGCTCGCGGTGCTGACCATGCTCGCCATCGCCGATTCCGCGCTGGCCATTGCCCGGCATCGGCTGTCCACCAATCGATGGCAGCGCGGGTTGCGGTTGCTCGCGCCCGGTGTCGGCATCGGATTGGTCTTCGGATTCACCGCATCGGTTGCGCGGTGGTGGGTTCCGGACACGGGGCTGTGGCTCACGGTAGCCGCAGTGGCGGCCGCCGTCGGCTTCCTGCTCGGCTACTGTTCGCCGACACCGGAAGTGGGGACCGACGAGGATCTTGCCCCGACCACGCAACTCGACGAGGTGGATACTGTGCGGTTCCCGGATGGGCAACGACTTGACCAGTGATACCGGCCGGTTGCGGGCCGTGCTGCCCGCGTACGACATCGGCGCGCAGGTCGGCAGGGGCGGATGCGGTGTGGTGCTGGCGGGTACGCATCGTCGGCTGGGGCGACCGGTCGCCATCAAACAGATTCCACCGCAGTTCGCGCACGACGAGCAGGTGCGGCGCCGGTTCGTCGCCGAGGCGCGGTTGCTGGCTTCGATCGATCATCCGCATGTGGTGCGGGTCTTCGACTACATCGAGGATCACGAGCTGTGCCTGCTGGTGATGGAGTATCTGCCCGGTGGCACCGTCGGCAGCCGGTTCGCCACCGAGGGATTCGACGCCGCGACGGCGGTCGCGATCGGGTTGGCCTGCGCTGCCGGACTGGAAGCGGCGCACCGCCATCAGATTCTGCACCGCGATGTCAAACCGTCGAACCTCATGTTCGGCGCCGGGGGTGCGATCAAACTGACCGATTTCGGCATCGCCAAGATCGTCGGCGGTGACCAGACGCTGGTGACCAGGACCGGCGAGATCGTCGGCACGCCGTCCTACATCGCACCGGAACAGGCACGCGGACAAGCGCTTTCCCCGGCCACCGACGTCTACGCGCTGGCCACCATGCTCTACCAGCTGCTGTCCGGCGTGCTGCCGTTCCCTCCGAACGAAGATCACCTCGCAACGCTTTTCGCGCACGCCTTCTGCGAACCCATACCGCTCGCCGAAGTCGCGCCCGGTGTTCCCGGGCGGATCGCCGATGTGGTGATGCGTGGCCTCGCAACCGATCCCGCCGCCCGGTTCGACACCGCCGAGCTCTTCGGCATCGCCCTCGCCGAACCCGCCGCCTCCTGCTGGGGTGGCGATTGGCTGACCCCGATCGGGATCCCGGTCATCGGTGCCGACACCATCGTCGCCGCCGCGACCGGGAGTGGTCGCACGGCGCGGCGTCGCGGTGAGGTGACGCCGAGACCGCAAGGTGTGCGGGGTTCGCGCAGCACTTCGTCGACGCCGACGGAAGCGGTGCCGGAGCCGCATGTGCGTGACTCGGATTCGCGCGCACCCGGCGAGATTGTGGGCGGTGGCCAGCAGTTCGGCACGGCGACGCCTGGTCTGGATCGGCCGACTTCTGCCACGGAAGGGGCTCGACCTCCGGATCGGACTTCGCCGCAGGGGGGATCCGATCGCCCGTGGTACGGAGTTTCCGCTGCTCAGGGCGAGACGGAGTCGGGTCCGGGCCAGGAGTGCGTCGGGTCGGCTCGGCCTCCGTCGTTCGGGAGGGCGGGGGTTGGCGAGCCTGCGCGGTCCGGACCGTTTCGGCCTCCGATGGTTCGGGTGCGGCCGGTACCTGGGTTGCAGGACAAGGGTGTTCGGTTGGCGGAGGTGGATCGGCGCGATCTGGTGCCTATTCGTGATGTCGTCACCTTCGCTTCGCCTCGGCTGCCGTTCCTGGCGGCTGTGTTGTTCGCGGTGGGTGCTTGTGTGGTTGCGATGCTCGGGCTCGGCGCACCCGTGGCCGGCGGAGATCTGGCACCGAGGACCGTCACCGTTGCCGGTGCCGATCCGGCGGATTCGAATCCGATCGAAATCGATCTGTCAGAGCCGATTCCATTGCAAGTCAATGGGATCGATGTCGACTCGGCCTCGCTCACGGTGAATGTGGTCGGCGTGCGGTTGGGTGGGGAGCCGGTGCCGCTGCGGCCCGGTGGCGCGGCCATGCTGCCCGATCCGGTCAACCCGCATGTGCTGGCGGGCAACCTCGACGGTGAGCTGACCCTGCTGCGCAACGGCACCGAAATCGCCACACAGCGAATCGAACTGCACACAACGCAGCGCCCGACGCTCACCGCCACCTCGGCCGCGATCGTGATCCTGGCCCTGTTCGCCGCCGCCTACCTGGAGTCCAATACTCGCACTCTGCGTCGTGGCCACGGCGGATTCGCCAACATCATCGCTCTGTCCACGAGTTCGGCCCTCTTCGCCGCCGCGATAGCCGGTGCTGCCTGGATCCTGCTCGGCACACCGGCAACCCTGCCAACCCTCGTCGTCAGCGCTACGCTCGCTGCCGCCGCGGGCCTCGCAGTCGCATTCGGCGCACGCCGAATCGGCAAGCGACGCTATTACATTCGCCGCGGGCGGCGGGAAAGCCGCTGACCGCACTCGGTGGAGTGTGGACCGTATCGGCGCTCCGCCGACGTCGCCAGTTGTCCAGGACGGCATCCGGGCATGGCGGGAAGGCCGCTAGCCACGGCTCAGCGATCCGCTCAGGGGCGGCGGCCCTTGCTGGTGGCCTCTGTCGGATGCTTCGAGCGGTCTTCGGTGCGGTAGGTGAGGATGCGTTGGCCTATTCGGAGGGTCCAGCCGGGCGGTAGCTCGATCGGGGCGGTGCCGACTCGGGTCCATTCATCGTCACCGGGGGCTGCGATGAAAGTGCCTGCGGGAGTTGAGGCGTCGCGGACGAATACCTTGCCGCGGTCGACCGAGACATAGGCGTGGACGCGGGAGACATGGCGGTCGCGGGGGACGGTGATGGGTGCGGCGGTTGCCGCACGCACCGCTTCGTCGACCATCGGACTGCGACCGACGACATATGCTCGGTCCAGCGGATATGCCGCGCCGTCCTCGAGAATCAATGCGCCGACAACGGGCCCCGAACTGTCCGGATTGCCCACATCCCCAACCGGGCGCACCGGTCGTGGTCGTTTGCCCTGCAATGGCGGGATCTTGTGCAGCGCAATAGGTTCGGGCCGCGACGGCGCACCCGCCCGTGACCCATCAGGCTCCCCGCGCGCTGCCGCGGACATAGCCTGAGTACTGAGGTCCTCGGGCCCCACTGCCGCCCCGCCACCAGACTCCGTCCGACTCTTCGCGCCAGCCGGGCCCCGCGTCGTGGGCGATTTCGCCGATGCGGGACCCGCATTCTCGGTCGGCTCCTCGGATTGCGCAGCGGACTGCCGCGAAGTCCCGGCGGGTTGTGCCGATCCGGCGGATGAAGTGGAGCCAGCGGGCTTGTCCGTGCGGCCCTTCGAGGTGGGTTGAGATTTTGTGGTCGGGGCGAGGAGAGCTTCCAATCCGGCCGGGGCAGTTGGCGGCGGTTCGGGGGTGGCGCCGGGGGACGGGGATGGATGGGCGGGACGGCCACTGGCCACGGATTTGGCCGCGCGTCGGGGCGCGATGCGCAGGGTGAAGCCGCCGCCGGGGACGATACCGGCGCGTAGGTCGGTGCGTGGCAGCTCGTGGATCGGGAACGCGGTGTCGGCGCCGACGGTGATCCGGCGCACGGGTTCTCGCACGATTTCGTCTACCCAGGTGAACGCGCGTGCCCCGGCGAGGCGGCGGGTTCCTTCCGCGCCCTGGATCTCCGCGCTCACCTGGCCGCGCAGCAGGATGACGGTGCCGTCGGCCGTCGGCGCGACCACCCCGAACGGCGGTGGTTCGGAATTGCCGCCGAAAACCACCGCGGCCAGCCGCTGCGCGATCGCCGCCCCTGGGTGCCGCGCATCGGCCACGGCCTCGATCGCGCCGAGTATCCGGTCGGTGGAAGGGGTTTCGCCCGCGAGATACACGACAACCGCACCGAAGCGTGCGATCAGGCCATCGCCCGGCGCAATCCCCACGGTCGACGGGTTGCTCTGCACCCGCGCCTCCTTCCCGGACCACTAACCGGCGTCCAGCATAGAGCGTGCAGAGCACCCGAAACCGGCCCTCGACGAACCAATAGCGCCCGCACGCAATGATCCGTGTCCGCCCTCGTCGCCAAAGTGATGTGCGTCACTTAACGCGCACATCCCAATGGCTCCCTCGCACACATTGTGCGGTCCGCTGTGCGTCAGCGGCCAGTGACGATCAGGCGGCGAACTCGGCGACGTGGTCTTCGAGCCAGGTGGTGAAGGGACGGGCGGGATGGGCGGTAAGGGTGGCGACGGTGTCGGTGATCGGGGTGGGCACGCCGTCGCAGCGGCGCCAGTAGTCGAGAAGTCCGTCGGCGTAGTGGGCGGGGATGAATTCGGCCATCTCCTGTTTCCACGCGTCGGGGGTGACCTGGGCGATGGTCGCGGTGCGGCCGGTGATCTTGTTGATCAGCTCGATCTGCTCGGTGAACGTCAGTGTCTGCGGACCGGTGAGGGTGTAGACGCCCCCACGATGGTCCGGCTTCGTGAGTAGCGCATGGGCGCACTCGGCGACATCGAGTTCGTGGATCGGATCGGTGTACGCGTTGGGGTACGGGAGGCGGACCGGGCGGTCGGCCTTGATCGCGAACGACCAGCCGCGGGCATTGCTTGCGAAGGCGCCGGGCCGCAGCACGGAGACGGTCATCGGTGCGTCGGCGAGTCCGAGCTCGGCGTCGAGATGCGATTTCGCGACCGGGTTGGCGGCGGCATCGGGATCGAGCACGGCGGAGGAGGACAGCAGCACGATGTGGGTGACTCCGGCCTCGGTTGCGGCGGAAACGAATTCGGTGCTGCATTCGGGCTCGGCGTACAAGAACACCGAAGTGACCCCGTCGAGCGCGGCAGCGAAGGTGGCAGGGTCCCGGAGGTCGCAGGCGACGGCGGGCACTCCGGCCGCAAGCTGCTCAGGGCGGCCGGAGCCGACGCGGACGGCGTGGCCGTCGGCGCGCAGCAGGGACAAGAGGTTGGTGGCGACCGCGCCGCGGCCTCCGGTAATGAGAATCATGCGAAGTCCTTGGGGTTGAGGGTAATTCAGTGCTGCTGTTCGGCCTGGGCGTGGCGCGGCAGCAGTCGCACCAATCCGAGGCTGAGCAGGGTGGCGGCGGCGACGAACACCAGGCTGACGGTCAGCGCGTGCGCCTCACCGGAATCGACCGTGTGGAAGTACACCGTGGTAATGGCGGCGGCGCCGATCGCATTGGCGAGTTGCTGTACGGCGGAAAGGGATCCGCTGCCACTCCCGGTCTCGGACGGGTCGATATCGCCGATGGTGACGACGAAGATGCTGCCGAAACAGGTGCCCATACCGATGCCGAGCACCAGGATCGCCGCCGCGAGAGCCCAGGGAGCAACACCGATTCCGACGGTGAGCGCCAGGATGAGCAGCAGACCGGCACCCGCCAGGGTGATCAGCAGGCCGACCAGGATGAGGTTGCGTCCGAGCTTGGCCAGCAGTTGGTGCGCGGCGATCGAGGCGACGATGATGCCGACGGCGAGCGGGGCGAGTCCGAGCGCGGCGTCGGTCGGGGTGTAGCCCAAGCCGCTCTGCATGAATAGCGACAGCACGTACAACAGGCCGGAGACCGCGGCGAAGAATACGAGACCGAGGATCAGGCCCGAGGTGAAGCCCCGGTTCTGGAACAGGGTCGGCTCGAGCAGTGGTTTGGCCGCGGTGATCTGCCGACGGGCGAACAGCGCGAACGACAGCGCTCCGGCCGCCAAGGCCGCGAAGGGGGCGACGGTCCAGCCATTGGCCGAGCCGTCGATCAGGCCGAACAGCGTGCCGAGCATGGCCGCGGCGAGCAGGACGGCGCCGAGTGCGTCGATGGTGACGGTGCGGTCGCCGTTCTCGGCGGGCAGCAGTCGATAGGCGGCGGCGAAGGCGAGGCCGCCGAGCACGATATTGATCAGGAACATGGCGCGCCAGCCGAGGCCGAACAGATCGGCGTCGACGAGGAATCCGGCCAGGATCGGGCCGCAGACGCCGGACAAGCCGAGGGCCGGGCCGTAGACGCCGAATGCCTTACCGATCTGGTCGCGGGGAAAGACGCTGGTGATGATGCCGAAACCCTGTGGGATCAGCATTGCGCCGAAGGCGCCCTGGATCAGCCGCGCGGTAATGAGCGTGGCCGGATCGACGGCGAGGCCGCAGGCGACCGAGGCGAGGGTGAATCCGGCCAAGCCGATCAGGAACAGTCGGCGTTTGCCGAAGCGATCGCCGAGGCGGCCGCCGACGACCAGCAGGACGCCCAGGGATAGGGCGTAACCCGCGCCGAGCCACTGGATCAGCGATGGCCCGCCGTGTAGATCCCGCGCGATGGTCGGCGCGGCGATATTGGTGATGGTCGAGTCGAGCAGGTCGAGGATGTCGGCCGCGAGGGTGACGGCCAGTATCGCCCACATTCGGGCGCTGACCTTGGTGCCTGGCGGTGCTGCTTGCTGCGTGAGGGTGTTCATGTCCATCTCCTGACGGGAAGAAGTCGTGGCGAACGACGGTCGTGACGAACGTTGTTCGGTTGCTGGGAACGGTAAAAGACGAACACTGTTCGTGTCAAACAGTGTTCGTTAGGGCGTATGCTTCGCCGTATGAGCGCCGCACCCGTCAGCCGCCGGGCCCGACCCGCGAAGGCCCCACTCAGCCGTGACGTCATCATCGAAACCGGCCTGCGCATCCTCGACCGCGACGGTCTGGCCGCTCTCACCATGCGCCGCGTCGCTCAGGACCTGGATACCGGTGCGGCCTCGCTCTACGTCTACGTCGCCAACCGGGACGACCTGATGGCCGCCATGCTCGACCACGTGCTCGGCACCGTGCCGGAGCCGTCGGGCGATACCTGGCGCGACCGGCTCGCGACGCTGGTCGAGACGACCGTCGACGCGATGGCCAAACACGAGGGACTCGCGCTCGTCGCCCTCGGCTCGATCCCCACCAGCCCGAACGCGCTGCGGATCATCGAGCGGCTGCTCGCCCTGTTCGCCGAGGGCGGGGTCGACGCGC
This sequence comes from Nocardia nepalensis, assembly GCF_048910785.1. NCBI lineage: Bacteria > Bacillati > Actinomycetota > Actinomycetes > Mycobacteriales > Nocardiaceae > Nocardia > Nocardia nepalensis. The sequence goes on along the minus strand of NZ_JBKBET010000004.1, from coordinate 21,890 downwards.
AGACCAATTCCTGGGCCGTCGACCTGATCTATCTGCATATGTCCGCGCAGGCCGCGGAGCAGAGCGCGTACAACACCAAGGACACCAACGAGCAGGATTACGTCGCCGAAGTGGCGCGGCGCTTCGCCGCGCTGCCCGCCGATCGGTATCCGACGCTGGTGGCCATGCGCGACCAGATGTTGGCGGGCGGCGGCGATGAGCGCGCTCGGTGGGCGTTGCGTGCGCTGGTCAACGGCATCCTCGCGACTCCGGCCGAGTGAGGCCCGTGGGAGAATCGTTCATGCGGATGATTCGACCAGCGGTCGAGGACGACCTGCCGATACTGCAAGAGATCGAGCGTGTTGCGGGGAAACCATTCGCCGACATCGGCATGATGGCTGTCGCGGATGACGATCCACCGTCACTGCAAACGCTGCGCGAGTTCCAGCAGGCGGGCCGGGCCTGGGTATATCCCGACGACACCGGCCGCCCGATCGCCTATCTGATCCTCGGGATCGTCGACGGCAACGCACATATCGACCAGGTCTCGGTGGATCCGGACCATGCGGGCAAGCGGATCGGCAAGCGGCTCATCGATCACGCGGTGCTGTGGTCGAAAGCTCGAGGGCTATCGGCGATCACGCTGACGACCTTCATCGATGTGGCCTGGAACGGGCCCTACTACGAACGGCTCGGCTTCCGCTATCTGACCGCCGCCGAAGAGACCGCGGAGCTGCGCGAGATCCGTGCCGCCGAGGCCGCGCACGGCCTCGACCTCTGGCCGCGCGCCGCTATGCGTGCCGAACTCGCCGCCTGGCAGACGGACTGAACTCCGCTGCCCGGCCCTGCCGTGCGGCTATGAGGTCGAGCGTTCCGCCGCGGACCTAATGCTGGTGTGCGAAGGCGGCTTCCGCGGCGGGGAGGGCGGCGGCGCGGTCTTCGGGTACCAGGCCGATGCGGGTGCGGCGGTCGAGCAGGTCGTCGGTGGTCAGTGCGCCCTCGTGGCTGATGGCGAAGGCGAATTCGGCTGCGGTGACGTCGATTCCGGGCGCGACGTGTTCGGCGAGAGCGGGGTTCCGGTCGGCCGACGCGAGCACCGCCGCCGACTCGCTGCCGAAGCGTTCGACCAGCAGCGGTGGGGCCGCGATGCGGTCGCGGGCGGCGCCGGAGACCGCGCCTACCAACGGAAGTCGCTTGGTTCGGCACGGCCCCGCGGTGAGGTTGCCGTGGGCGACGGCCGCGTCGACGGCATCCTGGGCCATCTGGCGGTAGGTGGTGAGTTTGCCGCCGACAATGGTGATGACCCCGGCGGGGGAGTGCAGGACCGCGTGCTGGCGGGAGATGTCGGCGGTGCTGTCGTCGGCCGTCTTCAGCAGCGGGCGCAGTCCGGCGTAGGTGCCGCGAATATCGTTGCGGGTCAATGGCTCTCGGAGTGCGGTGTTGATGGTGTCGAGGAGGAAGTCGATTTCGGCGTCGGTGGGTTTCGGTTCGTCGGGAACCGGGCCGGGGGCGTCCTCATCGGTGAGGCCCAGGTATACCCGCCCGTGTGCCGCCGGGAAGGCGAAGACGAAGCGGCTGGTGCTCCCGGGCACGGGGACGGTCAGCGAAGCGGTCAGCCCGCCGAATGATTCGGCATCGAAGACCAAGTGGGTGCCGCGGCTCGGGCGCAGTTCGATGCTCGGATCGACCTGATCGGCCCAGACGCCGGTGGCATTGACGACGGTGCGGACCCGGATGGTCATGGTCTCGCCGGTCATGGTGTCGCGGAGGGTGGCCGAATTCCCGGTCACGTCAAGGGCTTCCACACGGGTGAGGATGGTCGCGCCGTGCCCGGCCGCGGTGCGGGCCAATGCCACCACCAGCCGCGCGTCGTCCACCAGCTGCCCGTCCCAGGCCTGCAGGCCACCGCGCAGTCCATCGCGGCGCACGGTCGGCGCCAGCCGCAGCGCCTCGGCGGTGGCGACTCGGCGGGAACGGGGAAGTGTCGCAGGCGAAGTGCCCGCGCTGCGCCGTAGCACATCACCCGCGACGAATCCGGCGCGGATCAACATGCGTTGTGCCACACCGATTTCCGGAAGCAGCGGAACCAATTGCGGCAACGGCCGCACCAGGTGCGGTGCCGTGGTGTTGATCAGAATCCCACGCTCGACAGCGCTTTCGTGCGCGATGCCGACCTGCCCGCTGGCCAGATACCGCAACCCACCGTGCACCAGCTTCGAACTCCAGCGGCTCGTGCCGAATGCCAGGTCGTGCCGCTCCACCAGCACCGTCCGCAGCCCGCGAGACGCGGCGTCGAGCGCGGCACCCACACCGGTTACACCGCCGCCGATGACCAGTACATCGATATCGACACCCTCGCCGAGCACCTGCAGCTCACGCGCGCGGCGTGCGGCGTTCAGTGCGGAAGTCCCGAGACCGCCGGCCGAATTCACAGTCATCACAAACCCTTTCCGGTGGCGGACGGGCCGCCGAGGTAGCCGTCGATCGCGCGGGTCAATTCCGCATCCAGCGCCGCTCCGGACAGGAGCGGAGCGACCGTACCCGCCGACTGCACCGCCGATTGCGCGATCAGCAGCAGCATCGTCGCCATCTGTTCGGGCTCGCCCTGGCGAATGGAGCCGTCCTGCTGGCCCGCCCGGATGCCCGCGGTGAACAGGTCGATCAGGGCGCGTTGGTTGCGGCCGAGGCGGCCGAATACGTAGGTGAGCATCAGGTCGGTGTCGGTGCGGAAGATCTTGCCGAACAATGGATTCGAGCGAATCGTCGCGGCGCCCGCGACCACGCCCTCGACCAGCCGGGTGCGCGCATTGCCCGTGGTCGGCGTGGTGGCGGCGACGATCGCGCGCAGTTCGCGCACCAGCAATTCGGCCACCAGCGATCCGGTATCGGGCCAGCGGCGGTAGACAGTCGGTCTGCTCACTCCGGCGCGTCGGGCCACCTCGGTGAGGGTGGTGCGGCGGACTCCGAACTCCTCCACGCAGGCCCGGGCCGCGTCCAGGATCGCGAGATCGGTTGCCGAGAGCGCGTCATCGGGGGCGGACTCTGCGGGGGCAGTCATCGAGTGTCACCACCGGGTGTCGGCGGCACCGTCGTGGAGGTGCCGGAAGTGGACATCTGTTCGTTACTGCTTGACAGTCTATGTCAAACTGTAACGCATGGTCGAGATGCAGCACACCGACAACGCCGGGCCGGCCTCGAATGGGGCGGCCGTCGCAAACCCGGGCGCGCCGGAGCATGCGGCGAGTATGGTTTGGGACGCCTGGGGCATACCCGCCGGACATAAGCCGCTCTCGGCTTCGATCCGGACCCTGCTGACGCAGGTATTCGGAGTGTCCGGTGACCCGGTGGCGCGCCGCGATGAGGGCGATGTGCCGCTACGCGAGTCGACGTTGACGCCGACTCAACGGGACGGGTTGATCGCGGTGGTCGGCGTGGGCAGCATTTCGGTCGACCACCACGATCGTTTGCGACACGCGGGCGGCAAGAGCACCCCCGATCTGCTGCGCCGCCGCAGCGACGGTCCACAGGACGCACCCGACGCCATAGTCTTCCCCGCCGATCATGAGCAGGTGCTCGCCGTGCTGAACTTCTGCGCGGATAACGCCATCGCGGTGGTGCCCTTCGGTGGCGGTACCAGTGTGGTCGGCGGCGTCGACCCGGTCCGCGGTCGCTTCGACACCGTCATCGCGCTGGATCTGCGCCGCCTCGACGGCATTTCGGACATCGACCCGATCAGCGGCACCGCCACCCTCGGCGCCGGACTCACCGGCCCCGAGGCCGAGGGACTGCTCGCCGCCCATGGTCTTTCGCTCGGCCACTTCCCACAGAGCTTCGAATTCGCCAGCATCGGCGGCTTCGCCGCCACCCGGTCCTCCGGTCAGGCCTCGGCGGGCTACGGTCGCTTCGACGACATGGTCCAGCGCCTCAGGATCGCCACGCCCAGCGGCACCATCGAACTCGGTCGTGCCCCCGCCTCCGCCGCGGGCCCGGACCTGCGTGAGTTGTTCGTCGGTTCGGAGGGTGCGCTCGGTGTGATCACCGCGGTGACGCTGCGGGTGCATCCGGTGCCGGAAACCATTGGCTACCAAGCCTGGTCGTTCCCCGACTTCGAAACCGGCGCCGCCGCACTGCGTTCGGTGGTGCAGGCCGGTGCCGCACCGACGGTGTTCCGCCTGTCCGATGAGGTCGAGACCGGCATCAACCTGGCCCGCTCCGCCGATATCGGCGGCGAGCCGGTCGCGGGTTGCCTGGCCATCACCACGTACGAAGGCACCGAGGCGCATGTCGCGGCCCGCCGCGCCGAGGCGGGCGCGCTGCTCGTCGCGGCGGGCGGAACTGCGCTGGGACCGACCCCGGCCCGGGAATGGGAGCATGGTCGATTCGCCGCGCCCTATATGCGCGATGCCCTGCTGGACGTCGGCGTGCTATGCGAGACCCTGGAGACCGCCACGACCTGGTCGAATCTGGCCAACCTGAAGGCGAAGGTCACTGCGGCCCTGACGGATTCGCTCGCCGGACAGGGCACCCCGCCGCTGGTGATGTGCCATATCTCGCACACCTACCCGACGGGCGCGTCGCTGTACTTCACCGTCATCGCCAAGCAACTCGACGATCCGATCGCCCAATGGCACATTGCGAAACGGGCGGTCGGTGATGCGATCGTGGGCGCGGGCGGCACCATCACCCACCATCACGCGGTCGGCACCGATCACCGCCCGTGGATTCCCGACGAGATCGGCGATCTCGGCGTGCGCGTACTGCGCGCGGTGAAGCGGGAATTGGACCCCGCGGGCATCCTCAACCCTGGAAAGCTGGTCCCGTGACACAGGATTCGCCCCGTCCGGTGCGCGCGGTCACCGTGGTGACCAATCCGCAGTCCGGCGTCGGAAAGGGCCGCGATGTGGCCGCCGCCGTGCTGGCCCGCTTCGCCGCACGCGACGTCGAAGTCACCGAGGTGCGTGCACCGTCGGCCGCCGAATCGGTTCGCCTGGTGCGCGATTCGATCGCGGGCAGCAACCCGCCGGACGCGGTGGTCTGCATCGGTGGTGATGGTTTGATGAACGTGGTGCTGGAGGCCATCGCGCAAACCGGCGTGCCGCTCGGCCTTGTCCCGGCGGGCACCGGCAATGACCTCGCGCGCGAAATCGGTGTGCCCACCGACGATCCCGTCGCCGCCGCGGACCTGGTGCTCGGCGGCCGGACCCGCACCATCGACCTGGGCCGGATCGAATCGCCGACCCCGGGATACCCGCCAAAGTGGTTCGCCACCGTCACCGGTACCGGATTCGACGCGCGAGTCACCTTGCGCGCCAACGATATGCGCTGGCCCAAGGGGCCACTGCGCTACACCTTCGCCGCGCTGGCCGAGATCTCGGGACGCTTCAGCGTGCCCTATCGGATCGAGCTGTCCGGCATCGCGCCCGGCGCGCTCGACAATCCGGACTCCGACACCGTGATCGAGACCGACGCGGTCCTGGTCGCGATCGGCAATACCCGCACCTACGGCGGCGGCATGCTGATCTGTCCGGACGCGGTGATGGATGACGGTTTGCTGGATCTCACTGTGGTCGGCGCGGTTTCGCGACGGGATATGCTCCGCCTGCTGCCCGCCTTATCGGCGGGTAAGCGGATCGATCATCCGAAATCCAAGCAATACCGCGTCGCGCAGGTCACCCTCACCGCCCCCGGCGCGCCCGCGACCGCCGACGGCGAGCCCGCTGGCACACTCCCGGTCACCTTGCGCGCGGTGCCCGGCGCACTGACCGTGCTGGTCCCGTGATCACGAATCGCACACCGAAGCCCGGGCTCGAGCCGCGAAGCTGACGCCGCTCAGCCGGTCGATGATGTGACCGGGCCGGTCGACGATGTGACCCGGCCGGTCGATGACGCGGCCCGGCCGGTCGATCACGCAACTCAGGCGGTCGATGACGCGACCTGTCAGCTTGATGACGCGACTCAGGTGGTCGATGAGGCGACATGGCCGGTCGATGAGGCGGCCCGGCCGCCGATGACGGACTTGGCGGGTCGATCACGCAACTCAGGCGGTAGGTGATGTGACCCCGCCGGTCGATAACGCGACTCAGGTGGTCGATCACGCGGCCCAGCTGGTCAATGAAGCGACATGGCCGGTCGATGAGGCAGCTCGGCTGGTGGATAACGCTGCTCAGGCGGTCGATAACGTGACCCGGCCCGTCGATGACGCGGTTCAGGTGGTCGATGACGCGACTCAGCCGGCCGATGACGCGGTTCAGGTGGTCGATGACGCGGTTCAGGTGGTCGATGACGCGGCCTGGCTGGTCGATGACGCGACTCAGTCGGTCGACGTTGGTCCGAGCGACGAATCACCATCGACGTGGACATGGGACGAGGTGGATTCCCAGCGCCGAGGCCGCGCATGATGCGATCCCGCGACGGCAATCCAGCGTGAGGAAGCACGATTTGATCCGCCACTCGCGCACCACCGACCGGCGCACACCACACCGAAGGGCGCATCGCGCAGAGCTTTTCCCGATGGCGCAGACTCCAGTTCCAGCAGTTGCGCAATGAAGGCGTCAAGAAGCTGAGAATTACTTGTGGATTCCGAGTTCGGGCCGTTTTGGGCGGTAAGCTCTCCAGGTGTAGGCGGAGTGTTCGGTGTCCCTCATCCACCGAAGACTCCGCCTTTTTCTATGCCCTGGCCCTTTTAGGAGCTCAGCGGGCATCACCACTAGAATGCCGGGGTGACCAGCACAGCCTCTGACAACCCGCGTAATCGTGCCGATGCCCTCCCCAAGAGCTGGAATCCCAGCGACGCGGAGGCCGAGATGTACGAGCGCTGGGTAGCGGCTGGTTACTTCGCCGCCGACACCGCCAGTGCCAAGCCCGGTTACTCCATCGTGCTGCCACCGCCGAACGTCACCGGCAGCCTGCACATGGGCCACGCGCTCGACCACACCCTGATGGACACCCTCTCGCGCCGCAAGCGCATGCAGGGTTATGAGGTGCTGTGGCTGCCCGGCATGGACCACGCGGGCATTGCCACCCAGACCATCGTGGAGAAGCAGCTCGCGGTCGACGGCAAGACCAAGGAAGACTTCGGCCGCGAACTGTTCATCGACAAGGTCTGGGACTGGAAGCGCGAATCCGGCGGCTCGATCCAGTGGCAGATGCGCGCGCTCGGCGACGGCGTCGACTGGAGCCGCGACCGCTTCACCATGGACGACGGGCTCTCGCGCGCCGTGCAGACCATCTTCAAGCGGCTCTACGACGCCGGCCTGATCTACCGCGCCGAGCGCCTGGTCAACTGGTCGCCGGAACTGCGCACCGCCATCTCCGATATCGAGGTCAAATTCGAGGACGTCGAAGGTGAGTTGGTGTCGCTGCGCTACGGCTCGCTGCAGGACGACGAGCCGCATGTGATCGTGGCCACCACTCGGGTGGAAACCATGCTCGGCGATACCGCGGTGGCGGTGCACCCGGAGGATCCGCGCTATCAGGATCTGATCGGCACCACCCTCGAGCACCCGATCACCGGTCGCCGGATCCCGATCATCGCCGACGATTACGTCGACCCCGAATTCGGCACCGGCGCAGTGAAGATCACGCCCGCGCACGACCCGAACGACTTCGAGATGGGTCTGCGGCACAACCTGCCCATGCCCAACATCATGGACGAGCGCGCCCGGATCACCGGCACCGGAACCGAATTCGACGGTATGGACCGGTTCGAGGCGCGGGTCAAGGTGCGCGAGCGGCTCGCCAGCGAGGGCCGGATCGTCGCCGAGAAGCGGCCTTACCTGCACAGCGTCGGACATTCCGAGCGCAGCGGCGAGGCGATCGAGCCGCGGCTGTCGATGCAGTGGTGGGTCAAGGTGGAATCGCTGGCCAAGGCCGCCGGTGACGCGGTTCGCAACGGCGACACCGTGATTCACCCGGCCAGCCAGGAGCCGCGCTGGTTCGAATGGGTCGACAATATGCACGACTGGTGCATCTCCCGGCAGCTGTGGTGGGGTCACCGCATCCCGATCTGGTACGGCCCCGAGGGTGAGGTCGCCTGCGTCGGACCGGACGAGACCGCGCCCGAGGGCTGGGTGCAGGACCCGGACGTGCTCGACACCTGGTTCTCCTCGGGCCTGTGGCCGTTCTCCACCATGGGCTGGCCGGACTCCACCGAAGAACTCCAGAAGTTCTATCCCACAAGCGTTCTCGTCACCGGCTACGACATCCTGTTCTTCTGGGTGGCCCGGATGATGATGTTCGGCACCTTCGTCTCCGACGATCACGTGCTCACCGCGGGCAAGGGCGGCGCGAAGCAGGTGCCGTTCAAGGATGTCTTCCTGCACGGCCTGATTCGCGATCAGTACGGCAAGAAGATGTCGAAGTCGCGCGGCAACGGCATCGACCCGCTGGACTGGATCAACTCCTACGGCGCGGACGCGCTGCGCTTCACCCTGGCCCGCGGCGCACAGCCCGGTGGTGACCTCTCGGTCGGCGAATCGCACGCACTGGCCTCGCGCAGCTTTGTGACAAAGCTGTTCAACGCAACCAAGTTCGCGCTCATGAACGGTGCCAAGCCGGGCACGCTGCCCGAGCGCGCCGAACTCACCGACGCCGACCGCTGGATCATCGATCGGCTCGAACAGGTTCGCGCCGAGGTGGATTCGGCATTCGACGCCTACGAGTTCGGTAAGGCCTGCGAGGCGCTGTACCACTTCGCGTGGGACGAACTGTGCGACTGGTACCTGGAACTGTCCAAGGTGCAGTTCGCGGCCGATAGTTCGCGTGCCGAATCGACCAGCATCGTGCTCGGCAATGTGCTCGACGCGGTGCTGCGGCTGCTGCACCCGGTCATCCCGTTCGTCACCGAATCGCTGTGGCGGGCACTGACCGGCGGGGAATCGGTCGTCATCGCCGCCTGGCCCGAGGCCACCGGTGTGGCCACGGATGACACCGCCGCGCAACGGGTTTCGGACGCGCAGCGGTTGATCACCGAGATCCGCCGGTTCCGCAGCGACCAGGGGCTGGCCGATAAGCAGAAGGTGGCGGCCAAGCTGATCGGCCTGGACACCGCCGGCCTCACCGAACTGCACGATTCGGTGGCCAATCTGGCCCGGCTCACCGAGCCCGGCGCCGATTTCGCCGCGACCGCCTCGGTCGAGGTCCGGCTGAGCGGATCGACGGTGACGGTGGAACTCGACACCTCCGGCGCGGTCGACCTGGTCGCCGAACGCCGCCGCCTGGAAAAGGACCTCGCCGCGGCCGAGAAGGAATTGGCCACCACGGCAGCCAAACTCGGCAACGAGGCCTTCCTGGCCAAGGCGCCGGATCAGGTGGTCGACAAGATCAAGGGACGTCGCGATGTCGCCGAGGCCGAGGTGGCCCGCATCGGTGCCCGGCTCGCGGAATTGAGCGGAAAATGAACGCCGAACCCGAGCCGCAGTACACCGACGACGAGCATCCCAACCGGCGGCTCGGCTCCGGGCCGTCCCCGGTGGATCTGGCCGAAATGGCGCTGGTCGAGGCGGAATTGGATCGGCGCTGGCCGGAGACCAAGATCGAGCCCTCGCTCACCCGCATCGCCGCGCTGATGGATCTGCTCGGTTCACCCCAGCAGAGCTATCCGGCCATCCACATCGCGGGCACCAATGGCAAGACCTCGGTGACCCGCATGATCGATGCGCTGCTCACCGCGCTGCACCGGCGCACCGGACGGGTAACCAGCCCGCATCTGCAGCTGGCCACCGAGCGGATCAGCATCGATAACGTGCCGATCACCCCGGCCAAGTACGTGGAGACCTACCGCGAACTGCAGCCGTATATCGAGATGATCGATAAGCAGTCCGCCGCTGCCGACGGTCCGGCCATGAGCAAGTTCGAGGTGCTCACCGGCATGGCCTATGCGGCCTTCGCGGAGGCGCCGGTCGACGTGGCGGTCGTCGAGACGGGCATGGGCGGCCGCTGGGACGCGACCAATGTCATCGATGGACAGGTCGCGGTGATCACCCCGATCGGCCTGGACCACACCGATTTCCTCGGCGACGATCTCGCCGCCATCGCGGCGGAGAAGGCCGGAATCATCAAGCGCGCGCCGGAGAGCCTGATACCGCGCGATACCGTCGCCATCATCGCCGAGCAGGAACCGGCGGCCATGGAGGTGCTGCTGCGCCGGGCGGTCGAGGTCGATGCCGCGGTGGCGCGCGAGGGCTCGGAGTTCCGGGTTCTGGCCCGCCAGATCGCGGTCGGCGGCCAGCAGCTCGAATTGCAGGGCCTCGGCGGGGTCTACGACGAGATCTTCCTGCCGCTGCACGGTGAGCACCAGGCCCGCAATGCGGTGCTCGCGCTCGCGGCGGTGGAGGCGTTCTTCGGTGCCGGCGCCGATCGGCGGCTCGATCTGGAGGCGGTGCGTGCGGGTTTCGCGAGCGTGACCAGTCCGGGCCGGATGGAGCGCATGCGCAACGCCCCGACCATTTTCATCGACGCCGCGCACAATCCGGCGGGCGCGCAGGCGCTGGCCGCGACGCTCACCGCGGAATTCGACTTCCGCAAGCTGGTCGGCGTCGTCGCGGTGCTCGGTGACAAGGATGCGGCGGGCATTCTGGAGGCGCTGGAGCCGGTGCTCGACGAGATCGTGGTCACCACCAATGGTTCGCCGCGCGCCATGGATATCGAACGCCTCGCCGACCTGGCCGTGCAGCGCTTCGGCGACGAACGGGTGGTCACCGCCGAAACCCTGCCCGACGCACTGGAAACGGCCATCGCCATCGCCGAGGAGGTCGGCGACTCGGGCGAAATGGTTTCCGGCGCAGGCGTCGTGGTGACCGGATCGGTCGTCACCGCGGGTGCGGCGCGCGCCTTGTTCGGCAAGGACCCGGCATGAGGCGGCAGCGTGTGTAACCACGGAGGGCCCCGCGAATGCCGCAATGAACGCAGCGTGAGCTGTGCCGTCCGGATGCGGCAGCATGGGTAAGCAGGTGGGGCCCGCGAATGCCGAGAAGGAGACAGCGTGACTGAGGCAACCGGCGACGCCGCCGAGCCCGAGCGGACCGACGGCGAGCCAAAGGTCCCCCCGCCCGCCACCGATCCGTGGAAGGGCCTGCGGGGCGTCATGGCGGGCGCGCTGATCCTCGAAGCGATCACGGTACTGCTCGCGCTGCCCGTCGTCGCGTCCGTGGGCGGGGGAGTCGGCTGGTTCTCCGGCAGCTATCTGGTGATCCTCGCGCTGGTGATGATCCTCGGCGCCGGACTCCAACGCCGCCCGTGGGCCATCCCGTTCAACCTGGCCCTGCAGGTGCTGCTGATCCTCGGCGTCTTCGTGCACATCTCCATCGGTGTGATGGGCGTCTTCTTCGCCGTGGTGTGGGGCTTCATCCTGGTCCTGCGCGCCGACGTCAAGCGTCGGATGGAGCTCGGCCTGCTGCCCAGCCAGCGTTAGCGACTGCTTGCAGGTCGCTCGAAAGGGTCAGCGTCCAGGGCTCTTCATAGCTCCGGTTCGGTAACCCGGGGTACCGCCTATTAGGCTGTGCGCCGTGACTGAGCAGACGTTGGTACTCATCAAGCCGGACGGTGTGGCCCGTGGCCTCGTCGGTGAGGTGCTGGCCCGGATCGAGCGCAAGGGGCTGAAGATCGCCGCCCTGGAGCTGAAGCAGGTATCCGAAGAGCTGGCGCGCGGCCACTACGCCGAGCACGCCGAGAAGCCGTTCTTCGGTTCCTTGATCGAGTTCATCACCTCCGGCCCGGTCGTCGCGGCCATCCTGGAGGGCCCGCGCGCCATCGCGGCGTTCCGTCAGATCGCCGGTGGCACCGATCCGGTCGAGAAGGCCGTTCCCGGCAGCATTCGCGGTGACTTCGCGCTGGAGACCCAGGAGAACCTGGTGCACGGCTCCGATTCGCCGGAATCGGCCAAGCGGGAAATCGCGCTCTGGTTCCCCGAGTTCCCCGCCTGATCCGACTCAGAGGCGTGAGCTGCGCGAACCGCTAGCACACCGGCGTCGCCGCAAGACTGAGCCGAGCGTCGGCCAGGCGCTGGGCGTGAGCTGCGCGAACCGACAATGCAGCCGGCGTCGCCGCTGGACGGAGCCGAGCGCAGCGAGGCGTAGTCGTGCGGCGATGGCAAGACGTCACCGCACGATGTGGGATACTGGCATTGGTTATCGACGATGCCGAGTGTTCGCGCAGGTACGCGCGACGATCGGTGCCGGACGGTAACCGGATGACACTGCGGTTCGATGCCGATCATCGCTGCTACGAACAACTGGCCCGTTGCTGGGGCCGGAGGTTCGCGTCGGCACGCTGGATGAGCGCTCGCGCCGTGGAGTTCAGCCAACAGCCAGGCGCCGCGTGACCAGTTAGCCCGACAGACGAAAACCATGGTGTTAACCGGGCATGCGGGGCGAGACCACTTGACCTTGCGCCAACCGCGTGAGGTGAACGGACAGTGCCCCCGCGTCGGCCGCGTCACTCCTGCCAGGAGGGACGCGCCCGGGGACCCGAGGAGACTTCGTGGCCGATCAAGAGCCGCTGACAACAACATCACAGGATGCCGAACAATTGCCGGAGCGAATCCGAGTTCACGCGCTTGCCAAGCGGCTGGGAGTAACCAGCAAACGCATCCTGGCCAAGCTCGCCGAGTTGGGTGCCGATGCGCGTAGTGCGCAGTCGAACGTCGATCGAGCGGTAGCGGAATCGGTCCGCGACGCGCTCGTCACTACGGAGCCGGACGCCGTGGCGTCGCAGACTCCCGAGGTCGCGGCGGACCAACAGCCGGCTCCCGAGGAGCCCGGCCTCATCTTTTCCGCACCGGACCAGGTGATCGACCAGTCCGGATCGCTGCCATCGGGGGAACAGCCCGCGGCGCACCAGCCGTCGGTGCAGCTGTTCACCCATTCGGTTCTGCAGGAGCCGCACGTCGCGACGCCGGTGGTCTTCGAGGCCGCCGCCGCGGTCTCGGCGCCGCTGTTCCTGCCGCCGGACGCCGCGGCCGCTGAAGAGGCACGCCGCCAGCGCCGGGCCGAGCGGGAGACCCGCCGGACCGAGGAGGCGCCGGTCGAGGCGGTCGAGGCGGTCGAGGACGAGGTCGAGACCACCGAGGACGAGCAGGAATCACCCGAGCAGCAGGGCGATGCGGACCAGCCGCGGCGTCGGCGTCGCGGCCGTCGTGGTCGCGGTCGTGGTCGCGGCGAACAGCACAGCGAGTCCGATGCCGAAGGTGACGACAGCGACGTCACCGAGGAGGGCACCGAGGACGAGCAGCCCGCCGCGCGCAAGAGCGAGGGCGAGCCCGCCGAAACCGCCGAGGAATCCGAGACCGAGGACGACGAATCCGGTCTGCCGGAGGGTTCGAGCCGTCGTCGCCGTCGTCGCCGTCGCCGCAAGGTGGCTGGTGAGGGCGCCGAGGCCGAGGCCGTCTCCGAGGACGATCCACCGAACACCGTCGTGCACGAGCGCGAGCCGCGCAATAAGACCCGCGGCCGCGCCACCGTCGACGAGGTGCAGGGCATCACCGGTTCCACCCGGCTCGAGGCCAAGCGCCAGCGTCGCCGTGACGGTCGCGAGGCCGGCCGCCGCCGCCCGCCGATCCTGACCGAGTCGGAATTCCTGGCCCGCCGCGAGGCTGTGGACCGGGTGATGGTGGTGCGCGAGAAGACCTTCCCCGAACACCCGACCGCAACCCAGGTCGCGGTGCTCGAGGACAACATTCTGGTCGAGCACTTCGTCACCAACACCGGCTCCGCGTCGATGGTCGGCAATGTCTACCTCGGCAAGGTGCAGAACGTGCTGCCGTCGATGGAGGCGGCGTTCGTCGATATCGGCCGCGGCCGCAACGGCGTGCTCTACGCCGGCGAGGTGAACTGGGAGGCCGCCGGACTCGGCGGCAAGGAGCGCAAGATCGAGCAGGCGCTCAAGCCCGGCGATCAGGTGCTGGTCCAGGTCTCCAAGGATCCGGTCGGGCACAAGGGCGCTCGACTGACCACTCAGATCAGCCTGGCCGGACGCTTCCTGGTCTACGTGCCGGGCGGCTCGTCCACCGGTATCAGCCGCAAGCTGCCCGATACCGAGCGCAAGCGGCTCAAGGAGGTGCTGCGCGATATCGTGCCGGCCGACGCCGGGGTGATCATCCGCACCGCGTCGGAGGGCGTCAGCGAGGCCGAACTGGCCCGCGACGTGGAGCGGCTGCAGGCGACGTGGCGCACCATCGAGAAGGCGGCCGAGGCCAAGGACAACGGCGCGCCCAAGACGCTGTACGAAGAGCCGGACCTGCTGGTCAAGGTCATCCGCGACCTGTTCAACGAGGACTTCTCCAGGCTGGTCATCGAGGGTGATCGGTCCTGGAGCACCGTCGAGAACTACATCCGCACGGTCGCACCGGACATGCTCGCCCGGGTTTCCCGGCACGAGAACAACGGCGTCGACGTGTTCGAGACCTACCGGATCGACGAACAGCTCGCCAAGGCGCTCGATCGCAAGGTGTGGCTGCCCTCGGGCGGCACCCTGGTGATCGACCGGACCGAGGCGATGACGGTCATCGACGTCAATACCGGCAAGTTCACCGGTGCGGGCGGCAGCAACCTGGAAGAGACGGTCACCCGCAACAACCTGGAGGCGGCCGAGGAGATCGTGCGCCAGATGCGGTTGCGCGATATCGGCGGCATGATCGTCGTCGACTTCATCGACATGGTGCTGGAGTCGAACCGGGATCTGGTGCTGCGCCGGCTGACCGAGGCGTTGGGCCGCGACCGCACCCGCCATCAGGTCTCCGAGGTGACCTCGCTGGGTCTGGTGCAGATGACCCGCAAGAAGCTGGGCACCGGTCTGGTCGAGGCGTTCTCGACGACCTGTGAGCATTGCCATGGTCGCGGCATCCTCGTGCACACGTATCCGGTGGAGCTCACGGCGACCGAGGAGACCGCGCGCGGCGGCCGGGAGACCGGGTCGCGGCGGCGGCGTGGCCGGGACAAGGCCGCGGCGGCCAGTGCGCCGGTGGCGGCGACTAACGGCACGGCGCAGGTTGTCGAGGCGGACGAGGCGGAGATCGCGGTCAAGCGGGCGCATCCGGTCGCGCTGGCGATGGCGGCGCATCAGTCCGAGGAGGCCGGGCACGGCGAGGACGTCGAATCGCCGGGTGCGGTTGCCACGGCCGAAGCCGAGGCTATTGCGGCCGAAGCCGCTTCGACCGAGGTCGCGGTGGCTGCGGTCGAGGAAGTCGAGGTCGCCGAGGCCGTCGCCGCGGTCGCCGAGGAAGCTGCGCAAGCGGTTGCCGAGGAAGTCGCGGAAGCTGTGCTCGAAGAGGCGCTCCAGCCCGCGTCCGACGAGGTCGTCGCGGCTGAGCCGGTCCTTGCCGGGGTTTCCAGCGATGACGAGTCCGACTCGGCCGAACCTGCCGCGGTCACCGAACCCGAGCAGCCTGTGACATCGGGCGCATCCGCGGCCTCGGCCAATGGAGTGCCCGAACCTGCGGCGCCCCATTCGACCGGCCGCAGACGCCGCGTGGCGCGCTCGGCCGCCGCACCCGCCGCCGATAGTGCGGGCGCGGTGTTCGTGCTGCCGACGGCGGATCAGGCCTCCGCAACACCCGTGGTGGATTACACGGCGGATGTGCCGGTCGTGGTGCCGACGCGCAAGCCGCGCCGGCGGGCCGTCGCTCGCCCCGCCGGACCGCCGGTGGACGACGCGAACTGATCGCCACGATCGGATCCGAACTCGGAACCCCCGCCGCACTTCGCGGCGGGGGTTCCGTCATTCGATCGCCGAGTCCCGACGGCATAGGCTGGTGTGCGGGACCGTGACCTGGTCCGGGAGCACCGGTTTGGTCGGCGTGGTATCCGTCCTGTAATCTTGGACAGTCGCTGCCCGGCGACAGCGCTCATTCGCGCTGTGTTCGTGACTCGGCTCGAAGCCGAGAGCCATCAGGTTGCTGAGGCGGCGGTGACTACCAGACCAGAGTGCTGTGGTTTCCAGCCGGAGTCATCCGGGCGGGAACACGCAGCCGCGCGAGCACGAGCCGCGCGCATTACAGGAAGAAGGGCAGCCGACCGATGGCAACGTACGCGATCGTCAAGACCGGCGGAAAGCAGTACAAGGTCGCGGTCGGTGACCTGGTGAAGGTCGAGAAGATCGAGGGTGCGCCGGGTTCGTCCGTGGCGCTGGCCCCGGTTCTCGTCGTGAACGGCGCCGAGCTGACCACCGACGCGGACAAGCTGGCCAAGGTATCGGTGGCCGCCGAGGTCGTCGAGCACACCAAGGGCCCGAAGATCCGCATCCACAAGTTCAAGAACAAGACCGGCTACCACAAGCGTCAGGGTCACCGTCAGCCGCTGACGGTCCTCAAGGTCACCGGCATCAAGTAAGCCTCCGCGCTTTCTCGAATTACTTCACAGGAGTTCAGAAATGGCACATAAGAAGGGTGCATCCAGCTCCCGCAACGGGCGCGATTCGAACGCCCAGCGACTCGGCGTCAAGCGTTTCGGTGGCCAGACCGTTTCGGCGGGCGAGATCCTGGTTCGCCAGCGTGGCACGCACTTCCACCCCGGCGTGCTCGTCGGCCGTGGCGGCGACGACACCCTGTTCGCCCTGGCGGCGGGCAAGGTCGAGTTCGGCACCAAGCGTGGACGCAAGACCGTCAACATCGTCATTCCGGAGCCGGCCGAGGCCTGACCGCCTCTTAGCCATTCCGGAAACAGCTGAGCGGGTCAGGGTGGATTCCCTGGCCCGCTTTTCGCGTTCTCGAAAGATCGCGTTCCCAAACTATGACCACCGAGGAGGATGATTCGGACATGTCCAAATTCATCGACCGTGTCGTATTGCACGTGCGTGCGGGCAAGGGTGGTCACGGCTGCGCCTCCGTGCGCCGCGAGAAGTTCATGCCGCTGGGCGGACCGGACGGCGGCAATGGCGGACGCGGCGGGGATGTGGTCCTCGAGGTCGACCCGAATGTGCACACCCTGCTGGACTTCCACTTCCATCCGCACGCCAAGGCGAGCAATGGCAAGCCGGGCGAGGGCAGCAATCGCGATGGTAAGCAGGGCACGGACCTGCTGTTGAAGGTGCCCGATGGCACCGTGGTGCTCGACGACGACGGCAAGGTGGTCGTCGACCTGGTGGGTGCGGGCAATAAGTTCATCGTGGCGCGCGGTGGACGCGGCGGGCTCGGCAATGCCGCGCTGGCCTCCAAGGCGCGCAAGGCGCCCGGTTTCGCGCTGCTCGGTGAGGACGGTGAGGAGGGCGATCTCGTCCTCGAGTTGAAGTCCGTTGCCGATGTCGGTCTGGTCGGGTACCCGTCGGCGGGTAAGTCCTCGCTGGTGTCGGTGCTCTCGGCGGCCAAGCCGAAGATCGCGGACTACCCGTTCACCACCCTGGTGCCCAATCTCGGTGTGGTCTCCAGTGGTGACACCACTTTCACCATCGCCGACGTGCCCGGTCTGATTCCCGGTGCGAGCGAGGGACGCGGGCTCGGCCTGGATTTCCTCCGGCATCTGGAGCGTTGCGCGGTGCTCGCGCACGTTGTGGATTGCGCGACGCTGGAACCGGGGCGCGATCCGGTCTCCGATGTCGATGCGCTCGAGGCCGAACTCGCGGCCTACAAACCGGCTCTGGATGCCGACACCGGGCTCGGTGATCTGGCCGATCGGCCGCGCGTGGTGATCCTGAACAAGGTCGACGTGCCCGATGCCGCAGAGTTGGCGGAGATGGTCACGACCGAATTCACCGCCCGTGGCTGGCCGGTCTTCGAAATCTCGGCGGTGAGCCGAGCGGGCCTGCGTCCCTTGACATTCGCGCTCGCCGAGATGGTCGAGCAGTATCGGGCGGCGCATCCGAAGGCCGCGCCGAAGCGTCCGGTGATCCGCCCGATCGCGGTGAACGAGACCGGTTTCAGCGTGATCGCCGATCCCGAAGAGCCCGGCGGTTTCATCGTGCGCGGCCCGCAGCCGGAGCGCTGGGTGCGCCAGACCCAGTTCGACAATGACGAGGCCGTCGGCTACCTCGCCGACCGCCTGGCCCGCCTCGGCGTCGAGGACGAACTGGTCAAACAGGGCGCCGAGCCCGGAGCCCCCGTCACCATCGGCGATGTCACCTTCGAATGGGAGCCCCAGATCTCCGCGGGCATCGATATGGTGCCCACGGGCCGCGGTACGGACATCCGCTTGGAGCAGAACGACCGGATCAGCGCCGCCGAACGCAAACACGCCTCGCGGGTGCGCCGCGGTCTGGTCAAGGACGACGAGGAATAGCGTGAACGCCGTGGGCTTGTGCTGCGCGCCGAAGTCCGGCACGGCGTTCCGACGAGCGCCGCGGTCCGGTTCGCCCGTGTGGCGAGCGTCGCGGTCCGGTTCACCCGTCCGGCGAGCGTCGGAATTCGATGGCGGTCAACGCATTCGGGGTGCAGTGCTGCTCCCGGCGGGTTCGGTTGGGCTCGCAAGTACGACCAGTTCGGCTGAATCGGCTGATGCGGTGAGGTCGGCTGGCCCGGCGGAGTCGGCGGTCCTGGTGCGGTTGGTTGGCACTGTGTCGGCTGGTCCGGCGCGGTTGGCTGGTGGAGCGGCAGTTGATCCGTCGGGGTCGGTTGGTGCGGCGTCGGCTGGCTCGGCCGAGTTGGTTGGTGCAGTGTCGGCTGGCTCGGCGGCGTCGGCTGATGCTTCGGGGTCGG
>NZ_JBKBET010000004.1:0-2873 GCF_048910785.1 Nocardia nepalensis | reverse complement strand
CGTTGGTGGAGCGGCAGTTGATCCGTCGGGGTCGGTTGGTGCGGCGTCAGCTGGTAGTGCGTGGTTCGTTGGTGCAGTGTCGGCTGGTCCGGTGTGGTCGGTTGGTGCACTGTCGGCGGGCGCGGTGTTGGCGGGCTGGGCGGCGGCGGATGCCTCGTGGTCGGTTGGTGCGGCGGACTCGGCTGGTCCGGCGGAGTGGGCGTCAGCTGATCGTGCGTGGTTGGCTGGTGCAGTGTCGGCTGGTGCTTCACGGTCGGTTGGTGCGGCGGAGTCGGTTGGATCGGTCGGTAATGCCGGGGTGGTTCAGGCGATCAAATCGGTGGGTTCTGTTGCGGTACAGGGAGTTCGGTTGCGATGCAGGTGAGTTCGGGGATGGCCGAGGTGATGTCGCAGTCCGGTCTGAGTGAGGCCAGGACGGCGATTGCTTCGGCGCGCAGTGTCGTGGTGAAGATCGGGTCTTCGGCGCTGACCAGTCTGAAGGGTGGGCTGGATATGGCGCGCCTTGATCGGCTGGCCGATGCGGTCGAGGCGCGGATGCGGGCCGGGTCCGATGTGGTCGTGGTGTCGTCCGGTGCGATCGGTGCCGGGATCGCTCCGCTCGGGTTGACAAGTCGCCCAAGGGATCTGGCCACCAAGCAGGCTGCGGCGAGCGTCGGGCAGTTGGCGTTGGCACATGCGTGGGGGACCTCGTTCGCACGGTACGGGCGCACGGTCGGACAGGTGCTGTTGAGCGCCGACGACTTCTCCCGGCGCGAACATCACCGCAACGCGCAGCGCACCTTGGATCGGTTGCGCTCGCTCGGCGCGGTCGCTGTCGTGAACGAAAACGATACTGTCGCAACGGAAGAGATCCGCTTCGGCGACAATGACCGGCTCGCCGCGCTGGTCGCGCATCTGGTCGGCGCCGATGCGCTGGTGCTGCTCTCCGATGTCGAGGGCCTCTACGACGGTGACCCGCGCAAGGGCGCCGCGAACTTCATCCCCGAGGTCCGCAGCAGCGCCGACCTCGACGGCGTCATCGCGGGCAGCGGCGGCGCACTCGGCACCGGCGGCATGGCCTCGAAACTCTCCGCGGCCCGCCTGGCCGCCGACGCGGGCGTGCCCGTCCTGCTCGCCGCCGCCACCGAGGCCGATATCGCGCTCAGCGCTGGCACCGTCGGCACCGCCTTCGCCGCGCGCCCGGTTCGCCTCTCCGCCCGCAAATTCTGGGTCCGCCACGCCGCCGACAGCCGCGGCGCTATCCTCATCGACGACGGTGCCGTCCAAGCCGTGGCCCACCGCCGCCGCTCCCTGCTGGCCGCTGGCATCACCGGCATCCGCGGCCGCTTCTACGGCGGCGACGTAGTCGACCTCATCGCCCCCGACAACCGCATCGTCGCCCGCGGCGTAGTCGAATACGACAGCACCGAACTCTCCGGCATGCTCGGCCGCTCCACCACCGAACTCCCGGACACCATGCAACGCCCAGTAATCCACGCCGACGACCTCGTCAAAGTCTGAGCTCAGCCAGCTAGCCCGCATCGAGCCGAGTCAGATGATGCCTCACCACCGCAGCCCAACCACCATTTGACTCCCCTCGAAACGCTCGAGAACGCAACCACAGCCAGTCGACCGAGCTGGAAGCCGTCCGCCTGCCCACCCGACTGCGGGAGGTAAGTCGGGTACGGCACACGACGCGCCCAGCACTGCACCGGCAAAACCATGGAACGCCGAACGATCCGGGTCGAGCACCCCCCGAGAAGTCGGTGCAGAACAACAGGACCCACCGCAGCCCACCCAACCCGAACGCCACCACCCACCCCCCCTCAATTGGACATGTGATCACGTGGAATCTGTGGCGGCATCGCCCGAGAAGCCCCCGCCACCAGTGCCACCTGATCTTGATCCCTGTTCGACTCGCCTCGACACTCTCGAGAACGCAACCACAGCCAGTCGACCGAGCTGGAAGCCGCGGGCCTGCCCACCAGACTGCGGGAGGTAAGCCGGGTACGGCACACGACGCACCCAGCACTGCACCGGCAAAACCACGGAACACCAAACCATCCGGGGTCCAGCACCCCCGAGAAGTTGGTGCAGAACAACAGGACCCACCGCAGCCCAGCCAACCCGGACGCCACCACCACCCCCTCAGTTGGACGTGTGATCACGTGGAATCTGTGGCGGCATCGCCCGAGAAGCCCCCGCCACCAGTGCCACCTGATCTTGATCCCTGTGCGACTCGCCTCGACACTCTCGAGAACGCAACCACAGCCAGTCGACCGAGCTGGAAGCCGTCCGCCTGCCCACCCGACTGCGGGAGGTAAGTCGGGTACGGCACACGACGCGCCCAGCACTGCACCGGCAAAACCACGGAACGCCAAACCATCCGGGTCGAGCACCCCCTGGGAGTCGGTGCAGAACAACAGGACCTACCGCAGCCCACCCAACCCGAACGCCACCACCCACCACCCCCTCAACTGGACATGTGATCACGTGGAATCTGTGGCGGCATCGCCCGAGAAGCCCCCGCCACCAGTGCCACCTGATCTTGATCGTTGGGCCGAAATCTCCGCTGGATCGCCAGCCGGTGCCGGTAGCCGATCGTATGTGGTGCGATGGCCGCGGTGTGGGGCAGCGAAATCGGCTGCGAGGGACGCGGATCCGATAAGGGGTACGGCAGGGGTGGGGCTTGGTGCGCAGAGTTCGTCGGGTGGTGTCGGCTGTGGCCTTTGGATGTTGTGGATCGGGTGTGGGGCAGGGGGTTTCAGCGGGTTCCGTCTGGCGTTGGGATTACGCCGGGTTGGTTGGTGGTGGATGGGGGTTGGGATGGGCCGGTTTCTTCGGGGATGGGGCCGGTGATGCCGGGTTGGCCGCCCGGGTCGGGCAACTGTGGG
>NZ_JBKBET010000003.1:0-636766 GCF_048910785.1 Nocardia nepalensis | reverse complement strand
GCCGCCGCGGCGGCCGGGTCCGCCGCCGCAGGGCCGCCCGCCGCAGGGCCGGCCACTACCCAATAACGCACCGCCGGGTGCGCAAGCCACACAGAAGATCGAGCGGCCGCAGGACAAGCGCCCCGGCTCGCTGACCGACGCCGTCGCCGAACGCAATCGGCGCTCGGCGCCGCCCACCGGTCCCCGACCGGCCACCCCGCGTCCCGGCCAGGATCGCCCCGGCGCCCGCCGCACCAACGGCGCCGGTACCACCGGTGAGCGCCGCGCGACCGCGGGTGCACCGCCCTCGGGACCGCCGCCGCGACGCAACGGCGGTGACGGCGGGCCCGGCGGACCGGGCGGTCGCAGCCCCGGCGCGAAGAAGAAGTCGCCGTGGCGGATCGTGCGCCGGGTGATCTACGTGCTGGTAGCCCTGTCCATCGTGCTGCCGAGTGCGGTCTTCCTGGTCGCCTACACGACGGTTTCGGTGCCCCAGCCGGGCGACCTCAAGACCAACCAGGTCGCGACCATCCTCGCCAGCGACGGCACCTCGGTGATCAGCAAGGTCGTGCCGCCCGACGGCAACCGCACCGATGTCACCATCGATCAGATTCCGCCGCATGTGCGCAATGCCGTGATCGCGGCCGAGGACCGGGACTTCTACAGCAACCCGGGCTTCTCGGTCTCCGGCTTCATGCGCGCCGCCAGGGATCAAGCCCTCGGCAAGGAGAGCGCGGGCGGTGGTTCCACGATCACCCAGCAGTACGTGAAGAACGCGCTGGTGGGCGACGAACACTCGCTGACCCGCAAGATGCACGAGCTGGTCATCTCGGCGAAGATGGCGCGCCAGTGGAGCAAGGACGAGATCCTCGCCGCGTACCTCAACACCATCTACTTCGGTCGTGGCGCCTACGGCATCGATGCCGCGGCCAAGGCCTACTTCGGCAAGCCGGTCCAGGATCTGACCATCGCCGAGGGCGCGGTACTGGCCGCCACCATCCAGCAGCCCTCCGGTCTGGATCCGGAGAAGAATCCCGAGGGCGCGAAATTCCGCTGGAATTACGTGCTCGACGGCATGGTCTCCGGCGGCAATCTGAAAGCCGAAGAGCGCCAAGCCCAGCAGTTCCCGCAGGTGGTCCCGGTGGCCTCGACCAAGGACAAGGGGCTCGACGACGGCCCCGAGGGCTTGATCAAGACCCAGGTGCTCAAGGAGCTGTCGGCCGCGGGCATCAGCGAGCAGCAGCTCAATACCGCTGGTCTGTCGATCACCACCACGATCGATCCGAAGGCGCAGCAGGCCGCCGTCGACGCCGCGCAGAAGAAGATGCAGGGCGAGCCGGAAAAGCTGCGCGCGGCGGTGGTTTCGGTGGATCCGAAGACCGGTGCCGTGCGCGCCTACTACGGCGGCGACGACGGTCAGGGCTACGACTTCGCCAATGCCGGTCTGCAGCCGGGATCCTCGTTCAAGGTCTTCGGTCTGGCGGAGAACCTGGAGCTGGGCAAACCGCTCTCGGAGATGTACGACAGTTCGCCGATCACCGTGAACGGCATCAAGATCACCAACGTCGAAGGCGAACAGTGCGGCACCTGCACCATCGCCGAGGCGCTCAAGCGCTCGCTGAACACCAGCTTCTACCGCATGGAGCTGGATATGCAGAACGGTCCGGCGAAGATCGCCGATATGGCGCACAAGCTCGGCATCCCGGAAACCATCCCGGGCGTCGGCAAGAGTCTGGTCGAGCCGGACGGCTCCCCGCCGAACAACGGCATCGTGCTCGGCCAGTACCAGGCCCGGGTCCTCGATATGGCCTCCGCCTACGCGACTTTGGCCGCCTCCGGCATCTACCACGCACCGCACTTCGTCTCGAAGGTGGTTACCGCCGACGGGCAGGTGCTGCTGGACCGCGGTGATGTGGCGGGCGAGCGTCGCGTCTCGGAAGCGGTGGCGGACAACGTGACCGCCGCGATGAAGCCGATCGCCGCATGGTCGCGCCACCACGACCTGGCCAACGGCCGCGAGTCGGCGACCAAGACCGGTACCGCCCAGCTCGGCGACACCGGCGAGAACAAGGACGCCTGGATGGTCGGCTACACCCCGACGCTGTCCACGGCGGTGTGGGTCGGCTCGATCGATAACTCGGCGCTGCGCAACTACAGCGGCGGCATGATCTACGGCTCCGGCCTGCCCTCGGATATCTGGAAGGCCACCATGGACGGCGCCCTGCAGGGCACGCCCAACCAAACCTTCCCGAAGCCAGCGCCCATCAAGGGCCAGGCGGGTGTGCCCGAGTGGTCCGCGCCGTTCACCCCGCCCTCGACCACGGATGCGCCGTATCTGCCGCCGGTGGTCGTGGTGCCGAGCCAGGTCGAGATCCTGCCCGGTATCACCATTCCGGTGCCCGGAGTGCAGCCACAGACCCAGCAGCAGCGGCCGCAGACCCAGCAGCAGCCGGAAGCGACGCCGCTGCCCGGTCAGCCGATGGCGACCTCAGAGGGCTCGGCGCCGAGCGGATCACAGCGACCCAACTCCGGTGATACAGGTACCGGCAACGGAAGCCAACCAACACGGACCCGGTAGCCTCGGCTGCCGTGACCCAACAGCAACTCATGGCCGAGCGGACGAATGGGAGCGCGCCGCAACCCAATGGGATGCCTTCGGGCACAACGGAACAGACGAGCGGCGCGGCGCCCTACATCGCGCCCGCGCCGCTCGCGCCGGACCTACGATCGTGCGACGGCCGGGATCGGCCCAGCCGCAACGATTCCCTGAGCGCGCAGCTGAGCACCGTCATCGGCGGCCCGGTCGGCGACCACGCGCTCATCGGCCGGGTCCGGTTCTGGACCCCGATGCGGGTGCTGCTCGCCTTCGCGCTGGTCTTCCTCGCGCTCGGGTGGACGAGTAAGGCGGCCTGCATCCAGCAGACGACCGCGTCCGACGGTTCGATCACCCTCGATTGGAACAACGGCCGCCAATACGTGGCCATGTGCTACTCGGATACGGTGCCGCTCTACGGCGCGGAACGCTTGAACGAGGGCGCGTTCCCGTACAAGAAGTCGTGGACCGAACAGACCCCGGACGGCGGCCGGGAGACCAGGTACATGGAGTATCCGGTGCTGTCCGGGCTCTATCAGTACGCGGCGATGCAGGTCGCCAAGACCTGGGACGCCTCCCCGCTGCCCGGCGCGCTACAGGTCGTCATCTACTTCAACGTGGTCGCGGTCGGCCTCGCCTTGGCCTGGCTGGTCACCGTGTGGGCCTCGGCGCAACTGGCCGGGCGGCGGATCTGGGATGCCGCGCTGATCGCCTGCTCTCCGCTGGTGATCGTGCACGCGTTCACCAATTTCGACGCGCTCGCAACCGCTTTCGCCGCCACCGGCCTGCTCGCCTGGGCGCGCCGCCGGCCGGTGCTCGCGGGCCTGCTGCTCGGGCTCGGCGGTGCGGCCAAGCTGTATCCGCTGCTACTGCTCGGGCCGATCGTGGTGCTGTGCCTGCGCGCCGACCCGCTGCAGCGGGTACCCAGCGCGCGCCTCGGGCTGCGGCTCGGCGATATCACCGGGTGGCACACGGCGCTGACCTGGCTGCGCGAAACCCCGTACCGCGTGCAGTTTCTCAGTGCCCGGCCGCTCGGCGCGGCCGCGCTCACCGTCGCGGCGGCGGCGAGCACCTGGCTGGTGGTGAATCTGCCGATCCTGCTGCTGTATCCGAACGGCTGGCGAGAATTCTTCCGGCTCAACACCACTCGGCATGCCGACCCGGACTCCATCTACAACGTCATCACCTCGTTCACCGGCTGGGACGGTTTCGACGGCGAGATCGGGCACGCCGATCAGCCGACCGTCCTGAATCTGGTGTCGCTGGCGGTATTCGTCCTCGCCTGTGCCGTGATCGGTTATATCGCGCTCACCGCCCCGCGCCGTCCCCGCGTGGCCCAGCTGTGCTTCCTGGTGGTCGCGGCATTCCTGCTCACCAATAAGGTGTGGAGCCCGCAGTATTCGCTGTGGCTGGTACCGCTGGCCGTGCTGGCACTGCCGCATCGCCGAATTCTGCTGGCGTGGATGACCATCGACGCGCTGGTCTGGGTGCCGCGGATGTTCTACTACCTCGGCCTCGACCGCAAGGGCCTGCCCGAGCAGTGGTTCACCGGCACCGTACTGCTGCGCGATCTCGCGGTACTCGCGTTGTGCGCGTTGATCATCCGGCAGATCTACCGGCCGGAGGAGGATCTGGTCCGGCGCGATCTCGTCGACGATCCGGTCGGCGGCATCGTCGATCGCGCGCCGGACCCGCTGCTGCCCTGGCTGCCGGAGGCGCTGCGCCCCAGGGTGACCGTCGTCCGCTGATAGCTCGAGCTCGCCGAGCGTAGTGATACGGCGGTTGAACGCAGCGGGTGCGACCACCGTTCGACTACGCTCGACGGAACCTCCTCGGACCCACGGCTCGATCCAGCAGAAGGTAGCTGGAGGTGGGCTAGCTGGTGCGCAGGAAGCGGGCCTGCCTGGCCGGTTCCCCTGGCAACAGGTCCAGATCCAGCTGCCACGCACTGCCGGTCCACGGATCGAACAGCGGGGTGTCCTCCACCGTCGGCAGATGTCGGCAGGACTGCGACACCATCGCCAACGTGCCGTCACTGGATTCGGATTCGTCGGTGCCGATGATCACCGTGGACAGTCCGATCAGATCGCCGCGCATCAGCAGCACGGCGATGCGTTGTGCGTCCGAGGGCTGGTAGCCGTGCGGGAAGTCCGCCGCGAGCAGCACCCGGTGTTCGGTCGGCGGGGTGAAATTCCCGCTGGAATAGGCCAATTCGGCCAATTCCGCGGCATCGACCAGGGCCTGCAGCCGCGGCGAGATCTCGGCGAAATCGGTGATCGGCGGACCGTTCAGCACCGGGGTCAGCGGACCAACCAGCTGACCGAACGCACCGGTCAGATCGATCATGTCGACCAGGGTGCGCCGACCGGGGTCGGCCGCGAGCAACCGGGCCAGCAGCGCACCGACGATCGGGGTCGCCGCGGCCGTGGATTCGGTATCGATCCACAGCGGGCGGGTCAGCGGCACCGGCACGCAGTACGGAATGCGCAGCGGCCCACGCTCGATCGCGTAGAGCTCGCCCAGCCGGATGCCGTCGCTCGGCATCGGCGGGCGATCCCAGGCGGGGGAATCCCACGAGGCCAGCGACGGCGGCAGCTGCCGATCGGCATTGGCGAGTTCGCGCATGAGCTGTTCGCTATCGCGCAGGTGGCTGCTCTCGGCGGTGGCGATCAGATCGTCACAGCGGCGCTGTGCGGCCTGACGCGCGTCCTCGGCCGCCGGGGTGTTCCTGGTGGCCGGATCCGAAACCGCAGCGGACAGTTCCTGATCCAGCCGCTGCATGGCGTAATCACGGGAGGAGATGAGCGCGGCGGCCGAGCGCGCGGCATCCTCGAAGATCATCCACAGGCGTTCGAGTCCATGTGCGACCTCGAGCGGCTGGCCGGTCGCACGCGAGTCGCCGGCGCCGGGACCGCTGATGGTGTCCTGACCGCTGGCGCGTCCCGGAGTGTTGACGGGTTCGGCGTCGCGCAGATCGGCCGCACTGTGCTGACCCGACTGACCGGACTGCGGCGTCGCCGGTTCGTCCACCTCGACGCCGTGCGCGGTGAGCAGCACGGCCAGTCCACCCGCATAGCCCTGACCGACCGCGCGCAGCTTCCAGTCGGTGCCGCGCCGGTACACCTCCAGGCAGATGAGCGCGGCCTCCCCCGCGGATGGGGTGATATCGAATTCCGCTGTCGCGACGTCATTTACGGCGATCGCGGCGCTGACCGCGCCCAGCCCGCCGGGCTGCGCGGGCACGGCCGGATCGGCGCTGACCACCAGCAGCACCGCCTTCGCGTCGGCGCGCACCTCGGCGAGCCGGACGGTGACGCCGTCGTCGGACAGCGTCACCCCCGCGGTCTCGGTCTGGTTGTAGAACACGAAATCGCCGGTATCGAAGACGCGCAGGCTCTCCGCTACCACGAGCGCGGAAACATCCAGAGCAGCCCCGGCTTTCGCGCTGAATCGAACGATATCGCCGGTCAGCATTATATTCTGACCGGCCTTCAACTGAATCACGTTGTCCGCCCCGTTATTTCGTGTTCTGGTCTTTCGGGCGACCTGCGAGCAGTCGCCACGTTATCGATCAATTGCCGAGGAACCGGCCCAGCTGCGGAACCGCCTCGCCGGGATGTTTGGCCTGGAAGCCCTCGCCGAGGGCCTGCAACTTCCAGTCGCCGCCGACCCGGAACACCTTGGCCATCGCCATCGCGGTGAACGGCATGCCGCCGGCGAGGGTGTACCTGGCGAGTTCGGCATTGTTGGCGCCATCGACCAAGCGGCAGAACGCATTCTGGATCTGCTCGAAGGTGTGCCCCTTATAGGAGGTCACGATGAACAGCAGCGTGCTGACGTGGGCCGGAATGCGGGTCAGGTCGACCAGGATCACCTCGTCGTCGCCCTCGCCCTCACCGGTGAGGTTATCGCCCTGGTGCCGGATCGAGCCGTCCTTGGAGGTCAGCTGACCGTAGTAGGCGACATCCACCACGTTCATATCGGCGAACATCACGACCGACGCGTCGAGGTCGACGTCGACCGTGCGGTTGCCGAACATGCCGCGGTTGCGCACCGGATCCCAACCCAGGCCCATCTTCACGAAGCTCAGCGCGGCGCCACCCTCCTTGCGCAGGGTGACCCGCTGGCCCTTGACCAGGCTGACCGGACGGTCCTTGCTCAAGCTGATCTCGGCGGGCGGCTGCTGCTGGGCCGCGGGCTGAACGGGCGGCGGGTAGCCCTGGCCGGGGCCGGGCTGGCCGGGCGGCGGGTAACCACCGGGTCCGGGCGGCGGCGGATAGCCCGCACCGGGCGGCGGCGGGTAGCCGGGCGCGCCCTGCGGGTAGGTCTGCGTCGGCGGGTACTGCGGCTGCTGCTGTGTCGGGTACGCGGGCGGGGGCGGGGGCGGCGGGTAGCCCGGCCCGGACTGGGTGGGCTGGTAGGTCGGCGGCGGCGGGACCTGCGTCGCGGCCGGGGACTCTTCCACGCTCACACCGTGATCGGTCACCAACGCCGCGAAACCACCCGCGTAGCCCTGGCCGACCGCGCGCACCTTCCATTCGCTCTGCCGCCGGTACAGCTCGAGCGCGATCACGATCGACTCGGTGTTCAAGCCCTCGATGCGGTACTCGTACAGCTGGTTGCCCGCCGAATCCGCGACGACCGCGGTCGGCGCGGGAAAGCGGCCGAAATTGCTGGTCGCGTCGTCGAGGGTGATCACGGCGCGGATCTGCGCGATATCCGCGGGCACCGCATTCAGCGATACCGCCAGCGACGCGGGCTGCCCGGCCGGTGCAGGCTGCAGATTCACCCCGGGGCCATTGGGCTGGTTGAAGAAGACGAAGTCCGCGTCGGAACGGACCTTCCCCGACTCAGTGACCAGCAGCGCGGACAGATCCGCCGGCGCGGACAGCTGGACGGAGATCACCACGTCATTGGCGGCCAGCGGGCCATTCTGACCCTTGGCGAGTGTTGCGGACAAGTTCGACCCTTCGCTTGTCGGTGCGTACGGTGCCACTCTACGAGAAACGGGCCGAACACGATCCGAAGTAACTCCTCGCCATGGCACGTACGGGTGCTCGATGATCGGTTAGGGTGGCGAAACGCAGTCGGAATGTGGGCGATATACCCGTGTTCCCCCACGAGACAGCAGGCAAACTCCCTATGGCGCAACTGTTCGAGCAGTCGAAAAAGGTGATCGAGGCACACCTCGCCGGAACCAGTATCCGCGCGATTTCCGGCTCGATGGTCGCCTACGAAGGAAATGTGCAGTTCAAATCGGCCGGTTTCGGCGGCGGCGACGGCGTTCTCGCCGGACTCAAGCGGCGCGCCACCGGCGAGAAACTGTCGCTGATGGAATGCGCCGGCAATGGCCGGGTCTTCTTCGCGGTGAACGGTCAGCACGTCACCGTGGTGAATCTGAATAACGAGACGCTGCAGGTCGAATCGCAGCAGCTGCTCTGCTTCGCCGGAAACCTGCGCACCGATGTGCGTTTCGCCGGACTGCGCGGCGCCTCGTCGGGCGCGGGTCTGTTCACCACCACGGTGACCGGACAGGGTCAGGTGGCACTGCTCTCGGCGGGCGGGCCGCTGATCCATCTGGAGGTTTCGCCGCAGTACCCGTTGATCGTGGATCCGGATGCCTTCGTGGCCTGTCGCGGCAATCTCGATCAGTCGTTCGTGACCGACGTTTCGTGGCGCACGTTCGTCGGCCAGGATGCCGGGGAGGCGTTCTCATTGCGCTTCGACGGTCAGGGCCTCGTCTTGATCCAGCCCGCGGAACGATAAGGGGGCCTGCGATGTTCGAGAAGGTCAACGGCAAGGTCGTCAAGGTGAATGTCGGCATGGCGGGCGGCGTGGTCGCGCGCAATGGCGCGATGCTGTTCTACACCGGCGATATTTCCTTTGCGCCGCACCAGATTCCGGGCGCGGGTCCAGGCATGGGTGGCGGCGGCATCATGCGGATGGCCGGCCGGATGATGGCCGGTGAGCACGAGCGCACCATGCTGGCCACGGGTAATGGCGAGGTGCACTACGGTTTCGCCGGACTGGAAGTGCATGTGGTGCAGATGCAGCCGGGCGCGGTGCTGCGCGTCGAGGCCTCGCGACTGCTGGCCAATAGCGCGGCACTGCAGAGTTCGATCGTGTCGGTGATGAGTTCGGGTGGCGGCGGCGGTGGCGGCGGGCTGATGGGCGCGTTGCGCGGCGCGGCTAGTGGTGCGCTGACCGGCCAGGGCATGTTCACCACACAGCTGTCCGGACAGGGTGCGGCGGTGCTGCTCGCGCACGGCGGATTCCTGGAACTCCCAGTGGGCGGACCGAATCCGGTCGTGGTGGATCCGCAGGCCTTCGTCGCCGCCTACGGCAATGTGCAGACCGAATTGAAGACGGCGCTGAGCTGGCGCGACGCGGTCGGCCGCGGCTCGGGGGAGGCCATGCAATTGCATTGCGTCGGACAGGGTGTCGTGTACGTGCAGGCCTCGGAAGAGAAGTTGTGAACCATGAGTGAGATCTTGAATCCGCTGAATCTCGGTGAAAGCGACAATATTCCGGGCAACAGCTACGCCTACTGCATCGACCTGACCAAGCCGTGGTTCATGCGCAAGGGCGCGATGATCGCCTACTACGGCGATATGCGGTTCCAGATGCTCACCCACGGGTTGCAGGGCGGGCTGCTGCACATGGTCTCCGAGCAGTTCTCCGCACCGCTGTTCACCGGCGACTATGTGATCGCCGAGGGCCACGGCAAGCTGATCATCGGCGACCGTGGCTACGACATCAACTCCTACGACCTCGAGGACAACGGCAACCTCACCATCCGCGCCGCCAACCTGTTGGCCTTCGAACCGGGTCTATCGCTGAACCAGTCGATCGTGCCCGGCTTCCTCACCCTCATCGGCACCGGCAAGTTCCTGGCCTCCTCCAATGGCCCGGTCATGTTCGCCGAACCACCGCTGCGCGTCGACCCGGAAGCCCTTGTCGGCTGGGCGGATTGCCCCTCCCCCAGCCATCACTACGACCAGCGCTGGATCTCCAGCTTCCTGGCCGCCGGCGCCGCCCGCTTCGGCGTGAATTCCGGCGAGGAGCGCCAGTTCGAGTTCACCGGCGCCGGCACGGTTCTCATCCAATCCAGCGAGAAGATCCTCAGCGATTCGGCCGTGGTGCGCACCATCGAAGGCCAACTCCAGAGCGGCATCACCGTCGGCGGCCTGCAGCGCCTCCAGGGCGTCATCGCCCAGCAACTGGGCGCTCAGCAACGCGAATACTGAGCGCGGAGGACCTCGGATCATCCCCGGAGTCCTCCCTTCGGCGGACTCAGGACCCGGGGGCCGGTCATTAGCTTTCCCAATAGCAGGCATCGTGTTGGGAGGCGCTATGAATATCGGGCTGGTGATCGCGATCGTGGCGGTGGTCGCGGTGGTGGTGAAGCGGTTCTACGGCGAGCCGATGAATGCCCGCGACACCTTTGGGCCGCCGGTCATTCTGTTGGCGATCGGGATCTACAGCGTCACCAAGGTCGATGACATCGACGGCATCGATATCACCTGGCTGGTCATCGGTGGCGTCGTCGGCCTTGGCTTCGGTGCGATACGCGGGACCACGATCGCGATCTTCAGCCGGGACGGGCATTTGTGGCAGCGGTATACGGTGCGGACGGTGGTGGTGTGGGCCGTCTCGATGGTCGCGGGCTTCGGCGTCAGCGCCCTTGGCACGGCGATGGGCATGCACCACGACGCCCGGCCCACGACGCTGTCCATCGGCATCAGCATGGTCGGGGAGATGCTGACGCTCGGCTTGCGTGCGCTTTCCACCGGTGTTCCGTTCGCACCCGATAAGGACAACTCCGGGTCGCTACTCGATCGCTTTCTGCCGCAGGTGGCTCCGTCATCCGCGCCGAGGCTGCCCTTCCCTGCGGATCCGTCCTATCCCCGCCCCGGCACCCGGCGATATCCACCCGCGCCGAACCACCAGCATTCCGACCAGGCCTGCGCGCCGGACCAACCCGCCGCGGCCGCCCAGCCCGATCCCAAGGCGCAGCCCGACCTCACCGCTGCTGCCTTCCCACCCGCATCGAACCAGCCCAATCGCTATCAACCGCCCAGCATCGACCGCTCCCCCACCCTGCGCGACGGCCTCGACTGGCTCAACCGCGCCCGCAACCGCTGAGACACCACGATCGCGCCGAACCGAGCGAGCTCAGGTAATTCGACCGCCGATTCGTTCCGGGCGCTGGACAATTGAGGGATGCCCGCCTTCGCACTGTCGGAAGAACGACTCGCGGCTCTGGCGGATCTGGTGCGAGACGAGGCCGCATTCGAACAGGCCTATCCGCGGGTGGCCGACTATCTGTCGATGGCGCGGCAGCTGGCCGGTACCGGGGATCCGGTGGCGGATGCCGCTTTCGACCTGCGACTATTGCATTTCATGACCGGCGGCGCGAGCGCCAATCCGTACTGGGATCTCGTCGCGCCGTCGGTGTCGGCGGGCCCGCCCGAGCGCGGCGGTCGGCGCGAGGTGAACGGCGGCCGAGCGAAAGGTAGTGCGCGCCTGGGGTATGCGCAGATCGTCGTCCAGGCGACTTACGCCTATGCCGTTCCGGCACCGGAGACCCTCGCCTGGATCGGCGATATCACCCAGGGCCGATCGGTCGCCGAGATCGGCGCGGGCCGCGGCTACTGGGCCCGCCAACTCGCCGAATCGGGGGTGCGGATAACAGCTTTCGACACCCACCCACCGGATCGAACGAACAATACGTCCTTCCCCGCGGCCACCGGACAGCCACACATCTGGCATCCGATCCACGAACTGCGCGACGCCAACGCCTACCGCGACGTCGCGGATCCGGCAGACGTGCTTTTGCTCTGCTGGCCCCCGGGTTGGGAGAACCCCATGGCCTCCGGCGCGCTAGCGGCCTACCAGCGCGCCGGGGGCGACCTGCTCATCTACATAGGCGAACCACCAGGCGGCCGCACCGCCGACACCGCCTTCTTCGAAACCCTCGACGCGAATTGGCAACTCCTCGACCAGGACCCCGACTACGTCGCCTGGTGGAACCTCAGCGATATCGCCCAATGCTGGCGTCGCCGTTGAACTGCGGCGCTAACCCGCCGAAGTGCCGAAACGCGCTGCAAAAGCGGACATTTCCTCGAACTGCGCGGCCTGGTCGGTAGCCGTGGCGCCGACGACGATGCGGGTCACGCCTTGTGCGGCCAATCCGTCGACCCGGTCCTGCGGCATATCGATCGATCCCCATCGGGTGTACTCCAGCGCCGCCGGATCTCGGCCCGCCGCAATGGCCGTCGATCTCGCGAGATCGAGCTGTTGTGCGCGTTCCGCGGGCAGCAACATGCCACCCGGGAAGTACCCGTCACCGCGTCGGCCCACCCGTCGCGCGGCCGCCCGGCTCGATCCGCCGATGTGAATCGGCAACTGGTCTCCTCCATGGGGTTTCGGGTACACGCACAGGTTCTCGAAGGAGAAGAACTCGCCGTGGTAGCTGACACCGTCCGCACCGCCGCCCCAAAGCAGGCGCATTACATCGATCGCCTCATCGGCCCGACGGCCGCGGGACGCGAAGTCCACCCCCACCGCCTCGGCCTCGCCGGGCAACGTGCCGAGTCCCACTGTCAGCAGCCGCATTCGGCCCTTGGACAGCAGATCGATGGTCGCGAGCCGTTTGGCCAGCACCACCGGATGGCGATACGGCAGCAGCAATACACCGGTGCCCAACAGGATCCGCTGGGTGGCCGCGGCGACGAAGCTCAGACAATCGAGCGGATCGGGAAACGGCAGTGTCGGTGGCATCTCGAACGATCCGACCGTGGCGCCCGGGTACAGCGCGATGTGATCCGGCAGATAGATCGACTCGAATCCGCACGCTTCGGCATGTTGTGCGAAGGCCGTCAGCCGATCCGGATCGGTGCCGTAATACGGTGTGCTGTAGCTGATTCCGAATTTCATCGCGACACCTCGGCGGCGCCGAGCTGGTCACGCAGCTGCGATCGCACCGCGGTCAGCCGATCAATGGCGGCCTCGACTTCGTCGAGCTTGCGCCGCAATGTCGCCACCGAATCCGGGCAGACATCCCCGGAGGCATTTCCGGCACGCAGACAGGCGACGAACGGGCGGATATCGTCGAGATCGAAGCCGACGTCGAGCAGCGTCCGGATCTTGTGGACGACCTGCAGCTCCGTCTCGTCATAGATGCGATACCCGCTGGTCGAGCGCCGCGCCCGCACCAGTCCGTGCTGCTCGTAGTACCGCAGCGTCCTGGCACTCGTCCCGACCCGATCCGCCAGCTCACCGATCAGCATTCGACCTCCTCCACGACCCATCGCCGCAACGCTAAACCTTGTCGCCGGCGTCAAGGCAAGGCTAGGGGGTGTCGGGGGCGGCCTTGATGAACCAGTTGATGATCTCCTCGCCCGCGAGGATGCCGGAGGCTCGGGTAATGGTGAGATTGGGGTGGGTCCAGTTGAGGTGTTCGAGTTCGCCGTGGCGGGGGCGGATGGCGGAGTCGGCGGTGCGCAGCATCTCGGCGTCGAGGGCGCCGTCGCCTGCGGCGAGAGTCATTGCCGCATTGCTGAGTTCACCGTTGTCGATCAGGCGGCGGCGGACCTCGCGGACCGCATGGCTCTTGCAGACGGCCATGGGCATGGTGTAGATCTTGCGGCCCTGCTGGGAGACCGACCAGCCGCGCGGGCGGCACCAGTCGTCCCATTCGGCGAGGAAGCCCTCGGGTACCTCCTTGGGCTTGACCACCAGGTAGGTGAACAGATGGTCGGCGATGCGGAATTTGGTGACCCAGGATTCGTCGATCCGCGCGCGCAGTTCGGCATTCACCTCCGACAGCGTCGCGCCGCCGGCCCGCACCTGTGCGTCGATATCGATGCGCCAGCGCATATCCGGAACGCCGTCGACCAGGATATTGCCGCCATTGCTGGTGATCGCGTATCGCCAAGGGGCGCCGGGGAGTTGGATCCGCTCGAACTGCTTGATGGTCCGAGTGGTGGTGGGGATGACGGCGGCGGGGTCGGTCAGGGTCTGCATCCGCAGGGCGGCGGTGGTCGTCATGAACGACAGGGGCGCGCCCTCCAGGTGCTCCACACAGACCGTCGGCACGTCGGTGGCGGCGTGGAAAGCGTTGCGCGAGTAGATCATCGTCCGGTCGAGATCAGTAGCGATAAGAGCGTGTCTGCGTAGTTTTCGTAGATGCATTACTGCTGTACGTCCTTGATCAATCCCATGCACGAATAAGCGAGATCGGGAACGACCTCGACCGGAACACCCCGAGCGGCGGCGAGCAGCCGGATATGCGCGTGCTCGGGCGCATCCGCCTCACGCACCAGCACCCGCCACGGCAGCCGCCGCAGCAGCACCCGGGTCGTTTCGCCGACACCGGGTTTCACGAAATTCACGCTGGCTACGCCATACGCCGCACGCACCTGGTCCACCGAGGCCCAGCCGGTCCAGGTCGGGGTCCGGTCGCCAGCGCGCACGGCGGCGAGTTCGGCGGGCACACGGTCGCGGACGGTATCGAAGGCCGCGCTCACGGTGTCGAGCAGGCGGCCGGACACATCGTCGCCCGCCAGGTCGCGGTAGAACTTCGCGCCGTGGAAGTCACCCGGTCCGATCAGCGTGTCGTTGAGCACCGTGCGTGAAATCAGTCCGGATACCGTCGAATTGAGGCAGGCCGAAGCGATGAGGAAGTCGTCGCGGGTGCCATAGGTGCGCACACAATGTCCCGGATCGGCGAGTACGGCGAGTTCGTCATTGAAGCGCGCGCCACCCGCGGCGTGATAGGCATCGAGCGCTTCGGTGAGTTCGCGGGTGATGGCGCCCTTGCCGGTCCACCCGTCGACGAATACCACCGACGCCGGATCATGATGGCGCGCAAGGTAATCCAATGCCATGGCATCGATGCCGCGATCGCGCACGATCGATACCGCGTAATGCGGCACATCGAGACTCGGCAGATCCGCACCACGCCCGCTGCGCAGCCAGCGCCGCATCAGGATCCCGATCGGCGTCCCGGCCCGCGCCAGTGACACCAGCACGATGTCGTCACCGCGTTCGGCGACAACGAGTTCCGATACCGTCGCGACGGCGAGCGCCAACCGTTCGGCGCTGTCGGCCAGCACCTCGTCGAACAGCGAGCGATACGCGGCATCGGGCTGATATTCGATCGGCAGCGATTCCGCGTAATGCGCGGCACCGGACTGGATCCGGCGCTCGCGCTCGGCGACATCCGCCTCGAGGTCGACCTCGGATAGATCCTTCAGCAGCCAGGAAACCTCCTGGGCCGCATACGATCCGAAGGCCGGGCCGTGCAGCGGCACCGGCAGTTCCGATGTCGACTGCGTGGTGATATTCGGTTCCGGCACAGCGTTCGACCTCACAGCACTCTCGGTTCGGGCACATCGCCCATAAGCAGGGCATCGCTGCGCTCGGCATGCAGCATTCGCGGATCCGCACCCGGCAATACCGCCAATACGACATCGGCACCGGATGCGGTCAGCACATCGATCAGACCGCTTTCCGCGCGCAGTTCCGCGGTGTCCGCGGGCGCATCGATGACAACGACCAGAACCGGATCGACCGACAGCGCATCCTCGATCCAGTGCGCGTTATACAAATAGCGTGGCTGCGCCTCACCGGGTTCGGGTGCGATGAACCGAAACCCGCGCCGCAGCGGATAACCGGGCTCGTCCAGCACATACGCGGGCGAGCGGGTGGTGGTCTGGAAGCGCGTCGGAATCCCGGACTCGGTGAGTTCGGCCGCCAACCGCAGCGGCAGATACATCAGCTCCTCGTGCCCGAGGACAATCGCGGGCCGTCCGGCGAAATCCTGCGCGAGCCGGACCCGCAACGCCTCGGCCGCCTGCACGAGCGCCGCCTCGAAAGCGTCGGTATCGGATCGCAGAATCCCGTGCCTGCCGCCCTCGGGAACCGAAGCGGGCCACGGCAACTCGACCTGATCGAACGAACCACGCCGCACCGCAGTCGGATTCAACACCGGATCGGGCAAGGCGGACACCGTCTCGATCAGATTGTCCGGCAGCGAGGTACGCCCCGATGCCAAACACACGGTATCGATCCGCGCGCCCAACTCCTCGGCCGCCGCCTCGAACCGCGCCCGATCATCCGCGGTCCGCATATCCACCAGCGACGCGAGCACATAGCGCGAACGCGGCGCGAACGCGTGCAGTGCCCGTACCGCATCGATCGCGGTATCCCCGGTGGAGATTTCATCGTCGACCAGCACCAGCGGCAGATCGTTGACGAAGATATCGGCGGGCGCGGGCTGCAGCAGATGCGAGGTGGCGTGCGAATGCCCCTCCTCGAATCCGGTCAGTGTGGTGGCGGCGGGCACCTCGCGCCGGGTCGAGTGCAGATAGCATCCGGCCCCGATCCGGGCCGCCACGCAGTGCCCCAATCCGGTTGCGGTCTCGGCGAATCCGAGCACCACCGCCGCTCGATCGCCGAGTACCTCGCGCACCACATCGCCGAGCCGATTGCCGGCACCGAGCACCACCCGGGGATCGGTCGGCAGATGTTTGCCGAGCACCGTCGAGACCAGCAGATGCGCCCGGCGTGGGTTGCGCCGCAGCCCGGGCTGGATCAGCGTCGCGATGGGGAGTTCGGCGGGCAGCACATCCACCGATCCGGCACCGCCGTGGGAGCGCTCGTGGTGCAGCTCGATGCCCAAATTAGTTGTCGCCCAAGCATCCGCGCTCATTCGGTCACCAGCGCCGTCAGCAGATCCACGAAGGAAACACCCTTGTGCGCGACACCGAAGACCCGGGCCCGCAGCAGCGTCTGGCGCGCCCAGCTGCGATGCGGCCGCATCTCGTTCATCTTGTTGCGATAACCCGATGCCGCCACCCCGCCGACGTCGACCTGCAGAATGTCCAGCGCGTCCGAATACTCCTCGTGCGTCACCACCGACAGCGCGTGCACCGCCGCCACATGCGACGGATGGATCACCGTCTTGCCCTGGATGCCATTGGCCCGGTCCAGCGTGATCTCACGTAGTAGACCGTCCAGATCCCGGCTGACCAGATAGCGCCGGAACGGCACCGCATCGGATTCCTCGAACGGCGCGGTCCGCAGCAGCGGCCGGAACATTCGCTCGTGGTCGGCGAAGTACTCCCAGACCGGCCCGGTGATCACGAAACCGGAACCGTCGGAACGCCCGAGGTAGTTCACGATATCGGCGATGACATCGGCGACCACCCGCACGTCGTAGATCGTCAGATCCCGGTCGCGCCGAATGCCGAAGGTGGAGCACATATCCGTCGCACCGACGCGCACCGCGAGTATCCGCTCCCGATGTTCGCCGAGCAGCGCGGCGATCTGGGTCAGCTCCTGATCGCGGGTCTGGCGATGCACCAGCGCCGCCGATTCGAGTACCGGCATGCCGTAGACCGGCCTGCTCAGCCGCTCCCCGGCCGCCTCGAGCGCGGCGAGATATTTCGGTCCACTGGCACTGTCGAACTTGGGGAAGACGAATCCGGTCAACACCGCCGCACCGGCGCCGAGCTGCTCGACGATCTCGCCGACGGTATCCGCGTCCCGAACACGGACGAACAGCAGCGGGTTCGGATCAGCGCTGCCCGCAAGCAGATTCAGCGTCATGACGGTCTGCTGTTTGGCGAATTCCACCTCGTGGTCGGCGACCGCGTCCTCGAGATCGATGACCATCGAGCACACCCCGCGCGCGGCCCGCCTGCTGATGGTCACGGCGAGGTCCGGCCGGGTCGCCGGTGCGTACAGGGTGGCGCCGAGCGCGATCGCCAGTAATTCCCGGTCGGCATGATCACCGAACGGTTCGGGTTGTCGATGGAAAAGGCGCCGCGCCTCCGGGCCGTGTAACTGCCGGAAATGGCGCAGCGGCAATTGCTTTCGCAGGGAGATCTGTTGCTGGACGGCGATGCCCGCGGTCATCGTTGCGCTGTCCTCATCCCTTGTTGCCTCATTCTCGTCGTGGTCCTGCTTGCTTTCTCATTCGATCCACTACCCCGGCTACGAACTCCGCGACGGCATCCAATTCGGCCACATAGGCCCAGTAGTCGGGGTGACGCCCCGACAGGTTTTCGGTGATTCGATCGATTCGGTCCACCTGTGCATCGAGCACAGATCCCCATTCGCCGACCAGCCCGCGGCTCACCGCGAGCATTTGCGCGTCCCGCAGCCGAAATCGTACGGCCTTGGCCTTCTCTTGCGGATTCTCACGGACCTCGCGCAGCAGCGTCAGCCGTTTGGTGACGGCGTCGACCTTTTGTTCGGCCTCTGCGAGGTAGCCCCGTGCGGATGTGGTCAGCTCAAGTGCAAACTCCGGATTGTTCTCGGCCGCCGCCGCACGCGCCCGGACCAGGGCAGCGTCGGCGGCATCGATGGCCCGTTGACTGTCCTGCCCATTGTTAGCCAGATCCGCCGAACTCGCAGCATTGAACTCCCGCAGCAACTCCGAATAGGCGGGCGCCAACCGTTCGCCACGGGTGCGCACGGCGGCCATTCTGGTGCCTACCGAGGTGATCGCGTTGGCAGCCGCGGCGGCCCGGGATGGGGCCTGCGCCAACGCCTCTGCCAGCGCTTTCGTCGCCGCTTCCAGGCGGCTGGCGGCCTCGCGGATAGTCGCCGCCGGTACCCCGGAACCATGGGCCTGCAGTGTGAGCAGCGACTCATCCACCGCCGCGGCGTGCTGACGCACTGAGGGGTAGTCGGCGTATTCGGATTCGGCGGCCTGTCCGCGGACGCCCGCCGCGGCAATCTTCACCTGCTGGACGAACTGCGGCACCGTGCCGAGCACCGCGACGGCATGCTCGAGTTCGGATTGGTTGCCGCGATAGAACTCGTCGACGGCGCGGGCCGCGTCGGTCAATTGCCGGACCAGGGTGTCCACCCGCGCCTGCCCCTGCGGTATCTGGGTGCCGTCGCGCTCGGCATTGTCCAATTCCTCGGTCAATGTCAGATATGCGCCCGCCGCGTCGTAGCAGCGGCTGCGCACGGGTTCCCATCGCGTGGTCATCCGCCGCTCCGGGAACACCTGATCGCTGGCATGCACCGCCGCCTCGGCAGCGCTCTGGCGTTGATCCATATCGAGAAACGCGGCCGCCAGCATCGACCGGGCCTGCGAAATCCATTCGCTGTTCCCGGATGAGCGGAACCATCCACGCCTGCGGCCTGTCACGCCCCGATGTTAGGCGGTGTACCACTTCGCCGGGGTTACACCAGTTCCTACGCAAGTCCGGCGAAACCTACTACTGTCGTATGGCGTACCCGGCGATTCGGACATGCTGGGAGCCATAGACGTCTATTGAAAGGGAACCCCGCATGGGTGTCAGTTTGTCCAAGGGCGGCAATGTCTCGCTGACCAAGGCGGCGCCGAACCTTACCGCTGTCTCCGTCGGGCTCGGGTGGGATGTTCGTACGACCACCGGCACCGACTTCGATCTGGATGCCAGTGCGATCGCGACGGGTGCGGACAAGAAGGTCGTGTCCGACAAGCACTTCGTCTTCTTCAACAACCTCAAGTCGCCCGAGGGCAGCATCGAGCACACCGGTGACAACGTGACCGGTGAGGGCGAAGGCGATGACGAGGTCATCAACGTCGACCTGGCGAACACCCCGCCGACCATCGAGAGCATCTTCTTCCCGGTCTCGATCTACGACGCGGATACCCGTCAGCAGTCGTTCGGCCAGGTGCGCAACGCCTACATCCGCGTGGTGGACCGCTCCAACGGCACCGAGCTGGCCCGCTACGACCTGTCCGAGGACGCCTCGACCGAAACCGCCATGGTCTTCGGCGAGCTGTACCGCAACGGTGCCGAGTGGAAGTTCCGCGCCATCGGCCAGGGCTACGCCTCGGGTCTGGCCGGTATCGCCCGTGACTACGGTGTGAACGTCTAAAGACAGAAGGTTTTGCCGTAGCGACTGCTTGCAGGTCGCTCGAAAAGGTCAGCAGCGACTGCTTGCAGGTCGCTCGCAAGGGTCGGCACAGGGGGCTCGGCGACGAGCCCCCTGTCCGCGGTCCCCGGAACGATTTGCCACAGCGCACCGTTGGACAATCGACGGTTCCGCGACCACGCTGGAGCCATCATTGTCATGTGGGTCATACGACCCCGGGTTACATCAGCAAAGGCGCGCTCGGACAAACATTCGACCGCCGCACGGAAAGGGTCTCCGCGTGGTCCTGCGAATTTTCGGGATGTCCATCGGCGTCACGGTGATATCGCTCATCGTCGCCTTCCTCTACGGCGGGCCGACCGCGCTGGCCCTTGCCGCCATCCTCGGCGTGCTGGAGGTGTCGCTGTCGTTCGACAACGCCGTCATCAACGCCACTGTGCTGGAACGCATGAACGAGTTCTGGCAGAAGATCTTCCTCACCGTCGGCGTCGTGATCGCCGTATTCGGTATGCGCCTGGTCTTTCCGCTGGCGATCGTGTGGATCACCGCGGGCCTGAACCCGGTGAAGGCCTTCGACCTGGCGCTGAACCCGCCCGCCGACGACGCACTGGTGTTTCCGGACGGCAGCCCGAGTTACGAGAAGCTGCTGACCGACGCGCATCCGCAGATCGCCGCATTCGGCGGCATGTTCCTGCTGCTGCTGTTCCTGAACTTCATCTTCGAAGAGCGCGAGATCACTTGGTTGTCCTGGCTGGAGCGGCCGCTGGCTCGGCTCGGCAAGCTGGACATGCTCTCGGTGGTCGTCGCGAGCGTCGCCTTGGTGCTGACCGGTGAGCTCATCGCGACCGATGACCAGCGCGCCACCGTGTTGGTCGCCGGTCTGCTCGGCATGATCACCTACATCGTGGTCGACGGGCTCGGTTCGCTGTTCCATACCGAAGAGTTCGAAGAAGGGGCCGACGGCGGCCCGTCCCAACTTGTCAAGGCCGCTGGCAAGGCCGCGTTCTTCCTGTTCCTGTACCTCGAGGTGCTGGACGCGTCGTTCTCCTTCGACGGTGTCATCGGCGCCTTCGCCATCACCTCCGACCCGATCATCATCGCGCTCGGCCTCGGTCTGATCGGCGCCATGTTCGTCCGCTCGAT
Source organism: Nocardia nepalensis (assembly GCF_048910785.1). Lineage (NCBI taxonomy): Bacteria > Bacillati > Actinomycetota > Actinomycetes > Mycobacteriales > Nocardiaceae > Nocardia > Nocardia nepalensis. Next base: position 616,164 of record NZ_JBKBET010000003.1, on the reverse strand, counting down.
CACGGTGTTCCTGGTGCGCAAGGGCACGCTGTCGGAGTACGTGTATCTGGAGCACGGCGCGCACTGGGCGATCGGTGCACTGGCGATCATCCTGTTCATCTCGATCGGGGTGCACATCAACGAGATCGTCACCGGCCTCGTCGGCGTGGCGTTCATCGGCGCGGCGTTCATTACCAGCATCATTCGGAATCGGGGCGAGGATGCCGACGAAGTGGAGAGCGAACGAGAGGTCACCCCGGTAGGCTGAATTCCGGCACGTAGCCGAAGAACTCGAGCGGTAGCGGCCCTGAGCCGCTACCGCTCTTCTTTTCCCGAGGGGGGATGGCGATGGTGAACAACACTCCTGGCGTGAATCTGTCCAAGGTGACCTTGTCGAAGGCCACGCCGAGCATCACCCTCACCAAGCCCGGTGACCAGCAGGGCACCATGCGGGTCAACCTGAACTGGTCCAGCGGCCCGAAGGGATTCTTCCGCAGGTCCAAGGCCGTCGATCTGGACCTGGGCTGCCTGTACGAATTGTCCAGCGGCGCCAAGGGAGTGGTGCAGGCCGTCGGCAATAACTTCGGCTCGTTGCAGTCCGAGCCGTTCATCCGGCTCGACGGCGACGACCGCAGCGGCGAGTCGGCGGGCGGGGAGAATATGCATATCAATCTCGCTCGGCCCGAACTGTTCCGGCGCATCCTGATCTTCGCGTTCATCTACGAGGGCGTGCCGAACTGGGCGGCGGCCGATGGTGTGGTCACGCTGTTCCCGACCTCCGGTCCGCAGATCGAGGTTCGGCTGGACTCCCCGGTGGACGGTGCGCGTTCCTGTGCGATCGCCCTGCTGCAGAATCACGGCTCGGGCATCACCGTGCACCGGGAAGTCAACTACATCAACGGTTCTCAGCGGGCGATCGACGAGGCGTACAACTGGGGCATGAAGTGGCACGCCGCCCGTAAGTAGTTCACCGCACGGGCACCGGCTGCCGCTGCTCACCGACCGGTGTGGGTCGGCGCGAGGCGAACACCATGCCGATAAGTCCGACGCCGAGTCCGGCGACGGCCAAGGGCCGCAGCGGCTGATCGATGAACAGCCAGGCCAGGATGGCGGTGACCGCCGGGGTCGCGAAGAACAATCGGCCGACTCGCGTTGCCTCCCAACGCTTCAGCATCGCGTTCAACAGCAGGAATGCGACCATCGAATTCACCAGCACCATCCAGGTGAGCGATTCCGCGAACCGGGTCGCATCCCAGATATGCAATTGTCCGGTGCTCCAAGCCAATACGCCCGCGACCGGCGCGCTCGCGGCCATATGGATCGCGGTGGCGGCGCGCGAATCGACCTGGGGGACGAAGCGTTTCTGGTAGATCGTGCCGATACTGAGGCCGATCAATCCGACCCCGCACAGCAGCAGGCCGACCAGCGACATGCTCGATTGGTCGAGCACGGCCAGCCCGACGCCGATGCCGCCGATGCCGAAGCCGAACCACTGTCGCGCGGTGACGGTTTCGCCGATGAATCCGGCCAACAATGCGATGACCACGGGATTGAGACCCTGCACCAGGGCGATGATCGCGGCCGAGACATGCAGGCTCATCGCGGTGTAGAACGCGCCGAACTGCACGATCTGCATCAGCAGTCCCGCGATCACGACATGTTTGAGCTGACCGCCGCTCGGCCAGCTGGCGTGCATCACCGTGGCGTACACCGCGAGTAGGACCGCGGCGATGGCGAACCGGGCGAACAGCACCATCATCGGCGGTGCGGCGCCGACGCCGACGACTCCGGCGATGAAGGCGCTGCTCCACAGCACGACGAATAGTGGCTGCATGCCCGCCGCTAGCGATGGCTTGCCGGTCGCTCGAGACAACACTGCCAGGGATGGCTTGCCGCTTGCTGTTTTCACGTGCACTCCTCGATCGACCACGACTGGTAGATAACCACCTAAGGCGGTTACTAACGTCGCATCTTGGCGCATAACCTGTCAAGGCGGTTACTATGAGAGGGTGTTCGCATTCGTGAGCGGTAATCTCGCGCTGGACTTCGCAGGCACGGTCAAGGCCCGTGCCACGACGTTCGACGACTTCCTCAGCACACCGGCCGATCTCGACACCTGGCTGCTCGCCGCCGATCTCCTCGACACCGCCCCGCACTGTGACGCGGCCACCCTCGACCGCGCCGTGCGACTGCGGGAAGCGGGTTACCGACTGGCCCTGGCCGCCGCCCGCGACGAACCATTCGCCGACGCGGACCGCGAGATCGTCAACGAACTGGCCCGCGGCGCACTCCCCCAGCTCGCCTTGCGCGCCGACGCGACGATCACCCGCCACGGCGATCCGGACGCGGCACTGGCCGCGATCGCCCGCTCCGCCATCGAAATGCTCGGCGGGCCCGAGCGAGGGCTGATCAAGGAATGCGGGCGCATCGAATGCACCCGGCTGTATCTCGATACCTCACGCGGAAAGTCGCGTCGCTGGTGCGATATGACCATCTGCGGCAACCGCGCCAAAAGCGCCGCCTTCCGCGCCCGACATGGCGATTGACCGCGATACCGCGCCCGCCTGCCCGAGCGCGGTTGTCGGCGGCAGTCGGGTCAGAGCATTCGGCGCGGCCGCCCCATGGCTTTCGCGCGCCGCACCGAAACCCGCGACCAGACCGCATTCTGGAAGTACAGGGTCGCCCAGCCGGCCACGGCCATGCCCAACAGGTTCACCACGAGTTGCAGTGTGCTGGCCGCGACCTCGGACCCGGCGCCGACGGCGAGCGCCAGCGCGATATTGCCCGCTGCCGGGACAGTGGTCACCGAGATGAACACGCCAGCCAGCCCCGTTGACTTCGAGGACGTGAGCGCCAGTACCCCGGCCGCCCCCGCCACAACGGCGACGATGAATGACCATTTGTCCGGGCTGTAGATAAACGCGGTGCCAGGGCGCGGCCCGGTCACGCTCTGAATGGTGATCCAACCCAATGCTCGACCGATGAGCGCGAGCAGAAACGCACATGCGATCGCGGCGACGAACCCGATGACGAGCGTCCGGACCGCGAGTCCGAGGAGCGCGAACCGGCGGCGCACCAACGCGGCGCCCAACGCGGCGACAGGACCGAACTCGGGCCCGAGCACCATCGCTCCGATCACCAGAATCTGCGAATCGACGGTGATCGCGATGCTCGCGATAATCGTTGCCAGCGTCATGAAACTCAAATAGGTCCAGTTGAGTTCGCTCTCCTCATAGGAGCGCTGCGCCACATTGGCCCACACGACCGCGTCCGTACTCGAACCGGGCACATGCATTTCGGCCTCGAAGCCGCGGCGCGACAACCAGGTATCTATCGGCTGGAGCTCGATACTGCCCGCATGGTGCAAGCCCAATGCCCGCAGCTGCGCAATGACATCATTGGCCACCTCCCTGGCCAAAGCGGCGAACACCATATCGCCCGGCGGCCGCAGGGACGACCCGCGCATCACCGCGAGACCACTCACCCCCGGATCCGTCTCGAGAACTGCGATCACATCATCGGTCATCTCCTTCGGAGCCAATATCCGCAGATGCAACATCCCCATAGTGTGCCGTGCGCATCGAAGCATTCAGCGGCATCGGACGGCGCGATTCCATCGCGTCGGCGACTAGCCCACAGGTACGAGGCTGCCGGGTTCGAATCGGGGTACCTGCGGCGGCTCGGGTCGGAATCCGCGCGGCATCGCGCGCACGAATACGAAGAAGAACACCACCAACAGCGCGGCACGCCCCCACACGCCGAATTGCACCACGTTCTCCATCAAATCCACCGAGTTGCCGGATCCGATCGAATAGAAGTACCGGAACACCCCGATCCCGATCGTCGCATCGGCGACCAGATAGGCCCCGATCACCGCCCACGGCACCTCGAGCAGCACCAGGAACGGCACCAGCCACAGCGTGTACTGCGGCGAATGCACCTTGTGGAACAGCAGGAATCCGCACAGCATCGCGCCGCTGACCCCGATCCACGGGAAGGCACCGGTCCGCCTGAATCGCTTCCAGCCCAACCACATCGCCAGCGCGAAGGAGGCGAGCACCAGCGTCGGCGAGGCGATCGACACCGCATGCTGAAATGTGGTCTCGCTCTCGGCATCCTGGCCGAACATCTGCCGAAGTCCCCAGTACCAAATGGAATTCGTGGTGATATCGGCCTGACGCAATTGCTGGAAGGTGATCGATGCGCGCCAGCCCTCGTAACCGGCGAGCGCGAAAGGCAGATTCACCACGATCGCGGTGCCGATGGCGGCGCCCGCCGTCATCAGCGCACCGCGCACGTCCAGCCGGGTCCGCGTCGGTGCGTCCATATCGCGCTGACCGCCGGTGAGCACATGGGCCAGCAGCGGCAGCACGAAAATACCCGGATACAGCTTGAGACAGAACCCGATGCCGAGCAGGACAGCTGCCAGAATTCCCCTGGTGCGCAAAGAATATCGAGTCAGCGCGGTCACCACATACACCGCGGCCACCGCCATGCAGACCACGGGTAATTCCCAGTTGTGGAAGGCGTAGAGCACCAATGGCGGGCCCGCCGCCCACAACAGCGCCGCCCGTCCGGCCAGCCGGACCAGCAGCCATGCGGTCAGCAGGGCGAATGGCGCCAATAACAATGCCGAGTGCAGCAGGAATTGCGCGTCGTTATCGGCCCCGACCGCGCCGAGCCACATCAATACGCCGCTGAGCACCGGATACTCGACCGCGCCGCCGGTCAGCGTGCCGTCGTCGGTAATGCCGCCGTTGATATACGGAAAGACGTGCTGGTCGATATCGCGCCCCAACCACAGGAATTGGATATCGGAATAGCAGACATCCGAGTCCTTGATCACGTCGAAGACCGCACTGCGGCCATCCGCACCGAACGGCGCGCCCGCGCAGCGCGCCTTGTTCAGATAGGCCACCGCCAACGTCAACCCGCACAGCAACACCACCACCGCGGCCAGGGCCGCGCTGCGCGTCACACGACCCGCGATCCTGTCGCGGGTAGCGAGTCCGGTCGGCATGGGCACCACCCTAGGCCGCCAGACTGCACAACGCCCGTGTTCCCCCCGATGGATACGGTCGCGACGACTGATTTCGTGCGCACCTGGGTAACCCGTCGGGCACGCCCCGAACTGGATCCGCTCCCGACCGGCGGCCAGCGACGAGACAACTCGGCGCTGTCACCGATCGGCGGAGGATTCGGGGAGGCGGGGGAGCTTCGCTGCTCAGATGGCGTTCATGTAGCCTTGTCGGGTTGCTGACGCAACGACCCTCCTGCCACGGACCGTCCGTGGCCGTTTCCTAGTCCACAGGAGGTGATTGGTCCGTGCGTCATTACGAAGTGATGGTTATCCTCGATCCGAGCCTGGACGAGCGCACTGTTGGTCCGTCGCTGGACAACATGCTGAGCGTCGTCAAGACCGAAGGCGGCAAGGTCGACAAGGTCGACATCTGGGGCCGCCGCCGGCTCGCCTACGAGATCGCCAAGCAGGCCGAAGGCATCTACGCGGTGGTCGATCTGACCGCCGAGCCCGCCACCGTGAGCGAGCTCGACCGCCAGCTGGGCCTCAACGAGTCGGTGCTGCGCACCAAGGTTCTGCGCCACGGCAAGTGACCCTCGATTGCGTCGGTGCCTGTCTCTAGGCTCTAGCGCAACAGCGAGTGCACTGCGGACTGCATACCGAGCAGGAGGAACCACATGGCAGGCGACACGGTCATCACCGTCATCGGAAACCTGACGGCCGATCCCGAACTTCGATTCACGCCCGCGGGCGCTGCGGTGGCGAATTTCACCGTCGCATCGACTCCCCGCGTGTTCGACCGTAATTCGAATGAATGGAAAGACGGCGAAGCGCTTTTCCTGCGCTGCAATATCTGGCGTGAAGCTGCGGAGAATGTCGCCGAAAGCCTGACCCGAGGCGCCCGTGTGATCGTGAGCGGACGACTGAAGCAGCGCTCCTACGAAACCCGCGAGGGTGAGAAGCGCACGGTCGTCGAGCTCGAGGTCGACGAGGTCGGTCCCTCGCTGCGTTACGCCACCGCGAAGGTTGCCAAGGCCAGCCGCGGCGGCGGGGGCGGCGGCTTCGGTTCCGGCGGCGGCGGTGGCAACTTCGCTCCTGCCGGTGGCGGAGGCGGCAGCCGTTCCGGCGGCGCCGACGACGACCCGTGGGGCAGCGCACCCGCGGCGGGCTCCTTCGGGGGCGGCCGCGTAGACGACGAACCGCCGTTCTGAGAACGGCTCACATCGGCTCGAATTTACTGAGCCATCATTGATTACGGAGTAACCATGCCTAAAGCGCCCGCGCGCGAAAAGGTGCTGAAGAAGAAGGCTTGCACCTTCTGCAAGGAAGCCAAGTCCGGCACCGTCAATATCGATTACAAGGACACCGCCCTGCTGCGGAAGTACGTCAGTGATCGCGGCAAGATCCGCGCTCGCCGGGTCACCGGCAACTGCGTGCAGCACCAGCGCGACGTCGCCGTTGCCGTCAAGAACTCGCGTGAGGTGGCCCTGCTGCCTTACGTGTCGACGGCTCGCTGAGAAGGGAGGCATCGCAATGAAGTTGATTCTGACTGCTGATGTGGACAACCTCGGTGCCCCCGGTGACACCGTGGAGGTCAAGGACGGTTACGGCCGCAACTACCTGCTGCCGCGCGGCCTGGCCATCGTCGCCAGCCGTGGCGCCCAGAAGCAGGTCGAGGGCATCCGTCGGGCGCAGGACGCGCGCAAGGTGCGCGACCTGGATCACGCCAACGAGCTGAAGCAGGCCATCGAGGGCCTGGCGTCGGTTTCGCTGTCGGTCAAGACCGCGGGCACCGGCAAGCTGTTCGGCTCGGTCACCCAGTCCGACGTCGCCGCCGCGATCAAGTCGGCCGGCGGCCCGGTCGTCGACAAGCGCAGCATCGAACTGCCGAAGTCGCACATCAAGACGGTTGGCAAGCACAACGTCGTGGTGCACCTGCACCCCGACGTGGTCGCCAAGTTCGACCTGCAGGTCGCCGCTAACTGAGTTCCTTCGAAGGCCACTCTTGTGTTCCGGCACAGGGGTGGCCTTCGACTGTGCGGCATCGATCCACTGTGCGGTCGCGGCCTGGGGGTGAGCTGTGCCGTTCGGCAAAATAGCCGAATGTTTGCGATATGTCCGAAACGGTGATCTGGACCATTCTCGGCAGCCGCCGCTATCGGCTCTACCACCGGTTATTCAGGTTGTGGATCACCGAGAAAACCAACCGGACGCAATGTGATCCAGGTCATAGGCGCCGAACTAGCTGTTTACCCTCAACACGCCCGACTGTTCAACTAGACCGACACGCCGATACTTCATTAATCCACACGTCGATAGATTCAGAAATCGATATCTATCAGGGTGTTTGAGCGGTGTGACCTGGGTTTTCCCCAAGTTGTACACAGGGGGTGCACATCGTTGGGTAAACAGTCCCCAATTTATCCACAGGTGTGTACACAGTGCGGTTTGGCGACTGGCCATCGGGTCGCCTAGGTTCGTCGCAACATCATGCACGGACCACCCGGAACGGCATGATTCGGCACCTGCCGCGGCGGTTTGCTGGAACCGCAGGTGAGGCCCGCTAGCCGGGGGTCCTCGACCGCGGTGTGCTGCCGAATGTGTCGTAGCCAGGGAGTACAACGAGTGATCAATAGGGTCGGCGGGTAGGCGTTTTCGGGCGGCCTGCAAAGTGGCGAGAGAGGACGGTCGAGTCTGGTGACCACCACCGATGACCGCGGGCATACGGACTATCCGCCCGAACCGCCCGGCGAGGACTTCGGCAGGCAGCCGCCACACGATATGGCGGCCGAGCAATCCGTCCTCGGCGGCATGCTGCTGAGCAAGGACGCGATCGCCGACGTCGTCGAGGTGCTGCGCCCCGGCGATTTCTACCGCCCGGCCCACCAAGCGGTCTACGACACCATCCTCGATCTCTACGGCCGCGGCGAACCCGCCGACCCGGTCACCGTCTCCGCCGGTCTCGACCGCCGCGGCGAACTCAAGCGCATCGGCGGTCCGCCCTATCTCGTCACCCTCACCCAAACCGTCCCCACCGCCGCCAATGCCGGTTACTACGCCGAAATCGTCGCGGAGAAGGCGATCCTGCGCCGCCTCGTCGAAGCGGGCACCCGCATCGTCCAATACGGCTACGCGGGCGCGGACGGCCAGGACATCGCCGAGGTCGTCGACCGCGCCCAGGCCGAGGTCTACGAGGTCACCGAACGCCGCACCACCGAAGACTTCCTCCCGCTCGAGGAACTGCTCCAGCCCACGATGGACGAAATCGACTCCATCGCCTCCCGCGGCGGCATCTCCCTCGGCGTCCCCACCGGCTTCACCGAACTCGACGAACTCACCAACGGCCTGCACCCCGGCCAAATGATCATCGTCGCCGCCCGCCCCGGCGTCGGGAAATCCACGCTCGGAATGGATTTCATGCGCAGCTGCTCGATCAAGCACGGCTTGGCGAGCGTCATCTTCTCGCTCGAGATGAGCCGCACGGAAATCGTGATGCGGCTACTCTCGGCCGAGGCGAAAATCAAGCTGGGCGATATGCGTTCGGGCCGCATGAGCGACGACGACTGGACCAAACTCGCTCGCCGCATGAGCGAGATCAGCGAGGCACCGCTGTTCGTCGACGACTCCCCCAACTTGACCATGATGGAGATTCGCGCCAAGGCGCGGCGGTTGAAGCAACGCCATGACCTGAAACTCGTTGTGGTGGACTACCTCCAGCTGATGACCTCGGGTAAAAAGGTCGAATCCCGACAGCAGGAAGTCTCGGATTTCTCGCGAAACCTGAAACTCCTCGCCAAGGAACTCGAGGTCCCGGTAATCGCGATCAGTCAGCTGAACCGTGGTCCCGAACAGCGAACCGATAAGCGCCCCATGGTGTCCGACCTGCGCGAATCCGGATCGCTCGAACAGGATGCGGATATGGTCATTCTGTTGCACCGCCCGGACGCGTTCGAACGGGACGACCCGCGCGGCGGCGAGGCAGACTTGATCGTCGGTAAGCACCGTAATGGCCCGACGGCGACAATCACAGTCGCCCACCAGTTGCATCTGTCTCGGTTCGTCGATATGGCGCGTGGCTGAAAAACGACTACGCCCCGGCGTGTCGTAGTGGTCACAACTCTGCGCGGTAACGATCACATCCCGAACTCCGACATGCCTCGTGACATATGGCCTGTCGGGGGGCCTGTCCGTCCACTTGTCGGTTATGGATTGGGGACCGGGACATGGCTCTTCGGGAGTTCTTCGCGCGCCATCGGATCGCTTCGGCCGTTGTCGCGCCAGCTACGTTGGGGATAGTGGCGATCGTCGCCGCGACGTGGGCCCTGACATCGACATCACAAACCGTGGATACGCAGCTCAGGGCATCCGTGACGGAATGTCACGACATGGTGACCATCTCGGTGGCCGGGCGTCGTGACACTCCGGTCGAGGGCACCACGAAGCTGCTGGTCGGGGCCAATGGTGCGGAATTGCCCGCCGCGCTGTCGGATGACTATCACAGTGAGTGGGTCGACCCCGTCGTCAACGCACCGGCCGACGACGTCCCTCCCGGCTCGTATGCCGCCGTCTACATCGCGTATCCGGCGAATATGGCCACCTACGAAGACGCCGTCAATGCCGGTGTCGCGAATACCGAACAGGTGATGCGGGAGATCAGCCAGGCCTGCCCGGACACCAAGTTCTCGATCGTCGGATACAGCGAGGGCGCCGATGTCGTGCGCCGCGTCGCCATGACGGTCGGACATCAGACGCCCGATCAGAACGGTGGCTACGGGATCGTCGATCCGGCCGATGTCGTCGGTGTCGTCATCCTCGCCGACGCCGGACGTTCGGCGGGCGACGGGCCGTTCCCCGGCGCGAAGGATCCGTACAGCCATCCCGACGGCTTCGACCAGCAATATCAGAACGGCACGAAACCGGTACCCGGCCAGGGTGCGCTGCCGGGCACCAGCGGTGACTTCGGCGCGCTGAACGGCAAGATCGCGTCGTTCTGCTCCGATGGCGATCTCACTTGTTCGGCGCCGCAGAATATTTCGCTGCTGCAGTTGGTGGTCAATGTGGGTCGGCAGTTGAATGTGGACGCACTCGAACGCGACGGGCTCACCCCGGCGACCGGTCAGGACGTCGCGGTTACCCTCGGCCGGATCGCGCTGGCGGCGTTCGCCGATATTCAGTCGCAGCCGAACTGGATGCAGAGCAACGAAACCTTTCTCCAGGTGCTGCTGAGAGTGTCGGATCCGGCATACAAACCGGGTCAGACGCCGAAGGCCCCGGCGCAGGCGGACTCGATCGCGACCAACGATATGTCGCCGCTGGCCTACCTTCCGCAGAAGATCTTCAACGAGATCATCGGTCTCATCGTGACGAACCAGAACACGATCCCCGTGATCATGAGCGATCCGTACCAGCTCACCCTCGGACCGAACGCGACCGGTCACCACTTCGACTACTGGCGTGACGCCGCCGACGGTAAGCCGCTGACCTCCGCCGAGTACGCGGCCGCCTGGCTCACCCATCTGGCGCAGCAGGCGCAGGCGGGTCAGCCGGTCGATACGAGTGCCAAGCCGCAGCCAGCCGATCTCGCCGCCGCCTACCAAGCGGCGACCTCGACGAGCAAGACGACGGAACCGACCAAGACCACAACCACGTCGCCGACAACCACGCCGACGACGACCACCAGCACGTCCCCCGCGAAGACCGATGTCAGCGCGTCGATACCGCCGTCCACGACATCGAGCGCGGCCGTCACACCTCAGGTGACGACCACGCCACCGGCTCCGACCACCACCACTCAGACCACGAAGCCGACCACCACCGAATCGACCACCACGACAACGCAATCCGCGGCGCCGACCACCACTACCGCTCGGTAGGTCACCCCTGGTGTTCGGCGAGGATCGAGACGTCGCGGCCGCCCGTACCGTGCGGCCAGGCCCGCAGGGCGGCCGCGGCGATCTCGCGTAGCTCGGCTCGGCTGGCTCCGTCGCGGGCTTGCGCCGACATTCCTGGCAGGACAGCGCCATAGAAGTTCGCCAGCGCGTGAGCGTCGGCGTCGGCGGGTAGTTCCGCGGTGCGAATGGCGGCGATCTTCTGTACCAGTGCGTCTCGGCCCGCGGTGCGCAGGTCGCGAGGTGGGTGCGGATATCGGCCGATCGACGTTGTCGACGCATTCCTGGACGAGGCGGGGCGGCAGGTCCACCTCGACGACTATCTCGGCGTGCTGGATGCGGCCACCCCCGAAGCCGCCGTCCATCGAGTACACCGACGTCGTCGCGGCCAAGCCGCCCGGATAGCGAAGACCGCCGCGACCGAGCCATTCGCAGGAGTTATGGAGCGGAGTACAGACCCTGCGCGAGCACCGGCCAGGAGGTGTGCAGATCTTCCTGCCAGTAGCCCCAGGAGTGGGTGCCGCTGTCTCGGTAGACGAATGTGGCCGGGATACCGAGCTGGTCGAGCCGGTTCTGCAGATTGTGCGTCGACCAATTGACCCCGGCCTCGATCGCCGCGCCGACCGCGACCGTCTGCGCGTTGTCCTCGGGCTTCTCCAGCCGGAACTTGCCGCCCGGCTGGTCGTAGACGCCGGGGATGCCATTGCCGGTGGAGACGAAAAGGTTTGGTCCACGCAGTTTTTCGGCGTTGATGATGGGATCGTTGGCGGCCCAGAGCGGACTGTCGGCCGGGCCCCACATATTCCGGGTGTCGCCGCCGCCATAGGTCTCTACGGTCACCTTGACCATGCGCTGACCGATCGGGTCACTGGTCTGGGCGATGCCGCTGTAGACCGCGACGCTGCGATACAGACCGGGCTTCGCGATCTCGAAGTTGAGCACCGAGGTGCCCGCCATCGACAGTCCGGCAATGGCATTGACGCCATTGGTGCCGAGCGCGGTATCGATCAGCGGCGGCAGTTCCTCGGTGAAGAAGGTCACCCATTTGTTGTTGCCGAGCACCGGATCCGGCGCGATCCAATCGGCGTAGAAGCTCCAGTGCCCGCCGATCACGTTGACCACATTGACGTTCTTATCCGACAAGAACTCCATCGCGTCGGTATTGCGCTTCCACGACGCGTCGTCCTGCCCACCGCCCGCGCCGTTCAGCAGATACAGCGTCGGGCGCGGCACCGAGGTGTCACTCGGGCGCAGCACGTCGACCGGGAAGGTCGAATTCATTGCGGCGGAGTGGATATGGAGCCGAACGTTGCGGGCGTCCTTGGCCTCGACCTTCTCGATGAAGGAGCCGTCCGGCGACTGCACCGACGACGGCAGGACAATGGCGGGCTGCGTCGAGCCCGATGCGGAGCCCGTGCCCGGCTCCGCATGCGCGGGAATCGCGGCGAGCCCGAGCAATACCGACATCGCCGCCAACATCACGCGCTTCGTTCGACGGTTCAACACCCACACCTTCGTTTGCGTCCCGGGCCGAATGCACATCGGCCCGGGCAGTTGATCGAGAACCGGACCGGCCTCGTTACTACAACCAAAGCCGAAGCCGTTGTGCGGCTGGACGATTGAAACCGATGCTGCTGCGGCCGTCGAGCCCCCGGTTCCAGTGGCTCGACCAGCACAATTTCCCCTCGAATCATGGGATGAACCCATATAAGCTCCGGTGCGAGGAATGGATCGGAGGTCCCACGATGACCAGGCGTGGCTGGGCGCTGTTTTTGGCGATGGGCATCATCTGGGGCGTGCCCTACGCGATGATCAGGATCGCGGTCGAGGACTTCGATCCGATCGTGGTGGCATTCGGCCGGACCTTCCTGGGCGCGCTGATCCTGCTGCCGATCGCGTTCTACACCAAGGCGCTGGCACCGGTATTCCGCCGCTGGCGCCCGCTGCTGCTGTACACCCTGGTCGAGATCACCGGCCCGTGGCTGCTCATCGGCTTCGCCGAGACCACGCTGAACAGTTCGACGGTCGGCCTGCTGATCGCCGCCGTACCGCTGATCGCGGTGGTCATCGTGACCAAGCTCGGCCACGACCGCTTCGACGCGCGCCGCACCATCGGCCTGATCGTCGGATTCGCGGGTGTGGCGGCGCTGGTCGGCTTCGATATCGACCTGACCGAACCCGCCGCCATCGGCGCCATCGGGCTGACCACCATCGGGTACGCCGTCGGCCCCATCATCATCAACCGCGCACTCGCCGATCTGCCGCCGCTCGGCGTGGTCACCGGATCGCTGATCCTCGCGGCGGTGATCTACGCACCGTTCGCGGCGCTGCGCCGGCCGGCGCACTTCACCGCCGACGCGTCGTGGTCGGTGCTCGGCCTCTCCGTAATCTGCACGGCCGCAGCGTTCCTGGTGTTCTTCGCGCTGATCGGCGAGGTCGGCCCGGCCCGGGCCACGGTCATCACCTACATCAACCCCGCGGTCGCCATCCTGCTCGGCGTGACCCTGCTGGACGAGCCGCTGACCATCGGCATGGGCATCGGCTTCCCACTGGTCATCCTCGGCTCGATCCTCGGCACCGCACGCACCCGCACCGCCGAGCAGCCGGAGGCAACGCCCGTCGCCCAGTCATCGAGCCAGGCCTGACTCGCGCTCAGTCGGTGCGCTTCACTTCGACCGCCTCGGTCGCGCCCGCGCTGAAGGTCAGACCCGCACCGCCGATGATCTTCATCAGCACCTCGCGCAGCCGGACCACCTCGGCCGCACCGATTATCGCGTCGAGGTGCGCGTCGAATCGCGCGACCACATCGAGTCCGGCCTCGAGCACGGACCAGCCGCGCGGCGTCAGCCGCACCAGCCGCGCCCGCCGGTCCGTCGGGTCGGGCGACACCTCGACATAGCCGCACGAATCCAGATGCCGCACGAGTTCGCCCATGGCCTGTTTGGTCATGCCCGTCCGACCGGCGAGGTCGATCAGCCGCGTGCCCTCGGGATCGATCACCTGGAATACCGGCGTGTGCGCGGCGCGCAGGTCGGTGAATCCGGCCGCGGCCAACCCCGCATCCAGTTCGGCCGCAAGCGTTCGCGCCGCGGCGCCGAGCAGATTCCCGAGCGGCGGCGGCCGATCGGCCAATGGATTAGTCAGGCTCTTGACCATTCTGGAACTCCTTCGTACCTTTAGTCAGGGACCTTACTACTTTCGGATGGTGCACATGACTAGACAGGTTGTCCTCGGGTTCTCGGTACTGGCCCTGATGATCGAAGTGGGATGGCTGGTATTCGCGGACGGGTCGGTCGGATCGATCACCGCGGTCGTGCTGGCGAGCGTCGCGGTGCTCACGGTGACCGCGGCCCGATTCGTGGCCGTCGATACCGTGGTGCGAATCCTGTTGGGCGCCTTGTTCGCCGGATCGGTCGCGGACCGGTTCGGACTGCTCGGCGCGCCGGGCGTCGAAGGTGTCTCCTGGGGTAGCTATTCGGCGTTCGTCGACTACACCCGAACCCTGGTACCGCAGGCTCTGGACTGGTCCGTGCCGACCCTGGCCGCCATCGCGACGGCACTGGAAACTCTGATCGCCATCGGCCTGATCCTCGGCATCGCCGCGAAACTCACCGCACGCGTCGCGACCGCGATGCTGATCGCCTTCGCCGCGGCGATGTGGACATCGGTGGGTTTCGGCGAAATGTGCTCCTACGGTGTGCTTGTCGTCGCCGGCGGCACGGCTGTCCTCGGAACCTGCGATACCGCCTTGCATTTCGACCACCTGCTCGGCCGCCTGCCGTCGCCGCGCCGCACAATGAAATCCAGCGTCGCGGAACAGCTCGATGGGGGTGGCAGTAGGGCATGATGTCCCGGTGACACGGACCGATCACGCCGATGTGGCGCGCACCCGCACCGCCTACGACGACGTCGCGGACATCTACGCCGACTTCGTCAAGGACCATCTCGTGTCCCAGCCGTTCGACCGCGCCATGCTCGGCATATTCGCGGAACTGACCCGGGCCGACGGTTCCGGTCGGGTGGCCGACCTCGGGTGCGGCGAGGGCCGATTGACCGCGCACCTGGCGGGGCTCGGTCTGGACATCTTCGGGATAGACCTGTCACCGCGACTGATCGCACTCGCCCGAGCGCAATATCCGGCCCTGACCTTCGACGAAGGTTCACTGGAACACCTCGACATCGGCGACGCCGCCCTCGCTGGCATCCTCGCGTGGTACTCGCTCATCCATCTGCCGCCCGAGCGGATACCCGCGGTCTTGACGGAGTTCCATCGGGTACTCGATAGCGGAGGGCATGCGCTGCTCGCCTTTCAGGTTGCCGATGCCCAGGATGTGGAACCGTTCGACCACAAGGTGATTCGCTCCTATCGATGGTCGCCGGATCGGCTGGCCACGCTGGCCGACCAGGCCGGTTTCACTGCGGCCGCCCGATTGGTGCGGGAACCAGATCCGGGCGAGCGTGGCCGCCAGGGCTACCTGCTGCTGGTCAAGGATCCCTGATTCGGCGAACGGGAATCCGTACTTTTCAGTAAGGTTGGGAACACCGCGCAGGGGACATGGCTGCGCGAGCCCTTACCGACATCGTGGTCGATTCCGTTGTAAAGACCTCCACACCACACCGTCGTCAGGGGGCGACTCACCATGGAGCTCATTTCTCCGATCGATGCCGTATTCCTACTCGCCGAATCCCGCGAGCACCCGATGCACGTCGGTTCACTGCAACTATTCGAAGCGCCGGAGGACGCCGGACCCGATTTCGCCCGGATGATCCACGAGAAGTTATTGGCGGACAAGGAGTTCCACCCCACCTTCCGCAAGCATCCGGTGAATTGGCTCGGCTCACCGCAGTTGGCGTGGACGCAGGCCGAGGACGTCGAACTCGCCTACCATCTGCGCCGGTCGGCGCTGCCCAGCCCGGGGCGCTTCGATCAACTGCTCGAGCTGGCCTCCGACCTGCACAGCACGCTGCTCGACCGGCACCGTCCGCTGTGGGAGATCCATGTGGTGGAAGGACTGAGCGACGGCCGCTTCGCCCTCTACTCGAAGATGCACCACGCGCTGATCGATGGCGTCACCGCACAACGGCTGCTGCAGCGCACACTCACGAACGATCCGGCGGCGAACGAGACCCGCGTGCCGTGGAATCTGCCCAGGTCGCAGCGCGCGCCCAAACCGTCCGGCTCACTACTCGGCGGGATCGCGCGAAACCTCTTGTCGGCGGCGAATTCCGGTCCCGCCGTGCTGCGGGTGGCCCGCGCGGCACTGGTGCAGCAGCAGCTGACGATGCCGTTCGAGGCACCGCGGTCGATGTTCAATGTGCCGATCGGCGGCGCTCGGCGTTGCGCGGTTCGGTCTTGGCCGCTGGAACGCGTCAAACAGGTCAAGAAGGCCACCGGCACCACCGTCAACGATGTGGTGCTCGCGATGTCGGCAGGTGCGCTGCGCGGGTACCTGATCGAACAGAATGCGTTGCCCGATAAGCCATTGATCGCCATGGTCCCGGTCTCGCTGCGGGCCGATGAGGACACCACCGAGGCCAGTGGCGTGAAGGTCGGTGCGATCCTGTGCAACCTCGGCACCGATATCGCCGATCCGATCGAACGGCTGCGCGTGGTGAGCGAATCGATGCGCCGCAGCAAAGACGTCTACAACTCGCTCTCGCCCATCCAGACGATGGCGCTTTCCGGGATGATGCTCAGCCCGCTGGCTCTTACCCTGCTGCCCGGCATGCTGTCACTGGCCAACCCGCCGTTCAATATCGTCATCTCCAATGTTCCTGGCCCCAAGGAACCGCAGTACTGGAATGGCGCGCGGCTGGACGCGACCTACCCGATGTCGATCCCGTTCGACGGTCAGGCCGTCAATATCACCCTCACCACCAACGGCGACAACCTGGACTTCGGACTCGTCGGCTGCCGCCGCAGCGTGCCGCGGCTGCACAGCTTGCTCGACCACCTCGAGAACTCCCTCGCCGAGCTGGAGCAGTCGTCGGACTGAACACCTACCGCTACAAAACTAGAACGTGTTACATTCGACTTCAGGCGCCCGAGCCTGTTGACGAAGCCGTCGTCGCGTCATGGCGATATCCGCGGTAGATGGTCGAATCGGCGGCTCGGGCCAGCGACCAAATATGTAACCCGTTCCAGCACCTGCGGTCGGTCGCTCCGGCTGTGGGTCGAGTAGGGAGACCAGCACGCCATGCGTACCGAAATCTGCGACCGGCTGGGGATCGAATTCCCCATCTTCGCCTTCACCCATTGCCGCGATGTGGCGGCCGCGGTCAGCAATGCCGGTGGTCTCGGCGTGCTCGGTGCGGTCGGCTTCACCGCCGAACAACTCGAGGTCGAACTGGCCTGGCTCGACGAGCACGTGCACGGCGTCTACGGTGTCGACCTCGTCATTCCGTCGAAGTACGAGGGCAAGGGCATCGATGATCTGAGTCCGGAACAGCTGGAAGCCAAACTGGCGGAACTGGTTCCGCAGGGCCACCGGGACTTCGCCGAGAAGATCCTCAACGACCACAATGTGCCGCACCTGCCCGACGGCGAGCACCACAACGAACTGCTCGGCTGGACCGCGACGACCGTCGCGCCGCAGATCGAGGTGATCCTGCGCCACCCAAAGGCCAAGCTGGTCGCCAATGCCCTCGGCACCCCGCCGCCGGAGGTGGTCGAGCAGATCCAGGGCTCGGGGCGGCTCATCGGCGCGCTGTGCGGTTCGGTGAAACACGCGCTCAACCACAAGCGCGCCGGCCTGGATTTCGTTGTCTGCCAGGGCACCGAGGGCGGCGGGCACTGCGGTGAGATCTCCTCCATGGTGCTGTGGCCGCAGGTGGTCGACGCGATCGGCGATATGCCGCTGCTGGCCGCCGGCGGCATCGGCGACGGCCGCCAGGTCGCCGCGGCCTTGGCGATGGGCGCGGCGGGCGCGTGGACCGGCTCGCTGTGGCTGACCGTCGAGGAGGCGAATGTGCCGCCCGCGCAGATGCAGACCTATATCGATGCCGCCAGCAGCGACACCGTGCGTTCGCGGTCCTGGACCGGTAAGCCGTGCCGCATGCTCAAGAACGACTGGACCGAGGCCTGGGAGGCGCCGGAGAATCCGGACCCGCTGCCCATGCCGCTGCAGATGATGGTGGCGCTGGACGGCGTCAAGCGCGGACACCGCTACCCGGAGGCCGCCAAGGATGTGAACTTCAACCCGGTCGGCCAGGTCGTCGGCATGATGAACAAGGTGGAGCGCTCCGCCGACGTGATCGCGCGGTTGATCAACGAATACGTGGAGGCGTGCGATCGCCTCAACAAGCTCAATAGCGCGTTGTAGAGATGTGCGGTGATCAGCTCACCGAGCAGTCGTATCGCACGTCGGTGAGCTGTTCACTGCGCCGCCACAGCGTTGAACGGCGTTGGGCAGGAATGGCCCAGACAGTGGAATCGGGAGGAAGTCGGGGGCGATCAGGCCGTCGCCGCGTGCGCCGCTTCCTCGTGGTCCTCGGCCGGGACGAGCAACTCCACGAACCGGGCCATCACCTTCTCGTGATACAGCCCGAACAGATCCTCGAACAGCGCGAGCTGCGCATCGGACGGGCCGGAATCGGAGTCCCACACCGCGACCAGCGCACGCCACACCAACACATGCAGGTCGGCGGCGCCCGCGAAGAAGGCCTCGATGGCCTCGGGCACCTCGAGCACCATCTCGCCGATGGAGTTCATGATCGCGCGCTGCATGCTCAGTCCGAGCGCGGTGAGCAAGCGGCGGACCAGTCCGATCTCGATGGCCAGAATCTGGCGGAAGTCGGGAACATTCTGGCGGGCAAGCGATTCCAGTTCGTCGATCTCGGCCTTGAGTTCGGCCGGGTCGATCTCCTGTTCGCTGCCGGTGTAGGCGAGCAGCGCCTCCATGACGATGCCGCGCTCCACCTCGACGATGTCGCGGAACATCTCGATGGCCACATCCGGCATCGGAACCGAGAACCGGAACAGGTGCCGATACACATCGATGCCGCCCGCCTCACGGACATCGCGGATCGTGAACCCCTTGCCGCGTCGCGCCTCGACGAATCCGTACGATTCCAGCCGACCGAGGGTCAGCTGTGCGGTCGCGCGGTTCATATCGAACTCCTCGGCGACCTGACGGACCGACGGCATCAAATCCCCCGGCTGATATTCCCCCGCGGCAACCCGGCGTGCCAGCTCATCGGCAACGTCGGCGACTACCGTCTGGGATCCCACGAGATGCCACCTTTCAACTCGGTTCCGAATACGTCCCAGACAGTCTAAGCCCTCCTGTGCGAGACTGCACCTGTGTAACACTGGTCAGCGTGCAGTGTGAGGTGAGTCATGACCATTCAGCGTGGCAGCGGTCGGCCGACCGAGAGTTCGACTACTAGACGTGCACGCCTTTTCGCGGCGGATCCGAACGGCAGACCCCCTGTTCACACCGCAGTTCGCAATGCGAAGCTAGCCGCACTCCCGGTCGCCTTCGCGGGTCGCCAGGCCGCCGGAGTCGGCAAGCGGGCGCTGGGCAGATCGGCCAGTGAAGTCAATCGCGAAATCCAGATGCGCACCGCACAGCACATCTTCGAGGTGCTCGGCGAGCTGAGGGGCTGCGCAACGAAACTCGGTCAGCTGCTTGCCATTTACGAACTCGCGCTGCCGCGCGAACTCGCCGAGCCGTACAAGATCGCGCTGAGCCAATTGCAGGATTCCGCGCCCGCGATGCTGCCGCGCTCGGTGCACGCGGCGATGGCCGCCAATATGGGGGAGAACTGGCGCTGGCACTTCCGGGAATTCGACGATCGGCGGGCCGCCGCGGCGTCGCTGGGTCAGGTGCATCGCGCGGTATGGCAAGACGGCACGCCCGTCGCGGTGAAGGTGATGTATCCCGGCGGTAAGCAGGCGGTCGCGAACGATCTGGATCAGCTGCGCCGCGTCTCCACCCTGGCCACGGTCTTCGTGCCGGGCGCCGACGTCAAGGGGGTGACCGAGGCGATCTGCGACTGTGTGCTCGACGAACTCGACTATGCGGCCGAGGCCGAATATCAGCGGGTGTTCGCGGCGGCCTACGCCGACGATCCGGATTTCTACATTCCCCGGGTGATCGAACAGCGCGGCGATGTGCTCATTACCGAATGGCTCGACGGCACGCCGCTGCCGCGCATCATCGCCGCCGGGACGCGCGCCGAGCGCGATCGGGTGGGTATGCAGCTGGTCCGGTTCATGGCGTCCAGCTGGATCCGCAGTGGTCTGCTCTATGGCGATCCGCATCCGGGCAATTTCCGGGTGTTGCCCGACGGGCGACTCGGCGTCGTCGACTTCGGGGCGTGCACGCCGTGGCCTGCCGAGGGGTTCGAGGAGTGGGCGTTCGACTACTGCGATGCGTTGTTCAACGGCGGCCCAATCGATTTGGAGGCGGCGGCACGGCGGCACGGCTTCTGCGAACCCGGCCGCGTACTCGATGCCGAGGCGCTGTTCAACATGGTCGTGCCGTGTATCGAACCCTTCCAGCACACGACCTATCGGTTCACCACGCGATGGCTGCGCAAGCAGGTACTGCGGGTGACGAATCCGCGGCTGTCCAATGCGCTGCGGCAGGCGACCATGCCCGCGCACTACACGCCGTTCGCGCGCTCGATGCTCACCCTGATCGGCGCGATCGGCCAGTTGGAGACCGAGGGGCCATTCCGCGACGAGGTCGGTCGCTGGCATCCGACGCTGCACGAGTTGGTCGTCCGGCCCGCCGAAGAGGGCGCGCCACCGGTCGACTTGGCGGTGGCGCGGCGCAAGCGAGCCGAGACGGCCGCGCGCATGTCCGTCGGTTGAACCGATCTAGACGACTCTGACCTGCCCTAATGCTCTATTGGCCATCATTGTCTCAGACAGCATTACCGAGCGAACAGCCACTCTCGCCACTGCGGGCCGACCAGCGCCGCCAGTTCGTCGTAACCGGCCGCGCCGGGATGTGCGCCGTCGCCCGCGCGCACTTCGCGCATCCATACCGCGCTGTCGCGCAATTGGTGATGGACGCGCACGTAGGGGACTGCGGCGGCGGCGCAGATATCGGCGAAACGTTCGTCGAGCGCGGCGGTCCTGGCATTCTGCTCGGCGTCATCGATGGGCGGCGGCGCGACCATCAGAACGGGCAGACCGCGCTCGGCCGCCTGCGCGAGTAGTTCGGTCAGATTGGCCGCCGATCGGTCGGGCGTGACCCTGGGTTGTCCGTCGATCAGCGTGGTGTCGTTGACGCCGAACGAGATGACCAGGCGGGCATCGGATCCGTCCGGAAGTCGGGGTGCGCATTCGGCCTGCCAGCGGCCCGAGATCTCGGTCGAGGTCTGCATCCGCACGCCGAGGTTGTACGCGGTGAGCGGCTGTCCGGCGGCATAGGTCTGGGCGGCCAGGCGGCCGACCCAGCCGAGGCAGTGCGGGTCGCCGACACCCGCGACGAACGAATCACCGATGAAGCACACGCGAAGGTCGTTGAACACCAGGCGATCTTCGCAATTGCTCGCCGCCGCCGCGGACCAGGTGCCCCGATCACGCCGGGACACGGATTCCGGTCGTGGCCGTTAGGATCGCTGTGGTCATTCGGGAGGGATTGAAGTTGACAGGGGTAGCCGAGTCCGCGGTGGCCGCGGTGCCGCAGTGGTTCGCGGAGCTGTTCGCGCATCGGCGCTGGATTCGCCGGGTCGAGCCGTTTCCGCATGTCTATGCCAGGGATGTGTTCGTGCCGGAGTTCTACCGGCGGCTGGCCGATGAGCTGGCGCGGGTGCGCCGGGAGCGGCCGGAGGCGTTCGGGCCGGTGGCCGCCGATTACGGTGCGGTCGGGACACAGCTGGCGGGGCTGCGGGACGGGCCACTGGCACTGTTCCTGTCCCGGGAGTGGCACGATCTGATCGCCCGCGTCGCGGGGGTGGCAACGACCGGCGACGTCGAGGGATCGGTGCACCACCATCCGCCGGGCAGCCCGCCGGGGTGGCCGCACAATGATCTGAATCCGGCCTGGTTCAAGGGTCCGGCGCCCGGTCCCGGCGAGATCGCGACGGTGGATCCGGAGGTTGATCTGAAGACCGGCGCACGCACGCCGGACGTCTTCGCGCGGGAGACCGTGCGCGCGGTGGCGGTGCTGTTCTATTTCGGCAATCCGGACTGGCAGCCGGGCGACGGCGGCGAGACCGCGCTGTACGCGCATCTGGGCGCGAATCCGGTTCCCGCACTGACGGTTCCGCCGTTGGATAATTCGCTGCTGCTATTCGAATGCACACCGCGCTCATGGCATACCTTCGTCGGCAATAACGCCGCCGCGCGCAATAGCGTGGTGATGTGGCTGCACCGGCCGAAGGAAGATGTGGTGCGGCGCTGGGGAGGAGACAGCATTGCGCAGTGGCACTGAACGCCGGGTATGTCTGCTGACCGGAGCCGGTGGCGGACTGGGCGAGGTCTTCTGCCGTGGCCTGTACACCGATTACGACATCGTCGCGGTGTGTCGCAATCGCACACCGGCCGCACCGTCGCAGCTCGAATGGTTCGTCGACCCCTTCGAACCGGAAATGCCGGTGCCGGAGAATGATTCGCGAATCTTCGTGATCAAGGCGGATCTGACCGAGGACGGCGAAATAGAGCGCGTCGTCGATCTCGCGCTGGCCAGGTTCGGCCACGTCGATCTGCTGGTCAACAATGCCGCGCACAGCCGATTCCTGCCGCGCGGCATCGTCGACGGCGACGCGGCACTCGACGAATTCGAACCGCATTTCGCGCTGAATGTGGGTGTGCCGCTGCGGTTGTCGGCCCGGCTCGCGCAGCGCGACTGGGTGCACGCCTGCGCCGAGAACCGGGCGCGCAATCGCAATATCGTGAACGTCTCCAGCATTGCGGGCTCGCGCGTGTACCCCGGCGGACAGGCGTTATACGCGGCGTCCAAGGCGGCGCTCAACCAGCTGACCCGGCATATCGCGGCCGAATTCGAGGAGTTCGGGGTGCGGGCGAATGCGATCGCGCCCGACAGTTTTCCCTCGATCGTGCCCACCGAACAGGTGGTGCGGGCGATTGTCGAGCTCGACCGTGGCGATATGACGGGCGAGGTCTTCAGCGTGGGTGTCGAAGCCGAGGATGCGTCCGGTGGGCGTCACGCACTGGGTGCGGACGCCCGCTGACCTACGTCGCCGAACTCGTCACGCCGGTGATCTCCTCGGACATCGCCCAAAGCCGTTGCGCGAGATCCGGATCCACCGCCTGTCTGTTCCGCGGCTGCTCCAGCTCGAAGCGGTGGAAATACTTGCCGTTGATGTCGTCCTGCGTTGTCGCCAAGTGCACCAACGGATCCGCGCCCTTATCGGGCCGGATGAAGAAGGGCCGCGACAGCGGGGAGCGGATGAAGGCGCCGATGCCGAGCGGGGCGTTGTCGTAGACGTGGGTGGCGACCGCGCCGGGATGGAAGGCGGCGGTGACCAGCCCGGTGCCCTCGGTGCGGCGGGCCAGTTCCCTGGTGAAGATGATGTTGGCGAGCTTGGCGGCGCCGTACGCGGCGAGCTGGTTGAACGATCCGGTCGAGGCGTTGACGGTTTCGAGATCCAGCTTCGCCATCCGGTAGGTCATGCTCGCGGTATTGATCACCCGGGCCCGCGACTGCACCAGCCGCTCCAGCAGCAGGCTCGTCAGCAGGAATGGCGAGAGGTGATCGACCTGGAAGGTCAGCTCGTTACCGTCATCGGTGACAGTGCGTTTCGCCCAGGCGCCGCC
The DNA here is from genome assembly GCF_048910785.1 of Nocardia nepalensis. NCBI lineage: Bacteria > Bacillati > Actinomycetota > Actinomycetes > Mycobacteriales > Nocardiaceae > Nocardia > Nocardia nepalensis. The sequence goes on along the minus strand of NZ_JBKBET010000003.1, from coordinate 592,541 downwards.
CGCGTTATTGGCGAGCACATCGATGCGCGGATAGCGGTCGAGCAGTTGATCGGCGAGCTTGCGCACCTCGTCGAAGCGGGCGAAATCGGCGATGAACGACTCCGCGCCGATCCGCGCCGCCACCTCGGCGGTGCGCTCCGGCGAGCGCCCGACCACCGCGACGCTCGCGCCGCGCGCCGCCAGCTCGGCCGCCGCCTCGGCGCCGATGCCCGAGCTGGCGCCGGTCACCACCACCGTCTTGCCGGATAGATCCTGTGCTGCCATGTCCTGCTTGCCTCCTGGCCGTCGTGCCCGGCACTCGGACGATGCCCGGCTGCCGACTTATCGGACCTGATCGTCACCGGGTCGAACGGATTCGGCAAGACCCATACCGGAACCCTCGGCCCGCAACGGTAAGTTAGGCACACCCCACGACCGGCAAAAGCCCGGAGAGGCGGAGGAGCGGAGCCACGAGATGCGAGTCGATGGGCGGGAGATCCCGGTCACCGGGAGCCTGCTGCAACCGCTGATCAGGCGGACCAGTGACATCATCCGCGTCGTGCTCGCCGCGCTGTGGGTCGGCGTGGTCGTCGCGGCCTCGCTGATCACCCGGCCGGAATGGCTGGCGCTGGAGCGGTCGGTCTCGAATATCGTCGGGTTCCTCAATCCCGACCAGTCCAATCTGGTGTATCTGGTCTACGGCTTGGCGATTCTGGCGCTGCCGTTCGCGATCCTCATCGAGTTGATCATCGGCGGGCAGTGGAAGCTACTCGCGGGATATGCCGCGGCGGGCCTGGTCGCCGGCCTGCTGCTATCGATCACCGGGACGGGACTGTCCGCACCGCAATGGCATCTGCAGGTGCCGGATCGGCTCGATACCTTCCTGTCGCAGTTCCTGGACGATCCGCGCTGGATCGCCATGCTGGCGGCGGTGCTGACCGTCTCCAGTCCGTGGCTGCCGACCCGGCCGCGGCGCTGGCTGTGGTTCCTGCTGCTGGCATTCGCGCCGATCCATCTGGTGGTCAGCACGGTGGTGCCCGCGCGCGCCATGTTCGGGCTGGCGGTCGGCTGGTTGGTCGGCGCGGTGATCGTGCTGGTGGTCGGCACGCCGGCGCTGGAGGTGCCGTTGGACGCGGCGGTGCGGGTGCTGGCCAGGCGTGGACATACCGTCACCGCGTTCACCGTGCTGCATCCCGCCGGGCGTGGTCCGCTTGTGCTCGCCGCCGCCATCGACGGTCCGGAGCGCGCGTTGACCGTCGAACTGTTCGGCAAGAATCAGCGCAGCTTCGGTGCGCTGCGCCAGCTGTGGCGCTGGCTCACCTTCCGCACCAGCGAAACCGCGGCACTGCACGGCTCCATGCACCGTGCCGTCGAGCACCGTGCACTGCTGGCCATCGCCGCCGGCGAATTGGGGCTGGCCGCCGTGGACCAGGTTGCCGTCGCCGCGCTCGAGCGTGGCTGGATGCTGTACGCGCACACCATGCCGCGGGGTAAGCCGCTCGACGAGAACTCCGACGATGTGCTCGCCGGTGTGTGGAAATCGCTCGACGCATTGCACTGCGGCCAGATCTCGCACGGCGATCTGCGGCCCGCCGAGATCCGAATCGAGAACGGCGCCACGCTGTTCAGCGGATTCGTCAATGCGGAATTCGGCGCGTCCGATAAGCAGCGGCAGTCCGATGTCGCGCAGTTGCTGGTGTCGACCACGGCGGTCTTCGGCAAGGAGGCCGCGGTGCGCACCGCCATCGACACCCTCGGCGAGCAGCCGGTGCTGACCGCGGCGAGCCGACTCACCAAATCCGCCATGCCCGCCGGGATCAAGAAGTCGATACCGGACTGGGCCGAGGTCGTCGCCTCGGCCCGCGACGAGGTGCGCAGGCAGACCGGGCAGGACAAGATCGAGGCCGACCAGATCACCCGGTTCAGCCGCAACCAGATCATCCAGCTGGTGCTGCTGATCGGACTGGTCTACGTCGCCTATCCGTTCATCAGCGCGGTGCCGACCTTCTTCTCGCAGTTGTGGCGCGCCAACTGGTGGTGGGCGCTGCTCGGGCTGGCGTTCTCGGCGCTGACATATCTCGGTGCGGCGGCGGCACTGTGGGCCTGCGCGACGCGCCTGGTCAGCTTGCGCAATCTGGTGATCATGCAGGTCGCCAATACCTTTGCCGCCACGACAACCCCGGCGGGCGTCGGCGGCCTGGCCTTGAGCGTGCGCTTCCTACAGCACGCCGGACTCGGCGCGGTGCGGGCCACCGCCGCCGTCGCATTGCTGCAGGCCGTGCAGGTGATCACCCACATCAGCCTGTTGATCCTGTTCAGCGTGGCGGCGGGCACCTCGGCGAATCTGTCGCATTTCGTGCCCGACGCAACTGTGCTCTATCTGGCGGCCGGTGTGGGCGTCGGCATTATCGGCGCGTTCATGTTCGTGCCGAAACTGCGTCGCTGGCTGAACAATTCGGTGCGCCCACAATTGCAGGAGGTGCTCGGTGAACTCGGCGATCTGGCCCGGGATCCGAAACGCTTCCTGGTGATCGTGCTCGGCTGTGGTGCGATCACACTCGGCCTGGCGCTCGCGCTGTGGGCCAGCGTCGAGGCATTCGGTGGTGGCGCGTCGTTCATCACCCTCACCATCGTCACCATGGTCGGCGGCACCCTCGCCGCGGCCGCGCCGACACCCGGCGGCGTCGGCGCGGTCGAGGCCGCACTGATCGGTGGTCTTGCCGCCTTCGGCCTGCCCGCGACCATCGCCGTGCCGTCGGTGCTGCTCTACCGCGTGCTCACGTGCTGGCTGCCCGTGTTCTGCGGCTGGTTCTGTATGCGCTGGATGGCATCGAAGGACCTGATCTAGGCGTCCTTGGTTGCCAGCAGTACGCCGGTCATCGGCGGGATCGCGGTGAATTCCACCTTCGTGAATCCGGCTGTGCGCAACGCCTCTCGGTAGCGGCGAATGTCGATGGCCGCCAATGGGTCCGCTTGATGTCCGGTCGCATGCGGGTCGTCGGTGCGGCGCGCGGCGAAGCGGGACATGACCCGGACCAGCGTCGGCAGGACTCGCCCGGTCGGGTGGGTGTCGGCGAGCAGCAGTCGGCCGCCGGGGCGGAGCACGCGGAACATCTGGGCCAGGGCCGCGACGCGCTGTGCCTCCGGAATGTGGTGCATGACGAAGGTCGAGGTGATCACGTCGACCGAGGCATCGGGCAGGGTCAACGACTGGGCGGCACCGACTTCGAACCGACATTGGGTCAGTGCGCGGGTCTGCCTGGTCGCGTACTCGACCATCTCCGGCGCGGGGTCGATGCCGATCACGCGACCGGACGGGCCGACTCGCTCGGCCAGCACCCGAACGAGTTGGCCTGGGCCGCAACCGATATCGACGGCGTGCTCGCCCGCGGCGGTGCCGGACAACTCGACGAGTCGTGCGTTCAGCGCACCGACCCGGCCGAGCAGGAGGGCCGATTTCAGGGCGAGGTAGCCGCGCGGTTTGGTGATGAGGGCGCCGACTTCGGAGTTCCGGTCACTATGTGTGGTAGCAGACTGTTGTGTGTTTCCGGTCATGTGTTCATAATCGGACCAGATGCCCGGAACGACCAGAAGCAAAACGCGGAAACCGTGCCGTTCCGGACGCAACCGCACCATCTGTACGGAAACGCGATAGTCGGAGGACGAGATGACCGGCAGCACCGATCGCCGGGTCCGGCGGACCAAGAGTCTGCTGCATCGGGCATTGATCGAGCTGATGATCGAATGCGGCTACGACCGGATCACCCTGCAGGACATCCTGAATCGCGCCGATGTCGGGCGCTCCACGTTCTACGCGCATTTCCGGGACAAGGACGATCTGCTGCTGGTCAGCAGCACCGAATTCCTGCGCGCAGCGGTCGCCGATACCGAATCGGCGGCGGGCGACCCGGACGCGCCCGAGCATTCGGCGCCGCTCGCACCGCTGTACACGCTGTTCCGGTTGGCGTCGGCGAATCCCGAGGTCTACCGGGCGCTGCTGGGACGAAGGGCGACCGGGGTACTGCTGCGCTCGACCCGGCGCATGGTGGAAGAGATTCTCACCGAACAACTCTCGGGTCGGCTGGAGATGGACGACGCCGAATTCGCGGTGACGATGACATTCCTGTCCTGGGGGGTGGTGGGCCTGCTCGGCTCCATCGCCGACGCGGAGCCACCGCTGCCCGCCGCCGAAACCTATCGGCAGCTAACAGATCTGGTCGGCCCCGGCCTCGACCGCCGGGTCCGGCGCGGCGAAATCAACCGGCGCGCAGGCCGATAACCAGTCCGTCCTTGGTCACTTATTCGGCGGCCACGCCGGGGTGCGTCCGGATCAGGTCAGCGCGGGCCGATCAGGTCGAGTGCTTGGTCGGCGGTGCGGCAACCGGCCGTGGTCATTTCGAGATTCGCCAACGATGCCGCATGCGTTTCCAGACTCGCCGCGGCGACGCAGTCCGAGATCGGATGGACGGTGAAACCCAGATCGGTTGCGTTCCTGGCGGTTTGCTCGACCACGAGGTTGGTCGCGACACCGGTCACGAACAGCGTGTCGACGCCTTGTTCGTCGCACCATTGCTGCAGTTTGCACCCCGCCAACCCGGAGAGCTTCTGATTGTCGAATACCGTGGTCGGCTGCTCGATCATCTCCGGGATCAACTGTGTGCCCGGCGAATCCGGCCGGAATTCGGTCTGCGCCGCGGCCACCGACCGCATGAATCCGGTATTGCGGACCAGCCCGCCCTCACCGATCGGAATCGTGAAGCGCACGAACACCACCGGCAACCCGCGCTCGGCCGCCGCGGCGTGGAAGCGCACCGCTCGCGGCACGACACCGCTGGCGGCGACCGGAGCGGCCAGCATGGGCCCGAAGAACCCTTCGGGCCGAATCACATTCACCTGCCAATGCAGGGCAAGGACGGCGGCGCGAATGCGTGGGATCGCCATAGGGTGATCTTCACGCATGCGTGCCGCTCTGTCCACGATTTCACCGCCAAGCCCGACCTCAGGACGAATAATCCTTGCGCAGTTGTACTTTCACGACCTTGCCACTGGCATTGCGCGGCAGCTCGGCCACGATCACCAGATCCTTGGGATGCTTGTAGCGCGCCAGATTCTCGTTGAGGTACGGCGCCAGCTCGTCGAGGGTGAGCTCGGCATCCGGATCGACAAGGGCGACAACAGCAACCGGCACCTCGCCCCACTTCTCGTGCGCCCGGCCGACCACCGCGGCCTCGCGGATCTTCGGATGTGCGAAGAGCACATTCTCCACCTCGGCGCAGTAGATGTTCTCGCCGCCGGAGATGATCATGTCCTTCTTGCGGTCCACCACCCAGAGGAAGCCCTCCTCGTCCGCGCGGACCAGGTCACCGGAGTGGAACCAGCCACCGGCGAAGGCATCGGCGGTCGCCTCCGGCTTATTCCAGTAGCCCTGCATGAGAGTCGGTCCGCGGTAGACGATTTCGCCGATCTCGCCGGGGGCGACATCGTTCATCTCGTCGTCGACCACGCGGGCCTGGATGGTCGGGATGGGCTTGCCGACCGAGCCGAGCTTGCGGATCGCGTCCTTGCCCTCCAGCACACAGGTGATGGGCGACATCTCGGTCTGCCCGAAGACCGCGACATTGACCGCGTCCGGGAAGCAGTCGGCCATGGCCCGCAGCACGGTATCGGAGGCCGGAGCCGCACCCCAGCTGAGCACCTTCAGTGCGAGCTTGCGTTCCTTGACGGTCGGCTCCTCGCAGATCATCTGCCACTGCGCGGGCACGCAGAAGGCGGTGGTGGCCTGCTCGCGTTCGACGGCGTCGAGGAATTCGGTGGGATCGAACGCACCGAGCGGATGCAGCACGGTCTTGGCGCCGAGCATGAAATGCGGTGCGAGACTGCCGAGTCCGGCGATGTGGAACAGCGGAGAGGTGCAGAAGCCGACCGAATCGGGGCTGATTTCGGTGGCACGGACGCAGGTCAACGCTTGGGCGTTCATATTCGCGTACGAGAGCACCGCGCCCTTCGGGCTGCCGGTGGTACCCGAGGTGTACATGATGAGCGAGGGGGTGTCCTCGGGAATGTCGAGCGGCGTATGCGGTGTGCCGCCCTCGGCCAGCACGTCGTCGTAGCCGAGCACACCGTCCGCGCTCTTGCCGCCGATCACGATGCAGGTTGCCAGCTCGGGCGCCTGGCCCTGTACGGCCGTGGCCAGCGGCTGCAGCATGGTGTCGGTGACGATGGCCTTGGCGCCGGAGTCGCTGACGATATAGGCGACCTCGGGCGGGGTGAGGCGGAAGTTCACCGGGACCGCGATGGCGCCGAGTGCGTTGATGCCGAAGACGGCCTCGAGATATTCCGGATAGTTCAGCGCCAGGATCAGCACCCGGTCACCGAAGCCGATGCCGCGGCGGGCGAGCGCGTCGGCGAATTTCAGCGAGCGCTCGTGCAGCTGCCGCCAGGTGGTGTCCACACCACGAAACCGCACGGCGACCGCGTCCGGGCGCATCTGCGCGTGTGATGCGAGCTGGTTGTTCCAGTGGTTGCGCCGCGACCTGATCGGCTCGTCGAGCGCCTGCGCACCGGTGGTCATGCCACGAACTCCTCTCGGACCGCCACCCGCCCGCCGGAGTATCCGACGGCGGCGACGGGCTGAATTGAGAGCAGAATAACAACTAACTTCTTCGACGGGCAAGAGCTCAAGATATGAATCGCTGTTAATCGCCTCAGGGTCAGGTTTGCGCCCATAAAATGCCTTCTAGCTGCGTATTTAGCTCCACTCTTCGCGGCAGCACTGCCTGCCTGGTCGCGTCTACCCGGCGTGACGATGCGAATCCCGGCTCACTTATGAGTTGAACAACGGACGATTCCCGTGTCACCATCACTGCATAAGGGCGGACTGGCGCGCCCCGCAACGCATAGGAGAAGCGCAATGCTGCGTACCAGGTTCACCGAGATGTTCGGCGTCGAACACCCGATCGTGCAGGGTGGCATGATGCATGTCGGCCGCGCCGGACTCGTCGCGGCGGTCGCCAATGCGGGCGGCCTCGGCTTCATCACCGCACTGACCCAGCCCACCCCCGAGGACCTGCGCAAGGAGATCGCGCGGACCCGGGAGCTGACCGATAAGCCGTTCGGCGTGAACGTCACGATCCTGCCGTCGATCAACCCGCCGCCGTACGCCGAATACGTGCAGGCGATCATCGAGAGCGGCGTCAAGATCGTCGAGACCGCCGGCAGCAATCCCGAGCCCTTCCTGCCCTACTACCGGGAGGCCGGAATCAAGGTGCTGCACAAGTGCACCAGCGTGCGGCATGCCTTGAAGGCGCAGAAGATCGGCGTCGACGGCGTCAGCATCGATGGTTTCGAATGCGCGGGACATCCTGGTGAGGACGATATTCCCGGCCTGATCCTGATTCCGGCCGCCGCACGGGTGCTCGACATTCCGATGATCGCCTCCGGCGGCATCGCCGATGCCCGCGGTCTGGTGGCCGCGCTCGCCCTCGGCGCCGACGGTGTCAATATGGGCACGCGCTTCCTGTGCACCCAGGAATCGGCGATCGATCAGAAGGTCAAGGAACAGATCGTCGCCAACTCCGAACTCGACACCCAGCTGATCTTCCGGACCATGCGCAATACCGCGCGCGTCGCGGATAACGAGATCAGCCGCAAGGTCGTCGAAATCGAAAAGGCCGGCGGCACTTTCGAGGATGTCCGGGATCTGGTCGCGGGCGCGCGCGGGCGCCGCGTCTTCGATGAGGGCGACCTCGACGCCGGCATCTGGTCCGCGGGCCTGGCCCAGGGCCTGATCCACGACATTCCGTCCTGCGCCGAACTCATCGACCGCATGGTTTCCGAGGCGGCCGAACTGATCACCGCCCGGCTCGCCGAAGCGGTAGTCGCCTAACGGACTACCCAGCCGTCGCAGTCCATCGAGGGGTGACCGCGACCGTGCCGAGATACGGCACCGGGTTATCGGGCTGCCAGCGCCTCGACCGCCGCGTAGTCGTGGGCCGCGACGATATCGATGCCGTCGGGCAGGGCGTGCAGCCGGTGGATCGTGGCGAATGCGGCATCACGATCGGCGTCGAACAACTGGCCGGGCATGGGTGCCTTCTCGCGGATCAGCTCCACCTGCAGCTTGTTCCAGACCGCGTCGCCCGCGAGCAGCACGCGGGTGCCGTCGTCCACCGCGAGCAGGACGCCGATGCTGCCCGGCGTATGTCCGGCGAGGTCGACCAGCAGTACCGAGCCGTCGCCGAACAGGTCCAGGCTGTGCGGGAACGTGAGCACCGGTGGACCGTCGAGTTCGAAGGTGTCGAAGGTGCGCCCGCGCAAGGGACCGCGAGCAACGCCGGCCGGAGCATGCGGGCCGTCGAGCGCCCAGGCGCGTTCGGCGGCGGGCAGTCGAACAGTCACGGAATCGGGCAACTCCAGCAGACCGGAGACATGATCCCAGTGCAGGTGTGTCGGAAGCACGAAATCGATGGCCTCGACGGCGATATCGCGGGTGGCGAGCGCCTCGGCGAGGCCGAGCACCGGTTTGTCCGGGGCGACCAGCAGCGGAATCGGAAACGGCAACTCCGGCAGCACTCGATCGTGCACACCCGCGCACAGGGCCGGATCGACCAGGAATCGCGCCTTCGGATGCTCGATCAGATACGCCGACATGGTCATCGGCAGTTCGCGCAGGCTGCGCACGCCCTCCGCGACGATCGTGGCGGGGACGGCCATGCGGGCCTGCATCAGCACGGTGAGCGCGACCGTCGCCTCGGCCTGCGGCAGGGGCGCGGGGTCGAGTGCGGCGAGCAGCGCGGCATCGGGGCGACGCGGGCGCAGCAACCGTCCCGGCGTGGCCGCCAGGGCGGCACAACATCGCAACACGGTGGGCAGAGTCGGGGTCCGCTCGGTTCCTGATTCGGGCACGGAGTCACCGTAAGCGATCATGGCGGATGGTGAAAGTACCCGGCAGCCAGCGCAATTCCGGACAATCACGGACAATTCACCCGCCTGTCGTGATCGGACGGACAGACCTTGCTCGCGCCGATATCTACGGCATAATCGCAGGGGGTACCGCGCGGGGGCACCAGCCCTCGGGCAAGGGGTAGGAGGACGGATGGGGCTTGGTCTTCCGCACGGGCAGAGTGTTGTCCCGCGGCGCGCGCAGTTACTAACCGCTGCCGTCACCGCCATCGCCGACCTACTAGATGTCGACGCGGCCGCGGTGTCCACCAGCGCGCCATTCAGTGATCTCGGCCTCAGCTCGCTACAACTGGCGCGGCTGACGGCGCATCTGGAAGATGCCATGGGAGTCGAGGTTTCGCTCACCGCCCTCTACGACCATCCGGACATCGAGCAGCTTGTCGAGTACATCGCGATGCGATGACCACCGCCGATACTGCCTCCGTCCGGCCGTATCCGCCGGTATCGATCGTGGGTATCGGCTGCCGGGTGCCCGGCGCGGCGGGGGTCGACGAATTCTGGCAGATGTTGCTCGCGGGCCGGGACGCCACCGGCGCGCCACCGCCGGGGCGGCTCGGCACGCGGCACGCCGGATACCTCCCGGATGTCGACGCATTCGATAACGACTGGTTCGCCATCTCCGGCCGGGAGGCCGCGCTGATGGATCCGCAGCAGCGGCTGGCGCTCGAGGTCGCGGTGGAGGCGCTCGACGATGCCGGAATCGGCTATCGCACCAGGGGTTCCGGGGCCGCGGTGGTATTCGGGGCTTGCGCCTACGATCACGGCATCGCGGTGCTGGGCCGGGGTGGGCACGACGCGCCGTACGCGGTTACCGGATCGGCGCTGAGCATCATCGCGAATCGGCTCTCCTATGTGCTGGACCTGCACGGACCGAGTCTGGTGGTGGACAGCGCCTGCTCGTCCTCGCTGGCGGCGGTTGATCTCGCATTGCGTCTGCTCGCCGATGACGCGGTGCCCTTCGCGATCGTCGGCGGGGTGAACCTCACGCTGCTGCCGCATACCTCGGAGTACATGGCCGAGGCTGGTTTCCTCGCTCCGGATGGGCGTTGTAAACCGTTCGACGCGGCGGCGGACGGCTATACCCGCAGTGACGGTTGCACCGTGGTTGTGCTGCGGCGCACCGCGGATGCGTTGCGGGACGGGCTGCGCGTGTATGCGGAGATCCTGGGCGCGGCTGTCGGATCGGACGGGCGGTCCAATGGCATGTACGCGCCGAATGGCCGGGCTCAGCAGGACACCGTTCGGACCGCGTGGGCGCGGGCCGGGCTCGATCCGCGTGGTAGCGGGTACATCGAATGTCATGGCACCGGAACGCCATTGGGTGATGCGGTGGAGGTCGGCGCGCTCGCGGCCGTGGTCAGGGGCAGTGGCGAACCGACCTGGATCGGCTCGCTCAAATCCAATATCGGGCATTTGGAGGCGGCCGCCGGTGTCACCGGGATGGTCAAGGCGGCGCTGTCCATTCGACACGGTGTGATCGCTCCGACCATCAACTTCCAGACCGAGAATCCGTTGCTGCGGCTCGCGGAACACGGACTGCGGGTGCCCACCGAGCCGATCGACTGGACCGGGACGGCGGTTGGTGCGCGGTGCGCCGGGGTCAGTTCATTCGGGTTCGGGGGGACGAATGCGCATGTGGTGTTGCGGGGGATCGAGCCAGAGCGGCATCGGGGTTATGAACCGCCCGTTTTGATTCCGGTGACCGGACGCGATGTCGCGGACCTGCGCGTGCGGGCACAGCAGTGGGCTGGACTGCTCGACGGTGCCGATACGCGCGACATATCCGGTGCGAGTTCCGCTTTCGATGTGGTCACGGCGATCGAGAGCAGGGCCGACGTTCTTCGGCAATTCGGCTCTGCCGCAGCACGATTGATTCCCGAACCCGCTCGCGCCGCAGTGATTGCCCGCGACCGCAGCGACGCGGTGGCTCAGCTGCGGGCGCTCGCGGACGGAGGTTCCGGCGCGGGGGTGATCGGCACGAGTTCGGTGCGGCGACGCGGCGGAGTGCTGTTCCTGTTCTCTGGGCAGGGGGGTCAGTATCCCAAGATGGGGCGGGCCCTGGCAGCACGTTATCCGGTGTTCGCCAAGGCGGTGACCGACGCAGCGGATGCGATTGTCGCCGCGGGCGGAGCGCGAGTGTGGACGCCGCGCAACGGATTCGGGCTCGTTGGTGCGACCGCCAGCGCCACCGAAGTCGTGCAACCGGCGATCTTCGCATTCCAGGTGGCGCTGTCCGAATTGCTCGCCTGGTGGGACGTCGAGCCGGATGCGGTGGTTGGGCACAGTCTCGGCGAGGTCGCCGGTGCGGCGGTGAGTGGTGCGCTGTCGCTTTCGGACGCCGCACGAGTCGTGGTGCAGCGCAGCAGGATTCTCGCGCGGCTCGATGGACACGGCGCGATGGCGGTGCTGGAGGCGACACCGGATGAGGCGGCACGGCTGGTGGAACCGCTGCACGCGACGGTGGGAATCGCGGCGATCAACGGTCCCCGTTCGGTGGTGATCTCCGGTGCGCCGCGCTATATCGATGCGCTGGTCCGGCGGGCCAGGCGGCGGCAGATGTTCGCACAGCGGATCGCCGTGAACTTCGCGGCGCACAGTCCACAGGTCGGCGCGCTGCTTCCGGAATTCGTCGACGCGCTCGACGGGCTCACTGCGCGGGTGCCGCGCGTGCCGGTCTATTCCACGACACGTAAACGAGAAACGATCACCACCGCCGCGATGGATGCCGACTACTGGGCCGAAAATGCGTCAGGGACCGTCGAACTGGCCGCGGCATTCGAGCAAGCCGCTGAGGACGGCTTCGCGTCGGTATTGGAGATCGCCCCACATCCCGTGCTGATCCCGGCGATTCGGGACTATCCCGATTTCGCCGACGCCACCCACGCGGTGACCAACCGCGACGACGAGGCCGGAGCCTTCCTGACCGGCCTCGGCCAGCTCTACCTGGAAGGCCGCCACGTGAATTGGGCCGCGAACGGACCGTTCACGGCGCCACCACCACCGAGACAATGGGCCAGACGCCAGTTCCCACTGGTCACGGCACTCGATACCGGGGTTGCCGGGCAACACCATTCGACCACTGGTCGCGGCATCAACGACGACACCGCTACCGGCGCAAGTGCCCACCCCAGCACCCCCACCAGCATCAACCACAGCACCGCGGCCGGTCCCGGGGTCAACCAAGGCACCGCTACCGGTGCGAGTGCCGACCTCAACGCCGCCACTGGATCCGGGCTCAACCACAGCACCACCACCGGAACCAGCGCCAACCACAGCACCACCGCTGGATCCGGTATCAACCAAAGCGCCACTACTAGTCCCCGTAGCGCCGCCGGTGCCGGTTTCAACCACGGCTCCCCCACTGGTCGCGGCATAAACCCCAGCACTACCGCCGGAGCAAGTGCCGACCTCAACGCCGCCACTGGATCCGAGCTCAACCACAGCACCACCACCGGACCCGCTGCCAACCACGGCACCACCACCGGAGCCAGTGCCGACCACAGCGCCACCGCTGGTTCCGGGCTCAACCACAGCGCCACTACTGGTCCCAGTAGCGCCGCCGGTGCCGGTTTCAACCACGGCTCCCCCACTGGTCGCGGCATAAACCCCAGCACTACCGCCGGAGCGAGTGCCGAACACAGCACCGCCACTGGTTCCGCTATCAACCAAAGCGCCACTACTAGTCCCGGCATCGACCCCAGCACTACCGCCGACCACAGCGCGGCCACTGGATTCGGTGTCAACCACGGCACCAGCACCAGCCACGGCACCACCGGCGGCCCCGGTTTCGATCAAGGCACCACTACCGGGCCAGGCTTCAACAGCAACGTCACTACTGGATCCGGTATCAACCACAGCACCGCTACGAGTCCCAGTACCGTCGCCGGTCCCGGGGTCAACCAGCGCACCACTGCTGGTGCCGGCTTCGACCGTAGCGCCACTGCTGGTGCTGGTTTCAACCGTGGCAGCACAATCAGCCGCAGTGCCGCCGGTGCGGATGCGGACCAGTCGGCCGTTGGTGGCTGGGATACCGTCGGTGTCGAGTTTGCCGATAGGCGAGAGACTTACGGTCCGAGCGCAGTTGGCATTGCCGTGGCCGAATCCGAGTTCCCCGGTGACGATCTCGATGATCATGTGGTGCAGGGGGTGCCGACCGTTCCGGCGGTCTTCTGGCTGCTCAGGTTGCTCGATCTGGCTCGGGACGGGCGCATATCGACCACTACGATCGGCGATTTCGTGGTGCACGAGCGAACCGATCTGGCGGCGCTGTCCGCTGTCAGCTATCGGAACACCGGCGGTGGAAAGCTACAGGCGGAGGTCACGGGCGCCGGGACGCTGGCTTCGGCACGGCTGGCCGGTGACCCCACACCCGGGGATATCGTCGCATGGATGCGGGTGGTCGATGCAAATCGGGCCGCGCGCAGGCGGATGCGAGTGCTCGCGCCCGGCGACTTCTACGACTCGCTGCGGGCGCGCCACCTCGAATACGGTCCCGGCTTCCGTACGCTGCGCGGGATCGAGGCCGGGCCCGATTGTGCGGTGGGGTCATTCGACTCCGCACCGCCCCGGCGCTCGGCGACCCTCGACGGCTGCCTGCACTTGCTCGCTGCCGCGGGCAGCGACTACCTGCCCGCCGATGCCGTCCCGCTGCCGATCGGCATCGAATCCGCCTGGCTGTCCGCCGAATCCGAACTCGTGCTGTTGGAAGCCCATGCGTTCGTGCGTGATCGATCCGCTGACGGACTGACCGGTGACATCATCGGCACCGATCAGCACGGTGTCCCGATCCTCGCACTGTCAGGTGTCCGGATCCGTTTCGCGACCTTGCCCCGACGACCCGAATCCGCCACGCACGTCGGCCCTTTCCGCCGCGAAATGTGGATACCGTTCGAGCACCCCGCAATTCGTCATTCATCGGACAGCAACGGTGACCGAGCCAAGCGCCAACCCGATCCGCAGCGCGCCTTGGTGATCGGCGAGTCCCCGCTCGCCATCCGACTGGCCAGGGCACTCGACCGCACACTGCCCACCGAACGGGTCGCCCGCGAACCCGACGCCGCCGGTCCAATCGTCTCCGCCGTCCTCGCCGCACGCACCAACTCCACCCGCACCACGGTCGTCATAGTCTGGCCCGCCGCCTCCAGCGCGCCCCACGAATCCGACTGCGCCACCGACACCACCAGCGACGGCACCAGTACCAGCAGCGTCACTGGAACCGGCAGTGGCGTCACTGGCAATAGCAACCCGACCGCCAGCGGCACCAGTGGGCCCGGCGGCACCAGCAGCAGCGGCCTCGGCATCGGCATCGATAGCGGCGCCAGCGTCGGTAGCGGCAGCGGTAGCGGCAAGACCGGAACCAGAGGGCCCAGCAGCAGCATCAGCGGCGGCAGCGGAGTCGGTAGCGGCAGCGGCGAGGAATCCGGAATCATCGGGCTCAGCGGCACCGGCAGCGGCAGCGGCAGCGGCAGCGGCAGCGGCAGCAGCGTCGGTATAGGCGGCGGCAGCGTCGGTATCGGCAGCGGCAGCGTCGGTATCGGCAGCGGCAGCGTCGGTATCGGCAGCGGAAGCGGCAGCGGCAGCGGCGAGGAATCCGGAATCAGCGGACTCAGCGGCACCGGCGGCAGCAGCATTGGCGGCGGCAGCCTCGGCGTCGACAGCATCGTCGGCAGCGGCAGCAGGCTCGGCGTCGATAGCGGCGCCAGCGTCGGTAGCGGCAGCGGCAGCGGCAACAACAAGACCGGAACCAGAGGGCCCAGCGGCAGCAGCATCAGCGGCGGCAGCGGAGTCGGTAGCGGCGGCAGCGTCGGTATAGGCAGCGGCAGCGGCGAGGAATCCGGAATCAGCGGACTCAGCGGCACCGGCGGCAGCAGCATTGGCGGCGGCAGCCTCGGCGTCGACAGCATCGTCGGCAGCGGCAGCAGCCTCGGCGTCGATAGCGGCGCCAGCGTCGGCAGCGGCAACAACACGACCGGCACCAGAGTGCCCAGCGGTAGCAGCATCAGCGGCGGCAGCAGCGGCGGTAGCGCCGGCAGCGTCGGTGTAGGCAGCGACGAAGAGTCCGGAATCAGCGGGCTCACCGGCACCGGCAGCAGCAGCGTCCGTATCGGCAGCGGCAGCGGCGAGGAATCCGGAATCAGCGGGCTCAGCGGCACCGGCAGCAGCGGCGGCAGCGGCTTTGGCATTGCCAGCAGCGACAAGACCGGCACCAGAGGGCCCAGCGGTGTCGGTGGCAGCAGCAATGACGTTGGTGTCGGCGGCAGTCATAGCGGCAGCGGGGAGACCGGCACCAGTGGGGCCAGCGGCGCGGGTGGTACCAGAACCGGCAGCGTCGTCGGCTTCGGCGCCAGCAGCGGTACCGGCAGCACGGGCAGCACGGGCAGCACGGGCAGCACGGGCAGCACGGGCAGCACGGGCAGCACGGGCAGCAGCATCGTCGGCGTCGGTAGCAGCAGCGAGACCGGTGCAAGCGGCAGCAACGGCACCATTGGGGCCGGGGGCAGCAGCGGCGTCGCTACCACCGCGCGGGTGCTGGATCTGCTGCAACGCGTGCAATCCGAAGATGCCACAGCATCTTTGATGATCGTGCTCCCCGACGACGCACTCACCGACCATCGGCTCCCCGACCATCAGCTGCCCGACCGCAGGACAACGTCCGCGAGCCGACAGCGCGGGTCGACACCGCCGGGCGACGGCACCGTGCCGATGGCTGTGGCAGGTTTGGTGCGATCGATGCAGCTCGAGTCGGGCCGTGACGTGCGGCTGGTGTGGACCGATGGGGCGGAGACCGCGGTGCCCCGACTGCGCGACCTCATTGTCGAGGCGGCAACGGCGTCCACCGCGCACGCGCTGCCCGATGAGCTCCGAATCTCGGAGGGCACCGTCGCCGTGCGCCGTTTCGTACCCGCGCGACCCCAGTCGACCACCCCGACAACAATCGACCCCAATGGCACCTATGTGGTCACCGGCGGATTGGGTGCGCTGGGTTCGGTCGCGGTGCGCTGGCTGCTCGACGCCGGCGCCCATGACGTGGTCGTACTCACCCGCGCGCCCCGCCCGGTCCCCGCGCTGCTGGACGGACTCGAGGACCGAATCGTCGTGGTGCGCTGCGACGCGGCCGACCACAACGATCTCGCCAATGCGCTCGACGATGTTCGGGAATGCGGTTCCACCATCCGCGGCGTCGTACACGCCGCGGGGGCACTCGAGGATGCCGCCTTCGACGCCGTGACCACGCGTCAGCTCGCCCGCATGTTCGCACCGAAGCTGATCGCCGCGGGCAATCTGATCGAGCTCACCGCCACCGATCCGACCGACTTCGTACTGCTGTTCTCCTCGGCCACCGGCGCACTCGGCGCGCCAGGTCAGGCCGCGTACGCCAGCGCCAATGCCGCAATGGACGCACTCGCCCACGCGCATCCGGGTCGGCGGGTGTTGAGCATCGGCTGGGGCGTCTGGGATTCGGGACTCGCCGACGCCGCAGGCGGTGCGGCACATCTGCGACGCGCCGGAATCTCAGCCTTCGACATCCCACGCGGCACCGAATTGTTCTGCCAGACCATGCATTACGACCAGCCATACCTGCTCGCGCTCGACTACACGCCGACCTCGGATCCGGCCCCGATCGCTACCCGCCTCCGCAACCTGCTCACTACCGACCAACCGGCCGCCGCGCAGCCGAATCCAACACCCCCGCAATACCATCCGGCCGAACCGCTCTCTGCGACGATCCGCTCCGCACTCGCCGCCACCCTCGACCTGACCGCCGAACACCTCGATCCGGAAGCCGATTTCAACGACTTGGGCCTGACTTCACTGCTCGGCATAGAGATGCGCCGCCACCTCGAATTCCGGCTCGATATCCGGATCTCCACTGCGGAACTGTTCCAACACCCCACCATCACCGCGCTCAGCGCGGCGCTGGCCGACCGGGTAGCCGCGAAATCCGATGAGGTGCAGTGACTTCGCCGCGCCGGAACGTACTTGCCAGCCGAGTCGACCAGTGGGCGCGGACGAAACCCGACAGCGCTGCGTATACCGAGTTGCGTTATCGCGGACAGCACTGCGAACCAGTCACGCTGACCTACCGGCAACTGCACGCCGCGGCGGGCGCACTCGCCCAGAGGCTCAGAGCTACAACTGATCCCGGCGATCGAGTGGCAATCCTCTGCGCACACGGAATCGACTATGTCGCAGCATTTCTCGCATGCCTCTACAGCAATCGCATCGCGGTACCGCTATTTCCACCGATAGGCAGTAGAAACCGGTCCCGACTCGACGGCGTGCTCGCCGATGCCCGCCCAGCACTCAGCCTGATCTCCGCCGCCGACACCACAACCCGCGAGGTCTTCGGCCCGGCACTGGGTCGAGTACTGGAGATCGCACCAGTTCACAACGCATCAGAAGATCCGCTTGTCGATGCCGTCCGAACGGATACGGCCTATCTGCAGTACACCTCCGGATCGACCAAGGCCCCCGCCGGAGTCGAGGTCACCCACGCGAATCTCGCGGCGGCACTGGATCAATTGTGGACGGCAGTGCCCGCTGTGCGCACCAAACCGATCGTCTCGTGGCTGCCGTTCTTCCACGACATGGGCCTGGTACTGGCCCTTTCGCTACCGCTCTACTCGGGCGTGCACGGCGTCACCATGGCGCCCGCCGAATTCGTCAAGCGCCCCATCCGCTGGCTGCGCGCGCTCAGCGACTACCGGGCCGGCGCCACCGGCGGCCCCAATTTCGGTCTGGCCCTCGCGGTCTCGGCGACCACAGCCGAGGAACGCGAAGGGCTGGATCTATCCGGACTCGACGCGCTGCTGAACGGCGCCGAACCGATCCGCGCCGATGCGCTCACCGACTTCACCGAAACCTTTGCCGTCCACGGATTCCGGCACCAAGCCCACACTCCCGGATTCGGCCTGGCCGAGGCCACGCTGTCGGTGACCATCTGCCGCGAGCCGGATCCGCCCGTCTCCCATACCTTCGATCGAGCGGCCCTGACACAAGGCCGTGCGCAGACCGCGCAGGAAGGGGTTCCGCTCGTCGGCTGCGGCATTCCCGCAGGCCAGCAGATCGCGCTGGTGGACCCGACCGAGCGGATCGAGGTCGCGGCGGGCGCGGTCGGCGAGATCTGGGTCAGCGGCCCCAATGTGTGCGCCGGGTACTACAACAATCCGGCCGCGACCGCGGCGAGTTTCGGCGCCACGCTGTCCGGCAGTCAGGAATCCTGGTTGCGCACCGGCGATCTCGGCTTCTGGTACGAGGGCCAGCTCTATATCGCGGGCCGACTCGAGGACCTCATCGTCGTCGACGGCCGCAACCACTATCCGGCCGATATCGAGACCACGGTGGCGGACTGCGCGCCCGAGGTACGGGCCGGGCACGTGACCGCCTTCGGATACGACGACGGCCGCCGCGAAGATCTGGTGGTGGTCGCCGAACTCGCCGATCCGGCGGCCGCCGGAACAGCGGAGCTGGCCGCACTGGCCCGCCGGATCCGCAATGCCATCGCGACCGCACACGAGGTGACACCCGGCGCCGTCGTCTTGGTGGAGCCGGGCCGAATCCCCAAGACCTCCAGCGGCAAACTGCGCCGCGGTGAATGCCGGGCACTCTACGGCGCGGGCCGTCTGCCCTAGTGCCCCGTCCAGATAGCTCCTGCCGTATCGAGCCCGGGGTTCCGGGTTCTGTCGAACGTAGTCGAATGGTGGCCGCCCGGGCCGTATTCGACCGCCATATGACTACGCTCGGCGAGCAGCCGGGGTGGGTAGGGCGGCAATCTATCTGGACGGGGGACTAGCCGAAGCGCTGCGGAAACTCCCGCTGATGTCCCCGTGATCGGAGGCATCGAGCGCGATGATGGACGGCATGGCGACCGAAGAGCCGCGATGACCTTCTCCACCCTCGCCCTGGTCATCGCGCTCGGACTGTGCGGCCCGCTGCTCGCGCTGCGGCAGGGCTGGCATACACCGGTGATCCTCGGCGAACTGCTGGCGGGTGTCGTATTCGGCACCACCGGGTTCGGCGTCCTGCACGCGAGCGATCCACTGTTCACCTTCCTCGCCGACATGGGTTTCGCGCTCGTCATGTTCGTCGCGGGCACGCATGTCCCGGTGCGTGATCCGGCGGTTCGCTCCGCACTGGGGAAGGGCGCGGTCCGGGCGGTGCTGGTCGGATTGCTCGCTACCGCGGCCGGTTTCGGTATCGCCAGGTGGTTCGGGACCAGACACGGCCCGGTCTATGTGGTGCTGATGGCGTCCTCGTCGGCGGCGCTGGTACTGCCGATCATCGATTCGCTCGGCCTGCACGGTAAACCGGTGCTGGCACTGACCGCCCAGGTCGCTATCGCCGATACCGCCTGCGTGGTGGCGCTGCCGCTGGTGATCGATCCGGCGAATGCGGGTCGTGCGGCGCTCGGTGCGGTCGCGGTGGCGGCGGCCGCCACGGTGCTGTTCCTGGTGCTGCGCAAGCTGGAACTGTCGGGTCGGCGCAAACGGGTGCATCGGTTATCCGAGGATCGCGCCTTCGCCCTCGAACTGCGGGTCAGTCTCGCGGTGCTGTTCGCCTTGTGCGCGTTGGCAACCCGGACCAATGTGTCGATCATGCTGGCCGGATTCGGGGCCGGGCTGGCCGTCGCCGGGGTCGGGGAGCCGCGCCGGGTCGCCCGCCAACTCTTCGCCATCAACGACGGCTTCCTCGGTCCGCTGTTCTTCGTCTGGCTCGGCGCCCGGCTCGACCTGCGCGAGTTCGGCGACCACCCCCGGCTCATCGTGCTCGGCCTCGCACTCGGCATCGGCGCGATCCTGGTGCACCTGGCGACCCGTGCCGCAGGACAGCCGATCGCCTTCGGCACCCTGGCGGCGGCGCAGATCGGCGTCCCGGTCGCCGCCGTCACCGTCGGCACGCAACTCCACGTACTGGTGCCGGGCGAAGCATCCGCGATGATGCTCGGCGCTCTGTGCACGATCGCCGCAGCCGCACTCGCGGCCAGCCGAGTCGCGACGCGCAGCGCAAAACGGGCTTGAGTTAGCGCCTCGGTCGCCCCCGGTCAGGGACGGCCGGAGCTGCTCCCGCGCACGCACCGCGCATGTTTTCGCCCACGAATTCTTGCGCCGCGCAACAGTTAATGCGCGGCGCAGCAATCAAACGGGCGGCGCAACGTCAACGCGCAGCGCAACAGTCAACACGTGGCGCAGCAATCAAACGGGCGGCGCAACGTCAGCGCACGGCGCAACAATCAATGCGCGGCGCAATGTCAGCGCACGGCACGCAGCGTCGCCCGTCGCGACTGGCGCAACCCCATCTGGACAACTCAGCTGTCAGTGCGCCCGAGCAGACGGTCGGTCTCGCGGCGTTCCCGTTTGGTTGGCCGTTCGGAACCACGGTCGCCGCGTGGCATGGCACGAAGATCTCTCGGGGGCTGCGGAGGAGGACTGCGATCGATCAGCGCGCGGCACTCAGGATCGCCCGTCTCCACGGCGCAACCCATCTGGACAACTCAGCTGTCGGCGCGCCCGAGCAGACGGTCGGTCTCACGACGTTCCCGTTTGGTTGGTCGGCCGGAGCCACGGTCGCGGCGCGGCATGGCCACGAAGATCTCTCGGGGTGGCGGCGGAGGGCTGCGGTCGATCATGCACTGCGCGGCGATCGGCGGGCCCACGCGTTTGGTGATGACGCGCTCCACGATGACGATGCGCTCGATACCGCCGGCGCGAATCCGGACCTCGTCACCCGGACGAACAGGCTGGGCCGGTTTGGCCGCAACGCCGTTCACACGCACATGCCCGCCACGGCAGGCCTCCGCGGCGGCGGACCTGGTCTTGAAAAGACGCACCGCCCACGTCCACGAGTCCACACGGGCCTGTGTCGGGGCGGTGTTCTTGGTAGTCGGTTGGGCGGGTGCCACCCTTAGACCATACGGCGTGCCGTCACAACCATGTCGGGGCGCAGCGGGGTGTAGGACACCGGCTGACCGGACTGGACCGCATTGAGCAGCTTGCCGTCGCCCGCGTACAGGCCGACGTGGCCGCCGCCGTTGGTCACGACGATATCGCCGGGCTGCAGGTTCTCGAAGGCGACCGGCGCGCCGACGTGCGACTGTTCGAAGCTGGTGCGCGGCAGTTCGATTCCGGCCTGCTTGTAGGCCCACTGGACCAGACCCGAGCAGTCGAAGCTGAACGGACCGGAGGCACCCCAGGAGTACTGCGCGCCGATCTTGGACTTGGCGGCGTCAAGCGCGATGTCACTGGCGGTGTTGTGGTTGAACATCTGCGGCACGCCCGGGGTGAAGAAACCGGGGATCGACGGCGCGGCCTGCGGCGCGGCGGCCTCCGGCGCGGGCGCGGCGGGCATCGAAGCGAGTGCCTGCGTGAGCTGCTTACCCAGATCCTGGGCCTGCTGATCGAATTCTTGCGGAACCGGGACGTCGAAATCGCCGATCCCTGGGATGTTGATGGTGGCTGCCATCGCGGGGATGGCCGGCATCGCACCAGTAGATGCGGCGACCGCGCCCATGACGAGCGCACCCTTGACGGAATTCGGTAGCCGCGATTCCCGCTGCAAGCTGTGTTTACCCACCGAGCCGAGTCTCCGATCTTTCTGCTCTCCCGCCGACCGGGTCAGCTGTCGGCTCAGACCGGCAGAACGGCCCGAACTCCCAGTTGAATCTCTGGGTCCCGGCACGGCAGCCGGATTAATGGCCCCGACAGCCGATTTGGCGGTTACTCAGTGGCGCCGCTTCTCTTCCGAACCGACAGACTCCACTAAGTCACGAAGAGATTACGGCCACGGCGCGGTGTTGTCCAGCGCACAGAGCAGACTGTTCTCAGATGATGGAAAATCCCTGGACAAGCGGCCGGAATCTGGCTGACCCCAGATAGTCACGGCTAGGTATCGGCGCCGCGCCCCGCGGGTTATCGAATCGAGAGTTCCGATCGGATCCGGCCCGCGCCCACAGGATTCACCCCCGACTATCCGTCGGACCCCGCTGCGCGAGCGCGCGCTCGAGTTCATCGATCCGGCGCCGCGCGTCGGCCAGACCGACCTCGAGCTGACCGAGTGCCATTACCAGCGGCCCGACCGCGAGATCGGCGACCAGCTGCGGATCGTCATAGCCACGTTCGATCGCCACCAGGATGTTGGAGCGGATGCGTCCGGCCACGGTGGCCCCGGCGGGAACGTTCCACGACTCGACCACCTCGGCGGTGGTTGTGGGAGTGGATTCCTCGGACATGCCCCTCCGTTCCATAGCTACGTCGTGAGCGACTGCTTGCGGGTCGTTCCATTCAACACTGCGATAGGTTGCTAGCAATATCTAGGACACGCCGTATATATGGCCAGATTTGGCTGACGAAACGCGCTACGGTGTCTGGGCATGGACCCCGTGCGGAATCCGTATGCTCCCGGAGCCGGACAGCGCCCACCCGAACTGGCCGGGCGCGATAAGCAACTCAAGGCCTTCGATATCGTGCTGGAGCGGGTCGCGCGCGGCAGGCCGGAGCGCAGCGTGATGCTGACCGGACTGCGCGGGGTCGGAAAGACCGTGCTGCTCAACCAACTTCGCTCCGCCGCCGTCTCGCGGGGTTGGGGCACAGGAAAAATCGAGGCCAGACCCGATCAGGAACTGCGCCGCCCACTCTCCTCCGCACTGCATATGGCCGTCCGCGCCGTTGCCATGGCGCACCGCAACCAGGAACGCGTCGACGACTTCCTCGGCATACTCAAGGCTTTCGCGCTGCGCTCCACCGCCGATAAGGGGATGCGGGAGCGTTGGCAGCCAGGTATCGATGTACCCGCGGTGACCGGTCGCGCCGACTCCGGCGATATCGAGATCGATCTGATCGAACTGCTGAAGGAGGCGGCCGGACTGGCCAGCGATATCGGCGTCGGCATCGCGGTCTTCATCGACGAGATGCAGGATCTCGGTGCCACCGATATCTCCGCGATCTGCGGCGCCTGTCACGAATTGAGCCAGGACGCCGCGCCTTTGATCGTGGTCGGCGCCGGGCTGCCGCACCTGCCAGCGGTGCTGTCGGCCTCGAAGAGCTACTCCGAGCGGCTGTTCAGCTACCACCGCATCGACCGGCTGGACCGCGAATCGGCGGATCAAGCCCTCATCGCACCGGCCGAGCGGGAAGAGGTGAAGTTCACCGAGGAAGCGCTGGATGCCCTGTACCACAGGGCAGATGGTTATCCGTACTTCGTGCAGGCCTACGGCAAGGCCGCCTGGGATCAGGCGCCGGAGAGTCCGATCACCGCCGAGGACGTCGACGTTGCGGCACCCAGCGCCGAGGAAGAACTCGCCGTCGGATTCTTCGGGTCCCGATACGAACGCGCGACCCCGGCCGAACGCGAATATATGCGCGCCATGGCCGATTTGGCGGGCGACGACGGTCCGGTGCCGACCGCCGCGGTGGCCAATGAACTCGGCCGCAAACCCGCCTCGCTGTCACCGGCCCGCGACGGGTTGATCAAGAAGGGCCTGATCTATTCGGCCGAGCGCGGCACCATCGGATTCACGGTGCCGCACTTCGGCCGCTATCTGCGCAGCGTTTAGCCGAAAGGCTCAGAACGGCAAGGGAAGCGGATACCGGTAGTCGCAGAGCCCCTGCGCGGTGCACGCGTTCTGCAGGGATCGCCAGGTGGCCGGTCCGACCACTCCGTCGTCGTAGATGCCGACGGCCCGTTGGAAATTCCGCACCGCCGCCTTGGTCTTCGGCCCGAACTTACCGTCGACATCGACCTGACCGTTCCCATAAGGCGAACCAACGAAGAACTCACGGCGCAGCTCAGTCGGGCAGGGGGTACGGCCACTTCTCGTCGCAGAAGCCGGTGAACCAGCACGTGTCCTGCAGAGCCTGCCAGGTGACCGGGCCGACCACACCGTCGACCGTGATGTGCCGATCCTTTTGGAAATTCTTCACCGCCTCCTTGGTCTGCGGTCCGAACTTGCCGTCGACATTGACGAAGTCATTGCCGAAATCCCAGCTGAGGTACCACTGCACGGCCGCGACGCATTGCGCCTGATGGGTGACCCACTCGCGCAGCGTCGGACGAAATGCCAGGCACTCGTTGATCGATGATGCGTAGACCGCCGCGTGCGCCGGTGCCTGAACGGCGACGCCACCGGCCACCGCCGCGATACCGACAGCGGCAGCGGCAATCGCACGGCGAATCCGGGTGGATCCCGAAAGTTGCTGTGTATTCATGGTTTTTCCAATGTCTTGCGCGGAGCTCCGAATCGAATGTCCGAAGCTGGCACCGACGCTATGAACCACGACCAAGGATTCGGCAACGAAGCGCTCACGCCCGTGGCGTTCGCTCATGGCTGCGCCTCGCTGGCGCTCGGCTCCGCCATGCGCGAAGCGCGCTGTGTCGATGATTCACTCACTTCGTTCGCTCATGCCAGCGGCCTGCGCACCTCGAGCGTCACCGACCCGATCCGAATGCGATCCCCGTGCCTCAGCACGGCCGCGCCACGAATGCGCACATCGTTGACATACACACCAATGGCCGAGCCGCGATCCTCGATCCGCACCGCATCGCCGTCCAGCACGACCCTGGCGTGCCGACGGCTGGTCTTGGCGTCGTCGAGCCGGATATCGTTCTGGCCGCTGCGCCCGATCGTCATACCAGCCCTGGTCACCTCGAACCGCCTGCCGTCCTCGACGTACAGCAGCACATGTCCCAGCGTCTCCAGCAGCGTCGACCCGTCGGAATCAACGTTCAGCCGCAACGGAATCCGAGCCGGTTTCGGCAACGGTTCATGCCGCAGAATCCGCTGTTCGAGCCCTATCAACCGGTCGCTGGGATCCATACCCTGGTCACGCAGCGACCGCTGTGCGGTGCGGCAGGCAGCCAGCGCATCACCGGCTCGCCCCGTCTCGTACAGCGCCGTAATCAGCTGCGCCCACAGGGATTCCCGCAATGGGTGACGCGCCGTGAGCGCGCGCAGTTCCCCGACGACCTCGGCGGCGCGGCCGCAGGCGATCTCGAGATCCAATCGCGCCTCGAGCGTGCGCTGCCGCTCTTCGTCCATATGCGCGCAGAACGCCTCGACGAAGGTTGACATCGATAGACCATCCAGCGCCGCGCCGCTCCATTCCCCGAGTGCCTGGAGGAAATACTCGGCCGCGCGCTCATGGTCACCGATATCGAACGCGGCCATCGCCGCGGTTCTGGCTCGCTCGAAGCGACCGAGATCGCAGTCCTCGTCCCGAATGTCCAAGCAGTAGTTGCCGGAACCGTCGGTGCGCAGTATCGCGGTCGCCGCAACCTCGGCGGCCTGCAGCGCGGCCCGCAGTTCGGCGATGCGATTGTGCAGGTTCGCGCGAAAGCTCGGCGGCGGATCACCATCCCAGATGGTGTTCGCCAACCGCGCCGGCGAGATGGCATTACGCCGGTTGACGACGAGAACCGCGAGCATCGACCTGGTCAGCGGCCCACCGATGGCGAGCGGTCGGCCCGCGACATACCACCGGACCGGGCCGAGGATGCGCACATCGAGCGCGCGCGGCGGCACGGCGCCGGGTGTCATGGCGCCGGTACGCATCGGCCGTCGAAGGCCCCGTCGGCGACCCGGAATACCGGCCACTGTATGGCCTTTGCCCGCGTCTCCGGTCCGTAGATGCCGTCGACTACGGCACCGTGGTCGACCTGCAGATGCCGAATGGCGCGCTTCATCGGGAGGTCGTACATCGTCGTCTTGTCCAGTTCGATGCCGTGGCACATGGTCAGCGCCTGCCGCAGAACCATGACCGAATCACCCCGATCGCCCTCGTTCAGCGCGCAGCGCGGATCGTCGTGATCGGCTGCCCCACTTGGCAATTCGAGATAGAAATCGGCGCCGATCGGTACCCGCACACGCCAATAGCACCGC
The DNA here is from genome assembly GCF_048910785.1 of Nocardia nepalensis. Taxonomy (NCBI): domain Bacteria; kingdom Bacillati; phylum Actinomycetota; class Actinomycetes; order Mycobacteriales; family Nocardiaceae; genus Nocardia; species Nocardia nepalensis. The sequence continues at coordinate 566,731 of NZ_JBKBET010000003.1, read as the reverse complement.
AGCAGCCCCGTCTGCACACCGCTCGTACGCGGCACACTCGTCGGGGCCGCGCCATCGGATCGATGGGGCGTCGGCCAGACCGCGGTCGTCACTGCTGCCACGACCACGGCGACGATCCCCCCGACCACGGCGATGCGGGCACGCGGACCGCGAACCAGGTCGGACAACCCCCACCGATGCGGCCACCGCTCGGTATCGCCGATCGCCGACTCCACCGCACGCGCGAACTCCGTGCAGCTCTGATAACGCCGCCCCGGATCCGCCGCCATCGCACGGGCGATGACATCGTCCAGCGCCGGTGGCACATCCGGCCGAACCCTGGTGAGCTCCGGATTGTCCCGCACCGTTCGGGTCCCACCGGGCGTCGGTGAGCGGCCATTGGGGTTCGATCCGGTGAGCAGCGCCAACAGAGTCGCACCGAGCGAATAGATGTCCGCCCGCCGATCCACCGCACGCCCACCCAGCACCTCCGGTGCCGCGAAGGCGGGAGTGCAAGCGCGCCAACCGGTTTCGGTGACGGTGGCGGCCTCCTCGATGGTGCGGGCCAGCCCGAAGTCGGCGACCAGCACGCGTTCCCCCTCGGCACCATCGGCGACCAGGATGTTCGACGGTTTGACATCGCGGTGCAGCAGATTCTGCTCGTGCGCGTGATGCAGCCCCTTCGCGGCCTCGCAGACTATGCGGGCCGCCCGGTCCGGTTCCAATCCGCCCGGTTGCTTGCGCATGAGTTCGCCCGCGTCGGTGCCGTCCACGTACTGCATGGCCATCCACAGCGCGTCGCCCTCTTCACCCCGGTTGTAGACCGAGACGACATTCGGATGGTCCAACCGGCACACCAGTTCGGCCTCGCGCCGGAAAATGCTGCGATAACGCTGGTTCGCGCCGAGATTTTCGGCGAGCACCTTCAGTGCCACCTGCCTCGGTAGGGCCGGATCCTCGGCCAGATAGACCGCACCCATCCCGCCGGAACCCAGCGGCCGCACGATCGAATATCCCGCGAATACCTGCCCCGGCCGCAATAACATCCCTGCCCTCCAAGGGAATACGGGCCACGTCCTCGCCCTGACGCGTATCAGCCACTACCCCACATCCGGGGCCCGGTGTCAAGCCGATATGCGCGACCCGCGCCGGCTGCCCCGTCGAGCGATCCATGAGCAATCGCTACCGCCCGCTCGAGCGATCCGCAGGCAATCGCCAGCCCTACATTCACCCATCCATCAAGGTCATCAGAGATTGATAGATAACGCTCTACCTCGACCCCTACCGGCCGGTAACAAACCCTCCTACACTCTTATGTGATCCTGATCACGTCCGAGGAGGACATCATGGCGAGTACCGCAAAAGTCGACGCCACCGAAGAACAGGCCCGCGCACTGGTCGAGGAATCCCGCGAAACCAGTTGGGCCAAACCATCGTTCGCCAAGGAGATGTTTCTCGGCCGATTCCGGCTCGATCTGATCCACCCCTACCCCCAGCCGAGCGACGAGGACGCCGCGCGCACCGAGGCCTATCTGGCCCGGCTCCGCCCGTTCTGCGAATCGCTGGACGGCAGCGTCATCGAGGCGGAGTCCAAGATTCCCGACGAGTACGTCAAGGGACTGGCCGAACTCGGCTGCTTCGGCCTCAAGATCCCGGAAGAATATGGCGGCCAAGGTCTTTCCCAGGTCGGCTACAACCGAGCGCTGATGCTCGTCGGCTCCGCGCACCCCAGCCTCGGCGTACTGCTGTCGGCGCACCAGTCGATCGGCGTGCCCGAACCGCTGAAGCTGGCGGGCACCCCGGAGCAGAAGGCCGAATTCCTGCCCCGCTGTGCGGCGGGCGCGGTCAGCGCGTTCCTGCTCACCGAGCCCGATGTCGGCTCCGACCCGGCCCGCATGGCCAGCACCGCCACCCCGACCGAGGACGGCGAGGCCTACGAGATCAACGGCGTGAAGCTGTGGACCACCAACGGTGTCGTCGCCGAACTGCTGGTGGTGATGGCCCGGATACCCAAGAGCGAGGGGCACCGCGGCGGCATCTCCGCCTTCATCGTCGAGGCCGATTCGCCGGGCATCACGGTCGAGCGCCGCAATGCGTTCATGGGCCTGCACGGCATCGAGAACGGCGTGACCCGCCTGCACAACGTCCGTGTACCAAAGCGCAATCTGGTCGGTCGCGAGGGCGACGGCTTGAAAATCGCGCTGACCACGTTGAACGCGGGGCGGCTCGCCATTCCGGCGCTGTGCACGGCGGCCTCGAAGTGGTCGCTGAAGATCGCACGGGAGTGGAGCACCCAGCGGGTGCAGTGGGGCCGCCCGGTCGGCGAGCACGCCGCGGTCGGGGAGAAGATCTCCTTCATCGCCGCCACCACCTACGCACTCGAGGCGGCGCTGGACCTCTCGGCCACCATGTGCGACGAGGCCCGCAACGATATCCGGATCGAGGCGGCGCTGGCCAAGCTGTGGGCCAGTGAGATGAGCTGCCAGATCGCCGACGAACTGGTGCAGATCCGCGGCGGACGCGGCTACGAGACGGCGGCGTCGTTGCAGGCCCGCGGTGAGCGCGCCGTCGGTGCCGAGCAACTGGTCCGGGATCTGCGGATCAACCGCATCTTCGAGGGCTCCAGCGAGATCATGCGGCTGCTGATCGCCAGGGAGATGGCCGACGCGCACATGGCCGCCGCCGGTGCGCTGGTCGATCGGAATGCGGAGTTCAAGGACAAGGCCAAGGCCGCGGTCGGCGCGGGTGGTTTCTACGCCAAGTGGTTCCCGCAGTTGGCGGTCGGCGCGGGCACGGTGCCGGCGACCTATGCCGAATTCGGGCCGCTGGCAAGGCATATGCGCTTCGTCGAGCGCAACTCCCGCAAGCAGGCCAGGTCGCTGATGTACGCGATGGCGCGCTGGCAGGCGGGTCTGGAGTACCGGCAGAACTTCCTCGGCCGCATCGTCGATATCGGCGCCGAGCTGTTCGCGATATCGGCGGCCTGCGTGCGCGCGCAGGCGCTGCGGACCGCGGGCGCGCCGGAGGGCAAGGCCGCCGAGGAGCTGGCCGATACCTTCAGCAGGCAGGCGCGGATCCGGGTGAAGAAGCTGTTCGACGCACTGTGGGACAACACCGACGACGACGATCGCACCCTCACCCGCAACGTCCTCGACGGCCGCTACCAGTGGCTGGAGGAGGGCATCTTCGATCCGAGCGAGGGCACCGGACCGTGGATCGCCGAATGGCAGATGGGTCCGTCGACCGAAACCAACCTGCTGCGCCCATTCCTGCCGTCGACCCGCAGCCACGCGGGCACCTAGGCCAGGACCCGATACGAGCCGTCGCCCGTCCCTGGGTGACGGCTCGTTCGTGTGCGTGACCAGCCGCGTTCGCGCCCGATCGGCAAATATTCGGCAGTCTCGGAAAATTCCTAGACGTCGACAGACATTCGATACTTCGAGGTGGTGACTGTCCGATAACAATCTCTAGCGAATTCTAGAAAATTCAACCGATTACCCGATAGAAGCCGATTCCACAGACGATCATGGTTGTCTACGTGAATCTAGCGTCTGACCTACTGGTTCGTAGATTCACCGATCGACGAGCCCCGCGATGTCGATCGGCGGCGTCAGTTGGACAACGCGTACATAACGAGTGGTATGGGGCGTTAACGGCTCGGGAATCCAAGCCGACAACCGGGCAAGAAACGCTCCGCATGGGTGTCCTACGAGGCACAGGAGAACCTTCATGTCCACGACCAGCGCCCGCCGGGCCGCCGATTACGACGGCCACCGCATCACGGTGTCGGCCGACGACGGCGTCCCGATCGCGGTCCGCACCTTCGGCGCCGACGACGCACCCCTGACCGTTGTCTTCGTACACGGTCACTGCTTGCGCACCGAATCCTGGTCATTCCTGCGCGATCACCTGCTGCGACACTGGGGGACGGGAGCCGGCGGGGCGGGTAAGTACGGCGGGACGGCAGCCGGCGAAGCCGACGGGCCGGGTAAGTACAGCGTGACTGCATTGCGCGAAGCCGACGGGACAGCTGGGTACGGCGGCACAGCATTGCGCGAAGCCGATGGGGCAGGTGGGTACCGCCGCGCGGACACCCGAATGGTCTTCTACGACCACCGCGGGCACGGCGAGTCGGGCGCCGCACACCCATCGACCTACACCATCGATCAGCTCGGCCACGACCTCGACGCCGTGCTGCGGACGGTCGTGCCGACCGGTCCGATCGTCCTGGTCGGACATTCGATGGGCGCGATGGTGACCCTGGCCTACTCCCGGCTGTTCCCGGCGGCGATCGGCACCCGAGTGGTCGGCCTCGGCCTGATCGCCGGCGCGGCCAACGGCCTCACCGAGGTGGGGCTCGGGCGGTTCCTGAATCGGCGCGCGGTGAACTCGCTGCAGGTCGCGGTGCTGCGCGCGCCGCGGTTCATGCACGCATCGAAGCGCCTGACCCGCCGGATCTTCGAGCCGATCGCCCGCGAGGCGAATATGGGCACCAAGCGGACGAATCCGCGCATGGTCGCGCTCGCCGCGGCGATGATGAACGACACGCCGCTGCTCACCATGTCGAGCTTCCTCGCCTCGCTGATCACCTTCGACGAGACCGCATCACTGCACCGCCTCGGCACCATCCCGGCGCTGGTGCTGGCCGGTTCGGCCGACATCGTCGTGCCATTCGCGCATTCGGTGGTGCTGGCCTCGCAACTGGCGGGCTCCGAGCTGGTCCGGCTCGAGGGCGCGGGACACAGCGTGCACCTGGAGCGGGCCGAGGAGGTGGCCTGCTACATCGTCGGGCTGGTCGAACGGGTCATCGCCGCCATGCACGATCACGGCCCCGGATATGCGGCGGTCGGCTGAGAGCGCGGCTCGTCGGAACTCACAACGGCGCGGAAGGCCATCCAGGCAACATTCGGGCGAACAACCAGAATTGTGGGTCCCACGAGCCAAATCGCGATTCCTCACGTACTGTGTTGTAGATCACGTTGTGTGGTGAGTCACACGACTTGGTGAAGCGCGGTCCCAGACAGACCATGGAACCAACCGCACCAGTTCGTCTGTCCGCCAAGGAACACAGGAGGTATCGATGACACGCAGCGACATAGCGGAACTACGCTACGCGGTCGGCCAGCTCCGGCAATCCATCGGCGCACTGCGCTCCCACTACGGCGACGCCAAGTCGGTGCGACGACTGGAGAACGATCTCGAGCGCCTCGTCATCGATGCCGACGAGCTCGAGCAGTCGCCGCCGCAGGAGATCACGCGCCGTCCACAGGAGGTCATCTACGTGCCGGACAGCAAGTCCGACGAGGCGGCGTGGATGGGTGCGCAAGACGAGGGCCTCGGCTTCCACTCGCGCCCGCGGACCAAGTAGCAAACCCCTGGTTTCCGACGCTCCTGCGCTCTCCGCGCCTTTTGCCGGTCGTCAGGTCCGCCACGGCTACCGTCGCGGACCGGCGGCTGGTAACTCCTCGCCCCTTGGACGTGCCCGGCGGAGTTGCGCATGCCCTCGCGAAATCAGTTGTTACGTCGGTCGGGTCGAACGAAATCGCCCGTAAACCACAGTTGCCGTTGGCGCCTGCCAGCGCGTGCGGCATCGTGGTCATGATGCACAGGGAGGTGGCGCCGCCGAGCGGATGACCGAGTGCGATCGCCGAGCCGTCGACGTTGCACGCCTCGCGCGGATCCCGGTCCCATTCCCGCACCAGCGCAAGCACTTCCACCGCGCCCGGAGTCGCGGTGTCCGAATCACATCCGGCCGCAGCCCATCCGAGGAGGGTTTGTATCTGGTTCGCCACAACGCACGGTAGGTAAACCCGGATCGGGTGTGGCGGAAATCACGGACCTGAGGGTGGGTCATGTTTGGCGTGACCTCGCTCGCGCGATAGCTGGCGTGTCGTATGGTGCTCAGCATCACATTCGATTGCGGAGGTCACGGGGACCGTCCGCACAGCAGATCAGCGAGGCATCCACCTGTGAGTGCCGCACCGACCGCCACCCCGGAAACGGGCACCGGCGTCTTCAGCAAGACCAGGGCCGCCATCTCCGCGCGCACGCTGCGCACCGACCGATGGTGGATCCCACCGCTAGTGACAACCGTCGGACTAGCCGCGTTCGTCATCTACGCGACGATCAGATCGTATGTGCGAACGGCATATTGGGTTCCGGAGTACCACTACCTGACGCCGTTCTACTCACCATGTGTGAGCAGCGACTGCGTCGAGGGCTCCAGCCACTTCGGCGCGTGGTTCGGCCATATCCCCGCGATCCTGCCGCTGGGCTTCCTGGTGCTGCCGTTCCTGCTCGGATTCCGGCTCACCTGCTACTACTACCGCAAGGCCTATTACCGCGCGGTGTGGTTCTCCCCGCCCGCGTGCGCGGTCGCCGAGCCGCACGCCAAGTACACCGGCGAGACCAAGCTGCCACTGATCATCCAGAACGTGCACCGCTACTTCTTCTATGTGGCCGTGCTGGTTTCACTGGTCAACACCTGGGACGCGATCTACGCATTCCACGGCGAGACCGGCGGATTCGGCTTCGGCCTCGGCAATATCGTCCTGACCGGCAATGTGCTGCTGCTCTGGGCCTACACGCTGTCCTGCCATTCCTGCAGGCACATCATGGGCGGCAAGCTCAAGCACTTCTCCGCGCATCCGGCGCGGTACTGGTTCTGGACCCAGGTCTCCAAGCTCAACACCCGCCATATGGCGCTGGCCTGGACCACCCTCGGCACGCTCGTGCTGACCGACTTCTACGTGATGTTGGTTGCCAGCGGCACGATTTCGGATCTGCGGTTCATCAACTAACCGCCCTCACAAACCAGGAGTTTCGCGGCCATGCCAGAAGTGGAACGGCACAAGTACGACGTCGTCGTCATCGGTGCCGGTGGCGCCGGACTGCGCGCGGTGATCGAAGCACGCGAACACGGTCTCTCCGTCGCGGTGGTGTGCAAGTCGTTGTTCGGCAAGGCGCACACCGTGATGGCCGAGGGCGGTTGCGCCGCCTCGATGGGTAATGCCAATGAAAAGGACAACTGGCAAACCCATTTCAAGGACACCATGCGCGGTGGCAAGTTCCTCAACAACTGGCGCATGGCCGAATTGCATGCCCAGGAGGCGCCCGATCGGGTGTGGGAGCTGGAAACCTATGGGGCGCTGTTCGATCGGACGGCCGACGGCCGGATCAGTCAGCGCAACTTCGGCGGCCACACCTATCCGCGGCTGGCGCACGTCGGCGACCGCACCGGACTCGAGATCATCCGGACGATGCAGCAGAAGATCGTTTCGTTGCAGCAGGAGGATTTCGCGGAGACCGGCGACTACGAGTCGCGCATCAAGGTTTTCGCCGAATGCACCATCACCGAACTGCTCAAGGACGGCGACCGGATCTCCGGCGCGTTCGGCTATTGGCGCGAGTCCGGGCGGTTCGTACTGTTCGAGACGCCCGCGGTGGTGCTGGCGACCGGCGGCATCGGCAAGTCCTACAAGGTCACCTCCAACTCGTGGGAGTACACCGGCGACGGACACGCGCTGGCGCTGCGGGCCGGGGCGACGCTGATCAATATGGAATTCCTGCAGTTCCATCCGACCGGCATGGTCTGGCCGCCCAGCGTCAAGGGCATCCTCGTCACCGAGGGTGTGCGCGGTGACGGTGGGGTGCTGAAGAACACCGACGGCAAGCGGTTCATGTTCGAGTACATCCCGCCGGTCTTCAAGGGGCAGTACGCCGAGACCGAGGAAGAGGCCGATCAGTGGCTGCGCGATAACGACTCCGCGCGCCGCACACCGGATCTGCTGCCACGCGACGAGGTGGCCCGGGCCATCAACTCGGAGGTGAAGGCCGGACGCGGCACCGAACACGGCGGCGTGTACCTGGATATCGCCTCGCGGCTGCCCGCCGAGGAGATCCGGCGGCGGCTGCCCTCGATGCACCATCAGTTCAAAGAGCTTGCGGACGTGGATATTACGAAGGAGCCGATGGAGGTCGGCCCGACGTGCCATTACGTGATGGGCGGAATCGAGGTCGAACCGGATACCGGTGCGGCCACCGTGCCCGGATTGTTCGCCGCGGGTGAGTGTTCGGGCGGTATGCACGGCTCGAACCGGCTCGGCGGCAATTCGCTCTCGGACCTGCTGGTCTTCGGTCGGCGCGCCGGGCTCGGCGCGGCGACCTACGTCGAACAGCTGACCACGCGGCCCACGGTTGCCGACACCGATATCGCCGCGGCCGCGAAAGACGCGGTGGCGCCATTCGATCCGCCCGCCGACGGGACCGGGGAGAACCCGTACACCCTGCACACCGATCTACAGCAGGCGATGAACGATCTGGTCGGCATCATCCGCAAGGACCACGAATTGCAGGAGGCCATCACCCGCCTCGCCGACCTGCGCACGCGCTTCGACAATGTGGTGGTCGAGGGGCATCGGCAGTTCAACCCGGGCTGGCATCTCGCCCTCGACCTGCGCAATATGCTGCTGATCAGCGAATGTGTCGCGCAGGCAGCGCTTTTGCGCACCGAGAGCCGAGGCGGGCACACCCGTGACGACTTCCCGGCCATGGATCCGGGCTGGCGCAACAAGCTGCTGGTGTGCTCGGTCGATCCCGCCGACGCGAACGGACCGGTGCCGGGCGTGCGGGTCGTCCCCGAGGACCAGATCCCGATGCGGGAGGACCTGCTCTCGCTCTTCGACCTCGGTGAACTCGAAAAGTATTACAACCCTGCCGAACTCGCCTCCCATCCGGAGGCTTCGGTTTCAGCCACGGAAGGCGAGGCGTAAGAATGGGTTACGACGCCAAGTTCCGCGTGTGGCGCGGCGATATCGATGGCGGTGAACTGCACGACTTCACCGTCGAGGTGAACGAGGGCGAGGTGGTGCTCGACATCATCCACCGGCTGCAGGCCACCCAGGCGCCCGATCTCGCGGTGCGCTGGAATTGCAAAGCGGGCAAATGCGGTTCGTGTTCGGCCGAGGTGAACGGTCGGCCACGGCTGCTGTGCATGACCCGAATGTCGACCTTCCAGCCGGATGAACTGATCACGGTCACGCCGATGCGCACCTTCCCGGTGATCCGGGATCTGGTGACCGATGTGTCGTTCAACTACCAGAAGGCCAGGGAGATCCCGTCTTTCACGCCGCCGGACGATCTGAAGCCGGGCGACTACCGGATGCAGCAGGTCGATGTGGAGCGCTCGCAGGAGTTCCGCAAGTGCATCGAATGTTTCCTGTGCCAGAACACTTGTCACGTGGTCCGCGACCACGAGGAGAACAAGGCCGCCTTCGCCGGTCCGCGTTTCCTGATGCGGATCGCCGAATTGGAGATGCATCCGCTCGATGTGGCCGACCGTCGCGATCTGGCTCAGGAAGACCAGGGGCTCGGGCTCTGCAATATCACCAAATGCTGCACCGAGGTCTGCCCGGAACATATCAAGATCACCGATAACGCCCTGATCCCGATGAAGGAACGGGTGGCGGATAAGAAGTACGATCCGCTGGTTTGGTTGGGCAACAAGCTTTTCCGACGCTGATCAGCTGCCATTGGACCACCGGCCGGGTGTGAAAGCCCGGCCGGTCGGCGCACCCTATAGCAACGCGACGACTCCGACTGCGACGACCCACACCAGCACTCCGACGAACAGCGCCGAGAGGAACGAGCCGGTGAGGACGAAGACGCCGACCGCCGACACCGCGAAAAGCAGTGCCACGATCAGCCATTCCACCCAATCGCCCGGCCGCAATTTCTTGTACCGGGGGTGGGAACTCTTGAGCCCACGGTCCACAAGTTGTTGTCTACCCGTAATCAGCCTCGGCAAACGCGGTTCCGTTGTCGAATCTGCGCTATTTCGTGATCTTCTCGCGCATATCCGATCATCAAGTCGCTGAACGACTCTGGCCGCAAGTGCCGCGGACCCGGCGGGTATCCCTTGCCACCGCCGGGTCGGTCGCACTACTCGGGACGGTCGAACTCACCGTCGTGCACGCCCGCGGTGAAGGCGGCCCATTCACCGGGCGTGAAGATCAGGACCGGCCCATCGGGGTCCTTACCGTCACGCAATGCGACGTGACCGGCCTCTAGTAGCGCCACTTCCACGCTGTCCTTACCCGTGCCCGTACCGGCCTTACGCCAGACCGCATCGGTCAGATCGACATTCGCGCCCTTATTAATGCTCACGCCGCACAACTCCCTCAGAACTCGCCACCCGCCACACCGGCGGTGAAGGCATCCCATGCGCCCGGGGTGAAGACCAGGGCGGGTCCACTCGGATTCTTGCTGTCGCGTACGCCGACTCGACCGCTGTCGAGAAAGGCGACCTCTACGCAGTCCTTACCCGCACCGCTGTGGGTGCTCTTGAACCACTGTGCGCCAACCAGATCCATACTCATGCCACATACTCCTTCGCTATCTGCCGCAGCAGATGCCTACTGGGTTGAATATCCAGCGCGCTGCGCTGGAGGCACTCGTGCGCACGATCGTACCGCCGTACATCAGCATGTCTTTCGAGGTAGAGATCCCCCGTGAAGCCCTCGGCGTACACCACCGGCGGCTCGACCGGCTGGCCCTTACTATCGGTTCCGAACGCCAGAATCGTGAACGGTCCGGTGGAAACCCCGAGTGGAACACCGGCCGCGAACGGCAGGATACGCAGGGAGATGTTGGGCTGGGTACTGATATCGGCAAGATGACGTAGCTGCGCCGCCATCACTTTGGCGCCACCGACCACCCGGCGCAAGACCGACTCGTGCAACACCACATCCACCGTTGCCGGTGCGGCCTTGCGGGTGATCAAAGCCTGGCGCTGCAACCGCAATTGGACGCGGCGTTCGATCTCGGCATCCGAATCATCCGGATAGCCGAGGCGATTCAGGGCTCTTGCGTAATCGGCGGTCTGCAGCAGGCCGAGCACGAGTTCGGATTGGTAGGCGTTGAGTTGCTGGGCCGATGCCTCCAAACCGACATAGACGTCGAAGTTTTCGGGGATGAGGTCGCCGTAGGCGTGCCACCAGCTCTTGACGGCGGCCTGCTGGGCCAGGCCCTTCAGCCCGTCGGATAGTTCGTCCGGTATGCCGTAGATGCGGCAAAGCTCTTGGATATCGATGGTGCGGATGCGGTCTGCCTGGCCTTTTTCCAAGCGCTGCAAGGTACTCGCGCCCCACTCCATCAGCCTGGATGCTTCGGCGATGGTGAGTCCCGCCTGGGTTCGCCAATCTCGGAGATATCTGCCCAGCTGGCGCCTTGGTAGGGTAGAGGCGGCGTTGTCGGGGGATAGCCGATCCGAAGTTGCGATCCCCCTGGAAGAATGCCGGGAACTCTCTGACGCTCTTGCCGAACTCGCTGACACAGCACGCTCCGTTCTTCCGATGCAGACCCAAAGGTTTGCTCCGGGCGACCCCACAAGCTCGGTTCCCCGTCACTTCGCTTGGGCAGAGGGCTCTTTCGTCCACTATGGAGAATCCTCCCTTCCCACCTGGGTTTTGTGCTGGGAATTCGCGCCAAATCTTTGGATATCCAACAAGGACGTTGTTCGCGACCTGCCACGGTGGTGTGCTGGGAGTGTGCCCGGAGCGGAACAGGCGCATATCCCCTCCTCCTGCGAAACCTCCGGGCACACACCAGGAATCGCACGTAGGAACGAGGAGTCATGGCTGTAAGTGTCATAGCGTCGTCCTTGATGACCAGCGATTTGACCCCGCATCGAGCCCGCAGCGTCGGGCAGGAGAGCTGGGTGGTTTCCTATTTGCCCGGGCGCACACTGACCTGCGCCCAGGCGGTCGCAGCACTGCAGGTTGCCGAGGTAGTGCCAGCGCTGCTGGGCGCGGTCGGCAATCTCGCCGACGGGATCGGGCTCACCCCACTCGAGGCGTTGGGGATGGCGATCCGGCAGGCCCCATGGGACGACGGACCGATCTCCCGCTACAACCGACATGTCCGCTCGGTGCGCCGCCGGGCGGCGGTCGCCTGATGCAACTCACCAACCTGAACATGCACGTCGCCTCGCTACTGACCTGCGGGCGCGACCCTGGTGTGCTGACAACCGAACAAGCCCACGCCGCAATGCAATTGCATATCGACTGCACCGTCGACCGGTGCCGGGTCCGCCGCGCCGCGCGCACCACGCTGGTCGAGGCGGGCAAATGCGTGTTGGACGAGCGCGCGCTGCGGTTATGAGCGCCGCTGCCGCCGAGCCGACAGCCATCCTCGCGACCGCGCGCCAGCAACGTGTACCGCAGACGCTGCTGGATTGCCTGCGCGTCCTGCGGTGGGTGACGGCCGAATCGCTGGCCCATCGCCGCCGTAGCGCCGTTCGAACGAAGGACGGCCTGCCGAAACGTATTGTCCGGCGGCGGATCCGGTCAGTGCCAGGTGTGATCGGTGAGCGGGGTGCGCGGGCCGAACTTCGGCTTGTGCGCGTGGCCGCTGATCTCCAGCAGGCGGACGGCCCGATAGCGATGTGGCCGTAGCGGTTCCAGATATTCGACCATCGCGGCATCGTCGATGGGCTCACCGAGCAGGGTCCAGCCGACGATGGCCGCGAGGTGGTAGTCGCCGACCGACAGGGCGTCCGCGTCGCCGAAGGCGCGCTGGCCGATCTCGGCCGCGGTCCACACGCCGATACCCGGCACTGTCTGCAGGCGCTGGGCGGCGGCCGCGGGTTCCTCGGCGGCCGCCCGCTCCAGCGCATCCGCCAGCCGGGCCGCGCGCACGATCGTCTGCGCACGCTGCGGCCCGACATTGGCGCGATGCCAGGTCCAGGACGGGATCAGTCGCCAGGTGTCGGCGTCGGGCGGTAGCAGCAGGCCGGCGGGCGCTGGCCCCGGCGCGGGAGAACCGAACTGCCGCACCAGTTTTCGCCAGGACGCGCGGGCGGAGACGGTGTGCACCTTCTGTTCGAGTACCGCGGGCACCAAGGCCTCGAAGACCAGGCCGGTGCGCAGCATGCGAAGTCCGGGGAAGCGGCGGTGCGCGTCGACGATCTTCGGATGTTCCGGGGCGAAGTCGGACAGGTCCTCGTCCAGGCACAGCATCCGGTCGAGGCCGTCCAGGAATTCGGCCGCGCCGGGACCCCAGGCGCGGGCGTCGACGGTATGGCGATCGGCTTGGGTCAGGCGGTAGGTGACCGGACCGGTCGGCATCCGGGAGGCATGCCAGTGCGCGCCATCAGGGGTGACCTGGTGACACGGGTCGCCGCGGCCGCGGGAGAGCGGCGCGAGGGTGGGCGCGAGGTCGATCGGCGCCTCGGCCGTGACCGTCCTGGTCAGACCGGCTCGGATCTGGTCCGGCTCGGCCGTTTGGTTGCGCACCGCCTCATTGTGCCCGTCAGGTGTGCGGCGCGAGCACGGACCTCCTGTCGCGTATCGAATGTTGCGCGGCTCACCGCGGTTTCGGCCCGAATACCGAATTCGCGATAGCGATTCGGCATAATCGCAGATCTAGGCTATTTCGTAACGCGAAGAATGGGTATGGCGATATTGATGCGTTCGGCAAATGGCTGGCACTCGCCATATCGGAGGATTCGAATGATCACCAATGCGCTCAACTGGTTGCTCAATGCCTGGGGTGCGGTTTCCGCGGGCAGCTCGGGTTACCAGATTCCGCCCGGCACACTGCCCTTCGGCAGCTGAGGCTCATTCGCCGAGCAGGAATTGCGCAAGGTGTAGCCCTCCGCGGCCGCTCAGCTGCGCCGCCTGGGTGCGACAGGAGAAGCCGTCCGCGATCAAGATCGAATCGTCGTCGGCGTTCCGCAGTGCGCGGAGTAGGCCATTCTCGGCCACCGCGACCGAAATGTCGTAATGGCCGGATTGCATTCCGAAGTTTCCCGCGAGGCCGCAACATCCGGTGACCTCTGTCACATTTATACCCATGCTGGCTAACATTTGGCGATCGGCATCGAAGCCGAGCACGGCATGCTGGTGGCAATGCGGTTGCACCACTACGGATTGTCCCGTCCGCAGTGGCGGCCGCCAGTTCGGCTGTTCGGCAAGGAACTCCGCGAGTGTGCGCACGGCCGTGGCGGTCGCGGCCGCACGGGGGTCCTCCGGCAGCAGTTCCGGCAGGTCCGCGCGTAGGACCGCGGTGCACGACGGCTCGAGGCCGACGATGATGCCGCCGCCGCGCACATGCTCATCGAGTTCGCTCAGGGTCGCGCGCAGCCGTGCTCGCGCACCGTCGAGTTGACCGGTGCTGATCCAGGTGAGTCCGCAGCACACGCGGCGCTCCGGTATGCGGACCCGATAGCCGAGCGACTCGATCAATTGCACTGCGGCCAAGCCTATTTCGGGGTCGAAGACGTCTGTGAACGTATCGACCCACAGCAGGACCTCCTGGGACGCAACAGCCTGCCTGTGCGAGCCAACTGCCGATCCGGGCGATGGCGGGCCATCGATCGACTCCGGCGATCGGGCGATGTCAGCCGACGCGATCGCTGCCCCTCCACCGGTCGCGGACTGCGCTGCTCGAGGATGACTCGACGACTCCGCCTGTTCGTTCAGGTCACGCCAGATCCGGCGGAAACTGCGGTCCGCCAGCCTCGGAACCGCGCGGCGCGGATCGATTCCCGCCGCGCGCATACCAATTCGGCGCAGCCATCCGATATCGGCCGATGCGTTTACCGCGCGCGGCATTCGGCTCATGACAGCAAGCCAGCGCGGCAGCCAGCCCAGCGTGTAATGATCGATCGGACGCGGGCGGTGCCGGTAGCGGCGGTACAGCGCCTCGGATTTATAGGTCGCCACATCAACCCCTGCCGGGCAGTCCGAGCGACATGCTTTGCAGGACAGGCACAGATCGAGCGATTCGGCGACGGCCTCGGATGACCAGGGGAGTGCGCCGCGCACCACCTCCTGGAGCACGCGCGCCCGGCCGCGGGTGCTGTCCTTCTCGTCGGCGGTGGCCAGATACGACGGGCACATGAAGCCCCCGGTCGCGCGGGTATCGGCGCGGCATTTGCCGACACCGACGCAGCGGTGCACGGCCATGGCGATATCACCGTTGTCGTGCGGAAACGCGAATCCACCTGCGCTCTCGATCGGGCGCACCCCGACCAGCCGCAGATCCGCATCGATCGGACGCGGGGCGACCAGTACGCCCGGGTTCAATACATTGTCCGGATCGAAAAGTGCCTTGTACCCTGCGAATACGTCGAGCGCATCCGATGAGTACATGACCGACAGCAACTCCGAGCGGGCCCGACCGTCGCCGTGCTCACCGGACAGCGATCCGCCGTAACGGACGACCAACTCGGTCGCGTCCTGCAAGAACGCCCGAAAACGTCGCGGCGCATCGGCAATGGGCAGATCGAGGCGGACGTGAATGCAGCCGTCGCCGATATGTCCATAGAGCAGGCCGTCCACGCCATGGTCTTTGGTCAGCGTGGCGAAATCGCGCAGATACGCACCGAGATGCGCCGGCGGGACCGCGGCATCCTCCCAGCCCGGCCAGGCCGGATGACCCGCCGGAGTGCGACCGGCCAGCCCCGCGCCCTCGGCCCGGATGCGCCAGAGCGCCGCGGCGACACCGGGATCGGTGACGATCCGGGAGTCCAGCGCATCGACTGTCCGGCAGAGCTTTTCGGCCGCGGCATATGCCTCGGCGGCGGTGTCACCGGCGGATTCGACGAACAACCAGCCGCTGCCGCGCGGCAGTTCGGGCACGCCGCTGGTGGCGCCGCGGTGCACGCGCACAATGTCGACCAGTCGCGCGTCGATGCCCTCGACCGCGATCGGATCGCATGCCATCACGGCGGCGACATCGTCCGCGGCGGTGGCTATATCGGGATAGCCGAGCACCGTGAGCACCGTGGCCTGTGGCAACGGGACAAGGGCCACCGTGGCCTCGAGCAACAGCCCGCAGGTGCCCTCGGTGCCGACGAACGATTTGGCGACCGCCGAACCATGTTCCGGCAGTAGATATTCGAGTCCATAGCCGGAGGCCTGCCGACCGAATCGGCCGAGTTCGGTGCGGATCACCGCGAGACTCGCCCTGGTGAATTCGGGCAGCCCGGGAATTGCGGACGGATCGCCCGCGAGCGTCCTCGCCGCGCCGGTCCCATCGAGAATGCGCAGTTCACGGATGTTGTCCGAGGTGCGCCCCCAGGCCACCGCATGCGGCCCGCACGCGTTGTTGCCGATCATCCCGCCGAGCGTGCAGCGATTCTGCGTCGACGGATCGGGACCGAACCGCAGCCCGTGCGCCCCGGCCCGACGCTGTAGTTCCGAGAGGACGACACCGGGCTGGACCCGCGCCACCCGCTGCTCCGGGTCCAACTCGAGCACGGCATTCATATGTCGGCTGAAGTCCAGCACAAGCCCGGGGCCGATGGCATTGCCCGCCACCGACGTCCCCGCACCACGCGCGGTAACCGACAGCCCGTTGTTCCTGGCGAATTCGAGAGTGCGCGCCACGTCCTCGTCACCGCGTGGGAACACCACAGCTGTGGGGAGCACCCGATAGTTCGACGCATCCGAGGAGTACTCCGCGCGCCTGCGCGCGGACGCGTCGAGCGCACCCGCGATCCCACGCCGCAACCCCTCGATCACCCGCTCCTCGTCCACCCCGCCAGCCTATGCACGCCCGCGCCACGACCGCGAGATCCGCGCGCTTTATCGCATCGGCACTGTTGCCGGATCGAAGTTCGCGGGTCGCGCCGAAATTCGAGCGCGGCGATCAGCGGCCGGGCCAACTGACCATTGCGGCGAGGTGAGCACAAAGTCGATCCGGGAACTCGGGCGAAGGCCGCCCATCCCGGCCTCGCAGGGCGTACCGCGCCGGTGCGTGGGAGAGCGGGAGTTACGGAGATCGGCTCCGGTGCGACGGTCGACAACAGCCCTTTGAGCGGCGCGGCCGTTTCGCTGTGCGCGGAATCGGGACGGAATGGGCTTGCTCTCAACCTTTGTTGAGGTCTTAATGTCGGTGGCCAGGAGTTCCATGGGTGGGGAGCGAGAGGGAGTACGCAGGTGAGTATCGAATCGGTGGCCTGGAGCCAGATGTATCGGCGGGCGAACGCGCCGCAGGAGCAGCGGCCGTTCCGGCTCGCGACGGCGCGGCGCATCCTGCGGTTCGCAGGGCCGCATCGCCGCCGGATCGGTGCGTTCTTGCTGTTCAGTGTGGTGTCGGCGCTGCTTGCGGTGGCGACGCCGGTGCTGGCCGGTCGGGTCGTCAACGACATCGTGGGCGGCGCCGCGCCGCGGGTGGTGGTCATCCTCGCGATCGTGATCGGCGGGTTCGCGGTGGTCGATGCCGCGCTCGGGGTGATCATTCGCTGGCTGTCCTCGCGGATCGGTGAGGGGCTGATCCTGGATCTGCGGACGGCCGTCTTCGATCATGTGCAGAAGATGCCGGTCGCGTTCTTCACCCGGACCCGCACCGGTGCACTGGTCAGCCGACTGAACAGCGATGTGATCGGTGCGCAGCGCGCGTTCAGCGACACGCTCTCCGGGGTGGTCACGAATCTGGTGACCCTCGCGCTCACCCTCGCCGTGATGGTCCGCATCTCCTGGCAGATCACGCTGCTCGCGCTGGTTCTGTTGCCGGTGTTCGTGGTTCCGGCGCGGCGGATGGGGAATCGACTCGCGGGCATGCAGCGCGAAGCGGCCGGACTCAACGCGGCCATGAGCACCCAGATGACCGAGCGGTTCTCCGCACCGGGCGCGACCCTGGTGAAGTTGTTCGGACGCCCGCAGCAGGAGTCCGACGAATTCGCGCTGCGGGCGCGCCGGGTGCGCGATATCGGGGTGCGCACGGCGATGCTGCAGACCGTCTTCGTCACCTCGCTGACCCTGGTTTCGGCGCTGGCGCTCGCCCTGGTCTACGGACTCGGCGGATGGTATGCGCTGCGCGGACAGCTGGATGCCGGTGCGGTGGTTTCGCTTTCGCTGCTGCTGACCCGGCTCTACACACCACTGACCGCGCTGGCCAGCGCCCGGATGGAGATCATGTCCGCGCTGGTGAGCTTCGAGCGGGTCTTCGAGGTGCTGGATCTGAAGCCGCTCATCGAGGATGCGCCCGATGCCGTCGCGGTGCCCGCGGGTCCGGTCGCGGTGGAGTTGGACAATGTCACGTTCGGATACCCGTCGGCGGACAAGGTCTCGCTGGCCTCATTGGAGGATGTCGCGACGCTGGATACCCGTGGCGGGGTCGAGGTGCTGCACAATGTGTCGCTGCGGGCCGAACCCGGTCAGCTCGTCGCGCTCGTCGGTTCCTCGGGCGCCGGGAAATCCACTGTCGCCCAACTCGTTTCCCGGCTCTACGACGTCGACGGCGGCGCGGTGCGGTTGAACGGCACCGATGTGCGCGAGCTGAGCACGACCTCGATCCGCGATACCGTCGGCCTGGTCACCCAGGACGGCCACCTGTTCCACGACACGATCCGCGCCAATCTGCTGCTGGCCCGGCCGGAGGCGACCGAGGCCGAACTGTGGGATGCGTTGCAGCGGGCGCGGTTACGCAATCTGGTCGAGTCACTGCAGGACGGTCTGGATACCGTCGTCGGCGAACGCGGTTACCGACTCTCCGGCGGTGAACGCCAGCGATTGACCATCGCCCGGCTGCTGCTCAAGCAACCGCGCGTAGTGATCCTCGACGAAGCGACCGCCTCACTGGACTCGACCTCGGAAGCCGCCGTCCAAGAGGCGCTTTCCGAGGCGCTGGACGGCCGCACCGCACTGGTCATCGCGCACCGCCTGTCCACCATCCGCGCCGCCGACCAGATCCTGGTGCTCGAGGACGGCCGAATCGTGGAGCGCGGCACACACACTCAGCTGCTCGCCGCCGACGGACGCTACGCGGAGTTGTACCGCACGCAGTTCGCGGACGATCCGGTCGAGGTCGCGGCCTGAGCCCGAACCCATCGAAGCCCGGCTCACCCCGGGCTTCGGTGGGTACCTTCAGAAGTCCCGGCACCGTTATGACCGCACCAGCGCGATCGACGGCGGAATATTGCGCAGGATCGGCAGCTCGAACAGCGGCAGCAATCGCGGCAGCGGGCCGTTGGTCGGGGCGAAGCTGGTGACGGTGACGTCGGTGATTCGGGGCACCCAGCGTCGCAGCAGCGGCTCGATGTCGTCGCGCTTGATCCCCCATGGCATCGGCGGCACGGTGTAGTGCGCGTTCTTGCGGTGGCCCGCCAGCGTCTTGCGCGCGAAGTACGGCGGGATCGCGTCGAACATCAACGTCACCTGGTCGAACCGGTCGAAGATCGCGGTCACCAGCTCATGGACCTGCTGCTCTTCGAAGTACATGAACAGCCCCTGCGCGGTCACGAACACCGGACCGTCAGCGACCTCGTCCAGCCACGCGGAATCCAGTGCGCTCACGCCCAGATGGCGGCAGCGGTCAGTGGCGGGCAGGAAGCGCTCGCGGATCTCGATCGACTCCGGCACGTCCACGCATAACCACCGCACGCTGCCGTTGTCGCACCGCTGGAACTGCGTCTCCAGTCCGGCGCCGAGTTCTACGACCGTTGCCGACGGGTGATCGGCCAGCCATGGCCGCACCGCGCCGTCGAATAGCTTCGACCGCATGGCGTGCACGCCATCGGGTCGGCCGAAGCTGCGTTCGTAGTCGTAGTCGATCGCGTCATAGATCCGCTCGCAGGCGGGGTCGGAAATGATCCCGCCCGGTCGTTTCGACTCCGACGCCCGGTTGTGCAGCGTCCACAGCATCGTCTCCGGAACGCCGGTCAAGTTCGCAGACGTCATGACAGCCTCCTCGATGGTCGGATGCCAGGCGGGATGTCTGCCCGCAACCGACCTAGTTTCGCTACCAATTGTATCG
This sequence comes from Nocardia nepalensis, assembly GCF_048910785.1. Lineage (NCBI taxonomy): Bacteria > Bacillati > Actinomycetota > Actinomycetes > Mycobacteriales > Nocardiaceae > Nocardia > Nocardia nepalensis. The sequence continues at coordinate 546,991 of NZ_JBKBET010000003.1, read as the reverse complement.
AAACCGATAGTAGCGGAATCCGTTATCGTGTGGCCATGGCACCAGCGACCACATCCGCCAGACCGCCCGGCCGCCCACGCGCCGGCATCGACGCCGTGGTCTTCGCCGCGACGCTGAGCACGATCCACGAGCTGGGCTATACGCGCGCGACGATGGATCGCATCGCGGCGGCGGCGGGCGTCGCGAAGACGACGATCTACCGTCGCTGGCCGTCGAAAGGGGCGTTGATCACCGACTGCCTGCTCGACGCGTTCGGCCCGCTGCCATTGAAAGGCACCGGCAGAGAAGAGGTCCTGTCTTCGGTCATCCGCTGGTTCGCGGCGAGGCTCAGCGAGCCCGGACTGGGCGCGGCATTCGCCGGTGTTTTCGTTGACGCCGTCAGCGATCCGCCCCTGCGGGAGGTCCTGTCCACGCGGTTACAGGCGCCGTACCTGCGGGTGCTTCAGGACATGCTCGGCGAGCCGGAGGACCGGGTCCTGCTCATCATCGACATCGTCGCCGGAACCATGCTGCACCGGATGGGCATGACCGGCGCATCAATGGCCGATGCGGATGTCACCGCGCTGATCGAGATGGTTCTGCACCACCTCGCCACCCGGTCCGGCCCGGCCTGACCCGAAGCGAATACCGCGAAGCCCGGCTCGATACGTTCGAGCCGGGCTTCTTCGGTTGCGATCAGAATTCGCCGGCGACGCCGAAGACGGTGCGGCCGGAGTGGGTGCCGTGCTGGATGGCGCGCAGCACCTGTTCCGCGTCGGTGATCGGGGCGAAGTTCTCGATGGTCGAGAGGTGTTGGGGCCGAAGGTCGTTGGCGAGACGGGCCCACAGGGCGCGGCGCTTGTCGATCGGGACATAGGCGGAATCGATGCCGAGCAGCGACACACCGCGCAGGATGAAGGGCATCACGGTGGTGGGCAGATCCGAGCCGCCGGTCAGGCCGCTGACCGCGACCGCGCCGCCATAGCCGATGGCACTGAGGATGTAGGCGAGGGATTTGCCGCCGACGCTGTCCACCGCACCGGCCCACGCGGCCTTCGACAGCGGGCGGAGTTTGGCATCCGGATCCTGCGGCAGTCGGCCGATCACCTCGTTGGCGCCGAGTTCGGCGAGCAGATCGCCCGCATCGGTCTTGCCGGTCGAGGCGATCACCTCGAAACCGAGACCGGACAGGATATCGATGGCGACGCTGCCGACACCGCCCGTCGCACCGGTGACCAGCACCGCGCCGGTCTCCGGGGTGAGTTCGTGAGCGAGCAGGCCCTGCACGCTCAGTGCGGCCGTGAAACCGGCGGTGCCGAGCGCGGCCGCGTCGCGGGTGTCCAGACCGTCGAGCTTGACCACCCAGTCCGCGGGCACCCTGGCGTATTCGGCGAATCCGCCGTTATGCGAGACGCCGATGTCGTAGCCGTGTGCCACCACCAGGTCGCCGGGGGCGAAATCGTCGACCTGGGATGCGAATACCTCACCGGTGATATCGATGCCCGGGATGATCGGATAGTTGCGGACCACGCCACCGCCCGGGGTGATGGCCAGTCCGTCCTTGTAGTTCGCGCTCGAGTAGTGAACCTTGATCGTGACCTCGCCCGGTCCGAGGAAGTCCTCGTCGACCTGCTTGCGCTCGAGCACGATCCCGCTGTCCGATTCGTGTGCCACCATCGCCCAGAACTCCATGCCGACGAGCATACGAGCGTGGCCGCCGGCCGGGGCAGATCTCACGGACACCCCGGCGGCACGCCGTGTCGGCGGGGTGTCATTCGGGGACCAACTCGAGGCGGACGCCGAGGAGGCGGACCGGGCGGTCGAGTTCGAAGCGGTCGATGATGCGCGATGCGGCTTCGACGATCGTCGGGACGTCGGTGGTCGGCTCGGGCAGCTTTTCCTGTTTGCTGCGGGTGTAGAAGGTATTGGTGCGGACGGTCACCGCGACACGCAGCGGAACGCGGCCCGCGGCGGCCATCTCCTCGGCCACCTCGGTGGCCAGGCGCGCGACCTGCGCGCGGATCTCCTCGGGATCGGTCAGATCGTGCGGGAAGGTCTCGGATTTGCTGCGTCCCACCGGAATTCGCGGTTCGGTCGTCACCTCGGTATCGCCCTTGCCATGACCGAGGACCCACAGATACGGCCCGGTGTTCGGGCCGAATTCGGCGGCGAGGCGATGCCGGTCGGCGGCCATCAGGTCGGCGACGGTTTCGATGCCGAGCTCGGCCATTCGGGCCGCGATCCGATTTCCGATGCCCCACAACGCATTTGTCGGGCGATGCGCCATCACCTCGACCCAGTTCGCGGCGGTGAGCCGGAACATACCCGCCGCCGCGCCATCGGTATCGGCAGGTGCGGCCGAGGACTTGCCCGCGGACTTGGCGAAACCGGTCGCGAGCTTGGCCGTCAGCTTATTGTCGCCGATGCCGATGGCACAGGTCAGATCCAATTCGGCGATGGCGCTACGGATTTCGCGCGCCAACTGCTCGGGATCATCGGTATCGGCGGCGAGGAAGGCCTCGTCCCAGCCCCACACCTCGACGCGGCCGGGGAAGGTCCGCAGCAGCGCCATGACGTCCTCGGACGCCTCCTCGTAGGTCGCCATATCCAGCGGCAGGAAAATAGCGTCGGGACATTTGCGCTTGGCCGAGCGCAGCGGCATTCCCGCACGCACCCCGAATGCCCTGGCCGGATAGGACGCGCAGGTCACCACCTTGCGCGGTTCGTCGGGATCGCCATTGCCGCCGACGATGACCGGCAGGCCGCGCAGCTCCGGATGGCGGCGGAACTCCACCGCCGCCTGGAACTGGTCGAGATCGACGTGCAGCAGCCACCTGGGCATATGTCCGTCTTACCGCACGGCTGTGACAGGCAGCGGAAATTCGCCACAAACGGCCGTTGTCGACCAGGGAACGAGCCGCGCGTACCGACGTACGATTTCGGTCAGGACGAGCAAGGGGAGCATTGCGCATGACCGACGCACCGGACAACCTGCCCGCGGTCAGGGTCGGCGATATCGATCGCGAGGTGGCGGCACGGCAGTTGCAGTTGGCCGTCGACGAGGGGCAGCTCGACCTGATGGAGCTGGATAAGCGGCTGGTCGCGGTCTATTCGGCGCAGACGTCGACCGAACTCGTCGCCGTCACGGCCGATCTGCCGGTAATCGCGGCGGCCCGTGAACCGATCGAACTGCGCACCGGAAGTGGCGCGCGGGTGAAAGACGGGGAGTGGATCGTCCCGGCCGAGATCACGGCCGAATGTAGTTCCGGCGGTATCAAAATCGACTTCACGCAGGCGCTGTGCCCGCATCGCGAGGTCGCGGTGCACGTATCCGTCGGTTCGGGCGCGGTTCAGCTGATCGTGCCGCGCGGCTGGCGGGTCGACCTCGATCGGGTGCAGACCAAGAGCGGCACCGTCAAGAACAAGGTGACCGAGAGCAGTCTGCCCGGGTCGACACTGATCCGAGTCGACGGCGAGATCGGCTCGGGCACGGTAGTGGCGAAGCATCCGCGCCCGCCCCGGCGATCGTTCCTGGCCTGGCTATTGCGCAGGCCCCGCCCCACTGCCTGACAGTTTCCGCTTCGACTGCCCGGGCAACGCCCAGACGATCGTTTCCGGCCTGGCTGCATCAGCCCCGCCCGACGGCCTGACAGCCACTTTCGACTGGCGGGCAGCGCCAAAGCAATCGCTCCCGACCTGGCTGCATCAGCCCGCCCGACGGTCTGACCGTTCCACCTCGACTGGCCGGGCAACGCCCAGACGATCGTTCCCGGCCCGGCTGCATCAGACCCGCCCGACTGCCCGGCAGTTCCACTTTCGACTGGCGGGCAGCGCCAAAGCGATCGCTCCCTGTCCGCCTGCACAGCGTCCAGGCGATCGCTCTCGGCCCGGCTGTACCATTCCCACCCGACTGCCCGACAGCTCCACTTCGACAGGCCGGACAGCGCCTAAGCGATCGCTCCCGACCTGGCTGTGTCGGCCCCACCCGACTGCCTGATTCCACTCGGCTGGCCGGGCAGGCCCAAGCGATCGTTCCCGGCCCGGCTGCATCGGCCCCATCCGACTGCCTGACAATTCCGTTTCGAACGGCCGGGCATTGCGTCGTCCGCGAAACAGAACTAAATTCTGGTTATGAAGATTCGAGATCGGTTGCTGCTGGCGGCCGAGCGGCAGTTCGCGGAGCGGGGGACGTTGGAGACAACGCTGACTCAGATCCGCGATGCGGCGGGGGCCAGCGTGGGCGCTCTCTACCACCACTTTCCGGATAAGGCGGAGCTGTATCGCGAGGTGTGGGCGCATGCGCTCGCCGATTATCAGGAGCACTTCTGGGTTGTCGTCGGCGAAAGTACCGGCGCGCGGGAAGGAGTCACCGCGGGTGTGCTCGAGCACCTGCGGTGGGTCACCGAAAATCAGTACCGCGCAAAGGTTCTCACCTCGGCGCGGCCGCCCGGCATCCGCGAAAGCGACAGCAATCGCGAATTTCTGCGCAATGTACTGCGGTGGTGGCGCACTCACGCCCGCTACGGCGCGGTGCGCGATCTCGATTTCGATCTCGTCTACGCCCTGTGGCTGGGCCCCGCCCAGGAGTACTCCCGACATTGGCTCGGCGGCGAAATCCGAACCGCCCCAATAGATGTCGCGCGCGAACTCGCCGATGCCGCCTGGCAGGCGCTGGGCACAACGGACAACTGAAACCTCGGAACGGAGCCGCTATGCCCACCATCGCCCTCGACCTGGACCTCGCGCGGCAAGTGCTCGCCGCACAGCCGTTCGCACAGCTGGTCGGCACCGAGATCGCCGCATTCGGCGACGGCGCCGCGACCCTGATCATCCCCATCCGCCCCGAACTCGGCCAGCAATTCGGCTTCGTACACGGCGGCGTGGTGTCCTACGCGGCCGATAACGCCCTCACCTTCGCGGCCGGTACGGTGCTCGGCGCAAATGTCCTCACCGGCGGTTTCACCATCACCTACCTGCGCCCGGCCGCGGGCACCCGACTGCGCGCCGAGGCCACCGTCACCGGATCGACCCGCCGCCAAGCCGTCGTCACCTGCGAAATCTATGCCGAGAGTGCGGATTCCGAACCGGTGCTGTGCGCGGTCGCACAGGGCAACGCGCGCTCTGTCGAGCGCGAACTCGGGGCCAACGGTAACTGAAGAACGCTCCGAGACATGGGGCTTGTTCCTGGCGTGGCTGGCCAACGACACCGAGGAATGGTTCACGATTCCTCGGTGTTCGCGAGCGAACGCGGCCGCGGGGGGCAGGGGGCCGCACTGGTATCCAGCGCCGATTCGGCATCGGAAGACCAGCCGGTGAGCGAGCGCAATGTCGTGGTCAGCGAGCTCGGGTACAGACCCTCGTCGGAACGCGCCGCCACATGTCCATCCGGACGCACCAGCAGCGCACCGCCCTCGGGCAGGCCGGTGCGGGCGCCCCATTCGGCGGCCAAACCGTGTACGGCGATATCGATTCCGGTCTCCCGCTGCGCGCGCGCCGCGGCATCACGCCAGGCCGCGGATGTTCCGACGATCAGAATCGCGTGGCCGGGCCCACAGAGATCCAAGGTCGAGGTGGTCTGCTCGGCATCGATCCACAAGTGCGGCAATCGCGTTCCGACCTGTCCTGTCAACCGATCGACATGCGGCTCAACCCATTCGACGCAATCCGCGGGTTTACGCGATACCGCGCTCGACGAGTACCGGAAGCACGACATGACCGCCCCGAAATCCAACCGCTTCGCCAAAATGTCCGCGTTTTCCGGGGTTTCGATGCCGTAGCGGGCCTCGAAGTCGGTACCCAGATTGGCCTGTTCGGCGGCGATGATCGCACGTGACCACCGTTCGGCCTGATAGGAGTCGAGCAGTGCGGGCCCGCCCGTACCCGACAGCACGGCGGCCAGTTTCCAGACCAGATTATGTGCGTCGGCGACACCGGTATTGCCGCCGAACCCACCCCACGGGGCGTGCCGGTGGGCGGCGTCACCGGTGAGGAAGATCCGGCCGCGCCGATATTCGTCCGCCACGAAACTACTGTCGTCCCAAGCACTTCGCGCCAGCACCTCGACCTCGATATCGGGCACCCCGATCGCGGCGCGGATCAGCTCGACACAGCGCTCGTCCGGATAGTCCGCAGCCGTCTCGCGCGTCGGATCGTATTCGAGGTGGAAGGACCATTCGTCGGTGTTGTTCTTGGACAAGACAAGTCCGCGAACCGTGTCATTGCTGATCGCGCACTGGCTGAACGTACGACCACCCAGCACGCCCGTGAGATCCGTGCGCACAAAGACATTGATGTAGTGGTGCGTCGGCGGCACCTCCCAGCCCGCGATGCCCAACGCCCGACGGATCGGACTCGCCGCACCATCGGCCGCGATGAGGTAGTCGGCCCGGATAACCGAGCTGCGGCCCGATTCGTCACGCAGGGTTGCCGTCACACCCGCATCATCGGCCTCGAAATCGACCAGCTCGACCCCGAATCGGAGATCACCACCGCGTTCGCGGGCCTGCTCCGCGAGCACCGGCTCGAGCAGCACCTGCGGCAGGAAGCAGAACTGCGATGGGCTGGGCTCGGCCGCCGCCATCGCCGCCCGCAGGTGGCTGACATCCAGCGGCCGCGCCGCGCTCAGGCTGGTACCCCGGCTCGCACCGCCGAAGCTGTCCGCCCGCAACGCGGTCGCGGCGGCCTGCCGGACCCGATCCTCGACGCCGACCTGGCGGAACAGTTCGGCGGTCCTGGGGTGCACGCCGCGGGCCTTGGGCAGGGGCGATGTCCGGGTCCGTTTCTCGACGAGAACGTAAGGGACATTGTGGTACTCGAGGAACAGCGCGGCCGACAGTCCGACCAGGCCGCCACCGACAACGAGAACGGGAATCCGCTGCGTAGAAGTCATGCCACGATCGTGTGCGCATGGGCTTGCACTGCCCTTGCGTCGCGATCACGGGAACCATGCATACGAAACGGGCCGTGCCCGCAGGCACGACCCGTTCGGCCGAAATATCAGGCGCTCGCCGCGAAGGCAGGGGCGTCCAGGGCCGGTTCGGCGACCGGTTCGATGGCGTAGGCCAGGATGTCGGCCACATCGGCGACGGGACGAACATCCAAGGCGGCCAGCACTTCCGCGGGCACCTCGTCCAGATCCGGCTCGTTGCGAGCCGGAATGAACACCGTCTTCAGACCCGCACGCTGAGCGGCCATCAGCTTCTGCTTCACGCCGCCGATCGGCAGCACCCGGCCGTTCAGCGTGACCTCACCGGTCATGCCGACATCCGCGCGCACCTGCCGACCCAGCGCCAGCGACACCAGCGCGGTGACCATGGTGACGCCCGCCGAAGGACCGTCCTTCGGCACCGCGCCCGCCGGGAAGTGGATGTGGATATTGCGATCCAGCACCGACGGTTCGATGCCGATCTCCGCCAGGTGCGAGCGCACGTAGGTGAGGGCGATCTGCGCCGACTCCTTCATGACGTCACCCAGCTGACCGGTCAGGGTGAGCGCGCGCTCGCCCTCGGCGGCATTGGCCTCGATGTAGAGGACATCGCCGCCCAGACCGGTGACGGCCAAACCCGTTGCCACACCTGGGACCGCGGTGCGTTCCACCGAGTCCGGGGTGAAGCGCGGACGACCCAGGTAGTCCTTGAGGTTGTCCAGATCGATGGTCAACGACTCCAGCGCGTCGTAGCCCAGGTCGGCGTCGTAACCCAGCGACACCACATTGTCGGCCGAACCGTTTCCGTCCTCGGACAGCCGAGTCGCGGCCTTACGCAACGCCTTCGCGATCAACCGCTCCATCTGCCGGACACCGGCTTCCCGGGTGTAGTTGGCCGCCACCTCGCGCAACGCCTCGTCGGTGATCGAAACCTCCTGCGCCGTCAGCGCATTGCGCTCCAGTTGCCGGGGCACCAGGAAGTCGCGGGCGATGGCCACCTTGTCGTCCTCGGTGTAGCCGTCGACGGTGATCATTTCCATCCGGTCCAGCAGCGGGCCCGGGATGGTGTCCATGACGTTCGCGGTCGCGATGAACAGCACATCGGACAGGTCCAGATCCAGATCCAGGTAGTGGTCCCGGAAGGTGTGGTTCTGCGCCGGATCCAGCACCTCGAGCAGCGCCGCGGCCGGATCGCCGCGGAAGTCCGAGCCGACCTTATCGATCTCGTCCAGCAGGACAACGGGATTCATCGATCCCGCCTCCTTCATGGCGCGCACGATCCGGCCGGGCAGTGCGCCGACGTAGGTGCGCCGGTGACCGCGGATCTCGGCCTCGTCGCGCACGCCGCCCAGCGCGACGCGAACGAACTTGCGGTCCATGGCCCGTGCCACGGATTCACCCAGCGAGGTCTTGCCGACACCGGGCGGACCGACCAGTGCGAGCACCGCGCCGGAGCCACGTCCGCCGACGACCTCGAGACCGCGCGCGGCCCGCCGCGAGCGCACCGCCAGGTACTCGACCATGCGGTCCTTGACCTCGTCCAGCCCGTGGTGATCGGCGTCGAGTACCGCGCGGGCGGCCGAAACATCGGTGCTGTCGGTGGTTTTCACCGTCCAGGGCAGTTCCAGCACGGTGTCGAGCCAGGTGCGGATCCAGCCGGATTCCGGGCTCTGATCGCTGGCCCGCTCCAGCCTGCCGACCTCGCGCAACGCCTCGGCGCGCACGTCATCGGGGAGATCGGCCTGTTCGACCCGGGTGCGGTAGTCGTCCGCGCCGTCGGGCTCGTCCTCGCCGAGTTCCTTGCGGATGGCGTTGAGCTGCTGACGCAGCAGGAATTCGCGCTGACTCTTCTCCATGCCCTCGCGGACATCTTCGCTGATCTTCTCGGTGACCTCGGCCTCGGCGATATGCGCCTTGGTCCACTCGATCAGCTTGGTCAAACGCTGTGCGGTATCGGGTGTTTCGAGCAGCTCACGCTTCTCGTCGGCGGTCAGGTACGGCGCGTAGCCCGCGGTATCGGCGATCGCCGACGGATCGGTCAGCTGATTGACCGCGTCGATGATCTGCCAGGCCTCGCGGCGCTGCAGCACCGAAACGACCAGCTTCTTGTATTCGGCGGCAAGCTCTTTGGTGCGCCCGTCGGCGGCGGGCGTCTCGACCGGTTCGGCCTCGACCCACAGCGCGGCGCCCGGACCGGTGACCCCGTGGCCGATCTTGGCGCGGCGTTCGGCCTTGAGCACGGCGGCGGGCGCGCCACCGCGCATCCGGCCGACCTGTTCGATGGTGGCGACGACGCCGTAGGAGGCGTAGCCCTCGGTCAATCGGGGCGCGAGCAGCACCGCGTCGGTATTCGCGGCCCGCGCGGCGTCGATGGCGGCCTGCGCCGATTCGTCCAGTTCGATGGGCACGACCATGCCCGGCAGCACGATCGGATCGGTCAGGAACAGCACCGGCAGGTTCTGTGGTGTAGTCACGTGTTCGACCCTTCCAAAAGTTGAGCGATGCCCAGTCAACCCCGCGGCGATCACGTTTGTTCCAGAACCTTCCCCGCGTTCGCTCACGGCGAATCACGTTGTCGCAGATAGTTCTCTGACCTGGCACGATGCCGGGCTTTCGGTAATCCGATGTGCGCTGCGGCACAGTCCGACGCAGGACTTCGCGCGCCGCGGACGCGGTCCAAGACCTCGGCGCTCAGCCCCAGGTCCGCATTGACACTCCGTCGGAGCCAATGAGAATGTTGGCACCTAGATATCTCAGGTCCGGGATATCGCACCACTTGGGCGGCAGTAGGGGGATCACCCGATGACAACACTCGGAGCGGGAGTGTTCATCAATTGGGAAGAGCTGACCGGCCTGTCCAAGTTCACCGTCGATCTGATCACCTTCCCTATCTTCAGCGCCCTCGCCGGATGGCTCACCAACTGGACCGGTGTGCTGATGCTGTTCTGGCCCGTCATATTTCGCGGAATCCGAATTCCGGGCCTGCAGGTGTTGTATCCATATTTTCCGCGCCGAGTCCAGGTGCTGCCGACATTCTCCGGCGACGGCCGCCGGTTCGGATTCCAGGGCTTCATTCCGGCGCGTGCGGAGAAGATGGCCAGCATTTGCGTCGACAAGGCGCTCATGCGCATCGGCAGTCCGCGCGATTTCATCCACGAACTGGATCTGGAGAGTATTGCCGATTACATCGCGATACTCGCGAGCAAGCAGGTGCAGCCGCTGGTCGACGAGGTGATGTATCGGGAGAATCCGGATCTGTGGCGCGGCGTGCCGAAAGCCATGAAACAGATCATCTATCAGCGGGTGGATCGGGAATTACCAGCGTTGACCACGCGGGCCTTCGAATCACTCGGCGACAATGTCGACCAGCTGATCGATATCAAGAGCTTCGTCATCCGGTATCTGCGGGAAAACCCGTACATCCTGAAGGATCTGACCACCACCATCGCCGCCCCGGAATTGCGCTTCATGGTGCGGATCGGCCTGCTCGGCGCACCGTTCGGCCTACTGCTCGCGCTGTATATGCATGTGCACCACACCATTCCGGTGTTCGGCTGGGTGCCGGGCTGGGTGATCGTGCTGCTGGCCTCCGCGGCGATCGGCGTGATCGTCAATGTCATCGCCGTCAAAATGGTCTTCGAACCGGGCGATCCGCAGCCGCGCTACAAATATCTGTGGAAACAGGCGCTGCTGGCCAAGCGGCAGCCGCAGGCGGCCACCGACCTCGCGCATATCCTCGCCTACCAGGTGCTCACGCTGCCGAACCTGTCCAGGGAACTGCTCGACGGCCCCAATGGCGATAAGACCCGGCAGTTGATCGAACGGCTGGTCTCCGATGAGATCCATCGCCAACTCGGCCCGACCACCGCGATCGTGCGCGTCGCCTTCGGCCGCCGCCAATTCGACAATCTCAAGGTCGGCGCGGCGGGCGCGGCGGTCGGGCTGGCCCCGAGCCTGGTCGAGGACGAGGCGTTCACCCTCGAACAGGCCAAGAAGATCGACGAGTTCGCGGCGCGCAAACTCCAGGACCTCACCCCGGGGGAGTTCATGGAGATGTTCTACGCCTCGGTCGAACAGGATGCCTGGCTGCTGTACCTGCACGGTGCGCTGCTCGGCCTAGTGGTCGGCGCGGCCCACCTGACGATTTTCGGCTGGTAACCGGCACAATTCCGGTCCGCTGAGCCTTTCGAGCAACCTGCAAGCAGTCGCTAGCGGTGAGCCCATCCCAAATACAAGCACGCATGCTTGCATTTTTTTCGTCCCGCTGCGATCCTGAATCGCGACGGCGCACGTAGGGGTGCGCCTCGACGACAGGGATCTGATGGCCGATCTGGACGCGCTCCTGCGCGATTTCGCCGACGAATGCGCGGAGCTGGAACGAATCGTCACGCTGCCACCGGCGGACTGGTCGAAGCCGACGCCAGCGCCGGGGTGGAGCATCGCCCACCAGATCGGGCATCTGGCCTGGACCGACGAGGTCGCCACCATGGCCGCCGCCGATGCGGACGGCTTCGCGAAACTACTCGAGCAAGCCGCCCCGAAGGCATTCACCTTTGTCGACGAGGCCGCCGAGGAAGCTGCCACCACGCCGTCCGCCGAACTGCTCGACCGTTGGCGCAGAGGCCGCGACGCTCTGATCGAGGCCCTGCGCGCGGTTCCGCACGGCACCAAGCTGCCGTGGTTCGGACCGCCGATGAGCGCGGCGTCCATGGTCAGCGCCCGCATCATGGAGACCTTCGCGCACGGCCAGGACATCGTCGACGCGCTCGGGCTGACCAGAACGCCGACCGCGCGGCTGCGCACGGTCGCGCATATCGGCGTGCGGACCAGGAACTTCGCCTACAGCGTGCGCGGCAAGACCGCACCGGCCGAGGAATTCCGGGTCGAACTCACCGCACCGGACGACGGTGTCTGGGCGTGGGGCCCCGAAGACGCCGCCCAACGCGTGACCGGCCAAGCCCTGGATTTCTGTCTGCTGGTGACGCAGCGCCGCCACCGCGATGACCTCGCGCTCGAAGCCGTGGGTGCGGACGCCGCCGAATGGCTCACCATCGCACAGGCTTTCGCGGGACCGACGGGAGCGGGACGAGCAGCGGGCCAGTTCGACTGACCCGCCGAACCCCGACCGCCCGGTCCGACGAAGGAATCGGAGCGGGCGAGCGCCACCTTGGGTGCGCCGTTCGTGTCGGCCGGACGCCGTTGGCCGGGTGTCTCGATGTGGCAGTCGAGAATGACGCTCGCCAGCTATGTGTATTTACCCGGTTGTCAGCTGCCGGAAACATGAACGACGCCCAAATGGCTCGAATTCGCCATCGTGCAGGTCACCCGGGGGATTGTGAGGCTGATCTCCCCCATGGGGCGCCACCCGGGGCCGTCCCTGTAACCTGGACAAGCGTACGGCTTCCAACGATGCGGGCCGGACCGGTGAGGGGACCAGGGGCGGAGGGAAAGGATACGCATCGTGGCAGCACATAGACCTGCCCAAATCGCACGGTATGCCGCCATCGTCCTCGCGGGCGCCGCCAGCCTCAGCCTCACCGTCGTCTCCGGGGCCTACATCGTCCATCAGATGGCCGACACCCAGCACAGCAGCGGCGATATCGCGGCACGACCCGCGCGCACCATCCCGGATATCGGCACCGATTCGGGTCCGATGCGCTCGGAAGCCGTGCTGACCGGCGGAAGCCGCGAGCTGCCCGCACTATTCGCCCGCTTTCCCGCGGAAACCATAGACCCCGACGCGAAAGCCTCGCAGACCCATGCCGATTCGCCGACCGCGGCGCCCGCCGGAATCGGCGGCAAGCTGCGCATCGGCACCACCTACGTCGGCGCGCAGGTCGACCCGGGCCGCGCGAATTCCGTCGCCTTCACGTTGGACACCAATGCGCTGACGGTGCTATCGGATTTCCTGCTCTCCGAACCGGTTCGGGAACGCCTCGGTATCCACGCCGATCCCGGCGGCATCACCCAGCTGCGCACCGAGGTCGACACGCACACCGGCGAAGTGACACTGACCTTCTCGGATCCGACCCTCGGCGAACACGGGCTCCGGCTGGATCGCTACCCCACGCCGACCACGAAACACGGGCCGGGCGTGGACGACTCGACCGCGCCCGCCACCGACGCCACGACCACCGGCGACGCGACACCGAATCCCACTGTGGCGGCGGCGAAACGCACCGTCGTGGTCTAGTCCGCCTACGCTGCGTCCCATGTACGACTTCTGTGTCATCGGGGGTGGGATCGTCGGAGTCGCGACCGCGCATCGGATTCTGCAACGCCATTGCGGCGCCAGCCTCGTGCTCGTCGATAAGGCCAGCGCGTTGGCCACCCACCAGACCGGGCACAACAGCGGTGTCATCCATTCCGGCATCTACTATCCGCCGGACAGTCTGAAGGCGCGCCTGTGCAGACAGGGCGCCGCGTGGACGAAGGAATTCGCCGCGGCGCACGACATTCCGTTCGAGGTCTGCGGAAAACTGCTGGTGGCCACCGATGCCGCCGAGCACGAGCGGATGCTCGCGCTGCACCAGCGTTCGGTCGCCAACGCCGTCGATGTCGAATTGATCGACGCCGCCGAACTCACCCGCCGGGAACCGCATGTGACCGGCGTCGGCGCGCTGTTCGTTCCCGCCACCGGCATCATCGATTTCACCCGCGTCACCGCCGCGCTCGCCGAGCAGGTCCGGGCCGCGGGCGGCGAGATCGTGCTCGGCGCCGAGATCACCGCGCTCTCCGAGACCGCGGACGCGGTCACCGCATCCGGGCCCGCGGGCTCCTGGACCGCGCGCACACTTGTGGTCTGCGCGGGTCTACAGGCCGACCGGATGGCCGCGCTCGCGGGCCTGCAAACCGAGTTCCGCATCGTTCCGTTCCGCGGGGAGTACTACCAGCTACCGCCCAGCCGAGCCGGATTGGTGCGCACGCTGATCTATCCGATTCCCGATCCGGACCTGCCATTCCTCGGCGTCCACCTGAGTCCGACCATCGACGGCGCGCTGACCGTCGGCCCCAATGCGGTGCTCGGACTGGCCAGGGAGGGGTACCGCAAGGGCAGCTTCGACGCCCGCGACGCCCGTGCGGTGCTCGGTTTTCCCGGCTTCCACCGGGTGGCCCGCGCCAATGTGCGGACCGGGCTGCGCGAATTGCGCAACTCGCTGTTCAAGCGCGGCTACCTGGCCGAATGCCGACGGTACTGCCCCGAGCTGACGCTCGCGGACCTGCGGCCGCGCGAGGCCGGGATCCGCGCGCAGGCGGTGCTGCGCGACGGCACCCTGGTGCACGACTTCATGATCGAGCGCACGGCGCGTTCGATCCATGTGCTCAACGCCCCGTCGCCGGCGGCCACATCCGCCATGCCGATCGCCGAATACATCGTCGACCAACTCTGAACCCGATTCGATAGCTGAGCCGTCCGTCCCAGCAAACCAAGCGACCACCCGGTCATCCAACTGGAAAGCTGGCCAACCAAATTCCGGGCAACCACTCCAATAAAGAGGAGAGCTGTAGTACTTTTAGCGGCAGCCAACAGGGAGGGCCTATGGGCCACATCAAGTACGCGAGCGACGTCGGAGCCCCGGTCGAGGTGGCCTTCACCTATACGGACAACCATCTGTTCGTGCCGGATTGGATGTTCGGTGTCGCGGCGTTCGAGCCGAAAGGCGAGCTCGAACAGGGTTTCGGTGCGGTCTTCACGACTCGGGTCAGGCTGGGGCCGTGGCGGCCGACCATGGAGTGCGAGATCACCGAATACCGGCGCAATGTGGTGATCGGCTACACCTTGCGCGGACGGTTTTCGGGAACTTTGACGCTGCGCTTCGATCCGCTCGGCTACGGACGCTCGGTGCTGACCTCGGAAGCGGAGTACGCTCCACCGAGCGGGCTTTTCGGTCGCGTATGCCTGCGCCTGGTGGATTCCGCCGTGCGCTCGGCGCTGCGCCGCACCGAATCCCAGTTGCGAAGGGAGATAGAGGAATTCCACGGTACCGATCTTGTCGGTCGGATTGCGTAGGGTGCCAGCCATGATCATCGTGAGCACCGACGGATCCTGCCTCCGCAATCCCGGCGGCGCCATCGGCTGGGCTTGGGTCAATCATCAGGGCGGCTCGCGCAGCGGGGGAGCCGCCACCGGAACCAATCAGGTCGCGGAGTTGCGCGCGCTGCTGGAGGCGATACTCGCCCATCCCGGCGAGGAACCGCTGTTCATCGAGAGCGATTCGCTCTACGCGATCAAATGCGCCTCGGAGTGGATCTTCAGCTGGCGCACCAACGGCTGGCGCACCTCAACCGGCGGCGCGGTGAAGAACGTCGAGCTCATCAAGCAGATCGACCGGGCCATCGCCTCCCGGCCGGGACCGGTCCGGTTCCGTTGGGTGCGTGGACATGTCGGCAATTACTTCAACGAGATGGCCGATACCCTCGCGGGCGAGGCGGCCAGGCAGGCCGCGGCCTCGGCGGCCGCCGGCGAGGTGCCGACCGCGGAACTGCCCGAATTGCCGCCGGTAGTCGAGGACAAGACCGAAAAGACCACCGCCCTCGGCAATTCGGCCAGGGCAGCCAAATCCTCCCGGCCGCGGTCAGCGGGGAAGCCGGTCGCACCAGCACCTCAGGCATTGACCTTGTTCTGAGACCGCCGGGCGCGACCGGGCGCAAGACCGCCGGAAAGACCTCCGGGCGGGTGGTGCCATTCCCACCCGCCCGGAGGCGCCTTCGCAATTCAGTTGTCGACGTGCTTACTCAGTTGCCCATCTGCTTCAGGATCGGCAGATCGAACTTGTCGACGAGCCACTTGTCCCCGACCTTCTGCAGACCGGCCACTACCACGAGTTCCACCTTGCTCGGCGGCTTGTTCGCGGCGGCGATATTCACATTGGTGGTGGTCTGGCCGATCACCACCAGCACCTTCGCGCTGTCGGTACCGCCGGACTGGAAGCCGCACTGCATGTCGTAGGTGGACGAGGTGGCCTTGGCATCCACGACGACACCCTTGAGGTCCTGACCGAGCTTGGCGAACTGGTCCTTCCACTCACCGGTCGACGCGGCGTCCACCTTCTTCAGGTATTCGTCGATGGTCTGCGGATCGTAGGTCGAGATCAGCTTGCCGTACTCGCAGGCGGCCGTGGTGGCCGCGGCGTGCGCGTCCAACTCGTCGCCGCGAGTGCTGGCCTGCCGGTAGAAGACGACGACGGCGGTGACCGCCGCGACGAGCAGCACACCGGCGACGAAGGCGGCGACGATGGGCACCAGTGGGCCCCGCGCGTTGCCGCCGTTCCCGGCGTCCGGCGCCTGCTTCGGGGTCGGCTCGGCGGCTACCGCGTCGCCCGACTTCCCGATCTCGACCGTCTTGTCCTCGGCGGCCTTGGCGTCCTCTTTCCGGTCATCCGAGTTCTGGTTCTCGGCGCCGACATCATCAGTGGACATCGATACAATCCTGCACTTTCCCGGCGCACCCGAGCGCACCGATATTGCCTTGTCGGTCCGCATCGGACGAACCGTTCGCACTCTGCGGGCGAGTATCGCTGTGTCGACTCATCGCAGCGGCGGCGGGGTCATTTCATTCGGATCCGCTCCCGGCGGCATCTGCGCACCGTTATCCGGAACGTTCGGCCGCGGCGCATTCGCCGAACCGCGAACCTGCAGCCCGGGCGGCGGGTTTTCACAGTAGTTCCACTTGGGCACCGTGCCGTCCTGGATGACCTCATTGCGGATCGGCGTGTGCTTGTACTGGCAGATCGGCCGAATCCAGATGTCGACGACAGTGTAGAACTCACCGTCGTGCGCTGGCACACCCGCGGCCGACAGGCCGAGGTTCAGCGACGGGAACAGCGCCTGCAGCGCCGGCACCCGCAACTGCGCGGCCTTGGTCATCGCGGCGAAGTTGGCCGCGAGACTGGTGATCGGGTCGGCCGTCTTGTCCAGCACCGCACCGAGACTGGTCAGCTGTCCCGGCGCCTTCTCCAGGACCGCCTGCAATTCGGCGTTGGCATTGTTGAACTGGTCGAACAGCTGGCCCGAGTTGCGGGTCAGCGTCGCCAGATCGGGCTGCGCGTGTGAGGTGGTGTCCGCGATGGTGCGCAGGTTGGTGATCAGATTCTGGGTCTGCGGCAGCAGATTGTCGAAACCGGCCATGGCCAGGCTGATGCCGTTCACCATGCCGCGCAGCTGATCCGGGCCGCCGCTGAGTGCGGTGTCCAGGTTGGACAGGATGACACTGAATTTATCCGGATCGAGCTGGGCGATCAGCGCGCTGGAGTTGTCGAGCACCGAGTAGATCGGGGTCGGGGTCTTGATCTTGTTCGCATCGAACTTGATTACCGAGCCGTCCTCGAGGAATGGTCCCTGCTCGATATTCGGCCGGAAGTCGATGTACTGCTCACCGGCGCCGGAGAGCGCGCCCACCGAGATATTGGTGTCCTGCGGAATCTTGAACTTCGAATCGATTTCCGCGGTCGCGGCAATGGACCGTCCGCGATCGACCAACTCGATGGAGGTCACCTTGCCGATGCGGTAGCCGCGCAGCGTCACATCGTTGCCAGGCTGCAGACCACCGGAGCGGTCCAGGTCGACCTTGACCGAATAGGTCGACTTCAACGGGTTGATCCGCATGACGCTCACCAGCAGGTAGCTGGCGCCGATGATGAATACCAGCACCAGGCCGATGGTGGACAGCAGCATCTTGCGCTGCATCAGTTTGCCGAGCCAGGTCATCGGTGACCCCCCTGCAGTCGTCCCTGAATTGCCTGCAGGACGGTGATCAGGCTGCCCGCGAAGTCCGAGAGATCACGGCCGTCGAAGAACTTGCCCTGTCCCGGATCCGACAACAAGCTGAAGTTGTGGATATTGGTGAGGGTCGCGTAGACCGCGAGGCTGTTGCCTTTGAACGACGCGTCGACCGGACCGCGCATCTCGTGCAGCGCGTCCAATGCGGGACCGAAGTTCTGCTCGGTCTGCGACAGCGCGTTCATGAGTTTGTGCACGTTGTCGAGTAGATCGCTCAGCTGATCGCTCGACGTATTGGCATAGTCACCGAGCGCGGCACTGGTCACCGAAATCTTCTGCAGCAGATCGCCGATGGCCCGGTTGTTCTCCGCGACGGCACCGATCATCTGCGGCAGCGTATCGGCGACCTGGCCCAATTCCCCATGCCTGCCCTCGATGGTGCCGGCCAGCGTGCTGAACTGGGCGAGCACACTGTCCACCCGGGCGCTGTTGTCGTTCAAACTGCCGACCACGCCGGTCATTTCGGTGATCAGATGCGCCATCTGATCACCGCGACCGCCGACAATGGAGTCCATCTCCGAGGTCAGCTTGGTCAGCGCGGCGACGCCACCGCCGTTGAACAGCATGGAGACCGAGATCAACAGCTCCTCGACGGTGGCGCCCGCCGAGGTCTTGTCCCGATCGAGGGTGCTGCCGTCGTGCAGCATCGGCGCACCCGGTTCCGCCGCGGGCTTCTTCACCGCGATGAACACATCGCCGAGCGGGGTGGCCTGGCGCAGTTCCGCCGTAGTGCCGACCGGCAATTCGATGTCCTTGCTGATCTTCAGATCGACGATGGCCTCGAAGTTCTTGGTCTCGATCCTGGAGACGACGCCGACGTCGGAGCCACCGACCTTCACCTTCGCCTGATCCGGCAGGTTCAGCGCGTTGTCGAATTTGGCGTGCACGGTGTAGGTTTCGCCGGTTACGCCCGGTTTGGGCAGCGGCAGCTTCTCCACCGTGAGACCACAGCCGGAGGTGATGGCCACCCCGGATGCCGCCGCCAGCGCGATCAGCGCGCGGCGGGCTTTCAACGTGAACCGGTCGCTCATTTGGTCATCCCCAGCAGTGCCGCAGTAACACCAAGGTCGGGACCCAGGTCCTCCAGTTTGCCGGTCCGGCAACCATCCGAGCGCATCTGAACCCGTTCACAGAACACGCTCAGCAGTTCGCCGTTGAGGAAGGTCGGCAGGTTGCCGTGCAGCCGGACGTATCCCAGCTGCCGGTTCATCGACCGGTCGAGGTTCTGCATGAGCAGCGGCGCCAGGTCGACGACCTCGGTGACGCCGCGGGCATTGGCGCGCAACTGATCGGTCACCTTGGTCAGACCGGCGAGCGAGCTGCCCAGCTGATCCTGGTACTGCACGAATACCGAACTCGTATTGGCCAGGAAGTCGTTGAGCTGCTGCAGCGTGGCCTCCAAGCCGGGGGCCTGATCGGCCAGCAGTCCGGTCATCTGCGTCATCCGATTGCTGAAATCGCGTACGGACTGGTCGTTTTCGGCCAGCATCGTGGTCAGCTCGTTCAGCTTGACGATGATGCTGGAGACCGCGTCCTTATTGTCGACGCCGACCTTCAACGCACCCGAGAGCGCATTGAGGGTGTCGCGCATCTTCTCGCCGTTGCCGTTCAACATCGGGTAGAGCACCCGACCGGAGAGCGGGCCGATGCCCTCGGACCCCGGTTCCGGCTTGAGCGCCGCGGCGAACTGATCGATGGTCTTGAGCATCGTGTCCAACTCGACCGGCGTCTTGGTCTTCGCCTTCGGCAGATGCGCGCCGTTGGACATGGTTTCGCCCTGGGTGTAGACCGGGGTGAGTTCGACGTGCCGGTCGGTCACGATGGACGGCGAAACGATCGCCGCCATCGCGTCTTTCGGGATCTTGACGTCCTTATCGATCGTCATGTGCACCTCGACCATGGTGCCCTTGGGAATGATCTTGTCGATCTTGCCGACCTGCAGACCGAGCACCGTGACCGGATTGCCCTCGAAGACACCGGCGATGTTCTCGAAGTCCGCGGTGATCGTCATCGTGTTGCCCAGTGCGCTGTTGACCGAACTCGGCACCAGCGAGCAACTGCCGATGGCGAGGGCCGCGGCGCTGATCATCAGTGGTTTGGCGATGCGCCCAACATTCGGGCGACGCAGGTTGATTCGCATCAGTCTCATCCCTGGCACCCCTCGACCAAGTGGGCGAAGCACAGCCAGTTGTCGGGGAAGCCCCACGGCAGGCCGACCTCACCGTACGGTCCATTGCCGAACACATTGTTGAAGGTGCGCACCGACACCGGCATGATCTGCAGCAGCCGGTCGAGGTTGTCCTTATTCTTCTGCAGGCCCTCGGCCATGGTGTTCAACTGCGCGATCGTCGGGCCGAGCTGGTTGTTGTTGGCCGCGCCGATCTCCTGCAGCTGGCGGCTCAGCGTCGACACATTGTCGAGCAGCTGGCGCAGCAGGGTCTGGCGCTCCATCACCCGGTTGGCGATGGCCTCGCCCTGGGTGATCACCAGCAGCACGCTATTGCGATTGTCGCCGAGGATCCTGGTGACCCGGTCGAGATCCTTGAGCAGGCTGTCGACCTCTGCCTTGCGTGAATCCATCACCTTCGCCAGCGCGCCGACACTGTCGAGCGCCTGCGCCGTCAGCGCGGGCGAATCGCCCATCTGCTTGTTGATCAGGTCGAGCGAGGCGGCCAGCTGTTTGGTGTCGAGCGCCTCGAACTTCGGCGTGCCGTACTCGACCACATCGGCCAGGTTGTACGGAACCGAGGTGTTGGACAACGGAATTCGGCCGTTCTTCAGCCCCGATCCGTCACCCGGGTCCAGATCGACGTAGCGCGCGCCGAGCAGCGTCGCCATCTTGATCGAGGCCCTGGCATCGGGCCCGAGCTTGACGTCGTCGTTCACGCTGAGGGTGAGCAGGATATGCCCGTTCTCCAGCTTCGCACCGGCGACATGGCCACTCGGGACACCGGCCACATTGACCTTGTCACCGACCTTGACCCCGGCGGTCTGCACGAACTCGGCCTTGACCGTCTTCTCGCCGACGCCGATCAGCTTGTAGACGCTGGAGCCGATCAGCAGCGCGATGACGAGGACGCCACCGATCACGCCCAGCCAGAAGTACCGATTGCTGTTGAACCTGTCCTTGATCTTGGTCATCATGGGCGGCACACCGCCGACTGTCCGTTGCCGCCGATCATGGGGAGCAGGCCCCGGGGGAGCAGGATGCCGTACAGCGAGATGTCCAGCTTGCACACATACGCGTTGGCGTAGGCGCCGTCCTGGCTGAACTTGCCCAGGTCGGCCAGCACCGCGGGCAGGTCGATCGCGGCCTGGTCGAGCTTGGCGCCGTTGGCGATCAGCAGCGTCAGCGCGGCGCTGGTGGAATCCTGTGCGGTCGCCAGCTTCGGCTTGATCTTGGCCATCATGTCGACCAGGGAGCTGGTCGCATCCGCGATCTGCACCGTGGACGATTGCAGCGACTGCCCCTGGTCGTACAGGCCGCCGATCAGTGCCCGGGTCTGGGTAACCAGGGTCTCCAATTCATCACCTCGCTTGGCCAACCCGGACATGACGCCGCTGAGGTTGGTGATCACATCGCTGAGAATCGCGTCTCGGCGCTGGAAATCCGTGGCCAGGGTGGCGGCTTGAGTGATGAACGCGCTCAACGAAACCTGGTCACCCTGCAATGCCTGGATGAAGGTCTCCGAGAGCCGGTTCACCTGCTCGGGCTGCAACACCTGGAACAGCGGCTGGAATCCGTTGAGCAGTCCGGACACATCGAACGACGGTTCGGTGCGCTCCAGCGGAATGGTGGCCTTGTTCTTCAACGCCGCCGGGCTCGCCGCCTTGCCCGGCGCCAGCGCGACATAGCGCTGACCGATCAGGTTCTGGTAGCGCACCAGCGCCTTGGTGTCGTCGTACACCGTCTGGTTGCGCTGCACGATGAACGTCACGTTGGCGACGGACTTCTTCTTGTCCTTGGGATCGCGGCTGAGCTCGATCTTCTCGACCTTGCCGACCCGCACACCCGCCATCCGGACGTCATCGCCCTCGCGCAGGCCGAGCACATCGCTGAAGGTCGCGGTGTAGGTGTTGGTATCACCCTCGACCACTCGCGCCAGCGTATTCCAGACGACGACGGTGACCAGGATCGAGACGATCGCGAAGAGACCGAAGCCGATCAGCGGTTTACGAATGCTCATTTGGCGGTACCACTTTCGCCGACCTGCAGGGTGCCCCCGCGCATCGCCGAACTGAGCAGCAGATATTCGGCCGCTGTCGGCCGACGACCGAGCAGCGCCACGATAGCGGCATCTCCTTCGTACGAAATCGGAGCGGCGGATGCGGGCGCACTCGCCGGTCGCACGGGTGCGGCCGGAGCCGCGGGCTGTCCGGCGGAGGGCTGGGCACCCGGCGCGGGCGGCGCCAGATTCGGGAACAGACCCTCCAGCGGGGTACCGGCGAACGGGCTCGCCGGCTTCGGCTCGCTCGACGTCGACGCGAGCGGATCACCCGGCGAGGTCAGACCCGGGATCTCCGGGAAACCCGCGGGCAGCGGCAGTTTCGCCAAACCCTGCGCCGTTTCCAGCGAACGCGGCTTCATCGAGTCCGGCAGATAGCCGGGATCGGAGACCGCCGGTGCGGTGGCGCAGCTCGGGCCGGCCAGGTTGCCGTAGCGCGGGCAGTCCGCCTGTTCGTATGGCCGGTACGGGGTGAGGGTGATACCCGCGTTCCAGACCATCTGCCGCTGCGGACCCCAGTGGAAGGTCTGGCCCAGCTTGCGCAGCGAGTTGTTCAGCGAGGCAATGGTGTCCGGAATCGAATTCGCGTCCGCGGCGATCGCGCCGAACATATCGCTGGTGCCCGCGGTCACCTGCTTGCCGACATCGCCGTTGCGGGCGAACAGGCCGTTGACCGTATCCACCGTGCCTGCCGTGCCGGTGATCAACGCGACCAGCGCGGAACGGTGATCGGCGATGGTCTGCGCGGTCTTCACCGAACTGCCGAGCACGTCGAGCAGTTCGGGCGCGGACTGGTTGAGCGCGTGCGCCGAGGCCGAGAAATCATCGAGCAGCACACCGAGATTCGGGATGGACTCGTCCACCGAGGTGAGCCACTTGTCCAGCCGCTCGATGGTGGAGCCCGGCATCCGACCGCTGCCGTCCAGCGCCTGGGAGAGCGTACCCAGCACCCGGCCGAACTGCACCGGGTCGAGTTTGGTGAGGACGCTGCGGACCTTGGTGAGGGTGTCCTGCAGTGCGATGGTGCCCTGGCTGCGGTCCTCTTCGATGACCGAACCCTCGTGCAGGTACTTGTCCACCGGATCGGTGGGGGGGACCAATTCCACCGAGGTGACGGCGAACAGGTTGCTCGGCACCACCCGCGCGGTCACGTTCGACGGAATGCCGCCGGCGAACTCGGGCTTCAGGTCGATCTTCACCTCTTGCGACTCGCCCTTGGCGACGACGTCGACCTCCTTGACCGCGCCGACCAGCACGCCGCGGAACTTCACGTCCGCCTCGCTCGGCAGCCCGTCACCGGTGGATTTCAGATTGGCGACCACATGCACCTTGGGCACGAAATAGCCTTCGTACCTGGCCATCAGGAAGCCGAGGATCAGCGCGAAGACGACGAGTCCGCATACGCCCGCGATCAACAACTGTCGCATGGTGGGACCACGCCCACTGGGATCGATGATCATCTCGTCCTACCCCGAGATCCGGATGCCGGGATTGACGCCCCAGATCGCCAATGTCATGAACAGGTCCGCGAATACCACGATAATGATGCACATCTTGATGGCCCGACCGGCCGCGACACCCACACCCTCCGGACCGCCCGAGGCGAAGAACCCGTAGTAGCACTGGATGAACGTGGTGATCGCGACGAACACCATCGCCTTGAGCAGCGAGGTGAGCACATCGACAGGTACCAGGAACTGATAGAAGTAGTGCGCGTAGGTGCCGCTGGAGGTATTACCGATCAGCTGCACCGTGAGCGAGCACGAGATGTAGGCCATGGCGAGGCCGAGGCAGTAGAGCGGAACGATGGCGATCATCGCCGCGAACATCCGGGTGCTCACCAGATAGGGCAGCGGCCGGATCGCGATCGACTCGAGCGCGTCGATCTCCTCGGAGATCCGCATCGCACCGAGCTGGGCGGTGAATCGACATCCGGCCTGCGCCGCGAAGGCCAGCGCCGCGAGCAGCGGCCCCAATTCCCTGGTGGTCGCGAATGCCGAGATGGCGCCGGTGATCGGGCTGAGGCCGAGCAGATTCAGTGAGGTATAGCCCTGGATGCCGACCGTCATTCCGCCGAATGCGCTGAGGATCAGGATGACGCCGATGGTGCCGCCACCGACGACCAGACTTCCGTTGCCCCAGGTGACATCCGAGAGCAGCCGCCAGACTTCCTTCGGATAGTGCCGCAGCGCCAACGGGATCGAGCCCACCGACCGCAGGAAGAAGAACACCTGGTGGCCCAGGCGCGCCACCAAATCCACCGGGGCCTGCGCGGACTTCTTTATTTGCCGAAGTGGCCGCAGCAGCGGCGGTACATAGGTTGTTGACACCGGCTCAGACCACCTGTGGGGGGAGGAGAACGTTGTAGATCTGGGTGATGATCAAGTTCACGCCGAACAACATGATGGCGGAACTGACCACCGCCGAGTTCACCGAGTTGGCGACACCACCGGGACCACCGCGGGTATTGAGCCCGGTATCGCAGGCGATGATCGCCGCGAGCAACCCGAAGATCAACGATTTCACCAGTGCGACAAGAAGATCGATGGTAACGGCGAACGAGGAGAAGGTGCCGATATAGGAACCGGGCGTGCCGTTCTGCGCGAAAATGTTGAAAATGTAGCCAGTCAAAAATCCGACGAATACGACGAAGCCACAGAGCAGGACACTGACCAGCATGGCCGCGCCGAGCCGAGGCGCGACCAAGCGGCGCAGCGGATCCACACCCATCACCCGCATCGCGTCGATCTCCTCGCGGATGGTGCGCGAACCGAGATCGGCGGTGATGGCCGAACCGACCGCGCCCGCGATCATCAGCGAGGTGACCAGCGGTGCGCCCTGCTGGATGATGCCGAGTCCGTTCGCCGCGCCGATGAACGAGGTCGCACCGACCTGGCTGGCGACCGCGCCGACCTGGATGGAGACGATCACGCCGATCGGGATGGCGACCAGCAGCGTCGGCGCCGCGGCCACGTTGGACATGAAGGCGCACTGACGGATGAACTCACGGTAGGGAAAGCGACGCCGGAATATCGCGATGAACAACTCCGCGACTGCCGCGAATCCCATCGTGATCTGCCGACCGAAGGTCTCCAAAGAGCGCTTCGGATGGTCTTCCCAGTAGGCCTTCGTCCAATCGACCGCGTCACTCATCCGTGATCGCGCTGGTGGACTCTTGGTCGACTGCACTGGCTAACCCCTCTCGACGCCGGTAACAAACCCCGACGACTTGTTTGCTTGACGCACCTTACTACGGAGTAGTGCAGAACACATCATCGACGTGTGATTGCAGTCATAGATTGGAGCCCGTGTTGGAGAAACGCTATGACCAGTGGCACGGGGCTTGGGACGGGTCCCAAAGTTAACGGTGATACTTCTAGAACAAGTTACAGTTCCACCAGGCCCTATCTTCCCCGCATATGGCATGTTCGGCTAATTGCGCGGATAATATTCATGCAAAATCTGTGGCGATTGGAATGGCTTACGCGATCGCGTCCGACGCAGAACTGAAACGCTATCGCGTACTTTCTGAACATCACTGTTATAGATCTTCGCTATTGCGAAGAATGAGACGCTGCATATGAAATGTCGAAAAATGAGGCCCCCGGCGTCGACGTGATCGACCGCCCGCGGAGCCGACCGGTTTCTAGCGACTTGCAAGCAGTCGCTACGGCCGGTTTCGAGCGCCCCGCAAGCACGACCCGTTTCGACCGACCGGCGAGCAGTCGCCACGACCCGTTTCGAGCGACCCGCAAGGGGACACTATGGATACAGGACGCGCCCGGAGCCGAATACTGACACGATGGGTGCGACAGATTGATATCGTGCGGGCTTCCGACGTCTGGAGGGACATGTTCAGCAAACTCGCCAAGGTGGCCAACGCCGCCTTCGCCGTAGCTCTTGGTGCGGCGCTGGTCGCAACGGGGTCCGGGACCGCGGATGCCGCGCCGGGACCGCCCGTCGTCGGCGGTGGGTCGGGAATCATTATCGATAATCAGTTCGAATGCACTGTCACGACGGTCGGTTACGACGGCGGCGGCCGGCTGGTCGGGTTGACCGCCGGGCACTGCGGCGACCCGGGCGCTCAGGTTTACGCCGAGGCCGACCGCGGCGCGGGCGTGATCGGCCGATTCGTCTACTCCAACCACGATCTGGACTACGCCATCATCCAGTTCGATCCGGGCAAGATCACCCCGGTGAACCGGATCGGCAATGTCACCATCACCGGGATCGGCGGCCCGGCCCAGTTCCCGATGATCGTCTGCAAGGAAGGCCGCACCACCGGCAATACCTGCGGCCTCGCCTACGGTGACCTGTTCGGCACGAATATGGAGACCTGGTCGCAGATGTGTGTGGTGGAGGGCGATTCCGGCGCGCCGGTCGTCGTCGGCAGCACCCTGGTCGGCATGGTCAACGCCTATCTCGCCATCGCCTGCTTCGGGCCCGAGGTCGGCACCAATATGAGCTCGATCATGGGTGATATCAATGCCCGTGGCAGCGTCGGGGCGGGCTTCAACCCGATCTAGCCGACTGCCGAATCAGTGCAACGCCGAATGAGCGGGGCCGACCGTTTCGAGTGACCTGCAAGCAGAGTCACTAGCGGGCGACCCGCTCATTCTGTTTTATGCAGCGGGGCCAGCGCCGGACCCGCCACCCCGCACTGCGGCATGCAGTCGACGTTGTCCAGCGTCGGTGTGTGCCGCGGCTCGCGCAGCAGCACGGCGGCGAGCAGCGCACCGGCCACCAGCAGGCCGACACAGATCCACATCGCGATGCCGAAGCCGCGGTCGAATTCGACCGGATCGCCGAGGGATCCGGAGATTCCGGCGAGGCCGGGCAGCGCGGCGACGGCGAGCAACTGGGCCGTCCTGGCGACGGCATTGTTCACCCCCGAGGCGATACCCGCCTCACTCGACGGCACCGCGCCGAGCACGGCGCCGGTAAGCGGGGCGACCAAGACCGACAGGCCGAGACCGAAGACAAGTACGCCCGGTAGGACATCGGTCAGATAGGTGGTGTCGGGTCCGATCCGCAGCAGCAACACCAGACCGCCCGCCGCGAGCAAAGGTCCGGCCGTCATCGGAATGCGCGCACCGTGCACCTGCGCCCAGCGGCCCGCGGGCGCGGAGAGCACCAGCATGATCAGCGTGACCGGGACCGTGGCCACCCCCGACATCAGCGGCGAATACCTCGCCACCAGCTGCAATTGCAGGATCAGCAGGAAGAAGACCCCGCCGAGCGCGGCATAGACCGCGAGGGTCACCAGATTCGCCGCCGTGAACACCCGGGAGGCGAACAGCGACGGCGGAACCAGCGGATGATCGCTGCGCATTTCGATCACCACGAAGACGGTGAGCAGCAGCAGACCGGCGACGACCAGCAGCGGCATCGCATCGATCAGACCGAAGGTCAGCGCGCCGAGAGCCAGCGCGACCACCACCGCACCCGGAACATCCAGTCGCGCCGCGGCATTCGGGTCATGACTTTCCGGCACACGTTTCAGCGTGACGAGCACGACGACCAGCGCGAGCGGCACATTGATGAAGAAGATGGACTGCCAGCCCGCCAACTCGATCAACCAGCCACCGAGGAACGGCCCGAGCGCGCCGGCGACGCCGCCGAAGCCGGACCACAGGCCGATCGCCGCGCCCTGATCCCGCTGATCGATGGACGAGGAGATCAGGGCCAGACTGCCCGGTGTGAGCAGCGCGCCGGCCACGCCCTGCAGGATCCGCGCGACCACCAGCATCTCGATATTCACCGCGGCGCCGCAGAGCACCGAGGCCAGCGCGAAACCGATGACACCCCAGACGAAGACCTTGCGACGACCGAGATGATCGCCGAGTGAACCGCCGAGCAGGATGAACGAGGCCAGGGTCAGGGTGTAGCCGTTGAGCGTCCACTGCAGTCCCGCGACATCGGTGTCGAGGGATGCACCGATGCGCGGCAGCGCGATATTGACGACGGTGGCATCCAGTGAGGCCACCGACGAACCGAGGATGGTGGCCAGCAGGATCCAGCGGCCGGTGGCCGAACTCAGCCGGGGTAGCTCTTGCGCACTCACCGACCCAACGTAACCTCCGCGGGCCGGATTCCGTGGCGGTCAGAGATTCTGGACGCAGACCACGAAATGCCGGGTCGGGTACTCGAACCCGCTGCTGCTGCCGCAGACGCTCGCGTCATCGGCGCCCTGCTGGATATTGGTCACCTTCACGCCCTGGCTGACGCGTTCGGTGCAGTCGATGCGCTTGGGGTCCTCGCCGCCGATATCCATGCAGCCGCCGACGACCCAGTCGATATCCAGGCAGATCGCACCCTGCTGGGAGCCGTTGAGGGTTTCGAAGTAGGCGGAATCGCGGTCGGCGACGCACTGCGAACTGTTCGCGGCCTTGCCGATCACTTTGTAGTTGGATGCCCGGCTGCCGCAGGACGCCTTGGCGATGGTGGCGTTATCGGTGGTGCCGCCGAGCGTCACACAATCACCGACATTGGCCTGGAAGTCGGTGCTGCCGCCCTTGGTCGCCGAGGTGGTCGTGGTCGGCTTGCCGGACGACGGACGTGCGCTCGTTGTCGGCCGCCCCGAAGTGGGCCTGGCGGATGAGCTTTTCGGAGTATTGGTGGACGAGACCGCGTCGATGGTCCCGTTCCCTATTGCGGGCTGGGCGGTGCCGCTGATTTTATTGCCGCAGCCCGCGAGCGTGAGCGCGGCGACCACCGCGACGGCGGCGACGGCCGCCATCGCGAGGCGACCCGAGATCAGTTGACGAGACACGTACAGTCCTCCCGGCTGTAACGCTCCGAACTCATTTCCCCCGTCGGAATCCGAAGTTGATCTAGCAATGCGTGAGATACCACGCCATGCATACACCACCGACCGCGCGTGCGTCGAGTCGACGGCGGCCAGGCCGGAGCAGCACACTACCGGCCCGGATGTCGGCTCGATCACTCCCGCGCGGCGCCCGACCAGCGGAATCGGCCCCCCAGCAACCGATCTGAGTATGGTGGGGTTTCAGGTGTGAAAGGAGCTCGTCCGTGAAGCTGATCAGCGCAATCGCCTGCGCCACCGCCGCGGTCGGCACCTCGCTGATGCTGCCGTCAGTGGCATCAGCAACCGATGTGCATTGCGCGGCCGAGAGCGGAACCGACGTGACCGTGATCGACGGGCACACCGGATGCCGGGCCGCGGCGGAAACCCACGGCCGGGCACGGGCGGCCGGATACGACGGAGTCGGCTACGCGCACGCCGCATCGGGCGCGGCCGCACTCGGCGTCGGCGCGGCGGGCGGCGTCGGCGCCAGCGATGGGGTCGGCGGGGTTCCGATCGCCTTCGGCTACGGCGCGGACGCGATCGCGCAGACCTCGATCGCCGCTGCGGCAACGGATTCCGAGACCCAGCAAGCACCGGCGGCCACACCGCTGTTCGCGGTATCGGTCGCCTTCGACGGCTCGCGCGCACAGGTCGCGACCGCCGAGAGTTCGGTGGTGTGCCTCGGCGTGGCGGCCTTCGCCTGGAATTCGGCCACCGGCGCGACCTGCCTGACCACGCCCTTCGGTCGCTGGCAAACACCACTATCCGAGCTAGGCTGAGAGTTCGGCCCCGCCAGCGAGCAGGAGGTGCGACCCATGGTTTCTGCCGTCCCGCCACCGGACCGGTGGCCATCGGCGCCACGGGAAATGCTCGTTGACCCAAGGTTCGTCCGGCTCGCCGACCACTTCTTCGGCATGTTCGCCCAGCCGACGCGCGGCGGTGGCGCCCTGGCCATCTACCTCGATGGTCGGCCCGTCGTCGATATCTGGGCGGGCTGGGCGGCCAAGGATCGGCGCTGGAACGGCGACAACCTGGCGCTCACCTTCTCCACCGGCAAGGGCGTCGCGACGACCGTGGTACACCGGCTGGCCGAACGGGGACTGATCGACTACGAGGCCGCGGTCGCGACGTATTGGCCCGAGTTCGGCGCGCACGGCAAGGATGACATCACCGTGCGAGATGTGCTCTCGCATCGGGCCGGACTGCATCGGGTGCGCGGTCTGGTCCCCGGCCGCGAGGGCATCCTCGACTACGACGCCGTCGTCGCGGCACTGGCCGAGAGCCCGGCCGATCCGCGGCGGATCCGCACCTCCGGCTATCACGCGATCACCTTCGGCTGGCTGGTGGCCGAGATCGTGCAGCGGGCCACCGGTGATTCGTTCACCGAGGTGCTGCGGCGCGAGATCGCCGAACCACTCGGCTACGACGAATTCTGGTTCCGGGTACCGGAATCCGAGCGCTACCGGATCGCCAAGACCTTTCCGCATCTGAGCCCGCCCGGAATCCGTTGGAATACCGCGTCATCGGTGCTGTCCTGGGTGCGGCCGATACGCGGACTCGCCGAGGCGGGCATGCCGGAGAGCTTCGACGAGTTGGTCCGCGATCCGCGCGTGCACGATGCGGTGATGCCGGGCTGGAACGGCGTCTTCTCGGCGCGCGCGTTGGCCAGAATGTATGGGGCACTTGCGAATAGGGGCCGGGTCGAGGCACTGGATGCCGAACGCGGTGGACACCGCATCGCGGCGGTGCAGTTCCTGAAACCGGAGACCATCGAGCTCATCAACCAGACGCAGCGGGCCGACAGCCGCGACTATGTGCTCGGACTGCCGCTGAAATTCACCCTCGGTTATCACCGGCCGGTGGTGATGTCCAAGCAACAACCGCGAGAAGCCTTCGGCCACTACGGTCTCGGCGGTTCGGGGGCCTATGCCGATCCCGAACTCGGCATGTCGATCGCCTTCATCACCAACCGCCTCGGCAATGCGGTGACCGCACTCGGGGACGCCCGGCTCGCGCGCCTGGCCGTCATTGCCAGCAATACGGTGCGCAAGGCGAAACCGGCGGTCGAACCGGAAGACCGGTGAGTTCGTAGCAATAGATATGGAGCAGGCGGACGCACCACTCGAAACGGCGCCGGAGGCGCCGCATTCGATGCCGCGCCCACCCAGGATGGTGCTCGCGCACGCGCTGGCCGCGGGCATCGATTTCGAGCGGTACTTCCGGTGGCGGCGGGGGCGCGAGGGCGATCCGTTCTACGTCCGGTTCCCCGGTTTCGGTGCGGTGCTGTTCACCGGCACCGCGGTCGGCGCTCGCGAAATCTTTCGCGCGCCGATCGAACTGCTCGAACCGCCGCGGCCGAATCCGATCGAACCGCTGGTCGGCTCTGCCTCACTCATCCTGGCCGCCGGCGAACGGCACCAGCGCGATCGGGCACTGCTCGCGCCTGCGTTCCACGGGTCCCGGATCCGGGCCTACGGCGAGCTCATTCGCGACTCGACGATAGACGAAATATCCGGCGGCACAGGCGAATCCCGCCCGGCGTGGCGACCAGGCACGCGCATCGACTCGCGCGCGGCGGCCAGGACGATCACGCTGCGGGTGATTCTGGAGGCGGTCTTCGGGGTGGACAGCCATGCGCGGCGCGCCGAATACACCGCCGCCGTCGCGGAATTCCTCACCGCCTTCTCCGGCCCGCTGATGCTGGTGCCCGCCCTGCGCCACGGGATGTTCGGCCATGCGCCGTGGGACCGGTTCGTGGCCGCGCGCGAGCGGCTGGACGAGCTGATCCTGGCCGATATCGCGCGGCGACGCGCGGTGGCCGACGGCCGCGCGGTGGGCGCCGACATTCTCGGCATGCTGCTGGCGACCAGCTATGACGACGGCACCTCCATCTCCGATGACGAGCTGTGCGAACAATTGCGCACCCTGCTCGTCGCCGGGCACGAGACCACCGCGACCACGCTGGTGTGGGCGCTGTTCCATCTGCATCGGGCACCCGAGGCGCTGGAGCGCCTGCGCGCCGAACTGCGCGCGGCCGGACCGGATGCCTCCCCGCTCGAGCTGGCCCGACTGCCGTTCTTGGATGCGGTCTGCCAGGAGACGCTGCGGTTGCATCCCACGGTGCCGATCGTCCTGCGCCGGCTGACCAGGCCGTTCACGCTGCGCGGGGTCGCGCTCGCGGCGGGCGAGACGATGGGCGTCGCGGTGCCGCTGCTGCACTCCGATCCCGCGGTGTGGTCGGACCCGGAGCTGTTCCAGCCGGAGCGCTTCATCGGGCGAAAGTATCGGCCGTTCGAATTCGCGCCGTTCGGCGGCGGACATCGGCGGTGTGTCGGGGCGTCGCTGGCCGATTACGAACTGCGGATCGTGCTCGCCACCGTGCTCGGCCGGGTCCGGCTGCGGCTTCCGTCGCGGTATGCGCGGGGGCGGGCGCCGCTGTCGGTGCCGCACAACATCGCGACGGGTCCGCGCCGGTCGATCCCGTTCGACGTCGTGACCGATGCGTGATTTATCTCACGAAGCGGTTTGCTGCCCGCTGCGCGCGCCCGCTCTATTCGATCTTCGGCCGCATCGAGATTCGCCGTCCTGACCGGCACTTATCGCGAAAGATGGTGGCCGCCAACAGCATATGTGTCGCGCGACACACTTGACGGTCGGTACGAATCAATCAGAAACACCGCTGGCCTCGGATGGCACCTGGACGGTAGGAAGGACGGCAGGGTCGGGTGCGTCATCAATACCCGTGGGGTGCCTCATGCTCCCCGCGCCGTTTTTCCGTGGGCGTTTGCGGCGGATTCCATATCAGTCTTCGTGGAACCGCCATGCGAACACCACACCGATGAGTGATCTCGCTGCGCCACCGGCGCAACCGAGAGATGGATTGGAACGAGAAACCTATGCATGCCGCTTTGCACACCGGGACGTCGACTGCTCCTCGTCGGGGGGCGCTAGCCCGCCGACTCCGGCAGGGCGTCCTATTGTCGGCGGCGATCGCCGCGATCGGTGTCACCGCCGTCGCGCCCGCACAGGCCGATCCGCTGGTGCCCGGTTCGGGCTCCTCCTCCTCGCCCGCGACCGATCCGGGCGTCAAGGCCAATTTCGCACCGCCGAACATCAGCCCCGGCGACGGTGAGACCGTCGGCGTCGCGCAGCCGATCATCATCAACTTCAAGGAGCCGGTGACCGACCACGCCACCGCCGAGCAGGCCATCAAGATCACCTCCTCGAATCCGGCGCCCGGGCACTTCTACTGGTTCAGCGACAAGCAGGTGCGCTGGCGGCCGAACGAGTTCTGGCCCGCCAACACCGATGTGACCGTCGAGGCGGGCGGCACCCGCACCGCCTACCGGATCGGCGACGCCTTCATCACCACCGCCGACGACACCACCCACACCATCACGATCACTCGCAACGGCGAGGAGATCATGACGATGCCGACCTCGATGGGCAAGACCAAGCACGAGACCCCGAACGGCACCTACTTCGTCGGCGAGCAGCTGCGCAAGATGACCATGGATTCGTCCACCTACGGTGTGCCGACCACCGATCCCGAGGGCTACAAGGTCGAGGTGGAGTACGCCACCCGCATCTCCAACAGCGGCATCTTCGTGCACGCGGCCCCGTGGTCGGTCGCACAGCAAGGCGTTTCGAACGCCAGCCACGGCTGCCTGAACGTCAGCACCGAGAACGCCAAGTGGTTCTTCGAGAACGCCAAGAAGGGCGACCCGGTCATCGTCGAGAACACCAAGGGCGGCACCCTGAACGCCCGCGACGGCTACGGCGACTGGAACGACTGAACATCCGGTCGAGCATCCCCCGAGCTCAACTCAGCCCAGGCGCGATCGCCTGGGCTGAGTTCGTTTTGTTCAGCTGATGGTGTTCCGGAATTTCCCGGACGACGGACCAGTTGCCCGTTAATCTCCCGAGTGGCGCAACGCTACAACTGATTGCGGGAGAACATGGGTAACTCGTCGGGTACGCCCAGAAACCAATCACCGGCACGACCGTCGGCCCGCGAGGAAACGCTCATCGCACCCAACGACCGGCAGAAGGTCCGGGGATGCGGACGAGCACATGGGTAACTCGTCGGATACGCCCAGCATCCAGCCGCCTGCACGAGGGCCGGCCCGCGACGAAGATGGCCTCGCACCCAACGACCGGCAAAAGGTCCGGGGAGCGGGCGAGAAGTTCAGCGTATCGGCGTTCAGCGTTAACCGATCATTTGCTGCGCGCCGTAAGGCTTCGGCCGTGCGAACCAGGCCCGAACGAGTGCTGCCCCAACCGCCCGGGCGTGGCCTGCGCAATCGGCCGTGGCAGGACTATGCGCTGTTCCTGGTGTTGCTCGGGCCGAATCTGGCGCTGCTGGCGCTGTTCGTCTACCGCCCGCTGGCCGACAATATCCGGCTCTCGTTCACCGACTTCAATATCTCCGATACGTTCGTGACCTACATCGGGTTCGCCAACTACACGGAGTGGTGGGGGCGCGACGATTCCTGGCAGATCGTCACCAACACAGTGGTTTTCACCCTGGCCGCGGTGGTCGGCAGCATGGTGCTCGGGCTGGCCCTGGCCCTGCTGCTGGACCGTAAGCTGTTCGGCCGCAACCTGGTCCGTTCCACCATCTTCGCGCCGTTCGTCATCTCCGGCGCCGCCATCGGCGTGGCGTTCCAGTTCATCTTCGATCCCAGCTTCGGGCTGGTCCAGGATGTGCTGCACCGCATCGGCGTCGACAAGGTGCCCGACTTCTACCAGAACCCGCACTGGGCACTGTTCATGGTGACGGTCACCTATATCTGGAAGAACCTCGGCTACACCTTCGTGATCTACCTGGCCGCATTGCAGGGCACCCGCGCCGACCTGATGGAGGCGGCCGAGATGGACGGTGCGAGCCGCTGGACCACCTTCACCAAAGTGCTCTTGCCGCAACTGCGCCCGACCACCTTCTTCCTGTCCATCACGGTGCTGCTGAACTCGCTGCAGGTCTTCGACATCATCAATGTGATGACGCGCGGCGGGCCGCTCGGTACCGGCACCACGACCATGGTCTACCAGGTCTACGAAGAGTCCTTCCGCAACTTCCGGGCCGGATACGGCGCGACGGTCGCCACCATCATGTTCCTCGTGCTGCTGGTCATCACGCTGGTTCAGGTGCGCATCATGGATCGGGGCGAGCAGTGAAATATGCTGGCGTGCAGACGCTTTCGTATCGGCGCAGGCAGCGGGCGGTCACCCTGCTCGGATACGCCGCGATGGTGTGCGTGCTGATCATCGTCGGCGTTCCGCTGTTCTGGATCTTCATCACCTCGTTCAAGGCGCGTCCGGATATCTACACCCAGCCCGCGGTGTACTGGCCGCACGGCTGGCATCCGGAGAACTACGAGGAGGCCACCACCGCACTGCCGTTCTGGACGTTCCTGCGCAATTCGCTGATCATCACCGGGATCGTCTCGCTGGTGAAATTCGTGCTGGGTGTGTTCAGCGCGTACGGCCTGGTTTTCCTGCGTTTTCCTGGCAAGACCGCGGTATTCCTGGTGATCATCGCGGCGCTCATGGTGCCCAACCAGATCACGGTGATCTCCAACTACGCGCTGATCGCGCAGTTGGGCTGGCGAAATACCTTCCAGGGCATCGTCGTTCCGCTCTGCGGGGTCGCCTTCGGCACCTTCCTGATGCGCAACCATTTCCTCTCGCTGCCCTCGGAGGTGATCGAGGCGGCCCGGATGGACGGCGCCAACTGGTGGCGGCTGCTCACCCGGGTGGTGCTGCCGATGTCCGGACCGACGATGGTGGCCTTCGCGGTGGTCACGCTGGTCAACGAGTGGAACGAATACCTCTGGCCGTTCTTGATGGCCGATGACACCAGGGTCGCCACGCTGCCGGTCGGCCTGACCCTATTGCAGAACACCGAGAATCCGAGCGTTACCAACTGGGGACCGGTGATGGCGGGGACGCTGCTGACCATGCTGCCGATCCTCATCGTCTTCCTGCTGCTACAGCGCCACATGATCAAGGGCCTCACCTCCGGTGCGGTCAAGGGTTGAGCCCACCCGCCGCCCGACCACCACCCCCGAAGGAATCGCTACGCGATGCATACCCGATTAGGAGAAACCAGTGTCCACTTCACAATTCCCGGCACTGTCGCGGCGCGGATTCATCGGCCTGGCCGGTGCGCTGGCGGCGGGTACCGCACTGACCGCGTGCGCGGGCAGCGGCGGTGGCGGCAAGCAGTCCGGTGACGCCAACACCATCACCTTCTGGTCGAATCACCCTGGCACCTCGAAGGAACTCGAGACCGAGCTGATCAACCGGTTCCAGGCGAAGTATCCGGGCCTGAAGGTCAATCTGGTCGATGCGGGCAAGAACTATGAGGAGGTGTCGCAGAAGTTCAATGCGGCGCTATCCGGCGGTGAGCTGCCCGATGTCGTTGTGCTGTCGGATGTCTGGTGGTTCAACTACGCGCTCAACGGCACCATCGAACCGCTGGACTCGCACTTCGCCGATGCCGGGGTGCAGCTCGACGACTACGTCGATTCGCTGGCCGCGGACTATGTGTTCAACGGCAAGCACTACGCACTGCCGTACTCACGTTCGACGCCGCTGTTCTATTACAACAAGGATGTGTGGGCGAAGGCCGGTCTGCCCGATCGCGGCCCGCAGAGCTGGCAGGAATTCGACGAGTGGGGCCCGAAGATCCAGTCGGTGGTCGGCGATGGCAAGCTCGCGCACGGCTGGGGTGACGCCAAGAACTACCTGGCCTGGACCTTCCAGGGACCGAACTGGACCTTCGGCGGCGCCTACTCCGATCAGTGGACGCTGAAATTCACCGACCCCAAAACCATTGCGGCGGGCCAGTTCCTGCGCGATATGATCCACACCAAGAAGTACGCGGGCATCAAGCCGCAGATCGCCGTCGACTTCGGCACCGGCGTCATCGCCTCCACCATCGCCTCCACCGGCGATCTGAAGGGCATCCAGAAGAACGCCGAGGGCAAGCTGGAGTTCGGCACCGCCTTCCTGCCACATCCCAACGGCCCCGGCGTCACCACCGGCGGCGCGGGCCTGGCGGTTCCGTCGCGGATCTCGGATCAGCGGAAGGTGAACGCGCTGAAGTTCATCGAATTCGTCACCAATGCCGCGAATACCGCGTACTTCTCACAGGGCACCGGATACATGCCGGTGCGCAAGTCGGCGGTGAGCGATGCGAGCGAGGTCGACTTCCTGGCGAAGAATCCGAAGTCGAAGGTCGCCATCGAGCAGCTCGCGGTGACCAAATCGCAGGACTACGCGCGGGTGTTCGTGCCGGGCGGTGACCAGATCATCGGCACCGGGCTGGAGCAGATCGGTCTGCAGAATGCCGATCCGGCAACGGCTTTCGCCAATGTGGCGAGCCAGCTGCAGGCCATTATCGATCGGCAGATCACGCCGAAGCTGCCCAAGTAATACGCACCGAAGAGGGAGATCGACAGCATGGCAACAGTGCACTTCGACGGGGTGACGCATCTGTATCCCGGTGCGCCGACGCCTGCTGTCGACAGCCTGGAGCTCGACATCGCCGACGGGGAGTTCATCGTCCTCGTCGGCCCGTCGGGCTGCGGCAAATCGACCAGTCTGCGGATGCTGGCCGGGTTGGAATCGGTTGCGGCGGGGCGCATTCTGATCGGCGGCAAGGATGTCACCGGGCTGCCGCCGCGCGCCCGCGATGTGGCGATGGTGTTCCAGAGCTATGCGCTCTACCCGAATATGACCGTCGCGCAGAATATGGGCTTCGCGCTGCGCAATGCGGGAATGAACAAGGCCGATACCGCGGTTCGCGTCCAGGAAGCGGCGAAGATGCTCGAGCTCGAACATCTGCTCGACCGCAAACCGGCGAAACTCTCCGGCGGACAACGCCAGCGCGTCGCGATGGGCCGTGCCATCGTGCGCCGCCCCCAGGTCTTCTGCATGGACGAGCCGCTGTCCAACCTGGACGCCAAACTGCGGGTGAGCACCCGCTCCCAGATCGCCGCACTGCAGAAGCGCCTCGGCACCACCACCGTCTATGTCACCCACGACCAGGTCGAGGCCATGACCATGGGCGATCGCGTCGCGGTGCTGCGCGACGGAAAACTCCAGCAGATCGCCAAACCCCGTGAGCTCTACGACAATCCGGTGAACACCTTCGTCGCTGGCTTCATCGGATCACCCGGTATGAACCTGCTCGACGCCCCCGTCCACGACGGCGCGGCAGTACTCGGCGACCTGCGAATACCCTTACCCCGCAGCGCGACCAGCGACCGAGTCGTGGTCGGCATCCGCCCGGAATCCTGGGAAACCACCACCGATCCGGACAACAGCCTGGCCGTGGCCGCCGAACTCCTCGAAGAACTCGGCGCGGAATCCTTCATCTACAGCCACGGCGTCACCGACGAATGGAACAGCCGCTCCGGCAAGGTGGTCGCCCGCGTCGACCGCCGCTTCCAGGTGGCCCTCGGCGACCGCCTGCGCCTGCGCCCCAAACTCGACGAGATCTTCTTCTTCGACGGCGAAACCGAGGAACGCCTGCGCTGAAGCCCGGCGTCCTCGGCCCGCCGCGTACTCACCAGATCTTGACGCGCTGCTCAGGTTCCAGATACAGCGCGTCGCCGGGCTTAACGTCGAAGGCCTCGTGGAAGCTGTCGATATTGCGAACCACCGCATTGCAACGGAATTCCGGCGGGGAGTGCGGGTCGGTGGCCAGGCGTCGAATGGCCTCCTCGTTGCGGGCCTTGGTGCGCCAGACCTGGGCCCAGCCGTAGAAGACGCGCTGCAGACCGGTCAGGCCATCGATCACCGGAGGCTCGGCGCCACCGAGGGAGATCTGGTAGGCGACCAGGGCGATGGACAGACCGCCGAGGTCGCCGATGTTCTCGCCGATGGTGAATTCACCGTTGACGGTGTGGTCGTCGGACAGCGCCTTGGGCGACAGCACGCTGTACTGGTCGATCAAAGCCTTTGTGCGCTTGCCGAATTCGGCGCGGTCGGCATTGGTCCACCAGTCGACCATATTGCCGTCGCCGTCGTATTTGGCGCCCTGATCGTCGAAGCCGTGGCCGATTTCGTGGCCGATCACCGCGCCGATGCCACCGTAGTTGGCGGCGTCGTCGGCGTGCATATCGAAGAACGGCGGCTGCAGAATGGCCGCGGGGAAGACGATTTCGTTCATGCCCGGGTTGTAGTAGGCGTTGACCATCTGCGGGGTCATGAACCATTCGCCGCGGTCGACCGGGCCGCCCAGCTTGTTCAGATCACGGTCGTGT
Source organism: Nocardia nepalensis (assembly GCF_048910785.1). Taxonomy (NCBI): domain Bacteria; kingdom Bacillati; phylum Actinomycetota; class Actinomycetes; order Mycobacteriales; family Nocardiaceae; genus Nocardia; species Nocardia nepalensis. Next base: position 508,000 of record NZ_JBKBET010000003.1, on the reverse strand, counting down.
TCGGCGGCATAGCCGCGGCGAAAGTTGCCGACCAGATCGCCCGGTACGATGACGATGGCGGAGTAGTCGCGCCACTTGTCCGGATAGCCGATCTTGGGGGTGAACTTCTCCAGTTTGGCCAGCGCGGCCGCCCTGGTATCCGGACCCATCCAATCCAGGTCCGCGATATTGCGACGGTAGGCCTCCTGCAGATTCGCCACCAGCTCGACCATCCGCGCCTTGGCCTCCGGCGGGAAGTGTTCGGCCACATACAGTTTCCCGACGGCCTCGCCGAGCAGATCCTGCACCAGCGAAACACCGCGCTTCCAGCGTTCCCGGTTCTCCTGCGCCCCGGTGAGGGTGCGGCCGTAGAAGTCGAAGTTCTCCTCGACGATCGGATCGGTGAGATAGGCCGCGCGCGAACGCAACAGCCGCCACATCGCCCAGGCCTGCCAGTCGGCGAGCGATTCGGCGGCCCAGGTGCGGGCGAAGGTGCGCACGTAATCCGGCTGCCGCACAACCACTTCGGCGAACAGTTCGGAACCGGACTTCGAAACACCCTCGGCAAGCGCGGAGGTCCACGCATGCCAATCGAATTCCGGATTCTCGGCAACCAGCGCGTCGAAGGTGGTGAGGTTGTAGCTCAATTCGGCATCGCGACGCTTCACCACATCCCAGTGCCCGGCCGCGAGTTTGCGCTCCAACTCGAACACCCGCTGCCCGACCGTCGCCAGATCGGCGGGCAGCAGCGCGGCGATCTGCGGTTCGGCGGCTGCCAGGGCGAAGATGCGCCCGATATGCGCGATGTACTCGGCCCGGATCTCGGCGAATTCGTCCTGCCGGTAATAGGACTCGTCGGGCAGCCCGATCCCGGACTGGGTGGCGTGCGCGAGATACCGGTTGGAGTTCTTATCGTCGGTGTCGACGTAGACGCCGAGCGCGCCGCCGATGCCGGTGCGCTGCAGCCTGCCGAGCAGCGCGGCCAGGGCACTGCGGTCGGCGACCTCGCGGATCTCGGTGAGTTCACCCGCGATCGGCGCCAGTCCGAGCGAGGCGACCGCGTCGGTATCCATGAAGCTCGAATACAGATCACCGATCTTGCGCGCGTCGCTGCCGTGCTCGGCCGACGAGGCCGCCGCGTTCTGGATGATCGCCTGCACATCCAGCTCAGCCTGGTCGTACAGCGTCCGGAAGGCGCCGTCGACCGCGCGGTCCGCGGGTATCTCGTAGGTATCCAGCCAAGCGCCGTTGACGTGCGCGAACAGGTCGTCTTGAACGCGTACGGCCGGGTCGAGGTTGGACAGGTCGATACCGGAAGGACTGCTCAGGTCGGAAGTCACGATCTCCAGTATGCAGAGGTGACGCTGATACCGCCGTCGCCGAGGCTGCCCCGGCCGCGGGGACGGCCGGGGAGGAACGGTCAGGCGGGCAGGATGATGCGGTCGAATTCGCCGTCGCGCGCTCCGGCGACGAAGGCATCCCACTCTTCGGGGGTGTAGGTGAGAGTGATATCGACGTGGCGCAGGGTGGCGCTACCGTCGGCGTGAGTGTGCGCGATCAGCTCGTTGTGCGATCGCCCGCTGTTGAGGAGGTTGATGAACGAGGTCCAAAGGCTCGCGGTGACGGTGATAATGGGCTCTTCGGCGGGGCGGTTGGCCGGGTTGCGGCGGTATTTGCTGTCACGGATGAGCACCGCGTCACCATCGAACCGGACCTCGACGCATTGATTGCCGTTGTTCGATCGACTCGACGTGAACCAGTCAGTGAAAACCGACCGGGGGGTAGCGGTGGTGGCCATGGGCAGGATTTTACACTCGTGCATAGCGGCTGATCAGGGCCAATGACTCGTCACGATTCAACGAGTGTTCCAGAGCGTGAACGTATGCGAAGCTCAAATCGCGAATCTGCTCCGGATCGTCGACCGCCCCGCCGAAGACCGCGCTCTCGGCCCAGGCGAAGGTCGGCAGCTGTTCGCCGGCGAAGTCGATCAGATGGAAGCTGGAACCGCCGAGCACCGCGCCCGCCCGCGCGGCGAACGGGATGACCCGCACCTCGATATTGTCGAGTTGCTCGATCAGCTTCGCCAGATACTCCAATTGTCCGCGCAGCACCTCCGGACCGCCGGTCTGCTGCAGCAGCGTGCCCTCGCCGATCACGGCGGTCAGCTCGACCGGTCCCTTACCGCGCAGGCGTTCCTGGCGCCGCATCCGGATGGCCACCAGTTGCTCGACTTGGACCGGGCGGATCATCACATCCGCGCTGATGAGCGCGCGAGCGTAATCCTCGCTCTGCAGCAGACCGGGAAACACCAGACTGTCGTAGCTGCGAATACTCTGTGCGCCGAACTCCATGCCGTACAGCCGCTGCAGTTCCGGCCCGATCAGGGCCGACGATTTGGCCCACCAGCCGCGCTGCTTACTCGCCTCGAGCAGCGTCAGCAATTCCCCGCGCTCCTCGGGATCGACCTCCAATAGTTCGAGCACCGGGCCGATGGTGTTGGTGGTGAGCACCCGTCGCCCCTTCTCGACGTGCGACCAATTGGCCGGGGTGAAACCGACGCGCTTGGCGAAGGTTGCCGAATCGAAGCCGCGCTGTTCGCGCAATTCGCGCAGGCGCAGCACCAGTTCCCAACGAGCGACAGTGGGGGAAACGGGTGCCATGGCTGGCGATGCTACGCCGAAGATTTATCCTGCGTGTGACTATTGTCAACCGAGTTGTTCCGGTCTAGTGTCGATTTCAACGACATTCTTTGCTTTTCACGTCGATCCACTCAGACTCGAGGCGAGGTTCGTCATGAATACGTCGCGGATGGAACCTGGTAGCTACTTGGCAGCCCAGGACTTCGCGGCGGCCCAGGACGCCTTGGCCCGCTGTCGTCGCTACCGCAAGGACAACGGACTCTACGGGGTAGTCGATCCCGCACTCGGACGCATCCTGTTGGAGATCGGCGCGGTCGGCGCGGTCGTCATGCCAGCCGCACTAGGTAAGCGGGTGCGCGCCCAATTGCTGGCCACCCATGGTCGCACCGGACCGATCATCGCGCACCCGCGCTCACAACGCTGGTCCTTCCTGACCGGTCCGACGGACAACTCGTATCTGGATATGACGCTGTTCCCGGAGTTGTTCCGGGTCTGCGCCTCGGTGGCGTTACCCGGCAGCCGGATCGTGCTGCCGTCGCCGACCGACGAGCAGAGCGGCCTCCGGATCTGGATCGCGCCACCCGAGGGTGACTACCGCCCCGAACTCGGCGATGTCATCGCCGCGACCAAGTCGTGTGCCGCCAGTGCTGGGCACGAATTCGAGCGCTCGATGGTCAGGCACATCAACGGGTCGGATGTGGAGTGAGCGTCACGCTGTAGCTCTGCTCGATGCTGTGCTGCCACTTGTCTCGGCACTCGTTGAGCTTGGTCTGATCGTCACCCGCCTTCTGCACGCAGTCCAGATAGTCCTTACCGCCGGAGTCGACGAAGAAGCTCCAGCCGACAATGGTCAGCACAATCGCGCCGATCAGCGCGATCGCGCCGAGGATGGAACCGGCGATCGCCATACCGGTGCCGCCCGCGCTGCCGGAACGGATCTTGAAGAACGCGATAATGCCGAAGATCAGCGCGAAGAAGCCGAACAGGTAGCCGCCGATCAGCGTCCAGCAACTCAGGAACCCGAGGATGCCGAGTACAAGCGCGGTAATCGCCAGACCCTTGCGCTTGGGCGATTCCTGCCAGTAGTTGGGCTGCCCCTGATACGGCCCCGGCGGTGGGTAGCCACCCGGCGGCGGATATTGACCGGGCGGCGGATACTGCGACATAGGACTTCCTCTCAGCCGGTGCACTTGCGCTGCAGTCGCCTACTGATCGCACTCCCCGAGCAGGGATGTTAATGCCGAACCAGTTACTGCGAGCCGAGCCGCGCGTGCATCTCCCAGACCAGAATCTCCGCGGGCTCGCGGGCGATCACCCGTTGCCCACCCGACCTGGTCAATCGCACCGCATCACCCGCGTACAGCGGGCCGACGCCCTCCATCTCCACCTCGCCCCTGGCGACGAACAGATGCAGGTACGGCGCGTCCGGGAGGTCGACCGACTGCTCGGTATCACCGGTGCCCACCATCCGCGCCACGTGCATCGCCGAATGGCTGCTGCCGATGGCGATCGCGGTCCGGTCGCGATAGCGCGGCAGACCCGAGGCCACGGTCACCAGAGCGCCGCCCGCCAATTCGTCGTCGATCTCGAGCTGCTGATAGCCCGGCTCCAGGCCCGGCTCGTCGGGCACCACCCACATCTGCACGAAATGCACCGGCTCGTCGTGCTCGGCGCCGGGGTTCAGGCGCCAGGAGTCGTTCTTCTCCGAATGCAGAATCCCGGTGCCCGCGCTCATCCGCTGCGCGAGGCCGGGATAGATGACGCCGCTGTGACCGAGCGAATCCTGGTGCACCAGGCTGCCGCCGAGCACCCAGGTCACGATCTCCATATCCCGGTGCGGATGGGTTTCGAAGCCCTGACCAGGGGAAACGATATCTTCGTTGCTGACGAGCAGCAGCCCGTGATGGGTGTTGTCGGGATCGTAGTGCTCCCCGAAGGAGAAGGAGTGCTTCGAATCCAGCCAGGACACGCGCGTTTTCATGCGATCGCCGCCGCGATGGACATCGATGTGTGGTGTCGTGAGTGTGGACATCGTGGTCCTCCTCTCGGGACCGTGCACCGATCACCTTTCAGGGTAGGAGCACTTACGACGCGGTACTCCGAATTCCTAGTAAATTGTCCTGCACTCGGCATTTTACGCGAGCTGATCTTTGCCAGTGACCTGCAAGCGGTCACTAGCGGCCGGTCGGTGAACGGCAGGCGAGCAGTACCAACCGGTTCGTCGAATCGTCGACCTGATCAGCCCGCAACCGCACCGAAGCGGCCGCCCGCGCCCACGGCGGATTCGTAACACCATGCGCCACAACGGAACCGGAGGTGACGAAGCGATGCGACCCGAGGTGCTCGCCCGCATCGAGCGACAACTCCGCAAGGCCGCACAGCGCGACGGGATCAGTGATTTCGTCGTCGGTGTCGCGGTTTTCCGCGACGGCAAACTCCTGGTGGTCCGCCGCGTACCGGACGATTACCGCGGCGGCATGTACGAATTACCCGGAGGCGGAGTCGAATCCGGCGAAACGCTGGCCGAATGCGTGGCACGCGAGCTCTTCGAGGAGACCGGTCTGCGTGTGCGCGATATCACCGACTTCCTCGGCAGCTTCGACTACGCGACCAGGACCAAGGCCAGGGTCCGCAAGTACAGCTTCGTGGTCGAGGTGGAGCCGGGCGAGGTGGCGCTGGCACCGGGCGAACACGATGCCTTCGCCTGGATCGATGCCGCGGCCCTGAACGACCTGCCGATGGCGCCGGACATGCGTGAAACGATCGCCGCCCTGGTCGACTGTGTTTGATGGAAGACACACGGACATTCCCGACCATCATCGAAACGCAGTAGCCTCTGGGCGTGTCCACTGGTCGCCCCGAAGGCTCCACTCCCGCGGACGAGCGGCCGGTTTCGCTACAGACGGCGCTGCGCGAGAGTCCCGGCGTGCTGCGCCTGGCCCTGGTCCGCTTCACCGGCCAGTTCGGCGACGGCATGTTCCAGGCGGCGCTGTCGGGCGCCATTCTGTTCAATCCGGAACGCGAGACCGATCCGCTGGCCATCGCGGCCGCCTTCGCGGTGCTCCTGCTGCCGTACTCGCTGATCGGGCCGTATGCCGGTGCGCTGCTGGACCGCTGGGATCGGCGGGCGGTGCTGTTGGTCGCCAATGTGCTGCGGGCGATCCTGATCGGCGCGGTGAGCGTCGGACTCTTAGCGGGTAGCAGTTCGCCGCCCTTGTTGCTGCTGGCGCTCGCCGTGGTCGGGATCAGCAGATTCGTACTCTCCGGTGTGTCCGCGGCACTGCCCCGGGTGCTGGACCTGCACTGGCTGGTGCCCGCGAATTCGGTGCTCGCCACGGTGGCCTCCGGCTGTGCCGGTGTCGGTGCCGCGGCCTCGGTCGCGATCATCGGACTGATGGGCGCCGGTGATTTCGCGTCGGCGGTCGCAGTGGCGATCAGCGCCGTCTGGTCGGTCTTCGGTGCGGTGCTCGCGGCCGGATTCGGGGCCGGGGTGCTGGGTCCGGAGCCGGGAGCGGCGGTGCGCGACAGCGCGGTGCGGGCGGTCGCCACCGGCCTGCGCCATGGTGCGGCGGCGGTCTGGGGGGCGGTTCAGGTCACCACCGCGATGGTCGGCATAGGCACGCACCGGATCGTCTTCGGCACAAATACCCTGATCATGGTGCTGGTGCTGCGACAGGCGCCGGTCGACGGCGGCGGGGCGAATACCGGGCTGACGCGATTCGGGGTCGCCATCGGCTGCACGGCTGCGGGCATGCTGGTGGCAGCGGTCGTCGCACCGCTGCTGATTCCGCGCCTCGGCCGGCCGCGCACGGTGGTGCTCGGTCTGTTAACCGCGACCATCGTTCAGTTGACGCTGGTCACGCCGACCGCCATCGCGACCGCCGGGACCGCCGCGCATCGGGCGCATCAACTGCTGCTGGTAGGCGCGTTCCTGTTCGGGCTGGCGGGTCAGACCATCAAACTGACCGGCGACGCGACCATGCAGATCGATATCGGTGACACCAGGCGCGGTCAGGTATTCGCATTGCAGGACACCGTCTTCAATATCGCGTTCGTGCTGGCGATCGCGGTCACCGCGCTGGTGATACCGACCGACGGGCGCTCGATCGGGGTAGTGCTGGTCGGCGCCGGAATCTATTGCGCCGGAATCGCGGCTATCGCGCTGAACAGCCGGCGCGAACCGGCTATCGGCTGAACGACGTTGCCGGATAACCGGGTTCATCACCGGACCAGGTGCGGTGCTCCTGCAGCGCGGCCACCTGCGCGATCGGGGCCTGTGGATCCGACCATGGTGAATCCTGCGACGGCTCATCGTGATTCGCCAGTGTCGCGCCGAACTCATTGGAGGCGAGGTTTTCCGGCTCCGGCTCGGCGCGCACGGTCCAGGAGAGATGTTCGCTGCCCGCATCGTCCGGATTGCCGGTGATCTGGTGATTCCAGGTGCCATTGCCGGTCGGGTCGGTGAAGAAATGGTCCAATACGCCGTCGTCGTCGAGATCCAGCCCGACCACATCGGCGATGCCGGTGCCGTGCGAATCCCACATGACATCATCGGCCAGGCCGTCCCCGTCGAAGTCCAGGCTCACCGCGTCGCCGACGCCGGACCCGGATAGGTCCAGATCCGCCTGGCTGGTCCAGACGTGGACCGTGCCGTCACCGGTCCCGAACACGTACTCGATCTCGTTCATATCTGTTTGGACGCGACTGCCGCCCATCCGGTTCCGTCAGCACCCGAAGCCGGTGTGAATTCGATACCATCGCACCCGCTCGCGATACCGCAATCGGACCGCACGATCGAGTAAGTTGATCTTCCATCGACCCGAATCGACAGGGAGCCAATAAGACATGGGATTTCGGCCGAGCAGGACGCGGGCATTCGCGTCGGCGGTCGAATATCCCTGTGCACCCGCATTATTCGGCGTACTGCTGGCCGGGGCGCTGACCGTACCGACGCCCGTCGCGCAGGCCGCGCAATATCCGTGGGCGCCGCCCCCGGTGAACAGTTGCGGCGAGATCGGCTTCGACCCGTTGAACCGGGCGCCGGATCCGAGCGTACCGCCGCCCCCGCCGCTGCCCCCGCAGATCGATATCCCGGTGCCCATTCCGGAGATCACGCCGGTGCCGGTGCCCGACCCGGCGCCGGACAACACCCGGATCGATCCGGAGCCGCTGCCCGCGGACCCGTGCCGAAATCCGTGCCCGGATGTGCGCGACACCCCGAAGCCGCCGGATACCGCCACCGACCCGGCCCCGGATACCGCGCCGAACACCGGGTCGAGTTCCGGTTCTGGTTCTGGTTCCGGCTCGGGTTCTGGTTCGGGTTCCGGCTCGATCCAGCTGCCGCGCATCGAGTTCCGGCCGGAGATCGAACCCGTTCCGTACCCGGTGCCCGGTGGTGACGGAGCCGAACCCCAACCCGCGCCGCCACTGGTCGTGCATCCGGCCGAGCCGGGACCGCTGGCCCCCGCGGTTGCCCCGCTGCTGGTGGAGTCGGTGGATCTGGTCGGGCAGGTGACCGGACATGGTTCGGAGAACCGCACCGATATGCGCTGGCAGGTCGACGGCACCGACCTCGGGATCATGTGGGAGACCAAACCGGGCCAGATCGCCGTCGCCTTCGGCGACACCTTCGGCGCGGGCTGGGAGAGCGGCGGCGTCGGCGGACCGGATTGGCGCAGCAATGTGCTGGGCTACAGCACCGACCACAACCTGGCCGACGGGCTCGGCATCGACACCATGGTGCAGGACAGCCGGTGTCACGCCACCGAATTGCTGTCCAGCCGCAAGATCAAGAACTGGGAGACGACCACCATCCCGACCTCCGGATTCGCGATCGGGAAGCGGCAGTTCATGAGCTATATGTCGGTGAATCACTGGAGCCGGATTCCGGGTCTGTGGTCGACCAACTACGGCGGTCTCGCGTACTCCGACGATAACGGCCGCACCTGGGTCAAGAGTCAGCACGCCAGGTGGGACAACTTCTTCGGGCTCGGCCGCTTCCAGGTGACTGCGATGGTGCCGCAGGGCGATTACGTCTACATGTTCGGCACGCCCAACGGCCGGGTCGGCGTAATCGGCCTGGCCAGGGTGCCCAAGAACGAGGTGCTGAACAAATCGGCCTACCAGTACTGGGTCGGCGGCACCTGGGCACCGGCCGCCGAGAACCAGGCAACGCCTTTGGTTCTCGGCATGGCCAGCGAACTATCGGTGCGATTCGACAAGGGCAGCGGGCAGTGGCAGATGGTCTACCTCGACTCGGCCCGCGCTTCGATCGTGATCCGCACCGCGGCGACGCCGCAGGGCGCGTGGACCGATGGTGTCCCGCTGGTCTCGACCGACGACTACCCGAAGGCCTACGGCGGCTTCATCCATCCATGGTCGACCGCCGAGGATCTGTACTTCACCATCTCGGCGTGGGATACCTACAACGTGTATCTCATGCACGCCAAACTCGATCCGCCGAGCTGATCGCGATCGGATCCGTGCCGAGAGTGGTTCGGTATGGTGCGCATGTGATCGACCAGCGCATATGCATACAGCACGGGCGGCTCCGATGACGGGCGGCGCGACCGCGCACCCGGCGGACGGTCCGGGCTGGCAGTTCTGGATCGATCGGGGCGGCACCTTCACCGATGTGGTGGCCCGTCGACCCGACGGCAGGCTCGTCACGCACAAGCTGCTCTCGGAGAACCCGGCGCGCTACGACGACTCCGCGGTGGCGGGCATCCGCGAAATCCTGGCCGACGCGGGCCGAGACAACGCCGATATCGATGCCGTCCGGATGGGCACCACGGTCGCCACCAACGCCCTGCTCGAGCGCAAGGGCGAACGCACCGTTCTGGTGATCACCCGGGGATTCCGCGACGCGCTGCGCATCGCCTACCAGAATCGCCCGCAGATCTTCGCGCGGGAGATCGTGCTGCCGGAACTGTTGTACGAGCATGTGATCGAGGTGGACGAACGCGTCACGGCGGACGGCACAGTGCTGACACCACCAGATCCGACCGCCCTCGCCGAGGCGCTGAAGCCGTTGTACGACAGTGGCATTCGTGCCATCGCCGTGGTGTGCATGCATGCACACCTGTATCCGGAACACGAACAGGCGATCGGCCGGGTCGCCCGCGATATCGGATTTCCGCAGATCTCGCTGTCCAGCGAGGTCAGCCCGCTGATGAAGCTGGTGCCGCGCGGGGACACCACGGTGGTGGACGCCTATCTCTCGCCGGTGCTGCGCCGCTACGTTCAGCAGGTCGCCGACCAGCTCACAGGCGTGCGACTGATGTTCATGCAATCCAATGGCGGACTCACCGAGGCGGGCCAGTTCCGCGGTAAGGACGCCATCCTGTCCGGTCCGGCGGGCGGCATCGTCGGCATGGTGCGGATGTCCGAACTCGCCGGATTCGACCGCGTCATCGGGTTCGATATGGGCGGAACGTCCACGGATGTCTCGCATTTCGCCGGCGAGTACGAGCGCGTGTTCACCACCCAGATCGCCGGGGTCCGGCTGCGCGCGCCGATGCTCGACATCCACACCGTCGCGGCGGGCGGCGGCTCGATCCTGCACTTCGACGGCAGCCGCTACCGCGTCGGCCCCGACTCCGCAGGCGCGGTCCCGGGACCCGCGTGTTATCGCGGCGGGGGACCGTTGACCGTCACCGACGCCAACGTGATGCTCGGCCGCATCCAATCCGACTACTTTCCAAGGGTTTTCGGTCCGAGCGGGGATGAATCGCTCGACGATGCGCTGGTGCGTGATCGATTCGCGGAACTGGCCAGCGAGATCGCCGAGAGCACCGGTGACGATCGCACCCCCGAACAGGTCGCCGAGGGCTATCTCGAGATCGCCGTCGCCAATATCGCCGCCGCGATCAAGCGGATCTCGGTGCAGAAGGGGCACGATGTCACCCGGTACGCGCTGACCACCTTCGGCGGCGCGGGCGGCCAACTCGCCTGCAAGGTGGCCGATTCCCTCGGCATCCGCACCGTGGTGGTCCCGCCGATGGCCGGTGTGCTCTCGGCGCTCGGCATCGGCCTCGCCGACACCACCGCCATGCGTGAGCGATCGGTGGAATTGCCGTTGCACGATGAGTCGATGCCGCGCGTCATCGAGATCGCCGACGATCTGGAGGGCACCGCCCGCGCCGAACTACTCGGCGAGGATGTGCCCGTCCACCGGGTACGCGTCGTGCGCCGCGCTCAACTGCGCTATGACGGCACCGACACCACGCTGACCGTCGAGCTCACCGAACCGGCCAGCATGGCAACGGATTTCGCCGAACGCCACCGCAACACCTACTCCTTCGTGCTGGACCGCCCGATCGTCATCGAGGCGCTCTCGGTCGAGGCGACCGGGCTCACCGAACCACCCGACCTCGCCGACCTGGCCGGGTCACTCGCGGCCACCGGCGAGCCGGAGTCCGTTCGGCTGCATACCGAAGGCGCTTGGCGTGATGTATCCCTTTACCGGCGTGCGGAATTGGCGCCCGGCAGAGCGGTGGACGGACCCGCGATCATCACCGAGGAAAACTCCACCACGGTCGTCGACGACGGCTGGCAAGCCGTGCTGAACGACGTCGGGCATCTGATCATGGAACGGGTCGCGGTGGCGACCGGACCGCAGGCGGGTACCGAGGCGGATCCGGTGCTGCTGGAGGTCTTCAACAATCTGTTCATGTCCATCGCCGAGCAGATGGGCGCGCGGCTGGAGTCGACCGCTCAATCGGTGAATATCAAAGAGCGCCTCGACTTCTCGTGCGCGCTATTCGATCCCGACGGCAATCTCGTCGCCAACGCGCCACATATTCCGGTACATCTCGGATCGATGGGCACCAGCGTCAAGGAGGTCATCCGGCGCAGGGAGAACATGCGACCGGGTGACACCTACGCGGTCAACGATCCCTACCACGGCGGCACCCATCTGCCCGATGTCACGGTGATCACGCCGGTATTCGACACCGCCGGTACGCAGATCCTCTTCTACGTCGCCTCGCGCGGCCATCACGCGGAGATCGGCGGCATCGCGCCCGGCTCGATGCCCGCGAACAGCCGTCGCATCGAGGAGGAGGGCGTCATCTTCGATAACTGGCTGCTCGTCGAGGACGGCCGGTTCCGGGAGACGGAGACCTCGCGGTTGCTCACCGAAGCGCCGTACCCGTCCCGCAATCCGGCCACCAACCTCGCCGATCTGCGTGCCCAGATCGCGGCCAATGCCAAGGGGGTCGACGAGGTCAGGAAGATGATCGAGCACTTCGGGCTCGATGTCGTCGAGGCGTATATGCGGCATGTGCAGGACAACGCGGAGGAATCGGTGCGCCGCGTCATCGACGCCCTCGACGACGGCGAATACGTCTACGAGACCGATCTCGGCGCCACCATTCACGTCCGGGTCACCGTCGATCGGGAAAACCGCGGCGCCACCATAGATTTCAGCGGGACATCGGCACAGCTCGACGGTAATTTCAACGCGCCCTATGCCGTGGCGAATGCGGCGGTCCTGTATGTCTTCCGCACACTGGTCGCCGACGATATCCCGCTCAACGATGGTTGCCTGCGTCCGCTGCGGATCATTGTGCCGCCCGGCTCGATGCTCGCACCCGTTCCGCCCGCCGCGGTCGTCGCCGGCAATGTCGAAACCTCCCAGGCGATTACCGGCGCGCTGTACGCGGCGCTGCGGGTGCAGGCCGAGGGCTCGGGCACGATGAACAATGTCACCTTCGGCAATGACCGCAGTCAGTATTACGAGACGATCGGCTCCGGCTCCGGTGCGGGCGACGGCTTCGACGGCGCACCGGTGGTGCAGACCCATATGACCAACTCCCGGCTCACCGACCCGGAGGTGCTGGAGTGGCGGCTGCCGGTGCTGCTCGAGGAATTCTCGGTGCGTGCGGGTAGCGGTGGCACGGGTCGATGGCACGGCGGTGACGGTGCCGTGCGTCGGCTGCGGTTCACCGAGGCGGTGACGGTATCGACGCTGTCGAGCCACCGCCGGGTGCCGCCCTATGGCATGGCGGGCGGTGCGCCGGGGGCACTCGGCCGTAATCGGGTCGAGCGTACCGACGGCACGGTGCAGGATCTGCACGGTGCGGATTCGGCGCACCTCCAACCCGGTGATGTGCTGGTCATCGAGACGCCCGGCGGCGGGGGATACGGCAGCTGAACCCGTTCTGATCAGCGGTTTCGGCAGCGGCTCGGGCAGCGTCCTGGCATGCTGGCGACAGTGATGCAGCTCACATCAACGAGTGTCACGTCGGAAGGGGGACAGCTGTCTGATGGACATGAACGACACCAAGAACGTATTGCTGGCCGGAGCGACCGGAGTGCTCGGCGGCCATATCGCCGCAGCGCTGAAGCAGTCCGGCTACACCGTGATAACACTGTCGCGCGGTGCGGACGCCGATGTCCGGGCCGATCTGATGAATCGTGACCAACTGCTGCGCGCGGTCGAGGGCCGCACGATCGACACCGTGGTGCACGCGGCGACGGCACTGCGCAAGGCGCCGATGCGGCACAAGGATATGTACGCCACCGATGGTCTGCGGATAACCGGCACCGCCAACCTGATGGAGGCCGCGCGCGCGGTCGGCGCCCGGCGGGTCATCGCCGAGTCCATGGTCTTCGGCTATGGCTACGGCGATTTCGGCGATCATGTGCTCACCGAGGACGACGTCTTCGCGCCGGCCGGCGACAAGGCGGTCGAACCCCACCTCGAGGGCATGCGCGTCAAGGAAGAGCTGATGCTGAATGCCGAAGGGATCGAAGGGATCTCGCTGCGCTACGGCCTGTTCTACGGCGCGGGCGGCACCGAGGCCCTGGTCACGATGCTGCGCAAGCGGCAACTGCCGGTGGTGAACGATCACGGGCGAGTGCTGCCGTGGGTGAATCTGGCCGATGCGGCCGCGGCGGTGGCACTGGCCGTCGAGGGCGGAAAGCCCGGTGCGGCATACAACATCGTGGACGACAACCCACTCGGCTTCGGCGGCCATGTCCGGCTGGTCGCCGAAACATTCGACACCCCGAAGCCATTGACGGTGCCGGCCTGGATGATGCGACCGATGTCGTACGCCTACCGGATGACGCAGGCCAATATGCGGGTGGCCAACGCCAAGGCGAAGTCGGAACTCGGCTGGACGCCGCGCTATCCGTCCTGCGCGGACGGGCTGCGTGCCTTGGCCGCCGCGCAGCGCGGCTGACCCGCACCCAACGCGGTTCGAGCGGCGATATGCCCAGCTCAGGCGGTGCTGGCGGCGCATCGGATCACCCGGCGGCGGACGGCATTCGATGCCAGCGGGTCAGCAGGGGTAGACCTGGACTTCCGTGGCCTTGACCGCGAAGTACACCGAGCGGCCCGGAGTCAGGTCGAGTTCCGCGACGGCCGCCGGGGTGATATCGGCGACCAGACCCGCTGAGCCGTCCGTTCGATCCGCCGCCTGCACGCGAATGATGCCGCCACGATCGGTGAGTTCGGCGATCCGGACGCCGAAGGTATTGCGCGGGCTGCCTTCCGGCACTTCCCGATGCACCGATACCGCGGTGGGGGAGAAGACCGCGGCGGCCCGCCCGCCCGGCGGCCACGCGCCATCCGCCCGGCCGTGCACCTCCACGTCATCGGCCAGCACCACGCCCTCGCGCTCAGCACTACCCGCACCCGCCTTGCCGACGATCAGATTGACCCCGGCGATGCGCGCGGCGAACGCACTGCGCGGCCGCGCCAAAACCGTTGCCACCGGACCTGATTCGACCACCCGCCCGGATTCGATGACGAGCAGCCGATCGGCCAGGGTCAACGCGTCGATGATGTCGTGGGTGACCAGCACCGCACCGCGCCGGGCACCCTCGGCCGGTTCGCGAAGCACCTCGCGCAGCAGCGCCCGCATCGCCGGTGCCACCGCGACATCCAGCGCGGCCATCGGTTCGTCCAGCAGCAATAGCTGTGGATCGACGGCCAAGGCCCGCGCCAATGCCACCCGCTGCGCCTGCCCGCCCGACAGTTCCCCCGGTTTACGTCCCGCCAACTCCACCGCGTGCACGGCGGCCAGCCACTCCCGCGCCACCGCACGCGCCGCCCCCGCCGACAACCCGGCGCTGCGCGGTCCGAATGCCACATTCTGCGCGACGGTCAGATGCGGAAATAGCAACGCCTCCTGCGCGAGCAGCGCGACACCACGCCGATGCGGCGGCACCGCGACGTCTTTCGCGATATCGGTCAGCACCCGCGAACCGAGCCGCACCTGCCCCGAGTCCGGCCGCACCAATCCCGCCACGACCTCGAGCAAGGTCGACTTACCCGCACCATTGGGTCCGAGCACGGCAAGCACCTCGCCATCGGCGAGCTCGAAATCCACCTCGAAATCGCGATCGGCCAGCCGCGCCGATACCGCAAGACCAGAACCATCCGCCACCGCTTGCGACTCTCGAGATGCGTTCCGCCGCAGCAAGTGCCCCATTATCGTTCGACCTTTATTCGACGTCCGCCCACCGGACCGAGATCCAGCGACTGGAACCGTGGTGCGCGAGCCCAGCAGCCCTGGCCGTCCTGTTGCGCACCATTCATCAGCCGCGCACCATGCTCCCGCCGAGCAACGACCGTGCGCAGGCACCATCTTCGTGGATGAGTCCGATTAGCTCGCGTCACCGATCAGCCCCCGCGATCAGCTCGGACCGTGACGCCCGGACGTTCTGCCAACTACTCCGCAGCACCGTCCCCGGCCCGGGCATCACCCCTGACCTGCGATACGCGATCAGCACGATCAGCACCGCGACGATGACGAGCACAAGTGAAAGCGCCACCGCCGCGGCGGGATCCGCCTCGCGCTCCAGATAGATCTCCAACGGCAGCGTCCGGGTCCGTCCCTGCAGGCTGCCCGCGAAGGTGAGCGTCGCACCGAATTCACCGAGGGCACGGGCGAAGGCCAAAACCGCGCCGGAGATCAGCGCGGGTCGCAGCAGAGGAAGGGTTACGCGAAGCCACACGGTTGTCGGACGCGCGCCGAGGGTGGCGGCGATCTGTTCGTAGCGCGAGCCCGCGGTCCGCATGGCGGCCTCCAGCGTGAGCACCAGAAACGGCAGTGCCACAAAGGCCTGCGCCAGCACCACCGCGGTCGTACTGAACGCGATATGGATTCCGGCCACCTCCAGATGCCTGCCGATCAGCCCCTTCCGACCGAAGGTGTACAGCAGCGCGATACCGCCGACCACCGGCGGCAACACCAACGGCAGCAACACCATTGCGCGCAGCAGCGGCAGCCCGCGCCAGACGCTCCTGGCCAGCACCGCGGCCATCGGCACCCCCAGCAGTACGCACAGCACCATGCTCGCGGTGGCGGTGCGCAGGCTCAACCACAGCGCGTCCTGGGAGGCCCTGATACTCACCGAGGCGAGAAAGTTCGACCATTCGACGCTGTAGGCCAACGCGATCAAAGGCACCACGACCAGCGCGAACCCGACCGCGGCGGGCAGCAGCAGCCAGCGCGGCAATCCGGTGTTCACCGATCGTCCCGACTCATGGTGCGCCGAATCCGGCCCCCGCCAACGCCGCCCGCCCCTTCGGCCCGGTGACCAGGCTCTCGAACTCGTGCGCCAGCTGCGCGTGCCTGGAATCCGCCAGCACCGCGATCGGATACGCGTTGACCGCGGCGGCGGCCTCGGGCATCGCCACCGTGGCCACCTTCGCACCCGCCGACGCCGCATCGGTCACATACACCACACCGGCATCGGCCTGCCCGGAGGTCACCTTCGCCAGCACGTCGGTCACCGACGATTCCTCACTCACCGGCGACAGCGAAATCCGAGCGGATTCGGTGACCTTCTTGGTGGCGCGCCCACACGGCACCTGCGGCGCGCAGACCACCAGCTGCAGTCCCGGCTGGGCCAGATCACGCAGTCCGGCAACGTGTTTCGGATTGCCGGGTGCGGTCACGATGGTCAGTACATTCGTGGCGAAGTTCTCCGTCGGTTCGGTGATCCGGCCCGCATCCACCGCCTTCGCCATCGTCACCGGATCGGCCGCGGCGAAGACGTCGGCGGGCGCCCCCTGGGTGATCTGCGCGGCCAGATCGGAGGAGCCCGCGAAGGAGAATGCGACCTTCGAGCCGGGATGCGCGGCCTCGAAATCCGCGGCGAGGCCGGTGAAGACCTGCTTCAACGACGCCGCCGCGAAGACCGTCACGGTACCGGAATCCGCACTCGCACCACCGCTTTCATCAGATCCACACCCCGCGACGAGCAGCACGGCCGAAATCGCCGCCAGTGCGGCCGGTCTCATTCGGCGGCCGTTTCGACCACGACCGTGGTCGCCTTCACGCTCGCCATCGCGACACTGCCTGGCTCCAGCCCGAGCTCGCGCACCGCCTCGCTGCTCATCAACGACACCACCGTGAACGGTCCGCATTGCATCTCCACCTGAGCCATGACCGTATCGGCCACCACACGGGTGACCAATCCGGGAAACCGATTACGTGCCGAACTGGCACTGCCGAGGCGAGTCCGCGGGGTCCGTGCCTGCTCGACGGCCAGGGCCGCGAGCTCCCTGCCCTCGATCACCAGGCGGCCGGAGGAGTCCTTGGCCGCCGCGAGTGTTCCGGAATCGATCCAGCGCCGCACGGTGTCATCGCTGACACCGAGCAGTTCGGCCGCGTCACGTATCCGGAGAGTCGCCACCGCGCCAGCATAGTTCCGCAAATACGGATCAACAAAGCGGATGAAGCCGTAGATACGGATAGAATCGGTGCGCCCTCCGGCCACGTCATTCCGTAGAAACGCACTATTGCCCACTTCGTCACGGCCGCGACCGTGGTCGTGTTCGCCGCCGCCAAGTACGCTCGGAGCAATCATGGCCACGTATTTCGATCCGATGTCATGGTCACCGATGCGGGCCGTCGACTTGGGGAAGCGACTCTTCGACCAATCGCTGTTGGAGCAATGGCTCTCCTTCACCACCGCCTGGGTGGATCCGGTGGCCGACTTCGGCGCGGGCACGGTCACAGCGTTGATGCCGGACGTGCTCATGACCGTGCTGAGTGAGGGCATTCTCAGCCGGTTCGGCGGCCAAGAGGTCAGCGCCACCCTGCTCGGCCATGACCTGCACGCCACCCTGCAGGTGCTCAAGGTGCGCCGCCGCGGCGCGCATTTCCAGACCAAAACCGTGCTGTCCCGGATGCGCTGGGACGATCACCCGATCGAGCAGCTCACCGTGATCGCGCACGGGGTCCGGCTGGTGCCCGGCGTGCCGACCAGGGCGCGGACCCAGCAGCTGGACCTGAACGGCACCGTCACCACCGCGGCACTGGTCGGCTGGCTCAATACCCAGGAGCTCGACTGGCGGCTCAGCGTCGACGCGAGCGGTCTGATCCGGGCCGAGCATCGCCGCCGCCGCGTCACCGCGTTGGTGGAGGCGCAGGTGCGCGACAACCTGCTGACCGTCGATATCCACCGGGCGAACTGGTTGGGCATGCGGATACCACGCAACCTGGTGACCGCCCCGGCGATCCTGCTGGATCGGCTGCCGAACGACGCGCGCATCGTGCACGCCACCCGCGAGGGCGATCTGGTCCGCTTCCGGGTCGAGCTACCGGAGATCACCGGTTCGTTCGATCTGGCGCAGATCCGCTCGGCGATCGTGGCGGGCACCACGCTGATCATCTTCTGACCCGGGCGAGGAAATCCTGTTCCAGCCCTGAAGCATTCAGCCCTGGGACTTCCACCATTCCAGCAGTGCGGCCTCGGCCTCGTCCCTGGTGAGCGGTCCCCGATCCAGGCGCAGCTCCTTGAGGAACCGCCACGCCTTGCCGACCTCGGGACCCGCGGGAATGCCGAGCAGTTCCATGATCGCGTTGCCGTCCAGATCCGGGCGGACCCGATCCAGATCCTCCTGCTCCTGCAGCCTGGCGATGCGCACCTCGAGGTCGTCATAGGTGGCGCGCAGCGCGGCGGCCCGGCGCTTATTGCGGGTGGTGCAGTCGGCGCGGACCAGTTTGTGCAGCCGAGGCAGCAGGTCAGCGGCATCGGTGACATAGCGGCGCACTGCCGAATCGGTCCACTGCCCCTTGCCGTAGCCGTGAAAACGCAAGTGCAGGAACACCAGTCGCGCCACGTCCTCGGTGAACTGCTTGGGATACTTGAGCGCTCGCATCCGCTTGCGCACCATTTTCGCGCCGACCACCTCATGGTGATGGAAGCTGACGCCGCCGCCCGGTTCATTGCGCTTGGTGTCGGGCTTGCCGATATCGTGCAGCAGCGCGGCCCAGCGCAGCACCAGGTCCGGATCGCCCTCCTCTAGGTCGATGGCCTGCTGCAGCACGGTCAGCGAATGCCAGTACACGTCCTTGTGCTGGTGGTGCTCGTCGATCTCGAGCTTCATCGCGGGCACCTCGGGCAGTACCAGCTGGGCCAGGCCGGTTTCGCACATGACATTGATGCCATCGATCGGGTGTGCGGAGGCGATGAGCTTATCCAGTTCGGCGCGCACCCGCTCCGCGGTGATCCGCTCGATCTCACCCGCCATCGCGGTGATCGCTGCGCGCACCCGCGGATGCAGTTCGAAGCCGAGCTGTGCGACGAAGCGCGCCGCCCGCAGCATGCGCAGCGGATCGTCGTGGAATGAATCCTGCGGCGCCGCAGGGGTATCCAGCATTCCGGCGAGCAGCGCTTCCATGCCGCCGAGCGGATCGACGAACTCCAACGAACCGTCGGCCCCGATCTTCACCGCCATCGCGTTGACCGTGAAGTCGCGGCGCACCAGATCGCCCTCGAGCGAATCACCGAAGGTCACTTCGGGATTGCGCGATACCCGGTCATAGCTATCGCTGCGGAAGGTGGTGATCTCCAGCTGCTGATCGGACTTCGAGGCGCTCACCGTGCCGAAGGCCAGCCCACCGGTATCCCACAGATGATCGGCCCAGCCGCGCAGGATCTCCTGCACCTGCTCCGGCCTGGCATCGGTGGTGAAGTCCAGATCGGTGCCGAGCCGCCCGAGCACGGCGTCGCGCACGCTGCCGCCGACCAGGTACAGCTCATGGCCGCGCGCGGCGAACAACTCGCCCAATGGCGTCAGTACATCGGACAGCCGTCCGAGCGTGACCGCGGCCGCGGCCAGCAATCGGGTACGTCGATCCAACGCTGCATCCTCGGACTTGGGCGAAACCACGAAGTAGCAGCTTACCGAGCGGCGGCAAGTGTTATCACAGCGCAGTGACCCCCAGATATATAAGGCCTCCCGCATGCGCAGACCCGCAAACCCCTGCGGCGGCGCAGTGACCACAATTCAACCCAGTAGGATTGCGTGGTGTCTCCGGCCGATCGCGCGAACAGTCGACGCCGCCAGCCCCGGCGCCGCGGTTCGGCCGCCAATGCGGCGAAACCGCGCATGCGCACGGTACGGGAAACCTCGGCGGGCGGACTTGTCGTCGACGGATTGGACGGGCCGAGCGATAAACGCAGTGCGGCGCTGATCGGGCGCACCGACCGACGCGGCAGACTGCTGTGGTCGTTGCCCAAGGGACATATCGAAGAAGGGGAGACACCCGAGCAGACGGCGATCCGGGAGGTCGCCGAGGAGACCGGAATCAACGGAATCGTGGTCGCCGAACTCGGCAGCATCGATTACTGGTTCGTCACCGAGGGTCGCCGGGTACACAAGACCGTGCATCATTATCTGCTGCGCTCCATCGGGGGTGAACTGTCCGACGCCGACGTCGAGGTCACGCAGGTCGCGTGGGTTCCGTTGAGCGAACTGGATTCTCGGCTGGCCTACGCCGATGAGCGGCGCCTCGCCGAAGTGGCGAACCGGATGATCGACCGGATGGAGACCGGCAAGCGATGACCCAGACTTTTCGGCATCGCGCAGCGATTCCGTGGGGGGTGGTGAACGGGCCACGGGTGGGCCTGTTCCGGATCATCGTGGCGGTCCTGACCATTCTCGGCTCGGCGACGGCGCTACCGGTGCTGATCGCCCAGCACGCCGCCGCCCAGCCGACGACGCCGAATACTTCGTCGTCGCCGAAATTCCTGAAGCTGACCCTGGATTCGGTGAATCCGTCGGCGGTGACCACGACCAGCGACCCGACCCTCACGGTCGCGGGCACCGTCACCAATATCGGCGATCGGGTGGTCCAGGACATCAGTGTCCGCATCCAGCGCGCCGCCGCGGTCGCGACACCGAGCGCGCTGCGCTCGACACTGCGGCTGGATCAGGTCAACTACGACGTGACCGGCCCATTCGAGGATATCGCCGAACGTTTGAGCCCTGGCCAGCGCAAACAGTTCACGATCAGCATCGCGCTGCGCTCGGGCAGCTCCGCCGCGCTCGATATCACCAAGCCCGGCGTCTATCCGCTGCTGTTGAATGTCAACGGCGAACCGGCCTACGGCACGCAGGCCCGCCTCGACGATGCCCGGTTCCTGCTCCCGGTGCTCGGCGTCCCGCCCGCGGCCGACGCCTCCGGCGCGGCGGCCCAGCCGGTGCCCGCCGTCCCCGATACACCGGCGGCGACCACATTGCTGTGGCCGCTCGCCGATCGCCCGCGACTGGTGGCCGGAGTTCCCGGCTCGGTCAACGGTAAGGCCGAGCTCACCGACGACGAATTGGCCGCATCGCTGGGCAAGGGCGGGCGCCTTGACCAATTGCTCGGCGCATTGGAGTCGGTGCTCGGCACCAATCCGGCGACCCGCGATCGGACGCTGACCTCGGCGGTCTGCATCGCCGTCGATCCCGATCTGCTGATCACCGCACAGGCGATGACCAAGGGTTATCGCGTGCTGGCCAGCCCGTCCGATCCGGACGGCGCGACCAGGGCCGGCGCCGGCGCGGATCAGGCACAGACCTGGCTGGACCGGCTGCGCGCGGTCGCCGCCTCGGTCTGCACGGTCGCGCTGCCGTTCGCGCAGGTCGATGTCACGGCGCTGGCGGCGGTCAACGATCCGGAGCTGTCCGCGCGGGCACTGGACGCACCCGCCGATATCGTCGACTCGATCCTGGCCACCAAATCGGTGCGCGGGGTGAGCGTGCCCGATTCCGGATCCATCGATGACAGCGCGGGAATGTTGTTGCGCAGCCACGGTTTCGGGACCGCCGTACTGGCCGATACCGCCGCCGTCCCGCTCGGCACCGCCGGTACCGCCGCGGCTTCCCAGCCCCCGACGACCAGCGGGCACAACCTCGCGGGCAATCAGAGCACCGCCAACCAGAGCACCACGAGTCAGCCGCTGCCGGAGACGAGCACGCCCGATGTGGTCCGCCTCGCCGAAATCGCCCCGGTGCCCGGCCCGTCGAACGGCACGGTGGAGGCGACAGCGGAACCGCAGACCAGCGCGTCGCCCAGCACATCCGCACCCGGCACATCCACCGCCACACCGACCGCCACAGCCAGCACACCGGCCCCACCGGCGGCCTCGCCCGTCGATCCGGCATTGCACGCGGCGACCTTCGACATCTGGTCCGCGACCGCCCTCGCCGCCGTCGGCTCCAACCCGCCCACCCCGTCGTTCACGCCGTCCAAGGTCCGCTACGACGTCACCAACGACTCCCGGATGGCCCGGTTGCAGGACGCACTGGGCGCCATCACGTGGACCGCACTGAACCCGGAGCCGAACCGCCCGCGCTCGCTGTTGCTGGTGCCGCCGCAGCAGTGGGGCGCGAACCGGGAAGAGGCCACCGCGATCCTCCATCAGGTCGATCTGCTGCTGCGCAACAACCTCGCGACCCCGCGCGCGCTCGCCGAGCTGGTCGCCGAGCAATCCGACGCACAGCCATACGAACCCGACTACCTGCCGCAGGCCGACCACGACTCGGTCCCGGATCGCTTCGTCCTCCCGGTCCGCGACCAGGCCCGCCGGATCACCGAACTCATGCGCGCACTCGTCGAGGTGCCAGAGGCCGAGCCGACACCGCGCCAGTTCCTGACCCCACTGCGCGAGGATCTGCTGCGCGTGCTGACGCTGTCGGACCGCCGCTCCGGCGACTCGGCACAGCCCGACACCTACGCCCAGCGCCGCCTCGACCAGACGACGCGCACCATGGACCGGCTCTACGGTTCGGTCACCGTGCTGCCGCCCGGCGGGGTGTATACGCTGGCCTCCGAACAGAGCCCATTGCTATTGGTCGCCCGCAACGACCTGCCGGTCGCCATCAGGATCAGGTTCCGGATCGAGTCGCCAGCGGAGACGAAG
The DNA here is from genome assembly GCF_048910785.1 of Nocardia nepalensis. Classification (NCBI taxonomy): domain Bacteria; kingdom Bacillati; phylum Actinomycetota; class Actinomycetes; order Mycobacteriales; family Nocardiaceae; genus Nocardia; species Nocardia nepalensis. Next base: position 485,222 of record NZ_JBKBET010000003.1, on the reverse strand, counting down.
ATCACCGATCCCGGCGAGGAAACCCTGCCGCCGACCGGAAGTCGGTCGTTCCAGATTCCGACCGAGGTCAGCGATAGCCGTAACCTGGTCATTCCGATCTCCCTTACCACGCCCGATGGAATAGCGCTCGGCAATCCCACCTCGGTCTCGGTGCGTTCGAACGCTTACGGTCAGACCTTGGCAATAATTACGGCGTGTGCCGGAATACTGCTGCTCCTGTTGGCCGGGCGCCGGTTGTGGCGCCGGTTCCGGGGGCAGCCGGATCCGGCGGACGAGGGATTCGATCCCGGCACCCGGCGCCGGGTGAACAGGTACCGCCGCGCCCGCAAGCGCGCACTACGACAGCAGGAGCAGCAGGAGGCGAGATGACGACGACACCGCGTGCATGCTCGGCTGTCGTCGCTGTGCTTCTCCGACCGACCCGCAAGCAGTCGGTCGCCCCTGATCGGTCCCGACCCCGCACCACTCGTGGCATCGTGGAGGACAATCGCGTAACACCCTGGACGCTATCGGCCGGGTGGCGGGGGGACAGCATGGCGCAGGAGGCACGATGAGCGACGATGATCTATCCGCTCATCGGCAACGACCTGCTGATCGGCCCGACGGACCCCAGGCCCGCCGGGCGCCCGCAGCTCCCTGGGAACGGCGCCTGGCGCAGCCACCGGCAAACGAACCGGAGGATGCGGACATGACTCCCGATGACCGTTACGGCGATTCGCCGCGCGTGCCACAGGTGAGCCGTCCGGGGCAGCCGCAGCGTCCGATGCCACCGGCCCGCCCGGCACCGCGCGCCCCGCAGCCGCCCACCGGACCGATGGCGCCGCCGTCGGGCGCGCTGCCTCGTCAACCCGCGTCGCCGCCGTCAGGCGCGCCTCGTCAACCCGCATCGCCGCCGTCGGGCGCGTTGCCCCGCCAACCCGCATCGCCGCCGTCAGGCGCATTGCCCCGCCAACCCGCGCCGCCGCAGCGGCCGGGCCCACGACCTCCGCAGTATCCGGACCCTCAGCAATATCCGGAACCCCGGCCGCACCCTGGACAGCAATCGCATCCGGGCCAGCGCCAGTACCCGCCTGCGCCACCGCCGCCCGGTCCGGCGCGCCCCCGCCCCATGCCGCCCGGCCAGCCGGTTCCGGGACCGCCGGGACCGCCGCCGCGGCAGCGTTTCGCGCCGCCGCCGAACTATCAGGCGCCGCGGCCGAGCTATCAAACACCGCCGCCGCAGCCACCCGCGATGCGGCAGCCGCCGATCGAGCGACCGCGACCGGAGCATCAGCACGTCGATCGGCAGCCCCCGGTCGAACGCCAGCGCCCACCACGGGAAGCGGGCAACCGACCGCGGACCCAGGAAGTGCCCGCCGCACCCGCCACGGGCGCGGTCGCCACCGAAACCAAGCAGAGCGCGAGTTCACGCCTGCTGCGCGACTCCGGTTCGATCGCGATCGCGACGCTGATCAGCCGGATCACCGGCTTCGGCAAACAGCTGCTGCTGCTGACCGCGCTCGGCCCGGCCATCGCCAGTGCCTACACCTCGGCCAACCTGATCCCGAATATGATCACCGAGCTCGTCCTCGGCGCGGTGCTGACCGCGATGGTGGTGCCGACGCTGGTGCGCGCCGAACAAGAGGACGACGATGGCGGCGCGGCATTCGTCCGCAGGCTGGTGACCGCCGCCTTCGCGGTGCTCTCCGCGGCCACGCTGTTCGCCGCCGCGGCCACACCGGTGCTGGCGACCCGTGTCTTCGTCTCCTCGGAAGGCAAGGTCAATACCGAGCTGACCACGGCACTCACCTATCTGCTGGTGCCAGCGATCCTGTTCTACGGCATGTCGGCGCTGTTCACGGCGATCCTGAATACCCGGCAGAATTTCAAGCCGGGCGCGTGGGCGCCGGTGCTGAACAACATCGTCGTGCTGGTCGTGCTGGCCCTCTATGCCTTGACACCGGGTGAGATCACCCTGGATCCGGTCCGGATGAGTGATCCGAAACTGCTGGTCCTCGGCGGTGGCATCACCATCGGCGTCGCGACCCAGGCGCTGAGCCTGTTGCCCGCGATCCGGCGCAATCACATCGACCTGCGTCCGCTGTGGGGTATCGACGCGCGGCTCAAGCAGTTCGGCAAGATGGGCTCGGCCATCATCCTGTACGTGGTGATCAGCCAGGTCGGTCTGATCGTCTCGAATCACATCGCCTCGGCGGCCGATGAGGCCGGACCGGCGATCTACACCAACGCCTGGCTGCTGCTCCAATTGCCTTACGGCGTACTCGGTGTCACGCTGCTGACCGCGATCATGCCGCGGCTGAGCCGCAATGCGGCCGCCGACGACACCCCCGCCGTGGTGGACGATCTGTCCGTCGCGACCCGGTTGACGATGATCGCCCTGGTGCCCGTGGTCACGTTCCTGACGCTGGCCGGACCACAGGTCGGCGAGGCGCTGTTCGGCTACGCGCGCTTCTCCGGTGACGCCCAGCGTCTCGGTGAGGCGGTGAGCTGGTCGGCCTTCGCGCTGATCCCGTACTCCCTGGTGCTGATCCACCTGCGCGTCTTCTACGCGCGCGAGCAGGCGTGGACGCCGACCTGGATCATCCTCGGCATCACCACGATCAAGATCCTGTTCTCGGCACTGGCTCCGTTCCTGGCGAGCAGCAGCGACCAGGTCGTGATCATCCTCGGTGTCGCGACCGGCCTCGGGTTCCTGGCCGGCGCCATCATCGGCGGCTATCTGCTGCACCGCAGCCTCGGCGATCTGCGCATGGTCAATGTCGGACGCACGGTGACCCGCGTCCTGCTGGCCTCGATCGCGGGCGGTGCGGTCATGCTCATCGTGGACAAGGTGCTCGGCCTGGACCGGCTTTCCGGCGGGCCCGGCTCACTGATCCGCGTGACGCTGTCGGCGATCGTCATGTTCGCGGTCGCGTTCGGGCTGATGCGCCTGGCCGGTATTCCGGAGATCGTCGCGATCACCGTGGCCATTTCCCGGCGCCTCGGCTTCACCCCGCCCGCCCCCGATCTCGACCTCGACGGTCCGGTCGAGGACGAGTACGCGACGCAGGTGTTCCGGCGGCCCGATCCGTATGTGGCATACCCTGGTTTCGACCCGTACATGGATGCCCAGACCATGGTGCTACCCGTGATCAGAGCTCATACCGTTGACAGCACCGGTATGGGTGAGTTCCCGTACCCTGTTCGGCAGAGAAGCACAAGTGGCGAGATCGCCGGAACTTCGACAAATCAGGCCGAAGGAGGAACGAGGGTGAGCGACGACGCGGCGCTGGGCGGCGTCCCAGCCGCCGAATCTGCTGCGACCAAGGCAGGCGGGCTCTCCACAGATGTTCCGCCCGCCGGGGAGACATCCGATCCCGCATCCGCGAATCAGGGTGCCGAAAGCGGTCCGCCGGAGCACGATTCCGCGCCCGAATCCGGTGAGCAACCGCGGGAGGCTCCGCAGCGCGATCCGATGTACGACACCGGGATGATCCCGATCCCGCCGCAGCTACCGCCGATGGACGACGTCGGTCGAAGAACGCCGCGGGGCCCCAAGCTGATTCCGGGCGCTTCCGTAGCGGGCGGCCGCTACCGGCTGCTCGCCAGTCACGGCGGCTCCCGCGGGCTCAAGTTCTGGCAGGCGCTCGATATCAAGCTCGACCGCGAGGTCGCGCTCACCTTCGTCGACGCCGATCAGAAGGCCACCGACAACTCCGGCCACGACGGTCCGCAGGCCATCCTGTCGCGCACGCTGCGCCTCGGCCGGATCAACTCGCCGGGCCTGGCCCGCGTGCTGGACGTGGTGCGCGGCAGCTCCGGCGGCATCGTGGTGGCCGAGTGGACACCGGGCCGGTCGCTGCGCGAGATGGCCGAGACGGTGCCGTCGCCGATCGGCGCGGCCAGAGCCATTCGCGCGCTGGCGTCCGCCGCCGAACTGGCGCACCGCGGCGGTGGTTCGCTGTCCATCGACCATCCGGACCGGGTGCGAATCAGTGCGACCGGTGACGCCGTGCTCGCGTTCCCCGGCACCCTCGCCGATTCCGACGCGCAATCCGATGTGCGCGGCCTCGGTGCCATGCTCTACGCGTTGATCACGGCGCGCTGGCCGATCCGCGCGGGCGGTATGACCGGTACCGCCGCGACCGTCGGTGGGTTGCGGCTGGCCGATTTCGGCTCGGACGGCACCCCCGTCGAACCGCGCCAGATCCGGCCCGAGGTGCCCTTCGAGATCTCGGCGGTCGCGGTTCGCTCGCTGGAATCGAATAAGGGTGTGCGCACCGCGGCGACCGTGCAGCACGTGCTCGAACAGGCCTCGGTGGTCGATCAGAAGACCGATTTCATCCCGGTGCTGCGCCTGGGTCAGCGTCCGCCGAGCGGCGCCGACGAATCGCTCGCCGATCCGGAATTGCTTGCGGCGGAACGGGAACGCTCGCAGCGGATGATGTGGATCATGGTCGGGCTCGGCATCCTGGCCGCGCTCGTGGTCGGCATCATCATCTGGTGGATGGTCAGCGTCTTCGCGCCCGGCGCCTCGGACGCGCCGCTCAACGAGCAGCGCAATATCGGCCTGACCACCAACAGCTCACCCGCACCGGCACCGGCCACCGGTGGCACGACGGGTTCGCCCGCGACCGGGGTGCCGGTTCCGGTGACCGGCGTGACGGTCTTCTCCCCGGAGGGCACGCCGGACAATGTGAGCGGTACGGGGGCGGTGCTCGATCACGATCCGGGCACCGTCTGGCGCACCGACCAGTACTTCCAGCAGTTCCCGGCGCTCAAGAAGGGCGTCGGGCTGCTGGCCACACTGCCGAGTCCGGCCAAGCTGACCAGTGTCTCGATCGAATCGCCGAGTCCGGGCACCTCGGTCGAGATCCGCACCTCGCCGACGGCCTCGCCGACGCTGGACCAGACCCAGTTGATCGGCTCGGCACGACTGGAGAACGGCATCACCGAAATCCCGGTCCGCACCGATCAGGCGGCCCGCTACGTGCTCGTATGGATCACCGGTCTCGGCAACTCCGGTGGCCAGTTCCAGACCTCGATCGCCGACCTCCGCTTCGACGCCGCGGCTTGACCGCCTCCCCGCTTATGTGCCGCTAGGGCCGCGTTCAGGTCCTGCGTCGAGTGCCCATCGACTGCTGGGCATACCCGACGAGTTACCCAGGTTCTCGCGAAACCAATTGTCGCGTTTCGCATCCCGCCCGCCGGTGTCGATTCCCCGGGCATATAGCACCGGTCCGGCGAGCACCCGCATCCCGCACTCGTCTGGTTGCTGCCAAATCTTTACTGACGATATGATCGTCCCGCGCTCTCGGCAGGGGAGCTCCCCGGGTTCTGGTTGTTCGATCCTGGATGCTGCGAAATCTTCGATGACGGTCGCTCGCGTCCGTCATCGCGTGAGAGCTGTCCAAGGGGTTGGTTTTGCCGTCCGAGCTGAACGAGGATTCCCGCGGGGGGAAATCGCGTCCGGTGGCGTTCCGTGAGCGTTCGTTCGCGCCCGATGAGCTCACCGACGCCGAATTGCTGCAAGCCCATGTGCGCGGCCAGCGCCACGCCTTCGCCGAACTCCTGCGCCGCCATAACGACCACCTCTGGCAGACCGCCCTGCGCACCTCCTACACCCGCGAGGACGCGGCCGACTCGCTGCAGGACGCCCTGCTCTCCGCGCACCGCACCGCCGCCTCGTTCCGCGCCGAGGCCGAGGTGCGCAGCTGGCTGCACGCCATCGTGGTGAACGCCTGCCTGGACCGGATCCGGCGCAATAAAACCCGCCGGGCCGTATCGCTGTCGCCGGAGACCATGCCGGAACCGAAGGACACCAGGGACGATATCGCCGAGCTGGAGATGTCGCTGGTCATCGACCGCGCCCTGTTCACGCTGCCGGAGGATCAGCGGGCCGCGCTCGTCGCGGTGGAATTGGAGGGGCGTAGTGTCGCCGAGACGGCGGCCCTGCTCGGCGTTCCGGAGGGGACGATCAAAAGTCGATGCGCGCGCGGGCGGCAGCGGCTGCAAGAACGTTTGGAATTTCTGCGTGATCCGGGGAACCGGAAGTAGTTGAGGTGCGTCATTAATAGTGACGGACAACCAGACGATGTACATGCAGTGCCCGCGACATGCGGGCTCCCGCGATATCTGATCGAGAACACCGGAGGTGCGATGGCGACCCGATCCGTTCCGCAGCCTCCGTTCTCCCCAGAACTGCTCGCCGACCTGCACGCCGACAATGTCGCGCCGGAACTCAGCGAACAGCTGTGGCCCGTGGTCCGCAGCGATCCGGAGGCACTGCGGTTCCTGAATTCGCTGGACGACGTCAACGCCGAACTGCGCACCCTCGCCCGCGACGAGCGCATCCTCCACCCGATGCCCGCCGATATCGCGGCCCGGCTGGAGGACTTCATCGACGGCCTCGATCTGGGCGAGGAGCCCACCGAGCGGGTCGCGACCATCCATCATTTGCCCTCGGCCGCCGCGTGGCCCGAATCCTCTGATGACGCAACCGTTTCCGAGACGCACCCGGTCGCGAACACGCATCCGGAAGCCCTTAACGCGCCGATCCCGCTCGCGGACCGTCGCCCACGCCGACTCCGCTGGCTCGCCGCCGCGGCGGCCGTCATCGCGGCCGCGGCCTGCGCCGCCATCGCGGTGGCAACCATGCGCGGACACGAGGTCGCCCCGACCGCACAACCGACCACCGGCAATGTCCAGCTCGGTGACGAACTCAACGCAACCGCCGCACTCACCGCACTCGGTCGCAACGACGTCACCGGCGTACTCGGCACCCCGGCCGCCCTGAACCGCTGCGTGCACGCCAACGGCCTGGACCGCACCGTGCTCGGCTCGACCAATACCACCTTCCAGGGCAGGGACGCCGTCCTGATCCTGCTGACCGGCCCACGCCCACACAAGATCACCGCACTGGTCGTCGGAATGGGTTGCGGCACCGACGATCCCCAGCAGTTGGCACTCGCCGATATCGGTTAGAGAGTGGGCCAGTTCACGTCTGGCCGTTGTCCCACATCACGTCGGGAACAACACCGTTTACCCTGTTGTTGACCGACACGTCTAACGAATCTCCCTCGGAAGGGTTCCACGAGCATGCCAGTTCGCGACTTGATCATCGTCGGCTCCGGACCCGCCGGTTATACGGCCGCCGTCTACGCCGCCCGCGCCGAACTCCAGCCCCTGTTGTTCGAGGGCACCCAGTTCGGTGGCGCACTGATGACCACCACCGAGGTCGAGAACTTCCCGGGCTTCCGCGACGGCATCATGGGCCCGGACCTGATGGAGGAGATGCGCGAGCAGGCCAAGCGGTTCGGCGCCGATATCCGCACCGAAGACGTGGACGCCATCGACCTCACGGGGACGGCAGCCGACGGAGTCGGCGGGGTGGGTGAGCGCAGCGGCCCGATCAAGACGGTTACCGTCGGCGATGAGACCTACCAGGCCTACGCCGTGATCCTCGCCATGGGCTCGGCCGCGCGCTACCTGAACGTCCCCGGTGAGCAGAAGCTGCTCGGCCGCGGCGTCAGCGCGTGTGCCACCTGCGACGGCTTCTTCTTCAAGGGCCAGGACATCGTGGTGGTCGGCGGCGGCGACTCGGCGATGGAGGAGGCGACCTTCCTCACCAAGTTCGCCAGCAGCGTGACGATCGTGCACCGCCGCGAGGAGTTCCGTGCCTCGCGCATCATGCTGGAGCGGGCCAAGGCCAACGAGAAGATCAAGTTCGTGCTCAATGCCGAGGTCGCCGAGGTCAACGGCGATACCAGTGTGACGAGCCTGACACTGCGCGACACCCGCACCGGCGAGACCTCGGAACTGGCCGCGACCGGTCTGTTCGTGGCGATCGGCCACGACCCGCGCAGCGAACTGGTGCAGGGCCAGGTGGAACTGGACGACGAGGGCTACGTGCAGGTGCTGCATCCCTCGACCGCTACCAACGTGCCCGGCGTCTTCGCCGCTGGCGATCTGGTCGACCACACCTACCGCCAGGCCATCACCGCCGCGGGCACCGGCTGCCGCGCCGCGATCGACGCCGAGCGCTGGCTGGCCGAACAGGGTGACATCACCGCCAACACCCTGGACCACGCCGGTACGCCAGTTGCCGTGCCCGCCAACTGAACTCATCACTTTTTCACCCGCAAGGAGATAACCCATGTCCGAGAACACGGTCACCGTGACCGACGCGTCCTTCGCCGACGAGGTGCTGCTCAGCGAGAAGCCCGTCCTCGTCGACTTCTGGGCCGACTGGTGCGGTCCGTGCAAGATGGTCGCCCCCGTACTGGAGGAGATCGCGGGCACGCACGCGGATAAGCTGACCGTGGCCAAGCTGGATGTGGACGCCAATCCGGGCACGGCCCGCGATTATCAGATCCTTTCGCTGCCCACTATGATGCTGTTTTCCGGTGGTAAGCCGGTTAAGCAAATCGTCGGCGCGAAGGGCAAAGCCGCCCTGCTGCGTGAACTCGACGGCATAATCTGACGTTTCATAAATCGACACGTCCAAAAAACGCCGTCATTCGACGACGCGCCGTAGGATGCCTGGACGCCGGCAATTGCTGAATTCCGGTCCGGGTCTGAGACAATCGACCGACCTCCGGTCGTGCGAAGGTGTGTAGCCATCGCATGAGTGGGTACCCGGGTTGACGGAAGGAAAGGGCTCTCACGCATGCACCGACTTCGTCACGGCGATACCGGTCCAGCCGTCGCCGAGGTTCGGAGCACCCTGGCAAGTCTCGGGTTTCTGCATACGCACTCCGCCGCAACCGATCACGCTGATGCGCGAGAGTACTGGAAAGACACCGACGCTTCCTTCGATCGCCAGCTCGACTCGGCGGTTCGCGCATTCCAACAGCATCGCGGACTGCTGGTCGACGGCGTCGTCGGACCGGCGACTTATCGGGCGCTCAAGGAAGCCTCCTATCGCCTCGGCGCCCGCACGCTGATCTACCAGCTCTCCGCACCGCTCTACGGCGACGATGTGGCAACCCTGCAGCGCAGGCTGCAGGACCTCGGTTTCTACGTGCACCGCGTCGACGGCTACTTCGGACCGCACACCCATGAGGCCCTCACCGCATTCCAGCGGGAGATCGGCCTGGCCGCGGACGGTATCTGTGGTCCGGACACGCTGCGCTCGCTCGAACTGCTCGGCGCGCGCGTCACCGGCGGCAATCCGCACCGGATCGCCGAGGAAGAGGTCGTGCACCGGGCCGGTCCGCAGCTGACCGGTAAGCGGATCGTCATCGATCCGGGCCTCGGCGGTCCGGACAAGGGCTTTGCGGTGCCGACCGAATACGGCGACGTCTACGAGTCAGAGATCCTCTGGGATCTGGCCAGCAGGCTGGAGGGCCGGATGGCCGCAACCGGCATGGAAACCTTCCTGTCGCGGCCGTGGGGCGCCAATCCGACCGATGCCGAGCGTGCCGACACCTCTAATGCCTTCGACGCCGATCTGATGATCTCGCTGCGCTGCGCGACCAATCCGAGCCCGTCCGCGAACGGTGTCGCGGGCTTCCACTTCGGCAATTCACACGGCTCGGTGTCGATGATCGGCCAGGTGCTCGCCGGATTCATCCAGCGTGAGGTCGTCGCGCGAACCTCGTTGCAGGACTGCCGAACTCACGCACGCACCTGGGACCTGCTGCGGCTCACCAAGATGCCGACCGTACAGGTCGATATCGGTTACCTGACAAACGAATACGACGCGTCGGTACTCACCAATCCCCGGATGCGCGATGTGATCGCCGAAGCCATCCTCATCTCGGTGAAGCGGTTGTATCTGCTCGGCCAGGACGATCAGCCAACGGGCACATACACTTTCGCCGAACTACTCGCGGAAGAGCTGGCCGCAGCCGACCGCATGTAGTGAATTAGGTTGAGGCCCAGGCAGATTGGGCATCAACCAGGATCAACGCAACAACTGATTTCGCATGGTAACTCGTCGGGCGCGCCCAAAACCCAGCCAGGCACCCGACGCAGGAGCTGAGCGCAACCCTCGCGGCACCCGACTGGTTCGGCCTAAGGACGCGGCGAGGCGGTAAGCGCAGCGGCCGCGAGCAGTTGATCGAGCGCCCGCTCGACGTCTTCCTTCCAGCCGTGATCGGAGTTGAGCTCCAGGCGCAGCCGGGGGAAGCGATGATGCGGCGCCACCACTTCGAAGCCGACGTCCTCCAGGAAGTCGGCCTCGATCATGCAGGTCTCCGGCGAACATTCGGTCGCCTTACCGGCCGAGGCCGCGTCCCGGACCGGTGAACCGATCCGCTCCATCAACCGCATCGAGCCGAGCGAACGATCCGACATCGCCGTCGCCGGCGGCTCGGTGCGAATTCCGAAGGCCTCCAACGCACGCACGCCACGACGCACCAGATCGGCCACCACGGCCGTCATGAGTCGCTGGGCTATGTCAGCATCCTGGTAGGGGAATTCGGCCTGCAGCGTGGTCAGCAGGACCGCGTCCGGGCTGACCGGTGATGTGGGGAAGAGTGCGGCGCGTGGTACGGCACTAGGCGGCGAATACAGCGCACACCCCGCGACATTGCCGTCCACGTTCGCGACCTGACCGCACGAACCCCACTCCAGCATGACCGTGGAGAGCCAGGCCTCCTTCTCGAAGACCGGATCGCTGAACTCGCGCGAGGTCGCCGCGAGGGCAGGATCGATCTCCCAGAACACGCAACGCCGTGCATGCGCGGGCAGGTTGTCGAGTCCGCCGAGGGTTAGTGCTGTGACGCTGGTCGACACCGCTCTGCTCAGCCTCCAGCTGTCCGATTCATCCACACTCACGCCGTTATCACTCGCCAGCAAGAATAAGCGATCAAAGGGAACCCGCCTCATTCCACGTCGCTGTGTTTGGATTTGCGGCGTTCCCGGTGCCCAAGTGGTTAGGCAAGCTACCGCCCCGGGCCCGTCGCTCACGCCGCTGTGCTGTTGGTAAGGAGCCTGGCCGGAGGCCGTTTTCCGACGCCGTCACTGTGACGTTTCGACGCTGGACTCGTGCCTACCGGAAACACAGGGCTATTTTTGCCACTTCTGTCACATGCCGGTCTGCTGCTGCTCCATCATGCCGACAATCCGCTCGAGGTCCTCGACCGAACCGAATTCGACGACGATCTTGCCCTTCCGCTTGCCGAGGCTCACGGTGACGCGAGTGTCGAAGGATTCCGACAACCGCTCGGCCACATCCTGCAGCCCTGGCATCTGAATCGGCTTGCGCCGTGCTGCCGGGGGAGTGGCCTTATCCGGATCCCGGTTCGCCAGGGTGACGGCTTCCTCGGTGGCCCGGACCGATAATCCCTCGGCGACGATGCGGGCGGCGAGCACCTCTTGGGCGTCGGCGCCTGCCTCGAGGCCGAGCAGCGCGCGGGCGTGTCCGGCGGAGAGAACACCGGCCGCCACCCGACGCTGCACCGGGATCGGCAATTTCAACAGGCGAATCATATTGGTCACGACCGGTCGAGATCGACCGATTCGCGAGGCCAATTCCTCATGGGTGACATCGAATTCCTCGAGCAGCTGCTGATAGGCCGCCGCCTCTTCGAGCGGATTCAGCTGCACCCGGTGGATATTCTCCAAGAGGGCGTCGCGCAGCATCGCGTCGTCCGCGGTCTCGCGGACAATGGCCGGAATCGCCGCGAGCCCGGCCTCCTGGCAGGCACGCCAACGACGCTCACCCATGACGATCTGATACTTGTCCACCCCCGGCTCCAGCCGACGCACCACGATGGGCTGCATCAGACCGAATTCCTTGATGGAGTGCACCAGCTCGGCGAGCGCCTCCTCTTCGAAGACGTGGCGCGGCTGCTTGGGATTCGGTTCGATGTGATCCGGGGGAATCTCGCGATAGCTCGCGCCGCCGTCCGACAACTGCTCATCGCTGGGGTCGGGGACCCGGTGCAGGAATGCCGATGCCGGTTGCGGTCCAATCGGATCGATGCCGATGACGACATTGGCCGCGGCACTGCCGAGACCCGGCGTGGCACCGAGACCCGGTGTGGCCGCTGGCCCCGTCGGAATCAATGCGGCAAGCCCGCGGCCTAGACCGCCCTTCTTCGCCTGAGTCATCGGTTACCGACCCTTTCTTCGTTCGCCACCACGCTGAACCCGATCAATCACGTGATCCCACTGGATCATTGCGCGCGCTCTGCCGCACCGGGCCGGACCACCGACCGCGCGGCCATCTCACGACCGGCGTCCAGATAGCTCATCGCGCCCCGGGAGCCTGGATCATAATCGAGCACCGTCATGCCGTAGCCCGGCGCCTCGGAGACCTTCACGCTGCGGGGGATCACCGACTTGAGCACCACATCACCGAAGTGCCCGCGCACCTCCTCGGCGACCTGGTCGGCCAGCTTGGTCCGGCCGTCGTACATCGTGAGGATCACGGTGGAGACGTGTAGCTCGGGGTTCAGATGCGCCTGCACCAGACCGATATTGCGGAGCAGCTGCCCGACACCCTCCAGCGCGTAGTACTCGCACTGGATCGGGATCAGCACCTCCTTGGCCGCGACGAGCGCGTTGACGGTGAGCAGACCCAGCGACGGCGGGCAGTCGATCATCACGTAGTCGATGTCGTACCCGGCGATATTGGCCTCCTGGATGGCGGCCTTGAGTCGCCCTTCCCTGGCGACCATGGAGACCAATTCGATCTCCGCACCGGCCAGATCGATGGTGGCCGGAATGCACAGCAGGCGCTCGTTGTGCGGACTCTGCTGGATCGCATCCTTCACCGACACCTCGCCGATGAGAAGTTCGTAGCTCGACGGGATGCCCGAGTGATGTTCGATGCCGAGGGCGGTGCTGGCATTGCCCTGGGGATCGAGGTCGATCACGAGAACCGTCATCCCGGTATGCGCCAGGGCGGCCGCGAGATTCACGGCAGTTGTCGTCTTACCGACGCCACCCTTCTGATTGGCGATGGTGATGATCCGTTGCTCGTGCGGTTTCGGCACTGTCACCTTTCCTGGATGCAATATCTGGCTCGCGCGTTGGGCTTCGGCCGCTATCGGGGTCTCGCTGGGGGAGATGTGCCCGAACGGTGTGCTTCCGAATGCCTCCGCATCGAAGGTGCTGGAGTCCAGCATCCCCGGCACGCGCGACGTCGTTTCCCGTGAAACATTCGCCGGACCGCTCGACATAGACAGCTCCTAACGCGAGAACCTCAGATCACGTGCGCCCGACCGAATTCGGCGCCGTGTCATCAATAGCTGTGTCGGATCGAACATGATGCTCAATCGGGACCGCGGCGCCCGATCGACCGAGCGGAGCTCTCGCCGCCGCTGTGACACCCACATCCCTACCGTGGCACCAACGCTCACGCCCGACGCTCACTAGCTTGCCAGCACTGAGCTCGATTAGAAAGCTGAATCGCGGCGACGCGCAAAGGACACGCAAATCTGGCAACGAATCACACTGTCGCGCACAAGATTGGTGCGCCCAATTCGCTGTTTCACATGAAACATGCAGTCCCGGATCGACACCGGGATCCTGTTTCACATGAAACATCGGCCGCATCTCTGCGTCTCCACCGTCTATCCACGAGTGTCGCGGCGCCACAACGCCGGGCGCTCTCGTGCCCAATGAGCCTGGCGCAATGCGGATCATCGATTTCCCCACACGATGGCACCAGGTTCGAAACGTCACGTGAAGTTTGGCGCCGGAGTCGCCCCGAGTCGGGGCACACGAGTCGCTGTTTCACATGAAACATTGCCGCGAATCGGACGCTGCTACTTCGACTTCCGTGCCGACTTGCCCGCGCGCCGGGAGGGACGCTCGCCTCGCGGCAGCCGCTCGGCGCTGATCACCAGAGTGGGGGTGGAGACGAGTCCGGCACCGCATTCGAGAACGGCCGCATTCCCCGCACCCGCCTTCGCCAGCGCCTCCCCATCGCGCTCGAGTTCCTCGGCCGCGCTGACTCCCTTCAACGCGAGCATCCGACCGTGGTCGCGCAGGAGGGGGAGGGACCACTGCGCCAGCTTCGCCAGCGGGGCGACCGCGCGGGAGGTCACCACATCCGCGCCGCCCGCCTCTTTCAGCACGCCCGACTGCTCGGCCCGCCCGCGCACCACGGTGACGTCGAGACCGGCCGCCTCGATGAACTCGCTCAGGAAGATGGTGCGGCGCAGGAGCGGCTCGACCAAGGTGATCCGGAGGTCCGGGCGAGCGATCGCCAACGGGATTCCGGGCAGCCCGGCGCCGCTTCCGATATCGACCACCGTCACGCCCTCGGCCATGAGCTCACCGACCACCGCACAGTTGAGGATGTGCCGATCCCAGAGCCGCGACACCTCGCGAGGGCCGATCAGGCCGCGCTCGACTCCGGCAGTGGCGAGCGCGGCGCAATACCGGCGCGCGAGATCTAGTCGAGCCCCGAACACCACCGCGGCAGCGGCCGGAGGCTCCAGCTCATCCGGCAACGCGGTGATTCCACCGAGATCTCGTTCCACGTGAAACATCCTTCCGAACTCGAGTCGTTCAGGGCGGCGATGAGGCAGGGGAGGGGACAGCATCCGAGACATGAAGAGGGCCCCCGGTCCGAAGACCAGAGGCCCTATCCAATCACAGCGCGGAATTCAGGAAGGCACCACGACAACGTGCCGGTTCGGCTCGACGCCTTCGCTCTCGCTACTGACGCCGTCGACGGCCGCAACGGCGTCGTGCACGATCTTGCGCTCGAACGGAGTCATCGGCGCCAGCGGCTCCGGCTCACCCGATTCGAGCACCCGCTGCGCGGCGGCCGTGCCGAGCGCGCTCAACTCCGAGCGACGCTTGGCGCGCCAGCCCGCCACATCCAACATCAGCCGACTGCGCACGCCGGTGGCCTGCTGGACCGCCAGGCGGGTCAGTTCCTGAAGCGCGTCGAGTACTTCACCGTTGCGGCCAACCAGCTTCGAGAGATCGCGGCCGCCATCGATGCTCACGATCGCGCGGTCACCCTCGACGTCGAGATCGATATCGCCATCGAAGTCGAGCACATCGAGCAACTGCTCGAGGTAGTCGCCCGCGATTTCACCCTCTTCGATCAGGGCTTCCTCGGCATCGTTCGCGGCGTCGGCGGCTTCGGTCCCAGCATCGGCGTCGCGACCGGCCGCGTCGTTAACCATCGTCGTCGCCACTGTGGCGTCCCCTCCGTCGGTTTCAACAGTCATTTGATTTCCTTCATCTGCTCATCGCGCGCGACCGGCGACCGACGCCGATCGGAGAACGCGAACAGGGGTTGCTCAGAGATCCCGCAGGCGCGCGATGGTTCAGCGCCGTCGCTTCTGGTTGGGTCGCCCACGGTTGCCCGGTCGCTTCTGACCGCCCGAGCGCCGCTGCCCCGCCTTGGTCGGAGCCTTCGCGGTGCCATTCGTCGAAGGTGCCGCATCGACGGCGGCATCGGATTCGGCGTCGACGGGCCCGGCCTCTGACGCCGACTGCTTCTTCTTGACATTGACCGGCTTTGCACCCGGCTTCGGCGCGTTCTGCGCGCGCTGCTCCAACTTCTGCTGCTTCTTGAGTTCGTCTTCCTTCGCCATGCGGCCGAAGACGAGGTGCTGCTGTCCGTAGGTCCAAATGTTATTGGAGACCCAGTAGAGCAGGATGGCGATCGGCAGGAACGGACCACCGACGAGCACGCCGAGCGGGAAGACCCAGAGCGCGAGCTTGTTCATCATGGCCGACTGCGGGTTGGCCGCGGCCTCCGGACTCTGCCGCGCGACCGAGGCGCGCGCGTTGAAGTGCGTTGCCAGACCGGCGATCACCATCAGCGGGATGGAGACCAGCGCGATGCTCAGCTTGGTCGGCACGCCGCCGTAATCGGCGAACGCCTGCAGCTGGCTCGGCGGGCTGGTGATGTAGGCCGAGATGGGTGCACCGAAGATGCGCGCGCTCAGGAACGACTGGACGTCGGTGGCGCTGAAGATGTAGTTCGGCGTGTGCGCGTTGTCGTAGACGGACATGCCGAGCTGGCCGATGCCGGTACCGGTGCGGTTGAACGAACGCAGCACATGGAACAGACCGAGGAAGACCGGCACCTGCGCCAGGATCGGCAGGCAGCCCATCAACGGGTTGAAGCCGTGGTCCTTCTGTAGCTTCTGCATCTCGGTCGCCATCTTCTGGCGATCGTTCTTGTACTTCTTCTGCAGCTCCTTGATCTGGGGCTGCAGCTCCTGCATCTGCTTGGTGGTGCGCACCTGCTTGACGAACGGCTTATAGAGCACCAGGCGCAGCGTGAACACCAGGAACACCACGGCCAGGGCCCAGGTGAGTCCGTTGTCCGCGCCGAACGCGAACCCGAAGACCCGATGCCAGAACCAGAGGATCCAGGACACCGGGTAATAGATGAAGTCGAGCACGGCTCTATGCACTCCCGTCGTTCGTGTCGCCGATCACCGCGCGCGGTGATCCTTTACAAGCGTGTGGCGCCGACTCCGGGTCGGCGGCTGCCTCGTTCCGTCCGCGCTTCTTGCGCTCCGGAACGGGGTCCCACCCACCAGGGTGCCAGGGTGCGCATTTCGCCAATCGCACGACCGTCAATCCGAGGCCGACGAACAGGCCGCGGGTGCGTAACGCGGTCACCGCGTATTCGCTACAGGTCGGGGTAAAACGGCACACCGGCAGGCGCATGGGGGAGACGTACGTTCGGTACAGCTCGATCAGGAAAATCACCGTGTTCGCGGGAAGTCGAGCAACGGTGGCGCGAGCACTCATCCCGCACCGGCCACGGTAGCCGATGGGCGGGCGATATCGAGCTTGCGCAGCGCGCCACGCAGCTGGCGGAGCAATTCCGCCGAATCCGCGGTCGCGGCGCCGGGCAGGGCGCGGATCACGATGTCGGCATCGGCGGGCAGTTCGGCGATCACCTGGCCGCACATATGACGCAGGCGGCGGGCGACGCGGTGTCGAATAACCGCGTTGCCCACCGCCTTGCTGACAATCAATCCGAACCGTGGACCGCCCACGCGGACCAACGATCCGGCCATCGCCGCATCGCTGTGTCGTCCACTCCCGCCCATGACTCCGTCATACCCGTGCACGAGCGCATGTACGACCAGATCTCGCCTCCCGATTCGCTGGCCGCGGCGCACCGTCCGGGAGAAGTCGGCACGATGATGCAACCGATACGGCTCAGGCAACACCCGAGCGTCCGAGAGCGAGGATCAGGCAGTAAGGGACTTGCGGCCCTTGCTGCGACGCGCGGAAACGATGGCGCGACCAGCGCGGGTGCGCATCCGGAGACGGAAGCCGTGGACACGCGCCCGACGACGGTTGTTCGGCTGGAACGTCCGCTTGCCCTTGGCCACGGTCAACACTCCTCGAGTAGGTGGGCACCGTTCGGCGCCCAAAGCTTGTCAGTGATACGTCTGTGCGCGATGAATCGCGAGGTGGTCATCATCGATGCGCGTCGGTCCTGGCGCACGAGGTCGATTACGACCTGACACGGTCAGCACAAGACCGCCACCGCACCAAGGGGTGACTGTACGAGGGTACTGATCGGCAAAGTGCGGGTCAAACTCGGCCCACCTGTCCGATACCCGCTCGCGAGCCGGGCCACGAGTCACACATCCTGGGTATAACCGTGAGTTCGTCCACACCCCTAGCCGTCGCCCGCCACACCCACTACGGTGCATAGCCAGACGATTGCTGCAGAACCGCAGGTCCAGGCCATATAACGGCGGAGCGTGACCTCGTTTCACATTTCCCCAGGGTTCTCCACATCTGTGGATAATTGTGTGGAAAGACCCCTGGAGTGGCATATTCGTAGGGCCGACGGTGCCACGCCGCCGCCCGGATGGGGGACCCGGGCAGCGTCCGAACCGGTTACGGACGTACGCGGAATCACAACATCGACCCATCCACGGTTGATACTCCGCATGCCCCGACCGTCTGCTCCTATCGCCTACTTCCGGGGAGGAAACTGCATGGACGACGAGCAGAACGTGTTGGCCACGGTGTGGCCCGAGGTGGTCGCCGAGCTCACCACCGGCTCAGCCGATGGTGCCATCCCGCCGGTGTCGCGGGCACAGCAGGCCTGGCTCAAACTGGTCAAGCCGCTGACCGTGGCACAGGGCTTCGCCTTGCTCTCGGTGCCGTCGTCGTTGGCCCAGGAGGCCATCGAACGCGATCTGCGTGAACCCATCCTGCGTTCTCTCGGCCGCCGTCTGGGTCCCCAGGTCGAGGGCCTCGGCGTCCGGATCGCCGCACCGGCCACCCAGCCGACCGAGCGCCCCGGCAATAATCCGCGCCACGCCAGAATGACGAGTCGACCCGAGCGCGGCCGGGACAGCGGCCGCGGCCCGGCCGGATACCCCGCCCCCGACTATCCCGGACGCGCGGATTATTCACCGCCGCGTTATGCACAGCCCAGCGACTTCCCGGCCGCACCGGAGTACTCGGGCGGACCCGAATATTCGGCGGCACCGGACTACGAGTCCGTACCCGAGTTCGCCGGCGCGCCGGAGTACCTGCCGGTGCCCGGATACGAAGCGGCCAGGGAGTACCCGACCGACGAATACCCGACCCGCGGCGATTACCCGGGCCAGGTCAATGGCGAACGACAGGATGCGCCGCCCCCGCCCCGCCGGGAATCCGGACTGCCGCCACGGCGCGATTCGGTGCCGCCCGGACAGGAATCGCTGTTCAACCCGGAGCCGGCACCGGAGCCGGGGCGCGGTCAGGGCCGCGCGCCGATGCGCGAATCTGCGCCCATGCGCGAGGCTCGGCCGAACGGCGATCCGGCGATCGCGGCCGCGCACGAATCGGTCCGCGAGCCGATCTCGGACAACTCACACGACGACGAACCGGTCGTCAACGTCCGCAACTCGTGGCCCACCTACTTCACCAAGTCACAGGAGAACCCGGCCCCGTCGAACTCCTCGGCGAGCCTGAACGCGAAGTACACCTTCGAGACGTTCGTCATCGGCGCCTCCAACCGCTTCGCGCACGCCGCGGCGGTGGCCATCGCGGAGGCGCCGGCGCGTGCCTACAATCCGCTGTTCGTCTGGGGCGCGTCGGGTTTGGGCAAGACCCATCTGCTGCACGCGGCGGGCCACTACGCCCAGCGGCTGTTCCCCGGCATGCGGGTGAAGTACGTCTCGACCGAAGAGTTCACCAACGACTTCATCAACAGCCTGCGCGACGACCGGAAGGTGGCCTTCAAGCGCCGCTACCGCGAGACCGACATCCTGCTGGTCGACGACATCCAGTTCATCGAGGGTAAGGAAGGTATCCAGGAGGAGTTCTTCCACACCTTCAATACCCTGCACAACGCGAATAAGCAGATCGTGGTGTCCTCGGACCGGCCGCCCAAGCAGCTGGCCACCCTGGAGGAGCGGCTGCGGACCAGGTTCGAATGGGGCCTGATCACCGATGTGCAGCCGCCGGAGCTGGAGACGCGCATCGCGATCCTGCGCAAGAAGGCGCGGATGGACCGGCTCGACGTCCCGCACGACGTGCTGGAGCTGATCGCCAGCCGGGTCGAACGCAATATCCGCGAGTTGGAGGGTGCGCTGATCCGGGTGACGGCCTTCGCGTCGTTGAACGGCCAGCCGCTGGATCTGCCGCTGGCCGAGGTGGTCTTGCGCGATCTCATGCCCGATACCGCGACGCTGGAGATCAACGCGGCGACGATCATGGCCGTCACCGCCGAATACTTCAACACCACGCTCGAGGAGCTGACCGGGCCGGGTAAGGCCCGCCCATTGGCCCAGGCCCGGCAGATCGCCATGTATCTGTGCCGCGAACTGACGGATCTATCGCTACCCAAGATCGGTCAGGCCTTCGGTCGCGACCACACCACGGTCATGTACGCGGAGAAGAAGGTGCGCAAGGAGATGACCGAGCGGCGGCGCGTGTACGACCAAGTGCAAGAACTAACAGCCCGGATTAAACAGCGTTCGCGCTGATCGGCACTAACACCCTCAGCACCGCCCCTGACCTGGGGCGGTGCTTTTTTGTGCCCTGTGGAGTCCTCGAGGAATTCTTGTGGAGTCCTCGAGGAAACTCCGAGTTGTGCACCGGTTCGTCCACAGGCTGTGCGAGTGCCCTCGGATCCGTCGCTAACAGGGGTGGAATCAACAGAGTCCACAGCCATCGCCATCCACAAGCTCTGACCAGCGATGGTCTCGGTCAGCGGCTTGTGGAATCCTCGAGGAGTCCGTGTGGAGTCCTCGAGGATTCCTCGAGCTGTCCACGATTCGGTGCACATGTGTGAACAACCCGGTAAATCCGGTGGAACAACTCGAGGAGCGCTCGAGGATGAATGGTGGACAAACCGGGAACGTCCACAGCCCCCACCCGTTCATCCTCGAGTCACCCAGCAGTCATCCCCACGGCACCACGCCCCCGGACCTGCGGATTCGGCCGCAGTCCACAGATTCCACAGTGCCTACTACTACTTCAGTTCTTCTTCTTGAAGATCTCTCTTCAAAACAGGGTGTGTGGAAAGTCGATCGATGAGCATCGGCATCCGAGCCACTCGCCGAGACGGGCAAGGAGAAGCGGGGGCGACCATCCGTGCGATCGCCCGCGCCTTCATCTCCTTGCTCCACTAATCGGTGGACCGGTCATGTTCGCTACACATAACAACCGGAGGGTCGGACTAGGTTCAGCTGCTCAGGACGAGTACGGTTCAATGTCGGTCGCCTATGCCACACTTTCAGGGCGGCCATACAGCACCCTTTTTCGAGAATCAACGCTGACGAGCCGACAGAGATCACGGAACCGGGAGAGGACAGATCGGGCAATGGAGCTGGCGAGCATGAAGTTTCGGGTCGCCCGAGAGGATTTCGCCGAGTCCGTTGCATGGGTGGCACGCAGCCTCCCGTCGCGGCCTCCGGTTCCCGTACTCGGTGGCGTACTGCTCGTGGCGGGTGAGGACGGACTCACCGTCTCCGGCTTCGACTACGAGGTCTCCGCGCAGATGCGGGTCGCGGCCGAGGTCGCCGGTCCCGGCGAGGTGCTCGTCTCCGGCCGACTGCTCGCCGATATCACCAAGGCGCTGTCCAATAAGCCCGTCGATGTCGCCATCGACGGCACCCGTGTGCTGATCACCTGTGGCAGTGCGAAATTCTCGCTGCCCACCATGCCGGTCGAGGACTATCCCCAGCTGCCCGAGGTGCCGCAGCAGACCGGTGAGCTGAGCGTCGAGGTCTTCGCCGAGGCGGTCGGTCAGGTCGCGGTCGCCGCCGGACGCGACGACACCCTGCCGATGCTCACCGGCATCCGGGTCGAGATCGAGGGTCCGCAGGTCGTGCTCGCGGCCACCGACCGATTCCGGCTGGCGGTCCGGCACATCGAATGGCAGCCCGCCCGCACCGATATCGAGACCTCGGTGCTGATTCCGGCCCGGACGCTGTCGGAGGCCGCGAAGACACTCGGCCCGTCGGATGCTCCCGTACAGCTCTCACTCGGCACCGGCAGCGGTGCGGGCTCGGACGGTCTGCTCGGCATCGTGAACGCGGGCCGCCGGACCACCACCCGGCTGCTCGACGCGGAATTCCCCAAGTTCCGCCAATTGCTCCCCAAGGAGCACACCTCGATCGCCACCCTTCCGGTCGCCACACTGACCGACGCCATCAAGCGCGTCGCCTTGGTCGCCGAGCGCGGAGCCCAGGTGCGTCTGGAGTTCACCGACGAGGGCCTGCTGCTCTCGGCGGGTGGTGACGACGCCGGACGCGCCGAGGAGTGGCTGGAGGCCGAATTCCGCGGTGAGGCACTGACCATCGCGTTCAATCCGGGCTACCTCATCGACGGTCTGTCCGCGCTGCACTCCGACCGGGTCACCTTCGGCTTCACCACACCGAGTCGCCCCGCGGTGCTGCTGCCCGCCAGCGACGAGGAGCCCAAGGTGACGGAGTCGGGTGCCTTCGCCGCGCTGGAGAGCCCCTACATCTACCTGTTGATGCCGGTTCGGCTGCCGGGCTGAACATCGGCGGCAATGCGATTTATCCACAGTTCGTCCACAGACAGTGGATGGACCACAAGATGTTGTGGTTTGCCGCCCTTTCGTCGCGGACCGCGACGAAAAACGGCGATGACGACGGCCGGAGCGGAGTAGACGGGTGTTCATCCGGACGCTGTCTCTGCGCGAGTTCCGTTCCTGGGAGCACGCCGAGCTCGAATTATCCCCAGGCCGAACGGTTTTCCTCGGCGCCAACGGCAACGGTAAGACGAACCTGCTCGAGGCGATCGGCTATCTTGCCACCTTGGGCTCGCATCGGGTCGCCGCCGACGCACCGCTGATCCGCATCGGCGCGGACCGCGCCAGAATCGGGGCGACCGTCGTGAACGCGGGCCGGGAGCTGCGCGTCGATATCGAACTGAATCAGGGCGCCGCGAATCGCGCCCAGATCAACCGATCGCCGGTGCGCAGACCACGGGAGATTCTCGGCATTCTGCAGACGGTGCTGTTCGCGCCGGAGGATCTCGCGCTGGTCCGGGGCGATCCGGGCGAGCGTCGGCGCTTCCTCGACGAGTTGTGCACAACCCGGCTGCCGCGTTTGGCCGCCGTCCGCGCCGACTACGACCGGGTAGTGCGACAGCGTTCGGCCTTGTTGAAATCCGCTGGGCGACAGGCACGCTCGAAGGCGGAACTGAGCACCCTCGACGTATGGGACGGACATCTGGCGACCCATGCCTCGATCCTGCTCGCCCAACGGCTGCGGCTGGTACACGACCTGTATCCCTATCTCGCACAGGCGTACTCGTCGATCGCGCCCGAATCGCGTCCGGCCGCGATCGGCTATCGCAGCGCGAGCCTGCCATCGGAGTTCCTGGATCCGGTGCGCGCACCGCAGCCCGATGACGTCGAGGCGCTGGAGGCGAATATGCTGCGCGAATTGGCGGCGGCGCGACCGAAGGAGTTGGAGCGCGGCGTCTGCCTGATCGGCCCGCACCGCGATGACCTGGATCTGATGCTCGGCACCGCACCCGCGAAAGGCTTTGCCAGCCATGGTGAGTCGTGGTCGTTCGCGCTGGCCCTGCGGCTCGCGGCCTTCGAACTGCTGCGCGCGACCGGTGCCGAACCGGTGCTGCTGCTCGATGATGTCTTCGCCGAACTCGATCGCCGCAGACGCACGGCACTCGCCGAGGTCGCCGCCGGCGCCGAACAAGTACTGATCACCGCCGCGGTCCCCGAGGACGTGCCTGCGGAACTCTCCGCGGTTCCGCTCAGGGTGGAGACGAATGGCGGCGCGGACTGCCGTATCTCCCGGATCGCCGAAAGCCCCACCGCGACCGCCTGATCCGCGACGTCTGTCCCGACCTGACGTCACCGGGTCTTTTCGTGCGGCTGCTCTGTAAGATCACCCGCGAATGCGTTGCAACGCCGTGGCTACCGACGCATCAACTGATTTCGTATGAACATGGGTTACTCGCCGGGTACGTCCAGAACTCGTCGCGCATCCAGCCGTCGGTCCGGTGATCATGGTTCGAGGCACCTACGACCGGCTAAAGATTCGGGGAGGCGGACCGTGAGCGATCAAATGGAGTCGAGTGCTTCCGCATCGGATCCGGAACCGGAGCTGCGCGGCATCGATCTGGCGCGGCGCGCACTCGAGGAGGCACGGGCGGCCGCCAAGGCGAGCGGTAAATCGGTGGGACAGGGTCGGGCGTCGCCGCGTCGGCTGCGCACCGGAGCTCGCCGCCGCACCGGCTGGTCGGGCGCGCGGCCCGATGACCGTGACCCGCAACTGCTTTCGAGCCTGGCCGGTGCCATCGCGAAGAATCGGGGCTGGTCGGCCAAGGTCGCCGAGGGCATGGTCTTCGGCCGCTGGGCCGGTGTGGTCGGCGAGGACATCGCCTCCCATGCGACGCCGATGACTTTGAAGGACGGTGTGCTCAGCATCGCCGCCGAATCCACGGCATGGGCCACCCAGCTCCGGATGCTGCAAGGGCAGATCCTGGCGAAGATCAATGCGGCGGTGGGGCAGGGCGTGGTCACGTCGCTGAAGATCACCGGTCCGGCCGCGCCGAGCTGGCGCAAGGGTGAGCGACACATCAAGGGCCGAGGTCCACGGGACACCTACGGATAACCCCGTTGTCCGAGGCCGTTCCACGTGAAACCCCTCCGACCGGACAACTGATTTCGTGAGAACATGGGTAACTCATCGGGCACGACCAAGACTCGGCCAGATACTCGACCGCCGGTCCGCGACGAAACCCTCGATTCACTCACCGGTCGGCAAAAGGCTCGGGGAGGCGGAATGGCGGACTCAAACAGCGTCGAGGCGGAGCGGACCCGTGTCCGACCGATTTCTCGCATCCACGGAGTCGTTAGGGGTGTCGTAGGTGCATTGTGGCTTGGGTCTACCAGTAGGATGGTGGGGTAACTAGCGGCGAACCTTTTGGCGCGTTCCGCACAGCCCGCGCGTGGACCCGTATTTCATGACCAGAAATCTGAACCGGGGCCCCACGTGTGCTGTCTGATGCTGCGCCAAGGATCAGCAAGTAAGGAGAGCTACCGACCAGTGGCTGCCAAGGACTCCAACGCATCGGGCTCGACCAACGCGACATCGGGCAAGCAGGACTACGGTGCCTCCTCCATCACGGTTCTGGAAGGCCTCGAGGCGGTTCGCAAGCGCCCGGGCATGTACATCGGCTCCACCGGCGAGCGCGGCCTGCACCACCTGGTCTGGGAGGTCGTCGACAACTCCGTCGACGAGGCGATGGCCGGATATGCCACGCGTGTCGATGTCACCCTGTTGGCCGACGGCGGCGTCGAGGTCGTCGACGACGGACGCGGTATCCCCACCGATATGCACACCCAGGGCATCCCGACCATCGAGGTCGTCATGACCCAGCTGCACGCCGGCGGCAAGTTCGACTCCGAGTCCTATGCGGTGTCCGGCGGTCTGCACGGCGTCGGCATCTCGGTGGTGAACGCGCTGTCCACGCGCCTCGAGGCCGATATCAACTACGGCGGCTATCACTGGACCCAGGAGTACAAGGACGCCAAGCCCGGCAAGCTGATCCAAGGCGAGCCGACCAAGCGCACCGGCACCACGATCCGCTTCTGGGCCGATCCGGACATCTTCGAGACCACCGTCTACAACTTCGAGACGGTCTCGCGCCGGCTGCAGGAGATGGCGTTCCTGAACAAGGGCCTCACCATCACGCTGACCGACGAGCGGGTCAGCGACTCCGATGTGACGGAAGAGGTGGTCAGCGAAACCGCCGAGGCGCCCAAGCACGCCGACCCGAACGCACCCGACGCGCCGGTCGAGCACAAGGTGAAGACGCGGACTTACCACTACCCGGGTGGTCTGGAGGACTTCGTCCGGCACATCAACCGGACCAAGCAGGCCATCCACAACTCCGTCGTGGCGTTCACCGGCAAGGGCACCGGGCATGAGCTCGAGGTCGCGATGCAGTGGAACTCCGGCTACTCGGAGTCGGTGCACACCTTCGCCAACACCATCAACACCCATGAGGGCGGCACCCACGAGGAGGGCTTCCGCGCGGCGCTCACCACGGTGGTCAACAAGTACGCCAAGGACAAGAAGCTGATCAAGGAGAAGGACGGCAATCTAACGGGTGACGATATCCGTGAGGGCCTGGCCGCCATCGTCAGCGTGAAGGTCTCCGAGCCGCAGTTCGAGGGCCAGACCAAGACCAAGCTCGGCAATACCGAGGTCAAGTCCTTCGTGCAGCGCACCTGCAACGAGCACCTGTCGCACTGGTTCGAGGCCAATCCGGCCGATGCGAAGACCATCGTGAACAAGGCGGTTTCCTCGGCGCAGGCCCGGGTCGCGGCGCGTAAGGCGCGCGAGTTGGTGCGCCGCAAGAGCGCCACCGACCTCGGCGGCCTGCCGGGCAAGCTGGCCGACTGCCGGTCCAAGGATCCGAGCAAGTCCGAGATCTACATCGTGGAGGGTGACTCCGCCGGTGGCTCGGCGAAGTCCGGCCGCGACTCGATGTACCAGGCGATCCTGCCGCTGCGCGGCAAGATCATCAATGTCGAGAAGGCCCGCATCGACCGCGTCCTCAAGAACAACGAGGTGCAGTCGATCATCACCGCCTTCGGCACCGGCATCCACGACGAATTCGATATCGCCAAGCTGCGGTATCACAAGATCGTGCTGATGGCCGACGCCGATGTGGACGGCCAGCACATCTCGACGCTGCTGCTGACGCTGCTGTTCCGCTTCATGCGTCCGCTGGTCGAGCACGGGCACGTCTACCTCGCGCAGCCGCCGCTGTACAAGCTC
This sequence comes from Nocardia nepalensis, assembly GCF_048910785.1. Lineage (NCBI taxonomy): Bacteria > Bacillati > Actinomycetota > Actinomycetes > Mycobacteriales > Nocardiaceae > Nocardia > Nocardia nepalensis. Next base: position 459,060 of record NZ_JBKBET010000003.1, on the reverse strand, counting down.
AAGTGGCAGCGGTCCGATCCGGAGTTCGCCTACTCCGATCGCGAGCGCGACGGCCTGCTCGAGGCCGGCCTCGCCGCGGGCAAGAAGATCAACAAGGACGATGGTGTCCAGCGCTACAAGGGTCTCGGCGAGATGAACGCCAAGGAACTCTGGGAGACCACCATGGATCCCTCGGTGCGGGTACTGCGTCAGGTCACCCTGGACGATGCCGCCGCGGCCGACGAGCTGTTCTCCATCCTGATGGGTGAGGACGTCGAGGCGCGTCGCAGCTTCATCACCCGCAATGCCAAGGACGTTCGCTTCCTCGACGTGTAACCGGCGTGACGCGTATTTCCACGTCCGGTGCCAAAGGAGACTTTTAGATGACTGAAACCACCCTGCCACCCAACGGCGGAGCGGGTGACCGGATCGAGCCGGTCGATATCCAGAACGAAATGCAGAGCAGCTACATCGATTACGCGATGAGCGTGATCGTCGGCCGCGCGCTACCCGACGTCCGCGACGGCCTCAAGCCGGTGCATCGTCGCGTGCTCTACGCGATGTACGACAACGGCTACCGGCCCGACCGCGGCTATGTGAAGTCCGCCCGCCCGGTCGCCGAGACCATGGGTAACTACCACCCGCACGGTGACGCCTCGATCTACGACACCCTGGTCCGCATGGCCCAGCCGTGGTCGCTGCGCTATCCGCTGGTCGACGGCCAGGGCAACTTCGGTTCCCGTGGCAACGACGGCGCGGCCGCCATGCGGTACACCGAATGCCGCCTGACCCCGCTGGCAATGGAGCTGCTGCGCGAAATCGACCACGAGACGGTCGATTTCACGCCGAACTACGACGGCCGCTCGCAGGAGCCGACGGTTCTCCCCAGCCGGGTGCCCAACCTGTTGATGAACGGCAGCAACGGCATCGCGGTCGGTATGGCGACCAATATCCCGCCGCACAACCTCAACGAGTTGGCCGAGGCGGTCTACTGGGCGCTGGAGAACTACGAGGCCGATGAAGAGGCGACCCTCGCCGCCTGTATGGAGCGGGTCAAGGGTCCGGACTTCCCGACCTACGGCCTCATCGTCGGTGGTCAGGGCATCAACGACGCCTACACCACCGGCCGCGGCTCGATCCGCATGCGCGGTGTGGTCGAGATCGAAGAGGACAACCGCGGTCGCACCACGATCGTCATCACCGAGCTGCCCTACCAGGTCAACACCGACAACTTCATCAACTCCATCGCGGAGCAGGTGAAGGACGGCAAGATCGCGGGCATCTCCGATATCCACGACGAGTCCTCCGACCGCGCCGGTATGCGGATCGTGGTCACCATCAAGCGCGATGCCGTGGCCAAGGTGGTGCTGAACAACCTCTACAAGCACACCCAGCTGCAGACCAGCTTCGGCGCCAACATGCTCTCGATCGTGGACGGCGTGCCGCGCACGCTGCGCCTGGATCAGATGATCCGGCTCTACGTCGAGCACCAGTTGGACGTCATCGTGCGGCGCACCCGCTACCTGTTGCGCAAGGCCGAGGAGCGGGCCCACATCCTGCGCGGCCTGGTCAAGGCGCTGGACGCGCTCGACGAGGTCATCGCGCTGATCCGGCGTTCTGCCAATACCGATACCGCGCGCACCGGCCTGATGCAGTTGCTCGATATCGATGAGATCCAGGCCACCGCCATCCTCGATATGCAGCTGCGCAGGCTGTCCGCCCTGGAACGCCAGAAGATCGTCGACGATCTGGCCAAGATCGAGGCCGAGATCGCCGACCTCAAGGACATTCTCGAAAAGCCCGAGCGGCAGCGCGCGATAGTGCGCGACGAACTGGCCGAGATCGTCGAGAAGTACGGCGACGAGCGGCGCACCAAGATCGTGGCCAGCGACGGCGATATGGCCGATGAGGATCTCATCGCCCGCGAGGACGTGGTCGTCACCGTCACCGAGACCGGCTACGCCAAGCGCACCAAGACCGACCTGTACCGCAGCCAGAAGCGCGGCGGTAAGGGCGTGCAGGGTGCGGGTCTCAAGCAGGACGACATCGTCAAGCACTTCTTCGTCAGCTCCACGCACGACTGGCTGCTGTTCTTCACCAATAAGGGCCGGGTCTACCGCGCCAAGGCCTACGAACTGCCCGAGGCCAGCCGGACCGCGCGCGGTCAGCACGTGGCGAACCTGCTGGCATTCCAGCCGGACGAGAAGATCGCCCAGATCATTCAGATCAAGGGCTACGAGGACGCCCCGTATCTGGTGCTCGCCACCAAGAACGGCCTGGTGAAGAAGTCGAAGCTCTCCGATTTCGACTCCAACCGCAGCGGCGGCATCGTCGCGGTGAACCTGCGCGACGACGACGAACTGGTCGGCGCCGTGCTGTGCTCGGCCGACGACGATCTGCTGCTGGTTTCGGCGCGCGGCCAGTCGATCCGGTTCTCCGCCACCGACGAGGCGCTGCGTCCGATGGGTCGTGCCACCTCCGGTGTGCAGGGCATGCGGTTCAATGCCGACGATGAACTGTTGTCGCTCAACGTGGTTCGTGCCGACACCTATCTTCTGGTGGCGACCTCCGGTGGCTACGCCAAGCGGACCGCGATCGAGGAGTACACCCCACAGGGTCGCGGCGGTAAAGGTGTATTGACTATCCAATACGACACCAAGCGTGGCACCCTGGTCGGTGCGCTCATCGTCGACGACGAGGATGAGTTGTATGCGATCACGTCCGGAGGTGGAGTTATCCGGACGGCGGCGAAGCAGGTTCGTAAAGCTGGACGGCAGACCAAGGGCGTGCGATTGATGAACCTCGCCGATGGCGATACGTTGCTTGCTATCGCGCGCAATGCCGACGAACCAGACCCTGATTCGATCGTCGGCGGAGACGATGACACCGGTTCCTCTGAGCAGTAACCCCACAGCGGCGGCAACGAACGGATCTAAGGATTCCCATTGACCACTCCGAATCAGCCGAACGACGAGCGGCACCAGACGAACGGTGTAACCGAACGGATCGCACCGTCACCGATTCCGCCTCGGCCGATCCCACGGCCCGTCGCCTCGGCCGAGAACGGCCAGCCGGTTGGCGCGCCGGGAGGTGCCCAGCCGCACGAAATGCACGGCCAGCAAGGCGAAGTCGCGTTCAAAGCGCCGGAGCCTTCCGGTGCCGACGGAGCCGAAGCGAAAAAGGATGCCGGTGATTCCGCGGGCAACGGCCAGTCGCCTTTCCAGGAGGGCTGGTCGCAGTTGCCGCAGCGCGAACCGCAGTCGAACCTGTACCGCCCCGGGCAGTCGCCGGTGACCGGTCGTCCGAACTCCACCGGCGGTGGGCTCGGTCCTGGTCCCGGTCCTGGCCTCGGTGGTAGTGGCACCGGCGGTGGCGGTGGCCTCGGTAGCGCCGGTCTCGGCGGCGGGAATGCCCGCACCACAGCGGATCTCGCGGCCAAGGCGGCTCGCAAGGAAGCGGCGATGGTGAAATCCGTCGGCATCGACGGACCGACCCGCAGCATCGCCCGTCCGGAACTGATCAAGGACATGCCGGACCTGTCCGAGATCCGGCACCCGCTACCGGTCGAAACCCCGGGCCCGCAGGCCGCACCGGTCTCGCCAGCGGTTCCGGTCGCCGTCGCGGCGGCGGTCGCCTCGGGTGAGCCACTGCGGGCGACGGTGCAGATCCGCCGGATCGACCCCTGGTCGACCCTGAAGATCTCGCTGGTGATCAGCGTGGCCATGTTCTTCGTGTGGATGCTCGCGGTCGGTCTGCTCTACATCGTGCTCGAGGGCATGGGTGTGTGGGAGCGGCTCAACAGCACCTTCACCGATATGGTCTCCTCCGACAGCGGTTCGGTCGGATTGGTCGACGCCGGTTCGGTCTTCGGCTACGCGGGCGTCATCGGGTTGATCAATGTGGTGCTTTTCACTGCCTTGGCGACCGTCGGCGTCTTCATCTACAACCAGTGCTGCGACCTAGTCGGCGGCATCCAGGTGACCCTGGCCGACCCCGACTAACACGGTTTCCACACGGCCGGCCACTGTCCTCGCGCAGGGCGGTGACCGGCCGTTTTGGTCATCGGCGGGAGGGTAAGGTAATCTCGTGCCTCGGTTCGGTTAGCAGCTCCGGCGGGTACCCGAACGAGATGAGGGCCTATAGCTCAGGCGGTTAGAGCGCTTCGCTGATAACGAAGAGGTCGGAGGTTCAAGTCCTCCTAGGCCCACTCCCGAACATCACAGTAGGGTGGGAATCATGAAAATTCTTCTCACGGTCGGTGTCGTGGTCGCGGTTCTCGTCGGAATCACCAAACTGCGCAAGCGCGACGATGCGGACCTGTGGCACGAAGTCACCACCCGCTAATTCTGTCTTCGGACAGCAGGGATTCGGGGCCTTAGCTCAATTGGCAGAGCACTGCCTTTGCAAGGCAGGGGTTAGGGGTTCGATTCCCCTAGGCTCCACTCGATCGAAGGCGTGTCCCGCTCGGCGGGCACGCCTTCGCTGTGTTCGATCATCGTCGTATTTTGTGGGGGCCGAGCCCCCACACCCCAGCCGGGGGCAAGCCCCCGGACCCCCGATCCGACCGTCATTTTGTGCGGTGACGTCACCGCACAAGGTGTTCGGGTTGTGAAAGCGTTAGGTCCACTCGTTGAAGAAGCCGCAGGTCGTTGACCTGTGGCTTCGTTGTTGTGTGGCATTGCGCGAACACGTTGCGGAGGTTCGGCCATCCACCCGCCTCGGGTTTGTGTCCGAGCGCTCCAGGGCCGTCGACGCCCGCCGCGCTCCGGACTGACGGTCCGTGTCGCGGGAGTAGACGCTCGCCAGGTAGCCGATTATCGAGTGGTAGGCGCTGATCAGCTCTGGGATCATCGGGGCCAGCGTTCGACATTGGTGCCGGTGGGAGGAAATCGCGGATGGCCACGGTGCGGCGGTTCTGGATCGAATTCGACCCGCAGGAGTGCTCCGAGGCACGATTCTGGCAGGGCGTCGGTGTGACTGGATTCGACGTGCGGGATTGCTTGTCGATGGTGGCGGATCTGGTCCCCGACGAACTGTTGCCACCCGTGCGCCGAATTACGGTCGACATCTCACTGGCCGAGCCACTGCCGGTGAATCCTCCCCATCTCGGAGTCCCGGTGTGGCGCGGCGTGTGGTATCCACCCGTGAACCTCGGAATCGGGCCGACCCGCGGCATCGACCGAAGAGGCGCGCCCCGCGACTACCCGACACCTGTCACAGCATCACGCCGCCGAGTGCGGGCCAGCGAGACCCTGCGCACGAAGACCAAGTGGTGGGACGAAATCCCGCATATCGATGGTCTGCTGTGGCCGCTGGTGGACATGCACCGCGCCGAGCGCCGCGGCGGAATGCGGCATTACGCCCCGGCGCTGCGCGCCTTCTGCGCCGCGGATCCGACCTTCGGGGGCATGGTGCGCGAAGCCCTCGACTACACGATCGCGTGGCGCCCGACACCGGAGGAATGGTTCGATCCGACCGAAACCAGGTTCGCCGATCAGCGGGAACTGGACGAGTACCTGCGAGCCTTCCGCGACTATCTGTTCGGAACTCGCCCGGAGCCGATCTACCCTCCAGGCAGCGAACGGCTTTCACTCGACGCGAAACCACTACTGCCCGAGGACGATCGGCCCTCGGTCCCATGGCAGTAACGGAATCTCTTGCTCATCAACAGCTTCGAGTGACGCGATGGGCGGTGGGGCCGGGCTCGAGTCACAGGGTGACCGAGGCCTGCTTCAACTGGGTGAGCATTGTTTCGTCGGGCCAGAAGCGGGCTTCGAAGCGGATGGGGGACATGGCGGGAATCGGTGTGAGGCCGGTTATTTCGAGGGCTGCGGTGAGCGGGACGGTGCAGATGACAACGGCGTTGTTGTCGGTATCGGTGCTGGCGAACATGATGTAGTCGGCGGCGGGGAGTAGGTAGTCGACGCCTTTGCCCCAGACGGTGTAGGAGTAGGGCTGGTTGTTGGTGCCCGCGACGTTCAATTCGCCGACGATGGCCATGTCCAGGCCGTAGCCGGTGAATTCGAGATCGCGCTTCAGTGCCTTGTCGAGCCACTCGGCCTGGGCGGCGTATTCCCAGAGCGCCAGCTGGTATCCGGCGCGAACCGCGGTGTGGTGCTGGGCATGCGGGCCGGCTCGGTCGAAGGGCACCACGGTGTCGTCTTCGTCGAGGGTGTAGCCCTGGGGGGAGAGGCGGTGGCGTGCGTTGACGTACTGTTCCTCGACTTGGCGGTAGATGCGAGCGAGCAGGTGTGGGATGTCGGGGACCACGATGAGGGTGTTGATGTCGGGTACGAAGGCCACCGGGCGGCGGCCGCTGTAACGCTGGCGGAAGGTTGCCAGCCAGCCGGGTGCCAGTGGCCACGAGGTGATGTAGCCGCTGCCCTCGTCGTCGTTCAGGCTGAGGATGGCGTTGCCGCGTGGATTATGGGGCTGCGCAATCGTTTCCAGATTTTCGCGGGCGGTCGCGAAGATCTCGTCGGCCGAGACCGGCCATCCCTCCAGTATCGAGTTGTTGACGATGGTTCGGGAGTTCGGCAGGTCGATCGCGACCAACTCGTCGACGAACGGGAATGCCGGGCGACTGACCCACCGCGCGGCTTCGTGGGTGACCAACGGCTTGCGGTGCAGCAGATCGTCGAGCCCCGCTTGTTTGTAGGTGGCCGAACGCAGAATCGGGCGCAGTAGCGGACGAGCTTGCGCCCAGGTGGGCAGGTATCCGAGTTCGTCGCCGCCCAACATCGCCAGAAACCGCTTGATCCGGGCCGCGCGTCGCGGACCGGAAAGGCGAATAGCGTCGTGATACACATTGCCGAGTCCGATCTCGGATCTGTCGGCGAGCTCGATACGGAACGCCTCGGCGTCGTACCCGGCGACCTCTTTGCCGAGGTCGGCCAGATGCCGCAGCACAAGTGTCGCAAAGTGTTCCGGCGTCAGCTCATCGAAACTCCCCACCGGACAACCGTATCCGCCGACTCGACGGCGCGCACAGCGGTCAGCTGGTCGCTGGCGGGCCGTGCCGGTCCTGGTGCAGGTAGGTGTAGCCGGTGGTGATGAGGCACACCACGGTGGCGGTGATGAGCATGGCCCAGCCGGCCACCAGAAGGCTCAGCAGGCCGCCGAGCAGGGCACCGGAGCAGAAGGCGGTGTAGAGCAGGAAGTAACCGAGCCAGTCGGCGTAATCGCCGCCGCTGATGTGGCGTTCGATGCCCTGGCCCATTTTGACGAGCGTTCCGGTGACGTAGCTGAGGGGCACCGAGACCTCGCCGTCCTTGACGAAAGAGGTGTTGAGGGCGCCGACGCCGAAGGCAACCAGCAGGATCGGGATCAGGTCGATATTCGTGGCGTTCGTCAGCCAGTAGATGATGGCGTCCAGTATCGATGCCGCGGCCAGGCTGAGTGTGGTGAGCAGGGTCGGGCCGTGCGGATGCCCGGACCAATAGCGCCTGCGACACCACGAGGCGACCACCACCCCGGTGAGGAACGACACCATCAGAAAGGCGGCGGCGACGGCCAGATCCGGTTCGTCGTGGAAATAGCCGAGGACGGATCGCTCGGTATTGCCGGTCATGAAGGTGACGAAGTAGCCAGCGGTATGCGTGAAGGCCGCGGCACCGATGAGACCGGCCAGCGCAGCGAGTACCCACGATAGCCGCGCCTCGGCGTTGTACAGCCGCTTTCTGCGCGCTAGATCCGGTTTCGTCACTGGTCGGGCTCCTCTTGGCGGACGACGACTCAGTGATACCCGGTGTTTCTGAGATTCCGCTGACGCATCGCCGAGGGGTTGGCTGAGGATTGCCGGATGATCGCGGAACGGCCGCTGAGGTTTCGACGCGTGAGCAGGCATCCGATTCTCGGTTAGCGTGCACGGGTGGACTCTGTGTTCGACTATCTGCTGACCGAGGTGCTCGATCCGACACCCCTCGAGACCATCACCGATGCGTGGACCCGGCATCGGGTGGCCGCCGAGCGATTCGATACGACGGTGGATATCGCCATCGCCGGTGGATTCGGTGCGGACCGACTGGGTTTCGCATTCCTGTCCGGATATCAGCAGGCGCTGCGCGCCTTGCTGCCCGACCTCGCGGCCGATGAGTTGGTCGCGGTCTCGGCCACCGAGGCGGGCGGCGCGCATCCGTCCGCGATCCAGACCAGGCTGACCGAGACCGACGACGGCTGGCAGGTGGACGGCACGAAGACCTTCACGACTTTGGGGATCCTGGCGCGGCGATTGTTGGTGATCGCCAGCGCGGGCGCGGCGGCGGATGGGCGCAACCGGTTGCGTGCGGTGCTCGTCGACGCGGGACAGCCCGGCGTGCACGTGACGAATCTGCCCCCGATACCTTTCGCACCCGAAATCCCGCACGCCACGGTGACCTTCGCGGGTGCGGTGGCCGAGGTGCTGCCCGGGGACGGGTATTCGGACTACCTCAAACCGTTTCGCACCATCGAGGACGTACACGTACTCGCGGCCACGCTCGGCTGGCTGGTGCGGGTCGGGCGAGAGTCCGGCTGGCCGCGGGCGGTGCTGCAGCGGTTGCTCGCGGCGGTGGCCTTCGTACGTGGCCTGGATATGGATCGGCCGACCGCGCCCGGCGGGCATATCGCATTGGGCGGGGCGTACGAATTCTTCGAGTGGGTGCTGGCGGAGCTGGAGCCGCTCTGGGCCCAGGCCGATCCGGTCACCCGTGAGCGGTGGGATCGGGATCGTCGACTGCTTGCGACGGCGGGAAAGGTACGGGCGCAACGGTTGACGGCGGCCTGGCAATCGCTGGGCATCGAGGATTTTCCAGCGGTGCCGACGGATAGCTGAGCCGGATTTCGACCTGCCCCAGAAATGGGGAGCGGGCCTCGGCGAAGGGGGGGAGTTAGCCGAGGCCCGCGTAAGGTCGGCCCGGGGGGGAGGGGCCGACGTGAATGATCCTACGCGATGATCCGGGATTGTGTGTGCGTGGCGATCGCCACTTTCCAAGATTTTTTGGGTCGGCTTACCTGCTGGCGGCATAGCAGCGGCCCAGGTGGCCGGACCGGTCGGTCGCCGGTCCACACGGCGATTTCGTGACTGTTGTCAAAAATGTTGTCGCGCAGGGTTTTACGGCGAGACTGTAATCGCACAGCCGACCTCTGTGGAATGCGAAAACCATGCCGACCGGTTGCTGTGTGTCCCGGATCGCTACTCGTTTCGTCTCCCCGGCTGCGGATTTGGCCGGATTTGTCGCGTGTCGTTTCGGCGCTGGCATGTCGTGTGCGCGGACACCGAGTACCGGCCGGGCCCGAATCGGGTAGTGCGCTACGCGTGATCGGACGGGTACCCGGGCGCGATGATCGAACCGGTCGCATCCCGAGCCGGCACCCCCGAGCACCGCCCGGAACGGGATGCGACCGTTCTATGTCCGGCTGTCGACGTCAGCCGTGGACAAAGCCCAGGCAGGCGGTAAATCACAGGAAATTGTCGGTGCCCAGGGCAATACTGACTCGGGTAACGCCTCGTCTCGAATGTCAGGAGAATCATGCCCGACGCTTTAGTCGCCGAGGGTCTGGTCAAACGATACGGCCGGTTGGTCGCCCTCGACGGACTCGACCTGTCGGTGCCCGAGGGTACTGTCACGGCACTGCTCGGACCCAATGGTGCGGGCAAGACCACCACCGTTCGAGTGCTCACCACCCTGCTGATTCCGGACGCGGGCCACGCGACGGTCGCGGGCATCGATGTGCTCCGCAATCCACAGGCCCTGCGATCGCGCATCGGTGCGTCGGGGCAATACGCCGCCGTCGACGAATATCTCACCGGATTCGAAAACCTGGAAATGGTGGGTCGGCTCTATCACATGGGCGTGCAGCGCAGTAAGGAGCGCGCGCGGGAATTGCTGGAGCGATTCCGGCTCAGCGATGCCGCCGACCGACCGGTCAAAGGCTATTCCGGAGGTATGCGCCGTCGCCTGGACCTGGCCGGTGCGCTGGTGGCGAATCCACCGGTGCTCTTCCTCGACGAGCCGACCACCGGACTCGATCCGCGTGCGCGCCTCGACCTGTGGGATGTCATCGAGGAACTCGTCGCGGGCGGCACCACCCTGCTGCTCACCACGCAGTACATGGAGGAGGCCGACCGGCTCGCCGATTCCATCGCGGTGATCGACCACGGCAAGGTGATCGCCCGCGGCACGTCGGACGAGCTCAAGACCCTGGTCGGCGGCGACCGCATCGAGCTCACCGTCGACCACGCCGACAATCTGGCAACCGCCCAGGAGGCACTGAAGGGGCTGGCGGACGGGGAGATCCACCTGGAGCCCGGGCTGCGCCGGATCACCGTTCCGGTCAGCAACGGCTCACAGGCGCTCGTCGACGCCGTCGGCAGGCTGAGCACGCACAACGTGCAGATCCACGATGTCGGCCTGCGCCGTCCGTCGCTGGACGACGTCTTCCTCATCCTCACCGGCCATGAGGCAGAGGAGCTGATCAACGGCAACGGTGGCAACGTCGCGGATCGGCTCGAAGCAACGGAAGGACGCAAGCGATGACCGCGGCGACCCTGGACGCCAGAACCGCCATGCCACTCGGTGAGCGCCTATCGATCGTCTTCAGCGACAGCTTGACGATCGCGAAGCGGAATGTCATCAAGATCAAGCGTGTGCCCGATGTGCTGATCTTCTCGACGCTGTCGCCGATCATGTTCGTGCTGCTGTTCGCCTACATCTTCGGCTCGGCGATCCAGGTGCCCGGCATGTCGGGCGGCTACCGGGAGTTCCTGATCGCGGGCATCTTCGCGCAGTCGGTGGTGTTCGGCGCGACGTTCACCGGATTGGGCCTGGCCGAGGATATGCAGAAGGGCATCATCGACCGATTCCGTTCGCTGCCGATGGCGCCGTCGGCGGTACTGGTCGGGCGCACCATCAGCGATGTGGTGATCAATGTGGTCAGCCTGGTGGTGATGTCGCTGACCGGCTATGTCGTCGGCTGGCGGATCCGCGGATCGTTCCTCGACGCGGTGCTCGCCTATGTGCTGTTGCTGCTGTTCGCCTATGCGATCTCTTGGATCATGGCCGTGGTCGGCCTGCTGGTCCGCGCACCCGAGGTGTTCAACAATGCCAGCTTCATGGTGATCTTCCCGCTGACCTTCCTGGCCAACACCTTCGTGCCGCTCGAGAATCTGCCAACGGGGCTGCGGATATTCGCCGAATGGAATCCGGTCTCCGCGGTCACCAAGGCGACTCGCGATCTGTTCGGCAATACCAGCCCGATCGCGCCGAAATCGGAGGCGTGGTCGATGCAGCATCCGGTGGTGACCACGCTGGCGTGGGTGGTGATCATTCTGCTGGCATTCATCCCGCTGGCGCTGCGTCAGTACAAGCGCACCGTCAGCCGCTGACCGGGCCCGCGCCCTGGTCAGCGGCGATCGTTCGTCAGCGACCGTTATCCGCGCCAGCGCCCGCCAAGGGGGTCGGCGCGGAACCGTTGCGGGAGTATCCGATGCGCGGCGGCGCGGGTGCGGGCTCCGGCGGTTGCGGACGCTTACTGCGGACCAGCCAGGCCACACCACCGGCCAGCGCGACAACGACCGCCGCGATTAGTCGGTTACGAGAACGTGTGGATCCAAGCAGGCGCCCCAAGGTCATTCGACAACTGTGGCACATACCCGCGCATCGCGCAGTAGGCCAATGCCCGCGACATCAGTTGTCCCGACATGATCCCCGCGCGCCTAGGGACCGGTGTGGCGAAGATGGATGTCTCGCTGACTAGCATGACGGGGTGACCTCACCGAATCAGACCGCTGTGGCGACGCTGCACACCAACCACGGCGATATCAAGATTTCGCTCTTCGGTAACCACGCACCGAAGACGGTGCGGAACTTCGTCGGCCTCGCCGACGGATCGGCGCCGTACACGACCGAGAACGCGAGCGGCGGAACCTCCGGCCCGTTCTACGACGGCGCGGTCTTCCACCGGGTGATCGACGGGTTCATGATTCAAGGCGGTGACCCGACCGGCACCGGACGCGGTGGACCCGGCTATGAATTCGGCGACGAATTCCATCCGGAGCTGCGCTTCGACCGTGGCTACCTGCTGGCGATGGCGAATGCGGGACCGGGAACCAATGGTTCGCAGTTCTTCATCACCGTCGGCCCGCAGCCGCATCTGAACCGCAAGCACACCATCTTCGGGGAGGTTGTCGACCCCGATTCGCGCAAGGTCGTCGATGCCATCGCGACCACGGCGACCGATCGCAACGACCGACCCAAGGAAGCCGTCACCATCTCCACGATCACCATCGAATAATCCGATGAACGCTCAACCGCCCGCACCGACATGCGTCCGCCACCCCAATAGACCGACGGGTCTGGCCTGCACGAGGTGCGGGCGGCCCGCTTGTCCGGAATGCCTGCGTCCGGCCGCGGTCGGCCAGCATTGTGTCGACTGTGTCCGCCAGGGTCAGCGTGAGGTCCGGCCGGTGCGCACGGTGGCCGGTGCACAGGCCGCGCGGATGCCGATTCCGTATGTCACCTATGTGCTGATCGCGCTGAACACCATTGTTTTCGCGGTCACCGCGGGCCAATCGCGCAGCCTGGTCGAAAACACCTCCCATTCCGCGCTGTACGTCGACTGGGTGCTGTACCCGCCCGCGGTGGCGCACGGCCAGTATGTGCGGCTGATCGGATCCGGCTTCCTGCACTACGGTCCGATTCACCTGCTGCTCAATATGTTCGCGTTGTACGTGGTCGGCCGGAGCATCGAGCCGGTGCTCGGACGGGTGCGCTATCTGGTGGTCTATCTGGTGTCGCTGTTCGGCGGTTCGGCCGCGGTCATGGTTTTCGCCGAGGACAGTCTCACCGCGGGTGCGTCGTGCGCGGTGTACGGCCTGTTCGGCGCCATCACGGTGCTGCTGATCCGGGTCCGGCAGAACCCGAATCAGATGTTGATCCTCATCGGCATCAACGTCTTCATCAGTTTCTCGCTGCCCGGCATCTCCTTGGCCGGACACCTCGGCGGACTGGCCGCCGGCACCCTCGCCGCGCTCGGCATTCTGTTCCTGCCCGAGTGGTTGCGCGCGAAATCCCAAGAGAATGCCCGGCTGATCGGCTGGGCCGCGGTCGCCGTGGTCGCCGTCGCGGCGCTGGCCGTCATCGTTGCCGGGGCGGTATCACTGCGGTAGATGCTTCACGTGAAACGTTGCCGCCGCACGGATTCGGCGCACCGCTACTGCGCCAGGCCATGTGCGACAAGGGTTTCGAAGACTTCGTCCGGACTGGTGCCGAGATCCCAGCGGCCGAAGATCAGCAGGCGTTCGTCGCCGTGCTGCTCGACGTCGATTTCGAGCATGGGATTCTTGCGGCCGAGGCGGCGGTAGCCGACCACCCGCGCGCGCAGAATCTGATCGCGTCGATATTCGGTCGGGCCGGTCAGGGTGCGAACCACGAGACGTGGCTCGGGGCCCGGGGTGATGCTCAGTCGTGGGCGCTGCCGGAATCCGAGTCCGGCCAAGGCCAACAGGCCGACCGCGGCCAACCCGATGAGCAGGCGGCTCGGCCCATCCTTGGCGAGGACGGCGGCACCGGTCAGCACCACACCGCCGATGGTGACCGCGACGAGTCCGGCCATCGGCGTGGTCCAAGTGGTGCGTGGCTCTGGAGGCAGCGGATCAGGCGAATCGGATTCGGGATCCACGCTCACTTTCCCCAATCGTTCCTCGAGTTGTCCACATGGTTATCCACAGGTGTGCATGAATGACACGTCTGTAATCCCAGCCGCTGGCGAGTTCTGCAGGTCGCTGGAAACAGCCGGCTAATCGACGGTCAGCGCCACCGCATCGTCATGATCAGGCCGATGACCATCAGCCCGAAGCCGATGAGGAAGTTCCACGCGCCCAGATCCGCCATCCAGGTGATGCGGTCATTGGCCAGGTAGTAGACGAGCAGCCAGAGCAGCCCGGCCAGCATGAAGCCGAGCATGATCACGACGTACCAGACCGGAGACGGCCCTACCTTCACCTTCACCGGCGTGCGGCTGGCGGGATTGATCGTGTAGTCGGTCTTCTTACGGACCTTCGACTTGGGCATGTCGTCCTCGTGTTCGGCGTTCAGGTCGGGTACCGGCGGGTGCGATTCGGTTGAATTATGGTGCCCGGCTCGCTTGCCGCGGTACCCGATCCGGCGTATGCGGAATGGGCCCGGGCGAGGGCTCAGGTCCCCTCCGGTCTGCCTCTAGGCTATCCCAACTGGTAATGCATGCGACGGTCCGCCGGGTCGCCACGTAATCTCGACAGCATGCGTGTACTGGTCGTCGACAACTACGACAGCTTCGTGTTCAACCTGGTGCAGTACCTCGGCCAGTTGGGTGCCGAGGCCGTGGTCTGGCGCAATGACGACCCGAAGCTGGCCGACCTGGATGCCGTGGTCGTCGAATACGACGGCATCCTGATCAGCCCCGGCCCCGGCACCCCGGATCGGGCGGGCGCGAGCATCGACCTGGTGCACGCCTGCGCCCGGCACGGCATTCCGCTGCTGGGGGTGTGTCTCGGACATCAGGCCATCGGCGAGGCATTCGGCGGCACCGTCACTCGGGCACCGGAACTGCTGCACGGCAAGACCAGTTCGGTATTCCACCTGGGCGCGGGCGTGCTGGCCGGTCTGCCCGACCCGTTCACCGCGACCCGATACCACTCGCTCACCGTCCTCGAGGACACCCTGCCCGCGGATATGGAGGTGCTCGGCCGCACCGACACCGGCATCGTGATGGCCATGCGGCACCGCACGCTGCCGATCCACGGCGTGCAGTTCCATCCCGAATCGGTGCTCACCCAGGGCGGGCATCGGATGCTGGCGAACTGGCTCGAGGTGTGCGGCGAACGTCCGTCCGAGGCGCTGGTGGAGATGCTGGAGGCGGAGGTCGCGGCACTGGTGACCCAGTGACGCGCGGGATCCGTCCCTATGTCCTGCTGTCCGTCGCGGTCAGCGTCGACGGATATATCGACGATGCCGGTCCGGAGCGGCTGAAGCTGTCGAATGCGGCGGACTTCGATCGGGTGGATCAGGTGCGCGCGGATTCCGACGCGATCTTGATCGGCGCGCAGACGCTGCGTCGCGATAATCCCCGATTGCTGGTCAACAGTGCGGACCGGCGGGCCGCGCGCATCGCGGCGGGTAAGCCGGAGCACCCGCTGAAGGTCGCCGTCAGCGCGCGCGGTGACCTGGATCCCGAACTGCGGTTCTGGCATCACGGCGGCGACAAGCTCGTCTACACCACCGCCGCCGGTGCGGCGAAGCTCGGCGATCGGCTGGCGGGTCTCGCCGAGGTGGTCTCGCTCGGTACCGATATCGACCTCGGTGCGATCCTCGACGATCTCGGTCGCCGTGGCATCGCCCGGCTGATGGTCGAGGGCGGCACGCGCGTCCACACGGAATTCCTCTCGGCGGACCTGGCCGACGAATTGCAGATAGCGGTCGCGCCGATCGTCGTCGGGCACGCGGCCGCGCCCCGCTTCCTCGGCCCGGCCGCTTACCCGGCCCGCAGAATGCACCTGGCCGAGGTCAGTCGGATCGGTGATGTCGCGCTACTGCGCTACCTGCCGCGAGAGTCCGGCGGTGTGGCAAATGACCGCTGAGTTTTCCCGATCGCGGAGGTCCTTCGATGTCGGCTGACCGGACCGATATCCAATTCATGCGCCGGGCCATCGAGCTGGCGCGGCTGTGCCCGACCAGTCCGACCGCGTTCTCGGTCGGCGCGGTCATCGTGGCCGACGGCATCGAGATCTCGACGGGCTATTCGCGGGAGACCGACGAGAAGGTCCACGCCGAGGAGTCCGCGCTCGACAAACTCGACGCGGACGATTCTCGCCTGGCCGCAGCGACGATCTACTCCACGCTGGAACCATGTTCACAGCGCGCCACCGCGACGCGGCTGCCGTGCACCGACCGGATCCTGCGGGCCGGGATCCCGCGCGTGGTCATCGCTTGGCGGGAACCGACGACCTTCGTGACCAATTGCGTCGGGGTGGAGAAGCTGCGGCAGCACGGCGTCGAAGTGGTCGAACTGGCGGAACTGGCCGAGGAGGCGATGTCGATGAATCGCCACCTGGATCTGTCTCAGCCGTAGCGACTGCTTGCAGGTCGCTCGAAACGGGCCGTAGCGACTGCTTGCAGGTCGCTCGAAACGGGCCGTAGCGACTGCTTGCAGGTCGCTCGAAACGATCAGCCTGTCAGGGCCTGCCGTAGACCGCGGTGACGAACTCGCCGAGCTGGTTCTCGTCGAGGTGCCGCGCGAGGTCGGCCTCGGTGATCATCCCGACCAGCCGCTTGTGATCAATCACCGGCATTCGCTTGATCCGGTGACTCTCCATCTCGTCGAGGACTTCGTCGACATCCGCATTGGCGTCGACCCATCGCGGCGTCGCCTCGCAGAGCTCCTCGGCGCGGGTGTTGGCCGGGGGCCGACCCTGGGCGATGCATTTGATCACGATGTCGCGGTCGGTGATGATCCCGCACATCCGTTCGTTCTCATCGGCGATGACCAGCGCGCCGACGCCGAGTTCGGCCATCAGCCGCGCGGCCTTGCCAACGGTCTCGTCCTTGGAAATCCACTGGGCACCGGGCTTCATGATGTCCCTGGCAGTAGTCATGGGACTGCCTCCTCTTCCACGAGGGGTTGGGATGGAACAGTCCCATTCTCGCGCCGATCAGACCGTGCGGTCCGCCTCTCCGCGTATTTAGGCCCCTGACCTGGGTGCCGCGATCACGGCGGCCCGAGGACGTACGTGGTGATCGAGACCGTTCCGTTCTTCGCGATCGACGATCCGGCCGCAGGCTGCTGGCTGACGATCCGGCCGACGCTGGTCGTATCGAAGGTGCCCTGCGTCGACTGGTTGATCTGGGCCGAGGTGCCGGTCCAGCCTGCCTGGCGCAGCTTGTCCAGCGCCTGCGCCGGGGTCAGGCCGACCAGGCTCGGCATCGTGATGTCGCCGCTGGAGATCTGCACGGTGACCGTCGATCCCTTATCGGCGGTGGTGCCGCCCGCGGGGCTGGTCGAGAGCACCTCGCCCTTGGGCTTCGAGGAGGGCACCTCCTGGATGGTGATCTTGAATCCGGCGCTGTCCACCAGATTCGGCTGCGCGACGCTGATGTCCTGGCCGACGACATTCGGCACCCGGATCTGCTCCGGACCGGAGCCGAGGATCACGACGACGGCCCGGTCGACATCGACCCTGGAGCCCGCCGAAGGTTCGGTGCCGATCACCTTGTCGGCTTCCTGCGCACTGGACGGTTTGCGTTGCACGGTCGGATCCATCCGCAGGCCGCTGGCGTTCAGCTGCTGCTCGGCCTGCTCCTGGGTCATACCGGCCAGCCGTGGGACCTGGACCTGTGCCGGTCCGGTGGAGACCTGCACGGTGATGGTGCTGCCCTTGTCGACCCGGGAACCGCCGAGCGGCTGGGTGGAGATGACATTGCCGGTGGCGACCGTGTTATTCGGCTTCTGCTGGATGGCCACCGTGAAGCCGAGCTTTTGCAGCCGATCCTGGGCCTGCTGCGCCGAATTGTTGGAAAGGTCGGGCACGGCGACCTGTTCCGGGCGCGCGCCCGGTCCGATCAGCACCCAGAACAAGGCGAACGCGACAATTACCGCGGCCGCGGCGCCGAGCGCGATGTAGAGGTTGCGGCGCGGATTCGCCGGTTCGGCGGGTTCCTGCTCGGCGGTGTCGTCATTGCGTTCGACGGTGCGGAAGCTGCGCGGCGGCGGTTCGTTCGAGCCGAGGATGGTGGTGCGGTCCTCGTCGGTCATCACCATCGGCGCACTGGGCCTCTGCCCGCCGAGCACCCGGATCAGATCGGCGCGCATCTCGGCGGCGGACTGGTACCGGTTGGCCGGATTCTTGCTCATCGCCTTGAGCACGACGGAGTCCAGCTCGCGCGGCACCCCGTTGTGGACGTGCGAGGGCAGCCGCGGATCTTCCCGGACGTGCTGGTAGGCAACGGCGATCGGCGAGTCGCCGGTGAAGGGCGGCTCGCCGGTGAGGATTTCGAACAGCACACAGCCGACGGAGTAGACGTCCGAGCGCGCGTCGACGGTCTCACCGCGCGCCTGCTCGGGCGAAAGATATTGCGCGGTACCGATCACGGCCGCGGTCTGGGTCATCGGATTGGAGCTGTCGGCGATCGCCCGCGCGATGCCGAAGTCCATCACCTTCACGGCACCGGCCCGGTTGATCATGATGTTGGCCGGCTTCATATCGCGGTGCACGATCCCGGCCTTATGGCTGAAATCCAGTGCGGCGCAGACATCGGCGACGATCTCCATGGCCCGGCGCGGCGGTATCGGCCCCTTGCCGCGCACGATATCGCGCAGCGTGTCACCGTCGACGTACTCCATCACGATGTACGGCAGCGGGCCGCCGTCCACCTCCGCCTCACCGGTGTCGTAGACCGCGACGATGGCCGGATGGTTCAGTGCGGCGGCGTTCTGTGCCTCACGCTTGAAGCGCAGGTAGAACGTTGGATCGCGGGCCAGGTCGGCACGCAGAACCTTGATCGCGACGTCCCGGCTGAGCCGTAGATCGCGCGCCTTGTGGACTTCGGACATGCCGCCGAACCCGATGATCTCACCCAGCTCGTAGCGGGAGGAGAGATTCTTCGGGGTCGTCATGGTTGTCCTTGCGGAGTAGCAGCGCCTGAAGTGGCCGAGGGTCCTCGGGCACCGGGACTATCCGGAAATGGTAAGTCGAGCGTAGGGAACCACGAGCCTCTTGTGGTGGTGGACGGATTCGTTGTTTTCGATGGTTTCGTTGTACTCGGCACCGTGGTGCTCGGTGGCGTCGTCGGCGGTGGCGTCGTCGTCGGCGCTTCGGTGGTGGTCGGCGGTGGCGGCGGCGGGGCCGGTCTGGTCGTGGAGACGATGGTCGTCGGCGGCTCGGTGGTCGTCGGCGGTGGCGTGGTGACCGGCGGCACCACGACCTTCGAGGTGGTGGGCGGGTGCACGGTATCCGGGTTGGTATCGCCGCCGAAGAGCAGCCACAGCACGAGACCGACGAGCAGTACCGAGCCGACGGCGACGGCCGCGCCGACCTTCTGGCCGGTCGTGAACCTCGACGTTTCCGGACCGGGCGCCGGGTTGGCGCGGGTGGCACCGGAACCCATCACCGTCTTGGGTGCGCCGATGGGCGTTTGCCCCGTCGCGCCCGCTACCCCCATCGGGGCGGCCGGGGTGTTGTATCGGACCGTCGCGCCCTCGTAGTCGTGCGACGGCAGGATCACCGTCGGACCGGGCGGCAGCACCCGGGTCGCGCCGGTCGCCATCGGTCCGGCGGCGCCGACCGGCGGTGGTGGGCGGCGTCCGGCGCGAACGGCGGCGACGGCGTCGGCGAACTCGCCGCCGCGGGCATAGCGCAGGGCCGGATCCTTGCCCATGGTGATCTCGATGAGCTCGCGCACATTGGGCGGCAGATCGGACGGCATCGGCGGCGGGGCCTCGCGCACATGTTTCATCGCGACGGTGATCGCGCCGTCTCCGCTGAACGGCCGCTGCCCGGCCAGCGCCTCGTAGCCGACTACACCGAGGGCGTACACATCGCTGGCCGCGGTCGCGTCCTCGCCGACCGCTTGCTCGGGCGCGATGTATTGGGCGGTGCCCATCACCATGCCGGTCTTGGTCACCGGGGAGGCGTCGACCGCCTTGGCGATGCCGAAATCGGTGATCTTCACCTGACCGGTCGGGGTGACCAGGATATTGCCCGGTTTCACGTCACGGTGCACCACACCCGCGGCGTGTGCGACCTCCAGTGCGCGGCCGGTCTGCTCCAGCATGTCCAGACCCTGGGCCACCGAGAGTCGCCCGAGCCGGTTCAGCACGGTATTGAGCGGTTCGCCCTGCACCAATTCCATGACCAGGTAGGCGGTCTCTCCGCCGCTCGGGTCCAGGGTCTCGCCGTAGTCGTAGATCCCGGCGATACCGGGATGATTCAGCTGGGCCGTGGTCTTGGCCTCACTGCGGAACCGGTGCCGGAAGGTAGGGTCGGCCGAGAACTCGGACTTGAGCACCTTCACCGCGACCCGGCGGTCCAGCCGGGTGTCGAGCGCCTCCCAGACCTGCCCCATACCGCCCGTGGCGATCAGGCGTTGCAGACGATATCGGTCGGCGATCATTGCGCCGTTGTTCAGCATCCCGGCCCCCGTACATCCACTCGCACGTTCATAATCTCTCAGCGCCCTCGCAAACCGGCGTCCAGCACCGCGCGGGCAATTGGCGCGGCCACCGAGCCACCGGTAGCGGCCAGCGCCCGATCGCCGCCGTTCTCCACGATCACCGCGATGGCGATCTTGGGGTTCTGGGCGGGCGCGAAGGCGATGTACCAGGCATGCGGTGGCGTATTGCGCGGATTGCTTCCGTGTTCGGCGGTTCCGGTCTTAGAGGCGATTTGATACCGGGTCTGGCCGTGTCCGACGGTGTTGTCCTCCGACGCGATCATCAGGTTGGTCAGCGTTGACGCTACCTGGGCGCTGACGGCTTGTCCGACTGAGACGGGTTTGTTCTTCGAGAGCTCGCTCAGATCGGGTCCCTGCAATTGATCGACCAGGTACGGCTCCATGCGCACGCCGCCGTTCGCGATGGTCGCGGCGATGACGGCGTTGTCCAGTGGGGTGAGCGCGACATCGCGCTGGCCGATGCTGCTCTGGGCCAGCGCGGCGTTGTCCGGAATCGTGCCGACGGTGCTCTCGGCGACCGGAATCGGGATGCCGCGGTGCGGGCCGAT
Organism: Nocardia nepalensis; assembly: GCF_048910785.1. NCBI lineage: Bacteria > Bacillati > Actinomycetota > Actinomycetes > Mycobacteriales > Nocardiaceae > Nocardia > Nocardia nepalensis. The sequence goes on along the minus strand of NZ_JBKBET010000003.1, from coordinate 438,350 downwards.
GCCGAACGCGGCGGCCTCGTCCTTGAGATTCGAGGAGCCGACCTTGAGGCCGAGTTCGACGAAGGCGGTATTGCAGGATCGGCGGAACGCCTCGGTGAGCGTTGCGGTGGGACCGTTGCCGCAGGTGCTGCCGTTGTAGTTCTCGAGCGTGGTGGTGGTGCCCGGAAGCGTGATGTTCGGCGCGGCGGTGAACTGGTCGTCCGGGGTTGCGGTGCCGTTGGCCAACGCGGCGGCGGTGACGATTACCTTGAAGGTGGAGCCCGGCGGATAGGTCTGCGACACAGCACGATTCAACATGGGTTGGCGCTGGTCCGCACTCAGCTCTTCCCAAGATTTGGTGCCCTGGGCGCCATCGTGCCCGGACAACAGGTTCGGGTCGTAGCTGGGGGTGGACACCATGGTGAGAATCTTGCCCGTACTCGGCTCGATCGCCACCACGGAACCGGTGAAGCCCTTGGCGGTCAACTGGTCGTAGGCGACCTGCTGCATCATCGGATCCAGCGTGGTGAGCACATTGCCGCCGCGCGGATCACGACCCGAGATCATATCGATCAGGCGCCGTCCGAACAGCGCATTGTCCGAGCCGTTGAGCACCGTATCCTCGGCGCGCTCCAGACCCGTGCTGCCGTACTGCATCGAGTAGAAGCCGGTGGCCGGTGCGTACGCCTGCGGATCGGTGGGGTAGGTGCGCAGGTACTTGTAGCGGTCATCGGTGGCGACCGAACTGGCAAGTACCGTGCCGCCCGCGGAGATCTGCCCGCGCTGGCGGGCGTATTCGTCGAGCAGCACCCGCGAGTTGCGTGGATCGGTGCGGTAGTCGTCGGCCTTGATCACCTGCACGTAGGTGGCGTTGACCAGTAGCGCGACGATCATGAGCATCACCGCGACCGCGACCCGTCGGAGCGGGGTGTTCATTCCTGCGGCCTCGCTTCCGGTTTGCGCAGGAGCTCGGTAGCCGCCTCCGCGATCGGGGCCACCGGATCCTTCTTGCGCACCGGCGCGGGGGCGCGAGCCGCGTCGGACACCTTGATCAGCAGGGCCAGCAGCGCGTAGTTGGCCAGCAGCGAGGAACCACCGTAGGACATGAACGGTGTGGTGAGGCCGGTCAGCGGAATCAGTTTGGTGACACCGCCGACCACCACGAACAGCTGGATCGCGATGGTGAAGGCCAGTCCCGCGGCCAGCAGCTTGCCGAAGCTGTCGCGCACGGCCAGCGCGGTCCGCAGTCCGCGCACCACGAACACCAGGAACAGCAGCAGCACCGCGGCGAGTCCGAACAGGCCCAGTTCCTCGCCGATGGTGGTGATGATGAAGTCGGTCTTGGCGAAGGGCACCTGCGAGGGCCGTCCGCTGCCGAGGCCGGTGCCCGCCAGTCCGCCGGTGGCCAGTCCGAACAGCGACTGCGAGATCTGGTAGCCGGTGTTGTTGTAGTCGGCGAACGGGTGCAGCCAGGTCTGCGTGCGCACCCGCACATGGCTGAAGGCCTGGTAGGCGAAGAAGAATCCGATGGTCAGCAGCGCGCCGCCGATCACGAGCCAGCCGACCCGTTCGGTCGCGATGTAGAGCATCACCAGCACGGTGCTGAAGATCAACAGCGAAGTGCCGAGGTCCTTTTCGAAGACCAGCACCCCGATGCAGACGATCCAGACCACCAGGATCGGTCCGAGGTCGCGGGCGCGCGGGAACTCCATGCCGAGGAAATGCCGCCCGGCCGCGGTGAACAGATCGCGCTTGGCGACCAGCACCGAGGCGAAGAAGATGATCAGCAGGATCTTCGCGAATTCACCCGGCTGCACGCTCAATCCGGGCAGCCGGATCCAGATCTTGGAGCCATTGGTCTCCGAATACGCGCCGGGCAGCAATGCCGGAATCGCCAGCGCGACAAGGCCTACGAGACCCAGGGTGTAGCTGTAGCGCGCCAACGTGCGGTAATCGCGCAGCACGACCAGGATCCCGATGAAGATGATCATCCCGAGGCCGGTCCACAGGATCTGTTGATTGGCATCGGGGGAGGGGATCGGCCACGAGTTGTACACGGCCGTCTGCGCATCGGCGAGATCGAGCCGATGGATCAGCACCAAGCCGAGTCCGTTGAGTAGCGCGGCGATCGGAAGTAGAAGTGGATCGGCGAACGGGGCGAAGCGCCGCACCGCCAGATGTGCCAGGGCGAAAAGGGCGAGGTAGGCGAGACCGTATTTGGCGATATCCGAGGTGACCGATTGTTCCTGGCTCGCTTCCACCAGGAACAGCGAGACGGTGACGATCACCGCCGCACCGGCGAGCAATAAGAGTTCGGCGTTGCGTCTGGTCGACGGCGGCGGCGCGGGCGCGAATCCGCCAGGGGGACTGGGAAAGGCCCCAGCGGACGGCGGTGCCGGAGCGGACATCAGTCCGTCACCCGGCAAGGCTCCCCCGCCGTCTGGGGGTTCGGCGACGCCGTCGCCGTCGGGGTCTTGGCGTCGGGGCTCTTGGTCTCGATCGGCTGCTCGGGTGCGGGCGGCTGCCGATTCTCGCTGGTCGGTGCCACCGAGGTCGGCGCGGGCGCACCGGGCGACACGGGCGGTTCGGCAGGCGGCGGCACGACGCCGGGCTGCGGCACCGCTTCCTTGGGCGGGCAGGCGGGCAGCAGTTCCTTCTGTGCCAGGGTCTGCATCTGCTTGCGGGCATCGTCCAGCGAGCCCGGCGGCAGTCCCTTGTCGACCTGATCGCGCCCGGTCTGCTTGAGATCGGACACCTTGAGCGCCTTGCACTTCGGCGGCAGACTCTCATCGGGCTGCTTCAGCGCGAGGGTGCCGCCGGCGTCGACACAGCCGAGCGATTCGACCTCGTGGATCGAATATCCGAGCACCGAACCCGGGAGCCCACGCAGGATGACGACCTGGCCGTTATCCGCACCGACGTAGTAGTTGCTGCGAATCATCTTGTAGCCGACCAGCAATCCGACAGCCGCGGCCACCACCAGGGCGACCGCGAGCAGGATCCACCGCAGCTTATGGGATTTGCTCTGCGCAGGCGGCTCGGGCGTGGCGGCGGCGCGGCGCGGCTCCGCCCGCGGCGGGCGCATCGCGGCGGCGCGCCCGGCCGCCGTATTCGGCGGCGGGGTGTCCTCGTCCTGACCCGAGGCCGCACCCGCCACGATCGGATGGCTCTGCCCATAGTCCAGATCGATGACATCGGCGACGACCACGGTGACGTTGTCCGGGCCGCCGCTGCGCAATGCGAGTTCGATGAGACGATCGGCACATTCGTCGGTGCTGCCCTCGCGCATGGTGTTGGCGATGGTCTCATCGCTGACCACATCGGAGAGTCCATCGGAGCACAGCAGATAGCGATCGCCCGCGCGGGCCTCGCGCATGATCAGCGTCGGCTCGATCTCGTTGCCGGTGAGTGCGCGCATGATCAGCGAACGCTGCGGATGGGTGTGCGCCTGCTCGGGGGTGATCCGGCCCTCGTCGACCAGCGACTGGACGAAGGTGTCGTCGCGGGTGATCTGGGCCAGCTCGCCGCCGCGCAGCAGATAGGCGCGGGAGTCGCCGATGTGCACCAGGCCGAGCTTCTTGCCCGCGAACAGGATGGCGGTGAGCGTGGTGCCCATGCCGTCGAGTTCGGGCTCCTCCTCGACGTGATCGGCAATGGCGGCGTTGCCCTCATGGGTGGCCGCGTTGAGCTTGCCGAGCAGATCGTCGCCGGGCTCGTCATCGTCGAGATGGGCCAGCGCGGCGATCATCAACTGCGATGCGACCTCGCCAGCGGCGTGGCCGCCCATCCCGTCGGCTAGTGCGAGTAGGCGTGCACCCGCATAGACGGAGTCCTCGTTGTTGCCTCGGACAAGACCGCGGTCGCTGCGCGCTGCGTAGCGGAGAACAAGTGTCACGATCGCAGCTCGATCACTGTTTTGCCGACACGAACGGGGGTGCCGAGTGGAACTCGGACCGCGGTGGTGACTTTCGCGCGGTCGAGATAGGTGCCATTTGTCGAGCCGAGGTCTTCGACGTACCAGTCGTCACCGCGCGGCGAGAGTCGCGCATGCCTAGTCGAGGCATAGTCATCGGTGAGTACCAGCGTTGAGTCGTCCGCACGTCCGATCAGCACCGGTTGGGTGCCGAGCGATATGCGAGTGCCGGCGAGTGAACCTTGAGTCACCACAAGAAATTTGGCGCCCTTCTGGCCTCGGCTGAAAGACGGCAGCACCGCGGAACCGCGTGCGGCCCTGGGCTGGATCCGGATGCCGGATGCCGCGTAGATGTCGCTGCGCAGGGTGCGCAATACCGCCCACACGAATAACCACAACAAAAGCAGGAACCCCGCACGGGTCAATTGCAGGATCAGTCCCTGCACGGCGCTCCACCTCCTGTTCGACCGTGTACGTCGGTGCCGTAGGTGCGAGTTCGCCCCCACCGGCTTGCTGGTTTCGCGAGCCCCGATCCCGGTGACGCGCGTGTGTTGGCAGCATCATAGGGCCGTGGGTCGAGTTCGATCACGATACGACCGCAGAATCCCTGTACGCCATGTCGTGACCTGCACCGCGAGCTTACGGGATCAGACGATACGGATCAGGATCTCGGAATGCCCGGCGCGGATCACGTCACCGTCGGCGAGCTGCCAATCCTGGACGGGGGAGCCGTTGACGAGGGTGCCGTTGGTCGAGCCCAGGTCCGAGAGCATCGCGGTCTGCCCGTCCCAGCGAACCTCGATGTGGCGGCGCGAAACCCCGGTGTCCGGCAGCCGGAAGTGCGCGTCCTGGCCCCGGCCGATGATGTTGCTGCCCTCGCGGAGCTGATAGGTGCGGCCGCTGCCGTCGTCGAGTTGCAGGGTCGCGGAGTAGCCCGAACCGGCTTGTGCGCCACCGCCATACGCGGGGGCCTGGTATCCGCCGCCCGGTGCGCCGTAGCCGGGCTGTTGCGAGTAGGCCTGGCCATAGCCGCCCGGCTCCTCGGGCGCGGCGTAGCCCGGCTCGCCGTAACCCGGTTCCGCGTAGCCCTGTTCGCCGTAGCCGGACTGTGCGTAGCCCTGCTGCCCGTAGCCCTGCTGCTGACCGTAACCGCCCTGGTCGGCGTAGCCCTGTTCGCCGTAGCCGGACTGCCCGTAGCCCTGCTGCCCGTAGCCTTGTTCGCCGTAGCCCTGCTGCCCGTAGCCCGGCTCCTGGTAGCCCTGCTGGCCGTAGTCCTGGTCGGCGTAGCCACCCTGCTGCTGGCCGTAGCCGCCGCGGTCGCCATAGGCCTGGCCGTAGGCCGGCTCCTGGTAGCCCTGCTGCCCGTAGCCCTGGCCACCCTGCTGGTAGTCGTAACCGTTCTGGTAGTCGCCGTAGCCCTGCTGCGAGTCCGGCGCCTGATAATCGGAGCCACCGCCGTAGGGCGCGCCGCCGCGGGCGTAGTCGTCGCGATACGCACCGTTCGGCGGCCCGGGCCGCCCCGCTGGCGGCGGTGCGTACCCGCGGTTGCGTGGATCGGACTCCGCGGGCTCACGGCTTGGGTCGTAGCCTGAGTTCTGCGTCATGGGGCCAGCTCCTGGTTGCGGGTGTGCAGGTCGTTGTGGCGGGGGTTCGGGGCTGCGAGCCGGGGTGGCTCTGCGGCCGATGTCGGGATCGACCCGACCGCTCGCCCTGAACTGTCCGGTGTGCAGCGTAGGTGATGCCTCGAATGCCACGTGTACTTCGCCGTAGGTCTGCCAGCCTTGTTCGCGGATGTAGTCCTGTAGGTGCTTGGCGAATGCGCGGGTCGTGAGGTCGTGGTCGGCCTCGAGTTGTTGGTGGTCAGAGGTGTTGATGGTGATCACATAGCTGTTGGGCGCCAACAGATGTCCGCCACCCAGATCCTGGATGTTGTCGGCGGCTTCCTGCTTGAGCGCCGCCTCCACCTCCTGGGGTACGACACTGCCCCCGAAGGCTCTGGCGAACACATCACCGACGGCGCCCTGCAGGCGACGCTCGAAACGAGAAACGATGCCCATCTCGGCCTCCCTTCGGCGAGCGTCTGTGCTGATTCATAACAACGACACGCGGATATGGCGTGTCGCGTATCGACCACGTTCATTGCATGATATCCACGATCGTCCACACCTGTAACTCCTGGAAAGCCCAGGGGGTTCCCGTGGCTGGCTGGCCAGCGCCGAAGCGCCGTCAGCAGGCGATTTCGTGTCTCGCCGACCATCGTGATACTGTCTCCCAGTCGCTCGGGCGAGTGGCGGAATGGCAGACGCGCTGGCTTCAGGTGCCAGTGTCCTTCGGGACGTGGGGGTTCAAGTCCCCCTTCGCCCACTGCTTCACCTGAGAAAGGCTCGTGCTCGCAAAGAGCACGAGCCTTTTTCTCGTTTTCGCGGGTGCATCCGCGGGTCGCTCAGAACGCGAATTCGGTGCCGTAGCCCGTCGTCTGGGCAGTGCTGTTGGTGGCGTCGGCGGTGACGGTCACGAACGGCATGGCCGAGGCGGGTGAGAGGCATCCGCTGACATTCAGCGGGGTATTGGTGTGCCCGAAGGTGTAGGGGAACGCCGCGTCCGGGTCCAGGAGTGCGGTGCCGATCGCTACCGCGGTGACATTGCCCGGGGCCACCGTTACCGAAAGCGCACCGGTGATGCCCGCGTTGACACCGACGTTGGGCGACACACTGACGCTGACGCTGGGCGGCATCCCGGAAGTGATGGTGATCGAGGGCGCGATACCAGCGCTGACGCCGACACTCGGGGCGATACCCACCGAGATGCCATTGGAAATGTCCACCGCGCAGCCGATCAGATATCCGGCCACGATCTGCCCGCTACGCAGCGACGAGACGCCGTCCATGTGGACCGAATACTCTGCGGACACCTTGACCTGGTGCGCGAACGGGACGTTGGATGCGATATCACCGCCGGGCGATGCGGAACTATTCGAATCGACCGATGCGACCACGTGCAGCCCACCGGCGTTGACCTCCCCCGGCGCCGCGCTGGCCGCGGTAACAGCACCGGTGGCGGCCACCGTTACCGCGATGATTACGGCGAGGATTTGCGAATGCTTGCGGTTCATCACGCTCCAGTCGAGTAGTCATCGAAACGGAACTTCACCAACGAACTCGCACACCAGCGATCGACGCGGATTCTGTGCGGGGTGTGCGGATCCAAAAACTGTAGCGGCCGGCGCAGGTCGGTCGCGGTTAACAGGGCCGGGGCGGCGTCATTTGGGCCGTCTGAAACCGAATGACACCTAATTCAGCGGTCTCTAATATCGGACGGGTGTACCGATGCTTCCTGATCACCCCGCCGCGCGCCTCCTGAGCGAGGTGTGCGCACCACCCGGTAGGTGAGCGCGCCGCATGGGCATCGTGCACCTCGCTTCCGCGACCCCCGATCCCTTTCTGTCGCAGGAGCGCGAACTCTTCATGTCCACATCTGTATCTATGCCCGGTCGAGCCGGGCTGGTCTGTCTCATCGGCGCCGGACTGTTGGCGGGCAGCGGCGGTCTGCTGGGCACCCTCCTTCATCGCGCGACCGGCCTTTCACCGGTGTCCGTCGCCACCTGTCGGCTCGCCGTCGGCGGGCTGTCGCTGATCGCTGTGCTCACCGTGACGCGACGGCCATGGCCGCGAGACATCGTGGCCTGGCGAAGGATCGGGGCGGTCGGGGTGCTTTCCGCAACCGTCCAGGCGAGCTTCTTCGGTGCTGTCGCGGCATCGTCGGTGAGCCTGGCGACCCTGATCACCATCGGGATGGCACCGGTGGTGGTCGCGCTGCTGGAACAACTGACCGGCAGGTGGGTCCTGGATCGTCGGCGTGGGGCGACGATCGGCATCGCACTGCTCGGGTTGATCCTGCTCGTCGGCGCACCCTCGGACCACTCGGCAGCGGGCGGGATATTCGCGGGTGCGGCAATGGCATTGGTGTCCGCCTGCGCCTTCGCGACGGTCACTGTGATCAGTGCCCGGCCGGTGCCAGGGCTCGACGCAATGACCACGACGGGGTTCGGCCTGGGTTGCGGTGCGGTGCTGCTGACACCGCTCGCGGCGATTTCAGGGCTTACGTTCGCCCCGACTCCGTACAGCATTGTCCTCGTCGTCGCACTCGGGCTGATACCTACCGCGGTGGCGTCCACCCTGTACTTCCGCGGGCTGTCCCAGGCCGGTGCGGGCACGGCCGCGGTGCTCGCGCTGCTCGAGCCCCTTACCGGCGCGGTGCTGGCCGCCGCGATGCTCGGTGAACGGCTGACGTCGAGTGGGTTGCTGGGCGCGGTGCTACTGACAGCAGCGCTGGTCCGCACCAGTGTTCAGTCACGGACCGGTGCGTCGTCCGTGCCGCTTATGCTCGGACCATCACATCCATGTGAAGGTCAAGGGTGAGGTGGGATATGCGGATCGGGGAACTGTCGGAGCGCACCGGTACGCCGCGGCGGCTGCTGCGCTACTACGAGGAGCAGGGCCTCATCGCCGCGGACCGTTGCGCCAACGGCTACCGCACCTATGACGACCGCTTCGTCGACCGGGTCCTGCAGATCCGCGGCCTGCTCGACGCGGGCCTGCCGACCCGCATCATCAAGCAAATCCTGCCCTGCCTGGACAAACCCCGCACCATTTACTTACCGGACGTGACCCCGGAAATGCTCGCCACCCTGGAACACGAACGTGACCGGATGACCGACCGCATCCGCTGCCTGTCCCGCAACCGCGACGCCATCGCCGAATACCTCGAAACGGTCAGAGGGAATGCCGCCCCCTGATCGGTATGTCATCTGATCCAGCGGGCGGCCAGAAGTCCGGAGGCGGCGGTCAGTAGCGCGGCGGCGACGACGGTCGCGTTCAGGCCGAGCTGGTCGGCGAGGACGCCCGCGATGAGAGCGCCTGCGGCATAACCGATATCGCGCCAGAAGCGGTAGGTGCCCAGCGCGTTGGCGCGCCAGGCGGGATGGGCGTGGTCGGATACCGACGCGATGAGGGCTGGATAGACCATTGCGGTGCCGATCCCGAGGGCGATCGCGGAGACGACGCCCGCCAGCAGCGGGCGCTCCAGCAGCGCCAGTGCCAGGACGAATCCGGCGGATTGGACCAGCATGCCGGCGACGATCAGAGGTTTGCGGCCGATGCGGTCGGCGAGATGGCCGGTGGGAATCTGCCCGATGCCCCACAGCAGCGGGTAGAGGCCCTTGATCAGCCCGATGGCGGCGATGCCGAGGCCATGGTCGGTGAACAGCAGTGGGAACACACCCCAGGTGAGTCCGTCGTTGAGATTGTTGACCATGCCCGCTTGGCTGGCGCCGCGCAGTGACCGGTTGTGCCAGGAGGTGCGGGCGAAGATCGTGGCCAGCGAATTGCCTTGGCCGGGTTCTAGTTTCGGGTGATCGGCCAGTTCGAGCGCCAGATGGGCGGCGGTATCGCCGACGACGATCGACAGGCCGAGTCCGGCGGCGACGAATACGACGCCGATCAGTTCGGGCGCGGGCCGCAGCCCGTAGCTGGTGGCGAGATATCCGGTGAGCAGCGCGGTGGCGCCGACGGCGACATATCCGGCGGCCTCGTTGAGTCCGGTGGCGAGTCCGCGACGGGCCGGGCCGACGAGGTCGATCTTCATATTGACCGTCATCGACCAGGTCAAGCCCTGATTGGCGCCGAGCAGAACGTTGGCGGCCACGATCCATCCCCATGCCGGTGCCCAGGCCAACAGGAACGGGACCGGGATGCCGATGAGCCATCCGGAGATCAGCAGCTGTTTACGGCGGAAACGTGCGGTCAATGCTCCGGCGGCGAGATTGGTCAGCGCCTTGGTCACGCCGAAGGCGATGATGAAGGAGAACACCGCCAGATCGCTCGTCAGGCCGAAGGTTTCGGCGCCGATCAACGGAACGGTGGTGCGCTCCAACCCGACCAGGCCGCCGACACAGATATTGACGATCACCAGCAGGCTGAACGGCAGCCAGTTCTCCCGCAACCCCAATCGCACCGGACGTGCCACCGCGCCCGACCCGGGAGCGGTGGCGTTCATCGAGCGTCGGTGAGCTGTTGGCCGCTGGCCGCGGCGAATTCGGCTGGGCCGCCGTCGAGTGCGACGATATCGCTGCGCCCGGCCCGCTCGAGCAGGCTCGCCGCGGTCATGGCGCGCTCGCCGTGCCCGCACGCGACGACGGCGCCGGCGGGGGCATCGGAGCGATATCGCCGAGTTCGATGTGGACCGCCCCTGGGACATGTCCGGCCGCGAACTCATTGTCCTGGCGCACATCGACGAACGTGCGTCCCCGCGCATCCGCTGCGGACAGGAACTCCGTGCGTCGTTGTTCGCCGCCCTCGGCGAGCCACCCGGACATCCCGGCCAGCCGTCCGGCGAGGCGTTCGTAGCCGATTTTGTATGCCTGCCAGATGATTTCGCTCAGGTCCTGGTCTTCTCCGGTGACGAAGACCAGCGGTATGTCGTCGGGCAGCAACCAGCCGAGCCAGGTCGCGAACTGGCCGCGCAACGGGATCGAGATCGCGCCGGGGATGTGTCCGGCCGCGTAGTCGGCCGCTGGGCGGACATCGACCGCGACCGCGCCCTCGGCCAGCAGCGCTCGCACGCGCGCTGGATCCAGCGTGGGCAGGATCGGATCGGCGGGCAATACGGCGGGCCCACGCCGGTTGAGTTCGGCGAGGCGATCGAAATAGGTGGGATAGGAGCCGAGACTCGCCACGAGTTGACGCACGAAGCTGTCTTCATCGGGTGCGGCAAGCAGCGGGTTGGCTCGCTTCTGGGCGCCGATGGTCGAGGTGCGATCGGTTCCGGGTGGGGCCGAGCAGAACGAGCCCGCACCGTGTGTCGGCCAAACCGCCACGTCATCGCCCAATGTCATGAGCCGATGCAGTGACCTGTACTGGGCGCGCGCCAGTTCCTCGGTGCGGTCGGCGCCGAGCAGATCGGTGCGGGCGGCGGAGTTCACGATCAACGACCCGCCGGTGAACACGCCGAGTTCCCGGCTGCCGTCGAGTAACAGGAACGACAAATGTTCGTCGGTGTGGCCCGGGGTGGCCAGTGCTCGCAGTGTCAGCCCGCCGAGGTCGATTTCATCGCCGTCGCCGAGGCCGGTATGGGCGAAGCGGCGCAGGCCCGCCGCGGACGCGAGGACCGTCGCATCGTCGTCGTGACCGAGTTGCACGGCGCCGGAGACGAAGTCGGCATGCAGGTGGGTATCGGCGGCGAACGCCACTCGCACACCGCGCCGCTGTGCCGCCGTCCGCAATGCCCGCAGGTCACGGCTGGCATCCACGGCCAGCGCCCGCCCATCGCCGAGATCGACAAGATAGGCGCTATTGCCCAGCCCCGCATCCACGAGCGGGATCAGTTGGTCGTCGGCGAAACTCACGATGGCCTCCAAGGTCGGTGGCGGGACGCCATGCTTATAATATTCCATAGATTATTGGAGGAAGCGATGGTGGAGTTCACACCGACCGAGAAGAAGGCCCGTCTCTACGAGGCTTTCGCGGCCAGCGGCAAGGCGCTGGCCAGCGGGAAGCGGCTCGAACTGCTGGATCTGCTCGCCCAGGGCGAGCGCACGGTGGAGGCGCTGGCGGCCGCTGCTGGATTGAATCTGACGACCGCGTCCGCACATCTGCAGACCCTCAAACAGGCCGGGTTCGTCGCCACGCGCCGTGAGGGCGTACGCATCCATTACCGCCTCGCCGGCGACGATGTCGCGCAGTTGTTCGCGCTGCTGCGCAAGGTCGCCGAAACCCATCAGGCCGCGGTCCCGGTCGCCCGCGCCGACTATCTCGGCACCGACGGCGCCCGTGTGGTCGGCCATGCGGAACTTCAGGCCCGGGTCGCCGCGGGTGCGGTGGTCGTGCTCGATGTGCGGCCGCTGATCGAATACCTGGCCGGGCACATCCCGGGCGCGATCTCGGTCCCGGTCGACGAACTCGCCGACCGGATCGCCGAATTTTCGGAAGATACCGAGATCGTCGTGTACTGCCGCGGCGAATACTGCGTTCTCGCCTACGACGCGGTGCGGCTGCTGACCGAACACGGTCGCCGGGCGGTCCGCCTCAATGACGGCATGCTCGAATGGCGGCTGGCCAACCTGCCGGTCCATACCGGTCCGCGCGAACCTGTTGACTCCTAATGAGAACCTGTTCTAATTTTTGGCATGCGCAGATATGAGGGCCGCCGGGTATTGGTCACCGGAGCGGGATCGGGCATCGGGCAGGGCATTGCCCTGCGGCTACTCGACGAGGGTGCGACATTGGTCGCCGCCGATGTCGACGCGGCGGGGCTGGAGACCACCGCGGCGAAGGCGGGCGACGCCGCCGATCGGCTGCGGACCGTCGAGGTGAATATCGCCGATATCGAGTCGGTGCGCGCGGCGACGGGCGAGGCGGTCGAATTCCTCGGCGGCCTGGATGTGCTGGTCAATGCGGCGGGCATTCTGCGTCCGGCGCGCACCGAGGATATGCCGCTCGAGGTGTGGAACCAGGTGATCACGGTCAACCTCACCGGTACCTTCCTGATGACCCAGAGCGCGCTGCCCGCGCTATTGGCGTCCGGACACGGCGTCGTCGTGAACCTCTCCTCGACCGCGGCCTTCAGCGCCGCGCCCTATCTGGCGGCGTATGCGGCCTCGAAGGGCGGCGTCAACGCCTTCACCCACGCGATCGCGCTGGAATACGCCAAGCAGGGGCTGCGCGCAGTGAACATCGTGCCCGCCGGCATCACCAGCGGGATCACCACCAAATCCATCCTCGATCAGCCCGAGGGTTTCGATCCGAAGCTGTTCTCCCGGATGACCGGCTGGCTCAACGGCGGCGCGCTCGGCAGTCCGGAGGATATCGCCGGTGTGGTCGCCATGGTCGCCTCCGATGACGGCCGCTATATGACCGGCACCGAAATCCGGATCGACGGCGGCGCGTTGATGTAGTCAGGCGGGTCGAGCGACGAGCAGATGATGCGGAATCGGCGGATTCGGCAGTTGCCGATGGTCGACGGTGCTGCCCGCGCGTTCCAATGCGGCGATCACCTCGGCCACCGGCCGCAGCGTGAAACCGTATGCGGTGAAGGGCAGTTTCGCCATCGCGTCCGGATCGCCGATGCCGACCACGAGGCTGCCGCCGGGACGGACGACGCGCACCAGTTCCTTGCACGCGGCATCCAGGTCCGGCACGAAGTAGATGGTGTTGACGGTGATCGCGGCATCGAGCGCGTTGTCGGCCAGCGGCAGTCCCGTCATCGGGCCCTCGGTGAGTTGCAGTCGGCCCGAACCGATTTCGCTGGCGAATTTGGCCCTGGCGCGGGTCAGCATGTCCGGGGAGATTTCGAAACCGTGCACCGTGCCGCCGCGTTCGAGCAGCATCGAAAGACCCGCGCCGCCGCCGAATCCGATATCGGCGACCGTCGCACCGGCGGTGACTTCCGCCGCCTCCACCGCACCCGCGATGGCGCGGTGATTGCCGCGATTGAGGATGAAGGCGAAGCCCTTCCCCAGTGTCCCGTGCGGGTTGCCGAGCTGACCGGCGATCGTGGACAGCAGACGGTCCCGAATACTCATGCCGTCATGCTAGCCACCGCCCAATTTGGATCATCTCTGCTTCGAATACTGTTCCCGCTGCGTCGGATCGGATTCGATCGAATGCCGTCAACGGAAAGCTGACCCCTGATGCGCTCACCACTCGTACTCCTCGCTGCCGCCTGCTTGGCACTCGCATCGGCCGGCGCGGCCGACGCGGCGGGATCGTGGGGTCCGCTGGCACCGCCCAATCCGTACCTGGGCCCGCTGGGGACCGCGACCATGCACGGTGACGCGGGGTCCTCGGATGCGACGCCATTGGCCGGGCCGGGTACGGGCTGGATTTCGGTGGCCGGGTACCCATTGGCGTCGGCGTGCCCGACGCTGCTGCAGGGTTCGGACAACCTGGTTGTCGCACTGTGCACGCCTGTCGTCGGTCAGACCCCGACCATCCATCTGCTCGATCCGTCCTTCGGCGGTCCGGTCGGCACCCCGCTGGCATCGCTGGAAATCGCCAAGGGCAGCCTGCTCGGCGGCGTCTACGCCTACCTCGACAATGCCGACCGCCTGGTCATCGTGGACGGCAACCGCACTCTGCTCCGCGTCGGCCACGCGCGCGACGCGGCGGGCAAGTGGCGGCTGTCGATCGATGCGTCTACCGACCTCGGCTCGGTGATTCCGGTTGGCGACAACGTGACCGGGCTGGTGCCGGACTGGTCCGGCAATGTCTGGTTCGCCACCGGCAAGAGTTTGGTCGGTCTGGTGACGCCCGCGGGTGCGGCGGCCACCGTCGCACTGCCCGCGGGTGAGTCGGTGGCCAACAGCATCTCGTCGGCGCCGAGTGGACGGGTGGCGGTCGCCACCACGCATGCGCTCTACGAGCTGCACGCCGACGCGGCCGGACGGCCGCAGGTGCTGTGGCGCGCGCCCTACGATCGCGGTTCGGCGCGCAAGCCGGGACAGCTCAGCTGGGGCACCGGCTCGACGCCGACCTACTTCGGGCCGAGCTCGGGGGCGGAATATCTGACCATCGTCGACAATGCGGACGGACAGGTCAACGCGCTGGTCTTCCGTTCCGGCAGTGGGCAATTGGTGTGCTCGCAACCGGTGCTCACCCGTGGCGGCCCGGGCAGCGAGAACTCGCCGATCGGCATCGGGCGGTCCGTCTTCGTCGCGAGTACCTACGGCTACCCGTACCCGGCCGTGCCCGAGGACGCGGGCCCGGCCGTTCCGGCTTCCGCACCGTTCGTCGGCGGCATGACCAGGGTCGATGTCGATGACACCGGGTGCCACACGGTGTGGGAGAACACGGTTCGCAGCGCAGCCGTCCCGCATCTGTCCACCGCCGACGGTTCGATCTACACCGTGACGCGCGTCGGACTCGACATCACGACCCCGCTGGACGGCTACGCGTTCACCGTCGTGAGTCCGGATACCGGCGCGGTGCTCTCGAACCGTCCGCTCGCCGGAACCATCGTCGACGACCCGCTGCAGACCTCGCCGTTGATCACCCACGATCGCAGGATCCTGCAGGGCACGATCACCGGAATCCTGCGCATCAGCTGAAATCACCGGCATTCGGTCCGGTGGCCAAACCCCGCTCGATGACCGCGAGGGTGCGCTTGATCGCCTGATCCCTGGCCGCGTCGTCGAGGTCGTCGAGTAAGCCATCGATGATGAGCGAGGCCATACCGTGCACCGTTGACCAGGCGGCGTATTCGGCATCCGGTCGATCGGCGGGGGCGAGGAATCCGACGGCCACGAGTTCGTCCAGGATGCCGGCGAGCAGGTCGAAGGCCGGGGATGGCATCTGGTCGCCGCAGAAGGCGGTGCGGAACAGACCGGGCTCGCGCAGTGCGAAGGTGATATAGCCCCGGCCCACCGCCCCTAGTCGGCTGATCGCATCCGCTTGCGGCGCAAGGCCTGCCATTGTCTCGGCCATCGCGCCGAACAGGGTCGCCTGTGCCTGCGCCTGCGCGGCGTTGAGTAATTCCTCGTGATTGGTGAAGTGCCGATAGGCCGCGGTCGGGGTGACACCGACGTGGCGGGCGGCGGCGCGCACCGTCACCGCCTCGGGTCCGCCGGTTTCCGCGAGTTCGGCGGCGGCGCGCACCAAGGCATTGCGCAGGTCGCCGTGGTGGTACGGGGCGGAGCGCTTCGTCGCTGCTTCCGAATCTGTCATCACATCGATGTTGACACCCGCACACATCTCATGGCAAGTTAACACGCATAAAGTTTACGCATGACAACATGCCCGATCGGAGACCGATATGTTCGAAAGACTCGGCAGATTCGTCGTCCACCACGCGCGCTGGATCCTGGTCGTCGGCGTGCTCGCGCTCGTCGCGGGCGGCGTGGTCGGCGCGACCGCCTTCAGCAAGATGCAGCCCGGCGGCCAAGAGGATCCCAACGCCCAATCCAGCGCCGCGGTCACGCAATTGGCCGATAAGTTCGGCGCCGATACCGACTACGTCTTCCTGGTCGAGGCGAAGCAGGGGACGGTCGACGCCGATGCGGTCGCCACCGTCGGCCGCGATCTGGCCCGGCGGCTCGCGGCCGATCAGCGGCTCATCAATGTCGTCTCGTACTGGGATACCGGATCCCCGGCCATGCGCTCCGGCGACGGGGCCGCCGCCGTGGTCCTAGCGGGCAATGCCGATAAGAACGCCACCGATAAGGAGAAGTCGGCCGCCGCGATCATCGATGCCTATCGCGCCGACGGGCCTACCGCGCAGATCGAGGTCGGCGGCGGCACCGCGATCTTCCACGCGATCACCCAGCAGATCGGCAAGGATCTCGGCCTCGCGGAAGCCGTTGCGGTGCCGTTGATCCTGGGGCTGCTGGTACTGGCCTTCGGCAATGTGATCGCCGCGCTGCTCACCCAGGTCGTCGGTGGCATCGCCATCCTCGGCACCTTCACCGAACTCTCGATCCTGGGTTCGGTCACCGATGTGTCGATCTATGCGGTGAATCTGACCACCGGTCTCGGTCTCGGCCTGGCGGTGGATTACGGGCTGCTGATGGTGAGTCGATTCCGGGAGCGCCGCGCTGCGGGGGCCGAACCGTCCGATGCCGTGATATCGGCGGTATCCACGGCCGGTCGGACCATAGCGTTCAGCGCGGCCACGGTCGTTGCCGCTCTGTCCGCGCTGGTGATCTTCCCGCAGTACTTCCTGCGGTCCTTCGCCTACGGCGGCATCGGCGTCGTGGCCATCTCGGCCCTGGCCGCGGTGGTCATCTTGCCCGCGCTGCTCACCGTGCTCGGCGCGCGGACCGATGCGTGGCGGGTGCCCGGTGTCCGCGGGATCCGAGGGGACGCCACGCCGTTCTGGGCCGGAGTCGCCGGATTCGCCATGCGCAGGCCGCTGCTGGCGGGTGTGCCGGTGGTGGCGGTGCTGCTGCTCGCGGCCGCCCCGCTGCTGAACGTGCAGTTCGGCACGCCCGACGATCGGGTGCTGCCGACGAGCACCGAGGTGCGTCAGGTCGGTGACGCGCTGCGCGACGACTTCGGCGGCGGCGATGTCAACGCGCTGTCGGTGATCACCGAGACCGGCGTGGCCGCCGGCCCGCTCGCGGACTACGCGCGCACACTGTCGCGGATCGAGCACGTCAGCCAGGTCGACTCGAGCGCGGGCACTTTCGTGCGCGGCGAGCTGACGGCGAGCACACCCGCCGATGCCCGCTTCGCCCGTCCGGACGCGCAGCGGCTGACGGTGC
Organism: Nocardia nepalensis; assembly: GCF_048910785.1. Lineage (NCBI taxonomy): Bacteria > Bacillati > Actinomycetota > Actinomycetes > Mycobacteriales > Nocardiaceae > Nocardia > Nocardia nepalensis. The sequence goes on along the minus strand of NZ_JBKBET010000003.1, from coordinate 421,206 downwards.
TCACCGATCTGGACCGCAATTCCGCCGCCGCGCGCGATCTGGTCGATCGGGTGCGCGAGGTGCCGGGTCCGGCCGGGGCGAGCGCCTTGGTCGGCGGTCAGGTGGCCGAGTTGCGCGACAGCCTCGCGTCGATCGGCGCGAAACTGCCGATCGCGATCGGGTGGATCGTGGCGACGACCTTCGCGCTGCTGTTCCTGTTCACCGGCAGCATCGTGCAGCCGCTGCGCGCACTGCTGTCGAATGTGCTGAGTCTGGCCGCCACACTCGGGCTGATGGTGTTCATCTTCCAGCAGGGGCACCTGTCCGGGGTGATCGGTTTCACACCGGCGCCGCTGGATGTCTCGATGCTGCTGTTGTTGTTCTGCATCACCTTTGGGCTGTCGATGGACTACGAGGTGTTCGTGATCAGCCGGATCAAGGAGCTGCACGATCGCGGGGTGTCCACGAAGGAAGCGGTTATCGAAGGGCTGGCCAGGACCGGGCGTCTGGTGACCACCGCCGCGGCATTGATTTCGATCAGCTTCCTCGCCTTCACCAGCAGCGATGTTCGGTTTATCCAGTTCTTCGGTCTCGGTGCCGGATTGGCGATTCTGATCGACGCGACGCTGGTGCGCGGTGTGCTGGTGCCGGTGGCGATGCGACTGCTCGGCAGGGCGGCTTGGTACGCGCCCAAGCCGCTGCGGTTGGTGCACGGTCGGCTCGGTCTGGCCGAAGCCTGAGGGCGGTTCACGAGGCGGCCCCGCACGGAAATGTGGGGCCGCTTCGGCGTGTGGGTGATCGCCTGTCGCAGCGCCGTTTTCATGCGGTTCGGCCTGGTTGAGCGGCAATGGTGGCGGATGTCACAGAACCCGTTTTGGTTGCGGTCGAGGTGCTGACTCGGCCCCGATGTGGCAGTCGAGCAACCCCATTTCCCTAACTGGTTAATCATGATCTTGACCGGATGCAAGTCCACGTTGAAGGGTTGCGACTAGGTGTAGATCACGTTTATTAGCCGGTAAACAAACCTGAGGTTGCTTTTAGTTCATCCAACGGTCAGCTAACGCAATTATCGGCCATGGAATCCCCAGGTCGGGAGCATGTTGCGGGAACATGGAGAGATCTATGTTTTCCGTCCAGTTAATCGGTCGAAGAAAGTTTGTCGGCGATCGAAGGTTTTCCGAACGTGATCTGGGATCGCGCACTGAAGGTGCTTCGCGAGGCCTTGTGTGGGCCCCCCGGATTGCCGCTACGAGTTTGCTGGATGAGTGAAAAACCATGTGCCCACATGGGTTTGCTGGGGGCCTGCTTTATACGCTTGACCACGGCGGGGAGGGTTGCGTCGGGATAACGATTGTGTACAGTTGACGGTAACGCTGGCCGCAGCTGAGCTGGACTCGCTGCGGCCAGCGGAACTCAATTGGGGGACTTCGAAACTCATCCGCGGCTCAGCGTTGCTACTGATTGCCCGGACCCATTTCACTCATCGTGTGCTCGGCGTTGTCTGCCAACGGTCCGTGATATCCGTGCCGGGTAGACCGAGTTCGGCCGCGGCCCGGGCGTCCTGCTCGAGCGCGGCGCGGCGACCGACCACGAAGACGTAGCCGAGAAACAATGCCTCCGCGACGAATCCGATGCCGACCTTCACCGGCACCGGCAGCGAACTCGGCGTCACGAAACCCTCGAGCAGACCGCAGACCAGCAGCACCGCGACCAGACCGAGCGCGACCGTCGCGGTCGCCCGGCCCTGGCGCGCCACCGCCTCCAGCCGACTCGATCGGCCCGGATCGATCAGCGTCCAGCCCAGCTTCAGTCCGACGCCGCCCGCCACGAAGATCGCGGTCAGCTCGAGCGTGCCGTGCGGCAGGATGAACCCGAAGAACGAATCGAGCCGACCGGCCTCGGCCATCAGCCCGCCGGTCACCGCCGTATTCAGCGCGTTCCCGAACAGCAGGTACACCGCCGGCAGGATCAGCACGCCCGTGAACAGCACCATCGCCGTCACCCAGGCGTTGTTGGTCCATACCTGCGCGGCGAAGGCGTCGTGCGGATGTTCGGAGTAGTAGGTCTCGAATTCCCCGCCCGGTGCGGTGAGCCAGTCGTTGTCGTTGGTGATGCCGAACACATCGCGCGCCGAACCGGATCCGGATATCCAGACGGCCAGACCGGTGGAGACCATGATGAACACCGCCGCCACCGCCACCCACCACGGCCACGCCCGATACAGCGTCGCGGGGAAGCGGTGCGTGAAGAACCGGCCCACCTCGTGCCACGCGTCGCCCTTGGTGCCCAGCACCCGGCCGCGCGCCTTGGTCAGCAGCGCGCTGAGTCCGGCGATGAGTTCCGGATCCGGACTGTGCGATTGCAGGCGCGCCAACTGCTGTGAGGTGCGCCGGTACAGCGCGACCAGTTCGTCGGCCTCGGCGCCGCTGAGCTTGCGCCGCCCGGCCAGATAGGCCAGCCGATCCCACGCCCCCCGCTGTGCGTAGCTGTACGCGTCTATGTCCATTGGTTGCCTCCCATACCGCCGGTCGGAAGAATGCTATCGACATGGCTGAATTCACCACCGGCGAAGCGGTCGCACTCGAGCTGCCGATCGCGCGGATCCCGACCAGGGCCATCGCGTTCCTCTTGGACGTGCTGGTGCAGTTCGTGCTGGGCAGCATCCTGGTGTTCGTCCTGAGCCTGGTGCTGGCCTTCTCCGGTGCGGACATCGCGTGGTTCAGTGCGGCGCTGATCACCGCGATCGTCGCAACGTTGGTCGGCTATCCGGTGCTCTGCGAAACCCTCATGCGCGGACGGACCATCGGGAAGTTGGCGCTCGGCCTGCGGGTGGTGCGCGGCGACGGCGGGCCGATCGATTTCCGTCACGCCCTGACCCGCGGTCTTGCGGGCGTGATCGTCGACTTCTGGATGTTGGGCGCGTTCGGTGCGGTCGGCGTGGTCACCTCGATGTGCTCGCCGAATGCGCGCCGGGTCGGCGATGTGCTCGCGGGCACCGTCGTCGTGCACGGTCAGCGCCGCGTGCCGTTCCCGCTGCTGGCCGTCGCGCCGCCCTGGCTCGTCGCCTGGTCCGGACAGCTGGACCTGTCCGGCATCCACGAAGATCTCGCGCTCGCGGTGCGCCAGTACCTGTCCCGCGTCAACACCCTCACCCCCGCCGTCCAGGCGAACCTCGGCCACACCCTGGTCGTCGCCGTCTGCGACCGTCTGCAGATCCCCGTCCCCGCGAACTACCCACCCGTACAGATCCTCGGCGCGGTCATCGCCGAACGCCAACGCCGCACCCTCGCCCCGATAGTCGCCCCGATGGTGATGGCCGGCCCGCGCCCCATGCCGATCGCCCGCGCGAGCTAGGCCGCGACTCACATCGTGCCGGACTGTTTGAGTTCGAGGTATTCGTCGGCCAGGGCTTCGGGGAGGCGGCCGGGGGAGGCCGCTACGACGGCTATGCCCATGCGGCGCAGGGATTCCTGGACCAGGGCGCGTTCGGCGAGCAGGGATTCGGCGGCGGCCGCGGGGTAGAGGTCGGCGAGGGTGGCGCGGTTGGCGGCCGCCGCGGCGACGTCGGGGTCGGTGACCGAGACGATCAGGACGCGGTGGCGTTGGGCGAGGGTCGGGAGCACCGGGAGCAGGTTTTCTTCGACGGCGGCGCCGTCGAGACTGGTGAACCAGACCACCAGGCTGCGGCGGCGGGTGCGTTGGATGGCGGCGCGGACCAGACCCGCGCTGTCGGTGTCGACCAGTGCGGGGGTCACGCCCGCCATGGCGTGCATGAGTTTCAGCTGCAGGCGGCGGCCGCCGACGCCGCGCACCTCGGTGCGGACCTTGCGGTCGTAGGCGAGCAGGTCCACCGAATCGCCCGCCGCGGCGGCGAGTCCGCCGAGCAGCAGTGCGGCCTCGATGCTCGCGTCCAGGCGGGTGCCCGCGCCGACGCGGCCCGCGCTGATGCGGCCGGTATCGAGCACCATCAGCATGTGGCGGTTGCGTTCCGGCCGCCAGGTGCGCACCAGGACGTCTTTGGCGCGGGCGGTCGCGCGCCAGTCGATGGCCCGGACGTCATCGCCGGCGACATACTCGCGGAACGAATCGAATTCGGTGCCCTGACCGCGCAGATTCGCGACATTGCGGCCCTCGAGATGTTGCAGCCGTTTCACCTTCGAGCGCAGCAGGCGTTCACTGCGGAATTCGGGCAGCGCGCGGACCCGGGCGGGCACCGTGTGGCGGCTCTGCCATCCGGCCATGCCCAGCAGGCCGAACAGGCGCACCGTCACCGGACCCGCGACCCGATCGCCGCGGTAGGTGGGCGTCAGCGTGGTGTGTACGCGCAGGCGGGTGTTGGGCGGCAGATCCAGTCGGTGCGTGCGGGTTTCGGCGCGGGCACTGCCGGGCCAGTCGTCCCACATCCGCCCGCGCACGGTGCGGGTTCCGTTGTTCACCACGCTGAGTTCCACGTCAGCGGCGCGGCCGAGCCGGATCACCGTCAGCTGTTCCCTGGACAGCGTGAGATCGCGGGGCCGCGCCACCGTGCCCAGATCGAAAAGGACAAGGGCGGCAAGCAGACTCGTCACGAGGACAACGCCGAGCCAGGACGGCATGACGAAGCCGACGAACAGCGCGAGCAGCACCGCCGTCACGGCGAGCCGACCGGTGACGACCACGAGTTACACCGGAACCGGAACCGACAGCAGCAGCGACGACATGACACCCTCGGTCGTCACACCGTCCAACTCCGCCTCGGGCCGCAGGTGCAGACGGTGTCGAAGGACCGCCACCGCAACAGATTTCACGTCATCCGGCGTCACGAACCCGCGGCCGTTCAGCCAGGCGAAGGCGCGCGAGGCAGCCATCAACGAGGTCGCCCCACGGGTGGACGCGCCGTGTTGCACCGCGGGGGAGTTGCGGGTGGCCCGGCAGATATCCACCGTGTAGGCGAGCACCTCGGGGCTGATGGTGACCCGGGTGATCGCCGCCCGCGCCGAGGCGATATGCGAGGGCCCCGCTACCGGCCGCAGACCGGCGGCGGCCAGATCGCGCGGATCGAATCCGCCCGCGTGCCGCTGCAGGATGCGGAATTCGTCGTCGCGGCCGGGCAATTGGATATCGACCTTGAACAGGAACCGGTCCAGCTGCGCCTCCGGCAGCGGGTAGGTGCCCTCCTGCTCGATCGGGTTCTGGGTGGCGACCACCACGAACGGATCCGGCAGCGGCTGCGGCTTGCCGTCCACCGAAACCTGGCGTTCCTCCATCGATTCCAGCAGCGCCGATTGGGTTTTCGGGGGCGTGCGGTTGATCTCGTCGGCGAGCAGCAGGTTGGTGAAGACCGGGCCCTGCCGGAAGGTGAACTCGGTCGTATGCGGGTCGTAGATCTGCGAGCCGGTTACATCGCTCGGCATCAGATCCGGGGTGAACTGAACCCTGGCGTGCTCGAGATCCAGGGCCGTCGCGAGCGCCCGAACGAGCAGCGTCTTGGCCACGCCCGGCACGCCTTCCAGCAGCACATGGCCGCGGCAGAGCAGTGCGAGCACCAGGTACATGATCGCGTTGTCGTTGCCGATCACCGCTTTGCCGATTTCGGCACGCAGCGCGGCGAATGCCGCGCCCGCCTCCTCGGCGGTGGGGGTGTGGTTGGTGTCCGTGCTGGTCATCCGACCTCCGCCTCTATCCATTCGAGTTGTGTGGCAACGAGTTGCAGGGTGCTCGCATCGGGCACCGGTCCGTACAGTGCGGCGCCGATCATGGCCGGATCGGCCCTGGTGCGGGTGGCGATCGTCGCGATGAGTCGATCCGGGGTGGCATCGGTGGTCACACCGAGCATGGGACGGATGCGGCGCAGTGTCGCGGCGCGCAGCCGGGCGGCGACATGTTCGTGGTCCTTCGACCGGCGATACAGCGCGGCCTGACCGCCGAGCAGTTCGTTCGCCGCCACCTCGACCGGCCTCGGTTCACCGACCAGCGCACCGCGGCGGCGCGCCCGCCACCACACCACGAGTGCGGCCGCGATCAGGAATTGGAGTCCGCCGAAGGCCAGCGGTGCGGGCAGCCTGCCGAAGATGGAGTCCTTGCCCGCGCCGAAGCCCGAGCCGCCGTCGTCCGGGCGCTGCTCGGGATGTTTGTTCGGCGGCGGGATGTCCGGCGGCGTCGGCTTGTGCGGGGCGGGCGCGGCGCACGAATTCAACACGGCGTACAGCAGCACGACCAACGCGATGACGGCCAGCAGCGCTGCCCAGAATTTCGGATTGCGCAGCAGGTCGGGCAGCGGCGGGAGTTGTCGGCGGGTCCTGGTCTTTTCGGTGATCGTCGCCTCGGCCGGTTCCGCCGCGGGCGGTGGGGCGCTGCGCGAGTACCGGTCGGCGTATTCGAGTCTGCGGTACTCGTCCTCGGTCGCGTGCCGACCGCCGTAGACGACCTCGTCGAAACTGTATGCGGCCGGATGTAATTCGGTAGCGGCCTCCAGCGGCAGCGCGGTCGTCGCGTCGTCGGCGGTTTCCCGGGCGGTCCGCGAGCGGCGGACCTCCAACATGCCGCGCTGTTCGAGGCCGCGCAGCACCGCACGGAATCGTTCACGCAGCGCGGTATCGAAATCGCGGTGCAGCGCGGCATTCTCGGCGGCCTCGCGGTGGTTGTCCGCCGGCCCGAGTCGCGGCGGCAGCGGTGCCGCGGGCTCGGTCGGTGCGGTGAAGTCCGGCGCACCGGTCGCCTGAGCGACACCTCTGATGGAATCGCTATCTGGTGCTTCGCTCATCTCTTTTCCGTCCCCGGCACCCGGATATCGAGCCCCTCGCGACGGCACCGCCGATCGACATACGACACCACCCGCGTCGCCGACTCGACAACCTCACCGAAGGCGATGATCAACAACACCGCGGAAGTGAGCAGGACGATGACCTGCCAGCGATGGGTTCCGGTGAAATCCGCGAGGTACCACGGAATGCCGAGCAGCGGCACGGCGATCAGGACCACCAGGGCGCGGCAGGCGAACCACAATCCGGTGATCGATGACTGGGCGCCCTCGACCAGCAGCTTCGAGCGCGCCACCGCCCCGGCGTGCGTGGTCCGCTCGACGAAGATGACCGGCACCGCGACGAATCGCCCGGCCCGCAGATAGCCGAGCCAGATCAGCGCGAACGGATAGGTGATGATCAGAATGCTGCCGCCGACCAGTACGCCGACGCCGACCAGGGTGTACAGCACCTGGAACGCCAGCAGCGGACCCGCGACCGCACCCACCCGGCCCAGCGCGGTGCGCCAGCCGATCGGTGATCCGGCCACCGTCGCCAGTGCGACCCCGACGGTCATTCCGCGCAGCAGGAACCGCAGCAACCAGGCGCAGGCCGCCGTCGCGAGGATCGCCGCCCACGCGGTTCCCGCGTCGGAGCCTTCGGTCAGATATGAAATCCCCCCGGTGACACCGACGACCACGAGCTCGGCCAGGACGAGCCCGATCGCGGTGGTGCAGACCAGCACGACGATATTCGCCTGGATCAGCGCGAACGGCTCGTCGAGGAGTTCGCGAAAGCTCAATGGACGGATCGGCACCGTCGTTCCAGGGGACCCTGGTACCGGATCGTTCCCCGCCCCGACGGCACCGGCCGATTCGGCGGCAGGTAGCACGCGGCCGAGTCTAATCGTCGGCGACCCGCCAGGCGGGTCACAACGTATGGATGGTGCGTCGGGTCAGCGCTCGAGCAGTCGGTCCACGACTTTCCGGTAGCGCGCCGGGTCGACGGCCGGTAGGCCGAGCAGGGCGCGCATGTAGGCGCCGTCGCCGACCAACCGGATGATGTCGGCCCGCACCGGATCGTCGACGTCGGTGTCCAGACCGGCCGACCAGCCGTTCATCATGTCGGCCAGCGCTTGGCGCACCTCATCGGTCTCCGGGCCGGATTTGGCATCGACGGTGCGCATGGCGGCGACCATCGATCGGTAGAGCGCGAGTTCCAGTGCGTCCGAGGCATCGTCCGGATTCGGGGTCTGCAGATACCACTCGGCGACCGATGTGCCCTTGGCGACGGCGGCGTCGAGTTGTTGTCCAGCACGTTCCCCCAGTCGGCGTACCAGGCCAGCGAGCAGGGCGTCCTTGCTCTTGAAGTGGTACAGCAGTCCGCCCTTGGAGACACCGGCGGTCGCGGCGACGTTCTCGAGGGTCACCTGGGACATCCCCTTTTCCAGCAGCAGGGTTTCGAGCGCGTCCAGGATCCGGTCGCGAGTGTTTGCCGTCACCGCCGTGACTATACCGGCTGGACGGTAATGTTGATTTACTGTACCGTCTGGACGGTAAGAAGACCGAAGACGGAAATCGAGAAGGCGATGACCACACAGATCGAGAAGGACACCGGGATCGTCCCGCCGCGCGCCACGGTCCGTGATTGGGCGGGCCTGGTCGTGCTCGCGCTGGCCCTGCTGCTGCTTGCCGTCGACGCGACCGTGCTCGACCTCGCGGTGCCCGCGATCAGCGCGGAATTGGCGCCGACCACACCGCAGCTGCTGTGGATCATCGACGTGTACTCGTTCGTCCTGGCCGGACTGCTGGTCGTGATGGGCAATCTCGGCGACCGGATCGGGCGGCGCAGACTGCTGCTGATCGGAGCCTTCGGATTCGGACTCGCCTCGGCGCTGGCCGCCTGGTCGGTTGATCCGGAAATGCTGATCGCCGCGCGCGTGCTGCAAGGTGTCGCGGGTGCGACGCTGATGCCCGCGACGCTGGGGCTGATCCGGTCGATGTTCCTGGATCCACGGCAGCGCACCGTCGCGATTTCGGTGTGGGCGGCGATGGCCGGGGGTGGTGCGGCGGCGGGTCCGCTGCTCGGCGGCTGGCTGCTCGAGCACTACTGGTGGGGTTCGGTATTCCTGGTGAACCTGCCGGTGCTGCTGGTGCTGCTGGCGGTGGGCCCGGCGCTCATTCCGGAATCCCGCGACCCGCGGCCCGGCCGCTTCGACCTGCCGAGCGCGGCGCTGTCCATGTTGGCGCTGGTGCCGGTGGTGTACGCGGTCAAGGAATCCGCGGCGCACGGTATGAGTGTGCGGCTGTTGGTGATCGGTGCGGTCGGTGTCGTCGCGGGTGTGGCGTTCGTGCACCGGCAGCGTGGACTCACCCACCCGATGATCGACCTGAAGCTGTTCGCGCTCCCCAGCTTCCGCACCGCGGTCCTCACCAATCTGCTCGCGGTCTTCGCGCTGGCCGGTGTGCTGTTCTCCGGCTCGCAGTATCTGCAGTTGGTGCTGGGACATTCGCCGATGCGGGCCGGATTGCTCCTGCTTCCCGGTCTCGCGGCCAGCGTGCTCGCCTCATTGGCGGCGGCGTGGTTGGTCCGGGTGCTGCGTCCCGGGCTGGTGCTCGGTGGCGCACTGGTATTCGCCGCGATCGGTTCGGCGCTGTTCCTGTGGCTGAGCCCGGATTCGGCGACCAGTACGGCCCCGTTCATCGTCGGGTTCCTGTTGCTCGGCGCGGGTGTCGGTGTGGCACTGACGGTTTCGTCCGATCTGGTGGTCAGCTCGGCTCCGGCGGAGCGGGCCGGTGCGGCCGCGGCGGTCTCGGAGACCGCCTACGAGACCGGCATCGCGCTCGGTGTCGCCGTGCTCGGCAGCGTCACCATGGCGGTATTCCGCGGCGGACTCGACCTGTCCCGGGTACCGAGCGAGCAGACCGGCGCGGCCTCGGAATCCCTCGGCGGCGCTACCGAATTCGCGCGCGAACTGCCGGAATCGGTGGCCAGCGGATTCCTGACATCGGTGCACGAGGCCTTCGTCTCGGGCGTCCACGTCGCCGCGATCGGCACGGCAGTCGTGCTGCTGATCGCCGCGGTGGTGGCCTTCCAATTGCGCACGGCCCGCGCGTAACCCGATGTAGCCGAGGAGATTTCGCCCCGTTCGAAGGTCGAGCGGGGCGAAGTCGTACCCACGTTGCGTCGAATGATCGACACCGATTCGAGTGCTGGTGAAAATGCACGACGGCTAATGGGTCTGCGGCCGTCCGAGTTGGGTCGCCGTGACCCTGCCGCGCAGCAGGACGGATTCGCCGAGGGTCCACTGTTTCGCTTCGGACGGGTTGGCGGCGGCGATGGTGGGGGCGGAGGTGAGGAGGCGATGCGGATCGGTTTTGGCGAGTTCGCAGAGGCGGGCGGCCTCGTTGACCGCATCGCCGATGACGGTGAATTCATAGCGTTGGTGCGCGCCGACATTGCCCGCGACGACGCGGCCCGCGGCCACGCCGATGGCGGCGGTGAAGTCGGCGGCCCGCGCGGTCAGGCGGTTTCGGATGGCGCGGGCGCAGGACAGGGCCGCGCCCGCTGCGTCGCCGAGTGGCGCCGGCGTGCCGAAGACGGCCAGCGCGGCATCGCCCTCGAATTTGTTGAGTAGCCCGCCGCACTGTTCGACCTCATCGACCACTATGTCGAAGAAGCTGTTCAGGATGGCGACGATTTCGGTGGCGGGGCGGGTGGCGGTCATGGTCGTCGAGCCGATGATGTCGATGAACAGCACGGCCGCTTCGCATTCCACGCCGCCGAGATTCGGCTCGCCCTCGAGTGCCGCCTCGGCGACATCGTGGCCGACATGCCTGCCGAACAGGTCCCTGATCTGTTCGCGCTCGCGCAGACCCGCCACCATGCGGTTGAATCCGCTTTGCAACTCACCCAATTCGGTGCCGTCGTAGACCGTGAGCGCGATATCGAGATCGCCGTCCTCCACCTGACGCAGTGCGCGGCGCACGCCGCGGATGGGGGCGACCGTCGCCGCCAGGGTCTGTGTCATCAGCAATAGACCGAAGCAGAGTCCGGCGCCGCCGAACGCCAACATGCACACCGCCAGCCGCGCCGTGCTCACCTCGTCCATGGTCAGCGCCAGAATGGCCACCACCATCGACGCGGTCATCGGAACCGCGGAACCCAGCGTCCAGGCCAGAATCGACCGCCCGAACACACCGATGCCGCGCCGCCGTCGCGAGGCCGCGGCCTCGAGCACCCGCGCGGTCGAGGGCCGCAGTGCGAACTCGATGATCAGATAACTGTTGGCGCACACCACGATCGCGCTGAACCCGATACCGAACACGATTTTCGGGATGAGCGCCGGATCCGACAGTCCGTACAGCGTGGTCAGCACCGCCATGCCGCCCAGCCACAGCACTGCCTGGCACCGCACCAGCCGCATCGGCACCCGGGTTGCCGCGAGCTGCTCCGCCTCGGTCGGCACCTGATCCGGATCGATCGCCCACCGCAGCGCACCCAGTCCACGCGTCGTGCCCCACCAGAGTCCGATCACCAGGGCCAGCGCCCCATAGAGCGGTGTGGCGACGAAATCGAGCAGCACCAGCCGCCTGGTGAACACCGTCGGGCCGGGCAGCACGAACCCGGTCAGCGCGATCGATACGAAGATCCCGGTGAGATTCGCGATCAGCAACGGCAGCGTCAGCAGCAGCTGTACCCGAATCCGCCGCTTGCCAGCCGATTCCGCGGCAGACCCGAGCAGCCGCGACCCCCAGGGGGCAGCCCCCGCGTCCGGCTTGGTCCGCACGTCATTGTCTGGCATGCGTTGCAGACTAAGCTCCGCACCCGCGATAGCGGCGGCCACCGCCACCTCGTTCGATCTTGCGTTGCGCCTCGGCGTGTACGCCGGTGATGCGGTGGCGGCGGCCGCTATCCCCCTCTCTGCGGCAAATGCGCGATCGGGCGGGTGCGACTGCGCTCGATGGGCCTGCTCTTCCCCGGTGAGCGGGGCGTCGCGGTGGGTCATGCGGCCGGGACGTCTTCGGCCGACAGTGCCGGTTCGGTGTCGAGCAAGTGTGTCCGTTCGGGCAGCAAGAGTGGGGTGGCGAGCAGGAGAACGCCGGCGATGGTGATAGCCGCGATGGGGCTGGTGAGTGTGGCGAGGATGCCCCAGATCACCATGAGGGCGGCCTGCACGAGTTTGCCGCTGACACTCCACGTGCTGAGGACTTGGGCGGCATGATCCGCGGGAGTCCGCTGCAGGCGTTCGGTGGCGTAGATCGGGTTGAAGATGCCCATGCAGATGATCAGCAGGCCCTCGACGATGATCACGGTGAGGAGTCCGGTGACGCCGGGATGGATGAACGCGAGACCCAGCGGGAAAAGCGATCGCAGCCAGCCCGAGACGGTCATGACTCGGTGCCGGCCGTAGCGCTGCACGAGGCGGGTGGAGAGGCGGGCGCCCACTAAGCCGCCGAGTGCCGGGATGCCGAAGGCAAGACCGTACTGCCAGGCCGGGAAGTGGTATTCGCCCAGCAAGAGGACGGCCAGGAGCGGGGCGGTGGCCATGATCAGGCCGCCGACCAGGATCTGATTGAGGAACAGGCGACGTAGTGCGCGGTCGTGGCGGATGAACCGCCAGCCACGAAGCAGGTCGGCTCCGCGCAACCTGGCGGCCGGATCGCGGGGCGCCGCGACGTCGCCTCCGCGGATGCGCAGGACCGCGAGTGCGGATAGCAGGTAGCTGAGGGCGTCGGCCATGACGGTGACGACCGGACCGAGCAGCCCGATGAGCGCGCCGCCGAGGGGCGGTCCGGCCGCGGTCGCCACCCAACTCGTGCCCTCGAACCTCGCGTTCGCGGTAAGGAGGTGATCGCCGCGGACGAGGTATTTCAGGTACGCGCCGGATGCGGCGGTGAAGGCGATGCTCGCGGTTACGGAGATGACCGAGACGACCAGCAACTGGCCGTAGGACAGCACGCCGAGGAAGTACGCGATCGGAACACTGGCCATCGCGAGGAACCGGGCCAGGTCCGTCGCGATCATCACCGGACGCTTGGGCCGGTGCTCGACCCACGGCCCGAGCGGGAACGCGATGATCGCCGCGACGGCAGGCCCGGCCGCCTCCAGCAGCGAAACCGCGAATGCCGATGAGTGCAGCACACGAACCGCGATGAGCGGGAACGCTCCGAAGGCGATCCACGTGCCGTATGTGCTGACGGCGTAGGCCGACCACAGCCAGCCGAAAGCGGACCCCGATTTCACGCCCATATGACTCCCCTGCAACAACCGATGTTTGGATCACTGAATCAAATCGCCTACGCCACAGCAGGATCAAACAACCGCCGTTCGGTGAGCCACAACGATCAGTTGTGCAGATATAAGCTGGACCAATGGATACCGAGGCAGTGCGATCGTTTGTCCGGGCGGCGGAGCTCGGACAGTTGCAACACGCGGCCGACGAGCTGGGCGTAACGCAGCAGGCGGTCTCGAAGCGGATCGCCGCCCTGGAGCGTGAGCTGGATGTCCGCCTGTTCACCCGGACCGCCCGAGGGGTCGAACTGACGCTCGACGGCCAAGCGTTCCTCCCACACGCGCGCAGCATCGTCGCGGGCGTCGATCGCGCCGTCACCGCGGTCAGGCCGGGCTCGCGGGCCCTTCGGATCGACGTTCTGGGCCTGCGGAGCGCGCAGGCCGTCGTTCTGCACGACTATTGGCGCTCGCATCCCGAAACCGACCTGGACGTGGTGACCCTGAAGGTCAACGATCCGCACGTGGCGGCCGCCGCCGTCCAGGCAGGCGATATCGACGCCTCGTTCCGCACCGTCACCGATCCGGCCACGCTGCCGCGCGACGTGCAAATGATCCACGCCTTCGACTCGCCGCTGGAACTGCTCGTCGGCCCCAGGCATCCGCTTGCCTCCGCACGAACACTGACCCCACCCCAGCTGCGCAAGCTTCGGATCTGGGTACCGGGCATCGTGCCCCGAAGCGAATGGGCAGAGTTCTACGATCAGCTCGCCACCGCCTTCGACCTCCGCATCGACGCGGCCGGCCCGAACTTCGGTGACGAGGTACTACTGGACGCCCTCGCGGACTCCGCCGACGTCGCCACCCTTGTCGGCGCGCGCGATCGGTACATCTGGCCGACGAACCACGACCTACGCCGCATCCCGATCGTGAATCCGACGCTCGCCTACCCGCTCTGCCTCATGTTCCCCAGAACGAATCCGCACCCGGGACTTCGGGCGATCATCAACCACTTCGCGAGCCTGACCCCGCTCCCCGAGACGGCCTGGCTCCCGTCCTGGGCAACGACACCACGCCGCGGCGCCGGCCACATCGCGCACATCCGCGACAGATAGTCGTGCATCACCAACATGACTCGCTCAACCCGTTCGCCACCGAGTTCGATCTGCCGCCGCAGTCGCCGCTCGAGCGGCACAGGTGATAGGAGATCGGACCGAGCACACGCGCGATGGTGCCGTTCGGGCGATCCGATCGGACAGCGGCGCGGCCCCGGCCGTCAGGAAGGTATCGAATGGCGACGGCCGGCAGGGAGCAGCGGACCCGCGGATACCGAACAGTGCCGCAACGCACCCGTGCGTCCGTCGGAACCGCGTCCGATCAGTTCGCGGGCGGGAGTTCCCGCGGGCCGCGGCGGCCGGGCAGTTCGTTGCGCTGGCGGGCCGAGAGTTCGTCGTGGCGTTCGACCGGGGGCAGGCCGTAGCCCTGGGGTGCGGCGGCCGAGGGCAGTGCCGAGTAGCGCGGGTCCTGGGCGTACTGCGGGTAATCCGCGTCCACGACGGTGGCCGCGATGCGCTGGGCGTGCCAGGAATCGGGGGTGCCGGGTGGCAGCTGGTAACCGGCCTGGGCCGGCTGACCGATGGCCGGTGCATGCGAATCCTGGGAGTCCACGGTCACCTTGCGGGTGCGGCGCAGAGTGAAGGTGATCTCCTCGACCTCCTCGAACGCCTGCCGCGCGGTGCGCAGCGGGTGGGTGGCGGTGTCGATCGCGTTCGCGACGAACGAGGGCACCAGCGGCCGGATCCAGCGGGCCGCGGTATCGCTGAACGGCACGGTGCCGATCAGCGGAAGTTCCAGGCCGCCGCCCTTGGGTGCGGCGGGTGCGGCCGACGCGACATGCGGCACCACCGTGCCAGCCGCGCTGGTCGGTGCGAGCGCCCCCGCGCTGACGGTGGCCGGTAGGTTCGGTGTCACGATGCCCTCCTGAGACACGGAGCTGTCCTCTCGGTCGCCAGCCGTTCCGGCTGGGAGTTCGCCACGACGCTGATTTCCAACGAGGTGTTGGGGTTCGGTGATGCCGATCTCCAGCCCGCCGATGGCGGCGATGATCCGGGTGCGCTGGCGCTCCCGGTCGATGGCGGTATCGGCCTCGACGGCAAGTCGGGCGGCGGTCAATTGCTGTTCGGCGCGCAGGGTTTCGGCCTCGGCCCGCACCTCGGCCCGCTTGACCGCGATGGCGGCATCGGCGCTGCGTTCGGCGCGGTCCTGCACGGTGTGGAAGGCCAGTCGCCGATCGAATGAGGTCTCGCCGCGCCACCACCGCAGGATCAGCGGCAGCAGCGCGAGCAGGACGAAAACAATGATGGTCAGCACCCGCAGCAGGAAGGCCCCCGCCGTGCCGGTGGTGTAGTCGTTCATCGCCAGCCAGCGCGCGCCCAGGCCGCGATCGGCATCGGCGAAGGCGACGGAACCCGCTGCGGTGACGGCCTTTTGGTCATCGGCGATCCGCTGATCCAGCCCGGCCACCCGGTTCTGCGCCGCGGCCAGCTGCTTGCGCGCGTCGTCGAGCATTTCGTTGGCGGTCTGCGATTCGGGTCCGCGGCCCGGCACGCCGGTGATCCTGGTCTGCGGGCACTCCGGTGTCGGGTTGTACTCACAGCGCGCGATCACCAATGCGTGGTCGATATCGGCCTGCGCTTTGACAATCGACTGATCCAGCGCCGCGCGATCGGCCTTGGCGCGGTCGAGTTCGGTGGTCGCGGTGACCACGGCGGGCGCGGAATCGACGGCGCGCTGGGCCTTTTCATCCAGCAGCCGGTCGATGGTGCCGCCGAAGAGCACCGTCGAGGCGAGTTCGGCGACCAGCACACCGGCACCGACCGCGACCGCGATCCGTCCGGCGAGGCCGCGGCGGTCCGGTCCGCTGGCCGGTCGCGCGGTCGCGAGTGCGCGGGCCACCGCACCGGCCAGCAGTGCGCCGACGATCGCGACGAAGACGATCGCGAATAAGGGCATGGCATCGGCCGCGGCCAGGGCAAGTGTGGTGACCAAGCCGGCCGCCGTCGCGAACAGCAGTACGACGGCACCGCTCACGGCATAGCCCGCCCGCTCATGCCGTTCGTTGAGTTCTATTCCACCCTGCTCGCGCCCGAGACCTCCGCCGAGCCAGCTGAACAAGCCGGTGACTGTCATGGGATCCCACATCCTCTACATCCCAGTCATGGCGGCCGCGCCGCTAGCGACTGCTTGCAGGTCGCTCGATAGGACCGGCGAAACTGTCACAGATTCGTTGTCACAGCGTGACAGGCGCGGCCGCGACACACCGAATGAGGAACCGGGGATGTGGTAAGGCTCACAGAATTGCCGATTCCGCCCGGACTTGTGCGCGCGCTCACCCTTAATCTGGCGTAGTTGACCGGAACCGGACGGGGTGGTGCGAATGTTTTTCCGAGGCTCGGCGAGGGTTGTGGTCTGTGTGGCGGCCGCACTGTTGATGGCTGCCCCCGACAGCGGCGCGCAAACACTCGACGACGACCCGGCTCTGGACCGCATCGTCGCACTGCTGACCGAACGCCTGGACACCGCCGACGCTGTCGCCGCGGCCAAATGGGCGACGGCCGCGCAGAACGGTGGCGAGCCCTCGATCGACGATCCGGCACGCGAAGCGCAGGTATACGACTCGATGGCGCGCCTCGGCGCCGAGCGCGGACTGCCGGAAAGCTGGATCCACCAGGTGTTCTCGGGTCAGATCGAGGCCAATAAGATCGTCCAGCGCGGCCTGGTCACCCGCTGGCGCTTCGATCCGGCCGCGGTGCCGAGCACGCCGCCGGATCTGGCCACCGTGCGCCCGGTGATCGACCGGGTGAACGCGGAGATCATCGACCAACTCGCGCTGCGCCGCGCCGAGCTCACCGGACCGAATTGTGCCCAGCGCCTGGCATCGCCGGTGCTCGGGGCCCTTACCTCCGGACGTGCCGACCCGCTGCACCAAGCGGCCCTGGTCAGGGCCGCCGCCGCGCTGTGCGGTCCTTAGTCCGGTGTGCTATAGGCCGCAAGTCCTCCGGCACTGTGTGTCGGAGACCGGAAATGTGTTGTAAAGCACTCGCATTCGGGTTGCTGGAAATGTGCTGAATCCCACAGAATGTAAAAGAATCCGGATGGTCGGATCAGGTTGTGTGCTCGTCACGCCCCTGTCGGAAATCTCTCATCCACCCCGCTGACCAGTTAGCCACTGCGGATCGGGTTTGCGTCGTGTGAAGCAGGGGAAATCCACTTCGATGCAGGTGAGCGCCGGTTCTCGCGTATGCGGTTCGCCGTCGCGCGGGTCCTGGGTGCCCGTTGTCGCAGGTTGGCACGGGGTGCCAAGGGGATCGATCCCACCGTGTTCGCTGCTTTACACTGGACAACGCGCACACGTGGAGGACCGAATGAAGAAGCCCAGCTAGACCTTGTTATTAGCACAACCTAAGTTGGTTGGGCTCAGGACCTGACTTATCGTTTGCTCTTACGCCGAACACAGAATGTTCGGCACTATCGCCCGCTCGGGCTCGGAAATCCGGTGCCCAAGCGTAGCGGGCGAGCACCCGCGCGGAGGTAAGGAACACGTAAGCGTTCCGTTACCGACGAGCACCCCTACGTCACAGCAGCGGGTGGACAACTGGAGACCGTGACTGCACGAAGAAGACCATCAGCGCGGCTGGTTTCGCAACGTACGGGCGCAGTCTTGACGGAGGCAATCGACGAAAGGCCCCTTTCCCATAGGCCGATTCATCGAGGCCGACTTTCTTGAAGGCAGAGGCATGACGCAACTTCCTGGCCACAGGTCCCCCGGACCCATCGGGCTCTATGACCCGGCGAACGAACACGACGCCTGCGGTGTCGCATTCGTCGTCGACATGCACGGCCGCCGCAGCCGCGACATCGTCGACAAGGCTATTACGGCTCTGTTGAATCTGGAGCACCGCGGTGCCGCGGGCGCCGAACCCAATAGTGGTGACGGCGCGGGCATCCTGATCCAGATTCCGGACCGGTTCTTCCGCGCCGTGGTCGATTTCGAGTTGCCGCCGGAGGGCTCCTACGCCACCGGTATCGCCTTCCTGCCGCAGGCCCGTCGCGAGGCGACCAAGGCGGCCTACGGCCTGGAGCGCATCGTCGAATCCGAGGGCCTGGCCGTCCTGGGCTGGCGCGACGTGCCCACCGATGAGTCCACCCTCGGTGCGCTGGCCCGCGACGCCATGCCGACCTTCCGTCAGATCTTCATCGGCTCGCCGAAGGGTTCGGCCGAACAGCTGTCGGGCATGGACCTGGAGCGCCGCGCCTACGTCGTGCGCAAGCGGGTCGAGCACGAGCTCGGCAAGGCGGGCGCCGGTGAGGGTGCGGTCGGCAAGGAGTCGGTCTACTTCCCGAGCCTGTCCGGGCAGACCTTCGTCTACAAGGGCATGTTCACCACGCCGCAGCTGCGCGCTTTCTACCTGGACCTGCAGGACGACCGGGTGGAGTCCGCCCTCGGCATCGTGCACTCCCGGTTCTCCACCAACACCTTCCCGTCGTGGCCGCTGGCGCATCCGTTCCGCCGGGTCGCGCACAACGGTGAGATCAACACCGTCACCGGCAACGAGAACTGGATGCGCGCCCGCGAGGCGCTGCTGCGCTCGGATGTCTTCGGCATCGACGAGGCCGGCAACAACCGCCTGGAGAAGATCTTCCCCGTCTGTACCCCGGGGGCGAGCGATACCGCGCGCTTCGACGAGGTGCTGGAACTGCTGCACCTCGGCGGCCGCAGCTTGCCCCACGCGGTGCTGATGATGATTCCCGAGGCCTGGGAACGCAACGAGAACATGGACCCGCAGCGGCGGGCGTTCTACCGCTACCACTCGATGCTGATGGAGCCGTGGGACGGCCCGGCATCGGTCTGCTTCTCCGATGGCACCGTGGTCGGCGCCGTGCTCGACCGCAACGGCCTGCGGCCCAGCCGCGTCTGGGTCACCGATGACGGTCTGGTCGTCATGGCCTCCGAGGTCGGCGTCCTCGATATCGATCCGGCCAAGGTGGTCAAGAAGGTCCGGCTGCAGCCGGGCCGCATGTTCCTGGTCGACACCTCGCAGGGCCGCATCGTCGGCGACGAGGAACTCAAGAGCCAGCTGGCCGCCGAGCACCCGTACCAGGAATGGCTCGACGCCGGTGTGACCAAGCTGGCCGACCTGCCCGATCGCCCGCACGTGCACATGTCGCACGATCGCGTGCTGATCCGTCAGCAGATCTTCGGATACACCAACGAAGAGCTGAACCTGCTCATCTCGCCGATGGCCAAGACGGGGCTGGAGGCGCTCGGCTCGATGGGCACCGACACCCCGATCGCGGTGCTGTCGTCGCGCCCGCGACTGCTCTTCGACTACTTCTCCCAGCTGTTCGCGCAGGTGACCAACCCGCCGCTGGACGCGATCCGCGAGGAAGTGGTGACCAGCCTGCGCCGGGCCATCGGCCCGGAGGCCGATCTGCTGCACCCCGGCCCGGAGTCCTGCCACCAGATCACCATCCCGCAGCCGATTCTGGACAACGACGAGCTGGCCAAGCTCATCCACATCAACGACGACGGCTCGCATCCGGAGCTGCGTTCGGTGGTCGTGCACGGTCTGTACCCGGTGAAGAAGGGTGGCAAGGGCCTGCGCAAGGCGCTCGAGGCCATCAACACCCAGGTCTCGGCCGCGATCGAGGGCGGCGCGCGGATCATCGTGCTGTCCGATCGCGAGTCCAATGAGAAGCTGGCGCCGATTCCGTCGCTGCTGCTGACCGCGTCGGTGCACCACCACCTGGTCCGCGAGCGCACCCGCACCATGGTCGGTTTGGTCGTCGAGGCCGGTGACGCCCGCGAGGTGCACCACATGGCCATGCTGGTCGGCTTCGGCGCGGCCGCGATCAACCCGTACATGGCCTTCGAGACCATCGAGGATCTGCTCGAGCGCGGCGGACTCCAGCTGCCCGGCAGCACCGGCGATCTGGCCGCCGACTACCGCAAGGCGGTCGCGAACTACAACAAGGCCGCGAGCAAGGGCGTGCTCAAGGTGATGTCCAAGATGGGCATCTCCACCATCGCCTCCTACACCGGCGCGCAGCTGTTCCAGGTCATCGGCCTGTCGCAGGACCTGGTGGACGAGTACTTCACCGGTCTGCGCTCGCATCTGGACGGCATCGGCCTGGACGAGATCGCCGCCGATGTGGCGGCCCGGCACACCGTGGCGTTCCTGGAGAACCGCAACGAGCGCGCGCACCGCGAACTCGAGGTGGGCGGCGAATACCAGTGGCGGCGCGAGGGCGAATACCACCTGTTCAACCCGGACACCGTCTTCAAGCTGCAGCACGCCACCCGCAGCGGTCAGTACTCGATCTTCAAGGAGTACACCAAGCTGGTCGACGACCAGTCCGAGCGACTGGCCTCGCTGCGCGGCCTGTTCAAGTTCAGGACCGGTGAGCGCAAGCCGATCTCCATCGACGAGGTCGAGCCCGCCAGCGCCATCGTCAAGCGGTTCTCCACCGGCGCGATGAGCTACGGCTCCATCTCCTCCGAGGCGCACGAGACCCTGGCGATCGCGATGAACCGGCTCGGCGGTCGCTCGAACTCCGGTGAGGGCGGCGAGCACCCGGCCCGCTTCGAGGTCGAGGAGAACGGCGACTGGCGGCGTTCGGCGATCAAGCAGGTCGCCTCGGGTCGCTTCGGTGTCACCGCCCACTACCTGACCAACTGCACCGATATCCAGATCAAGATGGCCCAGGGCGCGAAGCCCGGTGAGGGCGGCCAGCTTCCGGCGCACAAGGTGTACCCGTGGGTCGCCGAGGTGCGGCACTCGACGCCGGGTGTCGGCCTGATCTCGCCGCCGCCGCACCACGACATCTACTCGATCGAGGATCTGGCGCAGCTGATCCACGACCTGAAGAATGCGAACCCGCAGGCTCGGATTCACGTGAAACTTGTCGCGGAGCCCGGCGTCGGCACGGTTGCGGCCGGTGTGTCGAAGGCGCACGCGGACGTGGTGCTGATCTCCGGCCACGACGGCGGCACCGGCGCCTCGCCGCTGACCTCGCTGAAGCACGCGGGTGGTCCATGGGAACTCGGCCTGGCCGAGACCCAGCAGACGTTGCTGCTCAACGGACTTCGCGACCGCATCGTCGTACAGGTCGACGGTCAGATGAAGACCGGCCGCGACGTGATGATCGCCGCGCTGCTCGGCGCCGAGGAATTCGGTTTCGCCACCGCGCCGCTGGTGGTGTCGGGCTGCATCATGATGCGCGTCTGCCACCTCGACACCTGCCCCGTCGGTGTCGCGACGCAGAACCCGGTGCTGCGCGAACGCTTCACCGGCAAGCCGGAATTCGTCGAGAACTTCATGCTGTTCGTCGCCGAAGAGGTCCGGGAACTGCTGGCGGAGTTGGGCTTCCGCACGCTCGACGAGGCCATCGGCCGGGTCGACATGCTCGACACCTCCCAGGCCAAGGCGCATTGGAAGGCCAGCAAGCTGGACCTTTCGCCGATCCTCGACGATGTCGAGACCGCGTTCATGCGTCAGGACCGCTACTGCACCAAGACCCAGGACCACGGCCTGGACAAGGCGCTGGACCAGCAGCTGATCGCGCAGAGCAGCGATGCGCTCGAGCGTGGTCAGGCGGTGAAGTTCGAAACCAAGATCACGAACGTGAACCGCACCGTCGGCACCATGCTCGGCCACGAGGTGACCAAGCTCTACGGTGGCGCGGGCCTGCCCGATGACACCATCGACATCACCTTCAGCGGTTCCGCGGGCAACAGCTTCGGCGCCTTCGTGCCCGCCGGTATCACGCTGCGGGTACACGGTGACGCGAACGACTATGTGGGCAAGGGTCTTTCCGGCGGCCACCTGGTCGTGCGCCCCTCGCTCAACGCACCGGCCGAATTCGTCGCGGCAGAGAACATCATCGCGGGCAACGTGATCCTGTTCGGCGCGACCAGCGGTCAGGCATTCCTGAGCGGTGTGGTCGGCGAGCGGTTCGCCGTGCGCAACTCGGGCGCCACCGCGGTGGTCGAGGGCGTCGGCGACCACGGTTGTGAGTACATGACCGGTGGCCGGGTGGTCATCCTCGGTGAGACCGGCCGCAACTTCGGCGCCGGTATGTCCGGTGGTGTGGCGTTCGTCTACGACCCGAACGGCACCTTCGAGGCCAGGCTCAACCCGGAGCAGGCCGACGCGGTCGAGCAGCTCGCCGGTGACGACTTCACCTGGCTGCGCGACATCATCACCCAGCACCGCGAGCAGACGGGTTCGGCTGTCGCCGAGCGCATTCTGAGCGACTGGTCCCAGCAGGTGAACCACTTCGTGAAGGTTATGCCGCGCGAATACAAGAAGGTTTTGCTCGCGATTTCCGAGGCCGAGAAGAACGGCACGGACGTCGACGAGGCGATCATGGAGGCGGCACGTGGCTGACCCGCAAGGATTTCTGAAGCACACCAAACGGGAACTGCCGACGCGTCGTCCGGTTCCGCTGCGCCTGATGGACTGGAAAGAGGTCTACGAGCAGGGTTTCTCCCACCAGACCCTGCAGACCCAGGCCAGCCGGTGCATGGACTGCGGTATTCCGTTCTGTCACAACGGCTGTCCGCTGGGCAACCTGATCCCGGAATGGAATGACCTGGTCTACAAGGGCCAGTGGCGTGAGGGCATCGACCGGCTGCACGCGACCAACAACTTCCCGGAGTTCACCGGGCGGCTGTGCCCGGCGCCGTGCGAGGCGTCCTGCGTCCTCGGCATCAACCAGGATCCGGTGACGATCAAGCAGGTCGAGGTCGAGCTCATCGAGAACGCCTTCGACGAGGGCTGGGTGACCCCGGTCTACCCGACCCGCCTCACCGGCAAGAAGGTCGCCGTCGTCGGTTCGGGTCCGGCCGGTCTGGCTGCCGCACAGCAGCTGACCCGGGCCGGTCACACGGTGACCGTCTTCGAGCGCGCCGACCGCATCGGCGGCCTGCTGCGCTACGGCATCCCGGAATTCAAGATGGAGAAGCGCTTCATCGACCGCCGCCTGGCGCAGATGGAGGCCGAGGGCACCATCTTCAAGACCGGTGTGAACGTCGGTGTCGACATCACCGCCGACGAGCTGCGCGCGCGGTTCGACGCGGTCGTGCTCGCCGGTGGCGCCACCCTGGCGCGTGACCTGCCGATCCCGGGCCGGGATCTGGACGGCATCCACCAGGCGATGGAATTCCTGCCGTGGGCCAACCGGGTACAGCTCGGCGACGATGTCACCGACGAGAACGGCCTGCCGCCCATCCACGCGAAGGACAAGAAGGTCGTCATCATCGGTGGCGGTGACACCGGCGCGGACTGCCTTGGCACCTCGCACCGGCAGGGCGCGGCGAGCATCCACCAATTCGAGATCATGCCGCGGCCGCCGGAGGAGCGTGCCACCTCCACTCCGTGGCCGACCTACCCGCTCATGTACCGGGTCTCCTCGGCGCACGAGGAGGGCGGCGAGCGGGTGTTCTCCGTGAACACCGAGCGCTTCGTCGGTGCGGACGGCAAGGTCACCGCGCTGGAGGCGCACGAGGTCAAGATGGTCAACGGCCGCTTCGAGAAGGTCGAGGGCACCGACTTCACCCTCGAGGCCGACCTGGTGCTGCTCGCCATGGGCTTCACCGGTCCCGAAAAGCCGGGCCTGCTCGAAGGTTTGGGCGTCGGCTACGACCAGCGCGGCAATGTCCAGCGCGACAAGAACTGGGCGACCAACATCCCGGGCGTCTTCGTCGCCGGTGATATGGGCCGCGGCCAGTCCCTGATCGTCTGGGCCATCGCCGAGGGTCGCGCCGCGGCCGCCGCGGTCGACAAGTTCCTGGAAGGCGAGACCGCGCTGCCCGCGCCGATCGCCCCCACGGCGGTCGCCCAGCGCTAGAACCTCTCTCTTACCGGAGCGGAAAGGGCGCCTGTGGACTTCGGTCCACAGGCGCCCTTGTTTGTGCGTCGAATCGAGCCGCTCGGCATTTGCTGTTCACTCCTGCGTGATCTTGCCGGGGTCGAGTGAAAGATCGCGGAACGGAACCGGTTCCGGCGTGCGCGGTGACGGGAATCGGACACGGTAACGAGTTTGAATGGCGCAGGTGGGGGTGTTGCCTTATTGTGATCTGCGGCGTGGTGCGTGATCTTGGGATGTGGGTCGCGACGTGCATGTCCAACCAGTTGATAACTGGAGTTAGCCCGATGTGCACTGGATCGACATCCGCCGAGGTCGGCACGGTTAGCGGACAACTGTCGGGGCTTGCTCCCGCAAGGGGCAGTGGTTTTGAACTGGAGCAGTATGCGGTTGAAGAAGGTTGCCGCCGCACTTGGTGCGTGCGCGGCTGTTGCATCCGGCGTGGTCCTTGGTAGCGGTTCGGTAACGGCCGATCCGGGCTGCCCGAGCCTCTATGTGGTGGCGGTTCCCGGCACCTGGGAGACCGGAAAGGATAAGACGCCGCAGCCCGGCATGCTGGCCGGCGTCACCGACGGTCTGCCCAGATCGGTGGACGTCGACTACGTGACGTACGCCGCGACCGCATTCCCCTGGGAGGGCGATGTCTACGGTGCGTCCAAGAAGGAAGCGACCGATCGTGCCCGCGGTCTGGCGGTCTCGATGGCGCAGCGCTGCGGCGGCACCAAGATCGCGCTCGTCGGCTACAGCCAGGGCGCGGATGCCGCGGGTGATCTCGCGGCCGAGATCGGCACCGGCCTGAGCCCGATTCCGGCCGATCGGATCGCGGGCGTCGGCCTCATCTCCGATCCGCGCCGTTCGCCCACCGACGTTCAGGTCGGTCCGATCGCGCAGGGCGGGGGCGCCGGTGGCCCTCGGGTCGGCGGCTTCGGCTGGCTCAGCGATCGCACCCGCACCATCTGCGCGGTCGACGATCTCTACTGCGCCACCGCCACC
Source organism: Nocardia nepalensis (assembly GCF_048910785.1). NCBI lineage: Bacteria > Bacillati > Actinomycetota > Actinomycetes > Mycobacteriales > Nocardiaceae > Nocardia > Nocardia nepalensis. Next base: position 396,355 of record NZ_JBKBET010000003.1, on the reverse strand, counting down.
GATGATTTCGTGACCCGCTTCGCCGGATTCCTCGCGCAGACCTCCGAGGCGAACCCGGCCAACATCTGGCGCTACCAGCTCGAGGCAGGCGCCATCATGAACGACCTGATGTCGTTCGGCGGCATCCCGACACTGCAGTCGCAGTTGACCGATTCCGCGAACCAGCAGCGGGCCAAGGATCTCGAGCGGTTCTACCGTTCGCAGGCGCACACGCTCTACGGCAGTTACCCGGTGGGCGGCGGGCAGACCGCAATCACCTGGATGCACAACTGGATTGCGGGCATGGCCTGATTCCAGGCCCTCGATACCCATAGCGAAGGCCACCTCTCCGGACGGAGGGGTGGCCTTTCGCTTTCTACGATCCGTGACTAGCTGCTACCGGCGGAACCGGTCGGCGGCCGGAAGTGCTGGAAGAAGACGTGCGGTCCATCGCCGGGGCAATGCCGATCGTCCGGCCCGCGGAACTCCACCCGCGGCCCCGGCCCGTCCGGGAACTCGTCCGACCAGTGATGCGGACGGCCGATATCGGTGCCTTCCAACGGAATCGGATCCGAGACGGACTGGGCCGCGGACGAATCGGGCTCGGCCGCGGAGGCGGTGACGGCGAGCGCGCCGAGCGGAATCGAGACCAACGCACCGGCCACCGCCACCCGGGCGAAGCGCCGCTTGAATGTCGCTGTCGTGGAGAGCAAAACGGAATTCCTTTCTCTCGATCGTGAGCGCTGCAGTGGCGGCTCACCCGACCAATAGAAGGCTCCGTCGCTGGGAGCGGGGTGCGATCAATCTGGCAGTCGGCTGTGAATGCCCGAGTCTGTGAACAACCGTCAGGGTTGCTGTGAAATGTTGCGCGGCAACAGATCCCAGACATGACCGTTCTCATTGATGGTGGCCGCGGTGCGGCGGCCGCTGCGGGAGAACAGGATTCGGGTGATCGAGCAGTAGTCGATCGGGAAGGTCAGCGGCCGCGCCAGGCCGAGCACATCCTGCAGGATCACATTGATCACCCCGCCGTGCGCGAACACGACCACCGTATCGGCGGGATCGGTATGCGCGGCGATCGAGGTGACGGCCTCCCGCACCCGCGTGGTGAAGGCCGGCCCGTCGATCTGCTCGGGCAGATGCCCGGACTTGATCCGTTCATAGACGGCCTGGAATTCGACCTTGGCGTCCTCGATCGGAATGTAGGCGGGCAGATCCCGATCGTATTCGGCCAGATCGTCGATCACATCCACCGGCAGCCCGAGCTTCGCCGCGGTCGGCCCGGCCGTCTCCAGCGCCCGGCGCTGCGGACTGCTCACGATCCGGCTGATCCGATGCTGACTCAAAGCCGCGGGCACCCGCTCGGCCTGCTCGATGCCCACCGGCGCCAACCCGGGATCGGCGGGCCCGACCGTATTCGACAACCGCACCGGCTGAGCATGACGAACCAGAATCAACTGCACCCCGCCCACTCTGCCGTATCCGAACTCCCCACCGATATCAGGGTGAACCAGTACCTCGCCGACTACCGCCGCCTTTGCGGTCAGCATCCCGACCGATCCTAATTCCGAACGCGCCGCCATCTAGGCGGCAGCCGCCCGGAGATACCGAAACGGCCCGGTTCGCGAAATGCGAGCCGGGCCGTTCGTCAGGTATGGCCTACTGCTGCTTCTTACGCTGAGTGAGCAGGTAGATGCCGCCGACGATCAGGGCGATGACGACCAGACAGCAGATGCCGCCGAGGATCAGCAGCCCGCTGCTGCCGCTCTTCTTTCTCCTGGCCGCGAACTCCATCGCCGAGGCGAGGGTGTCCGAGTTGGTCCAGGTGTCCGCGCTCGCCAGCAGCTGCGGGTCCAGCAGAGTCGTGTTGGTCAGCAGGTCAAGGTACATATGCGTCCCCATCTACGTCGGTAACGGCCTCCTCCCGGGGCCGAATACTCAACGTTAGCGGGCGAATACGGCAAACGGAACTCAGCGCGGCTTCACCAGTGGGAACGGCAGCGTCTCGCGAATGCTGCGACCGGTGATCAGCATCACGATGCGGTCCACACCCATCCCTAAACCGCCGGACGGCGGCATCGCATGCTCGAGCGCCTGCAGGAAGTCCTCGTCGAGTTCCATCGCCTCCGGATCGCCGTTGGCCGCCAGCATCGATTGTTCGGTGAGCCTGCGGCGCTGTTCGATCGGATCGGTGAGTTCGCTGTAGGCAGTACCCAATTCGACGCCCCAGGCGACCAGATCCCAGCGCTCGGTCACGCCGGGGATATTGCGGTGCGCGCGTGTCAGCGGGGAGACCGAGGTCGGGAAGTCGATGTAGAAAGTCGGCTCCTGCGTTTGGGATTCGACCAGATGCTCGTACATTTCCTGCACGACCTGTCCGGCGTCCCAGCCGTGCTGATAGGGCACCTGCGCCTTATCGCAGAGTTCGCGCAGCTCGTCGAGCGCGGTCTGCGGCGTGACATCGGTGCCCAGCGCCTCCGATACCGCCCCGTGCACGGTCTTCACCGCCCACTCACCGGAGATGTCCACCTGGTCGAACGAACCGTCCGAATTGGGTCGCAGCGCCACCATCGCACCATTGGCCGCCAGCGCGGCATTCTGAATGAGCTGGCGGGCCAGGTGCATCATCCGCTCGTAATCGGCATGCGCCTCATACGCTTCCAGGCTGGTGAACTCCGGATTGTGGCTGAAGTCCACGCCCTCGTTGCGGAAATTTCGGCCGATCTCGAACACCTTCTCCATGCCGCCGACGCACAGCCGCTTGAGATACAGCTCCGGCGCGATCCGCAGATACAGATCGAGGTCGTAGGCATTGATGTGGGTGTGGAACGGGGTCGCGTTGGCGCCACCGTGCACCTTCTGCAGGATCGGGGTCTCCACCTCGAGATATCCCCAGGCGTTCAACGAATCCCGCAGCGAGCGCACCACCGCGGTGCGCTTGGTCAGCAACTCGCGGACCTCCGGATTGATCGCCATATCGACGTAGCGCTGGCGCACCCTGGCCTCGGGATCGGATAGACCTTTCCACTTATCCGGCAGCGGGTGCAGGCACTTGCCGATCATCCGCCAGTCCGCGGCGAGCAGCGAGAGTTCGCCGCGGCGACTGCGCCCGATCTGGCCGCTGACCTCGATCAGATCACCGAGATCGAAGAATTCGCCGAATTCGGCACTGCGCTCGCTACCGACCCGATCGCGGTCGATGACCAGTTGGATATCGTCGGTCCAGTCCCGGACCACCGCGAAGATCACGCCACCGTAATCGCGAATGCGCAACAGCCGACCGCAGACCCGCACGGTGGTGCCGCGCGGTGAACGACGCGCTGCGGCAACGGTATGCGTCGGGGGATAGGCGACGGGATAGGCGTCGACACCGGCGGCGGTGAGCCGGGCCAGCTTGTCCATGCGCACCCGCACCTGCTCCGGGCGACGCGGAAGCTGTTCCACGCCAACGATATCCGGCAGATCGGGCGGGCTGCCGTCGGCGTGCAGTCCGGCGATGCCAGTGGGTACCGCGCTGTGCAGACCGGTGTGGGTGATGGTGTCGGGTTCCTTGCCGAAGCGCGGTAGGAAGCCCTCCGCGAGCGCACTGGCCATGGCGACCCGGGGTAGTTGTCTGCGCTCCTCGAATAGGAAGAACCGCGGCACCCAGAACGGCTGATATTTCACATTCGACCGATATAGCGCCTCCAGCTGCCACCAGCGCGAAAAGAACAGCAGCACACCGCGCCACAGGCGCAGCACCGGACCCGCGCCGATGCGCCCGCCCTCCTCGAAGACCGAGCGGAACACCGCGAAGTTCAGCGAAACCTTGGTGATGCCATGCTGTTCGGAGGTCAGCGCGAGCTGGGAGATCATCAGCTCCATTACGCCGTTGGGGCCGTGCGGATCTCGGCGCATCAGCTCGAGTGAGGCGCCGGTGCGGCCCCACGGCACCAGCGACAACATGCCGAGCACCCGCTCCTCGGGTTGCGATGGGCCAGCCGAAGGCCCTCCGCTGAGGGTGGTGGCGGGCAGGCGGGCGGGCTTGACCGCCTCCACCAACAGGCAGTCGCCGTCCAACGGATCGCCCAGCCGCCCGAGCGCCATCGAGAAGCCGCGTTCGGTCTCGGTATCGCGCCAGGCATCCGCGCGGGCGATCACCTGCCGGAATTCCTCGGCCGGGATATCGCGATGGCGGCGGATCCGCACGGTGATCCCGTGCTTGCGCAATCGGTTCGCGGCCTGACGAACCTGCTTCATCTCCGGGCCCGCCAGTGAGAAGGACCTGGTGTCCAGAATGGCCTCGTCACCGAGGCGCAGCGCCGAGAGCCCGGCCCGCCGGTACGCGGTCGCACCGAGTTCGCTGGCGCCCATGACCGCCGGCGCCCAGCCGAATTGGTCGGCCAGTCGCAGCCAGGCGTCGATGGCCTGCGGCCAGGCCTCGCGGATGCCGATCGGATCGCCGCTGGCAAGGCAGACTCCGAGTTCGACCCGGTAGGTGAGCGCCGCCTTGCCGCTCGGCGCGAAGACCACCGCCTTATCGCGCCGAGTCGCGAAATACCCCAGCGAATCCTCGACATCGGAGCGTTCCAGCAGACCGCGGATCGCGGATTCGTCGGTACCCGTCATCGCATTGCCCGCGCGCTGCGAGCGCAGCAGGATGACCACCGCGGCCAGCAATGCGATGGCGCCGAAGAGGCCGAGCAGGAAGTTGACGATCGGACGCGGGTGGCCGTCGAAGTGTTCGTTGTCCACCAGCACCGCCGCGGTCACCCGGTAGATCGACCACAGCGGCCGCTGCACGCCCCGGGGCAGCGAGCCTGGGAACAGCTCCACCAGGCCCCAGCCGAGCAGACAGCCGACCGCGAGGCCACCGGCCAGCACGCCCAATGCCTTCCAGCCCGCGCCCCGGCGCACCTTGGTGTAGAACTCCCGCCAGGATGCGAGCAGTACGCCGATCGCGGCGAGCTGTACGGCCGCGGCCACCAGCGCGTGCATATTGCCTTCGTCGGCGAATTCCAGCACGTTCGCCAGGGCGTAGAGCGCGATATAGCCGAGCAGCAACCACCAGGCGATCCGCTTGCGGCTGGCCGTGGCTCCCGCGAGCAGTCCGACCACCAGCGCCCACACCAGGCTGGTGTCCGGTGCGTCGAAGTAGTACAGGTCGACGTAGCGACGCGGCACATGCGTCAGGTAGCGCAGTCCGGGCGAGAGGCTCCACAGGAAGCAGAGCACGGCGAATACACCGAGGGTCAGACCCGCGATATGCGGGACCTCGCGCAGCCGTCCGTGTCCGCGATGCGGTACCGGTGGTGCCGGTCTGTCCGAGGGTGGTTCGGTGTCGATGTGTTGCCGGGCGTGCGTGGAAGTCACAGCACCAGTGTGTACGGTGCCGCCGTACTGGTGCTCGAAGACCTCCCGGGCATGTCGGTTATCGGCGCGTCGCTCATGTGTGTCGATCGTCAGGCCGGGGGTTGGCGTTTCGCCTTCCGCCCACACGGAGTAAGGATGTATCCCATGTCCGATGCAGTCGATGTGCCGATCGATGACGACGTCATTCGACTCGGTCAGTTCCTCAAGCTGGCCAATCTGATCGATTCCGGGTCCGAGGCCAAGACCGTGATCGCCGCCGGACTGGTCCGGGTGAACGAGGAGGTGGAACTACGTCGCGGACGGCAACTACATGTCGGCGACATTGTGGCGATCGCCGGTCACAAGGCCAGGGTGGCGGCGGTTTAGGTCGGTCCTCGGCTCAGTCTTCGGCGCGGACCACTATGCCGTCGTGGTCGCTGTAGAGCATGTCGCCGGGGACGAAGGTGACACCGCCGAATTCGACCGGGATATCGCGGTCGCCGGTGCCGGTCTGGGTGCTCTTGCGCGGGTTGGTGCCCAGCGCCTTGACGCCGATATCGAGCGTGCGCAGGATCGCCGAATCGCGCACCGCGCCGTTGACGATGACGCCGGACCAGCCATTGGCCACACCGCGTCCGGCGATGATGTCGCCGACCAATGCGGTGTGCACGCTCGCGCCGCCGTCCACCACGAGCACGCCGCCATTGCCCGGTTCACTCAGCGTTTGCTTGACCAGCAGGTTGTCCTGGAAGCAGCGGATCGTGGTGATGCGCCCGGAGAACGCCGCGCGCCCGCCGAACTGGATGAACTGCGTATCGCAGCTACGGATTTCGGGGCCGATCTCGTCGGCGAGGTCCGCGGTGGCAATGGTGTTCTGCGATTCGGTCACGGATGTCAGCTTAGAGTTCGGGTCCGAGTCGACTCCGAACGGACCACCTGGTCTGCCCGTGCCCTTGGTGCGACACCGTTATCTGGAGCGACCTGCTTGTCGCTAGCGGTGCCCGTAGTGCATCTGGTACTTGATTCGCTCGGTTTCGCGCATCTTGTTGTGGTTGATCCATTCCGGATCGAGGCCGTGCTGCCTCATCCGATAGCGGCGCCAGACGTAGCTGCGTGCCACGGTGAACACGATCAGCGGCACGGCCATCATGATGATCACGCCGATCTTCAACGCGATCGGCCCGGGGAACAGCAGCGGGACCAGCAAGAGCGGGATGAACGGAACAATGAACCGGACGAGATAGCGCAACTCGGCCCCGTGCCCGACGAGGTCGTGGATGACCCACTCGTGCAGCTCTTCGGGGAGCTCGCGGCCGAGATCGTATGAGATCCGCTGGCCTATCGTGGGGCGTTTCATATGTCCAGGCTATGCCTGTGAGATGCGTCACCGCCAGGTTCGGCAAATATTCGGCAGGGGGATCAGGCGCGACCGTGGCGACGTTCGTAGGCCAGACGCTCGGATTCCGCCCGCTTGCTGGCGGTGGAATCGGCCAGCGCCGGATCGAGGCCGTGCTTGACCAGACGCGACCTGCGGTAGACGTACATCAGTGCCGCGGTGAAGTAGATCAGCGGCAGGTACAGCAGGGCCATCATCGCCAAGCCCATCCATTTCGGCCCCGGTACCAGCAGAAACAGGCTCAGCACCGGAATCATCGGAATGAGGAAGCGCATCAGGTAGCGCCGCGCCGCACCCGGTCCGGTCAGGTCGTCGAGCACCCACGCCGACATCGACGGCGGCAGCGTGCGCCCGCAGATGTAGCCGATGCGCTGGGGCAGCGTCGGCGTCGTGCGTTCAGCCATGCTGCCCAGCATCCTCCGTTCGGGCGCATCCGGACAAGTTCGGGTCAGCTCTGCCTGCTGGCGTGGAATTCGGCGATCTGGGTGGTCAGGTTGTGTGTGGAGTGCTTGACCGCGATCTTCACGAACGGCTCGATGGTCTTGCCGAGCACCTTTCCGGCGATGCCGCCGGGCACGCGGTAGTCGACGATCGCGTCGACGGTGCAGAGGTCGGCGCCTTTGTCGTGGAACAGGAAGGTCGACTCGATCTCGAAACCCTTGATCGACTTCACCGCGATCGCGTAGTTCTGCTCCCAGCGCACCACCTCGAGCCGCGAATGCAGCGAGGCGGGACCGAGTTTGATGGTGCCGTCGAAGGTCGCGCCGACGCCCTCCACCTGCTCGGTGCGCGGGGTGAAGTCCTGGATCTCGGTGATGAAACGCGACAGATTCCGGTAATCGTTGACATACGCGAACGCGGTTTCGGCCGACGCCGCACAGTCCTCGACGATCTTCACTTCGGTCATGGCCCCAACTGTAACGGGTTACCATTTGCCCAGCAGCTCGCGCTTGCATTTGCAAGCGTCAGCCGGTGACCGCCAGCGTTGCCGCCAAACCGAAGGCCACCGACATCACCGCGACCTCGATCACCGCCCGCCGCAGTGAGGATTCGGCCTGCATCCGGTGACTGGTCGCGAGCGGTACCCACTTGCGCCGCCACCACCAGCCCAGCGCCAGCAGACCGACCAGCACGAAGGTCTTCGCGAGCAGAATGCGTCCGTAGCCGGTCGTGACGAACGGGGTGATCCCGCCGACCCGCACCAGTCCGTTGACGATGCCGGTCACCGCAACGACGCCGACCAGCGGTAGCGCCACCGCCGAATACCGGGGCAGCGTCACCGCCCATTCACCGCGAGTGCGCACCACCAGTGCCAGCGCGACCAATAGCCCGAACCAGGCCGCCGCCGCCAGCGCGTGCACCGCCGCGAGCACCGAACCGAACGGCTGCTGCGACATATGTCCGATGATCGGCCGCAGCGCCAGCGCCACCGCGGCAAAGACCAGCGCCAGATCGGCCGACGCGGTGTCGGGTCGCCGGAACGCCAGCGCCGAGTAGCAGGCGACCGCACCGCTGCCTACCAGCACGGCGATGCCGACCTGACCGCCGCTGATCTCGACCAGGAAGTTCCCGAACTGCCTGCCGCTGAGCTTGCCGACCGGCACGTCGACGACCGCGGCCGCCTCGAAGACCAGCACCGCGAATTCGGTGACACACCAGATCCCGGCCAGTACCGCGAGCGTGCGCCACGGCGGCCGCAGCCGATCGTGCAGCCGCGGCAGCGCGGCCAGCCCGAGCACGGTCGCCCCGGCACAGTCCGCGATCACCCGGACGATGCCCTGGGACTGGGCGGGGGCCGGAATGGCCAGGATCAGCGCGAGCGCCACCCCGAGTAACCCGGCCGGGACGGCCAGCAGCAGCGCTTGCGCATTTCCGCCGCCGGTCGTCCCGTGCGCCTTGTTCATCCGTGTGCTCTTCTCACCGCTGCGGTTTCCGGCCCCTACCGCCGAACAGCGCGAAGGCGAGGCCACCGCCGAACAGCACGACAGCGCCGACGATGAAGACCCACAACGGGACGCCACCGGAGTCGTCCTTGCCGCCGGAATTGTTCTGGCTGTTGGCCTTCGGGCCCGGCGTGCCATTGCCCGCCTTGGTGAGGGTGAAGGTCAGCTCGCCCTTGACCGGATGCCCGTCGGCGGAGGTGACCCGGTACCCGATCTTGTAGACCCCGGTCGGGCCGAGTTCGCCGACCGCGACGCTGACCGTCGGGCCGTCCACCGTCGGATCGCCCTTGGACCACAGGTTGCCGTCCGGGCCGACCACGGTCAGTGCCGGAAAGCTCGTCTGCAGCGGTTCGTTGAAGGTGATGCTCACCCGCTCCGGACCGGTTTCGACGCTCGCCCCATCGGCGGGCACGCTGCTGACCGGTGCCGAATGCGCCGCGGCGGGTCCGGCGGCGAGCGCGCCCACGCTCAGCAACAGCAGCCCCGTGACGAGCCCGGCGACCAGGCGGCGCATGGTCGCGGACGGACCCGTCGATCTCGCGGTCATGCCCGCCGACCGGCCGCTCATGCCCGTCGTCCGCGAATCACATTGCCGAGACCGAGCGCGACGCCGAGCAGGCCGAGGGCGAGGCCGATGCCGCCGAGCCAGCGCGCGGTGTCGTCGGTGTCGTTCGACTTCTCGGCCGCGGACTCGGTGTCGACGTGGTGGTCGTCAGCGCCGTCGCCGCCCTTGGCCGCCGCGAGGGTGAGCATCGGCGCCGGGTGCTCGGGCTCGGAGCCGTCCGCGCCCATGGGCTGATCCCACTTGACGACCTTGCCGTCGCTGTAGGTCTGGGTGGCCGGGAAGCTGATCTCGGCCTGGGTCGGCAGCGGGCCGACCGAGAGTACGAAGCGCTGGAACTGACCGGGGCGCACGCCCGGCGCGCCGGGGTCGGCGGTCCAGGTGACCGTGGTGGCCTCGGCCTTGTCATTGCGGTCGACCTTGGAGCTCCAGCCGGGGATGGGTTCGGTGCGGGCGCTCTTGAGGTTGGGCAGGGTGATGGTGAGTTCGGTGGTGTTCGCGGTCTCCGATTCGGTCGGGACCTTGAAGGTGATCACCGCATATTTGCCCTGCGTCGCGCCGGGTGCGTCGGCGCTGACGTGTGCGGAGGCGGTGCCACCGGCGAGGAGAACCAGGCCTGCGGCGGTCGCGGCCGTGCAGGCGCGCGAGATCTGCGTGCGCATAGGTGAAGTGCTTTCTATCCGAAGGGGTTTGGTGTGGCGGGTCAGGCCGACACCGGTGGCGCGCGCGGACCGATCGCGCCGTTCGGATGAAAGCTGTAGAGCCGGGGAATCGGATTCGACCAGCGGATCGGACCGGTGGCCTCGGGCGGTGATCCGGCGGCCGTCACCGCGTGAATGACGCTGGAGGCCACCGCGTAGAGCCGCTCGGCCAGCAGGATCAGAGCGGCACAGCCGAGTGCCGCGACGAGGTGCGCCACCAGCATCCAGCCGGTGGGCAGATACGTCTGGGGCAGATCGAACTGTGGAACGGTCGAGCCCGGATGGTGAGTGTGGGAATGGCCGATCAGCCCCGATAACGCCGCATGCCCAGCGAGCTGTCCGATCGCGAGCGAACCCAGTAAACCCGCTCGACCGGATCCGGTGACCGCCCACGCGCGATTGCCTCGTCGCGGTGCGCGAAGCCGAACCACACCGCGACCAGCGGCCCAGCCGATCAGCGCCGAAACAACCAGCAGCAGTGCCGACTCGGCCGAATCCGGAAATCCACCGCCCGCCACACCGTGCGCGGCGACGGCGAGCGCCCCGGCCATGCCGCCGACCGCACAGCCACGCAGGCTGCCGGTGGACGGGCCGGGACGCATCGCTGACTCAGTTGACGCCGAGGCGCGCCAGCACGTCGGCCTCGATACCGGACAGCTCGCTCGAGATCGACGCGTGCACGGCGCGGCGACGCGGCGCGGGCATCTGCTCGGCGGTCCGAATCGCGGCGGTCAGGCTGCCGAGCCGATCCTGGGTGGCGGCGACGAACTTCTGCGTCTCACCCTTGTTCGACTTGTCGCCGGACTGCGCGCCGACCTTGTCAAGGGCGGCTTCGGTATTGGTGATCCTGGCCTGCAGGCGACCGCCGTGGCCGCTGAAATCACCGAGCTGTTCGACGCCGATGCCGAGCTGATGCGCCCGACGGGTATCGAGCTGGCCGCGGATGAAGGTCGCGGCGCGGTAGGCCAGCGGCGCGAGCACGGGCACGAGGACGCGGGCGACACCGAGGTATTTGCGGACCTGGCTCGCGCTGAACGGATCCCGCTCGGCCTTGGCGGCCACCTTCAGTGCGGCCTTCTCCTCCGCCTGCAGTGTGGCGATCTGGGCCTTGGCGACCTTGCGTTGGGTGCGGGCCTCCGCGCGCCGGGCCTTGCGGTCGTTCCTGGCGCTGAGTTTCGCTTCCATGGCGGCCTTGTGCTTGAGTGCTTTCGCCTCGGCCCTGCGGCTCGGCCGCCGCTTGCGCTTCGTGAACAACCCCATCGAAGGCCCTCCGTCATGCTGGGTTCGCCATGGCAGTACAACGTCGGGGAACGTTCGTCCGCCCCATGTCACACGTGTCGCAGTTACCCTAGCCTGTGTCATTTTGCCGCGCTGTATCGGATTGCGGCCGCTAAGACTCGCTCCCGAGGGTCGAGTCGGCAGGAAATCAATCGTTGCTCGACTGCTGATACACGGGTGGAGCATGCGCCGTCGGGTCATGCGGTGACCGACTTGTCAGGGGTCTGGACCATACTGCGTATGTGTATTCGGGCATCGGTGACCGCGACGGTCGCAATCACGAAGGCGTAGCCGACGAGCGGCAGGCCGAGGTGAATGCGGTGCCCACGCCCGGTGAGCCGACCGCATTCGTCGATGCCAGGGCGTTGATCGGCTGCCGGCACCGATTGCATTTGAACGCGACCCATCCCGAGTTGCTGACCGGGGTGACCGAGGATGCCGGGGTGCGTCAGCGTCGGGAGGCCGCGACCGCACACCGCACCCGGGTGCGCGAGGCGCTGATCGCCGCGGATCCGGACAACTGGGTGGTGATCGATCCGGCGCTGCGCGCGGGCGAGCGGGCCGCGGCCACGATGCGCGCGTGTGCCGAAGGCGCACAACACATCTGGGGCGGACTGCTGCCGCAGGAAGGCGATACCGGGCGACGCGGCGGCTCGGAGATCTTGCTGCGCGATCTCGATCGCGGCGGCTATATCCCGGTGATCGTGGTCAACCACAAGGTGACCGATCCGCGCCAGCCCGAACCGGCCGACTTCCATCCGACCACCTCGGACCTGTATCACTGGGATCCACAACCGGATCCGCATCGCAAACTGCGCCAGCAGCCCCGCGACCAGCAGCGGCTCGCGCATCTGTACCGCATGCTGCAGCGGCACGGCCTGGCCAGCCCGGCGCTGGTCGGCGGCGTGATCGGCTACCACTTCGACCGCATCCTGGTGCACGATCTCGGCCCGCTGCTCGACGATTACGACCGCCGCTACGCCGATCGAATCGCGGTGGTGCGCGGGGAATTGCCGACCGTTCCGTCGAAGGTGCCCGAATGCCGCCAGTGCCCGTGGTGGACGCGTCGGGCGCCCGACGATGAGGCGCAGGTCGCGGGACAGAGCTGCGAGGGCTGGCTGGCCGAACATCGGGACGTGAGCCTGGTCGCGCCCGGCTCGCGCGCGGAGGTGCTGCGCGGACACGGGGTGGAGACCATCGACGATCTGGCCGCCTGGGTCGGCGACGATCCGGAGGATTGGCAGCACGGCCCGTTCGACGAGGCGGTCGTCACGGCGCGGGCCTGGTTGGCGGGTGCGCCGCTGGTCCGCCGGGTCGAGCGGGTCTGGGTGCGCCGCGCCGATGTCGAGGTGGATGTCGACCTGGAGAGCTTCCAGGAATACGGCGCGTATCTGTGGGGCACGCTGCTCGACGGCGTGTACCGCCCGTTCGTCACCTGGGATCCGCTGCCCACCGACGACGAGGGCCGCTCCTTCGGCGAATTCTGGACCTGGTTGATGACGGTGCGTGCCGAGGCCGTCGCGGCCGGGAAAACCTTTGCCGCCTACTGCTATTCGCGCACCGCCGAGGATAAGTGGCTCTACGAATCGGCGCGCCGGTTCGCGGGTCGGCCGGGGGTGCCGACGGTCGATCAGGTGCGCGCGTTCGTCGACGGACCGCAGTGGGTCGATATGTTCCAGGCCGTCTCCGACCAGTTCATCTGCCCGAATGGCAAGGGGCTCAAGAAGATCGCGCCGGTGGCCGGATTCTCCTGGCGCGATCCCGAGGCCGGCGGCGAGGCGTCGATGAGCTGGTATCGGCTGGCCGTCGGTTACGACGGTGAACCCGATCCGAGCCAGCGCACCCGGCTGCTCGAGTACAACGAGGACGATGTGCGCGCCACCATGGTGCTGCGCGAGTGGATGAAGCCGCGCGAGCCGGCATCGCCACGCCGCGCCGATCTCGAGGTTCCTGGCCTGGCCGATTTCAAGAGTCGTAGTATCGCGACGTGACAGAGCACGTCGAACAACTCGAGTTCCAGGCAGAAACCCATCAGCTGCTCGAGCTGATGATCCACTCGGTCTACTCCAATAAGGACACGTTCCTGCGGGAGCTGATCTCGAACGCTTCCGACGCGCTGGACAAGCTGCGGCTGGAGTCCTTCCGCGATAAGGATCTGCACGTCGACACCTCCGATCTGCATATCGAGCTGGAGGTCGACAAGGACAACCGGATCCTGACGATCCGGGATAACGGCATCGGCATGTCCCGCGCCGAGGTGGTCGATCTGATCGGCACACTCGCCAAATCCGGCACCGCGGAGCTGCGCAAGAAGTTGAACGAGGCCAAGTCCGAGGCGGCCGCCGAGGAACTGATCGGCCAGTTCGGTATCGGCTTCTACTCGACCTTCATGGTCGCCGACAAGGTCACGCTGACCACCCGCAAGGCGGGCGAGACCGAGGGCACCCGCTGGGAGTCCGAGGGCCAGTCGACCTACACCATCGAAACCCTCGACGACGCCCCGCAGGGCACCGCGGTGTCGCTGCACCTCAAGCCCGCCGACGAGGACGATCACCTCTTCGATTACACGCTGGAGTGGAAGCTCCGCGAGATCGTGAAGAAGTACTCGGACTTCATCGCGTGGCCGATCCGCATGCAGGTCGAGCGGACCGTCACCGAGGGGGAGGGCGAGGAGAAGACCGAGAAGACGATCCTCGAGGAGCAGACCCTCAACTCCATGAAGGCGCTGTGGACCCGCCCCAAGAGCGAGGTCAGCGATGAGGAGTACAAGGAGTTCTACAAGCACGTCAGCCACGGCTGGGACGATCCGCTGGAGATCATCCCGATGAAGGCCGAGGGCACCTTCGAATATCAAGCGCTGCTGTTCATTCCGTCGCACGCGCCGTTCGATCTGTTCACCCGCGAGCACAAGCGCGGTGTGCAGCTCTACGTCAAGCGGGTGTTCATCATGGACAACTGCGAGGAGCTGATGCCGGAGTACCTGCGCTTCGTCAAGGGTGTGGTGGACGCGCAGGACCTCTCGCTCAATGTCTCTCGGGAAATCCTGCAGCAGGACCGACAGATCCAGATGATCCGCAAGCGCCTGGTGAAGAAGGTGCTGTCCACGGTCAAGGATCTGCAGGGTGCCCAGGATCAGGAGAAGTACCAGACGTTCTGGAAGGAGTTCGGCCGCGTCCTCAAGGAGGGACTGCTCTCGGACTTCGACAATCGCGAGACGCTGCTGCAGGTTTCGTCGTTCGCCTCCACCAACTCCGAAGAGGAGTCGACGACGCTCGCGCAGTACGTCGAGCGCATGCAGGACGGCCAGGACGCCATCTACTACATGACCGGCGAGACCCGTCAGCAGATCGAAAGCTCCCCGCATATGGAGGCCTTCAAGGCCAAGGGCCGCGAGGTGCTGATCCTGACCGATCCGGTCGATGAAATGTGGGTCGGCTCGGTCACCGAATTCGACGGTAAGCCGTTCCAGTCCATCGCCAAGGGCGAGGTCGACCTGGAGACCGAGGAGGAGAAGAAGGCCACCGAGTCGCTGCGCGAACAGCAGGACAAGGATTTCGCCGAACTGCTCAGCTGGCTCGGCAAGACCCTGGACAACGTCAAGGAGGTGCGCCTGACCAACCGGCTCACCACCTCGCCCGCCTGCCTCGTCGGTGACGTCTTCGACTTCACCCCGATGCTGGAGCGCATGTACCGCGCCTCCGGTCAGCTGGTGCCCGAGACCAAGCGGATCCTCGAGCTCAACCCGACCCATCCGCTGGTCACCGGCCTGCGCGACGCGTACGACACCCGCAAGGACGACGCCGACAGCGGCAAGGTGCCCGAACTCACCGAAACCGCCGAATTGCTGTACGGCACGGCGGTTCTCGCCGAGGGCGGGGAACTGAAGGATCCGGCGCGGTTCGCCCAGATCCTCACCGAGCGGCTCACCCGCACGCTCTGACGAGTTTCATCGCTGTACATCGAATGGCCGCCGCACACCCTGTGTGCGGCGGCCATTTGGTATGTGAAAGCAGGCCGACGTGATTGCCAAGGGCTAGCTCACATTCGGATCAGCCCTTCCTGCCGGACCAATAAGGGCACCCGAAACTCGACCGTGGGATCGCCAAACTTATTGTGCGCATTGCGATTTCGATAACATCGGTTTGGCGTGGGCCGGGCTGCGCGGGTACAGTCGGTGGTAGCGAAGGGGAGTAGCCCGCAATCGCGCTGTCGACATACTGGTCCGCCGCCTCACGAGGGCGCGGATCCGGCCGCGTGAACCGGTGTGGATCCGGTGGGCGAGACCTTCGGCCGAGACAACCATTTCGTTGTCGGCCGGAGGCGTACCCGATCTCCCGGCCGACAGGCCGGAGACCCGGGAGTGCACACCACATGATCACCACGATCCTGCTGAGCGTCGGAATCGTCTTTCTCGCCGAGCTGGGCGATAAGTCCCAGCTCATGGCGTTGACGTTCGCGCTGCGCTACCGCTGGTGGGTGGTGCTCGGCGGCATTGCGTCCGCGACCGCGGCGGTACACCTGATCTCGGTCGGCGTCGGCTATTTCCTCGGCGCCGCGCTGCCGACCCGGGCCATCGCACTGGTCGCCGCTGTCACCTTCCTGGTCGTGGGCCTGTGGTCCTTGCGCGAGCATTTCGGCAGCGATGACGCGCAGGACGCGGAGCCGAAGCCGCCGCGCGCGAATACCGCGCCGTACTTCGTGGTGCTCTCCGCCTTCCTGCTCGCCGAACTCGGCGACCGGACCATGTTCGCCACCGCCGCCCTGGCCACCGACAACAGCTGGGTCGACGTGTGGATCGGCTCCACCATCGGCATGGTCGCCGCGGACGCCCTCGCCATCGCCGTCGGCATCCTGGTCGGCAAACATCTTCCGGAACATGTCATCGGCATCGGCTCCGGCCTGCTGTTCCTCTACTTCGGCACCGCGAGCCTGTTCGCCGCCGCCATCCCCGGCCTCGGCCTGCTCACCGGCGGCGCCGTGGCCCTGCTCGCCCCGGCCGCCGCGGGCATTGCCCTGCTGATTCGAGCACGGCTCGCGCGCCGCGATGCGGAACTCGTCCCGGACCAGCCGGCAGCCGAGCCCGCCGAAGAGATGCGCTGACCGGTCGTCACCCGCATTCCGCCGCCGGCCATCGACGCAGCTCCACCACTAGCCGTCGACTCGAACGCGGTCGGCCGCTGTCCGGCAGTCTGCTGACTCATCGATACGCTGCGCGCACTCGCCTGAGACATGCACGTCGGATCGCGCTTCCAGTGACCAGCGGATACGCAGGGCGCCCACAAGTTTCAGGCGCGCACTCCGGACTGCCGCAACATCGCCTCGCCATATAGATCACCACTGCGGCGCAAAAGATCCAGCAGCGGTTCCCGCAGGGCCCGCACGCCGGCCAGGTCGTCGACGGCGATGCGTGCGGTGACCATCGCGCTGACGCCGGCGGCCAGGGTCTGGCAGGCGAAGCGCTGCTGGTCGGTGCGGGCGTCGAGGACCTCGGCCATCATCGCGACGAAGGATTCCTGCAGTTGGGTGCGCCGGGCGATCGCCTTCGAGCCCACCGCGTAGACCTCGACGAGATAGAGCCGGGCGTAGGCGGGTTCGGCGATCAGCCCGTCGAAGTAGGCCTCGAGAATCCGGCCCAGACGATCGGGATCGGCCGGGTCGGCGACATTCCCCGCATCGGATTCCGGTCCGCCGATGGCATCCGCGATATTGGCGATCAGCAGCTCGACAGCCCGCTCATAGGCGGCCTCGAAACAGTCCTCCTTGGAACGGAACTGCTCGTAGAAGGTCTCCCGCGACACCCCGGCCCGCTTCAGGATGGCCGCCACGGAGGTTCCGACATAACCGTTCTCGACCATGGCCTCGGCCATCGCACTCATGATCCGCTCGCGCTGCGAGGCGATCACCTCCTCCCTCGGCAGGCCGTGTCTGCCCCGGGGGAGTTGGCGGGCGCTGCTGGCGGAATCGGTCATACGGTGGCTCCGATAGTCGGTCGTGCGGTCCGGCTGCGACTACGCCGGTCGCTCCATTTTGCTGGGTCGGGCCGGTTGGTCGGTGGTGAAGGGCGCCTCCTCGGTGCGCGCGATCTCCAATGCCCGCGCCACCCCGCGGCGCAGTGCGATATCGATCACGCGCTGCGCGATCGGCCGGAAGGGCAGCGCCACCGCCACCCACCACGGCGAAACGACCTGACGTTTGCGCCGCGCGATGGCGCGCTCGACCGCATCGATCGCCGGACCGAGCGGTGCGACCCCCGACACCGTCGACCGGCCCAGGATGGCCCGCGCGGCGGCGGTGCCGAAACCGCGCGAGGTCATATCGGTATCGAGTTCGGCGAAGTACGCGACCCCGACCCTGGCGCCGGTATGCCTGACCTCGTGACGCAACGTATTGCCGAGCGCCTCCACCCCGGCCTTCGATGCGCTGTACGCCCCGACCAGCGGCAGATTCACCGCGGCCGCCAGTGACGAGACGACCAGCGCATACCCGTTCGGATGGCAGATGTGCGGTCCCGCGGCGCGCAGCGTGTAGTAGACGCCGAGCACATTGACCGCAAGCGTCTGCTCCATGACCGCCGGATCCCCGCCGAGCAGCGCCAATTGCTTCGCGACGCCGGCATTGGCCACCACCACATCGAGTCCGCCGAGCTCACTGACCAGCGTGTTCACCACCCGCTCCACCTGCAGGTGATCGGCGACATCGCAATAGCGCCATGGCGCGTCCCCGCATTCGCGCGCCACCTCCGCGAGCAGATCCGCCTCCAGCCCGAGCAGCGCGACCTTCGCCCCTTTCGCGTGCAGCTGCCGCGCCAATGCGGCGCCGATGCCTCGGGCCGCGCCGGTGACGAGGATCCGGCGCCCGTCCACGGACGCGGCGGAAAACAGGTTCATACCAGCGACGATACCAGCGGTGAACACATATGTTCGCAAATAAGTTTCCCGCTATCGGGAAGTGCGGCGCGCGGCCGGTCCCGGATGTCAGGGAGCCGTGATGGGGCTCTCACATAGGACCCGTTAGGGTGCAATTGACGAAGGGCCAACTGGCTGTCACGAACGAGAGGACCATCGTGGAGATTTCGGGTTCCGCCGCCATCATCACCGGAGGCGCATCCGGCCTCGGCGCCGCCACTGCCAAGCGTTTCGCCGATCTGGGCGCAACCGTCTTCGGACTCGACGTACCCCAATCCATCGAGCGCGCCGGGGATAACGTGCCCGACGGCGTCACCCTGATCCCCGCCGACGTCACCAGCAACGACGAGGTTTCCGCCGCGATCGCGAAGGTCGTCGAATCCGGTGTGCCGCTGCGCATCGTGGTGAACTGCGCCGGTGTCGGCTGGGCCGGCCGCATCCTGTCCAAGAACGGCCCGCACGATCTGGAGCTGTTCCGCACCGTCATCACCGTCAACCTGCTCGGCACCTTCAACGTCATGCGCCTGGCCGCCGACGCGATCGCCAAGACCGACACCGTCGATGAGTACGGCCAGCGCGGCGTCATCATCAACACCGCATCGGTCGCCGCGTTCGAGGGCCAGATCGGCCAGATCGCGTACTCGGCCTCCAAGGGCGGCGTGCACGGTATGACCGTCCCGGCCGCGCGCGACCTGGCGCAGTTCGGCATTCGCGTGAACACCATCGCCCCCGGCATCATCGACACCCCGATGCTCGCCGGTGTCACCGACGAGTACCGCAAGGGCCTCGAGGCCGGTGTGCCCTTCCCGTCCCGCCTCGGCCGCCCCGACGAGTACGCGCAGCTGTCGCAGTACATCGTCGAGCACGACTACCTGAACGGCGAGACCATCCGCATGGACGGCGCCCTGCGCATGGCCCCGCGCTAAGAGCCTGCGCCGCAAGGCGACCGCGCCCCGTCATCCGCTGGATGGCGGGGCGTTTGTCATGACTGGGTGAGCACCAGATCCAGCAGGCCGGGAAAGCGCGCATCCAGCTCGGCGCGGCGCAGCGTCAGGTAGTACTTGCGCCCGTCCTTGCGCTGGTGCAGGACGCCGCTCTCGCGTAGCGCCCGCCAATGGTGCGTCATGCTCGATTTGGGGATATCCGGCAGGATCTCGCCGCAGAATCGCTCCTCGCCGGAGGCCAGCGCCTGCGCGATCGCCAATCGCACCGGATGCCCGAGCGCGGCCAGCACATCGACGAGCTCGATGTCGGCGGCGGCGGGATGGTGCAGGGCGGCCACCTGCTCACTGTACGCGGATTTCGGACTAATCGACTCGGGTGGGTTGATCTCGCTCCTCTGATCATACGAAGATCTCGTACATTCAAAGTACGAAATTCCCGTACTATCGTACAAACGATGAGGAGTCATGGGCACCAACACGATTGACCGGCTTTCCGATGCGGAACTCGCCAGCTCACTGGACGGTGATTTCACCAGTCGCCATGCCGAGGTCAACGGAATCCGCCTGCACTACGTCAGCGGCGGCAGCGGTGCGCCCCTGCTGCTGCTCGGCGGCTGGCCGCAGACCTGGTGGGAGTGGCACAAGGTGTTGCCCGCACTGGCGCGGCGCTATCGGGTGATCGCCGTCGACATTCGCGGCATGGGCGGATCGGACAAGCCCGCCGACGGATACGACAAGAAGACCATGGCCGGTGATATCCGCGCCCTCGTGGAACATCTCGATCTGGGCCCGGTCCATATTGCCGGGCACGATATCGGCGCCATGGTCGCCTACGCCTACGCGGTCAACCATCCCGAGGCGACCGCCTCGATCGCATTGCTCGATGTGCCGCACCCCAATTCGGGCTGGGCCGACTTCGGTCTGCTGCCCGCACCCGACCAGCACGTCGACACCGTCATCGAGGCCGGCGACCGTTCTTATCTGTGGTGGTTCGCCTTCAACCAGGTCCGTGAGCTACCGGAACTGCTGCTGGACGGACGGATTCGGCTGCTCATCGATTGGCTGTTCCAGCGCCAGGCCGTGGATCCGGCCGATATCGATGAGCATTCGCGTCAGGTCTACGCCCGGGCCTACGGCACCGCCGACGCGATCCGCGCGGGCAACGCCTGGTATCAGGCGTTCACCCGCGATATCGCCGATGAACAGACCTATGCTCCGGTTGCCGTGCCGATGCTGGCCCTCGGCGGCAGCGCGAGCAACTACGGCTATCTGCGAGATCTCCTGCCCGCCAAGGGGACCGACGTACGGGTGCGCGAGATCGCGAACTGCGGCCACTACCTGCCCGAAGAGCAGCCGCAGGCCGTCGTCGACGCGCTCACCGAATTCCTCGGCTGAGCTCAGGGAGCCGGTTTGTGGCCGATGCCGAGGAAGGCCGTCGTGGACAGTGGCTTGTTCGGACGGTAGTTCGCGGCGAGGTACGCGCGCATCAACGCGACCCGCTCGGCCCACACCTGCTCGCCGACGGTGCGCCGCATCAGCAGCAGCGGGGCGCTGCTGCGCGCCATGGTCTCCCACAGCTCGTCGGAGCTGGCGAAAGTGAGTGTGCTGGTGTGGCGTTGGATGCTGACCCCCGCGAAGCCCGCCTCGCGCATCTCGGTCGCGAAGACATCGGGGTTCTCCAGGTTGAGGAAGTTGGGTTGGGGTTCCTGAATGGTCGGGTCGGCGGCGGCGAACGCCCCGAACATCGTTCGCATGAGCGACGACTCGGCCACCGGGGCCCAACTCGACACCACGGCGGTCGCGCCGGGGCGCAGCACCCGGAACAACTCGGCGAAACCCTTGGCCCGATCCGGGAAGAACATCAGCCCGAACATCGAGAAGCCCGCGTCGAATCGATCGTCGTCGAAGGGCAGCGCCTGCCCGTCCCCAACGCTCGCCTGGATATTGGTCAGCCCCGCCGTCCGCGCGTCATCGGAGAGTCGCTCGATCATCGGCTCCGAGAAGTCGATGGCGTATACCTGCGCCACCCGTTCGGCGGCGGGCAGGCTCAGCGTCCCCGGCCCCGCCGCGACATCCACCACCTGCGAGTCCGCCGAAAGTCCAGCGAGTTCGAGTGCGTGATCGGAGAAGGGCGCCATGATCGCGGGGCCCGAATTCGGCATACCCGTCGGCGACGAGATCCCACGGTTCGGCGACGGCAAGCGGGTTTCCAGTCATCTTCTGACGATCCTTTCGACCGTCCAAGGCTAACCGCGCCGCACCCCGCGGACCTACAAACTCCGGCCGATTTCGCTGTGCCCGAAGTGGATCAGATCTTGCGTTCGAAGGTGATCATGTGATGGCCCGGCCCGTTGTAGTCGCGCACCGTCCCGGAGACCGTGAAGCCCAGGTGCCGGTGGAAGCCGATCGACGCGTCATTCCCCGGCGAGGTTATGGCCTTGACGATGTGCCGATCGTTCGCCCGGGCGATCGCGAAGAACCGCTCGTACAACTCGCGCGCCAGGCCGCCCTTGCGTGACTGCGGGTCCACCCCGACGAAATGTATGTAGGCCTCGTCGGATTCGGACGGTGACAGGAAGCCGATCAGGAATCCGGCCAGCCCGTCGGCCGGTTCCCGCGGCCGGGTGACCGGAACCTCGGCGACCAGGCTGGTTCGATGGAAATGATCGAGATACAACCTCGGCAGGTGCGATAACACCGAGCGCCCCCACCAGTCATCGATAACGGTGGCGATGGCGTCGTAGTCATCGGCACGCGCGGCCCGGATCACCGGTCCGTTCACATTCGACACATCATTCATTGTCCTCACTGCATCGCGTTGCGCGGTGTTGGCCTGATCACGCCCGACCCCGCGAATCCAGCCATCCCCGACGCGCTTTCGCCGCCGCTTACGCGGCGAGCAGCATGGCCAGGACCGCGGTGTCGGGATCGCTGATCGGGTCCAGTCCGACCCGGCTGACCAAAGACGTGACGGTGCCGTCGGATTCGGCCTCGGCCCACGCCGCGCGATGCTCCAGCCCGAGGTGCGGGACGCCGGGCAGCAGTACGCAGCCCGACGCCGCGCCCGCGCATTCCGGCAGCGACGGCCGGGTCTCCGAGGGCGGATGCAGCATCAGCAGGGCCGCTGGCACATGGTCGGCGAAACTGCCGGGTGCGAGTGCCTGCTCACCGAGTACCGGTCCCTCGGCGAGCACCAGGCCGACGGTGCCCGGCGCCGGATCATCGGGTAGCTCCTCGCGCACGCCGAAGACGGTCGAGGTGGTCAGCAATCCGGGAAACGACGCCACCCGCACGGCGAGCACCAGCACCTGCGCCCATTCCTTGGTGGTATCGGGCCAGCGACCGGAGATGACGAACCCCCGCAGTGATCCGCGGGCATGGAACGGCGTGATGCCGATGGGGCCATTCGTATGCATGGATGCCTCCCGTCATGGAACCGGGGGCGGCTTTGCCCGTCCTCGAACTGTGGATTCGGAGAGAATGCGCCAATACTCACCTGGCACACAAGTACCAAAGAGTGCTAAACGGACAGCCCAACGCAACGGGCCCGCGAACCGTCGCCGCATCTCGCGGCAGGTTCGCGGGCCCGAAGGCGGGAATTACTCAGCCGAAAATGAGGCCCTTGGCCTGGCCGACGGCGCGGGCGAAGCGCTCCTGCACGTCTTCCCAGTTGACAACGTTCCAGAAGGCGGTGACGTAGTCCGCCTTGACGTTCTTGTACTGCAGGTAGAAGGCGTGCTCCCACATGTCGACCTGCAGCAGCGGGATGATGCCCAGCGGCACGTTGGCCTGCTGGTCGTAGAGCTGGAAGGTGAGCAGCTTCTGGCCGAGGGTGTCGTAGCCGAGCACCGCCCAGCCCGAGCCCTGCAGGCCGTTGGCCGCGGCGGTGAACTGCGCGCGGAACTTGTCGAACGAACCGAACTGGTCGTCGATCGCGGCGGCCAGCTCGCCGACCGGCTTGTCGCCACCGTTGGGGGAGAGGTTCTTCCACCAGATCGAGTGGTTGACGTGGCCGCCCAGGTGGAACGCCAGGTTCTTCTCGTTCAGGAAGATGGCGCCGTGGTCGCCCGCCTCGCGCGCGGCCTCGAGCTTCTCCAGTGCCGTGTTGACGCCCGCGACGTAGGCAGCGTGGTGCTTGGAATGATGAATCTCGTTGATCTGCCCGGAGATATGGGGCTCCAGGGCGCTGTAGTCGTAATCCAGATCTGGCAACGTGTACTCAGCCACGATGTCCCTTCCTAGTGTCGGGCTGGGTGCGCCCTCCGTCTCGGGCACACACAACCATCATTCGTACACCCGCTCGTTTGCAACCGCGCCCCGTGCCCCCACATTCCGTCCGCAACATTCCACCATAGGGGTGCGTGCAATGGGTGCATGACGGTATTTACTGATTTCGTGAGTACATGGGTAACTCACCGGGTACGCCCAAAAGCCAACCGAACACTGAACGCAGGACCTGAGACCAGGCTATGCGACTGCGGAACTCGTATGGCCCGAATACGCGGAGAGGCGGATCAGCACCATGTCGTGGTACGACGAACTAGTCGGACGGGTCCGTCTTCCCGAGCCGGTGCCGGTGACACGCGAACAAGCGCTGCCCGGTCGTCCCGACCCCATACCGGTCCCGAACACCCATTATCTGAACGGTCACCCGATCCGTCCGCCGTTTCCGGAAGGACTGCAGGTCGCGGTGGTGGCGATGGGCTGTTTCTGGGGTGCGGAGAAGGAATTCTGGCAACTCGACGGCGTGTACACGACCGCGGTCGGCTATGTCGGCGGGTACACGCCGAACCCCACCTACGAAGAGGTGTGCAGCGGGCGCACCGGCCATACCGAATCGGTGCTGATCGTCTTCGATCCGGCCGTCATCGACTATGCCGCCGTGCTGCGGCATTTCTGGGAGAACCACGATCCGACCCAGGGCATGCGGCAGGGCAACGACCGCGGCACCCAGTACCGCTCCGCGATCTTCACCGTCGATCCGGCGCAGGCGCGGCTCGCGCATACCACCGCGCAGACATACGGTGCGCGGCTGGCGGCGGCGGGCTACGGCGAAATCACCACGGAGATCACCGATCTGGCGGGGCAGGGCGCGACGGATCCGCTGCATGCGCTGCCCGGGTTCTACTACGCCGAGAGCTACCACCAGCAGTACCTCGCCAAGAATCCCGGCGGCTATTGCCCGGTGCATGCCACCGGAGTCAGCTGCCCGGTCGATTCCGGCACCTGATACACGACCGCACACCCGGTGATCGGGTGTGCGGTAGGCGATTTCGGAGATGCTTACAGCGGCGGCATGATTCCGGGGCGCATGGCCCGCGGATCGCCCGCGTCATGCGCCTTCCACCAGCGCACCCCGCCCTCGATGAATTGCGCTATCGGGATCTCGGCGCCGTCCGGGCCGTGAATCGTCATGCCGTCGAACCACACCCGCACGTCGAGTTCGCGCGGATCGATGCCCTCTTCCTGGGAGAATTCCAGCACATGCGCGGAGACGTGCGGGTCGATCTGAGTGTCGAAGCTGAGCAGTTCACTCCAGTGCACCCAGCCGCTCTCGTCCACATCGATGAATTCCCAGCCGTGCAGGCGTCCGCCGCCGAAGCTGCGGATGGCCTGGTCCAGCCCGTCCAGTTGTAGCGGCAGCACTTTCGGCGCCACATCGTCCCACTGCTGCAGACGCAGCGAGGCCGCGACCCGGCTGACACCGGTGAACCTCAGCGTCACGCGGTAGTCCTGGGGTGCGGGTCCTTCGACCGGTAGCGTCAAAACCTCCAGATTCAGACTCAGCTCTGCGTTCGCGGCATCGACCTCCAGGCCAAGGCATATGGCCTCGGAGAGCGCGGTGTTGAGTGCGGCCGTGTCGATTCCGTCGAGTAACCCCCTGCTCACGTTCATGCACCCAGGCTACCGACAGCACCTGCGGGAACCCGGTATTTCAGTTTTTCGCTGAGTGTTCTCGTTTTTTATGGAACCGATCGGTGATCGGCGGCGTCCAATAGATATCGGAACCTGCACAGCCTCAGGTCCCGAAGCCGCGGCGAATGACCGCTCCGGGATGGCAAGGAGGGGAGTCCCGGATCGGTCGTTCGTACCGCCAACGGGCCGCCTCCAGGGCGCTCGGGGTGGCGACTGTTGCCAGCAACCGGCGCGGATGGCGCCATCGATCCGAGATCTATCGCATCAGCCGCTGTCTCGAATTCCCCAAGCATTTGCTTGATAGCCGAATCCTGTGAGTCATGTGCTGTTCGATAGCTGAGCCCTGTGGATCAAGTTGTGGAATATGTGGATAACTTTTGACCGAGATATGCACAAGCGGCCCGGGAGCAGGCATCGGTCATGATCCGGAAGCACAGAACATACCCGAGGTAACGTGCGGATGTCGAGGCCGTGAAGTGCCGGAGACCATAGCGACTGCTTGCAGGTTGCTCGCCAGGATCAGCCCTCGCGACGGGCCCGGAACTCCCCCGCAGTGCGCCACCCATGGCAGGATCGAAGCGTGACGAGCCCCGAAGTGTCGTCGGTGCCGGTGGAAGCCGTCCCGGCCGAATTCGATGAGACCGAGCGTGTCGCCGCGGACGCGCCGCAGGCGATCCTGCTCGATGTGCGCGAGGACGACGAATGGGATCTCGGGCACGCGCCGGGGGCGATCCATATCCCGATGGTCGACGTGCCCGCGCGCGTGGACGAGCTGGATTACGACGCGCAGCTGTATGTGGTCTGCCGACAAGGCGGGCGGTCCGTCGAGGTGGTCAAGTACTTGACATATATCGGATACGAGGCGGTCAACGTCAGCGGTGGCATGGTGGCCTGGCAGCGGGCGGGTCGTCCGCTGGTCGCCGACGGCGATCACCAGGCGAAGATTTACTGAGGCAAGAGAGAGGGGCGCCGTGAGTACGGTGGTACAACCTTGTGCGCGCTGCGGCGCGCGCTGGGCCGTGCAGACGACCCCGATGCACTGGTGCCCGCGCTGCCGTGGCGTGCTGTTGTCACCGGCGCCCATCGATGCCCCCGCCGAGCGGCGCAATTACCGGTGGGTGGCGCGCCGTCCCGATCAGCGCACCCGCAGGCCGGTCGCGAGCAGGCCGCGGCCGCCGCTGGAAACGCCGCGCTATCAGCAGATTCCGCGCTGGGGTCTACTGGATCCGCCGGTCGCGCCCGCCGCCGAAGTCCGGCGGCCGTTGGATCGGCTGACGAACCGGGCCGGTGCGCTACTCAGCGCGACCGCGGGAGTATTCGCGGTCGCCGCCTGCGCCGAACTCGGGCGCTATCTGATTCTGCTGCGTAACCGCACCCGGTTGATCCCGTCGCTGCTGCTGCACTTCTCCGATGTCATGGTGTGGCTTTCCGCGTTGGTCGGCCTGGTAATCGGGTTGGTCTGCGCCCTCGCGATGCTCGGCTGGTTGATCGAGACGCGTCGCACCGCCTTCGCCGCGGCCGGACGGCGTGATCCGCGATCGGTCCGGATGCTGGCGCTCGGTTGTCTGATTCCGGTGGTGAATCTGTTGTGGCCCGGCGTCTTTCTCACCGAACTGGTCGCCTTGCGCGCCGATCCGCGGGCGCTGCGGGCCGTGCGCATCTGGTGGCTGGGCTGGGTGCTCGGGGCGGTGTGTACCGTGGCGGCGCTGCTGTGGCATACCGCGGATTCCTTGCAGGCCAAGGCGGATGGTGTGCTGTTCACCGCATTCACCGATCTGGTCGCCGCCGGGGTCGCGGTGCTGACTCTCTGGGTGCAGCGCTCGATCACCGGTCGTGATCTGTTCGGCCGCGCCAGGATCGCGCGCCGGTGGGTGATCGCGGTCGATCCGGCGGCGCCGGTCATCGAACCGGTGCAGCCGCGCGGCGCCGCGAAGCAGCCGGCCGCCGAGCGGGTGGACGCGTCCGAGACAACTACACACCACCGTGAGCACGAGGAGGTTTTGGCCAAGTGAGCCAGGGCAGTCGCGCACCGTTTGTCGTCGCGCACCGGGGAGCCTCGGCGGCGCGCCCGGAACACACGCTCGCCGCTTACGAGTTGGCGCTACAGGAGGGCGCCGATGGCGTGGAGTGTGATGTCCGGTTGACCAGGGATGGGCACCTGGTCTGTGTGCACGACCGCACCGTCGACCGGACCTCATCGGGCACCGGACTGGTCAGCGAGCTGACCCTGGACGAACTCAAGGACCTCGACTTCGGCGCCGACGGCGCACCGGCTTCGGTGCTGACCCTCAGCGAGTTGATCGAGCTGGTCCTCGACTGGCGCAGCAGGCCGACCAAGCTGTTCATCGAGACCAAACATCCGGTGCGCTACGGCGCGCTGGTGGAGAACAAGCTGCTCGCCGAACTCCAGCGCTTCGGCATCGCCACCCCCGCCTCCGCCGACCACTCCCGCGCGGTGGTCATGTCCTTCGCGGCGACCGCGGTCTGGCGGATCCGCCGTTCCGCGCCGCTGCTGCCGACGGTGCTGCTCGGCGAATCCTCGCGCTACCTGGGCGGCGGCGCCGCGACCACGGTCGGCGCCACCGCGGTGGGCCCCTCGGTGAAAACCCTGCGCGAGCACCCGGACCTCGTCGACAAGGCCGCCGCCGCCGGTCGCGCCACCTACTGCTGGACGGTCGACGACCCCGACGACGTGCGCCTGTGCGCCGACCTCGGCGTCAGCTGGGTCGCCACCAACCACCCGGCCCGCACCAAGGCGCTGCTGGCCGCCGCCTGAATCTTCTCGGGCGCATAGCGTTCCATCACCTGAGCTGCGCAGCACTGCCGTGGCGCGCGGCACATTCCGAACTCCACCCTGTAGTTTGACCTGCCGTGGGTAAAAGCAAGCGCAATAGTCCGAAGCCCGGAGGGAACCGGGCCCAGCGTCTCGCCGAGCGGCGGGCGGCTCTGGAATCGCAGGCGGCGCAGTCCGTGACGCGCCCGTTCCAGGGGTTGGCCGCGGAATGCGATCTCGTGGCGCTGCGCGAGTTCGTGCCGTCGGCCACCGCGACGCTGACGCTGTCGCCCGATATCGCGGCACAGCGTTCCGTCGTAATGGCCACGGTGCTGCCGGGCGCGGTCGCCGCCTTGGTGCGGGCGGGCGAGCCGCCGACCGGGTACGTCGCCACGCAGGTGCAGTTCCAGGGCCCGGATCCGGCCGCCGATATCGCCGCGGCCATCCTGTGGACACAGTCCGCCGAACCCGGCGAATCGCTGACCGCGGCCGAAAGTGTCGCGGGCGGACCGCGATTGGCCGATGTGATCGACGCGGGCGCGGCACTGGAGCTGACCGTGCACCAGGACTTCGACTGGTGGGTACCCGAGGGCGTGCAGCCCGATCCGCAGGTCGCCGCGACCATCGAACAGGCCAAGCAGGCGATCATGCCCTCGGCGCGCCTGGATCTCGGCCCCGATTCGATCGGTGCCCCCTGGTGGGTCGACGCGGGTGACAAGGCGCATGTGCGCTGGGTTCGTCCGGAGGACGAGGACGATCTGATGCTGGCGCTGGCCCGGCTGCATGCCGCGGGCGGGCTGCATCTCGGCGAGGGGTCGCGTTTCGCTGGCTCGTTCCGCACGCACGGCCTGCTGGTGCCGGTCTTCGACCTGGACCCGGAGTCGCATGCCAGCGAATGGACCAAACCGGCCATCGAGTTCGGTGAGCGACTTGCGGCGGCGCTGGCCGACGACGCGCCGCTCTCGGCGGAGCAGCGTCGTTCCCGCGACGGACTGCGGTCTCGTCAGGTCACTCTGCGGTGATTCAAAAAAAATCACAGAGAATTTTGTGAAACACCCTCCTTTCTAATCATTGCTCGGTTAGGTTCACTGCATCACCGAAGCCTGGTGGTGGTGAGGGACATCTCACCGATAGATGAGGAAAGTAGGGAACATCATGGACGCCATTCTGACGCTGCTCAAGTCGCTGCTCAGCACCATGAGTGCCAAGTAAGCCGTTTTGCCGATAGCGGGGTTGCGGCCCCGACTCGAATAACAGCGACAGGGTCGGCTCGTCGCGACGAGCCGACCCTGATTTAGCTGTCGGAAATCCCGGACTAGATACTGCCGCCGGCGGCGGACGGAGCACCGGAAGTATCGCTCGGAGCACTCATTTCCCGGGCGATGAATTCCTCCAGGTCGAACAGGTTCGACCCGGCGCGATCTGCGATGGTGAGCAGGGTCGTCATATTGGCGACCTCCTCCACCTGCTCCTTCAGGAACCATTGCATGAACTGTTCACCGAGGTAATCGCCCTCTTCGCGGGCCGTGCTCGCCAATTGGATGATCTGGTCGGTGACGTTCTTTTCCTGTGCGAGGGCGAGTGCGATCGGTTCGCGTGCATTCTCGAAATGTGATTTCGCGGCGTCGATACCGGAAAGTTCGACGCTGATATCCCGATCGAGGAAGTACCGCACGATCATCATTGCGTGATTGCGCTCTTCGACCGCCTGTGCGTAGAAACGTTTGGCCAGCTGCGGCAGGTCCGCATTGTCGAACCACACCGCGATCGCGATGTATTGATGCTCGGCATTGAATTCATGCCGGATCTGATCGTGGAGCAGGCCGTGGAATTTGCTGCGTGGGGACTCCGGATGGCTGGACATAAGTGCGAGATTAGCGCTGGTCAGGTCCCGTGTCATCCAAGTGCAACCTTATTGAGGCTAGTATTGCCTAATCAATTCTGCACCGCGCCGGCCATTCTGGGCGCCGTCAGGTCGGCGCGCGGTGTGGTGCGCAGCTCGCGCGAGATGAAGTCCTCGACGTCGAACAGATCGCCCGCGGCCCGGTCGATAACCGTCAGCAGTGTGGTCATCCCGGCGACATCTTCCACCTGTTCCTTGAGGAACCATTGGATGAACTGCTCGCCGAGATAGTCGCCCGCGGCGCGGGCGGTCCGGGCCAGTTCGGTGATCTGCGCATTGCGGGCGCGCTCGGATTCCAAGAGGAACACAACGGCGCCGCGCGGCGATTCGAACGTCGGTTGCACGGCGTCCAGGCCACCGACCTGCACCTCCAGATCGCGGTCCAGGAGATACTGCACCATGCGCAGGGCATGCGAGCGGTGCTCGGCGGACTTGCCGTAGCTGTGCCTGGCCAGCTGCGGCAGGCGATTCGAATCGAAGTAGACGGCCGCGGCCAGATATTGCTGCGCGGCGGTGAAGCCACGACGGATCTGGTCCCGTAGCAGGGCGGGGAAGGGCTGGTCAGCATCGATGTCGGGCATAGGCCCGACGCTACCTCGTCAGAAGATCGTCCGGGATCGGTTGGTCCTTGGCGAGGTCGTCGAAGAATTGACCTGCTCGCTGCTTATCCCACAGCAGCACATTTCCGCTGTCGGTATCGGTGAACCCGCCGATCGGGACGGTGGTCGCCACCGTATCGCCGCGCATCGCCCAGCCGAGTTGGCCCAGGTTCCAGATGTGATCGCCCTTATCGACCTTCAGCGATTTCGCGGTGTCGCGGGCCAGCGGCCACAGCGTGAACGGGTTGGCGAGTGTGCCCGCGCTGGTCGCCTTCTTCAGCAGGGCGGCCATGAACAGGCGCTGATGGTTCATCCGGTCGATATCCGCGAGAGCGGTCGCGCGGCTGCGCACGAAACCCAGCGCCTGCGGGCCGTCCAGCGTCTGGCAGCCCGCCTGCAGATTGATGCCGGCGAGCGGATCGTCGATGGCCTTGGGCACGCAGATATCGATGCCGCCGAGGGTATCGACGATGCCCGCGAAACCGCCGAAGCCGATCTGCGCGTAGTGATCGATGTGCACGCCGGTGGCGGTCTCGACGGTCTGCACCAGCAGCGGCGCGCCGCCGAAGGCGAAGGCGGCGTTGAGCTTGTCCTTGCCGTGGCCGGGAATGCTCACATAGGAGTCGCGCGGCAGGCTGACCAGCGTGGTCGCACCCGATTTCGGGATGTGCACCAGCATGATCGTGTCGGTGCGCTCGGGTCCGACCTCACCGCCGGTGGCGAGTTCCTGTTCCTGTTCGGAGGTCAGCCCGGCCCGGCCGTCGGAGCCGACGAGCAGCCAGTTGGTGCCGGGGGTGTCGCCGACGCGGCCGGAGTAACCGGCCAGTGCGTCGATCCGATTGAGCGAACCGTCGAGTTTGATGACGGCGCCGACTACCGCGAGGACGAGCACCACCAGCAGCACCAGGAACCAGCGGAACAGATGCAGTTTGCGGCGACGGCGCGGCGGTCGGGGTTCGCGCTCCCGGCGCGACGGCGGCATCGCGGGCGGTGGCGGGGGGACGTCGCGGCGTGGGCGCAGGTTCTGCGGATCCTGATACGGGACCGGCTGCTGAGGTGGCGCATAGCCGGGAACGCCGCGGGCTTGGGGATCGCGGTACGGCTGTGGCTGCTGGGTCGGCGCGTGGGACGGTCTCGGTTTGCGGGGTGGCATATGCGTTCCCGCGGGCTCCGGCGGCACTTGTGAATACGCCAAGGGCGGCGCGTGGTTGGACCCGTCGCGCCGGATCACCTTGGTTGGTTCGATGCGCTGACCAGGATGTGCCGGTCCATGTGGTTCGCGACGGCCCGGGTTGTGCGGTTCGCGTCGCTGCGGCGGCATGGACGGCGTGCTCGGATTTTCGAAGGGTTGCCGCATTCGGCGCGTCCGCTCGTAGTGCTGGGGGTCGTCGCCGTTCATCACACAGACTTTACTGATCGCGGGCCGTCGGGGGGCTTGACGAGCGGCCGGAAGTTCGTTCGCTCACATGAGCGCTGCTGGATAATTCGCCGTCCGGACCCGCGCGTTACGGCAACCAGGAAACGTGACCGCGCAGAAATGTATAGCCGATATAGGCGACCGCATCGATCGTCGCGTGCGCGAGCACCAGCGGCCACAGCCGGTTGGTGCGCTGCCAGAACCGGCCGAAGATCACACCCATCACCAGATTGCCGAGTCCGCCGCCCAATCCCTGATACAGGTGATAACTGCCACGCAATAGCGCCGAGGCAGCCAGCGACCGGTTCTCCGACCATCCGAGCCTGCGCAGGCGGGTGATGAGAAAGGCCACCACCAGAATTTCCTCGGCCGCCGCATTCGCACAGGCGGCCACAATGAGCGCGGGCAGGCGCCACCAGTGGTCACCGAGCGAACTCGGCACGATCCTCACGCTGAACCCCAGCGCATGCGCGGCCAAATACAGCCCGAGGCCGGGCAGCCCGATGACCGCCGCGAGGACCAGGCCCGGCACCACGTCGGAACGCCAACGGATCCGGGCCAATCCGATCAACCGCGGCCCGATCCCGCTGCGCCACAACAGATACAACCCCAATGCGCCCCACCCGGCCAGGCGCAACGCACTGAGCAACTGGAACAGCAGATCAATCGTGGATTGCGCCGCCCGAGTCGGATTGAGTGCGACCGTTCGACCGGCCACCCCGCCCGGCGCCAACGCGCTGTCGAGCAACGACAGCGCCGCATTCAACCCGCTCAACCCGAACGTCACGACCAGCACGACCAGAATCTCGAGCCGAATCCCGAACCGCTCCCGATCGGTCGACTCCGGCTCGTCCCACCCAGGACCGGTCTCAGCACGCATGCGTCCGAATGTATTGCCCCGACCGACCCAGCGGGCGCTGTGTGCGTCGCGATTGAGCGTTCGCTCCTGGCGATGTCGTGTGTGCGAAGGGGCGAGATCGGCGTCGGATCGATGCCCGGCATCGCCAACACCGCCTGCTCCGCATGGGCACACGCACTCCGAACCTGCTCAGCGGTAGACGGTGCAACGGTCGGTTTCGGCAAAGCAGAATCACTGATCGTGGTCGGCAGCGACGCGCACATCAACCAAGCCAGTGCAAGCCGACCCCGCGGCCAGAGCGACAAGGTCCACTATGCAGTCGGCACCGCCATCGCGGCACCGGTCGGCCGCAGGCTGCGGCGGCGCTGCGTGTGCGAACCACACGGGTCGGGGCAGCGCGCGGGTTGGGCGGCAGGTCGGGGCGGGTCAGATGCGGCGGAGGCCGTTCAGGAAGGGGCAGCCGGCGAGGGTGCGGACGGCTCGGCTGAGGGATTCGGTGTCGTCGGCGGGGGAGTTGAAGGGGAGGCGGAAGTCGTGGTCGCCGTCGTGGCCTTCGACGCGCAGGGTCAGGCCGTAGCGGTCGATGGCCAGTGGGTGCACGGTGCCGCGCTGCAGGCGGGGCGGGAGGTGGCGGGCGAGTTGGGCCACGATATCGGCGTGGTCGGCGTCCATATGCTGCAACCAGGCGGATTCCAGGGCACAGAACGGATCCGGTTGGGCCAGCCGGAGTTCATCGACGCAGACGGATTCGGCGCCGGTGGAATCGGCCACCACCGCGGAGTTGATCACCACGCGCAGCAGGGTCGAGGTGTACCCGACATCGAGCAGGTCGGGATGCGGATGTTCCTTGGCGACTTCGGTGGCCAGCGGCCGTTGCGCCTGCGTGGGCACCGCCCGCACCCAGCCGCGAAGCCAAACTAATGCACGGACGGGCTCCCGCAACGGCAGCGGCGCGTGATCGGTGAGCTCCAGCACCGCGGCCGAGCCGCCCTCGCCCGAACTCCCGGCCAGCACCGCCGCCATGGACGCGGTCGGCACCGCGATCACCGCATCCCCGCACTGCCGCACGTGATGCACCGAGATCGGCGTCGGATCGATGCCCGGCATCGCCAACACCGCCTGCTCCGCATGGGCACACGCACTCCGAACCCGCTCAGCGGTAGACGGTGCGACGGTCGATTTCGGCATGCAAACCTCCAGTGGAATTAGGTTACCCTAAGCTAAGTGACGCCCCTGCTTTCCGCAACTGTTCCCGTCACCCGGATCCTGAGAGTCCCCGCAGTTTTCGCCCACGTCCTCAGCGCCGCATCACTACGCACGGCACCGCCGCTGCCGCTGCCGCTGCCGCTGCGAGTGTTAGCCAGTGGCTACTGAGGTCGATGGTGAGCGCGGCTGGGTTGCGGGGCGGATGCGTGATCGATGGGTGCGGGTGGTGGGGTGGGCGGGCGTCGCTACGGTGGGGGTATGGCGGATGGAGTGCGGGCGGCGCATGGGGTGGCGGGGGAGCCGGTGCTGCTTTCGTTGGCGGCGCCGACGGCGGCGCGGCGCAGTCTGGACGATGGGTTGGTGCGGGCGGTCGGGACCGGGGAGGCGGGCGTTCGGATTCTCGACGCGGACGCGCCCGATGCCGAGATCGCCGATTTTCTGGCCGAAATCGCGCACTCCGATGGCGGGTTCATCGCGCGGACCTCCGATGGTGAGCGGGCGCTGGCTATCGTCGCGGGAACGGTTGCCGCCCTGTGCGGTGAGGATATTCGGGCGGCGCTGGCCGGGCCGGATATCGCCTTCCTGACCTCGTTGAAGCCGCCCGCGGTCGAGGCAGCGCGCAGCGTATTGCTGGCGATCGAAACCGATGCGCCCGACGATCTAGCAGGAACTCTGAGCATCCTCAGCGCACGCAAGTAATCTCGTAACCGTGCCGCGCATCGCGTACTTCGGGCCGTCCGGAACCTTCACCGAGATGGCCCTCGCCAAGCTCGAGTCCTCGCAAGCCTTCGACGGACCGGTCGAGCGGGTTGCCGCGCCCAGCCAAGGGGCGGCGCTCGACCTGATCCGGTCCGGCGATGTCGAGGGGGCCGTCGTGCCGATCGAGAGTTCGGTCGAGGGGTCCATCTCGGCGACGCTGGATTCGCTGGCCATCGGCTCGCGGCTACAGATCGTCGCCGAAACCGAGCTCGAGGTGAGTTTCGCGATCTTGGCCAGGTCGGAGACGACGTTCGCGGACGTTCGCACTCTGGCCGCCTATCCGGTGGCCGCGGCGCAGGTGCGGTTGTGGGTGTCGCGAACGCTGCCGGATGTCGAGATGTACACCTCGGCGTCGAATGCGGCCGCCGCCGAGGACGTCGCGGCCGGTCGTGCCGATGCCGCGGTCTCCACCGCGCTGGCCGGTGAGCGCCTGGGCCTGACGGCATTGGCGTCGGGTGTCGCCGACAACGAGCACGCGATCACCCGTTTCGTGCTGGTCACCCGACCCAAGGTCGCGCCGCCCGCGACCGGCGCCGACCGCACGTCGATCGTGCTCGAACTGCCCAACAAGCCGGGCTCACTGATGCGGGCGTTCGCCGAATTCGCCACCCGCGGGATCGATCTGACCAGAATCGAATCCCGGCCCACCCGAACGGGTATGGGCACCTACCGCTTCTATCTCGACTGTGTCGGGCATATCGACGACACCGCGGTGGCCGAGGCGCTCAAGGCACTGCACCGCACGGCGCGGATCCGGTTCCTCGGCTCCTGGCCCGCGACCTCGGCGACCGGCACCCCGCCGCCCTCCGACGAGCCCGCCGCGGAGTGGCTGACCCAGCTGCGCAAGGGGGTGGCCGACCTATGACAGGCAAGCTGATTCTCGTTCGCCACGGCGAAACCGAAGGCAATGTCGCGAAACTCTTGGACACCCGGATACCCGGCCTGCCGCTGACCGAACGTGGTGCGGCCCAAGCGAAGACATTCGGCGCGAGTCTGTTGAGACCGCCCAAGGCACTGTTCTGCTCGGCCGCGTTGCGCGCCAGACAGACCGCCGGATACATCGAGGCCGCGACCGGTGTACCGGTTGAAGTGCTCGACAATATCCACGAAGTCCAGGTCGGCGAACTGGAAGGTCTGCACAACGAGGAAGCGCACGCATGCTTCCAACGGATCTACCGCGCTTGGCACGAAGGCGATCTGGCCGAACGCGTGCCCGGCGGCGAGTCCGGATACGACGTCCTCGCCCGCTTCCTCCCGATCATCGAGGACCTGCGCACCAAATACCTGACCGACGGCAGCGACGGCGACATCCTGCTGGTCAACCATGGCGCCGCCATGCGCCTGGTCTCCCGCACCCTCAGCGGCATAGCACCGCCCTTCACCACGAACAACCACCTCGACAACACCGAAACCATCGAACTGGTTCCCCGCGCCATTGGCGGCTGGGAATGCATTCGCTGGGGCCGCTTCACCCCACCCTTCGGCTACGAAGTGGCCCCCACCGCCGACGACCCCATGGGCTGAAATCCCCAGGGGCACAGTGCCCCTGGGCTCCGCTCGGCCCTCAGGCCAACTTTGGATTCCTCGGAAACTCTTCCCGCTCCGGCAGGGAATGGATCAGATCCTCCACGGCCGCGCGCAGGCGGGCGGGAGTACCGCTGGCCAGCGACGACCACTTGGTGCCGTCGTCGGCCACGCTCGCCGTCGAGATGAATCGCCCGTTGCGGGTGTTGAACACGGCGATGTGTTTGTCGACGATATCGCGGGTGCCGTCCCCGTACAGCACGGCGGTTATCTGCGCATGCGAATGGATTTCGACTGCGGCCGAGGCGATGGCTTGCGCGTCCTGCGCGGGTTTGCCTACCTTTGCGAGTCGTTCGGCGGTGGCAGTGGCATCGCCGATGTCCTCGAAGATCGTGGCAAGCTCCTCGGTCGGTGCGTTCATGCCGTAGAGCTCGAGTGGCTGGGCCGTGCCGAGCGCCGCTATCACGGTGCCGGCCAAGTCGATTCCCACTTCGTCGATCACATACGAGTCCTGCCCGCGAAGGGCGACGACGGAAAGGTCGTCGCCCTTCGCCAGACAGAAACGACTCACGTACCCGTCGACGATCAGCCGCATGGCGATGATCCAGTGCGGCCGGTTCAGCACCCGCAGTCGGTCCTCCAAGTCGGGCTGAACCGCGTCGTCGATCAGCAGGTCCCGTTGTTCGAGCGACTCGGCCGCGCGGGCCATTGCCGCCCGATGCGTGGGCACGCTGTCGAAGCGGGCGTACGCGTTCAGCACAACCGGAAGGTCAGCGAGATCCAGCTTCTCGCGGAGAAACTGGATCTCGTCGGGCGAGAGCACGACCGCCTCGAGTGCGGACGGCCCACCACTGGTACCGAGGACGGTCACCCAACCGTCCCGGCGTTGGCGCCGATCACCCCGTCGGCGGCGAAGCGGCCGTCGGTGAAGTGATCGGACCGCAGGTCGACCTTGCTGTCGTGCTCGGACTCGTCGTCCTCGCCGTCACGCACCTGGTTGCCCAGCAGCGGGTTGCCCGCGCTGTTGTTGTTGTTCGACCGGGCCGGTGTGGCTTCGACAGATGCGACTGTCTCGGGTGCCGCCGTCGCGGTGTTGCCGCCGATCACGCTGCCCGTACCCCAGCCTTCCGGCAGCTTGAGCTGGGTGCTGCCCGCACCGGCCGAGGTTCCGGAGAACGAGACAGCACGGGTCGCGGCCGCACTGCCCGCAGTGGCCATCGCGCCACCCATCGCCATCGGGGCCATGGTGGACATCGCCGACGTGCTCGTCGCCGCGGTGACCGCATTGCTCGCCACACTGCCGACCGTTGTCACACCGGTGCTGACCACCGATCCGACTGCCTGCGCGGCCTGCGTGGCGGCACCGGCCACACCCGGGTTGGATACGAACGCCTGCACGGCGGCGACCGCTGTCGAGATCGGGTCGGTGGGCGCTTCGAATGCGGCGTCGGTGGTCCCGCTGGGATTGGCCTGGCCCGCGCCCGCGGCGATCGGCGGCGGCATCAGGAACTCGGCGGGTGTCGCCACCATCGCCGAGGTCGCCGCCTCATAGGTTTCCATCACCAGCGCCGCGCGGATATCCATGGCGTTCCTGGCGATCTCGGCGGCCTCCATGGCGCCGCTGACGGCGCCGGCCGGGTTGGTCGAAGCGGCCAACGCGGCATTGACGGCCGCGATTTCGGGCGGGCTCGGCATCGCGAGCGCGGCAACACCGTAAGCGATGACGTTCGCCGCGGCCTTGCCGCCCATCGCGGCGGCCTGCACACTCTGCTGTTCGGACCAGCCGAGGAAGCCGGTCAGCTTGCTGAGCGCGGCGATACCGTTGACGCCCTGCATGCCGACGCCGAGCTCGGCCATGACGCGGGCAACGGTGGTCGTCGCATCGACCCAGGCGGCGGTGAGCCCGCCCCACGCGGTAGCGGCGGCCGAAATCGGGACCGCGTGTGCGCCCGCGTGAAGGGTGGCCGAGTTGACTTCGGATGGCCGGGCGATCCACACGACCCCGGTAACTCCTGCAACCATGCTTGTAACTCCCCTGAATGTCTGAATGGTGGTTGAGGACAGCGGTGCGGGCTAGACCTGAATAGCGTTGGTTCCGGCGGCGCGCACGACGTCGCCGGCGATATGCTGCGCCAGCTGCATTCGCAGTGTCTGGGCGGCATGGTGCAGTTCGAGAATGCCCTGGGCGACGGAATGATCGTGGGTCACCGCGCCCTGGTTGAAGTGGCTGGCGGCGACGAGCGAAACCTCTTCGGTGCCAGACGGAATCACGTGCGTCGCCGGTGCGGTGATCATGGACGCTGCGGAAAGCCGCTCGGCGACCAGATCGAGTTCGGCCGCGGCGGCGAGAATGGCCTCGGGCGAGATCAGTACATGTCCAACCATGACTCGACTCCTTCTAGTGGCTATGGGGCGGAACCACGAGAATTCCCCCTTCGAGTGATAGGACGCGACAGCAACGCGATCGGTTCCATCGAATCCCCAAGTTTCTTTCTGGTCATCCGTGCTGGTTTCGCGCTCGTCGAGCCGAGCCCGAGTACAGCTTGGATAAGACTAGCCCCATCCCAGCTCATGCAACCGGTCTTCGTCAATGCCGAAATAGTGTGCAATCTCATGGATCACAGTGATCGCGACCTCCTCGACGACCTCGCGCTCATCGCCGCAGATGGCCAGAATCGCCTCGCGATAGATGGTTACGGTGTCGGGCAGCGCCCCGCCGTAGTGACTGTCCCGCTCCGTCAACGCGATTCCGTGATACAGGCCGAGCAGATGTGGATCCTCCGGATTGCGCGGTTCGATCAGCACGACCACATTGTCGATGGCACGGGTCAGTTCCGGCGGGATGAGATCGAGCGCATCGCCGACCAGTTCCTCGAACCGGTCCGCGGACATGGTCACCGACATCAGCGGGGTTGTGGCTGCGGTGGCAGCGGTGCGGCGCCGGGAAGCGGTGCGGGCGTTGAGCGTCCGGAGTTCGGCGGCGGCACCGGCGCCTGGCCGTTGATCAGGATCTCGCCCTTCGCCGAGCCGGTGATCGGCGCGAAGCCCTCCCGGTCGGTGCCCTTGCCGATCATGCAGTCCAGCTTGCGGCTGCCCGCCAGCCAGCTGCGGGCGTCGAGGTAGTCGAAGAACAGTGTCAGCGTCTTATTGCGCACCGCGTCGGGTGAGCCGAGGTAGTCGTTTGCCGCGCGTGCGCACTCGTCCTCCATGAACTTGTCCTGCTCCTCCTTGGCGGGCGGGCCGCCGGAAAAGCGCTGGGCGAGGTCGACGGTGGAGACGATTTCGACGGCGTGCGCCTGCGCGCAGTCCACCGGATCGGTGGGCAGATTCTGGTTGATGCCGAGGCAGGTGCCGGGTTCGAAGACCTTCGACTGATCGTGTTCGGCGGCGCTGCCGTTGGTCGGCAGCGGGGTGCCGGTGCTGCCGGAGAACTGGAGTCCGCAGCGAAGCGTCCGGTCGCCGTGCTTCCAGCCGTCCGGGCTGGGGTACATCAGGCCGACCACATAGCGACCGCGCGGATCGAACTTGCCGTTCAGATACTGCTCCACCGCGGGAGTGCAGTGCTCTTCCTTGAGTTCGGTCAGCCGCAGCGAGTCCGGGAAGCGTGAGCCGGGACCGAATTCCACGCCAGGGTATTTGGCCATATCGACATCGGCCGCGACCTCGAACAGGTGCTTGTTCGAGCACGCGACCTTCACCAGATCGCCACGGTCCTGTTTGCTCCAGCTGAGGCAATCGCCCTTGGCCGCGGTGCCGAACTCCCTGTCCAGCGCGGTCTGGCCGGGCGAACCCGGATTGTGCGCCTCCAGACGTTTGTCGTTGTCGTAGCCGGTGATGAACAGCCCGACCAGCGAGATGATCACGGCGCCCGCCGCGGCGGCGAGCAGGACCCAGCGCAGTTTCGGCGCGGACAGATGCAGTTTGCCGTCGGCGACGGCGTCGCGGTCGATGATCACCGACTGCGGGAACGATTCCGCGCGCGACGACTCGCCCGAGAACGGCTCGGATTCCTGCGGGTCATTGGTCACATCATCAGCAGACATCGCGGTCCATCATGTCAGCGTCTGATCGCTGGTGCCACGACCTGGTCGAATCGATCCGTAGCGCGCCGGTGGTGCCTATGCGAGGAGCTCAGCCGCGGAACGCGGACAGGAACAGGCCCGGCAATCGCGCTGGATTGGCGGTCGCGTAGAACTCCGTCAGCTTGCGTCCAGTCGCGGCCGCGGTGGCATTGGACACGAACCACGGCGGCTTCGGCGAGAGCGCCATCTCCCCGCGCAGCAGCGAACGCGGCGACGGCCGGAAGGGCCCGCTCACCACCGTGCGCTCCACATCGTCGAGCAGGAAAGCGTTGTGCACCACGCCGATTCCGCTCTGCACGTCATCGAGCGTGTGGCCCGGATAGGCGCCCCAGGATGCGCGCGGGGCCAAGAAGGCCAGTGCGGTCCAGGCATTCACGGCGATGGCCCCGTAGCGCAGCCGCTCGATGGCGCGGTCGAAGGCGATGCCGAGCCGCTTGATGGTGTTCGGGTGCGCGATCACGTTGGCGCCGAGTGTCCCGATCACCTCGTCGTTCGCGAAATCGACCGCGTGCTGTAGGAATTCGCCGCCGGTGTGCGGCAGTTCGACCACACCGAGCACCGGCGAGAAGTATTCCGTGCGCAGCAGCGGCGTTTCGGTCGGCGGCAGATGCTCGACGAGGACGCGCCCGCGATCTGGGCCGAGCCGCTCGGCGTCCGGATACGAATCCAGCGCCGCGGCGACCCGATCGTCGCTGCCCGGGTAATACGCCCGGCGCTGCGGCGCCCGCTCGATCGCGTCCCGCAACTCCGCCAGGAACCGCTCCTTCTGCGGCCAATCCGAGCTGACCACTACCGCCTGAGTGGCCACGCAGTTGTAGCCGCCGTTGTGCAGCCGTTGGGTCGCGACGTGTT
Organism: Nocardia nepalensis; assembly: GCF_048910785.1. NCBI lineage: Bacteria > Bacillati > Actinomycetota > Actinomycetes > Mycobacteriales > Nocardiaceae > Nocardia > Nocardia nepalensis. Next base: position 355,426 of record NZ_JBKBET010000003.1, on the reverse strand, counting down.
CGGCCTGGAAGCGCAGGTCGGCGTCGTCCCATTCGCCCGGTACCACGATCGTCGGCGAGACGCCGCCGAGTTCGCTGGTGATCGGCTTGTCCAGCAGCGGCCGCCCCTCGGCTTTCCCGTCCGGGCCCCAGACGATCGCGTCGTGGGTGCGCATACTGCCGGTCATATGGACGTGCGCGATATCGGCGTGGTGCACCAGGTACCCGCCCGCCTCGGCCGCACCGGTCAGAATGCGCAGCACACCGAGCTCGATCAGCGGCGCGAAGACCATCTCGTACACCGTGTACAGCGGATCGGTGATCGGATTCAGCTTGAGCGCCACCACCCGGTTGTGGGCGTAGAGCTCGTACAGCACGTCCAGCGGCGGAATGGAGGTGATATTGCCCGCGCCGAGGACCGCGCCGACGCCACCGGTCGCGGTCGGATCGAGCTGGGCCAGCCCGGCGCGCCTGCGCGCGGTATCGGCGTCGACGCCGGGACGCAACCACACTTCGCCGTGAAAGCCGCTGAGCAGTAATCGGTCGTAGAGATCCAACGGCAGAATCGGCACCGCGACCCGCTCGCCGGGCGCCTCGGCCAACTCGACCCCGTCGAGCGGACTGCGCCCCTGCTCCAGCGCCGAGAGCGTGGCCGAGAGCGTGGCGGTGGCCTGCAGCAGCGTCATCGGACCCGACATCCACTCCTCGCCGACCAGCGGCGAGTCCGGATCCAGCCCCTTGATGGTGCGCGCGGCCCGCACCCACTCGTGTGAGAAGCGGCCGGTGCGGGTGTGGATATCGTCGAGAAGTTCGCGGCGACGCCGCAGCGGGGTGTGCGCCCATGTTTTCTCACCCGCGACCAGATCGGCCACTGCGTTATCAATAGCGGTTTCGTCGAAAGTTGTGCCCACAAGCCAACTATGCGCGCGTCCAGCCCCGCACGGTCCGCATCCTGGGATATCGGCGTGAAACAGCAATATCGCGACCATTAGGCTGGTCACCCATGATCGACCTCCGATTCCTGCGGGACAACCCCGACGCGGTCCGCGCCTCGCAGCGCGCCCGCGGCGAAGACCCCGCCCTCGTCGACGCCCTGCTCGAGGCGGACGCGGCCCGCCGTGCGGCGGTGGCCACCGCCGATAACCTGCGCGCAGAGCACAAGGCGATGGGCAAGTTGATCGGCAAGGCGACGCCGGAGGAACGGTCCGTCCTGCTGGAACAGGCGCAGGAGATGTCGGCGAAGGTCAAGGAGGCCGAGGTCGCGCAGCACGCCGCCGACGCCGATATGGACGCCGCGCACCGGGCCATCTCGAATGTGGTCCAGGAGGGTGCGCCCGCGGGCGGCGAGGACGATTACATCGTGCTCGAGACCGTCGGCACGCCACGGGAATTCGACTTCGAACCCAAGGACCATGTGGAGCTCGGCGAATCGCTGGGTCTGTTCGACATGGAACGCGGCGCGAAGGTTTCGGGCGCGCGCTTCTACTTCATGACCGGTTACGGCGCGCTGCTGCAGCTGGGTCTGCTGCAACTCGCCGCCCAGAAGGCGGTGGCCAACGGGTTCACCATGATGATTCCGCCGGTGCTGGTGCGCCCGGAGATCATGGCGGGTACCGGATTCCTCGGCCAGCATTCGGCGGAGGTCTATCACCTCGAGGAGGACGAGCTGTACCTGGTCGGCACCTCGGAGGTGCCGCTGGCGGGCTACCACTCGGACGAGATCCTGGACCTGAGCAATGGTCCCAAGCGCTATGCGGGCTGGTCGTCGTGTTTCCGGCGCGAGGCGGGCAGCTACGGCAAGGACACCCGCGGCATCATCCGGGTGCATCAATTCGACAAGGTCGAAATGTTCGTGTTCACCACGCCCGAGGAGGCCGCGGCCGAACACAAGCGCCTGCTCGCCTGGGAGCAGGACATGCTCGCCGCCGTCGAGGTGCCTTATCGAATCATCGATGTCGCCGCGGGCGATCTCGGCAGCTCGGCCGCGCGCAAATTCGACTGCGAGGGTTGGGTGCCGACCCAGCAGACCTACCGCGAGCTCACCTCGACCTCGAACTGCACCACCTTCCAGGCTCGCCGCCTGGCCGTGCGCTATCGCGACGAGAACGGAAAGCCACAGATCGCAGCCACTTTGAACGGGACGCTCGCGACCACCCGCTGGATCGTGGCGATCCTGGAGAACCATCAGCAGGCCGACGGTTCGGTGCGGGTGCCCGCCGCGCTGGTGCCCTTCGTCGGCACCGAGGTGCTGACACCACCGCGGTAGATACGCCGAAAATGCCCATCCCACATTGCCTGCGGGCAAATAGCCAGGGTTTCGCCATGCCGGATTCGCGGGATGTGGCAACCGGCGGTAATTGTTATGTCTAGGCTATTGTCCGTGCGAGGAATCGGGTCTCGCGGCGATACCCGAACCCGGGTGCGGGCCGCGTCTGCGCTGGCGACGGCTATGGTCATGTCCCGGACCACCGGGGCCTTCTATGTCATGGGGGGTGCGCTCGGCCTGCTGATCACGGGGATCGCCCCTGGCAGCGAGGGCAATCGAGTGCTGGTCGGTACCGCCGCCGCAGTGGCGCTGCTACTCGGACTCAGCCTGCTCGGCTGGGGTCCGCGGTTGCCGCACGGGATTCACCATGGCTATGTCGCCATTGCGACGGTATTGGTGACGATCGCGGTTTACGCATTCCCGAATACCGTCGGCGCGATCAGTCTCGCGTCGTTCTATGTATTCGTGGCCTGTGATGCCGCATTGTTCTTCGCATGGCCGCAGGCGTTCGCGCACATAGCCTTCGCGATGGTCCTGTGCCTGTGGGTGATGCCGACGCGGCCGGTACATCCCGCATTGCCCTGGTGGTCGGGATTGATTCCGGCGGGGGTGACCTTCGGGGTCGGCGTGGTGGTCGGCATCCTGACCCGAATGGCATCCGAGGCCGATATCGATGTGCTCACCGGACTGCTCAACCGTCGCGGATTCGACCGGGCGCTGAACGGCGCGATCGAAACCGCCACCAGAACCGGTCAGGGACTGGCGCTGGTGCTCGTCGACCTCGACCGCTTCCAGAAGATCAACGATCACCTCGGCCACCGCGCGGGCGATGCGGTGCTGCAGCGGGTCGCCGATACCTGGTCGAAATTGCTCGCGCCGGATCAGCGACTGGCTCGCTATGGTGGCGATGCCTTCGCACTGCTGCTGCCGAATACCACCGAGCAGGCGGCGATTCTGCTGACCGAACAGTTGCGTGCGTCGGTGACCACCGGATGTTCGGCCGGTGTCACCTCGTGGCAGCCGGGGGAGTCCGGATCGCTGCTGGTCAGTCGCGCGGATGTCGGTCTGTATCGGGCAAAGCAGGCGGGGCGCAATCGGACGGTGCTGGAGTCGTCGCGGCAGCTGCCGTTGGCGGTCGAGCTGCGCGAGGCGATCGACCGCGGCGCGCTCGACGTGCACTATCAGCCGATCGTCAGCCTCACCGAGGGCGGCGGCAAGGCGGTCGGTGTGGAGGCGCTGCTGCGCTGGTCGTCGAGTGCGCAGCCGGATGTCACCACCGAGGGGTTGATCCGGGTCGCCGAGGAGTACGACCTCATTTCCGATCTGGACGAGTTGGTGTTGCGCCGGGCGTGTGCGGACGCGGCCCGGTTGCAGGAGACCTTCGCGCAGCTCGACCTGACGCTGAACGTGAACGTCAGCGGCCTGGAACTGGCCGAGACCGGTTATGCGGATCGCGTCGCCGATATCCTGGCCAGCACCGGCTGGCCCGCCGACCAACTGGTGCTCGAGGTGACCGAGAGCGAGCTGGCGGCCGAATCCCAGACCGCCATCACCAATCTGCACATCCTGCGCGAGCGCGGTGTGCGCATCGCCATCGACGACTTCGGCACCGGCTACTCGTCGCTGAGCCGCCTGGCCACCCTGCCCAGCGACATCCTCAAGGTCGACCAGTCCTTCGTCGCCGCCATCCGCTCGGATTCGCCCGCGCCCCCGCTGCTCGGCGTGATCGCCGCCCTGAGCAGCGCATTGGACCTGCAGGTGATCGCCGAGGGCGTGGAGACCGAATACCAGGCCGCCGTGCTGACCGAACTAGGTTTCGCCCTGGCCCAGGGGTACCACTACAGCGATTCGCATCCGGTCTCGGAGCTGATCACCGACCTGAATGAGAATCAGGGCCGAGTCGGGCCCGGGGTCACCGATCGCGAACTCGGGGACGACGATTTGCATGCCGCCAACGGGTGGCTGCCACTCGGCTGAGCGCCGTGTCTTTCTCGGTGCGCATGAGGGCTGACAAACGGGTGCGTTAGTCGTGCGGGAGGCGGAAAATCGCTTGACGTGCTGGGGGCGGGTGGTCAGGCTGTCGGTATGCGTCTGCTCATCTACGGCTGTTGATTCAATAGGTCGCTGACCGGCGACATCGGACTTCGTGCGCTCACCGTGCGGGCGGTGCTGTTCAAAGGCATCGGTGAGCTGATCCCGCTGTATGCGCTGTACGCGGTGTTGTTCGCCGATCACGGACTCGGTACCGGGCAGATCTCGTCGCTGCTGGCGATCTGGTCGGCGACCGCATTCCTGCTCGAGGTGCCATCGGGTGCCTGGGCCGACACGGTGTCGCGGCGTGTGCTGCTGGTATTGAGCGGCGTGCTGCTGACCGCCGGTTTCGCATTGTGGACCGCACTGCCGACCTATTCGGGCTTCGCGGTCGGCTTCGTTCTGTGGGGTACTTCGGGAGCGCTTGTTTCGGGAACGTTCGAGGCATTGCTCTACGACGAGCTGGTTGCCCGGAATGCGCAGCCGGCGTACCCGCGCATCGTCGGATACGCCAGGGCGGCCTCGGAAGCCGCGGTTGTGGTGGCCATCTTTGTGGCGACCCCGTTGTACATCTGGGGCGGCTATCCATTGCTCGGCTGGTGCAGCGTGGCGATCGCGGCGGTGCACACCCTGATCGGTCTTACCTTGCCGAGCGCGCCGAAGGCGGTATCGGCCGCGGCCGTCGAAGACCTGGAAGACGATGTCGCCGAGGATGATTCGGCCAGCTCATCCGCAATGGCAGCCCGGTCGGCGACAGGCCGGGCGGTCATGGCCGCCGCGCTGCCGACGCAATCGCGGCCCTTCGCGACGTACCTGAACATGCTGCGAACCGGTGTGGGGGAGGCGATTCGGGTTCGTGCCGTACGGAACGGCGTCGCACTGGGGGCGCTGCTGTCCGGGATCACGGCCTTCGACGAGTACTTCGCGTTGCTCGCCGAGGAGGTCGGTGTGGCGACGGCGGTGGTGCCGCTGCTGGTCGGTGTCACGGTGATCGGCTCGCTGGTGGGGTCGATGCTGGCCGGGCGCACCGAGGGAGCATCGGCGCGCACCATTGCGATCGCGCTCGGGTTCGGTGGTGTGCTGTTCGTCGGCGGCGCGCTGGTCGCCGGACTTGCCGTCCGCTGGCCGGGTGCGGTGTATGTGCTTGCCGGTCTGGGCTTTACCGCGATCGGGGCGTCCTACGGCATCGTCTACAACGCCGGCGTAGTGGCGGGCGCGCGACTGCAGGACGCGATCGAAGGCCCCGCGCGAGCTACGGTCACTTCGGTATCCGGCCTTGCCGCGGAGGTGGTGGCCCTGGCCGTATTCGGTTTCGCCGCAATGGCGACGATGTGGTTGTCGATGTCGACCACCCTCGCGTTGCTCGGCGCCTCGATGCTGCTGATCGCGATGGTGACGCCCGGATGGCTGCCCCGCCGGGCGGCCGAATCCGGCTGAGTTGCGCTCTCGCGCAATACCGCTTGCTGATCGCGCTCGATTCGGCGAGCGGAGACGTGGGAGATGGTCTGCACGTCGCTGCGGGCCGGACGGTGCGCGGCCAGGACGTCGCAGTGCGGGCAGATATCCGGTGAGATCGCCTGCAGCCCTGCAATCCGGCATGCCTCGGACATGAGTGCGGGCGCATGTCGACGTGTGCCGCGACCATGTTCAGTCGAGGGACGTGCCGATGAGATGGCTTGCGGTGAGCAGGAATTGGTCGGTGGAGCGGTCGACGAGGGTGTCGCGGGTGATCGGGAGGGTGCCTGCCAGCCAGCTGTTGGTGGTCTCCCACAGACCGCCGAGTAGGTGGGTGGCGGCGAATTCGGCTCGCTCGCCCACGTTTTCGACAATGTCCGCGCCGATCTCGTCGGCGCAGACGGCCATCATGATGCCCGCGAACGAGCGCATCACCTCGGCGCGGCGCATGAGCAGGGCCGGATTCAGCTGGGCCTCGACGGTGACGATGCGGGCCTTGCGCGGATCGTCGGCGATCAGGTCGACGGCCGCGGCGATGGCGGCTCGGGTCTTGGCGCGGATATCGCTCGCGGAGGTCGTGAACGCGGTGACCACGGCCTGGCCGATTTCGTCGACGATGCGGTCGAACAACTCGCTGAACACGGTGCCGAGGTCGCTGAAGCTCTCGTAGTAGTACCGCTCGGACAGCTTGGCCTGGGTGCACAGGCCGGAGACGGTCAGTTTGGCGAATCCCGTGGTGCCGATGATCTCCAGCGCGGCGTCCAGCAGTGCGGCGCGGCGGCGGGCGCGGCGCTGCTCGATCGGTATGCCGCCGTAGGACCGCGAGGTAGTAGTCATCGCGCTCCATTCTGGCATAGAACCTTGCCAGATATTCGAATTTGTGAGACGGTCTTGTCAGAATGTGCTCGACGTCGGGCGCGAACCTCTTTCCGATGGGTGCGATGCAATGACGCATGACAACCAGCTACTGCCCACTCCGCCGCTGTTCACGGAGTTCCCGTTCCGGTACGCCGTGCCGCTGATGGCGCCGGGCGACCTGCGCTGCACGGCGGCGCAGCGGGATTCGTTCCGCCGGTTCACGCAGGTCGGGGATCTGCTGGCGGACGATGTGGTCGCGATGTTCAAGCGGCTGCCGGTCGGCGAGGGGCGCCGGATGTTCGAGATGGCCGTGGAGCGCGGTATCGACGCGGTGCCGGATGCGCCCGCCGAGTTGGTCGCATTGTTCCGACAGGTCGAGGCGGATCCGTATTGGCTGGACCGCACCAAGATCGACCGCGGTGCCCGGGTCGTGGAACGCACCGGCGTGTGGGGCGGAATCGCGATGGGCATGTTCGCGCTGATGGGCGGGTATCTGGCCTCCCGCGCGGATAAGACCCTGGTCGGGACCGGCGACCTCGATGCCATGGCGCCGCGTCGGCTGGCCGAAACCACCCAGTGGTGGCTGGATGTCACGACTCCCGGTGGGCTGCGACGCAATCAGGTCGGCTACAAGAGTGTGCTGCGGGTGCGGCTGATGCACGCGCTGGTTCGCGCGGGCATGAATCGCCGCCCCGATTGGGACTACCAGGCTTGGGACCATCCGGTGAACCAAGTGCTCACCGTCGGCACGCTGGGTCTTTTCTCGATGGCGAATCTGGTCGGCGCACAGGCGCTCGGCCTGCGCTTCTCGGCCGAGGAGAAGGACGCCGTCTTCCAGCTCTGGCGCTATGTCGGCTTCCTGCTCGGCATCGACGCCGAAATCCTGCCGACCAACGAAACCGATACCTGGCGTGCCTTCTGGATCCTCGCCGATACCGAATTCATCCCCGACGAGGACTCCCGCCGACTGGCCCAGGCCCTGGTCCCTGCAGCGGGCGGCCTCTTCATCGGCACCGATACCGCAGCTCAGCGCCTTATCCGTCGGCTGATCACCAGTTACATGGTCGCCTACAGCCGAATCGTCCTCGGCCCGACCAACTCCGATTTCCTCGGCCTGGAGAACAGCAAATTCTTCCAGAGCGCCGTCATGGCCACCGCCGTGGTCAACGGTGCCATGGAAGTTCCCCGCCAACTCATCCCGGGCGCCACCCGCCTCCACGAACGACTCGGCGCCCGCCTCCGCGCCCGCCTGGTCCGCGGCTCCATCGCCCGAAACGGCGGCGACCGCACCTACGCCCGTCACGACACCTACGCCGCCCGCAAAACCCTGCGCGCCGGATAGTTTTCCGCGCTGCCCTGCGCGCCGCCCGGTCACCCGCCAGCGGCCCGTGCCGCGATTGCATCACCGCGAGCTCTCGCGATGACGTTCGGCGGATGGCTCGGCCACGGCCGACCGGACCAGATGCGCGGCCCCGCCGAACAGGACCGGCTGCTGTCAGTGCTTCGCCACGAGTCGACCCTGAAAGTGGCGGCCTTATCGGCGCGCTCGAAGCGCCCCGCACACGGCGGTGCCGCTGAATGATGGTGTCGCATATTGGGTGATCGCCTCGCATAGGTTGCGACCTATGCGACGGCATCACTGGGTGTGCGACAGGTCGGAGTTGTCGTGAACCCGATCTGCCGCAGGGCGGTGGGCGGCGGCCCGGTTTGTTGGCGCGGCGTGGTGCAGTCGGTGTCGGATCCGGATCATGCGGGCTCGCGGGCGGAGTGCTCGCATTGCCGCTCGGCTGGTTGGGGGAGCGGGTCTGTTGGTGGTTGTCGCTGGTCGGCTCGGTCGATGGCGCAGCCGCTAGAAGCACATCGGACGAACAGCTTCGGCCAACTCGCATCGAGGGTGACCGGCCATTCTGGGGCGAATTCGGCGCTGCGATGGGGCGCGCTGGTGGCATTCGGCGCCGCAAGATGCTCATCAGGTGTTGTGTTGGGGAGGTTCGTCGGCGAGGCGGTCGGGGCGTCGTGAGTTGTCGATCGCCAGTTCTGACTCCAGCGATGGGTGTCTGATTCAGCCGGTGCTCGGGGCACTGCGTTGTGGCTCGGTCGAGGATTGCGGGGGTGGCGGTACGGTGCGGGGATGGTGGCGCGGGCGAAGGTGGGGTTGGCCTTCGGGTTCTGCATCGGGGTCGGCGTGGCGGTGCAGGGCCGGATCAATGGGGCGCTGGGGGTGCGGTTGCAGGATGGGATCGCGGCTGCCTGTATCAGTTTCGGCCTTGGACTGTTGGTATTGGTGCTCGCGTTCGCGGTCAGTCGGCGGTTGCGGGACGGGCTGGTGCGGGTGCGGCGGGCGGTGGCAAGTCGTCAGTTGCGGCCGGTGCAGTTGTTCGGTGGGCTCTGTGGTGCGTTCTTCGTTGCGTGCCAAGGACTTACCGTCGTGGCGATCGGCGTCACCGCCTTCACCGTCGCCACGGTCGGCGGCCAATTGTTGAGCAGTCTGGTGGTGGACCGGCTCGGGTTGGCGCCACATGGCCGCACCCCGGTCACGGTCTCGCGCGTCGGCGGAGCGGCGCTGGCCATGGTCGCGGTGGTTCTCGCCGCGGCGGGAAGGTCCGGTGCGCCGGTCGGCTCCGCCGCGGTGCCCGAGTGGTTGCGCACCGGCCCCACCGCGGCGCTGATCCTCTTGCCCGCGCTCGCCGGAATCGGACTGGCCTGGCAGCAGGCGGTCAACGGTCGCATCGGCGCGATCGGCGGTCCGTTCGCAGCCACCTTGGTGAACTTCGGCGTCGGCACCGCTGCCTTGTTCGCCATCGAGGCGTCCATCTTGGTCGGCACCGGCTGGCCGACCGAATTCCCCAGTGAGCCATGGCTCTATCTGGGCGGACTCATCGGCGTCGCCTTCATCGCCCTTGCCGCCATCACCGTGCGCTGGATCGGCGTCCTACTTCTCGGCCTGACCTCGGTAGCAGGCCAACTCCTTGCCTCGATCACCCTGGACCTGCTCACCCCAACCGGCGCCGCCCTCACCCCGACCGCCGTAATCGGCTGCGCCCTCACCTTCATCGCCGTCGTCGTAGCCACCCGCTCCCGAATCTGACCCAGCATCCGCGCTCCTGCCTGCAGCTCCGATGATCGAGGCGTCGACGTGTCGATGTGCAAGCCAGGACAAAGCGCTCGCCAGGCCGATCCGAGTGCCTTCCGACAGGCTCAGTCGCTGACGCGTGTGGCCGAGCTCGCGGGGCCGATGCCAGTGTCTGGCCCTGCAATCCGACAGGCTCAGTCGTCGACGGGCCGGTATGCGCGCATTACCGAGCGCGCGGTGCTGGTCTCAGTGTCCGCGCTCCGGCATGTCCCGCGTTGCCCGCTATCGACGCGCCGAAAGGTGGGCTGCCGCCAGGGCTCGCGAGGCCGCCCGGAATGTCCGGCAGGCCCGGGGCATCGGCTTGTCGATAGCTATATCGAGCGGCTTGCGAGGCCGATCCGTGCATCGTGACGGCCGAGCGCCGGTCTCTCGGCACAGGGTCGGTTCGGTTGTCGCACTTGCGCGTTCGCGCCGGGCTCAGCCCGAGGGCATGCGCCGGGACAGCGGTCACCCGGCGACATGACCGAAATGGTCGACATCGCCGGATCTATCTCGCGGCGCTCGGATTCGTTCGGTTAGCTGCTGCCGAACCAGCCCGGGGGGAAGAACCAGCCCGGGGGGAAGAACCACTGGTTGCCGTAGCCGCACCCCTCGTTGCCGTAGCCGTTCCAAGGGTTGCCGTGCCACTGGTTGCCATGGCCGTTCCACCCGTTGCCGGGGCCGTTCCACCCGCCGCCGTGGCCGCCGTTCCATGGCTTGCCGCTGTCGAAGTCCCAGTCGCAATCAGTCTGTACTACACCGGGTGCAGGTGTCGGCATTGCCATGGCGGGAGCCGCCACCGCCGTCATCGGAACCGCCAACGCCGCTCCAATTAGTGCGATCTTCGCGAGTTGTCGGCGCGTGCCTTTACCGCGCGCCTTGTTGGTGATCATGGTGCCTTCTTCCGGCGAGCCGTCGCGCGGACCTGACTCACCGACTGTAGAGATCGCTGACATTCCCCAACGCCCCTGATTGTAGGAGCGCACAGTAGTCGTCACCAGCAGGTGAACGGCCCGATTACCCCGAATTTCAGAACCGACCGACAGTCGGCAAAAGGCACCCGGGATAGCAGGGGTCAGGTGAGCTTGCGCGAGCGCAGCTCATGCCCCTTGGAGGTTTTACACCGGCCGGATTCCAGGTCCCACTGCCACCCGTGCAGATTGCAGGTGAGGGTATTTCCCTCGACCACGCCGAATTTCGACAGATCCGCCTTCAGGTGTGGGCAGCGGCGCTGGACTTCCCAGCCGGCCAACTCCGTTGAGGCGGAATCGTCGTGCGCCTCGGCGAACCAGCCGTCCGCATAGGCGATCCGCTCATCGGTGAGGCATTTGAAGAAGGTGTACAGGAATTCGTTGTAGCCGCCGATACGCCAGGCCTGGAATCGAGTGGACAGAAAGATGGTGTTCACCCAGTCCGGCTCATTGTCGCGCAGCACGGTGCGCACGAGCTCGGGCGCGATCCGGAAGCCGTAACGGTACTTTCCCTCACCCTCGATCGGCTCGCGCACCACCCGCTCGGGGAAGTCCAGCACCACGGTTTCGGCACCGATGACCAGGCCGACCGGATAGCCGATGCCGTCGCAGATCAGATCGCTCTGTTTCATGATCGGCTCGAACAGCGCCCGCAGCGGTTCCAGCAGCGGCTCGTCACCCGTCGCCCATGCGGCCTTCTCGGCCGCCAGCACCGGCGCGAGGCGCTGCGCCATCAGCTCGATGTATTCGGCCTTGTTGTCGTAGATCAGGCCCGGCTCGAACGGATGGGTCAGCGACAGTTCCGCACCGCGCACGTCGGCGACCGAACCCGGAATCATCAGGATCCCGCCCTCGTTGCCGTGCAGCTTCATCTGCTCCAGGAACACCATCTGATCCGGGAAGATATTGCCCTCGTCGCCGCGATCGTCATTGAGGTAGCGCAGCTCGTCGTCGAGGAAGACCGGCGGACCGGCCGACGGCACGACCCAGGTGGCACCGACCTGTTCGATATAGCTGCGTGCCCGGTCCATTCCGCGCTGACGCTTCTGCTTGCCGAAGTTCGACTTGGTGCGGCTCGGAATGTCGTAGACCATCGGGTACCAGATCGCGCCCGAGTACTGCAGCAGATGGATATCGACGTGCCCGAATGCTTCGTGCAGCACGTCCATATCCACCGGCCGGGCATCGTTCATGTTGAAACAGGTCGTCTCACCATCGGAGACGACCAGCCCGGAGTCACCGATCGGACCATCGGCGGGCGCGCGCAACGCGATGATCATGATGTCGATCTCGCCGCCGGGACCGCTCACCCGATGCTTGACCGAATCCTCGGTCTCGAAGAACTTGTGGAAGCCCAGCTGCTCGAGTTCACGCTTCAGGTCCGGCACCGGATAGTCCGGGAGCAGGACCGTCGCGTCCTTGTTGACGTGCTTCGCCAGGTTCGCCGCGTCGAAGTGGTCGCGGTGCAGATGCGAGACGTACAGGAAATCGCAATTGCCCAGCTCGTCCCAGTCCAACTGGGTGTTGTCCGGAAACGGGAACCACGAACCGAAGTACGCGGGGTTGACCCAGGGATCGCAAAGGATCGACCCGGCCGCGGTGCGGATGTGGAATCCGGCGTGTCCGACGCTGGTGATCTGCACGAGCTGCTCCTCCTGACCGTTACCAGCCATCCAGGGTAGTGGTTAGGGCGAAACGTCGCCGATGCAGTAGCCCGCGGGACCTCCGGTGAGGGTGAAGGTGCGGGTCTGCGTCACACCGGAGGAGTTGGTGACCGGAACCTCGACCGCGAGGTAATCCGCGCGCAGCCGCTCCGAGCGGATCTCCTGATCGGCGAATTTCGTCGCTCCGGTCAGCCTGCCCGGGTTGTTGGCCAGCGGCGGGGACGTCGGGCTGCCGGTTCCGTTGGGATCCCAATTCGCCGGGCTCGCCTTGCAAACCAGTGGGTAGGTGCCCTCCTTATCGGAGGGATCGAGCGGGGTGCCGACGAAACGGGCCAGGTAGCGGCGCACGGTATGCCTGGCATCGGCCTCGTTGGGTCCGGGCTCGGCGCCGTCCTGCGCCAGCCACGGGCAGACGGTCTGGCTCGAATTCTTGATGCCCGACTCGATCGCGCTGCGGTCGAAGGTCACCGTGGTGCCCGCGTTCTGCCAGGTGACGGTGCTCTGCGTGGTGGTCGCCCGCTGTGCGATGGCGGTCAGAATCGCCTTCTTGTCGGCGGACATGTCGGTCACATTGCCCGGAGCCATCATCCAGCACTTGGACTGCAATTCCGCGGTCGTGGACCGCTCCAGAACCGCGCCGAAGCGCGACACGACCTCCGCCGCGCCGGGCAGGCCGGGGACCTCGCCGACCGGCACCGCGAGCGCCTGCGCCAGCACTCGCGTGGTCGTGGTCGGAATCGCGGCGGATGGCGTGGTGGTGTGCGCCGATGTTCGGGTCGGCTCGTCGCCGGGAATGCCGGAAACCGAATCACAGCCGGTGAGCAGGACAGCGCTGGTCAGTGCCAGTCCAGCCGTGATGGCGAGCAGCGCCCTTCGTGCCCGCGGATCCTTCCAGTCGTGTTCACGCGGTATCGGGCGGGCGCGTTCCACTTCGGTGGTCCTCTTTCGTAGGCGTTCAGCGGTGTGAGCGACGGGTTCGGCGCGCGCGTAGACGCGACGGCGCTGCCGGATGGGACAGTCAGCGACTACGCTAGCGGAATTGTGGAACCCGTCTACCGGACGATCGTCGGGCTCGCCCGTACCGTCTTCTTCGTCGAAGGTCTGAAGTTCACCGTCAAGGGCGCTGAACGTATCCCCGCGCGCGGTGGTGCCGTCATCGCGGTCAACCACACCGGCTACATGGACTTCACCTACGCGGGCCTGCCAGTGCGCACCCCCAAGCGGTACATCCGCTTCATGGCCAAGAAGGAAGTGTTCGACAACAGCATCTCCGGCCCGATCATGCGGGCGCTCAAGCACATTCCGGTGGACCGGTCCGCAGGCGCCGACTCGTACAAGGCGGCGGTCGAATACCTGCGCAAGGGCGAGTTGGTCGGCGTCTACCCGGAGGCGACGATCAGCCGCAGCTTCGAGATCAAGGACTTCAAGTCCGGCGCCGCGCGCATGGCGATCGAGGCGGAGGTGCCGATCATCCCGATCGTCATCTGGGGCGCCCAGCGGGTGTGGACCAAGGGCTTCCCGAAGCGTCTGGGCCGCACCAATACGCCGATCTCCATCGCCGTCGGCGAACCGATCCAGCCCTATGAGCCCGCCGCCGACCTGACCGCCCAACTCCGCACCACCATGCAGGCGATGCTGCTGGAGCTGCAGCAGGGCTATGTGCACGAACCCGGCGCCTATTGGGTGCCGGCACGTTTGGGCGGCAGTGCGCCCACCCTCGAACAAGCCGATGCCATGGATGCCGCCGAAGCCGAGGAGAAGGCGGCGCGCCGGGCGGCCAAGGGTTCGTCGTAGGGGGAGCCATGTCGCGGGAACCGGTCTATGACATTCTCACCGGTCTGGTCCGCACCGTCTTCGCGGTGCAGGGGCTGCGCGTGAATATCACCGGACAGGACCGGATCCCGCGCACCGGCGGCGCCGTGCTCGCCGTGAATCACACCTCCTACGTGGACTTCATGGAGGTCGGGCTGGTCGGGCGCAACTCGCGGCGCAATGTCCGCTTCATGATGAAGGCCGAACTCGAACACGGCATCGTCGGTTTTCTCATGAAGCACTGCAAGGCGATAGGCGTCGATCGCCACGCGGGCGCCGCCTCCTACCGGCGCGCGCTCGAGGCGCTGCGTAACGGTGAACTGGTCGTGGTCTACCCCGAAGCGACGATCAGCCGCAGCTTCGAACTCAAGGAATTCAAGTCCGGTGCGACCCGCATGGCGATCGACGCCGGTGTCCCGATCATCCCCATCGTCATCTGGGGCGCCCACCGCATCTGGACCAAGGGTTTCCCGAAACAACTGGGCCGCCATCGTTTTCCGATCAATATCCGCATCGGAGAGCCGATCCCGGCCGCCGAACCGGGCGACGCGCTGACCGCCGAACTTCGCACGCGAATGAACGAATTGCTCGGCGAAGCTCAGAAGGGCTACCCGATGCCCGAAGGCGCACCTTGGGTTCCGGCCCGACTCGGCGGCACCGCTCCCACCCCCGCCGAAGCCGCGGTTCTCGAGCGGGAGGAAATGGCCCGCCGCGCCCGTGCGGCGGGGCGGCAGACCCGCTGAGCGCCAGGCTCTCTCATAAACTGCGGCACGGGGTGGGTGCGGGCACATGTCCCCGGAAGAACTTCGCTGGCGGAACACCCATCAGAGCTTTGAAGTCCGCCGACATATGCGATTGGTCGTAGTAGCCATGTGTGGCCGCAACCTGGGCCAACGAACTCGGTGACCCGGCCCGATGGGTATCGCTCGTGTCGGCAAGGATCTGGCGGATGCGCCCGATGCGGGCGAAATGCTTTGGGGATACGCCGATTCCGGTGGTGAACAGGTTGCGCAGCTGGCGTTCGCTGACGGCGAGGTCGGTGGCGAGTTCGTGGACCGATGTGGTCGTGGGTATGGCGGCGACGGCGTCGCGGAGTAGTTCGCGGTGCGCGCGCTGGGTCGGATCATCGGAGATGCGTTGCGGAAGAAGCTCTTCCAGGAGGGGTAGGACATCCGCCGTTGGCAGCGCGGCGAGTTCGTGCGCCAGATCAGCGGCTACGCCGGGTAGGTCGGCAAGGCGGACGACGCGATCGGCGAGGTCGGCGGCGGGGACACCGAGCAACTGGCGGGTGGTGCCGGGGGCGAGGCGCAGGCGGGTGCATCCGGCGGGCTTGTCCGCGGCCGAGTACGAGGCGCGGGTCTGCGGGCCGACGACGAGTGCGTCGCGGCGGTCGTCGCGGGTGCGCAACACGATGGTCGTCCCGGCGTGCGGTACATGCGTGAACGGTACGGACATATCCGTGGCGGTCGGGATGCTGCCGAACTCGGTGATCCACGGACGCAGCGATTCGGGCGCGGGCGACTCGACGAGATCGGCGGTCAGGATGCTCACTCGACCCACTGTAAGCAGCTCACAACGGGATACAGCGCCCGAAGCTGTGCCGAAATTTCCTATAGACCCGGGTGGCCCGGCGACAGGCTTTTCGCATGATCGTTATCACCGGTGCGACCGGCACCATCGGCAGTGAAATCGTCCGTCAGCTGGCCGCGCGCGGCGAGCAGGTCCGTGCGGTGACCCGGAATCCGGAGCGAGCGCAGTTGCCCGCCGGGGTGGAGGTGGTCCGGGGCAACTACCACGACCTCGACTCGATGGCCGTCGCCATGTCCGGCGCCGAGGCGGCCTTCATCGTCGGTGTCCTCGGCCCTGAATACGCCGAGGCCGACCGCGCACTGGTCGGCGTGGCCCGCGAGGCGGGCGTCCGGCGCATCGTGAAGTTGTCCGCCATCGGCACCGGCGAACCGGGACTCGGCCGGGTCGGCACGTGGCATGTTCCCGGCGAGGAGGCGGCCAGGGGGAGCGGTCTCGACTGGACCATTCTGCGGCCGTCCAGCTTTGCCTCCAACACGTTGAGCTGGGCCGATGCCGTCCGCTCCGGCCAGCCCGTGCCGAATCTGACCGGCACCGGCCGCCAGGGTGTCATCGACCCGCGTGATGTCGCCGCGGTGGCCGTCGAGGCCCTGACGACCTCCGGCCACGCGGGCCGCGTCTACACGCTCACCGGCCCTGAACTGGTCACCGTTGCGGACCAGGCCGCCGCATTGGCAGCCGTCCTCGGCCATCCGCTCGACGTGGTCGACGTGCCGGAAGACATTGCGCGCGAACACATGATCGCGGCAGGCATGTCCTCGGAGTACGTCGACGGCGCATTGGCGGGCCAGGCCTACGTCCGCGATGGCGGCAACACCGTCCGCACCGACGACGTCCGCCAAGTCCTCGGCCGCGCACCCCGCACCTACGCCGAATGGGTCGCCGACCACGCCACCGCCTTCACCGCGCCGACCAGCGCATTCACTGACCGACCACGTCCTCATCGCGGCAAGTAAGGCGCCTGCCGGGAATGTCCGATTTTCATTTGTGCATGGTGTCGGACTACAGTTTTGGACGCACACCGATGCGTCCCAACTTCCGGACCACACATCGGAGCGCACGCGGATGTAGCGCAGCTGGTAGCGCATCACCTTGCCAAGGTGAGGGTCGCGGGTTCGAATCCCGTCATCCGCTCCACGAAAACGCCAGGTCAGTAGCGTGAGCGTCACTACGCCACCATTTGCGGTCTCAACGGGCTTCCCAGGGCAACTTCCGGCTCTGGAGGTTTCATGCTCACACCCCGCCCGCGACCCTTGTAGCAACGGGTCGATCGCCTAGTAGGTTCCGTTCCATTACTACGACGAGACCGGGCGTCGACGGTCGACGTCGGAGACCTTCGACGACTTCGAGGCGGCCGTGCGCTGGTGTGAGCCGGCCGAGGTGGTCGGTGTCGCCGAGGCGCGCCGGATCCGGGAGATTCAGCTCGGCACTGCAGTCGGCTGCATGACGCTGGTGGAGTGGTTGCGCAAGTACACCGCGCGGCTGACCGGTATCGAGGAACGCACGCGGCACGACTACATCCGCTACATCGACGTCGATATCGAACCGTTCTTCGGCTCCTCGCTGCCGATCACCGCATTCAACCAGGATCTGGACGCCGCCTGGATCGTGCACCTCGAGCAGGACAAGGGCAACGGCGCGAAAACCATTCACAACAAACACGGATTCCTCTCCGCCGGTTTGAACGCGGCTGTGGCCGAACGACCCTCCCGCTAATCCCCTTACAACCCAGTCCACAGCACGCCTGGGTCGCCGACGGCTGGCTGCCGCGCATGGTGCCGTTGTGGACCTTGCTCGCCAGGCGTGTGCCTACCGTCGTGGTGGTTGTTTGGGCAAGGATGGCAGTGTGCCCGATGACTGGACCGAGATCCTCGAAGAAATGCCTTATTTTCTCGAACCCGACATCACCGACGATGGCGACATCATCTACGAGTGGGCGTTCTACCAGCTGCAAGACACTGATACCGGTTTCTTCGTCAACTTCACCTCCGAGGACAAGGGTCTGGCGATCACGGTTCCCGTTCCCCGGCATCCCGTCGTTACCGAGCGAACGCTCGCTGTCCTTCATGCCCAGCCGGAGAACCTGAGATGGACTCAACCAGCTCGGGACTGGCCTGATGCGGCTGCGGAATGGCAGACCGGATGGCGCTACTTCCACGGCGACCCGGCCATCGCCACGTCGGTCGTGGCCGTCATGCGCGACGGGCTGGGCATGAACCCTGCCCGGCTTCGGTGCCGCGCCTGGGATAACAAAGGCCCCAACAGATTTCACACTCACCTGGTGACCCACGACCAGCCGACGGATCGAGGTCTGCCAGCCCGATGCACCGACTGGCACGAGTTCGCCGAACGTCTCGACTGGGTCCTGCATACCCTCCCGCGTCACTCGACGGTCGTGCTCGGTGAACACGATCGCGAGCAGGGGTGTTTCATCCAGTTCGCGCTCAGCGGATACACGTTGTTCTCCGAGGCCCGTGATCTGGACCGCGCGGGGCTCGGCACAGCAGAATTCCGTCGCCGAATGGTTGAACTGGGTTGGGGATACGACACCTCCACGATGCCTGGTATCTCGATCTGGTCGGGCCCTGAAGCGCGATCATGCTACAAACCCTGGCTACGCGATGCTCCCCGGCGGGCGGTCGATACCTTCCGGACGGTGTTCGGGCTCGACAGTCCACATGAGTTGGCCGTCCATGCCTTCTGCGATCGCGCCGAGGTCTCTATGTCCTACGTGGCCAGACAACTCGGCATCACACAGCATGTGCCCGAAACCGCAAAGCACTCGACATGACCCGTCCGCGACCGGCGAGACGATCGAGATCAGGCCACGTCAGTACCGGTTAACGGGACGCCGACCTACGCCGCACACGGCCAACCTGCCGCAGGCGCGAGAATCTTTCCGTTACACAACATCCGCTCTTGCCGCATGGCGCAGCATCGCGGATCGGAAACGAAGGTCTGCGGACACGCTCGGGCGCGCAGACTCGCATCTGATGCGACTTTCTCGCATCAGAGCGGAGCTCGTGGACTGTCGACGATTTCGCTTTGCTGCTGCCGGATTGCAAGCCGAAGTCGACACTCCGCCAGGACGTTTGGATCCTGATGCCTGAGGTGGGGCTAAGCGCCTGTGGTATCGCTGAACAGCAGCGTCGGCTCAATGAGGATGTCGCGACTGGTCTCACTCTTGTAGATTTCATCGACGCTGCCGAAGCGTGCCTCAGCGTAGTCGAGGCCCAGCTGGTCCGCGGCGTGGCGGACCGCCGCTTCGTTCGGGCCCTCGATCTCCAAGAAAGTCGGCAGGTCCGGCCAGGTATCGAGGTCGAACACCACGTCGCCCAGCTGCCATTCCTCGCGATAGTTCTCCTGGTAGCGGACCTCGTGCAGGCCGAGGTGGGTCAAGATCTCGGCCACGGCGTGCAGGTCACCGACCGTCGTTTCGATCTCGGTGGTGCCGTCGATTGTGCTGGCATCGGTGACTTGCTTGAGGGTGAGCGTCGAGCGAGAGCCCTCATTCCGGAGCCGCACCCACGCGCCCGGGGCGAGTGCATCGTTCTCGAATATCTTGCGGGTCAATAGCGTTCGTGGGAATGACCGGGTGGCACCAAGGGCGGTGAGGTTGGCGCGCACGGCGTCGACGTCGATGGCCAGGAACTTGGCTTCGTACTCATGCTTCATCGAGGCTGGATCCGCCTTTCGTGTGGTTTGTCCGGGTACTTCGCGTTGCACCGGTGAGCTCCCGTTCACTCGGCGTCTGGTCTTGACGGCCGGCTGTGCGTTGTCTGGTGCGACACCGGCGCGTTCAAATCTTCAGCGATGCGAATGCCATGTTCGCGGTCGTGTCGTGATCACGTCGCCGGGTTCGATTCGAGACGACACCTCGGCGGAGAAGACGAGCGAGAACTTGCCCGGTGCGGACTGGTGGAAGTCGAGCGCTTCCAGGATTCCCTGG
This sequence comes from Nocardia nepalensis, assembly GCF_048910785.1. Classification (NCBI taxonomy): domain Bacteria; kingdom Bacillati; phylum Actinomycetota; class Actinomycetes; order Mycobacteriales; family Nocardiaceae; genus Nocardia; species Nocardia nepalensis. The sequence goes on along the minus strand of NZ_JBKBET010000003.1, from coordinate 335,743 downwards.
TAGGTCGTTCCATCCGTCTTGTGTAACTCGACCTGTTGGCCAATCGTGAAGTCTCCCACTGCTGCCCGACCGACGACGAACGGATTCGGTCTGAAACGCACCGGGAAGATGTCTTCGACATAGAATTCGCTCACTACTTGTTCTCGTTTCTTCCCAGCGAGATGGCGTTGCCGGAGCGCATCATCGACGGGCATGCCTCATCTTCCAGCTTCTGGTCACTCTTGTTCCTACTCTGCCCTTGTGCGTACTCGTCGAGGTGGCCGCGCTCGTGCATCGAGTTCCGTGGTAGTGCCAGTTCGTCGGCAAATATGCTGGGGGCCCAAAGCGATATGTCCTGGTGCCGTGCTTGCGCTGGCCTCCATGTAGGCGAAGTAGCCCACGTCATTGGCGGAGCTGGCCGCGTATACGCGGATGCCCGTGAGGTCGACACCGGCTCGGCGAGCCTATTCCTCGATGGGTTCATCGGCGGATGGACTCCGCTTTCGAGAACCTCCCGGTTCGTCCGGCACGTGTTTGAATTCGGTCATGGATCTTGTTCGAGGCGACCGGTCTCGGTCGGCGCCCATGGTCCTGGTAGCACTGTCGGTGGTCGCTGCGTGTAGCACACCCGGATCCGACACACCGTCGACATCGACCGCAACCGTACCCACGCCAGCAGTGGGCTACCCGTGCGACGCCAATGCCGTTACGGGCCGCGTCTTCACAGACGACCGCGGGCCCGAGCAGCCGTTCAGTGTGATGGTTCCCGAGCTTCCGGGATGGAAGCGCACCGAGGTCCCGGGCGTCGACTCCCCCCGGGGACTGACCATTCAGCGCAGAGATCAGCTTCCGGATGTGTTCCATAGTCCGACCGCCACGATCACCGTCAACCCGCTCGGCCCCACACCGACGGTGGAGGACGCCGTGGAAGCGATGCGGCGGATGGTGCAGGCGACACCGGGTTGGCGGACTCAGGACGATCAGAAGATCACAGTGTGTGGTCAGGGCGGCGGAAAAGTCACCGGTGTCTTCCCGCTCGCCCAGGTCGAATGGTGGCAGGACTACCGCCTCGTCGTATGCGCATGCAACGGCGCAATCCACCCGGTCTTATTGGTCGGTCGGACATCGGTGGCGGACCTGGGCAGACTCGTTGCCGACATCGCCATCATCCTCAACGGCGTCCAGATCGTGGCGTGACATCCGGGGCCTGCGTCAGCTTATGGGAACGCAGTGCGGGCCCTGTCAGGTCCACAATCTGCCGGTGCCGACCGCACCATCGGCGGCGTTGAAGTCGATCTGCAGTTGGTCGGGTGTTGCCGTGTAGGGCACCAGGATGTCTACGGCGGGCCCGTCCCGATGTTCGAGAACAGCCTTGATGGCGCTGCCGGTGAACGGTGCTGACACAGTGACATCGAACACAGTCGCGCGGGCGCGCAGGGTAGTTCGGTCGGCGCCGATTTCCATTGCGCTGGTGGCTGTTTGCTCGCCACCGTTCCCACGTTGCTGGGTGTACCGGCGCATGCTTTTCCGTCCCGCGCGGTCGATGACCAGCATGAACGGCGCGAAGGATTCGGATTCTGCGAGGATATGGGCTGCGGCGTCGACCCCGTCGCGCAGGAGAGTGTCATAGTCGTCCTGCACGTGCGGCGCGGCTTCGGTTCGCCAGTCCATGCGGATACACCTTGCTCGAGCGAACTACGGATCGATAAACTTTCCCCGTTGTACGGGGGTGGCCATGAGTTTACAAGTCGATCCAGCGGTTCTCCGTCAGGGCGCATCCGAATTGCAGGTCCAGCGAGGTCTTCTCGACGATGTCTTGGCCGGCATCCGTTTCGAGTACTCCCGCCTGCAGGAGGTGTGGTCGGGTCGGTCCGCGGACTACGTGACCGCGCTATGGGATGGCTTGGTCCCGCGGATCGGTACCCATATCAACGAGCTGAATCGACAGGCCACAAGCTTGACCACGGCCGCCGATGCCCTTGTCGCTCAGGATGAGCGGTTCTCTAGCCAGGTCACGGCGAGGACGTCGAGTCTGGACCTTCCATGACTGCTCGCCACTACGACCTGGATGCCATGCAGACCTTCATCGATTTGGTCGACCAGGCGATCGCCGCCGTCGGCGATCACGGTGCGAAGACGAAGAACATCGCCGACGGCGTCCTTACCCAGTTCAGTGGCGCTGCCGCCCAAGCATTCTCCGACAGCCAGCGCGAATGGCTCTCCAGTACAACGACACTCGTCGACGAACTCCGCGCGGTGCGGGACAAGATCGCGGTCGCACACAGCAACTACCTTCAGGCCGAACAGGCCAATCGGGAAATGCGCTCGTGAGCATCGGGGCCCTCGATGACGACGGTTGATCCCGACACCTACTATCGCGTCGGCGAGGCGTTGACGAAGGTGAGTACTGTCCTGGAAGGCCACCTTCGCGCGCTCGACAAAGGTCTGGACGTCTCGCGGTCGGCCGGGCTGTATCCATACGGCGGACCAAGTTGGGGGCGCAGTTTCGACCAGTCGGCAGCGGACCTGTTCGAGGCTGGGTCGACCGCCGCAATGGCATGCAACGCGCTCGGCATCCAGATCCATACGGCGGGACAGAACCTCGCGCGAGGCGAGAACGCCTCACACCCGGGTACGCCCGATCCCATCCCGGATACGCCGAAGGGGACCACTTTGACCATCAACCTCCACCCGACACAGCTGTCGGTCGGCGGAACTGAGGGGAACCCCGATCATTGGGAACTGGTCGAGTCTCAGGTCACCAGGAAATGGGCCGACTGTGATGACACCCGGATCGGAGCTGCGGGAACGCTTTTGTCGTGGTACGGCACCAGAACGTCGGATTTCGCTACCCAGCTGTACCTTGGTGTCAAGGCGCTCTTTCCCGAGGACGCGCAGCGCGAGGACCCGATTCTGACCGAGTACGTTCAGGACACCGCTGCGGTGAGCCGAGCAATCCAGGCTCACTCGGATGCTGCTAGTTACTTGGGCATTGCGTGCACCCAAGTCGCCGCGACCGCCAAATCGGCCAAGGATGATTGCCGCACCTCACTCGGATTGCTGGCCGTCATCATCGCCTCCTACGAAGCGGACAAACTCGCCGCCGAGAGGCTGCCGGCCAGCGACGGAGCGCAAGCAGCGATCGATGCCTTGATCACCTCGAACAAGACCGAGTACGCCAAGGCCATCTCCGGTCGGCTCGGCGATATCGAGACCAAGGTCGCCGACGCCGTGCGGTCGAACACCGGAATTTATACGATGGCGACCACTGAGACCGCCGACCTGAAGGCGATCTTGGGCCGAACTCCGCGTAGCACCAAATACATCGGCAACCGTGACATACGTCAAAATGACGCGGCGGGAGAAGAAGGTGAGCGGCGCGCGGGCATCGACCCTACGGTGACGAAACGGCAGATCACGATCATCGACCGAGACGGCGCCGAGCATACGTCGTTTCCGGACCGTATCGACGATGAGAATCGCCAGGTCACCGAGGTCAAGAACACCAATGAGATCGCGGGCGCCAAGCAGCAGATCCTTATTCAGGAGCAGTGGGCCAGGAACAACGGCTACACCCTGACGCTGATCGTGGATCACCGGACGCAGATCAACGATCCCGACATCCAGGGCATGATCGATACCGGACAGATCGAACTGATTCGTATGGAACTAGACAACGGACCACCCTCATGATCATCAAGTACGCCCGCATGCCGTACGGAAGCGAGAACGGCGGCACCGAGTGGATGAACGACCTTCCTGTCCGCTACAAGGACGGGCAGCGGGGATTCGACCGACGGATCATGCAGGATCTCGCGGCCGTTGGTGTTCCCTGCTACACGCTGGGTGATTTATCCAATGGTCCCCGGACGATCCCGCAGGGCATCCCGATCTTCATCGACTGGCTGGCCAATCTCGAGACTCGGATCCCGGGGCCGGAAACCGAGCACCGCTCCGCGATCCGGTCCGGACTCATCCGCAATCTGATCGACCCCGCCGCCCGCGGCAACCAGGAGGCCATCGATCTGCTGATCGCTCAGGTCCGTCGCAGGCCACCGATTCCGGAGCGGATGCAGACCTGGGCCGGTGATGCCTTGCGCCTGATCGCGGGGCCGAAGAACTTCGTACAGATTGCGGAACTGCTCGAGGAATTGCCGGAGGGGACCGCGATGCTCCCGCTGGTCGAGTACCTCGGGAAGGTCAAGACACCCGAATCCCGTGATATTGCGTTGAAATACCTCGACGGGCCCGCGCGTGGAAGAGCGATCAAGGCGTTGGTCCAGATGAAGGCCACTGGCGTGCGTCACTTGATCGAACCACTCGTCGATGACCGGGCTCCCGCTGTGCGCAAACAGGCCCAGCGCGCCTTGGAGAAGCTGTCATCGTGACCGGGTAGCCCGAGATACCAGGAAGCCCCGGAGAGCGCTTCTTCGGAGGCTTCGTGGCGTCTCTCTTGGAGTGGCCAAAGCCGGTCAGGCCAGGCCGGGGGCGTCGCCGGGCGCGATGCTGCGGATGGCGCGCGCTGTGACGGCTGGCCTCGGCGGCACCGGAGGGCGGCGGCCCAGTCGTGGTGAGTTCTGCGAACTCGGCGGCCAGCCTGGCGGCCTCCCGAGCCAGGACCGCGGTGAAGGCGGTCACGGCGGCCGCTTCAGCGTCGGCCCCTGCTGTACCTGGTCCGGTCCCCTCCTCGCGTCACTTCTTGTCTTCTTCGGGGGTCCACCCCTCGTACTCGGTGCCCGACAAGTCATCGTGGAACCGCTCGGATAGGTCGACACGTTCGGACTCGGGAACCGCGGCCGCGCGTGCCCGGTGTGCGGCCGCGCGTGCCCGGTATTCGGCCATTTCCTCTTCGGTGAATGGCGGTACGCCCGACTCTTCGGGGGTCTGGAAGATCTTGCCCGCAATTTTTTTGGCCATGTTCTATTCTCCTAATTCCTACAGTTCCACTAGTGTAATCACTGTGCGCATGGTTGCCGGGTCGACGCCTTTGTCCACGCACCGGAATTTCGTACCGGACTTGAACAAGATTTCACCCTCGTTCTGCCCCGACCACGGCCCGTAATTCGACATATTCTCGATCGGTTTACCGGTCTTGGAAATAATGGTAAATTCGGTGTTTCCGTCGAATTTGTTGGATTCGGCGAAACGGGACGTCGACGTGAATGCCGTTTCTGTCGTGTCCTCACCGATCTTGTAGCTATCGATTACGTTTTGGGGAAGTTGGACCTTACGGGAGACCTCGCCTTCGAAGTTGGGGACCTTGTCGAGGGCTTGATTCAGTTCGCGTACCCTGGCCGCCTGCTCTTCGGTGAGATTGCCGCTCCGCAGTGCCTCGTTCAGATCCTTATATCCGTTTCCGGTGTAGCGGCTGATCGCGGCGTATTCCTCATCGGTGAGGCCGAGATCTTTCGCGGTCGGCGCTTTGAACTCTTTCGGTGCCGTTTTCGGCTCCACCTTCGGCGTCGCCTTGGCCTTCAAATCCTTGATGCGTTTCAGTTCTTTCGCATGCTTGGCAAGGGTCTGTTCCGATTTCACCCCTTTCGCGATGGCCCGGTTGGCCTTGAATGCATCGATGAGCGCGCGAATCGGGCGCGCGAATCGGGCGGCGATGGCCACGACACGCGCGCTGGCCACGGCGGCGCCGATACCGAAGGTCACCACGCTTGCCGCGATGGCGATTGCGACGGTGATGAGCAGTTCTTTGAGCAGCTCTTCGCCCAGATCCTCGAGGACCTTTTTCATGTTTTCGCGCAGCTCGACCAGGCCGTCGTGGTGGTCTTTCGCGCTGGCGGACAGTTCATAGAATGCGGCGGTGGTGGTCAGGGCGGCGTCACGCAGGGCGCGCAGATCTTCATCGATGTGTTCGTATTCGGGGCTGACAATCGCCTCGAACGACCAGGCGACCCGTTCCAACGCCCCGGCCATTTTTGCTACGGGTTCGGCGTCGGCGATCTTGGTCCAGGTGTCGGCGGCGCGCGCGAGTAGATCGACATTGCCGTCGGGGATGGTGATTCCGATGGCTTCGGCCAGTTGCACACCGCCATCGATCAGGCCCTGGCCGGGTCCTCCGGCGCTGGGCAGCGGCACCCGGCACAGGTATGCCACAGGGCCGGGGGTGGCCGGTTTAGCCGGTGCCGGGGTGTCGGTGTCGACCGTCGCGTTGTATTCGGCAACGGCGTGGTTGTAGCCCATTTCCAGCAGTAGGACGCCGTAGGCGTGCACCGCTTCGGCGAGGTCATTGGACATGTCCAATAGCTCTTCGGCGCGTGTGTCGTAGGTCTTGGCCCATTTCTTGGCCTCGTCGTACGACCCGGTCATGGCGTGGCACTCGTCGAGGGTCGGCCAGAACGAATCAACGGAGGCGAACCAGTCCGCGGCCAGAGAGACGAGCTTGTTACCGGCGTCGTAGTAGACGCTGGTGTCGACATCGAGAACGGTTGCGGTCACGCGCGCCCCAGAGCGCGCAGGTTCTCGGCTACCGCGTCGTTGTAGGCGGTGTGCGCGGTGCGGGCTGCGGTCTGCATGGCCTCGATTCCCTCCCGAACTTCCTGCGCCGCAGTAGCCCATTCTTGATGCGCTTGGGCTTGCCTGTCGGCGGCGTGGCCGTTCCAGCTCTGTTGCATCACGGCCATGCGTTCATCGATCTCGCGTAGGGATTCCCGTAGGAAATCGTTCAGTCCGCCGATGCGGGCGGTTACGTCGTCCAGGTGGTCGAGATCGACCTGATACCTCATGTGCCACAGTCCTGTTCGGTTACGCGGAATCCGCTACGGGAGATCCAGTGAGGATTGCCGCAGCCCGGTGGCGTTGGTTGTGTCGGTGGCTGTGTATTCGACACCTACCACGCCGAGCAGTTCAGCCATGGTGTTCAGGGCTTCGAGTACCTGCAAGGCGCCGTCGCGGGTTTCCTCCCACCCCGTCGAATAGGCGGTGGCCGCAATGCCTTTCCAGCTCGTCATCAGTCCCTGCACGTCTGCGTCGGCCGAGCGCACACCGTTGACGAGAGTTTGCGCGGTCCGCTGCACATACTGTCCGGCATCCGAAACATGGTCGGGCACAATCGCAAACGGTGACGCGGTGGTTGATGAACCTTCAGCCATGCACGTTCTCTCAGTCGTCGGTCGGTCCTGGTCTTAGTAGGTTAGACGCGGACCACGCATGTTCGGTTCCATCAGAGACTCTCGATCCGAACCACGCATCGGTGGCCACTCGTGCAACCAGCTAGTCGCCGGATAGGACGACAACTCCGGTGGTCTGAAACTTCAACGGCGGCCATGGATGTCGGTTCGTCGCCGCAACTGCCTCGCGGACCTCTGGCGTTTGCGAAAGACTGCTGAGGACGATGGAGACCAGCCACAGTAGAGCGTTGGCTGAAGGTTTTCCGGGCCGCGCATGCTGAGGCCGATCCCGGGGCCGCCTGGGCGCGCATGCGATGGCAGGCGGTCGATGCCGGCCGGTCGATCGCGGTCATCTCGACGATGTGCCGGACAGCCATCGTCGAGCACGGCCGAATACTGAATTCTTGCGTCCGCGTGTTCGATCGATGGAGTAGTTGCACCAGTGGGGCAGCGCCTCTCGTGCGGCAAGCCATGTCTGGGGTATCCCAACGATCGGACCCGTGCGGTTGCCGGTGTAGGCGGCGACGATCCCGCCGACGATGGCGCTGGTGGTGTCGATATCTCCGTCTGCTGCAATACATGTGGTGACTGCGGCCGGATAGTCGTCCAGATATGTGGCCGCGACCCACATCGTGAACGGCACCGTATTCTGCGCGGTGACCAGAGATCCGTTGCCGAGTTCGTTCGCGGCCTCGGCGGCGGGGGATCCGAGCAGCGTGCGGGCGCGGCGGATCAGCCGGGTCGTGTCACTGTGGTCGAGGCGGTCCAGGACGCCGGTAATGAATTCGGTCGGTGTGGGCCGTGTCCCGTTCAGGCGGGCTTGCGCGGCGTGGGCTGCGGCGAGTGCAACCGCGACGGCACCGGTGACCCCTTCGGGATGCAGATGCGTCACCTGCGCCGACCGGACCGCTTCGGCGACAACCTTTTCCGGATCGCCGGCATAAAACGCACCCAACGGAGCAACCCGCATGGCCGCACCGTTGCCACAGGAACCTTCGTCACCGAACGCGGCTGCGGCCGCGGTGCGCCAATGCATGCCATCGCGGACTCGGCGCATGGTGGCGACAGTGTTGAAGCCGTAGTCACGGCCCGGGTCGAAGCGTCGCGCGAAAGCGGCGGCAAGTCGATCCTGGTCGATCTCGCCGCGACTGCACAGCTCGGTAACCACAGAGCAGGCCATCTCGGTGTCGTCGGTCCACCCCCACGGCCCGGCAGGAAGATTACCTTCCCGAAGATCTGCGATGGATCGGCGCATGATCGGGAACTGCTGCCCCAAAGCGTCCCCCACGGACAGTCCATCCAAAGAATCAAGCATCAACTCGACATGCATTGCGTCCGATGATAGCCAAGGGGCAGACGATCTACGCGGATGGCGAATGTGTGATCGAGGCAACTATCCGGAAGTTCCGGATGGTTCGCATCGAAGGTGCTCGCGAGGTCGAGCGTATGTACGAGATATCCACGCGATACGACGAGGGCGCCGCCGAAACCCTCGAAGCCGCTTGGTGCTCAGTTCAGTTCAGTTCACCGAAGTGTCGAGCGGATAGCGGGTGTCGAGGCGGGAACGGTCTCGGTAGAAGAAGTTCAGGACGAGATCGTCGGCGATCTGGACCAATTCATCGCGGCCCTCGACCACAGATACCCACTCGGGCGGCAGGGCGGACAATCCGTGGACTGCACCGATAAGGTTGCCGGCCACCGCACCGGTGGAATCGGAGTCGCCGGAATGGTTCACCGATAGCAGTAGCGCGCCACGCACGTCGCCGGTCCGGAATGCGTACAGCGCGCAGTAGACGGCGATGGCGAGACATTCCTCCGCGACCCAGCCCTGCCCAACTTGCTCGACCCGCTCCGCTGTCGGCGGGCCGAGCTGTGCGAACGCCAGCGCACCGGCCAGGGCGGACACTGTCTCGGAGCTGTCTGCCGGTATCGAGGTGAGTCGGATGATGATGTCGCGCACGGCGATCGGCAGTTCGACCCCACTCAGCACGCTGTCGATCAGGGCCGCGAACGCTCCTGCGGCAAGATAGCCGGTCGGATGGCCGTGGGTGAGCTGAGCGCATCGCATCGCGGCGTCGAACGCCTTATGCGGACCGAGCGCGGCGAGACCGAATGGTGCGGACCGCATCACGGTCCCGCATCCCTTCGAATTCGGATTCACCGGCCCCGGCTCACCGGGCAGATGTGGCGCCCGATATTCCTTCGCTTGGAGCCGCAACCCGCTCGTGCACGCATGGCCCGGCGACCGCATCGCATAAAGGAACTGTCGCCCCGCCAACCAGCCGTCGGGTTCGTGCGCGGGCTTGGCTTGCTCCTGGGTGGTCAGCCAGCGCAGATACGCGCGCCGCAGCACTGGAGCTGGATCCGCGCCGGGCGGACAACGCAGCAAGCCTTCGGCGGTGAACATCGTCATCTGTGTGTCATCGGTAATCTGTTGCGGCGCATCGGCTATCAGGCCAGGCAGGAAATCGGTGACACCGGCCACCCCGTGCTGCTCCCTGATCTGCGCCAACTGCAAAAACTCGATTGGCCACCCGAGCGCATCACCAACCGCCCCACCCAACATCGCCCCACGCACCCGGTCGAACAACTTCTCGTCTTCCCGCACGGGCACCGATCCTTGCATGTTCCCAAATCGACGACTTTTGACACACCGCCTAGTCAGCCAGGTCCGCGGCACGGCTGTCGCCTGCAACCCCGAGAAGGTCCACCACTCGCTGCCATTTCGCCGACTGTTCGTCGGCGCATGTCGCGCATATGTCAACCACCCGTGGCGCCGATCAGTGATTTGGCGGATCAGATCGCGGCGAACGGCCCCGCAGCGGGCTTTGTCCTGTACGTCGATCCGGATTTGGGTGGATTCCGCGCCAGGGTACTCGACTTGCTCGACAACCCGGGCACTGTGGCAGAGGCAGGCACCGGGTCAGGGGTTGCTGAGCCTGGACAACGACGACTGGATCGCTCGCAACTGCCACCAATGAATTCGGTTGTCGCGGTGTTGGTTTCAATCGGAATTGCGATCAAATAGGCTAGGAGAGCGATGAATCCGGACAGGGGCGGCACGGGAAGCGCGAAACGTCAGCGAGACCCCCAAGCCATCGAAGCCCGTAACCGTCGGCTGAACAAGATGAGCGAGGACTCGCGCAACCTTCTCGAGAGCGTCGCCGACCGCCTGCCTTCTGACCTGGTCGAAAGCTACCGCACCTATAGCGACGTGGGGGAGTGGGCGATGCTCGTCGACGTGCTGTGTGCCAGTCTCATCAAGCGCCGGATCCCGGTCACTGAAGCCGAACGCGATGCGATGGCGAACGTGCTCGGCCAGTTCAATCCTCCAGTGGAGGGATACCGCTACCTCAGCGACCCCCAAGGCGTGCTTTCTGAGCTCAACGTGGTCGCTGCGTAAAAATCCTCGGGATCTGATTCGGATGGAACTGTACAACGGACCACCCTCATGATCATCAAGTACATACGCATGCCGTAGCGGAAATGTCATCAGGCGGAAGCGGTCGACGAGTTCGTGCTGCAACAGCGTCTGAAGCAGTGTGCCGCTTCCCCAGCTCTGCAACTCGTCGCCGGGTTCGTCCTCTAGCGCGTGCACCGCCGCGACGATGTCACCCGTCAGCAGGCGAGCGGTGTCAGGGTGCTCGCCGCGCCACGTGGCATCAGCCTCGCTGAGCGAATTGGACACGACGTACTTGGGCAACGAGTTGATCGCCGCGGCAATGGGGTTGGCGGATCGGTCTGATCAGGCCAGTAGCCGCGGAAGATGTCGAACGTTTCGCGACCGAACAGGAACGCGCTGGCGTGGCTGTTGAGTTCGATGACGAACTCGCCGACGAGCCGCGATCTCCGAGAACCAGCAGACCAGTCACGCGAACCAACGAACGGCCCCTTACCGTAAAGGCCTACACGTCAGCTGTTAGCTGCTGCCGGTAACGATGCGATTCACCCACCGATCCTCAAACTGATTGCGAAGTATGATCGCTCGCTCCAGGAGGCGCAGTGCAGTACGTGTTCCGTCATTCGAGGCGGCCGAGCATTCGGCGGCAGCGCACATGCGATCTCTCGGATACCGAGATGCGCGAGTGACCCAGAGAGGGTCGGACGGTGGGATAGATGTCATCGCATCGCAGGCTGTTGCGCAGGTCAAATGGCATATGACGCCGGTCGGTCGTCCCGACATCCAGAAGCTGTATGGCGCCCGCGGAACACGGCATCACCTCGACATGCTGTTCTTCGCTGCGGTCGGATTCAGTGCGCAAGCGATCCAATGCGCAGACGAACTCGGCGTGGCTCTATTGGCAAGCTATATCAACTCTCCGCGAATGCTGGTGATTCACTTCGGCTTCGAGAGAAGTCTGACTGCTGACCAGATAGTTGCTTTCGCCAAAGCAACCCGACTTTTGTAGGTCCAAACTCGCTCATTTGGTGTGATCACCGAGCCTTCAGGAGGCCCAGCACCTGCTGGACACCCCGCGGTGTAGCCGGTCCGGTTGGACGTCGGAGGCGTAGAAGTCGGCGGCGGTTGCAGATAAATCTGTACTTGCTACCCGGGCAAACGGCCCGAAGCGCGTTGCTGGGCCGTTCTTCGTTGCCCCTTGGAAGCGGATTTGCATACTCGGCCAAGGTTAGGATTCCGGGTCCTGGATGGTCTTCTAGTGTCGAGGGGTCTGCCGCTCGGAGCTGATTTTGGGTTTGTCCGTCGTTGGCGCGACTTGGCATTGCCCGCTATTTGTTCTCGAATCGGCTCCAGCGAGCCAGGTCTTCAACGATCGGGCCAGAGTCGGGTACGCGGAACCACCACCACCCGCGTCCGGTTATGTCAATGTTCGCGACCGCTGCCATGCGCTTCCCTGAATCTTCGACAGTGATAGACATGAATCTATCGTCTGCTGCGGAGACGTAGCTCGTCATCTTGGTGCCGAGTGGGGCAGGCAGATTATTGATGGCGCTCTCCAGGTAATCCCGTATGGCATAAGCAGCGTTGAGGTCGTATTCGTTCCAGACAGTGCGGTCCGACCAAGGCAGGTTTCTGTCTCGATCGATCTTCTCGACATGGGCCTCCCATGAGTCTGCCAAGCGGATCGCATCGCGTTCTTCGCCCGATTTCAGTGTGATCGAGTTGCTTTTAATATCGGCGATCTCATCTTCGGAGAAATGAAGATGCGCGTGATCGTCGAGGTTCGACATTCTTTTCCTCACAGTTTCCAGGCGGTTGATTTCCAGGGCATTTCGTAGTTCACAACCACCTTGATTCCCTTGTACACGAATTGCTCGGCCTGTTCCGCTGTGCGTCCGTCGCCCATTGGTTCCGGTGTGCCTTTTGTCAGCGCGTCATGAACTTGTTCGGGAGTTGGTCTGTCCATCGTCGGATTCCCGTCCCCGGTATGGCCGTTGATGAATTCTTCTATCTCGGCTTGAGTGTATTCGCTGTGACGGAAGTCTGGTTCATCGGAATCACCGGCGTGGTCGTCGTCGATGGTCGAGGTCATGCCGATGATGGCGGCGAGGCCGGCGATGGCTTTGTCGAGGTCGGTGGTGGGGAGTGCGTGGAAGGCGTCGATGGTGCCGACGGCGCCGGCCGCGAGGCTGGTGAGGCCGATGATTCGGACCATTTGGCTGGCGCGGTAGGAGGTTTGGATTGCGTTGATGGTGAGGGCAACGTCAGCGTCGATCGCGGCGGCTGCGGCGACGGCGGAGGAGCCGAGGCTGAACAGGAACGCGACACCGGCGGTGATGGCGATCAGGCTGATGGACAGCTCCAGCGCGTTGATCGCGCTGGCATTGTCGTTACCGAGGGCGACGGTCGCGTCGTGGTAGTCCTTGACCGGTGTGGCCATCTTCTGGGAGGCGGTGGCGACAGTGTCGGCGCCGGTTTTCAGGGTGGTGAAGTGGTCTTGGATTAGTTGCCGGTTGGTGGCGTCGTCCATGCCGTCGAACAGAGCCGAGATGGCTGAGATGCGGGCGGCGGCGCCGGTGATGGTGTCGTGGTTGGCGAAGGTGTTCCAGGTGGTGTGGGCTTTGTCGAGTTTGGTGTGGTCACCGTTGGGGAGTTTGCCGAAGGCGGCCAGGACTTTGGCGACGAGTTTGTCCAAGAACTCCTTCAGCCCGCCGTGGTCGGTGAAGCCGATCCCGTTATCGTGCACCGAAGACGGGATGGTGACCTTGTATTCGCCGACTTCCTGTGCGTGGATGCGGGGCGCGGTTGGGTTGCTCTTGTTGGCGATGGAGTAGTGGTAGCCGTTGGCGTACAAGACGGCGCCGTAGTTGGTGAGTGCGTTGGCCAGGCTCGAGCAGGCCTGCATGGTCTGCTGGGCGGCTTTGTCGTAGGTCTCACCCCACTCTTTGCAGCCGGGGGCGTCGCCGGCCATCCCGGCGCATTCACCTTTGACCGCATCGTGGACCGGTTTGTCGGCCTTGCGGAGATCGTCGGCGAGGTCGTGGCATTTCTTGGCGGCGTCGTAGTAGGTCTGCCAGTCGACGATCATGCCTGCCCCGACTCCAGCATGCGCCGGTTGACGTCGATAGCACGCGTGTAGCGGCCGTGCGCTTTCTGCGCGGCGTCACTCACGGCGGCGACGCCTTCGGCGAATTCCCGTGCGGCCGCGAGCCATTGGCTGTGGGCGTCGGCGTAAGCGCTGGCTGCCGCGGATTCCCAGCTGCCGCTGTGCAGGGCGGCGACCTTGTGGTCGAGTTCGTCGAGGTGATCGTGCAAGAACCCGGCGAGGCCGTTGAGGCGGGACACGATCCGGTCGAGTTGGTCGAGGTCGACGCTGAATTGAGAGCTCATGGCAGATCCAGGCTGGAGATACCGGACGCGTTGCCGGTGTCGGTGCTCTTGTAGTTGGCCGCGGTGACGCCCAGCTTCTCGGCAAGAGAAGTCAACGCTTGCATGAGTTGTGTTCCGCCGTCACGGGTTTCGGCCCACCCATTGGAGAACTCGTCGGCCGCGTCGCCGGTCCAGTCGGACGTGAGTAGGGTGTCGACCTCGCGGGCAGCGGAATCGAGGGCCTGCTTCATGGCGTCGGCGATGTTGTAGACGTACTGGCCGATCGCCTGCACATCATCAGGAACGACTGACAGATTCTGGCCAGATCCGGTAGGCCCCCCGCTATCTCCCATGCACACGACGATAACGGCGATCTGCCCCGGGCGTCCATATGCTGTCGGCTGCGCCGGTCGCTCCGCACGTACGTCAACCTGACATGGCCACAGCGCTATTCGGACCCCGATACCTGTTCAGCCCAGCCCTGGCGGTCGCACCATTGTTGGCGCGCAGGGTCATTGAGCGATGGGTATCAGCCCGGCGGTGCCGTTGGGGCAGCCAGATCGTCGGTCGTACTGACATCGGCATGGTCGGCACCGCAGTTCGCTGCGGCTATTCGTCTGTCCGATCGACTCGATCGAGGCTTACGACATATAGGCAGCTAACCCGAACGCAAAGACGCCCCGACCAAGTAACAGGTCGGGGCGCCTTGTCATTTCACACTCGCGCCGGTGTCACGGATTGCAACCGCCCATCTGCTGCATCGACCAGGACGCGATGATGTGCGACAGCGCCCCGAATCCGGCGCCGATCAGCGCGCCAGGTATCGCGCCGATAATGAATATCGGGAGTCCGGCGAGCGCGCCGAGCACAGCGCCTATCCCGGCAGACTCCGCAGGAGGTTATAGCGAGAACTGCTGTGGGGCAGGCTGTTTTGTCGGTGAGGGCAAGATTTCCGGCAGTTAGAAATTGTGGCGACCACTGGTCACCTCATCGCGCTCGAACTGTTTGTCCGAGACGATGTTTCTTGCCCACAAGATCTCGCGGATCTGCACGGCCTTCTGGCGGCGGCCTCCCAGGAGGACATGATGCGCTGGCCGAAGGCTGGCAGCGGGGCCGATCCTGGAGGGAGTTGGTCGCTGCGACCGGCGCCTGCGAATGGTCGCGGCCCGGTGCAAACGCCGCGGTTGGGCGGACCTGAAGGAGGTCACCGACCGGATCGGCTTCGACCCGCTCGGCGAGGTCGCCGCCCGGCTGAACCCGGAAAGGGTGTGGGTGCTCGTCATCGACGGTCTGCGGGCAGGGCGGCACATCTCTGTGCATCCGACCCGCGCCAGCGCCGACAGAGCGATCACCCTGCTCCAGGAGCAAGACCGCGCCACTGGTACCGGCAGCACCGACATCACAATCGCCCTTGTACTCCGCAGTCCCGCCGGCCTCGAGCGACGGCAGCCTGAATCTATAGTCGTGCACTGCTGCGAGAATCGCCGGCGCCGACGCCGGGATCTGTTGCGCGCCAGGGGACTACGGATCAGAAGTTCGAGTCGGCTCGGGTGACTGAGCGTGTTCGGGCGCGCGACCCCTGACTGTCGATGACGTGGGTTATCGGTGGTTGGAACGCGGCGCTTTGACGTCGAACCCAACGTCCGGTACCAATCCCGTGACCCGGTGCGGGAGACATCCCGTCGCCCGGTGAGGTGGTGACGTTGTAACCAGAAAGGTGGTAGCTTGGTGCCTCATAACGTACTGAAAATTTCTGAAAGGTCTGTTGCGGCCCGGCATTTGGGCTAGCTCAGCCTATTGACCAGGCGAATCGTGAAGCGCCGGACCAGGGTTCGAATCCCGTCATCCGCTCCACGAAAAGGCTAGGTCAGCACGGTCGAGACAACTTGGTTGTCAAGATATGCGTCGCCACTTGTGGTCACGACGGCTTCTCAGGGCGCCCGCCTTCCGATCCATGCGCGACTGCTCGGCGTCTTGCGCAGCACGGTCTACCTCTCAGAACTCGGCATGGAGTTACCGCAGATAGTCATGGACTTATCTGCGGTAACTCAGTTAGCGCGACTTTCGCAGATCTGGAAGCACATGGCGGGACCCCCGACAGTTCCCGCGGGCGCGCCCGCGCCCCGGATATCAGGACTGGGGCGAGGGGCGCGGGCGCTGGACGGGTATCAGCCGAGGTCGGGCATTAGTGTGACCTTGAGGGTCGCGTTGTTGCCCCCGCTGTCGTCCTTGACGTAGGTGTAGCCCTTCGGGGCTGTCACCCAGGTTTGGTCGGAACCGACGTAGGGGTTATCCCAATAGATCTCGAATTGGCCGCCGCCACCGTTGAGCGAGAAGATAACGTTTCCCTCGGTGCCAGTGGCAAATCCGTCGGATTCGCTTCCCCACTCCGCCTTCGCGGCGGACTTGAAGACGTCCGGTGGAGTGTCTTGGCCATTGTCGCTCCAGATTCCGTGATCGAGTTCTTTGGATTTCTGGGTGAGTTCCTGGCCCGTGAGGTTGTAGGCCTTGATCCAGTACGACCGTTGCGCCATGGTACGGAGCTCCTTCGTGTGTTTCGCCCGTTCGGGCACGACTCTGGCCAGCCCGAACGGGCTCGTTGGTCGATGTGATCTGTTCTCGGGTGAAGCCCGCGTTCCGGCGGGCCGCCACACCTCCCCTTCGGGCGGGGGATGAGCCACCGGAGCGCTTTCCACAGCCCTGGACGTACTCTTACGGGCCGTGAAAGATCAGAAACAGTGGACCGCCGGGTCGAACGTATCGGCGCGAATTACGCAGCTGGAGTTAAAGTTTCCGTAGACACGAATTTCGTGAGCGGATAGCCCATCGCCCGCGAGTTGCGGGTTCTTATGCGACGCGAGCCGTGGCAGGCTGCGTGATCGAATTACTTGCCGCGTGACCGCTACCCCGGGCTACTCGAGCGCAGCCATCCCTTTGCCGATGGCGGCGTTGATGATCTGGTTCCTGTCTTCGATCAGCTCAGCCATGGTCTCATCCTCACTGTGGAAGCACCGGCACCAAGCCTCCACCGGCGGTACGCCGCACCGATCTCGTAGTCGTCGTCCAGGGCCAACCTTCGGAATCAAGTAAACCAAGACCGCAAACAGGCCGCAGCGATTCCGTACATCCAACCCGAAAAACGTCTCTGACCAGCACTTCCGTTGATTTTGCGCGTTTTCTACCGCGGCGATCAGAACATCGAGCACTTGCTTCGCAACATCAATAAGTCCACCGCGCGGTCGTTGGTAAACACTCGATCCACGCCAAGTCGGACGCCTCGCCAACGCACTCGACCCGATCCGCACCTTCCTTATCGGCAGCACGGCGAATATTCACTGGCCGTAACCGGCCTGGACGCGGGATCATTGCTCACCTGCATCGCTCGTTAATTCGAGACGAGGGGGGAGCATGAGTTCACGCGCGACGGCGGTCAAGCTGGTGCTGCGTTTCTATGGCCGGGAAATGGCCTCTCGCAAGGCCACAACGATTCCGGCGCTGTTGGCGCCGGCGCTTGGCAATGTCTGCAATTTGTACGTCGCACCGCTGATCGTCGCCATGATGGTCGGTCGGGTCGCGGTAACCGGGGATACGAGTTTCGGGGCTCTGGCTTCCTATATTCTCGCCTTCGGTGGCACCCTGCTGCTCGCGGAACTGCTGTGGCGCATCGGGATTCACTGCTTGAACCGAGTCGACGCCTACGGCATCGAGCATCTGTATGTGCTTGCCATGGACGAGTTGCTCGCCAAGGACGCGGCGTTCTTCCACAACAACTTCGCCGGTTCGCTGACGAAGCGCTCGCTCAGCTTCGCGGCTCGGTTCGAACAGTTCGTGGATACCCTCGCCTTCGAGATCCTGGCGGCACTGGTGCCGCTGCTGTTCGCCTCGGTTGTGTTGTGGCGCTACAACCCCGTCCTGGTCGCCGTGTTGGTGGGGATGATCGTGGTGACCGCGCTGGTCATCATGCCCTTGATCCAGCGCCGCCAGAAGCTGGTGGACGACCGAGAGGCCGCCATTGCGCAGGTTTCCGGGCATGTGGCCGACAGCCTGGCCAATATGCAGGTGGTGCGCGCCTTCGCTGCCGAACCACAGGAGGCGGCCGAGCATCAGCGGCGGGTCGCCTCGTCGCGGCGAAAGTCGTTGCGCTCCTGGGATTACGCGAACCTGCGGATAGATACGCTGGTGGCGCCGCTGGTGGCGCTCACCAACGTGATCGGCCTGCTGGTCGCGTTGGGTCTCGGCGGCGGGAATGCGGGGGTGGAGGCCATTGTGGTGGCATTCACCTACTACTTCAACGCCACCGGGATCATGTTCCGGTTCAACCAGATCTACCGGCGGTTGGAGACCGTGCTCACCGAGGCGGCGCAGTTCACCGAACTGCTGCTGGACGAACCGAAGGTGCTCGATACCAAATATCCGGAACCACTGCGGCCCAAGGGCTTCGACGTGCGGTTCGAGAAGGTGAACTTCACGCATGGGGGCGCGCGCCAGCTGTTCCACGAATTGGATCTGCACGTGCCCAGTGGCACCAAGGTAGGCCTGGTCGGACGATCCGGTGGTGGCAAGACCACCATCACCCAACTACTGCTGCGGTTGATGGATATCCAATCCGGAACCATACGCATCGGCGGGCAGGACATCGCCCGGCTGCGGCAGGCGGATCTGCGCGGTCTGATCGCCTACGTGCCACAGGATCCGGCCATGTTTCACCGGACTCTGAGCGAGAACATCCGGTTCGCACGCCCGGACGCCACGGACGAGGAGATCCTGCGGGCCGCCAAGGCCGCGCACGTCACCGAGTTCGCGGACGCGCTGCCGCAGGGTATGGAAACGCTCATCGGCGAGCGCGGCGTGAAACTGTCCGGCGGCCAGCGTCAGCGGGTCGCACTGGCCAGGGCCATTCTGCGGGACGCGCCCATCCTGCTCTTGGACGAGGCCACCAGTGCCCTCGACTCGGAAAGCGAATTGCTTGTGCAGCAGGCGCTCTGGGAGTTGATGGAAGGGCGTACGGCGCTGGTCGTCGCGCATCGGCTGAGCACGGTGGCCGGGATGGACCGGCTGGTGGTGCTCGACCGCGGGCGACTCGTCGAGGAGGGGACACACGAGGAGTTGCTTTCCGCGGAAGGAACATACGCGCAGCTGTGGCGGTACCAGTCGGGTGGATTCCTCGGCGAGGACGTGGTCGCTCATTGATCGGATGAGGCCAGCCGCAGTGCCGGATAGGTGATCGTCAGCGGGTCAGCTGGCGCGTTGACGGCCGATCGCGGTGTCAGCGGAGGTGTCAGGTGTGTGTCAGGTCGGTGTCAGTCAGTCCGGCGACAGTGTGTGCATCAACAAAACGACCGGCGCCGACACGGTTCCAGTCGGTGCCACAACCGATTTCGAGGAGTACACGACATGTCCATCACCATCACCCTGACCGACCAGGACAAGAGCACCCTGCGCACCGCCGCCTATGGCGCCGTGTCGCTGATGGCCGCCTCCGGTGCGCCGCACAAGGGCATCACGCACGGTTCTATCGCCCTGACCTCGGCGACCGGGCTGGTCGGGCATGTGCTCGCTGCCAAGTCCAAAGACATCCACTTGCAAGGCAAGTCCGTCGCCGAACTCGCCGACCAGGTGCTGCCGAGCCTGACCGCGGCCATGAGCCTGCTCGTCACCCAACATCCCGACGAGGCCGACAACTTCCGCGACACTGTCCTGGTGGCCGTCGAAGCCGCCGCCCAGCCCCGCAAGGGCGAGCCCAGCCCCGCCGTGGCTGCGATGGCCCGCAAGATCACCGCGGCCCTCGACGCCGCCTGACGGGTGCGGGCTCGGGGCCCTCTCGGTCTCGGTTCAGCGGGTGGCGATGATTGCCGAGCCGTGACCGAAGAGGCCCTGATTCACCGCGATGCCCGCCCGCGCGTTCTCCACTTGGCGGCCGTCGGCCTGGCCGCGCAATTGCCAGGTGAGCTCGCAGATCTGAGCGATCGCCTGCGCGGGGATCGCCTCACCGAAGCAGGCCAGCCCACCACTGGGGTTCACCGGCACCCGTCCGCCCAAAGTTGTTGCGCCGCTGCGCAGCAGTTCCTCGGCGCCGCCCGTGTCGCAGAGCCCGATGTCCTCGTACCAGTCCAACTCCAGCGCGGTCGAGAGGTCGTAGACCTCCGCGAAGGACAGGTCGGATGGCCCGAGCCCGGCCTCCTCGTACGCGGCGTGCGCGATGGCGGAACGGAACGCGTGCGGCGGAGGCTCGACGGCCACGGCGGAGTCCGTCGCGAAATCCGGCAGGTCGAGGACGGTCTTCGGGAACGTCGGCGTGACCGTCGACAGCGCCCGGATACGGACCGGGTCGGTGACGCCGTGGCGGCGGGCGTACTCCATCGACGTCAGCACCAGTGCCGCACCGCCGTCACTGGTCGCGCAGATGTCGAGCAGCCGCAGCGGGTCCGAGACGATCGCCGAGGCCGCGACCTCCTCGGCCGAAACCTCCTTGCGGTAGCGGGCGTACGGGTTGTTCAGGCCGTGCTTGGCGTTCTTCACCTTGACCGCGGCGAAATCGTCGAGCGTTGCGCCGTGCAGCGCCATCCGGCGGCGGGCATAGAGCGCGAAATAGATGGGGTTGGTGGCACCGAGCAGGTGGAAGCGCAACCAGTCCGGATCGTCGCGGCGTTCACCGCCGACCGGCTGGAAGAAGCCCTTCGGGGCGGCATCCGCGCCGATCACCAGCGCTATATCGGTCAACCCGGCCAGGATCTGGGCCCGCGCATTGGCGATGGCCTGCGCACCGGAGGCGCAGGCGGCATAGCTGCTCGAGATCCGCGCACCCGACCAGCCCAATGCCTGGGCGAAGGTCGCACCGGAGACGAAACCGGGGTATCCATTGCGGATCGTGTCCGCACCGGCGATGTAGCCGACGTCGCGGTGGTCCACCCCGGCATCGGCCAGCGCCGCGCGGGCCGCGACCAGCCCGTATTCGACGAAATTGCGCCCCCACTTGCCCCACTGGTGCATGCCCGCACCGAGGACGGCAATGTCGCGATCATTCCTGTCAGGCATCGACCGGCCTCCACATCCACACCGTGTACTCGGCTTCCTCGTCCTCGTACAGCACGCCGAGGGTCAGTTCGACCGGCATGCCGACGGCCAGGTCGTCCACCGTCAGGCCGCGCACGACCTGCCCGAGAATCACCATCTGTTCGACTTCGAGCTCCACCGCCGCGACGACATACGGCTCGAACGGATCGGGCGAGATATAGGGCGGAGGCGGCTTGTACCGGGCATCCGCGTACGACCAGATCCGGCCACGCGTGGAGAGCAGGTACTCGACCAGCTCGGAGCCGTCCTTCGGACTTGCACACTGCGGGTTGCGACAGGCCAGCGTGTTCCGCGGGAAATACGGTGTGCCGCACACATCGCAGCGACTTCCCACGAGACGTACCGCGCCGTCGTCCGCAGTGAACCAATCTGCCACCGCGGGGCGTTGTTCTTTCTGCACAAACCCGACGCTATAGGAACACGTTCTATTTTGGGGCTGAAATCCGCTCCGCCGATGTACGCGCGCAGGTACCGTGGGTGCGGATCGAGGACGCGACGAGACCCTCGAGTCGACTTGGAGTACCGCAACGCCGATGGGCACCAAAGCCATTGACCCGCAGTCGATCCGCAACGTCACGATCATCGGGGACCCCGACGACACGACGCGAGTCGTCCACCGCCTGTTCCGCTGTTTCGCCAGGACCGGGTCCGGCGCGGCGGCCACGGTCCATTGGGTGACGGGCCGCGTCGATCACACAATCCATATCGCCGAGCTGTCGAGCCACGCGCCCATCGCGGACCTGGAGCGGTCCATCCGGGTAGCCGATGGAGTGATCGCGGTCGTGAACGCTGCCGTGAAGAGTGCGCCGCGACTCGAGACGATACTGCGGCTTGCCGATGACTATCAGGTCGCACGGCTGTGTCTGGTGACCGGACTCGGTCATCGCGCCGCCGACTTCGACCGCTGCGTCCGCACGATCGCCGAGACGCGCGGGGCGGTGCCGGTGACGCTGCAGATTCCTATCGGCACCGAGTTCGAAGGCGTCATCGATCTGGTCCCGATGTGGGCGCTCGAGCCGATGGCCGCCGAGTTCTACGGCAGCCATTGGAAAGTCGCCGAGCGGTGGTACCGCAACCTCGTGGCCACGGTGATGGAACAGGACGCGGCGGATTCGGACGCCATCCTCGGCCTGCGAGAGATCCCACCCGAACAGTTGCATGAGCGCATCCGCTGCCTCACGCGCATCGGCGACGCCGTGCCGGTCCTGTGTGACGCGGCGCCGTGGAGTGACGACATCGCCCCGCTCCTGGACGCCATCGTCCGGTATCTGCCGTCTCCCATGCACGTCTGTCAGCCGGAACATGCCCTCGACTATTGACCGACGCTGCCATAGGGCGAATTCGGCAGATCAGCAGCAATAGTCGGGTTTCTGCGTTTGTGCCCCGGGATGTCGCCGACCTGTTGCATCGCGCGAGGGCGTGGCTCGAATTCTATCCTGAGGTGGGCGTCGGGCGATTCGACGAGGCTGCCGCGTTGGACAGCCGCTGCTTCCCGATCACCTTGTCGCCGAACACGATTCCGCCGCAGCGCACAGTGGCACCGGGACTTGATTCGGCGATCGGGATCGGCTAGAACTTGATCGTTGCATTCGCAACGCGAAACATCCTGCACGCCAACTGAGTTCAGCGTGCTGCGGGGTCGGGAGGATAGGAAAAACCATGCGTCGGACTATCGGCAAATTCGGTCGTAAGGCACTCATCGCGGCTTTGCCGCTGGCGGTCGCGGTGACCTTCGCGGGCGCCGGAACAGCTTCTGCCGACGCCCCGGGCGTCGCCCCGGAGACGGCCACCGTCGTACAGATGGTCGCGGCTCCGCAGCTAGCGGCGGTGGTCGAGCAGCCCGCCGCTCCGGATGTCGTGCAGCCGGTGGCGGCGACGATTCCGCAGGATATCGCCACCAATCCCGATGCGGCCAACCATGATCCGCTGGCCAATGGCGCGGCAACAGGTGCGATTGTCGGGGCCGTGTTCGGGGCTGTTGTCTGCGCCGTCACCATTGTCGGCATTCCCCTCATCCCGCTCTGCGCCCTCGGCCCCGCTTTCCAGGGTGCCCTGCTCGGCTTGATCGTCGGCGCAATCGCCCCTGATGTCATTCCGCAGGTTCTGCCCTGATCCTTTGGGGATAAACAATTCTCGTCTTCCGGTAGCCGAATCGAGTTCGGCTACCGGAAAATTGAGATATCGATGTGCGCGGCGCTGATCGCCACCGTGCATTCTTCCTCGGCGTATTCGGCCGCGATCGGTTCGAACCGCTCCACCTTCGGCGTGGGCCGCGCGGCCCGAATTGCGGATCCCCAGATTCGCAGCGCAATCGCGACAGAAATGTTCACCGTGTGCCGGTGCCTGGTTTGTGCGGGAATCAGAACATCGACTGATCGGTCGAGATCGGTTCGGGTGGGTGTCGTGGCGAGGGCAGTGCCATCGCGAGTTCCCCCCGTCGGGCAGCCCGCCACCACCGCCGTCCGGAGTCGACGGCACGCCGGATCTTGCGCACAGTGGGTACCTGTGTGAGCAGGTGTTGCTGATATCGCCACGGCATTTGTAGCCCGTGCCGAGCCGCCATCGCATAGGCGAACTGCACCGCGTTGCGGTCGAGATAGCGGTCGGCGTGTTCGAACCAGATCATGCTGGTACGGGCGGCGGCCTGGATCGGGCGCAGCGCGGCGCGCCGCTGCGCATCGTAGTTCTCCAGCGCGTCGGCGACCTCGGCATGCTCGTACAGGTTCTGTGCGAGCACGACGGCGTCGACGATGGCCAACCGGGTGCCCGAACCGATGGTGAAGTGCGTCGTGTGGGCTGCATCGCCGAGCAGCACCACGTTGTCGTGATACCAGCTCTTGTTGGTGATCTCGGGAAAGCGGCTCCACTTCGCGAACTCGCCTCGTGTCTTGCTGATCAACGAGTGACCGTCGAGAAGGCGCGTGAATATGTTCTCCAGAACACGCAAGTTCTCCAGGTTGTCCAGGGAATCGAAGCCAAGTCCATGCCAAGTCTGCGGTTGGCATTCAACGATGCAGGTGCTGATTTTTTCGGCAACCGACGGGTAGGCATGGAACCAGATCCAACCGGCCGAGGTGTGTTCGAAGGCGAAGGTAAATCGGGTGAAGACCTTGTCCGTACCGAGCCAGATATATCGATTCTCGCCGAGCGTGACGGACGTGCCGAAACGACGATCACCCAGCTGCCGTATCCGGCTGTTCGCGCCGTCGGAGGCGACGATGAGATCGGTGTCGTCGAAGCCGGACAGATCGTGGACCTCTCGCCCGTGCTGGACATCGACGCCTAAGTCGCTCGCCCGTCGGGAAAGTACGTCGAGCAATGCGGCGCGCCCCATGCTGAACCCGTAGCCCCCGAAATGTGCGGTCTGGTCGTCGCGCACATGAATTTCCTGTTCACGCCACAGGACCGACCCGGCGCGCACCGCCTGGGCGCTGTCGGGGTCATTCCCGTACAGAATGTCGAGCAGGTCGTCCCAGTACACGACGCCCCAGCCATAGGTGGACCCGGGAGGATCGCGGTCGATCACCGTGATGTCATGGGCCGGGTCGCGCCGCTTCATCGAGATAGCGAAGTACAACCCGGCCGGCCCGCCACCGATACACACAATCTTCATCTCGTCACCAGCTCCAGCCCGGTTGGTCGAACCTGGGATCGGTACTCGATGCGACCGAGCCCGGCACGCTGTGCGTGTCCGGGCTCGATCACCGGGCTAGAAGCTGCCCCAGCCCCAGCTGCCCCAACCACCCCAGCCGGGCGGGTTCCACCAATTCCACCAATTCCAGCCGGGATTCCATCCCCAGCCGCCGTGACCCCAACCTCCGCCACCCCAACCACCCCAACCGCCCCAGCCACCCCAACCTCCGCCACCCCAACCTCCGCCACCCCAACCTCCGCCGCCACCCCAGCCGTGGCCGCCACCCCAGCCGGGGCTATCGACGGGTTGGGTTGCAGACGGGGGTGTCGTTGCGTGCGCGGTAGGCGCTTGCGCTGCGGCTGCGGCGAACGGAATCGCGGCAACTGCGGCTATGCCGGCGGCGGCCGCCAACCGTGCGAACTTTGTGTGTGAATTCTTTCTCTCGGTCATGATAGGGCTCCAAAATGCTGTCCCGACCTGCTGGAATTCTACGCGGTATCGCCGCGCTCTAGAAGTCGTCGAGGGGCCCCATCTATAATCCGCGCCACATTTCCCCACCGTTTGCCCAATCCGAGGATGCCCGCGGCCAATGCACTCGGGTTGACGGTGGTCGAGCGCGGTCGCGTCACGGCACCATTTCCGGCTCGAGGCCCACGGCCGGTGCCGGGCAGCAACTTGACGAAGCCGAACCCGCCGTGCACACTGCTCTCATTAGAGAGCGACGCTCTCGGAGATTCGCAGGAGAACGGACATGCAGGAAGTCTGGAAATGGGCCAACCTCACGCTGGCTTTCGGGATGGAGTTGGTCGCGCTCGGGGCGCTGGGACTGTGGGGCTGGAAAACCGCCACTGTTACTCCGGTCAAACTCGTGTTGGCTGTGGGCGTGCCACTCCTCGCGGCGCTGGCCTGGGGCCTCTTCGCGGCGCCGCATGCGACCGTCGACAACCCACTGCTCGCGGTCGTCACCAAGGTCGTGGTTTTCGGCGGCGCTGCGGTCGGACTGTGGGCCGTGAGCTACCGAGCGGCCGCGGTCGTCTTCGTCGCCGTCCTGGTAGCGAATCTGCTGGCGATCAGGTTTGGGCACCTGGCCTTATGAGCACGCCACAGGGTCACTTGCGGCCTGTAGCCGGGCTGGGTTTACGGCCGGCCGCTCGTCGACGTGCTGCGTCGTGCGCCGTGCGAAGAAGACTTACCGCTAACGCGTGAGTCTGCGCGTCAGGGTTGACGATCGAGATCCAGCCTTGTGTGCGAAACACAGGATGAGGCAGGACGGTGTCGGCAGCGGTGAAGTCGACTACGCCTGCGCTAACCCGGGGGTCCTCGCCAACGAGTTCGGTGAAAGCGCTGCGGCCGACGTGAATGTTCAGCCGCCATCGGCCCGGCCGGTCGAGGTCAGACGAACTGTCGTCGGGGTAGTTCTTCGTGACGATGGTGGCGTAGGGCTGCTGACGTTGCGGCACTAGGCCATCGGGGGCGTAGTAGAAGAAGTGGTCGCCCCACGCGATCTCGGGGAACGGGCTGCCTTCGGTCGGCGCAAGCTCGAGGACCCCGTCGAACGCTCGGATCGTCTCTAGGAGTTGGTCCATACTCATGGTTCAAGTGTGAGGTTGAAGTGCTTATGGAGGGTTGACTCATGGTCGCGACCACCAGGCCGCGGAGTTGCTGACGGTCTCGGCGGTGGCGGCGGCGACCGGTTACTCGGTCCAGCAGGTCCGTGACTTGGAGAGGCTCGGTGTCATCCCATCCGCGACCCGGGCGGGTAACGGATACCGGCAGTTCTCCGCAGACCACGTCCGAGACCTCGGCGCCTACCGCGATCTCGCCCACGCCGTAGGGCCAGTCGAGGCACGCCGAGCGATGCGCGCAATCCGCTCGCTGCCAACCGATCAGGCGACCGCTCTGGTGTGCTCCTTGCACGCACGGCTCAATCAGGAACGAGAGCAAGCGCTCGCTGCCCGTGCAGCGCTGGAGGCCATACAAGGCGAGGCCGAGACCGACGCCAACCCGGTAGAAGCAGACGCGATGACCATCACCGAACTGTCACAAGCGCTCGAGGTGCCTGCCTCCACTCTCCGCTTCTGGGAGCAGAAGGGGCTGGTGCGGCCAGAACGGATCATCACCCGTGCAGGATCGGCGCGGCGTTATCAGCTCGCAGCGATCCGAGAGGCACGCATCACAGCAGCCCTGCGGGCCGCCGGCTATCGCATTCCCGACGTCCAGAAAGCAATCGCAGCGATCCGGGACCTTGACGACGCAGGTCACTCGCTCGAGGCGCTCGACGCCCGTCTGATCACCATCGCCCAACGCGGACTTGAGCTCATCCGCGCAGGAGCGACGCTTGCCCAGATCATCCGACCAACCGCTTAGCAAGTAGCGGCAGCGCCAGCCGTGAGCTCGGCCTGGTCTCAACAGCCGTGACCTGCGGCGGACACCGTGTCAGTGGGCGTGTCAGGTCGGTGTCAGGTCAGTATCAGCCGGGGTGGCGACAGTGCTCATATGAATAGTTCAGCGATCGCGGCTTCTGGGCTGCGGAAGGCGTACGGGGACAAGGTTGTTCTCGATGGCATTGATTTGGATATCGGTGCCGGGTCGATTTTTTCTCTGCTCGGTCCGAATGGGGCGGGTAAGACGACGACGGTGAATGTGTTGACCACGTTGTTGAAGGCCGATGGCGGGACGGCGCGGGTTGCCGGGCACGATATCGCGTCCGAGACCAAGGCGGTGCGGGCGGCGATCGGGGTCACCGGGCAGTTCGCGGCGGTGGATGATCTGCTGACGGGGGAGGAGAACCTGCGGTTGATGGCGGATATCCACCGGCTGCGGGGCGCCGAGAGCAAGCGGGTGGTCACCGAGTTGCTGGAACGGTTCGATCTGGCGGAGTCGGCGCGAAAGCGGGCCGCGACCTATTCCGGGGGTATGCGCCGGAAGCTGGATCTGGCGATGACGCTGGTCACCAGGCCGAACATCGTTTTCCTGGACGAGCCGACCACGGGGCTGGATCCGCGTAGCCGTCGCACGATGTACGAAATCGTGCGGGATCTGACGGCCGATGGTGTGACGATCTTCCTCACCACCCAGTATCTCGAGGAAGCCGATCAGCT
Organism: Nocardia nepalensis; assembly: GCF_048910785.1. NCBI lineage: Bacteria > Bacillati > Actinomycetota > Actinomycetes > Mycobacteriales > Nocardiaceae > Nocardia > Nocardia nepalensis. The sequence continues at coordinate 308,068 of NZ_JBKBET010000003.1, read as the reverse complement.
GGCCGACCGGATCGCGGTGCTCGACCAGGGCCGCATCGTCGCCGAAGGCACTCCCGACGACCTCAAGCGCCGAGTGCCCGGCAGCTACATCCAGCTCCGGTTCACCGATGCCATGGAACTGGATGCGGCGGCGCGGATCCTGCCCGGCTCCACCCGAGACGACGGGGATCTGACCTTGCGGGTTCCCGGTAGCGGCGGAACGAAATCATTGCGCCACCTGCTGGATCGGCTCGCCGAATACTCGATCGACGCCGAGGAAGTCTCCGTCCACACCCCCGATCTCGATGACGTTTTCCTTTCCCTGACCGGTCACGCGACCACGGAGGCCAACGCACAATGAGCACCATTTCCGCATCGCTGGCCGATTCCTCGATCATGCTGCGGCGCAATTTCAAGCACATCGCGCGAACTCCGGTCACGGTATTCAACGCGGCTCTGATGCCGGTCGTGATGATGTTGATCTTCGTGTACGTATTCGGCAGCGCCTTCGATGTCGGCGAACACTACATCGATTACGCGACGCCGGGCATGATCCTGCTGGCCATCAGCTACGGGTTGTCGGGCACCGCGGTATCGGTGAGCTCCGACATGGCGAAGGGCATCATCAACCGGTTCAAGGTTATGGATGTCTCCCGTAGCGCCGTACTGACCGGTCACGTCGTGGCCACCATATTGACCAATGCGGTAGCCATCGCGGCCGTTATCGGTGTGGCCTTCGCGCTGGGGTTCCGGCCACCCGCGAGCGCACTCGACTGGCTCGGCGCGATCGGCATCATGGCGGCGACATCTTTCGCGGCCTCCTGGCTCACGGTCGCGCTGGGAATGGCTGCGAAGACTGTGGAATCCGCGGGTATGGCCGTGGTGCCGCTGATCATGCTGCCCTTTGTGAGCAGCGCGGTCGTGCCGGCCGACAAGATGGGGCAGGGCGTGCGGCAGTTCGCGCAGTATCAGCCCTTCACGCCGATCATCGAGGCATTGCGTGGATTTCTCGCCGGCCACCCGTCCGGTGGCTACACCGCCGCCGCGCTCGCCTGGTGTGTTGGGTTCGCCATCGTCGGATACGTGTGGTCACGGGCCACGTTCAGCAAGCGAGCGTAGTCGCTGCCAGGTCGGTCCAGTCCGCCCGCGCACCCTCCCGCATCGCCTCGGTGAAGCCAGCTTCGCCGAGGCGATGTCGTGCTATCCGCTCGATCCGGGCCGCGTCCGGTTGGGAACGATCGGGCAGTCCGCGGACCGCGGCACTCGCCGCGAGCAGCCGCGCGGCCTGTTCGTTTTGTTCGCTGCGCAGCGCTAGGTCGGCGATCCCGGCGAGTACCCGGGCGATGAGGTGGGGGTGCCCTGCCTCGGATGCCGCTCGCAGGGCCGCGGCGTGTTGTTCGCGAGCTTCGTCGAGATCGGCTGCGATGAGACCGAGCAGATCGTGGATCACCGCGCCGACGTTCGGTTGCTCCGCGTCGGCACTCAACATGGTTGTCGCGACGCCGATTTGGCGGTGTGCCTGCTCGGTGTCGCCGCTCCAACGGGCCAGCTCCGCCTTCGCCAGGGCCAGTTCGGCCAGCGCGTTCGGCCAGGCGGCCTGATCCGCGCACCGCTGCGCTTCGGCCATGGCGGCCGCGCTCGCCTCGGCATCATCCAGCAGCCAGTACAGCTGAGCCTGTCGCGACCGCATCTGGACGACATCCTCGATCGCGCCGACCTCGGTCACCACTGCGCTCGCCTGGTCGAAAAGCGCACAGGCAGCTGCGAATTCGCCGCGCATGGCGAAGCGATTGGCCAGCTCGGTCAGCGCGAACGAAATCCCCCATCGCTCGCCGAGCGCCCGGAACTCGGCGAGCGCGGTCTCGAGATATTCGTCCGCCTCTCGCTCGTCCTGGCCGAGCATGATCCGCATCTTGCCCAGTTGTAGCCGGGCCAGCGCACGCACCCAGGGGTCGTCATCGGTGAGCAGCGCCTCGAAGGCGGGCAGTACCGCGTCCGGCCCCTGCAACATGCGTTCCAGCGCCACGACGAATCCGAGCGCGGGGTGGCTGCCCCGGCTGCCCCGGCTGAACCGGTATGCCTTGTGGATCCATTCCTCCACCTGATACTGGTCACTCGGCCCGGAGGACAGGAAGTGTACGACCAGCCCGTATACCGTGGCCCGGGTCTCATCGTCCACCTCGCTGGGCAGGTCGGCGGCCGCAGTGATCAGCTCCAGACCCTCGGCCTTGTGCCCGCTCAGCCACCAGTACCAGCCCGCGGCCGCGGCGAGCCGCAGCGCCTCGGTCGAGTCGCCGGCCGCGAGCGCGCCACGCATCGCGACAGCGATGTTGTCGTGCTCGGTGTCGAGGGTGGCGAGCCACTCCAACTGGTCGGCCCGGCGCAGTCGCGGCTCCGCGGTCGCGGCGAGTTCGGTGAAGTACGCGAGATGCGCTCGGCGCGTCGGCTCCGATTCCCCCGACTCGACGAGCCGGTCCCGGGCGTACTGCTTGATCGTGTCGAGCATCCGATAGCGCGGCCCGCCGTCCTCCACGGTGAGCAGCAGCGATTTCTCGGTCAGCGCGGTCAGCAGCTCGAGCACCTCCCACCGCTCGACCGACACGTTCTTCCCGTCCCCCTGCCATTCGGGCCCACCGCCCGTACCCGCGCAGACCTGCTCGGCCGACTCCAGGCTCGCGCCGCCGGAGAACACCGCGAGCCTGCGCAGGACCATCCGCTCGGCGTCGGTGAGCAGCTCCCAACTCCAGTCGACCACCGCCCGCAACGTCCGGTGCTGCGGGATGGCCGTACGGCTGCCGCCGGTCAGCAGGCGGAAGCGATCGTCGAGGCGGGTGGCGAGCTGATCGAGGGACATGGTGCGCAGCCTGGCCGCGGCCAGTTCGATCGCCAGCGGTATCCCATCGAGCGCCCGGCAGACGCGCGCCATGGTCGACAGGGTGCGGGCATCGGCCGCGAGATCCTTGCGCACCGCACCGGCCCGGTCCCGCAATAGCTGAACGGCCGGGGACGACTCGATCTCGCGGGGGTCCGCGTCCTCGGTGGGCAATGCCAGTGGCACGACCTGCCATAACGCCTCGCCCGTTATGCCGAGCGGTTCCCTGCTCGTCGCGAGGATCCGCAGCCGCTGACACTCCCCGAGCAACCGGTGGGCGAACGTCGCCGCGGCGTCGATCACGTGCTCACAGTTGTCCAGGATCAACAGCGTCTCGCGCTCGCGGATCGCCGCGATGAGCCGGTCCATCGGTTCCGCATTCGGTGCGCCGCCGAGCAGCGCATCCCGGAGCCCGAGCGCGGCGAGCGCCGATTGGGCCACGTCACCGCTCGCGCCGACCGACGCCAGTTCCACCAGCCAGGCTCCGTCGGGCAGGTCGTCGAGCAGGGTCCGTGCGGTTTCCAGGGCCAGCCTGGTCTTCCCTGAGCCGCCGGGCCCGGTCAATGTGGTGAGCCGATGGTCCGCGATGAGTTCGCGCACCGCGGCGACCTCGGGGTATTTGCCGACGAAGCTGGTCAACTCGGCCCGCAGGTTCGTCTTGCGGTCCTTCTCCTGCGCTCCCACTTCGCCGCGCAGCAGCGCAACGTGCAGTGCGGACAGCTCCGGCGAGGGGTCCACGCCCAGCGTGTCGGCCAGGGCCTCCCGTGCACGCTGGTACACGACCAGTGCCTCGGCGCCACGACCCGCGGTGGCGAGCGCACGCATCAGCGCGGCGACGAGCCGTTCCCGCACCGGATGCCGTGCCACCAGCTCGGTCAGCTCGCTGACCAGCTCCGTACCCCGGCCGAGGCGGATCTCCGCTTCGTATCGATCCTCCATGGCGGCGAGGCGCAGCCCGTCGAGCCGGGTGATTACCGCGTCGACGGCCGCACTGTCCTGCACGCCGACGTCCTGCATCACCGCACCGCGCCACAGGTCCAGCGCCTCGCGCAGCAGCTCGGCCTGGTGCGCGTCGTCACCGCCGCGGGCCTGGTCGAGAAGCTGTTCGAACCGTACGGCGTCGACAGCGTCGGATTCCACCGTCAGCCGGTATCCGCCCGCCTGCACGTCCAGCGACCCGTCCGGCAGCACCCTTCGCAGCCGAGAAACCAGTGCCTGCAGGGCATTCGCCGCGTCGGACGGCGGTTGCTCACCCCAAATCCAGTCGACCAGCGTCGCTTTCGGGACCGCGCGACCGGGTTCGAGCGCAAGGGCGATCAATAGGGCCCGTAACCGAACACCTGGTACCTCTATCAGTTCCCCGTCATCGACTCGAATCTGAAGCGGTCCAAGCATCCCGATCTGCACTCGGACCATTCTGCCGTGGACGACGAGTCAGCGGATCCCTGTGGCCCTCGCCGAGGCGGACCGGTGCCTGTTCCTCACCCCTTTGTCCGCTGTGACCAGGCCGAACACCGTGTCAGTTGGCGTGTCAGGTCGGCGTCAGGTCGGTATCAGCCGCACTGGCGACAGTAGTTCAGGTGAGCGGCACAGCGATTGCAGCTTCCGGGCTCACCAACCAATGCACACACTGAAGGAGTACAGCCATGCCCACTTTCCAGACACCGGAACCGATCGTCGTCGCCGTCGAGGTGCTCAGTGCCGATGTCACGGTCATCGCCTCCGACCGTAGCGACACCGTCGTCGAGGTCCGGCCGGCCGATGCGTCCAAAAAGGGCGACGTGCGCGCCGCCGAGCAAACCCGGGTCGAATTCGTCGCCGGCACCCTGACGGTGCAGACGCCGAAGGATTGGCGCACCTACACCCCGTTCGGCGGCAACCCGTCGATCGAGCTGCGGATCGAGGTGCCCACCGGCTCGCGGCTCGAGGGCGCCGCCGGGGTGGGCCGCTTGCTGGGCGCCGGCGAACTCGGCCAGTGCGACCTGGAGATTGCCGCCGGCGACATCATCGTCGAGCGCCCGGGCGGTTCGGTGACCGCTAAAACCGCCAAGGGCGATATCCGCATCGGCGAGGCGTCGCGCGGGGTGCTGCGGCTGGAAACCTCCGTCGGTGAGTTGGAGGTCGGTATCTGCCCGGGCAGCGCGGCGCGGCTGGAAACCAAGGCCCTGCACGGCAGCGTGCAGAACCAGATGGGACCGGTCGACCGGGCGCAGGGCAATGGGGACACCGTGCAGGTGTACGCGCGAAACTCCTACGGCAACATAATCATCCGGCACACCACCGCCGCCTAGTGCACCCAGCCACAACAGCACCCGGTCCTGTCCACGCACACCGCTCACCGGCTGCACGACTGTCCGGTGACGGTGCAGGTCATGGGGTGGTGCGCCGATGGTGATCGGTTCGGTAGCGGCCCGGGGTGGTGCCGATGATGTCGGCGAAAGCTGCGATGAAGTGGCTCGGGTTCGCCCATCCGCAGGCGTGGGCGACGCGGGTGGTGTCGTGGCCGTCGGCGAGCAGGACCAGTGCGTGATAGACGCGTAGCTGGGTGCGCCACTCGTAAAAGGTCATGCCGAGTTCGTTGTGGAACAGTCGGCTCAGCGTGCGGGCGCTGGCTCCGATTCGCTGCCCGAGTCCGGCCAGTGCGGTGTTGTCCGCGGGGTCCTCGTACAGAATCCGCGCAATGGCTTGCAACCGATCGTCGCGTGGTTGCGGCAGTCGCAGCGGCTGCTCCTGCGCTTCGTGTAGTTCATCGACGAGGACGCGACGCAGGCGAGCGCGCGCGGCGCGGTCATAGTCGGATGAGACGCGGTCGTAATTGCGTGGGCCCGTGAGGGTGAGCAGGATTTCGCGGGCGAGGTCGGAGACCATGAAAACGGCAGGATGGCCCGGAACGAGCCTGGCCAGGGATGCGGGCAGGAACAGGATCCGCATATCGGTGTCGCCGTGCGCGCGGTGGTAGTGCCCGAATCCGGCCGGGGTCCATGCGACCCGATTGGCGGGAACGATCGATGTGCCGTCTTCGGTGTGCACCGATAGGACGCCGCGGGCTGCGTACACCAGGTGCCCACGCGGATGGGAATGCGCTGAACTCGTTCCCCCCGACGGCCACAGATGCACCCCTCCGGACGGCCATAGCCGTGACGTCGGACCGGTCCGGGCAGGTTGGCGGCCGATGGGCATAAGTTGGCAATCTACCGGTGGTCGGCCATACCGCGTCCTGACGACAGTGAACGCATGCGCGAAAACATGAGTATGCGAGCGGCGGTCTGCGTGCGGGCGGGCGGTCCGGAGGCATTGGAGATCCGAGAGCTGCCGATCCCGGTGGTTCGGGACGGCTGGAGCCTGGTGCACGTGAAAGGCGCGGGCTTGAACCGGTCGGAATTGCGGACCCGCCAAGGCTATTCCCCGAACGTGATGTTCCCGCGGGTACTCGGGATCGAGTGTGTGGGAATCGTGGCGGCCTCGACCGATCCCGGTTTGCCGGAGGGGACGACCGTCGCGGCGGTGATGGGTGAGATGGGACGGCAATTCGACGGCGGCTACGCCGAGTACGCGTTGCTGCCGAACTCGCTGCTGATGCCGATCACCACCACGTTGCCCTGGGATGTCTTGGCCGCACTGCCCGAGACGTACTTGACCGCGCGGGGCGCGCTGGACGCGTTGGGGGTCGCGCCGGGCGACCAGGGCCGCCTGCTGATCCGCGGCGGGACCTCGTCGGTCGGGATGGCGGCCGCGTCGATCGCGTCCGGATACGGTGTCGAGATCGCGGCCACGACCCGGCAGCACGGCAAGATCGACGCGTTGACCGCGGCCGGCGTCGACCACGTACTCGCCGACGACGGCGGGTCACTGGCGGCGAGCGTGCACACGCTGTGGCCCGAGGGGCCGGACTACGTGCTGGATCTAGTCGGGGCGAGCACGCTGGTGGACTCGCTGCGCCTGGTCCGTCGGGGCGGGCGAGTGTGCATGGCGGGCTCGCTCAGCGGGTGGTTGATCCCGGACTTCGAACCGATAGCGATGATCCCGTCCGGCACCACACTCACGGCCTTCCACAGCGACGACTGCAAGGGCAGCGCGGGCGCGACCGTGCTGCAGCGGGTCGTCGACGAGGTCGAGGCCGGCGTTTACCGACCCAACCTGGACCGTGTCTTCGGCTTGGACGACATCGTCGCGGCCCACCGCTACATGGAGAACAACCGAGCCACCGGGAAGCTCGTCGTAGTGCCCTAGCCGCGTGGGACGGTCCCGTGGACTCGTGGGCCACCCGTCGAAAGCCTTGGCGCAAGCAGACTTTCGGCTCGCTACGGCGACTCGGCGACCCACGCCGACCGCGCTGTCCATGAGGTTCGAGCCTTCACGGCGTTGTGCTGCTGTGTAATTCGCTGGGCGCGGCGGTGGCCGTGTCAGGTCGGTGTCAGGTCGGTATCAGCCGGGCTGGCGACAGTGTTCCTATGAATAGTTCAGCAATTGCGGCTACTGCGCCGCGGAAGGCCGACGGGGACAGGACGATCCGCGGTGGCGTCGAGCTGCGCACCGACGCGCTCGGCTACGGCGTGCGCTCCCTTCCAATCGCCTCGGGGGAGGGGTAACCGATGGAACTCAGAGTGGACCGGGAGCGCTGCATCGGCGCCGGCATGTGCGTACTGACCGCCCCCGAGGTATTCGACCAGAACGACGAGGACGGCCGGGTGGTGCTGCTGGATACCGCACTCGCGCCCGAGTGGGAGCCGGCCGTCCGCGAGGCCGCCGAGATGTGCCCGTCCGGCGCGATCGCCATCGTCTCCGGCGACTAGCGCCAGCGGCCGCCCACAGCCGGAAACGCTGCGCATCGCAGCCACCCCTCCCACCCCAATTACCTGATTAGGACACCCCGATGACTCAAACGGTTCCCGTCCCGCACGGCCTCCCCATGGAACGCAATGCGGGCCCCTTCGACCCGCCCCGCGAAATCACCCGACTGCGCGCGGCTCGTCCGGTCAGTCCCATGGTCTTTCCCGACGGTCACGAAGGCTGGCTCGTCACCGGCTACGACGCCGTCCGCCAGCTCATGGCCGACACTCGGTTCAGCTCCCGCCAGGACATCGGCGTCGTCCACGTGCCGTACGAGACCCCCGGCATGCCGGTCGCTACCGAACCTTCCCCGCAGATCCCGGGCCTGTTCGTCGCCATGGACCCGCCGGACCACACCCGGCTGCGGCGCAAGCTGACCGCCGCCTTCACCGTCAAACGCATGAAGCAGCTCGAAGAGCACATCATCGACATCACCGAGCGGCAACTGGACGAGATGGCGCGCCTGACCCCGCCGGTCGACCTGGTCAAGGCGTTCGCGCTGCCGGTGCCCTCGCTGGTGATCTGCGAACTGCTCGGTGTCCCCTACGCGGACCGGGAGAACTTCCAGGTCAACTCGGCCAAGTTCTTGGTCAAGGACCAGCCGCTCGACGAGAAGATGGCCGCGTACGGCGCGATGACCACCTATCTGGCCGAACTGGTCACGCGCAAACGCGCCGAACCCGGCGAGGACATACTGTCCGACCTGGCCCGCCATGACGACCTCACCATCGAGGAGCTGACCGGCATCGCCTTCCTGCTGCTGCTCGCGGGCCACGAGACCACCGCAAACATGCTGGGACTCGGCACATTCGCGCTCTTGGAGCACCCCGAGCAGCTGGCCGAGCTGCGCGCCGACCTGGATCTGGTGCCCGATGCCGTCGAGGAACTCATGCGCTACCTGTCCGTTGCCGACATCTTCTATCGCTACGCGACCGAGGACATCGAACTCGGCGGCGAAACAATCGGCAAGGGATCGACCGTCGTTGTCTCGCTGCTGGCCGCCAACCACGACCCCCGGCGCTTCGACAATGCCGACACCCTGGACATCCATCGCAGGGCCCGCGGGCTTGTAGCCTTCGGTCACGGCATCCACCAATGCCTCGGCCAGCAACTGGCCCGCATCGAGATGCGCGCCGGTTTCGCCGGACTGCTGCGTCGCTTCCCGACCCTGGAGCTCGCCATCCCCGCCGGCGAGGTGAAACTCAGGACCGACATGAATATCTACGGCGTCCACGAACTGCCGGTCACCTGGACGCAAGCGGCCCGGTAAATCGCCGGCCGAGTGCGTCACCGTCCCGGTCGCGGTGGCATCGGTCCGCAGCGATACGGTCAGGGTGTGTCGGTGCAGAGCGCTGGCGGCTCGTTCGGGGACTACCACCTCGAACGCTTGGTGGGTCGTGGCGGAATGGGTGAGGTGTGGTTGGCGCGCGACCGCACCGGCAGCACCGTCGCATTGAAGGTGTTGTCCGCGGCCTATTCCGCCGATCCAGGCTATCGGCGCCGTTTCGAGCGGGAGGCCCGGCTGGGCGCCCAGGTGCACAACCCGCACATCGTGCCGATCCGCGCCTTCGGTGAGGTCGAGGGTCATCTGTTTCTGGAGATGGCCTACATCGAGGGCATCGACCTGGCCACGCGGCTGCGCTCGGGCGCGCTGGCGCCGACTCGGGCGGTCGAGGTCATCGCCCAGACCGCGGCGGCGCTGGATGCCGCGCATGCGGCGGGACTCGTCCACCGGGATGTGAAGCCGGGCAACATCCTCGAGGACACCAGCGGTTTCGTGTATCTGATCGACTTCGGCATCGCCCGCGCCGCCGACGGCAGCGTCCTCACGGCAACCGGCATGGTGGTGGGCACGCTGGGCTATATGGCGCCGGAACGGTTCACCGGCACGGCCGATGCCCGCTCGGATGTCTATTCGCTGGCCTGTGTGCTGTATGAAACCCTCACCGGGAAGGTGCCGTATGGCGACGGCGACCCGGCACAGCAGATGCATGCGCATTTGAAGTCCGAACCGCCGCGTGCCTCGCGGGCTGCCGGAGGTGTCCCGCCAGCGCTGGACGTTGTCATCGCCCGCGGTATGGCCAAGGAACCGGCGCAACGCTACGCCAGCGCGGGGGAGTTCGCCGCCGCGGCCGGTGCGGCCTTGGGCGGGCTCGCATCGGCGCAACCGACCCCGCCGGTCGCGGACCCCGGGATATCGGGCAGTCATACTCGCGTCATGACGGCCGTTGGGCCGCCCCCGACCTTGGCCGAGACCCCGTCGACGCGGCAAATGCCCAAGCCCCGGACATTCGTACCTGCCGCGGATCCTCGGCGAAAGCCGCTGGTGCGCCGATGGTTACCGATCGCCGCCGGGCTCGCACTGGTCGCCGTGGCGGCACTGTGGCTGCTGAGCGGCGTCCTCGGGTCCAACTCCGCTCCGCGCACGACGACCTCCGCTGCTGCCTCGACCAATTCGCCGCCGCCCTCGACCGCCGGACAATCCCCGGTTCCGGCTGGTGCGGTGCGCGACGGGAACTTCGCCTTCACCGTGACCGAGGTCGTGTCCAACGTGAGCCGCACCGGATCGGCGACCCCGGGCGGTTCGTACACCATCGTGACGCTGACGGTCACCAATGTCTCCCAAGGCGGGCAAGTCTTCCGCATCGCGGATCAGCGCTTGATCACCGCCGCCGACCGCTCGGTCGCACCTGATGCGACCGCGACCGCCGCACTCAACCCGTCCGGCAACGGCATCGACCAGATCGATCCCGGCAGTACCCGCACGTTCCGGCTGGCCTTCGACCTACCTGGCAAGAACGGCAAGAAGAACGACAAGAAGACCGATGTCGCGAGCCGGCTGGTCCTGCACGGCGCCCCGTCGTCCGCCGGGGTGACCGTGCCGCTCGGCTAACCACAAGCCCCGCCCGATATCGACGCGTTGACCCAACCGCACTGCCCGCTACCTGTTCGCGGGCAAGGTGGCATGCTGGTGACCGCGCCGAGTAGTTCGGCGCAGCACCCGCAGGTCGTCCTGCGCGAGTTCGGGTCACCGCCGCCAGAAAAAGTGGTGTACCACCCCGCTCGGGCTCGGGATCTGCTCCAGATGAAAGCGGTCGACGAGTTCGTCGGGGCTCGCCCACAGTCTTTCGCCGCGGCCGAGTTCGACTGGCGAAACGGCGATATGCATGGTGTCGATGAGGTCGGCGTCGAGGAACTCCCGGACGGTTGCGACACCGCCGCCGATTCGCACGTCCTTACCCTCGGCGGCGTCGAATGCCTGCGTGAGCGCGTCTTTCGGGGACGCATCGAGGAAATGGAATGTGGTGTCGCCCAGGGTGATCGAGGGCCGCACGTGGTGGGTGAGGACGAATACCGGCGTGTGGAACGGGGGTTCGTCGCCCCACCATCCCTGCCAGTCGTAGTTCTGCCATGGTCCGCGCTGCGGGCCGAATTTGTTGCGCCCCATGATCTCTGCGCCGATGTTGTTGGTGAAGTCGCGAGTGCAGTAGTCGTCGAAGCCGTAAGTTCCTCCGGGGTCGGTCCGGGTGGGCCAGTGCGCGGTGGCCCCCGCCCAGGAGAAGAGCGCACTCGGATCGGCGTGTCCGAACGGCCGCTCGAGGCTTTGTCCCTCCCCGGAGCCGTATCCATCGCTGGAGACATTGAAGTTCTGAACTCGGACCAACTGAGTCATCGGAAGCCTTTCTGGTTGCAATATGCAATCGGTTATGAATCTACCGAGGCTGATCTCTTTGTGCAACCAGTTGCTCATCGCAAGCTGTCTGTGGCCCCTGCCGGTGAAGGCCCGGTTGGGCATGTGGGGTCCGAACCGGGCTCGCGCGGCCGGACGAAGCAAACCGGCTCGTGTCCCGAACTCAACGGTGCAGTGCGGTCTCGCGTTGCATATGGGACAGCTTCTGGGGGTTGCGCACCGAGTAGATGCCGCTGATGCGGCCATCGTCGATGCGCACCGCCATTACGGTGTCGAGTTCACCGTCGAGCCGGATGATCAGCGCCGGGTAGCCGTTGACCTGTGTCGGTTGCAGTGTCGCCGCGGCGCCGATGGTGTTCCAGTAGGCGGCGAACACGCGAGCCACTCGGTCGGCCCCGACGATGGGGCGTGGCAGGGCTTGCTTGATTCCGCCACCGTCGTTCAGGGCGACGACGTCGGGCGCGAGGATGTCGAGCAGGGTCTGCAGATCGCCGGTCTCGACCGCGCGTTGGAATGCCGCGAGTGCGTCGCGGGTCTGGGCCGAGGAAACGACTCCGCGCGGTCGGCGGGCTGCGACGTGGGACCGCGCCCGGTGGGCGATCTGGCGGACCGCGGCCGGGGTTTTGTCGACGGCGTCGGCGATTTCGTCGTAGGCCAGGTCGAATACTTCGCGGAGCACGAATACCGCTCGTTCGGTCGGGGTGAGTGTTTCGAGTACGAGCAGCATGGCCATCGAGACGCTGTCGGCCAACTCGATGTCCTCGGCCACATCGGGCGCGGTGAGCAGCGGCTCGGGCAACCAGGGGCCGACATAGGACTCCTTGCGCCGGTCAAGGGTGCGCAGTCGGTCGAGTGCCTTGCGGGTGGTGATCCGGACCAGGTAGGCACGCGGATCCTGCACGGTGTCGAGATCGACATCGGCCCACCGCAGCCAGGTCTCCTGCAGGACGTCTTCCGCGTCGGCGGCCGAGCCGAGCATCTCGTAGGCGACGGTGAACAGCAGGTTGCGGTGGGCGAGCAGTGCCTCGGTGGCGGGATCCGGTCGGTCGTCATGAGGCAGCTCGGTCATTGTTCGCTCGCTCATGGTCGGTTCCTGCCTGTTCGCTCTCGACTGTGCCACACACGAGACGCCGGTCCCGACCACTTTGTGACACGTGCGATCGGTGGCGCACGTCACGTGGCCGCACCGTCACAGGGGCGTGATCGTCAGCGTCTTGTGTTCGTCCAGTTATCGAGTCAGGAGGCTGACATGCAGGTTGTAGTGGTTGGCAGTGGCTACTCGGGCACGCTCGTGGCGAATCGGGTGGCCAAGAAGGTGAAGGATGCCGAGATCACGGTGATCAACCCGCGCCCGGACTTCGTCGAGCGGGTACGGCTGCACCAGCAGATCGCGGGAACATACTCGGCGGCGACTCCCCTCGCGCAGATGCTGCGGGCGGGCATCGAGTCACGGGTCGGCACCGTCGACAAGATCGGCAACGGCACCGTCGCCCTCGCGGATGGCGCGAGAATCGATTTCGACTATGCCTTCCTGGCGGTGGGCAGCACGGTGGTGCCGATGCCGGGAACCGTCCCGGTGGGCACGTGGGAGGGCGCGCAACAAGCGCGCGCGGCGCTGGCGGCGCTGCCCGCGGGCGGCCGGGTCACCGTCATCGGGGGCGGTGCCACGGGCATCGAGACGGCGGCCGAGATCGCCGAGGCCAGGCCGGATGTGCGGGTGCGGCTGGTCGGTTCCGCGGTGGCCGGTGGCCTTTCCGATGGGGCGTATCGACGTGTGCGCGCCGGACTGGAGCGGTTGACGGTCGACATCTTCGACGATGACGTGACCGAAGTCGCCACGGGCGCAGGGCAGTTGGACGGCGTCGTGCACCTGCGATCGGGAACGGCATTCGCCTCCGACCTGACCCTGTGGGCGATCGTGTCCGGCGTCCCCGACCTCGCCGCGCGCAGCGGTCTCGAGGTCGACGCGCGCGGCCGCGCGGTCGTCGACGAATACCTGCGCAGCGTCAGCGACGAGCGGATCTTCGCGGTGGGCGACTGCGCGGCCGTGCCCGGAGCACGTTTCGCCTGCTACACCGCCCTGCCGCAGGCCATTCACGCGGCCGATAATTTCGCTCGCCTGCGCGCGGGCCGCAAGCCCAAACCGCATTCCTTCCCGTACTTCAGCCGCGGCCTCTCGCTGGGCCGCAAGGACGCGGTCGCCCAGTTCACCCATACCGACGACGCCGTCCGGCGCGCCTACTTCGCCGGACGCACCGCGGTCGCACTCAAGGAAATGGCCACCCACAGCGCGTTCTCTTCCGCTCGCGCAGGCGTTTCCAGCTTCTGATGAACAGCGCCACCGCACGCGCTCGGCCACTCGCGCGGGTTCCGTTCACCGGCAAGTGTCGTAACCACGGAAGGACGTATCTTCATGCGTATCACAGTCTTCGGAGCCAATGGTCCCACCGGCCGCCTGCTCACCGACCAGGCGCTCGCCGCAGGACATCAGGGTCGCCGCGGCCACTCGGCAGCCGGAATCGTTTCCGCTGCACCATGATCGGCTCGAGGTAGTCGGTGCCGACGTGCTCGATCCGATGGCCGTCGACGCCGTCGTGGCGGAGCGGGATGCGGTGCTGTCGACGCTCGGGGTGCCCGCTGGGAAGGAACCGATCAGCACCTATTCACGTGGTGCGGCCAATATTGTGGCCGCGATGGAACGCCATCGGGTGCGCCGGCTCGCCGTGGTCAGCTCGAGCGGGGTCGATCCGCAGCCGTACTCCGATGGCGGGTTCCTGTTCAATCGAGTGCTCCTGCCCTACGTGACACGGGTGGTGGGCAAGACGCTGTACGACGACATGCGGCGGATGGAAGCCCTGATCCAGGCCAGCGATCTGGACTGGACGATCGTGCGCCCGAGCGGGCTCTACCACCTGCCGTCGGTCACCGACTACACCATCGTCGAGGGCCATGCCGATGGCAGGTTCACCGCCCGGGTGGACTTGGCCGCGAGCATGCTGGCCCTGTTGGACGACCACCGCTACCTGCGCAGCACAATCGGCGTCATCACCACCGTCGACAATCCCACCCTGCTCCAGTGGATCCGCCGGGAAGCAGCCGCCAAGCGCTGAGCCCGTCCGCATCCCGCCGAGGCGCTGCTGCGATTGCGGTTTCGTAGGGTCGGCGTCGCGGTCATCATGTACACGCCCCGCACCGTCTAGCGTCGCCGCGAATCACATAGCGGTTGAACGCATTTCGACGCAGCATTCGCCGCTGGTCGGGGCCGGTACCGCGGTAATGGCTTCGGCGTGGAGTCCGGTGACGAGACCCGCGAGGTATGCGTGGTTGATCCCGCACACCAGTTCGGGAGATTTGGCCGCGAGCGGTTGGAACGGGCAGTTGCGCAGCCGCAGGCAGCCCGCCGCTTCCCGGCTCGGCTCGAAACCCTGGTCGGTGAGTGTGGAGTGCAGGACGGTCAGGGCGCGTTCGGCCCCTAGCCGTCCGGGGCGCAGTCGCGCTCGTAGGTGCTGGCCGAGCCGGGTACCGCGGTCGGCGGCGACTCGTATCGCCGCCTCGCGCGCCGTCTCACCGGCGGTTTCGGTGCGGACCGCGTCCATCAAAATCTCGGCAAGCACTTCGTGACGGCGGTCGGGGATGCTGATCCGCACCTCGGTGTCGGCGGGCTCGTACACCTTCGGCGCGCGCCCGACCCGCCGGATGTCGCCGACGTGTTCGTAGCGTGCCCGCAGCAGTCCGGCAGCGACGAGCTTGTCCAGGTGGAACGCGGCCAACTTGCGCGAGATCCCCACCTGCTCGGCGGCCTCATCGCGGGTGATCGGGCGATGAGCGCGGCGGATGTACCAGTACATCCCGTGCCGCAGCTCGTCGGCTAGCGCGGCCACGGCACCGATCGCCGCATAGCTGCTCACCCGACCACGATAACGCCCAATTGTGTTGGTCGAAACCGAGTGGGTATCCGCGCAATATGGCCCTACTCGGCTAATTACACCAATAGCTTTTGGCACAATTAGACGGCGTCAGGAGGTTGTCGTGACCGGTGACATGCAGCAGGCCAAGCGCCCGGTCAGCGCGATGCTGGCCGGTCCGTACGGACATCCGTTCCACCCGATTCTGGTCACGGTGCCGATCGGGGCGTGGGTGGCGAGCGTGGTGTTCGACATTGCTTCGCACGTTGTGGATGACCCGCAGTTCCTCGCCCGTGGCTCGGAGTGGCTCATCGCGCTCGGTGTGCTCGGCGCATTGGCCGCGGCCGCGGTCGGTTTCCTGGATCTGTTTGCCATCCCGACCGGCACCTCGGCGTTTCGCACCGGCCTGGTGCACATGAGCCTGAATCTGGCGGTGACCGTCGCCTTCGCGATCGACTTCTGGTGGCGGCGTTCCGACGGCGGACCACATGGCGCCGTGCCAATGGGCCCGCTGGTGTTGTCGATCGTCACCCTCGCGGTGTTGGCCGTCTCGGGTTATCTCGGCGGCAAGCTCGTCTTCCACTACGGCGTCCGGGTGGTCGATGAAACCACCCAGGCCATCGGCTACCGACGCTGAATCCCGTCCATCCTCATCCTCAGGAGACATCATGGGCATCGCGGCACTGATCCTCTGGTTGCTCACCGCTGTGGGCGGTTTCGTACTGCTCGGCACCTGGATCGCGAAAGGCGGTACGCGGCCAACGGGCACCACCCTGCTCCCGGTGCCGGTCGTGTTCGGCCACTTCCTGCTCGCTGTCGCGGGGCTGGTCGTGTGGATTGTCTACCTCGCTGTGGACAAAGTCGCACTCGCGTGGATCGCGTTCGCCTTGCTGATCCCGGTGGCGCTGCTCGGGTTCTTCATGCTGCTGCGCTGGCTGCCCACCTATCGCGCCCGCGCCACGATCGAGGCGCTCGAGCCCGCTGAACGTCATTTCCCGGTCGCGGTGGTGGGCGGTCACGGGGTGCTCGCGGTCACCACGGTGGTGCTGGTGCTGCTGACCGCCATCGGCGTCGGACGCTAGCGCCCGTCGAGACAGCTCCTGCCGTATCGAGCCTGGGGGCCGGGTTCCGTCGAACGTGGTCGAGGTGGCCGCCCAGGCTGTATTCGGCCGCCGTTTGACTACGCTCGGCGAGCAGCCGGAGTGGGTGGGGCGGCAATCTATATGGACGGGGAGTAGTGGCTCGCGGCCGAGCGGCGGCAAACCCCCGAGGTCTGCGCCGTCGAGGAAGTGCTCGACGGAACTGTGCTGTGTCGTGCCATCACCAGACGTCAGCGAGGTGGACCATGGGGCAGCTGAGAGCGTCCGGCGTGTGGACGCAGGCGAACTGCCGTACCGGCCACTTCATGAGGAGGTTGTCCGTCCGTAGCGGACATAAAGAAAAGGAAAGGAGCACTTCTCCCTTTCCCTTCTCAACATATAGCGCACCTGGGGGCTTGCGGCAAGACCCGGGTAGTGCCGCAGAATCTTCGGCCGAAGGTCAGAAACTGCGGAAATGGGAGTTGCGCCAATGCGTGTGGAAACCGATGTGATCATCGTGGGCGCAGGTCCGACCGGCCTCATGCTGGCCGGTGAACTGCGGCTGGCCGGAGTGCGAGCGCTGGTGCTGGAGCGGCAGCCGCGGCCCCGAGAAACCCCGAAGGCCAGTGGTCTCGGCGGGCGGATCCTGCATCTGCTGCGCTACCGAGGGCTGCTGGAACGATTCGAAGCGGCCAGCTCCGGCCCCTACCCGCCGCCCCGATTCCCCTTCGGCAATCTGTATCTGGACCTGACACAGCTGGCGGATCCGCCGATGCATGCGCTGCCGATCCCACAGCGGGCCATCGAGCGCGTGCTCGACGAACACGCTGGTGAACTCGGCGCCGAGATCCGCCGCGGACACGAGGTGGTCGGGGTGAGCCAGGACGACGCCACGGTGACCGCGGACGTGCGCGGCCCGGACGGTCCGTACCGGGTGAGCGCCCGATACCTGGTCGGCTGCGACGGTGGACGCAGCCGGGTCCGCGACATGGTGGGCATCGCGTTCCCCGGCAGCACATATTCGGAGGTCAACCGGCTCGCCCAGGTCACCGTGCCGGATTCGGTGACCGTGCTGGAAAACGGGGACCTCGACGTGCCCGGGATAGGCAGAATCGGCAAGGGTTACACGCGAACCGATCGTGGTGTGTTCGCGTTCGCGGCCCAGTCCGGGGTTCTGTTCCTACAAACCAGCGAAGACGAGTCCACCGAATACGACAATGACGAGCCGATGACCCTGACCGAGCTCCAGGACAGCATCCGCCGCGTGCTCGGCGCGGATCTCCCGCTGGGGGAACCGACTCGGTTGTCGCGCTATGTCTTTCAGGATCGGCAGGTCGAGCGATACCGCGACGGGCGGATCCTGCTGGCGGGTGACGCGGCCCACCTGTTCCCCGCCACCGGCACGGCACTCAACGTCGGCATGCTCGACACGGTCAACCTCGCCTGGAAGCTGGGCGCCGACATCCATGGCTGGGCACCGGCCGGTCTGGTGGACACCTATCACGACGAACGCCACTTCGCCGGGGCGCGTGCCCGACTACAGACCCGAGCCCAGGTGGCACTGCGGCGCGGAGACGACCCAGCGGCCGAAGCGCTTCGGGAAGTCTTCCAGGAACTGCTCACCGACGAGTCGGCACAGCGCCGCCTGGGAGCCCTCGTCGCAGCCACCGACATCCGCTACCCGCTGCCCGGCTCCGACCGCCACGCCTTGACCGGCGCCTTCGCGCCCGACCTCACGCTGCACACCGAGCAGGGCATCACCAGCGTCGCGGAACTCATGCACACCGCGCGGCCCATCCTCCTCGACCTGGCCGACCGCCCGGACCTGCGCGAGGCGGCCCGAGACTGGCAGCCTCGCATCGAGATCCGCACCGCCAAAACCGACGACCGACCGGCCGATGCCCTACTGATCCGCCCGGACGCCCACATCGCCTGGGCCGCAACCATCGATGAACCCACCGACACCGCCGCACCCGCCCTCCGAGAAGCGCTCTCCAATTGGTTCGGCACACCCGATAGCGAGACGTAAGTCGGGACTCCCTTTTGGCCGCGACCGGAAGTGCCGCCGCCGCATGGGCAACTGGAAGTGCCGCGATGGCCTTGGGAAACACCGGCATTCTGCAGTGAGGTCATAGCCGGTCGGATCGCAGACCGAGGTGGGACGGCATCTTGCCGTCCCGCCTCATCTGTGTGCTGCTACTGCGCGGTGGAGCGGAAGCTGCGCAGGCGCAGGCTGTTGCTGACCACGAAGACCGAGGAGAAGGCCATCGCGGCACCGGCGAGCATCGGGTTCAGCAGCCCGGCCATGGCGAGCGGGATCGCCGCCACGTTGTAGGCGAAGGCCCAGAACAGATTGCCCTTGATGGTGCCCAAGGTCTTGCGGGACAGCCGGATCGCGTCGGCGGCCGCGCGCAGGTCACCGCGGACCAGGGTCAGGTCGCTGGCCTCGATGGCGACATCGGTGCCGGTGCCCATTGCCAGGCCGAGGTCGGCCTGGGCCAGGGCCGCGGCATCGTTGACGCCGTCGCCGACCATCGCGACCACCTTGCCCTCGGCCTGCAGCCGCTTGACGGTGTCGACCTTATCGGCGGGCAGCACCTCGGCGACCACCTCGTCGATACCGACCTGTGCCGCAATGGCTTTCGCGGCCGCGGTGTTGTCTCCGGTCAGCATGATCGGAGTGAGCCCGAGCGCTTTCAGCTGCGAAATCGCCTGGGCCGAAGTGGGTTTCACCGCATCGGCGACCACCAGCACACCGCGCGCCTTACCGTCCCAGCCCACCGCCACTGCGGTCTTGCCGTCGGCTTCGGCCGCATGCATGGCCCGCTCCAGGTCGGCGTCCAGCTGCTGGGCCCAGTCGGCGAGCAGCCTTGCGCGCCCGACGATCACCGCGTGTCCGTCCACCACGCCCTGCACGCCGAGGCCCTCGATATTCGCGAAGCCCTCCACCGGCCGCAATGAGCCGACCTTGTCGCGCGCGCCCTTGGCGATCGCCTGGGCGATCGGGTGTTCCGACGAATCCTCCAGCGCCCCGGCCAGCGCCAGCACCTCGCCGGTGTCCTCGCCCGCCGCGGCGACGACATCGAGCAGGGTCATCTTGCCGGTGGTGACGGTGCCGGTCTTGTCGAGCACCACGGTGTCCACCCGACGGGTCGACTCCAGCACCTCCGGACCCTTGATCAGAATGCCCAACTGCGCACCACGACCGGTGCCGACCAGCAATGCGGTCGGGGTGGCCAAACCGAGCGCGCACGGGCAGGCGATGATCAGCACCGCGACCGCGGCGGTGAAGGCCGCGGCGACCGAACCGCCGGTGCCGAGCCAGAATCCGAGCGTCGCGATCGACAGCGCTATCACGATCGGCACGAAGATCCCGGAGATCTGGTCCGCCAACCGCTGTGCCTGCGCCTTACCGGTCTGCGCGTCCTCGACCAGCTGCGCCATCTGAGCCAGCTGGGTATCGGAGCCGATCCGATTGGCGCGCACCACGATCCGCCCGCCGACATTGACCGTCGCGCCGACCACCGCATCCTCGGGACCGACCTCGACCGGCACCGATTCACCGGTGAGCATCGAGGCGTCGACCGCCGAGGAACCCTCGACGACCACACCGTCGGTGGCGATCTTCTCGCCGGGCCGCACCACGAACAGGTCACCGACGACCAACTGCTCGACCGGGATTCGCTGCTCAGCTGTGCCTACCCACCCCGCCGACTCCGTCGGCTGCCGTCCCCCTGTGCCGCGCAGCACCGAAACCTCCTTGGCGCCGAGCTCTAGCAGCGCCCGCAGCGCCGCACCCGCCCGCCGCTTGGAGCGAGCCTCGAAGAAGCGTCCGGCCAGGATGAACGTGGTGACCCCGGCGGCGGCCTCCAGGTAGATGCTGCCGGTGCCGTCCATCCGCGAGATGGTGAACTCGAATGGATGCGTCATGCCCGGCATTCCGGCGGTGCCCCAGAACAGCGCGTACAGCGACCAGCCCAATGCCGCGAGGGTTCCCATCGACACCAGGGTGTCCATGGTGGCGGTGCCGTGGCGCAGGTTGGTCCACGCGGCCCGGTGGAAGGGCAGCGCACCCCACACCACGACCGGCGCGGCCAGCGTCAGCGACAGCCACTGCCAATTGGTGAACTGCAGCGCGGGCACCATCGCCATCGCCACGACCGGAACCGTCAGCACCAGCGAGACCAGCAGGCGGGTCCGCAGCGCGGCCGTCGGATCCTCGTCCGCGGCGGTTTCCGCGGGTTCCTCGATCTTCGGGGCGGGCAGTGCGGCGGTGTAACCGGCCTGCTCGACTGTGGCGATCAGCTGCTCCGGTGAGATATCACCGCTGAAATCGACCCGCGCCTTCTCCGTCGCGTAGTTGACCGTCGCGGTGACGCCGTCGAGCCTGTTCAGCTTCTTCTCGATGCGATTGGCGCAGGACGCGCACGTCATGCCACCGATCACCAATTCGACCTGTCCGGCGGATGGTTGTGTCGCGGTGGTCATCGTGTGCTCCGTTCTGTGCGACTCAGGGTAGTGAAGTAGTGATCAGTGGCCGTGTCCGGTAGGTTCCGCGGCGGGTCGTGCCGCGGCTGCGGAGTCGGTGACCGAGAGGGTGAATTCGGCGGTGCGGACCACGCCTTCGTGCTGGAAATCGAGGAAGAGCCGATAGTCACCGGCGCTCGGCGCGTCGACGTAGAAGGTAATGCCGGGTCCGGCCGGGGTCACACCGTCGCCGGGGCTGCCGTCGGGGTGGACGTGCAGGTAGCCGAGGTCGGCGGCGCGCAAGGCCACCAGGTGACCGTAGGCCGCCAGGTAGGGCTGCAGATCGGTGACCGGTTTGCCATTGCGGGCGACCGAGAGCACGACCTTCGACGGCTGGCCCGGGGTGACCGTGCCGTCCAGCGTGACGGTGTACTCGCCGACCTTCGCGATGGTCGACGGTGCGGGTAGCGCCTGGGCGTCGTAGTTGCCAGCGACCCGCAGGTCGGCGCCGAGGGTCATGTTCTTGCCGCCTTCGGGGGTGAAGTCGGCGAAGACGCGGTAGTCCCCGGCGCGGGTGAGATCCAGTGGCACGCTCCAGGTTCCGGCCTGATCGAGCGTCGGGTGCACGTGCTGGAAGACAGCCATATCGCGGCGGACCACGATGAGGTGCAGATCCTTGTCGTGGCTGCGGACGTAGCTGGTGACCGGTGCGCCGTCGCGATTCAGGATGCGCAAGCGCAGGGGCACGTTCGCCGCGGCGGTGGTCTGCGGGGTGTCCAGGCGCAGGGTGTATCCGTTTTCGCTGGCCATGAGTCCCGCGGGCACCTCGTCGGACTTCGGCTCGTCCATGGCCCCATGTGCCTTCGAATCGTGCGCGGACTCGCCGGGTTCCGGCCCGACGGTAGCGCCGATGGCGAGCGCGATACCGAAAACCGCCGCGAGACCGAGGGCGTAGCCGGCGAACTTGCTGGACGCGTTCATCGGGGGATGCTCCGTTCTGGTGTGGTTACTCGGCGAGCCGGTATCCGGCCTTGTCGACGGCGGCGGCGATTGCGCCGAGTTCTACCGCCTTCGCGCTGCCGACGGTCACCGTGCCGCTGGCGAGGTCGATGTCCACGCCGGTGACGCCGTCGATCGCGCCGACCTCCTTGCTGACCGAGTTGACGCAGCAGCCGCAGGTCATACCCGTGACGGTGACAGTGGCGGTGGTGGCTGCGGTGCTCATCTGCTCTCCTTCTGGCGACGACGGCCGGTGCCGTCGAACTGGGATCTACCATACCCCCCTAGGGTACATTGTCAAGCCTGTAGGGCTACCCCGTGAGGGTATGAGCGCATAACGCCCTGATATGCCGAGAGCCCGGCTGGGGGATCGAATGATCACCCGGCCGGGCTCGCGATGGTCGTATGAAAGTGGTGGTGGATGGTCAGGATTCGCCGCGGTAGGTGACCACGGCCACCGCCGGTGCCGATACCACCTGCACCTGCGCCGTATCCGAGACCTTGACGTGCAGGAATCCGCCTTCGATCGACACCTCGGCATCATTGATCTCGCGTACCTGCGCTCCGTCCCGGTCGAGCAGTGAATAGCCCTCTACCAGAGCGACTTTGGTGGCCTTGCGCCATTTCGCGGTCATCCGAGTGCCTTCCGTGGGTGCGGCCGGTGGGAAGTCCAGTTCCGGCCGGGCGACGTGATTGAAGTAGTTCGACAGGACATTCAGCGCGATATGGCCGACGACCTCGCTCAACTCGGCATCGCTCACGCCCCGTTCGCGGGCCGAGGCGATGACGTGGTCGTCGACGCGACCGCGCGACCGCAACACCTCACGGGCGATTTGCAGCACCGCGTCCGCGTGTGGATCCTCGGCATGCGCCGCGCGGGTGGCCGCGATCGCCTCCTCGGTGAAACCCATCCGACCCGCCCGCATGCTGTGTGCGGCAACGCAGTAATCGCAACCGTTTTCGCTCGCGACCAGCAGCGCAAGTTGCTCGCGGACGCGGGCGGAGAGCTTTCCGCGGGTCAGTGCGTCGCGCATGGTCAGGTACCCGCGCAGTGTCGCGGGGCTGTTCGCCATGGCGGCATAGAGATTCGGAACCCGGCCCAGCTGGCGCTGCACCTCGGTGAGCAGATCGGCCTGCTCGGCGTCGGCGGTTTCGATGGACACAAGCGGTAGCCGAGACATCGTGACTCCCAAACTCGAACGTAATGGTACCGATCGGTGCCGAATTGGAACGGTACTGATCGGTTCCGAATACGTCAAGTCGGATGGTACCGATCGGTGCCGTTCTGGTAGCGTGTTGGCATGGCAACCCAGGCCAAGCAGCGATTACTCACCACCGCCGAGGAACTCTTCTACGCCGAGGGCATCCGGGCGGTCGGCGTAGACCGGCTGCTGCAGGAGTCCGGCGTCGGGCGGGCCTCCTTCTACCGCCACTTCGCGAGCAAGGACGATCTTGTCGTCGCGGTGCTCGAGGATCGCGATCGCCGCTGGCTGGCGTGGTTGCGGGAGTCGGTCGAGGCGAAGGCGAGCGATCCGGCGGACCGTCCGCTGGCGGTCTTCGACGCACTATTGGAACGCTTCGCCCGCAAGGACTTCCGCGGGTGCGCCTTCATCAACACGATGGTCGAAGTGGCCGATCCGGACTCCGCCGCGCACCATGCGGCCGACCGGCACAAGCGTCGCGTCATCGACTACTTAACCGAAGTCCTCACCGCCGCCGGCCGCTCCGACGCCACGGAACTGGCCGCCGAGTTCGCCCTGCTCGTCGACGGCGCGATCGTCACCGCCGTCCGCGAGAGCTCCCCGGCCGCCGCCGCCCGCGCCCGATCGATCGCACACCGCCTGCTCGCCCCGACCTGACACCGCCACCGCCAGAGCCTCTGTAGTCAAAGGATGCCGTGGGACAAGGGCGATTTACCGACGTCGGCGCCTAGACACCGTGGCGATCTGCTCCGTACTCCGCGGCCGCTGCGTTCCGTCCGAGATGCGCTACTGGACAGTTGATCACGTGGAACTAGTGGCGGAGGCTTCTCGGCCGATGCCGCCACCAGTTCCACCTGATCGGCCGACCCCCTCAGGCGGAGTGGAGGTGGCGGGCGGTGGGGGAGGTTTCGGTGGTCGAGGGGTCCGGATAGGTGCGGAGGAGGCGGTCGGCGGTGCCGGAGGTGGTGACGGTGAACCAGTAGTGCTCGTTCTTGTAGTGGTGGTGGCGGTGGTTGCGCCAAACTGCCCGGTAGAGCGAGCCTTTCGGCTTGTAGTCGGTGTGGATGAGGTAGTGGGTCCACTCGTAGCCGAGGCCGAGCAGGGTGATCATCAGCAGGAAGGTCAGGCCGAGGCCGAGGCGGGGGAAGGCCAGGGTCGCCAGGGCGATCAGGACGACGACAAGTACCGAGAGCGTCTTGGTCGGGATGAAGATCAGCGGGATATTGCGCGGATCCACGTGGTGCTCACGGTGTTTGCGGGCGAGCTCGCTATCGATCGGGATCGGGCCGAGTTGCCGCGGGCGCCAGTGCAACACCGTGACGTGCACGATCCACTCGAAGACCGGGAAGAACGCGAGCATCACCGCGGGCACCAGCGCATCGGTCAATTGCCAGTCGCCAACGATGATTCGGGCGACCAGCGCCGCCACCAGGGTGGTGCCGATCAGCCAGGGCGAGGGGTGCCGAATGAATTCGCGAAAGGCGCCGCCGAGGGTGAGGCCGCGGCGCAGGGGCCGTTCGTCCTGACGGACGCGGGCGCTCGCCGAATCCTTGCTGGATGACTGGGATTTCGTCATGATCGTTCCTTGGTGGAGCTGGTCGGTGCCGTGGCGCACCGGGCGAAAGTTGTTCCGGAACCGCTGCGGGTGATCCGGATTGCCGACGCCGAGCGGCGGCGGCGATGGATGCGGTCAGTGCCCTCCCAATACTTCGATCAGGGCGGTGGTCGCCGGTTCGAGTAGTGCCCGGGCCGTGGTTGCGGCCTGCTTCGGCCGACCCGCCACAACGGCGGCGGCCAGCTCGCGGTAGGCCTCGACATTGCCCACCTCGGCGGACATGATCGGGGCCAGCGCCGCGAGCGCGGGTTCGTAGGCGCCGCGCAGCATGTTGAACATCAGCCGGAAGACGATGGAGTCGGCCGCGTCGACGATGTGATCCCAGAACTCCATCGCATGGCGCTGCTGTGCGATCGGATCCTGTTCGGCGGCAAGCGCTTCGACGGTGCGATCCAAGACCGCGCGCACGGTAGCGGAGTCGGTCTGCCCGAGCCGGATCGCCGCGAGTTCGGCCACCTTGGGTCCGTTGTGCAGCCGTGCCTCCAGAATGCTGCGCGCGACCTTCGGCTCCAGCTCACCGGCCTGGACCAGCAACCGCGGCAGCACCTCCAGCCCGGCCCCGCGCCGATAATCCAGCACGGTCGTCGCATCCCCCTGTCGCACCGCCACCAGCCCGGCCGCCGCCAACCGCTGCAGCGCCTCCCGCACCGCGGGCCGCGAAACTCCCAACGCCTCCGCCAACTGCCGCTCGCTGGGCAGCGTCGCGCCGGGAGCCAACTCCCCACTGAGCACGTCCGCCGCGATCTGCTCGAACACGTCCCCGGACACCGACCGCTTGACCACTGGTTGCAACGCCATGCCCTCACTGTCCTCCAGAAAGGTAAGGAGGTCAAGTGGTCAGACCAGTTCGAACCATGAAATCGCGAGGTCAGTTGCGTCGGACCCGGCGTATGGCGGCTTACAGGGATCAACCGCATCCCGACAGGGGCGCGGGCGGCGGAGGGCGAACTCGATGCCGCCGGACTGCCGCCGGGATTCCGCCTGTCGCGAGGGACTGTGCGAGCGTGAGGTCAGCTGGGCCGGACCCGCGTATGGCGGCAGGGATCAACCGCACTTTGGCAAGGGCGTGGGTGGCCTGTCGCGCGGGACTATGTGAGCGCGAGGTCAGCTGGCTCGAAAACGCGTATGGCGGCAGGGATCAACCGCACTCTGGCAAGGGCGTGCGTGGCCTGTCGCGAGGGACCATGGGATCGCGAGGTCAACTAGGGTCGGACCCGCGTATGGCGGCCAGCCAGATGGTGGTGGCAGCGGCTACCGAAGTTGCCGCCAGGAAGGCGGTGAAACCGCCTGCGGCTACGTAGACCCACATCAGGGCCACGAAGGGGGCGGCGACGGTGGACTGGGCGTCGAGCAGGAGGCGACGACGAAAACGGGCCGAATCCGTTGCGAGGACCAGGGCATCGGGGTCGGGGCGCGAGGGGTTGTCGATCAGGCGGCCCGGCGGTTCGGAGTTGCGAGCCTTCCCGGATGGATAGAAGTGCAGGCTGGCGGTGTCGACGGATCGAGCGGTCACCTCGGCTTCGGTCTCGGTCATGCCGAGCAGTGCGGGATCGAAAAACACCGGCAGCCAGCGGGTTCGGTAGTTCTCGGTGATCTCGAGCCAGCTGCGGCTGACGAGTCGATGCTGTTGCCGGACCCGTTTGATCTCCACGGTGCGTGGTACTTCGCCGTTGGCCCTGCCGGTGCTGCTCGGCTGGTCGCCGCTATCGGCGGCTTCGGCGCGGCGGCTGCTCTGTTGCCCGCTGCCGTCCGCGCGAGGCGGGCGCGCTGGATTGTCGACAGTGCTCGCCAATCCATTCGGCAGGTGGCCCAGCGCCATTGCGAGCTGAAAACCCGTATAGCCCACAATGCCCAGCGCCACCGTCGCCAGGGCCGCGACTTGGTCCAGATTGCCGAACGGCGCCCAGACCAGGCAGACAGCCAGGGCGCCGATCGTCACGGTGACCGGGTAGGCCAGCGGGTGGCCCGGTCCGAATTTCACTTCAGGAAGCCGACTTTGGTGTAGTCGGGGGAGGCGAGGCCGAAGGCGCCGTAGTTGGCGAGGTTATCGCGGACGGCATAGGTGCCCGAGGCCTGCTGCAGCGGCACCGAATAGCCCTCGGCGAAGATCATTTGATCGCATTTGTTCGCCAGTTCGATGGCCTTCGCCGGATCCAGTTCGGCAATGGTCTGCTCGATCAGCGCATTCAGTTCCGCGGATCCGATGCGGGCCTTATTGCTCCCCTGACTGTTCGGGTTGTTCGGGTCATATGCGTAGACCTGAGGCAGCACCCCGAGCGGCAAAACGCCACCACCCCAGCTGAATTGGGCGATGTCGAAGTTCCCCGGATCGATCACATCCTTGAACAAGCCTTGGCCGGGTACGGTTTGGATGGTCAGCTTCACCCCGATCTTCGCCAGGTTCTGCTGCACGATCTGCGCGGTCTGCACCCAGGCCTCCTGCTGGTACATCACATCGCGCAGTTCCAGCTTTCGGCCATCCTTTTCGCGGACATCGCCATTGAGCTTCCACCCGAGCGCGTCGAGCATCCGCGCCGCCTCGGCGGGGTCGTAGGCGATGGGCGCCGAATTGTCCTGGTAGCCCTTCTGGCCCTTCATGTAGATGTGGTTGTTCAGCGGCGTCGGATTTTCGACGACACCGTTCTGGGCGGCGGTCACCAGTGCCTGCCGATCGATTGCCTTCGAAATGGCAATGCGCAGTTGCGGATCCTCGAGCAGGGCGCCCTTGCCGCCATTGAAGGTCAGATGCGACCAACTGGGCTCGGGCGTGCGCCGCACCACCACGTTCTTCGAGTTCCGCGCGCCGGTCACATTCTCGATGCCGGACATATAGGCATAGTCGATCTCGTTGTTCTGGATCCCGGGCAGCACTGCGGAATCGTCGAGCACGCTGAGCGTGATCGTGTCCAGCTTCGGAGTATCGCCCCACCATTTCGGATTGCGGCCCAGCGTGATCCGGTTCTGCGCGCGATCGATGTTGGTGAGCATGAACGGACCCGAGCTGACCGGGAGTGTGTCGTGGTCGGCGTTGCTGAACGCATCCGGGGTGGCGGTGACAGACTTCGGATACAGCGGACTGAATTGACCCTGCCATTCGGCATACGGCTTATTGAAGGTGACGATAGCCTGCCGGTCGTCCTCGCCTCGTTCGACCTTCTCGACCCGGTCGAAGCCGCTGGGTGAGGAGATGAGGAAGCCGGGATCCTTGGTGCTCAGCGCGGCCGCCTCCGATCGCAGGTCCTCCCAGGTGATCGGGGTGCCGTCGGACCATACGGCCTTCGGGTTGATCGTGTAGGTGACCTGCTGGGGGCTGGTATTCGTCAGCTTGATGTCGGTGAAGTAATTGTGATCGACGGTGAGTTCGCCCGCCGCATTGCTCACCCAAGGGGACGGCATCGTCGGATTGATCACCGTGGCCGTGGTGTCGGTGGTGCCGTCGATATGCAGATAGTTGAAGTTCTCCGGGAAGTTGGTGATCGCCAGGCGCAGATTCCCGCCGTCGCGCAACTCGCTGCGATCCTTCTGGTTGATGTCGTTTGTGCTACCGATATCGACCGTGCCCGGGGTGATGCTGTTATCGGAGCAACCGGTCGCGATCAGGCCCAGCGCGACAACAGGGACGGCGAACCGGGCAAAGCGTGCGGAAGTCATTGCGGGAACCCTCACTTCACGAATCCGATCGTGGTGTAGTCCGGCGAAGCCAGACCGAACGCACCGTAGTTGGCCAGCCCCTCACGCACGGCGATGGTGCCGGGCGATTGCGTGATGGGCAGGGAGAAGCCCTCGTCGAAGATCATCTTGTCGCACTGGTTCGCCAGTTGGATGGCCTTCTCGGGATCCAGTTCGGCAATGGTCTGTTCGATCAGCGCGTTCAGTTCCGGCGAACCGATCTTGCCCTTGTTGCTGAGCGGGTGGGCCGGGTTGTAGGCGTAGATCTGCGGCAGTGCGCCGAGCGGGAGAATGCCACCGGTCCAGCTGAACTGGACGATATCGAAGTTGCCCGGGTCGACCACATCCGTGAAAAGACCATTGCCCGGGTAGGTCTGGATGATCAGCTTGACGCCGATCTTCGCCAGATTCTGCTGCGCGATCTGGGCGACCTGGATCCAGAGTTCCTGCTGGTACATCACGTCGCGGATTTCGAGCTTGCGGCCGTCCTTTTCGCGGACGTCGCCGTTGAGCTTCCACCCGAGGTCATCGAGTTCCTTGGCGGCCTGTTCGGGGTTGTAGGCGACCGATGCCGCGTTGTCCTGGTAGCCCTTCTGACCCGCCACGAATATGTGGTTGTTCAGCGGCTTGGGATCGGTCACCACCCCCTGCTGGCTGGCGGTCGCGATGGCCTGCCGATCAATGCCCTTCGAAATGGCCACGCGCAGTTTCGGATCCTCGAGGATCGAGCCGGGGGCACCGTTGAAGGTGAAGTGCGAGAAGCGCGGGGCCGGGGCCCGGCGCACCTTGATCCCGGGTGCGTTCGAGGCCGTCTTCACCTCATCCAGACCGGATACGGTCGCGGCATCCAGTTCGTTGTTCTGCAGGGCGTTGAGCCGGGCCGAATAGTCGAGCACGCTGTAGGTGACCGTATCCAGCTTCGGGGTTTCACCCCACCACTTCGGGTTGCGGCCGAGCACGATTCGCTGCTGTGCCTTGTCGATCGAGGTGATCACGAATGGTCCGGCCGACACCGCGAGACCATTGCGGTCGACGGCATCGAAGGCCTGCGGGGTCGCCGTCGACGCCTTCGGATAGATGATGTCGAACAGTCCCTGCCATTCCGCGTAGTGCTGGCCGAAGGTGACGATCGCCTGCCGATCGTCCGCGCCGCGCTCGACCCGGTCCACCTGGGCATAACCCTGGGTCGCCTTCACCTGGAATGCGTTGTCGCGCCCGCTGAGTGCGTACCACTGCGACCGCAGGTCTTCCCAGGTGATGGGGGTTCCGTCGGTCCAGACGGCCTTGGGGTTGATGGTGTAGACGATCGTCTGGGGGCTGGTATCGGTGAGTTTGACTTCGGTGAAGAAGTTGGTGTCGGTGGTGATCTCGCCCGCCGCATTCGATTTGATGGTTCCGGGCAGCGTCCACGCGACCAGATCGGAGACCTCACCATCGGAGTCGATATGCGACGAATTGAAGGTCGCCGGGAAATTCGTCAGTGCCAGACGCAGATTCCCGCCCTCGCGCAGCTCGCCCCTTTCCTTCGGATTGATGTCATTGGAGCTGGTCAGCGAACTGCTGCTGGTCTCGAGGTCGTTCGACCCACACCCGGACAAGATCAGCGCGATGGCGACGGCGGGTGCCGCGACCCGAATTCCCACCCGGCGCCGCCGGGCGATACGTGCTGTTGTCATTTCACGAATCCGATCTTGGTGTAGTCGTAGGACGCGAGGCCGGGCGAACCGATATTGGCGAGATCGGCGCGGACGCCGAAGCTGCCGTCGCTCTGCATGAGTGGCAGTGAATGACCCTCCTCGAAGACCTTGCGGTCCACCTCATTGGCCAATTCGAGCGCCTTCTTCGGATCCAGCTCCGAGAGGGTGCGATCGATCAGGGCATTGAGCTCCGGTGAGCCGACGCGGGCGTAATTGCCCTGCAGGTCGTTCGGGTCGTAGTAGTACGCCTGTCGAATACTGGCGAACGCGAACGCATCACCCACCCAGATGAACTGGGCGGCGTCGAAATCGCCGGGCTGGATGACATCGGTGAAGTACCCGGCGCCGGGCTTGGTGTCGATGGTCAGCCCAACGCCGATCTTGGCGAGGTTCTGCTGAATGATCTGCGCGATCTGCACCCAGATCGGATCGTTGTACATGACATCGCGGATGACGAGCTTGCGCCCGTCCTTCTCCCGGACGTCGCCGTTGAGTTTCCACCCAGCCGCGTCGAGTTCGCGCGCGGCCGCCGTCGGGTCGAAGCCGAGACTGTTGTCCTGGTAGCCCGCCTGACCCTGCAGGAAAATGTGATTGTTCAGCGGTTTCGGATGCTCGACGAGTCCGTTCTGGATCGCGGTGACGATCGCCTGCCGATCGATGGCCTTCGAAATGGCCACGCGCACCTTGGGATCGGAAAGGATGGACCCCGGTGCGCCGTTGAAGGTGATGTGCCGCCACCGATTACCCGGCGCGCGGCGAACCGCCAGCCCTCCGGTATTTCGCACCGTCTGTACGTCGTCGACGGTGGTCAGCTGCACCAAGTCGAGTTCGTTGTTCTGCAGCGCCGTCGTCCAGGCGGAGTGATCGAGCACGCTGTAGGTGATGGTGTCGAGCTTGGGCTTATTACCCCACCATTTCGGATTGTGGCCCAATACGATTCGGCCCTGCGCTCGGTCCGTGGCGACGACCTGGAACGGTCCGGCGCTGGGTCCCATCGCATTGGCGAGGCTGTTATTGAACGAATCGGGGTCGGCGGTAACCGATTTCGGGAACAGCGAGGCATTGCCCGCGAATTGGCCGCGCCATTCGGCATAGGGACGGCTGAAGGTCAGGACGGCTTGGCGGTCGTCCACACCGCGCTCGACCTTGTCCACGAATTCGAAGCCGTTGGTGATGGCGATCAGGAAGCGCTTGTCCTTGCCGCTGAGCGCGTTCGCCTCGGATCTGATGTCTTCCCAGGTGATCGGATTGCCGTCGGACCACACCGCCTTCGGGTTGATCGTGTAGGTGACCACCTGGGGGTCGGTGCTGGTCAGCGCGATATCGGTGAAGTAGTCCTTATTGATCGACAATTCGCCGGCGGCGTCGGTGGCGAACGAGCGCGGCATCATCGGTCGTTCGATATCGGCTATCTCGCCGTCATTGCCGTCATTGGACAGGGTGTTCCAGTTGGCCGGGTACGACGTTGTCGCGAGGCGCAGATTTCCACCCTCGCGCACGTCGTCCACGCTCTTCGGGTTGATGTCGTTGGTTGTGCCCAGTGTGTCCGACAGCCCCGTCGTCGAATCGGCGCCCGAACCACAGCCCGCCGCGATCAGCCCGAGCGCGACCACCGGTACCGCCCACCGCATCCGGCCGGTTCGGGTTCTCGATGGCATCGCGCTCTCCCTCTATCGGCTGACGATCGGCACCGGGACCGCATCGATCAACGCCCGGGTGTAGTCGTTGGTCGGACGGTCGAAGATCTGCTCGGCGGGCCCGGCCTCGACGATCTTCCCGCGATACATCACCGCGATATCGTGGGCCAGATTGCGGACCACCGAAAGATCGTGCGAGACGAACAGATAGGACAGACCGTGTTCGATCTGCAGGTTGCGCAGCAGGTTCAGCACACCGGCCTGGATCGACACATCCAGCGACGACACCGGTTCGTCGAGGACGAGAATCTCCGGATCCAGCGCCAGCGCGCGGGCGATGCTGATGCGCTGCTTCTGGCCGCCGGAAAAGTCGGCGGGATAGCGGTCGGCGTGTTCGGGCCGCAGACCGACCTGTTCGAGCAGTGCCGGTATCCGCTTGGCGATTTCGGCCCGGGGTCGGCCGTCGATGCGCATGGGTTCGGCGAGCACGTCGAAGATCGGCAGCCGCGGGTCCAGTGCGGCCGTCGGATCTTGGAAGACGATCTGCATCTTCCGGCGGATCTCGCGTTTGCGCGCCGAGTTCAGGGTCGCGATATCGCTGCCCATGATCTCGATGGTGCCCTCTTGCGGCTCGACCAGCTCGAGAATCTGGGTGAGTGTGGTCGATTTTCCCGAACCCGACTCGCCGACCAGCGCCAATGTGCGCCCGGCGCGCACCTCGAAGCTGATGCCGTCGACCGCGCGGACCTCGCCCTTGCGGCGCTTGAACACCACCCCCGAGGTGATCGGATAGGTCTTCACCAGGTCCGAGACCCGCAGCACCACCCGCTCATCGGTCTCGGCCTCGGCGCTCGGCTCCGCAATCTCCTGGCGGTAGGCCGCGAACAGATCGGCGGAGGTGACCTCCGCGGTGCGGATGCAGGCGGCCGAATGGCCGGGGCCGGTCTTCTCCAAGGGCGGTTCGGCGGCGCGGCAGTCATCGATCGAGATCGGGCAGCGCGGCGCGAAGGAGCAGCCCGGCGGCAGCGCGTGCATGGCCGGTGGCGCGCCGACGATCGGGATCAGCGGGCTGCGCGGGGGCCCGTCCATGCGTGGAATGGAGCCGAGCAGACCGACCGTGTACGGCATCCGCGGTGCGGCGAAAAGCTCTGCCGCGGGGGCGGTTTCGACGATCTTCCCGGCGTACATCACCGCCACCCGGTCGGCGAGCGTGGCGGCTATGCCCATGTCGTGGGTGATCATGATGACGCCGGCGCCGGTGATGTCGCGCGCCTTGCGCAGCAGATTCAGGATCTGCTTCTGCACCGTCACGTCGAGTGCGGTGGTCGGCTCGTCACAGATGATCAGCGCGGGATCGTTCGCGATGGCCATGGCGATGACCACACGCTGGCGCATGCCGCCGGAGAATTCGTGCGGAAATGCCTTGGCGCGCAACGCCGGATCCGGAATGCCCACCAGATCCAGCAGCTCCACCGCCCGTGCCGAGGCCTGCTTGCTGGTCATATCGGTATGTGCGAGCAGGGCTTCGGCGACCTGATCGCCGACCCGATACACCGGGGTCAGCGCGGAGAGCGGGTCCTGGAACACCATGCTGATGGAACGTCCACGCAGCTTGGACAATTGGCGATCGCCGAGCCCGAGCAGTTCGCGACCGCGCAACCGGATGGAGCCGTTGATCCGCGCCTGCTCCGGCAGCAGTCCGATCACCGCGAGCGAGGAAACCGATTTACCGGAACCGGATTCGCCGACGATGGCGAGTACTTCACCATCGGAGACGGTGTAGTTCACCCCGCGCACCGCGTCGATGCGGCCCTCCTCGCTGGGGAAGGAGACCCGCAGATCGGTGACCTCCAACAGCGGTGCGGTGGAGCTCTTTTCGATGGCGGCCTTATCCGCTGGGCCCGTCATGCCCCTACCTTCTTTTCCGACCCAGGCTTCTTCCGTGCGCGAGCCCGTTTGGCACTGGGATCGAACGCGTCACGCAATCCGTCACCGACCAGATTCGCCGACAGCACGATGACGATCAGCAGCCCACCGGCGAACATGAACAGCCAGGGGAAGGTGAGCGCCGACGCGGTACCCGAGGCGATGAGCGTGCCGAGCGAGACATCCGGCGACTGCACGCCGAATCCGAGGTAGCTCAAACCGGTTTCGGCCATGATCGACGCACCCACCGACAGCGTGGTGTCGATGATCAGGATCGATGCGATATTCGGCAGGATATGGCTCATGATCACCGTCCTGGTCGGCGCGCCCATATACCGTGCGGCCTTGACGAATTCGCGTTCACGCAGGCTCATGGTCAGACCGCGCACGATGCGCGCGCTGATCATCCAGCCGAAGACGCTCAGCAGCAGGATCAGCAGCAGGATGGAGCCGCTGCCCTTCGTCTTCGGTGCGAACAGCGCGACGATGATGAAGCTCGGCACCACCAGCAGCAGGTCGACCAGCCACATGATGGCCCTATCGGTGAAACCGCCGATGAGTCCGGCGATCGAACCGGTCAGCGCCGCGATGGTGGTGCTGATAATGGCGACGCAGAAGCCGATGATCAGTGACTTCTGCATGCCGCGCAGGGTCTGGGCGAATACGTCGTGGCCGATGGCGTCGGTGCCGAACGGATGCTCGGCCGACGGCGGTTTGCGCAGCGCCGTGCCGTCGAGTTGCTGATAGTCCCAGCTCCAGAAGTACGGCACCACATAGGCGGCCACCACCAGCGTCAGCAGCACGAGCACACCCGCGACGGCGGCCTTATTGCGCAGGAAGCGCCGCAGCACGAGCCTGCGCCGACCCGCGGCGGCGGCGACCTCCGGCGCGCCCTGGACAATGATTTCGGCTTCCGTCATCCCACACGCACCCTGGGGTCGAGGATCGCGTACACGACATCGGACAGCAGGCCCGACACCAGCACCACCAGACCGGCGAATGCCGTCACCGTGACGACAACGTAGAGGTCCTGGGCATTGATCGAGTTGACCAGCCATTCCCCGACGCCGTGCCAGCCGAAGATCTTCTCGGTGAAGGTCGCGCCGGTGATCAAACTGCCGAGGCCGTAGGCGAACAGCGTCGCCATCGGGATCAGCGCGGTCCGCAGGCCGTGCTTGTACAGCGCTTTGTTGCGGGTCAGGCCCTTGGCGCGGGCGGTGCGGATGAAATCGCTTTGCAGCACGTCGAGCATGGCGTTGCGCTGATAGCGGCTGTAACCGGCCATCGCGCCGAGTGCGAGAGTGGCGGTGGGCAGCACCAGATGCTGCAGGCGGTCGACCAATTGCGGGAAGAAGCCGTTGACCTTGTTCGCCGACGTCTCGCCGGTATAGAGGAAGATCTGCGATCCGGTCATCGTATTCACTTCCAGCGCACCGTATTTCAACAAGGTGGCGAGCAGGAACACCGGCGTGCTGAGCACCAGCAGCGAGACGACCGTGGTGAAGTAATCACTGAATTTGTATTGCCGGATCGCCCCGGCCGCGCCGATCAATACCCCGAGCACCGTGCCGACGATCGAACCGATGATCAGCAGCCGCAGACTCACCAGGACCCGGCGCGGCAGCTCCTCGCTGACCGGCTGACCGGCCAGCGTCTCGCCGAAATCACCCTTCGGGATGCCCTTCAGCCAGCTGATATAGCGTTGCGGAATCGGTTCGTTGAGATGCAGCTGTTCGGCCTTGGCATCGATCACCGCCTGCGGCGGACGTGGATTGCGCTGTTCGAGACTGTCCAGCGGCGTGAACGTCAGCGACGCCAG
This sequence comes from Nocardia nepalensis, assembly GCF_048910785.1. Classification (NCBI taxonomy): domain Bacteria; kingdom Bacillati; phylum Actinomycetota; class Actinomycetes; order Mycobacteriales; family Nocardiaceae; genus Nocardia; species Nocardia nepalensis. The sequence continues at coordinate 272,681 of NZ_JBKBET010000003.1, read as the reverse complement.
ACTGAACGTCAGGAACGAAGCCAGCAGCAACAGCACGACATAATTGAACGCGCGTCGTAGCAGGAAGCCGGTCATCAGTCCTCTGGTCCTACGGCTGGTCCGGGCCAGCATCGAGTATTAGCCCCTGATCATAAGGACGTGCGTGCGACCGTGCGTGACACGCGTGAGATCGGCATGTCCTCTATTCTGTCGAGGCAGGTGCGTCCAGGCTTTTCCGGAGCTCTAAGGGGGTCCGATGAGTTATCCGCAATATGAGCCTTATCCGCCGGTCGCTGTACCGGCGCCCGCGCCCGGCGGCGGCACCGCGATCACCGCCGGAGTGTTGGCCAGCCTCGGCAGTGTGAGCCAATTGCTCGGCGGGGGTATGAGCATCGTGCTCGGCGTCACCGATGTGGTTACCGATCTCGCCGACTACGACTCGACCGGCCTGTTCGCGCAGCACTGGTTCAAGCCCTATTCGGTGGTGACCGGTGTGATCGCGGTGATCGCGGCGATTCTGCTCGGTGTCGGCGCGGTCATGATGTTCGTCAGGAAGCCGCTCGGCAGGGTGCTGGTCGTGGCGGGGTGTGCGGTCGTCGTGATAGCCGGGATCGCGGGGTCCGTGGTGACCCTGCGCTACACCACCTCGGGCGGTGGCGCGGCAACGATCGGCGGTGGTATCAGCGGTCTGATCGGGCTGGTCTTCCCGATCGCCACCGCGATCCTCGCCCTCGTACCGTCGACGACGCGCTGGTTGAACTACGACCCGGCGGCCGCGTACGTACCACCGGTGGCCAGGTACCCGTACCCCGCCGCACCTCCGCCCGGACCAGGGTATTCGCCGGGATCGGCGGTCCAGCAAGGCCCGACGCCCTACCCGCCCGCGCCGCCGGCCTATCCGCAGTACGGTCCCTCGGCTGGGGCACCGGCACCGTATCCGCAGCACGGTCCGTCAGGTGGTGCGCCGGCGCCGTACCCGCAGGCAGGTTCTGCCTATCCGGGAAGTGATCAGGCACCGACGCAGGTCGTGCGCCCGGCGGGCGCACCACCGGACTGGTCGGCAAGTCCCCAGGCAGCGCCGGCATCTCAGCGGCCCGATCTGGTAAAGCCACAGGACGATCTGCGGAAGCCGCAACCCGATCTGGCACAGGCGCAACCCGATGTGTCGAGGCCGCAGCCCGATCTGTCGAAGCCGCAGGAGGGTCCGGCGAAGCCGCAGGAGGGTCCGGCGAAACCACAGGAGGGTCCGGCGAAGCCGCAGGAGGGTCCGGCGAAACCACAGGACGATCCGGCGAAACCGCAGGAGGGTCCGGCGAAACCGCAGGACGATCCGACGGTGCGGATCGAGGACTCCCCATGGCGGCGACCGCCCTCCGAATAATGCGCTGGCGATAGCCGCGACCTGGTCGAGATGGTCTTCCGGCAGGATGGAATGGGTGACGCGCCTGCACCTGCCCAAACCAAAAATGGTTGCCTCCGATGTGGACGGCACCCTCATCGATCGCGAAGAGCGGGTGACCGCGCGAACCAAGGCGGCGGTGGGCGCCCTGATCACCGATGGCGTGCCGTTCGTCCTGGCCACCGGCAGGCCGCCACGCTGGATCGATCCGGTGGTCGAGGGCCTCGGCTATGCGCCGCTGTGCGTCTGCGGCAACGGTGCGGTGATCTACGACAGCGCCGCCGATCGGGTGCTCGCGAGCCGGACCTTGGACGTGGACACCCTGTCCTGGATCGCCGACCTGGCCGAACGCGCGCTACCCGGCTGCGGTCTCGCCGCCGAACGCGTCGGCGCCAGCGCGCACGACGCGGTGACGCCGCAATTCGTGAGCTCGCCGGAATACGAGCACGCCTGGCTCAATCCCGATGACACCGAGGTCTCGCGCATGGAGGTCATCGACGCACCCGCGATCAAGATGCTGGTCCGACTGCGCGGCACCCGCAGCGCCGAGATGCGCGCGGTCCTGACACCGCTGATCGGCGACCGCGCCGATATCACCTACTCGACCGACCACGGCCTGATCGAACTGTCCGCACCCGGCGTCACCAAGGCCTCTGGCCTGGCCATCGTGGCCCAACGCCTCGGCGTCCAACATTCGGCGATCATCGCGTTCGGCGATATGCCCAACGATGTCCCGATGCTGACCATGGTCGGCCACGGCGTCGCGATGGCCAACGCGCATCCGGAAGCGCTCGCCGCCGCGGATGAGGTCACCGCCGCGAACTCCGAAGACGGTGTGGCGCAAGTGCTCGAGCGTTGGTGGGTCTGAGCGCGCCCCATTCGCGGACTGCGCTGTGCACTTTCGCTCGAATGTGGCAGAAAATCGCCAGACTTGGCGGAGAAAGTGCATGCTCAGCGTGGTTCGTACGGAAGTGGGCTCAGCGAGGGCCGTCAGGGCGCAGGCCGAATTCCGGGTCGGCGGCGGGATTCCAGCGCGCGACGATCTCCCGGAGTGCGAGTCCGGCCCAATGCCGTCGGAGCTCGACGCGCGCTGGGCTGATCGAATCCCGGTGAGTAGAAACCGAATCCGGCCGACGGGGCGCGGATGTCGAAGCGGCCCTGGTGGTTCGAGCGTAGGAATGCGCCGAGCCCAGCTGGCCGACGCGATCGTCGGTGCTGGGCTCGGCGTGGGTGGTTTTGGTCAGCCAGCCGGGGCGGGGGCCGGTCCCGGTGCGGTGACCTGGCCGACCGAGTTGCGGCCGACCTGCTGCTGGTAGGTGTCGTTGTAGGTCTTCCAGACGGTGGTGACGATGCCGGTCAGTTGGTTGAGAACCAATGAGCCGTACTGGAAGTCGGAACGCAGTCCGTTCGGCACCGCGTAGCTGTTGCTCAGCGGGAGACCGAGGATGCCAGCGTCGGCGCCGAGGGCCAGGAAGCGGTCCAGGATCGCGCCCATCACCTCGAACACCTGACCATTCGAGCCGGTGTAGACGTATCCGTTGACGAATTTGGCATACTGCTGGCCCTGGGTGGCGGGCAGCGGCTCCGATATCGCCGCGCCGAGCGGACCGTCCGGACCGCCCTTATCGGCCCAGTGCTTCGCGATCGCGTTCTGATTCACCATGCCGAGCAGCTTGGCCGTGAGCGCGGCGAGTGTGGCGATATCGGTCTGCACCGATGGCGCTGTCTGCGACTGCGGCTGTTGCTGCGGTACCGGTGCCTGCGCCAGCTGTTGTTGCGGTTTGCTCGTGGTGCCGGACGAGGCCGATATGCCCGCGGCGATATCGCGGATGCGGTCCATATCGGCGTAGGCGGCGTCACCGGGGCAGCTGGTCTTGCCGACGTCGCGGTGCGCGAACACCACCGGCAGCCGAACCGCCTCACCCTCGGCGTATGAGGTGAATTCGGTGCCCTCGGAGTACATCGTGGTGTAGCCCTTGGGATCGAGACCCGCGATCTTGGACCGCCAGCCGACGAACCGGCCGATCGCGTTCAGCGCCTCCTCCGAGGGCTCCTCGGACTCGTAGTTGCCCATCAGCGCGACGCCCGAGGTGTTCTCGTTGAACCCACCCGCGTGCGCGCCCTGCACCGGACGATCCATTCCGCCGAAGCGGCCCTCGAAGATCTGGCCGTACTTGTCGACCAGCGCGTTGTAGCCGATATCGCACCAGCCCAACGTCTTTGCGTGATACGTGTAGATCGCGCGGACGATGCCAGCGGATTCGGCCGGGGTGTAGTCGTTGCGGCCAGCGGTGTGGTGCACCGTGATGCCGCCGACCTGGTCGTCGTAGGTGGGTTCCTCGCAGCGGATGGATTCGTCAGCGCCCCACTGGGATCGGGTGATGACATTGGGTCCGCCGCCGGGCAGTGCCGCGCCGACATCGTGGAGCGCGCCGTCGATGGCTCCTCGGCCCGGATCGATGAGCACGGCCGTCAGTGCGGTAGGGGTCTGGGCCGGATCATCCGAGCGTGCCGCGGCCGGGGTCGGCTGCATCGGCGCGGCGCCCGCCGCGTCATCCGCGACCGGCGCATGCGGTGCGGCGGCCACGGACGGCTTGCGGGTCACCAGGACCTGCACCGCCTTCGTGCTGCCCACGTAGATCGGTTCGGTGCCGGTGGTGCCGCCCGTCGCCCGATCGTTGCGGCGGGTATCGACGGCTTCGGTGTCGTACCAGGGACCCCAGGTGCCGTCGGACTGGCGGGCCCGGATCATCGCCTTGGTGTTCACCAGATCGCGCGCGGTCAGCGCGACGACGCTGAACGGGGTATCGCGGCTGAGCTCCTTGACCTGCGCGCCGACCTGGCTGAGCAGTTCCGGCGGGACGGCGCCGGGCGCCAATGCGGGTGTGTCCGGGGTGATTCCGGGTTCCAGTTGGCTCGGGTCGGCGATGAAGGCGGCGGCCGCCGAACGACCTCGGGCGGGCTGGGTGGGAGTTGTCTGGCCGGGCGTGGTGTCCTCAGGCAGCGTGGTGCCTTGACCGAGTGTGGCGCCTTGGCTAGGTGTGAAGCCCTGGCCGGGCGTGGTGCCCTGAGTTGTATAAGGGCTCTGACCTGCCGCTATTTGACCGGGAGCTGATTGACTCGGCGTCGTTTGACCCGGGACGGATTGACCCGGGAGGGATTGACCTGGAACCGATTGGCCAGGTGCGCCCTGTCCGGAATTCAGCTTGGGTAGCGGAATTTCCTTCGGTAGCTCTACGCCCGGCGGAAGCGGCAATCCCTGCGGCACCGGAACGGATTCCGGAATCGGCAGCATGCGTAGATCCGAAAGATGCAGATCGGGCAGGTCGAGCCCGGTGAGTTCGCGCAGCGGCAGGGTGAGGTCGGGCACCGTGGTGAGGGCCACCTCGGCCAACTGTGCGGGTATTGCGGCGAGCTCGCTACCGGTGGTCGAACGGTAATCGGTCGAGTCGCTCAGCGTGAAAGTCGCGAGCGGCGCCGCTACCGCAAGTGTGGTGACAACCGGGAGCACGTAGGAACGTTTCGGTTTGCGGTACGGCACGAGCATCTCCAATCAGGTCGAACCGAGCGATCACTCTGCATGAATGTCAGGGTTGCTTCCTGATGCATCAACGATCACACTAGTTCACAACTGTCACATATCTAAACCTCTGGTTGAGGATTATGTGATTGCTCGAATGTAGCTCTCGGATTGCGGCTGGATGGAACGACATGCCGAGCGGTATCGAACCGATCAGGTCCCGGAAAACCGTGGGAGTGAACGGATGCGACGCGAACAGCTGGAATGGCGGATCGCGGGGGGAGAAGAAATGCGGGTGAAAAAGCCGGCGGCACGCATGCGAATTGGCCGCGGACGGATATCGCGAAGCCGGATTTCGATCGGTCCGGTGCTGGTCAGCGGTGGTGCAGCCGTGTTGGCGGGCACCGTGCTCGCGTTCTGGGTCTGGCCGACCGACACCCCGTATCGGCCGCTGGCCGGCTCGGGCCACGGGCGCGGCATGAGTCAGGTCGGCGCGTTCGACAGCGCCCTGGAGGGCTGGGCCGCGGAGCGCATCCTCGACCACTACTACCCGGGGGCGACGCTGGGCAAGGTTTCGGCAACCACCGTCGGTGTGCGACTACTGGCACAGGACAACTCCACGCTGGACGCCTACGCGGACGCCGGGTTACGCGTCGCGGGCCAGTTGCTGGCGCCCGGCCAGGTCGCCCACCTCACCGCCCTACCCGACGGCGGCGCGAACGTGGTCGTCACGGTCGGCTGTGACGGGGAGGTGCTGTGGCAGCGGGCGACCACCGACCCGTGGATCTATCCGGTCAACCCGCGGCCGAACCGTCCCGCCGCCGAGCACCTGACTCTGTGCGGCGGTTCGCGCTATCGCGGTTCGCTCGGCGTCGCGATGGAGAACGGCGAGACGCGCACGGTGAATCGCGTCGATGTGGAGGACTATCTGCTCGGCGTCGTCCCGGCCGAGGTGCAGGCCAACTGGGCCGATAAGGGTGCGACGGAAGCCCTTCGCGCACAAGCGATCGCCGCGCGTTCGTACGCACTGGCCGAACACCGCTACCCCTACGCGCAGACCTGCGACAGCATCGACTGTCAGACCTACCCCGGCACCGCCAAGGAGGATCCGCGCGCGACCCAGGCCATCGCGGCAACCATCGGAACAGTGCTGCTGCGCGACGGGCGAATTCTGCGTTCGGAGTATTCCTCCGCGCCCGACGGCGGGCAACCCGCCGACATCTACGCCTTCGATGTCGGACCGACACCCGCCGAACTCGGCACCCCGGTTGTCGGCGCGGGCACGCCGCCCGTGGACCCGCGCAGGCAGTCCCTCATGGCCGAATCGCCGATCGAGGCCGAATACCGCCGAATCGGCGGCGCGAACAGCGCGGTCGGCCAGCCACTCGGCCCGGAAATGGCCCTTCCCCAAAACGCCGGCACCTACCGCCTTTTCACCAACGGCGTCATCATCGCGACCCCAACCCTCGGCGCCCAGGTCGTCGACTTCACCACCCTCATGCAATTGGTCCCGGATCCACACGGCACCACACCCCACGAGAGCAAGCCGGGCAACTCATTGCCACCCGCGAGCACGATGCCACCAGGCAACGCAGCGCCACCCAAGACCAACGCCTCGCCCGAGAGCGCGGCGCCTCCCGGCAGCAACGTTTCGCCGGACAGTGCCGTCCCCGGAGGCGTGCTCGGACCTCAGGATGCGGTGCCGTCTGCCGGTAGTGCCTTGCCCGAAGGTGCGGTGCCTGAAGGAGCGTCCGAACCGCAAAGTGCGGTGCTGCCCGGCAGCAGTGTCTCGCCGGAGGGGGCGGTGCCCGCAAGTGTGGTCGGACCTCAGGGGGCGGTGCTGCCCGGTAGCAGTGTGTCGTCCGAGGGTGCGGTGCCCGCCGAAGCGTCCGAACCGCAGAGTGCGGTGCTGCCCGGCAGCAGTGTCTCGCCGGAGGGTGCCGTGCCCGCGCGTGTGCCCGGACCTCAGGGTGTGGTGCCGTCTGTCAGCAATGCCTTGCCCGAAGGTGCGGTGCCCGAAGGAGCGTCCGAACCGCAAAGTGCGGTGCTGCGCGGCAGCGGTGTCTCGCTGGAAGGCGCGGTGCCCGCAAGTGTGCTCGGACCTCAGTGTGCGGTGCCGCCCGCCAGCAGTGTCTCGTCAGAAGGTGTGGTGCCCGGCGGAGCGTCCGAACCGCAGAGTGCGGTGCTGCCCGGTAGCAGTGTCTCGCCGGAGGGGGCGGTGCCCGCAAGTGTGGTCGGACCTCAGGGGGCGGTGCTGCTCGGTAGCAGTGTGTCGTCCGAGGGTGTGGGGCCCGGAGGCGCGTTCGAAACCCAGAGTGCGGCGGCCGGAGCTGCGCCCGGTACCGAGAGTGCCACGTCCCCAGGAGGTTTCGGCGTGCCCGGCAATACCCTCGCGCCGACCACCGCGTCGACCCCGACCCCGCCGCCTCGGCCGAACCCCTCCGGTTGACCGACGAGCGAGGAGCTGCCGCCGTACTGAGTTACGTGAGGCTCGAAGGCGTAGCTGCCGCTGAGGGATTGGCGCGTCACTGAATTGGGCTCGGTCGGCCGATCAGGTGGAACTGGTGGCGGCATCGGCCGAGAGAGTGCCGCCGTCAGTTCCACGTGATCACTTGTCCAGTAGTGCATCTCGGGCGGACCGCAGCGGCCGACGATGAAGTTGAACTGCGCCAACGACTTCCGGGGCGCACGTAGGCGCCCCTCACCGTAATGGGCTACATGTGGCGGATGGGTAGCGACAGCGGGTCGAGCGCGCGCTAGGTGCGGGTAGGTAGCCCGAGGACGTGGTGAGCGATGTGGTTGAGGGCGAATTCGTTGCTGACCGGGCCGGAGCGGGACAATCGCGCGTCGAGGTAGATATCGATCAAGCCCTCTCGTTCGTCCCAGGCGGTGGCGCCGAGTACCTGCATGGCATGGTCGGCGGAGTCGAACGCGAGGTCGGCCGCGAGCAGTTTGACGATATCGCTGTCCCCGGCCACGGTGTCGGGGTCGAGGCCAGCGTCGATACGGGCGGCGGTGCGATAGATAACCAGCTGTACCGCCGTGAGCCGCGCGTGCAGGGCGGCGAGGGGATGTGCGATCGCCTGCTCGGCGCCGATGGGGGCCTTGCCGGAAATCGTGCGGTCTTTTGCGTGTGCGATGGCGCGGTTGAGGCCGTAGCTCGCTGTTCCGGCACAGATGGCCGCGGTGAGCACCCGCTCGGCGTGCGTGAACGGCCACATGGTGCGCAGCCCTTGCCCCTCGCCGCCGACGAGCGCATCGGCGGGCACCGTGACGTTGTCGAACTCGAGCTGGAACTGGCGCACACCTTCGCGAAACCGCATCGGGATCTCGGTCACTGTCACACCCGGCGCGTGCGGGTCGACCAGCACCGTCGTGTAACCCGCGCCGGGGTCGCCGAGGTCGGTGCGCCCGAATACGAGCACGCGATCTACGACGTCCAGGCCGGAGGTGATTCGCTTGAGACCGTTGACGACGAAATGATCATCTGCACGACGAATCTCGGTCTCGACGGCGAACATGTTGTGTCCAGCCTGAGGTTCGGTCGCCGCCATGCCCAGATGTGACGATCCGGCGGACACCGCGGCCGTCCAGGCATCGCTCGTCGCCGGTGGGCCTACGGTCTCGATCGCCTGGGCGATCGCGGTGGACAGCACCGGCATCCACAGCACGATGCCTTGTTCGGCGAAGGCCTCGAGGACGATAGCCATCCCGAGCAAGCCGCCGCCGGCCCGTCCCGGCTCGAGGCCGAGACCTGCCCAGCCGTTGTCGCGGAAGACTGCCCACAACTCGGGATGCATTTCGCTGTGATCGATCAGGTGCCGACGGATTTCCACCGCTCGCGAAGCGAACTCGGCCGCTGCGCGACGAGCATCGTCGCGCAGCCGGGCGTGTTCGGGCGCGAGCTCGAAGGGGGCGTGGGCGGTGACAGCAGCGTTCATCGATGGTCCTGGTGCTCTCTGAGTAGGCCGAACATTAGGAGAGTAACACTCTGGAGTAATGCTCGGTAGACGCTGTGCAATCCGGTTGCGGCAGCTCCCGAGCTCGAAGTAGCGGTCAAATCGGTGTCAATCTCGGCAGAGCACTACTCTGTGCACCATGGGAGTTCGCGACCGGGTTCTGCAAGCCGCGCTGGAATGCTTCAGCGAGGAGGGGTACGAACACACGACGATCGCTCGGATTCGGGAGCGTAGCGGCGTATCCAACGGAGCGTTGTTCCATCATTTCTCCAGCAAGGACGCCATCGCGGGCGCGCTGTACGCCGACACCATTCGATCGATCCACGACGGCTACCGGCAGGTACTCGCCACCGGTCCCGGCACGCTGGTGGATGTCGTCGGCGGCTTTATCCGGCATCAATTGCGTTGGATCGAGGCCAATCCCGTTCGTGCGCGATTCCTGTATTCGCAAGGCCGGCTCGACTGGTCGACCGATGACGGCCGACGAGTGCGGTCGATGAACAGCGATGTCGCCGAGGCCTATCGGGAATGGCTGGCTCCGCTCATCGCTCGCGGCGAGGTGCGTGATCTGCCGATGACGGTGATGGTCGCCGTCGTCACCGGCCCCGCGCACGCCCTCGCCGCCCAGTGGCTGGCGGGCCAGCTTCCGGGCTCTGTTGTCGACTATGCCGATGATCTGATCGATGCCGCCGTCGCTGGTCTCGGCGGCACTCCCGCAGCGCCCGGGGAGCGAACCCCCCGTCGCATCGAAGGCCGAGTTCGGGTGCAGTTGCTCGATCCCAACGGCGCCGTCCTTGCCGAGACCGAGGTCGGCACCACACTGAACCCGCTGACCTGATCACACGCGCGGACCGCGGACACATCGAGGCACAAGTGGACATCCGCACTTGCCTTCGTGCGTGCTTCGCCAAACCCGCAGGTCGGCCTCGAACTCCGCGACCGGCTGCGCGGCATGGGCTGCCGACGCAGGCGCCGGATCAGGATGTTGCGGTATCGCCCAGGGATTCGGCTAGCGTCCGGAGCAGGCCGGCGAGCTGAGCTCGGTTCTGCTGGTTCAGTGCGGCCAGGAGGCGCTGCTCGTTTTCCATGTGCAGGGGCAGCAGGTCGTCGATCAGGGTGCGGCCGGTTGGGGTGAGTTGGACTCGGATGGCCCTGCGGTCCTCGGGGCATGGCGCGCGCTCGACCAGGCCCTTGGCGGCCAAGCGGTCGATGCGGTTGGTGATGGCGCCCGAGGTGAGCATGGCGACCTGATTCAGCGCGCCGGCGGTGAGTCCGTTCGCGCCGCCGGAGCGCCGCAGCGTCGCGAGCATGTCGAACTCCCAGAACTCGAGTCCGTGTCCGGCGAAGAACTTCTTCAGGTCCTGTTCCAGCAGGCGGGATAGCCGCTGGATGCGCCCGATCACCGCCATCGGTGACACGTCGACATCCGGCCGCTCCTGGTTCCAGTGCTCGGTGAACAGATCAATCGCGTCGGCCACGGCACTCCTCTCGATAGTGATTATCTTAACATTCATCTACTTGACGGTAAGGCATCCCAGCGAGTAGATATTTCAACGTTGAGATTATCAATGAGGAGCGACCGACATGACAACAACCACCGCCGCGCGTAACTCGTACGCGGGCACCCTGGCGCTCGCCGCACTTGCCCCGATCGCCTGGGGCTCCACCTACGCCGTCACCACGGAATTCCTGCCGCCGGACCGCCCGCTCTTCACCGCGCTGATGCGCGCGCTGCCCGCCGGGCTCGCGCTGCTCGCCATCACCCGGGTCCTGCCGCGCGGAGTCTGGGTCGGGCGTGCCGCCGCACTGGGCGTCCTCAATATCGGCGCGTTCTTCCCGCTGTTGTTCCTGGCCGCGTACCGACTGCCCGGCGGTGTGGCCGGAGTGCTCGGCGCCGTCGCCCCGATGTTCGCACTGGCCTTCGCGACCGTTGTACTCGCCGAAAAGCCCAACGGACGCAAGGTGATCGCGGGTCTGATCGGTGTCTTCGGGGTCGCGCTCGTGGTGTTGCGGGCCAATGCCCAGCTCGACACCGTCGGCATCATCGCCGGACTCGCTGGTGCGGCGTCCATGGCGATGGGAACCGTGCTAACCCAGCGCTGGGGCAGGCCCGAAGGCGTCGGCCCGCTCGCGATCACCGGATGGCAGCTCACCGCGGGCGGCCTGTTCATCGCACCGCTCGCCTTCCTGATCGAGGGTGCGCCGCCCGCGCTCGACGGCTCGGCCATCGGCGGCTACCTGTACCTCGGCGTAATCGGCACCGCGATGGCGTACTTCCTCTGGTTCCGCGGCATCTCCCGGGTGCCCGCCACCTCGGTCGCATTCCTCGGACTGCTCAGCCCGGTCTCGGCGGCGGTGATCGGATGGATCGCACTCGGCCAGGCTTTGAACCCGCTGCAAGTGCTCGGACTCGTCATCGCGCTCGGCGGCACCCTGCTCGGCCAGATGGCCGGCAAGCCGCCGGTCGTTGTGGAGCGGCGCGTGCCGGTGGCGGCTCGTTCGAAAGTCGACGTCGAAATGGGTTGACCTTGACGTAACGTCAACTTGCAAGCTGGTTGCACCGACGAGAAAGAAGGGAGAACAGGTCATGAGAATCGGTAATGGCGAATGGTCCATCCAGGATCTGGCCAAGGCGGCCGGTACCACCAGCCGGACACTGCGCCACTACGGGCAGCTCGGGCTGCTGCCGCCGAGCCGGATCGGCGCCAACGGCTACCGCTTCTACGACCAGGGCTCCCTGGTTCGGCTGCAACGCATCCTGCTGCTCCGCGAACTCGGCCTCGGCCTTCCGGTCATCGCCGAAGTCCTCGCGGGCGAACAGGACACCGCCGCCGCGCTGCGCACGCACCTGGAACTGCTTCGGCAGGAACAGGATCGGATCCGGCGCCAGATCGAGTCGGTGACCATCACGCTGCACAAGACGGAACGAGGTGAACAACTCATGGCAGCAGAGGTTTTCGACGGTTTCGACCACACTCGGTACAAGGATGAGGTGATCGAACGGTGGGGTAAGGACGCCTACGAAAGCGGCGACCGCTGGTGGCGTTCGCTCAGCGAGGCGGATAAGAAGGCGCACTTCCAGGCCCACCTGGATATCGCCGCCGACTACGGCCGGGCGCGCGCGGCCGGTCTCGCCCCCGATAGCGACGAGGTCCAGGCCATCGTCGCGCGGCACTGCGACTACGTGGGTGTCGGTTCCCAGCGCCGCCCATCCTTCGAGTACTTCACCGGACTCGGCGAAATGTACGTCGCCGACCCGCGTTTCGCGGCCAACTACGACGTACACGGCGAAGGCACAACCGAATTCGTGCGCGACGCGATGCGGGCCTACGCCGAGGCCAACCTCCGATAACAACGAGGCAGGGCGTCCGCACCGGCGGGCGCCCTGCCCGCAGTTCGCGGGGCAGCCGAACTGGTTGCACCGCTGGCTCCGCTCATCCTGGCCGCGGCGCCGTCGACCGGGCGCTGGATCGCCGCTGAATCGACATCTCGGCCGAATCCGGTCGGGCGGCCTTAGGATCGAATCGTCCGCAACCAGTGGGAAGGAGCGTCGACGATGCTCTACCGCAGTGGCGATCGGAGGCCGAGCGGTGTGGTCGCGCAGATCGGCGCGGTGCTGGCGGTGCTCTGCGGGTTGGCGAATCTGTTCGGGGGCACGCGGCTCGTGGTCGACTTCGTCGGCGATAGAAGCCGTTTCGACAATTCGCTCGTCATTTTCACGACGCTCGGGGCGGCGCTGCTGGCCTTCGCCCTGATCTTCGGCGGTATCCAGCTCTGGCGTCAGCAGGAGACCGGTCGATACATGTTGATCGTCGCGTCCGGCGTCTCGATCGCGATCGGCATTGTCGGACTTGTTGTTTCGCTGACCGACTATGAATTCGGCCTCGGCGTCCTCTGGTGGTCCACCGCCGAGCAGCCCGCCTGGCTGTCACCGTTGTTCGGCTCGGTCGGCCAGATGAGCGCCCTGATCCAGGAAAACCTGCGGCGCAGCGCGATAGATATCGCCCCGCCCCTGCTCATCTTCCTCTTGGCCGCCAACAGGTACGCCGCCCGCTGGACCGCAGCTCGCCCATCTCGCCGCGCCTGGACCTTCTGACCGCGCTAGTGTCGAGCGAAACCCCCACAGCGCGGTACAGTTTCGCGATCGAAGTGGGAGGGAGATCTCGATGAGTTATCCGTATGGCCAACCGGGCTATGGCTATCCACAACCCGCATACGGCTATCAGCGAGCCAGCGGTGGCACCGCGATCACCGCCGCGGTCATCGCGGTGATCGTCGGACTGCTCGGCCTTGTCGGCGTGGTCATCGGACTGTTCGTCGCGATCGACGAAAACAAAACTGCGCACACACTTCAAAGCCAGGCTCTGGACACGCCGGGGGTACCCGGCTACGTCTTCGGCCTGATCGGACTCGGCGGACTCATCGCATTCCTCTGGCTGCTCGGCGCGATCCTTCTGTTCCGCCGCAGCACGGCGGGCCGGGTGATTCTGATCATCATGTCCTCGCTCAGCCTGATCGGCCCCGTTCTGGGCATTGTCAGCGGCAATCCCATCCCTGCCATTCTGGGCGTCGTCCCGCTGACCATCCTCATCTGCGCCTCGGTCGGTTCCACCGGCCGCTGGATTGCGGAAGGTCGCCAAACGCAGCCGCCGGGACCGCTATACGGCCAGCCCGCGCCATACGGCCAGCCGGTCCAGCCGTATGGGCAACCCGCACCGTATGGTCAGCCCGCGCAGCCATCCGCAACGCCGTACGCGCAACCCGCGCCCTACGGTCAGCCCCCGCAATACCCCCATTACTGACGATCACCTCGCGGTCGAGCAACCGCGGTCGGCCCGGCAACGGCGCGCGCTTGCCCAGCGGCCGAGCACCGCTTCCACGGCTCAATCGCCGTACCCGTTTCAGTGATCCTGGCCCACCGGCTGTTCAGGGGCCTAACCCCGGAGTGCTTGCATCAGTTGGTCTTCGGTGATGGGGGGTACCGGGAGGGGGTGGGCGGCGGCGGCTCGGAGGCCGTCCAAGACCAGGGCCAGATGGCGGCGCCAGGCCTCGGGGGCGATTTTGGCAGTGGCTTCGATGATGCGGGTGTGGGACCAGGTGATGAAGGCGATGTCTTCGAGGACCCAGTCGGGGCGCAGGGCACCGGATTCTTGTGCGCGGGTGACGATTCGACGCATGAGGTCGTGCCCGTATTCCTGGGCGCGGGCGATGGCGGGGCTCGGGGCCCCGCGCAGTGCGAGGTCGCTGAGTAGGCGATCGGCGGCCTGGAGTTCGCAGACCTTTTCGACCAGGTAGGCGAAAGAGTCCCAGGGGTCCTGGATTTCGAGCGCCTCGTTGGCGATGCGGGCGCCGGATTCGATGCGATCTTCGACGGCGGCGGCGATGAGGTCGTCGCGGGTGGGGAAGCGGTTGTAGAGCGTGCCGATGGCGACCCCGGCGCGGGCGGCGATTTCCTTGAGCGGCGCGTCGAGGCCGCGTTCCTCGAAGACCTCGCGGGCGGCGGTGACGAGCGCGTCCCGGTTGCGTTGGGCGTCGCTGCGTAACGGCTTGTCCACGGGCATTCGCCGATCCTACAAATCCGATGCCGGATTTATCTTGAGCATAGGTTCAAGTTAATGCTACCGTCGAAGCTAACTTGAACCACTGCTCAACTTAGTGAGGAAGTATGACAAAGACCATCGCGATATTCGGATTCGGGCCAGGACTCGGCATGGGGACCGGGCGGCGGTTCGGCCGGGAAGGGTTCCGGGTGGCGGTCATCGGCCGGAACCCGGACAAGGCCCGGGGGCATGTCGAGCAGTTGGCGGCCGAGGGTATCGAGGCCGCGGCCTTTCCCGCCGATATCACCGATGAGAAGCAGCTGTACGGCGTGGTCGACGAGATCACCCACAGGTTCGGTCGGATCGACGTCGCGATGCACGGCGCTGCGGGCGATGCGGTCGATCGCATCCCGACCACTCTGGATGTCGACGCCGCCGCCCTGCGCACCCCGCTGGAATTGAAGGTCTACTCACCGATCTGGATGACCCGCGCACTCGCGCCCGCGATGATCGAGCGCGGGGAAGGGGCACTGCTGTTCTCGTCCGGATACTCCGACAGGTATCCGGTCCCGTACCTGTCCAATTTCGGCGTCGCACTCGGCGCGCAGCGCACCTACATTCGCCAGCTCGCGATCGAACTGCAAGGCACCGGCGTCTACGTCGGCCTGCTCAATATCGGCGCGCTTATCGGCAACAGCAAGGCCGAGCGCATGGTGGACGAGCAGCCAGAACTGTTCCCGGCCGGGCTCGAGATCGTCCGCATGACCAATGACGAACTGGGCGAACACTATTGGCGCATGTACACCGCCCGCGACGCCGTCGAATCGGATATCGGCTTTCCGGAGTAGCTCAGAGTCGCCTGTTCGAAGGCCATATCGATCAGGCGCTCGAAGCGGCGACGAGCGCGATCTTCATAGTCTGGACAGACTTATGACGATCGCTCTGGTTAGGAATCGCATGCAACTCCTACATCTCGACCGGTCCGACGACGCCGTCGTCACGCTCACGCTGAATTGGCCGGAGAAGAAGAACGCGCTCTCCATCGCAATGCGCGACGAGGTCAGCGACGCATTGGACGCCCTCGCCACCGACGAGTCGGTGAAGGTCGTCGTCGTCACCGGCGCGGACGGCGTCTTCTCCGCCGGTTTCGACCTGCGCGAATTCGGCTCGACGGATCCGGCTGTGCAGCAGGCACTCTGGCCGTCCAGCGACCGGTTCCACCACACCGTGCTGCGCTTCCCGCTGCCGACCATCGCCGCGGTCGACGGACCCGCGCTCGCCGGCGGATTCGATCTGGCGACGCTCTGCGATATCCGCATCGCCTCGGAGACAGCGGTTTTCGCGCATCCGGAACAGGCCTTCGCCGAGGTGCTCTACCGCCCGCTTGCCGAGCTGGTCGGCGGCGCGGCGGCGCGCTACCTCACCCTCTCGGGTCGTCGCATCGATGCCGTGGAGGCGCTGCGCATCGGCCTGGTCAGCCAGGTCGTCCCCACGGACCAGCTGTCGTCGACGGTCGCGGAACTGGCTCGCGACATCGCCCGCGCACCCCGCGAAGCCCTCATCCGAACCAAGGCGAAGGCTGTCCACCGCACCGCCATCGCCCCCGGAACTCCAACCGTCGCCATGTAAACCGGGCATTCCATGCCGCGGTCGGGCACCTCATGTGCGGGGTGCCCGGCTGCAACAAGCGCCGAGCCGCATCCCGCCGCAGCGCTGTGGTCCCGGTGGATGATTTGCTACACCGCGCACATCGACTGCATGACGCCCGGCCCGGTCCAGCGCTCGTTCACCGTCGACGGCGCGACCGGCAGAGCGTCCCGATGCACCCGCACCGCGGCGATGGTGCCGCGGAAATCGGCGACCCGACGGTCGAAGGCGGCGACCTGTTCGCCCGGAACCGCCGTCCGCAGCGCGGTCGCGGCCGCGGTGACGATGTCGTCGAAGGTCGGCGCACCGGTGACGCACAGCCCGCCCGCATCCTCGACGGCCGTCGTCGCCAGCGAATGCGCGGGGGTCGGGACGACTACCGCCGCGCCGAGTACGGCGAACAGCGCGAGGGCGCCCACCAGCGGGGTGTGGAGATTGCGCATCATCAGGTCTTCCAGGTCGGGCCGCTCGCGCCTGTTGCGGTCGCTCGAAAAGGTCAGCGTTGATGCAGTCGACGAACCATCGCGAGGCCACGAACTGGACGGTCGATCAGTTCGCGTGCATATGCAATAGTCGCTGCATTGCCGCCGCGTATCCGTTTCGGCGAACTTCAGGAGAAATTCGGATGGCATCGCCTCCACTTCGGCCCACCTCGCGACTCCACCCGGACCTCGCGCGGACTTCCGATACGCTGGGCTCCCGTGACCGTCGCATCGTCCCCGGGTAACTCCGCAAACTCCGCCTCACAGTTCGATTTGATCGTCGTCGGCTCCGGATTCTTCGGGCTGACCGTCGCCGAGCGCGCCGCCAATCTGCTCGGCAAACGGGTGTTGGTGATTGATCGTCGCTACCACCTCGGCGGCAACGCCTATTCGGAGCCGGAGCCGCAGACCGGGATCGAGGTGCACAAGTACGGCGCGCACCTGTTCCACACCTCGAACAAGCGCGTGTGGGACTACGTGACCCAGTTCACCGAATTCACCGGCTACCAGCACCGGGTCTTCGCGATGCACAAGGGACAGGCCTACCAGTTCCCGATGGGCCTCGGCCTGATCTCCCAGTTCTTCGGCCGCTACTTCACGCCCGAGGAGGCGCGCAAGCTGATCGCCGAACAGGCCTCGGAGGTCGAGACCAAGGACGCGCAGAACCTCGAGGAGAAGGCGATCTCGCTGATCGGCCGCCCGCTGTACGAGGCGTTCGTCCGCGATTACACCGCCAAGCAGTGGCAGACCGATCCCAAGGAACTGCCCGCGGGCAATATCACCCGGCTGCCCGTGCGCTACAACTTCGACAACCGCTACTTCAACGACACCTACGAGGGTCTGCCGAAAGAGGGCTATACGAAGTGGCTGGAGAATATGGCCGCCTCGGAGCTGATCGAGGTCCGGCTGAACACCGACTGGTTCGACGTGCGCGAGCAGATCCGCGCGGAGAGTCCCGACGCACCGGTCGTCTACACCGGCCCGGTGGATCGCTACTTCGACTACAGCGAGGGTGAACTCGGCTGGCGCACCATCGATTTCGAGACCGAGGTGCTCGAGACCGGTGACTACCAGGGCACCTCGGTGATGAACTACAACGATTCGGACGTGCCGTACACCCGCATTATCGAACCGCGGCACTTCCACCCGGAGCGCGACAGCTACCCGAACGACAAGACGGTCATCATGCGCGAGTACTCCCGCTTCGCGCAGACCGGTGACGAGCCGTACTACCCGATCAACACACCGGAGGACCGGGCGAAACTGCAGGCGTACCGCAGCCTCGCGAAGCAGGAAACCGCAACGGCGAAGGTGGTTTTCGGTGGTCGCCTGGGTACCTACCAGTACCTGGATATGCATATGGCCATCGGCAGCGCGCTGAGCATGTTCGACAATGTCCTCCGGCCGCACCTGGAGTCGGGCGAGCCTCTTTCGGATGAAAGCAACGAATGACCTCCCAATCGATTTTGGAAGACATGACCACCGAAACTCGCGCGAAGTCGCTGCTGCAGCGCATCATCCTGCCCCGGCCGGGTGAACCGCTGGACGTGCGCACCCTCTACGTCGAGGAGTCGCCGACCAACGCCCGGCGCGCGCACGCCACCACCCGCACCTCGCTGTCGATCGGCGCGGAGTCGGAGGTGTCGTTCTGCACCTACTTCAACGCGCTGCCCGCGAGCTACTGGCGGCGCTGGAGCATCCTGAATTCGGTGGTGCTGCGTCTGGAGTTGGCCGGGCACGGCCGCGTGGACGTCTACCGCTCCAAGGCGGACGGCTCGCGAATCCACGTGCAGGGCAAGGAGTTCGCGGTCGCGCCGGGCACCGAATCGGTGCACGTCGAATTCGAGACCGACCTCGGCCCGTTCGAGGACGGCGGCTGGATCTGGTTCGACATCACCACCGACACCGCCGTCACCCTGCTGTCGGGCGGCTGGTACGCGCCGGTCGAGGCGCCCGGTGCGGGCAGCATCGCGGTCGGCATGCCGACCTTCAACCGGCCGACCGATCTGGTGAAGACGCTGGCCGCGCTCGGCTCGGATCCGCTGGTGCTGGAGAAGATCGCCGCCGTCATCGTCGCCGACCAGGGCAATCGCAAGGTGGTCGACGAGCCCGGCTTCACCGAGGCCGCCGCGGTGCTCGGCGACCGGCTCGCCATCCGCGACCAGCCCAACCTCGGCGGCTCCGGCGGCTACAGCCGGGTCATGTACGAGGCGCTGAAGACCACCGACGCCCAGTACATCGTCTACATGGACGACGATATCGAGATCGAACCCGATTCGATCCTGCGCGCGCTGGCCTTCGCCCGCTTCGCCAAGTCGCCCATGCTCGTCGGCGGCCAGATGCTCAACCTGCAGGAGCGCTCACACCTGCACAGCATGGGTGAGGTCGTGGACCGCGGCATCTTCATGTGGACCTCCGCGCCGAATGTCGAATACGACCACGACTTTTCGAAGTACCCGCTCAAGGACCGCGACAACTCCAAGCTGCTGCACCGGCGCATCGACGTCGACTTCAACGGCTGGTGGACCTGTGTGATCCCGCGCCAGGTCGCCGAGGAGATCGGTCAGCCGCTGCCGCTGTTCCTGAAGTGGGACGACGTCGAATACGGCCTGCGCGCCCGCGATCACGGCTACCCGACCGTCACCCTGCCCGGCGCCGCGGTCTGGCATATGGCCTGGAGCGATAAGGACGACGCGATCGACTGGCAGGCGTACTTCCACCTGCGCAACCGCCTGGTGGTCGCATCGCTGCATATGCCGGGCAATGGGCGCGGCATGGTCGTCAACACCGTCAAGGCGACCCTGAAACACCTGCTCTGCCTGGAGTATTCGACGGTCGCCATCCAGAATCTGGCGATCAAGGACTTCCTCGCCGGTCCGGAGCGGCTGTTCCAGCTGCTGCCGAGCGCACTCGGCGCTGTGCACGAAATGCGCAAGCAGTACCCGGATGCGGTCATCCTGCCCTCCTCCACCGAACTGCCGCTGGCCAGCCACATCGGCGTCGGCGCGGTCGGCGAGCCAGCGAATCCGATCGCCAAGGTGGTCCGCCTTGCCAAGGGCGTGGTGCACAACTTCCGTCCGGCGCATGCCGAACACCACGAGCGTCCGCAGCTGAATGTGCCGACGCTGGACGCGCGTTGGTTCCTGCTCTCACAGGTCGACGGCGTCACCGTCACCACTGCGGACGGCCGCGGCGTGGTCTACCGTAAGCGCGATCCGCGCCAGGCCCTCGGCCTGTTCAAGGAGGCCATGCGGCTGCGCAAGGAATTGGCCGCGCGTTTCCCGGAGATGCAGCAGCGCTACCGTGCGGCCCACCCGCGGCTGACGAGCACGGCGGCGTGGGAGAACGTCTTCGGTATCGACACGAAGGATGAGCAGTGAGTCTGGAAGCCCCGGCCGCGGATGACAACACCGCGGTGCACGCACCGAGCGCGAACGGCCACGGCGGCCCGGTATCGGCGATCTCTTCGAGACAGCAGCCGCCCGAGGTCAAGATCATCAACGCCGTCCAGGCCGCCATCGGCACCAAGCCCGAGGTGATCAAGGCCGCCCGCGGCATGTCGCACTTCGGTGAGCACGCGCTCGGCTGGGTCGGCATCGCCGCCGCGGGCTGGCTGGTCGACAAGCCGCGGCGTCGGCAGTGGGCCGGGGTCGCGGTCGGCGCGGTCGGCGCGCACGCCGCATCGATCGTGATCAAGCGCATTGTCCGGCGTCCGCGCCCGAACGATCCATCGGTGCAGGTCAACGTCTCGACGCCGAGCAAGCTGAGCTTTCCGTCCTCACACGCCACTTCCACCACGGCGGCGGCGGTGTTGCTCGGAAGATTGACCGGGCTACCCTTGCCTGCGGTGCTCGTCCCACCGATGTTGCTCTCCCGGGTTGTGCTCGGGGTGCACTATCCCTCCGACGTGCTCGCCGGTTCCGCGCTCGGCGCCGCGTCCGCCGCTGTTGTGCTTGCCGCCGAAAAGAGACTCGATAGTGACCGCACAAGAAAAGACCTTGGTTGACATGAGTGAAGAGCCGACCAGCACCGACCTAGCCGAAGCTGTTGTCAAGGGCCCTCCCAAGACGCTGGCGGGCGGGCTGTTCAAGGCGGTCCGGCCGCGCCAGTGGGTCAAGAACGTGCTGGTGCTCGCCGCGCCGCTGGCCGCGGGTCCGGATACCGCGACCGAACTCGGCGTGCTCGGCCATGTCGGCATCGCCTTCGTGGTCTTCTGCATGGCGGCCTCGGGCATCTACCTGGTCAACGACGCGCTCGACGTGGAGGCCGACCGGGCGCACCCGACCAAGCGGTACCGCCCGATCGCCGCGGGCGTCGTCCCGGTGAATCTGGCCTACCTGCTCTCGGTGGTGCTGCTGTTCGGCTCGATCGCCGGATCGTTCCTGGCCTCCTGGCATCTGGCCGTGGTGATGACCGTCTACATCGGCATCCAGCTGGCCTACTGCTTCGGCCTCAAGCACCAGGCGGTGCTGGACATCTGCATCGTGTCCTCGGGCTTCCTGCTGCGCGCCGTCGCCGGTGGCGCGGCCGCGAATATCGAGCTGTCGCAATGGTTCCTGCTGATCATGGCGTTCGGCTCGCTGTTCATGGCGGCGGGCAAGCGCTATGCGGAGCTGCAGATCGCGTTGAACACCGGTGCCAAGATCCGCAAGTCGCTGGAGTACTACACCCCGACCTACTTGCGCTTCATCTGGACCCTCGCCGCGACGGCGGTGGTGGTGTTCTACGGTCTGTGGGCGTTCCAACAGGACAATCTGAAGCACACCAATTGGTTCGCAATCTCGATGATTCCGTTTACCATCGCAATCCTGCGTTACGCGGTCGACGTCGATGGCGGCGAGGCCGGTGAACCCGAAGAGATCGCACTGGGGGATCGCATCCTCCAGTTCCTCGCAATCGCCTGGATCGGAGCGGTAGGTGTCGCTGTCTATCTCACCTGACGAACTGTTGGTAGAGGGAGTGGCGGGAACAGAACAAGCAACGGAGGAGCCGGCCGAGAGGTCGGCTCGTTCCGGCTTGCGGTCCGCGCGGCTATCCCGAGCCACCTTCGTCGGTGGGATCGCGCTCAGCGTCGCACTATTCTCGGTCGGCGCCTGGCAACGGCGCTGGATCGCCGATGACGGCCTCATCGTGCTGCGCACGGTGCGGAACCTGTTGGCGGGCAACGGGCCGGTCTTCAACGAGGGCGAGCGCGTCGAAACCAACACCAGTACGGCCTGGACCTATCTGGTGTGGTTCTTCAGCTGGCTCACCAAGGCCCGGCTCGAGTACGTCGTGCTCGGTGTCGCGCTGACCGTCTCGATGCTGGCGATCGTGTTCGCCATGCTCGGTTCGGCCCGGCTGTGGGGCGGTACCAAGTCGGCCCTGCTGCTGCCCGCGGGCGTGCTCGTCTACATCGCGGTGCCACCGGCCCGCGACTACGCCACCTCCGGACTGGAGAGCGGTCTGGTCATCTGCTGGCTGGGCCTGCTGTGGTGGCAGCTGATGCGCTGGAGCCAGAGCGAGCGGGTGAAGCTGCCCGCGCTGTTCGGTCTGGTCTTCCTGGCCGGACTCGCGCCGCTGATCCGTCCGGAGATGACCCTGGTCGGTGCGCTGGCGCTGATGATGATCTTCCTTGCCCCGATGCCGGAGTCGCGGCTGCGCCCGATCGTGTTGCGCGGCTTGATCGTTGCCGCGGCCGGGCTGGTGCCGATGTGCTACCAGGTCTGGCGGATGGGCTACTACGGCCTGCCCTATCCGAATACCGCGGTCGCCAAGGACGCGGGCGGGGCCAAGTGGGGTCAGGGCTTCAAATACCTGTGGGACCTGGTCGGTCCGTACTACCTGTGGGTGCCGCTGCTCGTGCTGCTGGCCGCCGGCGTCGTCGCGGCCCGTTCGGCCCGGGTGCAGACCGCGGCTGAGCCCGCGTCGGACGAGCAGCGCCGCTGGACGGTGCGCCGCGTGCGCGAATGGCTGCGCACGCCGAGCGCGGTGGTCACCCTCGTGCTCGGCAGCGGGTTCGTGCTCACCGTCTACGCCCTCCGCGTCGGCGGCGACTTCATGCACGGCCGGATGCTGCTGCCGCAGCTGTTCTGCCTGCTGCTGCCGGTCGCCGTGGTGCCGATCCGGTTGCCCGAGGGCGGCCTGAGCGCGGTGGCTCCCCGGGACTGGTCCTTCGCGGTGATCCTGCTCGCGCTGCTCGGCACCGCGGGGTGGGCGCTGTTCGCGGCCAACACCACGGCCATCAAGACCGGCACCAAGATCAGCGCGTCCGGCATCGTCGACGAGCGCGTCTACTACGTCCTCAATACCGGCCGTGATCACCCCATCCTGGCCGAGGACTACCTGGACTACCCGCGCATCCGGGCCATGGTGAACAACATCGCCGAAACCCCGAATGGCGGTCTGCTGCTGAACTCGCCGTCGTTCATATTCTGGTACGTCGCACCGCCGCCGCAGCCGATTCCCGACGGCGGCGCAGGACATACCGTCTACTTCCTGAACCTCGGTATGACCAGCATGAACGTCCCGCTGGACGTGCGCGTCATCGACCAGATGGGCCTGGCCTATCCGCTGGCCGCGCATACCGACCGGCTCACCGACGGCCGGATCGGGCACGACAAGAGCCTGTATCCGGACTGGGTCGTGGTGGATACCGGCATGGTCGATCGCCATCCGTGGATGCCTTGGTACATGGACGAGAAGTGGGTCACCCAGGCCCGCACCGCGATGACCTGCCCGGACACCGTGGCGCTGAATATCTCCTACCGGGATCCGCTCACCTGGGGGCGTTTCAAGCACAACCTGCTACACGCACTGCACTTCGCGAAGTATCGGATCGATCGCGTACCGAAGTACGAGATCGAGCGGTGCGGACTCGTTGATCCGTTCCCGCAGCCACAGCGCTGACGCTCGCAAGGTGTCGAGACGCGCATCTCCAGTCACACTGGGCCCATGGACCTCCATGGGCCCAGCAGCCTCACTGACCTGCGGCAATAAACGTGTCGCATATCGCTTTATCTCTTTTTGATAACGCCACCACATCGATGAAGCGATAGGGTACGTGAGCACGCCCGCTGGGGCGTCCGATTCCGACATGGCCGCACCGCAGCGGTCAACGTAGAGAAGCGGTCGAGATACGGCCGCATAACGAAAGGCCGAAATCAGATGCGAGGCGTGATCGGGCGAAAGACGCAGAACGGACGTCTGAGAACCAGGAAAGCCGGTTCGTGGTTCAAGCGGTCGGTGCTGATGTCGCTGGCTATCTTGCTGCCGCTCGGGGTGTCAGTAGCAGGTCCGGCGGGCTCCGCGTCGGCGGCGTTCAACCCGGACGCGTTCGACTTCTGGGTCGACTCCAGCATGGGTCCGATCAAGTCGCGGATCTTCCGCGCCGCGGACGGCAACACCGGGCGCGTGGTCTACGCGCTGGACGGCATGCGGGCCCGCGGTGACCTGAACGGCTGGGAGATCGAGACCGAGGTCGCCCGTGAGCTCACCAAGTGGAATATCAACGTCGTCATGCCGGTCGGCGGCCCGTCCAGCTTCTACGCGGACTGGAATGCGCCCGGCAACTTCTTCGGCCTGAGCAGCGGTTCGTCGGGTTCGGCCAACGGCTCTTCCTCCGGTTCCGCGATGACGGGTTCCTCCGGCTGGAACGAGACGCTCGGCAAGTCGAACACCTACAAGTGGGAAACCTTCCTCACCAGCGACCTGCGCAATGCGCTGCGTGACCGCCTCGGCTTCAGCCCGACGCGCAACGGTGTCTTCGGTCTGTCCATGGGCGGCAGCGCCGCGCTCACGCTCTCGGCCTACCACCCGGACCAGTTCGTCTACGCCGGTTCGTATTCGGGCTACCTGAACATCTCCGCGCCGGGCATGCGCGAGGCGCTGCGCGCCGCCATGATCAGCGCGGGCGGCTACAACATCGACGCGATGGCGCCGCCGTGGGGCCCGCAGTGGCTGCGCATGGACCCGTTCGTCTTCGCGCCGCAGCTGATCCGGAACGGCACCAGGCTCTGGGTGGCCGCCGGTAGCGCGCTGCCGGGTCCGGCCGACGCGACCTCGCCGATCGACATCATCCAGGGCACGCCGCTCGAGGCGCTCGCACTGGTGAACACCCGGGCCTTCCAGGTCCGGATGGCGACCCTGGGTGCCCAGAATGTCACCTACAGCTTCCCGTCGGTCGGCATCCACAACTGGCACAACTGGGAGGCCGAGGTCTACCGCATGATTCCGGACCTGTCCGCGAACATCGGTTGATCTAGCCAGACCTGCTCGGAAAACCGCCCGGTGTGTTCGCACACCGGGCGGTTTTTGTTTGCTCGAATCAGTCCGCAAGTGCGGTTGACAACGAATTGGCTGCGGCATGCCTTCGATAGTTGTGGGGTGCTTGACTTTCCAGCAACATAGAGGCACTCGTTAACGATTGATGTACGGAGAGCATGCATACAGGTGGATTGTCCGTTTTGTCCAGGATGATCCGCCTTTATGCCCGATGAGGGGGTCAGTCGAGGTTGCGAGAAATTTGCTGACTGACCGTCCGGACGAAAGGTCGAGTCGAATGCGAAGTGTGCGCTGGAAGCGTGGGCCCGAAAGCTCAGCTAGTTCCTCGAGCCGGGCGACCAATGGTTCCTGGGCGAAGAAATGGGTGCTCGGTGTGACGACGGCCACGCTGTTGCCGCTCGGGATCGCCATTGCGGGCGGCGGCGCCACCGCATCGGCGGGCTTCAATCCGGCGGCCTTCGACTTCTGGGTCGACTCCCCGGTGATGGGCCCGATCAAGACGCGAGTGCTGCGCGCGGCGGACGGCAATACCAACCGCGTGGTCTACGTGCTCGACGGCCAGCGGGCTCCGGAAACCCTCAATGGCTGGGAGATCGAGACCAACGTTCCCGAGACACTGGCGAGTTGGAACATCAATGTGGTCATGCCGGTGGGCGGTATGTCCAGCTTCTACGCCGACTGGAACGCGCCGAGTAACTTCTTCGGCGTCACGCCGGGTGCGGGCGGTTCGTCCACCGGATCCGGTGCGACGGAGGCCTTCATGGCGGGGCCGGGGAAGAGCTATCGCTACGACTGGGAAACGTTCCTGACCGAGCAACTGCGGCCGGCACTGCGGGATCGGCTGGGCTTCAGGTCTACTCGCAATGGTGTGTTCGGTCTGTCGATGGGCGGCAGTGCCGCGCTGACGCTGGCGGCCTATCACCCGGATCAGTTCAGCTTCGCCGGTTCGTTCTCGGGCTACCTCAATATTTCGGCGCCCGGCATGCGCGAAGCCATCCGAACGGCCATGCTCGACGCCGGCGGCTACAACGTGGACTCGATGGCGCCGCCGTGGGGCCCGCAGTGGCTGCGGATGGATCCGTTCGTCTTCGCGCCGCGCTTGATCGAGAACGGCACGCGGGTATGGGTGGCCGCCGGTAGTGCGCTGCCGATGGCCGAGGATCTGAACATCCCGTTCCCGATCGCTGCGGACCGTCTCATCAAGGGCTCGCCGCTCGAGGCTCTCGCCTTGGCGAACACCAGGGCATTCCAGGTCCGCATGATGACGCTGGGAGCGCAGAACGTGGTGTATTCGTTCCCGCCCGCCGGTCTGCACGCGTGGACCAACTGGCAGGACGAGGCCTATCGGATGATTCCGGACATGTCCGCCAACATCGGTTAGTTCGGTACCTCGAACGGACCGCCTGGGCATCAGGCGGTCCGTTTGTTTTGCCCGCCGCCGGTGTATTTGCCAGTTGTTGTCTGGACGCTCGCTGATGAAAGAGTTTCGGGTTCAGTCGCCCGAAGTCGGACTAGTGCGAGCCGAACCGAAATTCCTCCGGATTTCCATCACGATCCGGAATCGCGGAGGCTATTCGCTCAGGCGTGATTCGAGTTTGCTTATAAAAGAGGGGTAACGGCGGGATCTTCTGTGCGCGGGAAGCATCGGTGTCGAGTGCCGATCTCATGCGCGACGGTGACGATCAACGGTGTTCGCGCGGGCGAGGGGTCGGATCGATGCGATCTGGCCTAGTGCACAGAACAGTTGCCGGTTGGTGGCTGTGGCGCTCGGCCGGCGCGGCGCTCGCGTTGACACCGCCGTTCGGCAGCTTCTATTCGGACTGGATCGCACCGAGCGATACCAACGGCCGCAGACCATGCGCGCCTGGGAAACATTCCTGGTCCAGCTTCTGCACTGGGCATTGCCCTACCTCGGCGCTTCAACCCCTACGGCAACGGCGTCTTCGGACTGTCCATGGGCGGCGCCGCGGCGCTCACGCTCGCGGCCTACCACCCGGGCGCATACCGCCACGCCGGTTCGTATGCTGCGGGATCTGAGCTCGGCCCCGGGTGAGCGATTCCCGACTCCCTAGTGACCCCCTAATCTTTGTCCGAAATTCCCGTTCCGACACGACATCTCCGCACGAACGCGCTAAGGTCACCGCACGATCACAGCTTGTGAACGGGCGGAATTCGGCCACTCGATTACCCCGGTCTTGCTAAGACTTCGCACGTCGAATAACCTCCAGCGAGCGCAAGTGTGACCAGATCGTTGTAGCGCCGTCTCTTGTGCCGGAATGTCGGGTACCGGTTCGCATGTGACGCGCGTCTCGTTGGCAGCACGGGTGTTGCCCGGCCCTCGCGGGCTACGGGCGGCACCACAACAGCAGAAAGAGAGCAGGATTCATGCGTTTCGGCAGGGCGGCCGCGCCGAAGAGAACCAAGTCGGGACGGCGAGACAACCCTCGCGGTTGGCGTAGTCGAATTCTGGGTGTCGGTGCCGCTGCGCTAGCGCTGCCGATCGCCGCAGGCATGACGGGCCCGACCGTCGCCATGGCCGCACCGGTCCACGGCCCCGCATTGCGGACGCCGTCGGGCGGCTTCGAGGACCTGATGGTCCCCTCGGTGATGGGTCCGATCAAGGTCCAGGTGCAGTGGGCGGCGCGCGGCGGCGACGCGGCGGTGTATCTGCTCGACGGGCTGCGTGCTCGCGACGACCGCAATGCGTGGTCGTTCGAGACCAACGCCCTCGACCAGTTCAAGAACGACAACATCTCGTTGATCATGCCGGTCGGCGGTCAGTCGAGCTTCTACGCCGACTGGTACGCACCGAGCAACACCAACGGCCAGAAGACCACCTACAAGTGGGAGACCTTCCTGACCAAGGAACTCCCCGACTTCCTCCAGGGCTACGGTGTTTCACGCACCAACAACGCCGTGGTCGGCCTGTCCATGGGTGGTTCGGCCGCGCTGGCGCTGGCCGCCTACCACCGCGACCAGTTCAAGTACGCCGCCTCCTACTCGGGCTACCTGAACATCTCCGCGCCGGGCATGCGTGAGGCGATCCGCGTCGCGATGCTGGACGCGGGCCGCTACAACGTCGACTCGATGGCCGCGCCGTGGAGCTCGCAGTGGCTGCGGATGGACCCGTTCGTCTTCGCCCCGCAGCTGAAGGGTCTGCCGATGTACATCTCGGCGGCCAGCGGTCTGCCGGGCCAGTACGACAAGCCGAATTCCGCTGTCGGTTACTTCAACACCGCCAACGGCATGGCGCTGGAAGCGCTCTCGCTGGTGAACACCCGCGCGTTCCAGTCCCGCCTGGCCTCGCTCGGCATTCCGGCGCAGTTCGACTTCCCGGCCGCGGGTACGCACTCGTGGAAGTACTGGGAGGCCGAGCTGTGGAACTCCCACAACGGCATCCTCGACGCCACCGGCGGCTGGTGATCCAGGGATAGACGCCGAACCGGCGCCGTCTGCTTCCGACTCGGAAGCGGCGGCGCCGGTCCGTTTTTTCGGGGTACCCGTTGCGTTTCGGATCCACTGAATCAGACAGTGCGCTTTGCCGTCCGCGTGTCCTACCCGGAAGCGGGAGTGAACGGGGGTAGGAAACTCATGTGGCAGCAGTTGCATTCGGCAGCGGGGGGCGTAGGCGGCGTGACGGACGTGCGGCCCGCCGGGTCGCGCTGCTCGCCACCGCCGTGGTGATTCCGCTCGCCTCAGGTCTTTCCCCGATTAGCGCACCCGCAAACGCCCAGCCCGCCGCCGCATCGGCCGCGGTCGCGACGGTGCAGCAGGTGGTGTGGCTCACCGATCGGCGGGTCGCGCTGTGGATCAATTCGCCATCGATGGCCGCGCCCGTCCAGGTGCAGCTGCTACTGGCCCGGGACTGGAATACCCGCCCGGACGCCAGATTCCCGGCCTTGTTCATGCTCGATGGGCTGCGCGCCACCGACGATGAGAGCGGCTGGACGCACGAGGCGGGCGCGGTGGATTTCTACGCCGATAAGAACGTCACGGTGGTGCTGCCGGTCGGCGGTCAGTCCAGCTTCTATTCCGACTGGCTGCAGCCGAACAACGGTCACAACTACAAATGGGAAACCTTCCTGACCAAGGAACTTCCACCGCTGCTCGAGAGTCAGTGGCGGACCACGGATATCCGTGGCATGGAAGGCATTTCGATGGGCGGCACGGCCGCGATGTTCCTGGCCGGACGCAATCCGAACTTCGTGAAATACGCGGCGTCCTACTCCGGTGTGTTGACCACGACGACGCTCGGCATGCCGCAGGCGATCCAGTTCGCCATGCGCGATGCGGGCGGATTCGATTCGGCCGCCATGTGGGGGCCGCCGGGCGGCCCGGAATGGGACAACCACGACCCCTACGCGCTGGCGGACAAGCTCAAGGGCGTCAGCCTCTACATCTCCAGCGGCAATGGCTCGACCGGTCCGTTCGACCAGGCCAGCGGAATTCCCGGGGTCAGCACCAACTACGCGGGCATGGGGTTGGAGATCCTCTCCCGGCTCACCTCGCAGAATTTCGTGGCCAAACTGGGCAAGCTATCCATCCCGGCCCAGGTGAACTACCGTCCCTCCGGCACCCATTCGTGGCCGTACTGGGACTTCGAAATGCGCCAGTCCTGGCCGCAGGCCGCCGCGGCGCTCGGCGTCGATCCCAACAAACCGGCGTGCCAGACCGACGGCGCGATCGGCGCGGTCGCGGGCGGCAGCAGTTGGCTCGGCGAATGCGTCACCGGGGAGTATCAGGTGGCCGGCGGTACGGCACAGGACTTCAAGGGCGGCCGGGTCTTCTATTCGCAGGCGGGCGGCGCGCACCCGGTCGGGGGCATGATCGGCGGCGGTTACCAGGCGGCGCTGGGGCCGGGTGGTCCGCTCGGGCTGCCGACCGGCGACGAGCTCGGGCTGCCGGACGGCCGCGGCCGCATGCAGACCTTCCAGAACGGAACGCTCTACTGGACCCCGCGGACCGGCGCCCAGGTGGTGCGCGGCGCGATCCTCGACGAATGGGGCAGGCAGGGCTTCGAGCGCGGTCCGGCCGGATATCCCACCGCACCGGAGGTCAAGACCCCCAATAAGGACGGTGCGGTCCAGTCCTTCGAAAACGGCCCGTTCTACTACAGCGCCAAGACCGGCGTGCACCGGGTGCAGGGGATGATCCTGGGCAAGTACGCCGAATTGGGTTACGAGAACAGTCAACTCGGCTTCCCCGTCGCTGAGGAGGCCCCGCTGAAAGATTTCGGCCGCTTCAGCAAGTTCGAGGGCGGAAATATCTACTGGAGCCCGCTCTCGGGCGCATGGCCGGTGCGTTCGGGCCCGATCATGGATATGTGGTCGGTGGTCGGCTATGAGAACGGCAGGCTCGGGTATCCGATCAGTGACGAGTTCGCCATTCCGGGCGGCACCCAGCAGAATTTCCAGACCGGCTTCATCACCGTGCGCGATGGCAAACCCGAAGTCCACGGAATTTGATTCCAAACGGTCTGTTTTCTGACAAAACCGCAGCCGCCGACCCTTGTGAATGACCTGCGAGCAGTCGCTAGTGGTGGCTTTCCTCTAGCCTGGGTGGCGACCCGACCCCTTAGCGAACAGATCGAGGACACGAATTCATGCATCGGACCCGTGGAAAGGTTATCGGCGTAGTCGTGGGGATCGCCGCTACCGGCTTGCTCGCTGCCTGTGGCAATAACGATTCGACGGCGTCGAACACGCCGACGCTGTCCCACACCACGACGGCAACGTCGCCGACCACCGCCTCGACCGGCGCCGGGGCGACCGGACAGCCGTCGCAGGCTAGCGAGCCCGCCCAGACGCCCGCTGATACGGCGACGCCCGAGCGCCCGCAGCCCGTGCCGACCAACGCCGTCCCGAGCGAGGACACCTCCAAGCTCAGCGATAAGGACAAGAAGTTCCTGGACGCGCTGAAGGCCGCCGGGGTGAGCACCTCGTCGCCGGATATCGCGCTGAGCATCGGCGCCTACGTCTGCCAGGGCGTCGCGGCGAACGCCTCCGATCAGGATCTGATGACCTTCGTCTCGGCGATGGCCGGTTCGGACCCGTCCTTCGATCCGGCGAAGATGCCGGTGGAAAAGGCCGGAAGGATCTACATCGATACGGCTAAGGCGACGTACTGCCAGTGAGTGTGCGTCGCGGTTCGGCGTCCCGCCGGTCCGGTAAACCGGCGGGGTGTCTGCTCTTCATCGGGCTGGTCGTGCTCGTCGTCATCATCGCGGTGGTGCTGTGGTTCGTGCTCGCCGGCCGACTGCGCGCGCCCAAGCCCGGCCCGAAGCCGCCGCCGGCACCGCCGACCTCGCAACCGGCGTGGTGTCCCGATGTGCAGATGATCTCGGTGCCCGGGACCTGGGAATCCAATAGCAACGACGATCCGCACAATCCGACGGCGAATCCGATCTCGCTGATGCTCAACATTTCCGGGCCGGTATCGCAGCAGTTCCCGCAGGGGCGGCTGGATGTCTACACCGTTCCGTACGTCGCACAGTTCTCCAACCCGGTCGCGTTCCCGCCGGACGGCCAGCAGTCCTATAACAACAGCCGCTCCGAGGGCTGGCAGCGCGCGGTCGACATGATGTCGAGCCGGTATCACGACTGTCCGCTGACCACCTATGTGCTCGCCGGGTTCTCCCAGGGCGCGGTGATCGCGGGCGATATCGCCAGCCAGATCGGCGCGGGCAAGGGGCCGGTGCCCGCGGACAAGGTGCTCGGCGTGATGCTGATCGCCGACGGCCGCCGCACCGGTGACAACGGACCGGGCCAGGCCATCCAGATCGGCACGGCGCCCGCGGGTGTCGGCGCGGAAGTCGCGCTCAACGGGCTGAAGGTTCCGGGGATCACGATGACCGGTGCGCGCGCGGGTGGGTTCGGTTCGATCGCCGACCGCACCTACACCATCTGCGCGCCGGGCGACATGATCTGCGATTCGCCGCGAGATGCGTTGAGCCCCCTGAACATCGTGGGCAGCGTGCTCACCCTGGTGCGCGCGGTGGGCAACCCGGTGCACAGTCTGTACAACGGCTACGTGGTCGACGGCGATGGCACGACCGCGACGCAGTGGACGGTGAACTGGGCCAATGGGTTGATCGAAGGTGCGCCGCATCCGGCGCATACTTGACCGCCTCCCCGGGCCTTCTGCCGGTCGCCGGGAGCCTCGACAGTGCCGTCGCGGACCGGCGGTCGAGTGCGAGGGGGCGGCTGGGCGTACCCGACGAGTTACCCATGTGCGCACGAAATCAGTGGTTTTGTTGGTGACCGGTCACATGAAACCCGTTCAATCGGGGTGACAGACATGCAAGCCTCGGCAATCACTCACCACAACGCTGTAAAGTGCGCCTGATGATCGCGACGCAGGCCACTTGTGCCCCCAGAAGCGTGGGCACCAGTGGCCAGCCGTCGCGCCCACATTTCCTTACAGCCAGGAGCATGAGTTCATGACAGAAGCCGCACCGGCCACAACGGCGAGCCGTGAAGCGGATGCTGAGTTGACCGCGCTGGGTACTCCGCTGCGATCGTTCCGCTTCGCGGCGGCGGGCGAGGGAAATAAGCAAGAGGGCGGGGCCCGCAAGTTCATCCAGACGGCGCAGCAGGCCGAGGAGTACGGCTTCGACACCTTCGTCGTGCCGGATCACCTGGGTGACCAGATCGGCCCGATCGCCGCGCTCGGCGCGCTGACCCAGGCCACCGAGCGGATCCGGCTGGGAACCTCGGTGCTGGCCAACGGCTTCCGGCATCCGGTCGTGCTGGCCAAGGATCTCGCCACCATCGATGTGCTGTCCAAGGGCCGCCTCGAGGTGGGCATCGGCGCTGGCTGGAAGCAGGACGAATTCCTCGCCGCCGGCCTGCCGTACGAGTCGCCGGGCGTGCGGCTCGCGAAGTTGGACGAGACGCTGAGCATCCTCGATGTGCTGCTGCGTGGTCAGGAGTGCACCTTCGAGGGCAAGTACTACCAGGTGCACGGCGTCAAGGGCACGCCACGGCCGCGCCAGGGTCCGCGCCCGCCGATCTGTACCGGCGGCGGCGGACCGAAGATGCTGCGCCTGGCCGCCAAGCACGCCGACATCATCTCGGTCGTTCCGGTCACCACCAAGAACGGCAAGGGTCTGCTCTCCGGCATCACCTTGGAGAAGACCATCGAGAAGGTGAACCTGATCAAGGAAGCGGCCGGTGATCGCTTCGCCGATATCGAGCTGAACTGGGCCATCACCGCGATCGTCATTACCGACGATCGGGAGAAGACCGCCGAGATGGCGCTATCGGCGATCGATCGCGGCCTGCACCCGGACCTCGAGGTGGACGTCAAGCTGTCGGTCGAGGACATCCTCGCCTCCCCATATGTGGCGATCGGCACATTCGAGGAGATCGCCGAACAGATCCGTCAGGTGCGACAACTCACATCGATGTCCTACGTCGGTGTTTTCCCCACCCAGATGGACGCGTTCGCGCCCGTGATTCCGCTGCTGCGGGGAGAGTGACCCGGTCTTCTCTGTAACATGACTCTGGTTTGAGAACATCTAGCCGATAGCGGTCTACCGCGCAGACCGCAATAAAATCTGCAGGCTGGCTCTTGCATGTAGAGCACCCGCGGGCGATAGCGAGTCGGGGCCTCACAGGTAACAGCGGCGTTGTCGCCGTCTTGCTGCGTGTGCCTCGGAGGAGATGAAGGAATGGAAGAGACTTTCGACGATTACCTGGATGAGACCGGGAACATCCGTATTCCCGATGATCACACCCTGGTAGACCACGTCGAGAAGCACACCCGCAACGACGCGAATACGCTCGCGTACCGCTACATCGATTACTCGCGTGAGCGTGATGGCGAGGCGCAGGAGCTGACGTGGCGTGAGTTCGGTATTCGGCTGCGCG
Source organism: Nocardia nepalensis (assembly GCF_048910785.1). Taxonomy (NCBI): domain Bacteria; kingdom Bacillati; phylum Actinomycetota; class Actinomycetes; order Mycobacteriales; family Nocardiaceae; genus Nocardia; species Nocardia nepalensis. The sequence continues at coordinate 239,023 of NZ_JBKBET010000003.1, read as the reverse complement.
CGGTGGCCGCTCGACTGCAGCAGGTGACCAACCCGGGTGACCGAGTCGCGATCCTGGCCCCGCAGGGCCTGGATTACGTGATTTCCTTCTTCGCCGCGATCTACGCGGGCGCCATCTCGGTGCCGCTGTTCGACCCGGACGAGCCGGGCCACACCGACCGCCTGCACGCGGTGCTCGGCGACTGTGAACCCTCGGCCATTCTGACCGCGAGCTCCTCCGCGGCCGGTGTGCGCCAGTTCTTCCGCTCGCTGCCCGCCGCCCAGCGTCCGCGCATCATCGCGGTGGACGCGATCCCGGACAGCGTCGGCGAGGGCTGGGTGCGTCCCGATATCGCCATCGATGACATCGCCTACCTGCAGTACACCTCGGGCTCCACCCGCGTCCCGGCCGGTGTCGAGATCACCCACCGGGCGGTCGGCACCAATCTGCTGCAGATGGTCGACGCGATCAACCTGGACTGGAACTCGCGCGGTGTCACCTGGCTGCCGCTGTTCCACGATATGGGCCTGCTCACGGTGATCCTGCCCGCCGTCGGCGGCAAGTACATCACCATCATGTCGCCGAGCGCGTTCGTGCGCCGTCCGTACCGCTGGATCAAGGAACTGGCCGCCCACAACGACGGCGCCGGAACCTTCGCCGCCGCACCGAACTTCGCATTCGAGCACGCCGCCGCGCGTGGTCTGCCGAAGAACGGCGAATCGCTGGATCTGTCGAATGTCATCGGTCTGATCAACGGCAGCGAGCCGGTGACCACCTCGTCGATGAAGAAGTTCAACGACGCGTTCGCCCCGTACGGCCTGCCCAAGACCGCGATCAAGCCCTGCTACGGCATGGCCGAGGCGACCCTGTTCGTCTCCGCGACCAAGGCCGAGGACGAGGCCAAGGTCGTCTATGTCGACCGCCACGAGCTCAACGCGGGTCGCATGGTCAAGGTCGACCGGGGCGCCGAGAACGCCATCGCGCAGGTCTCCTGCGGTTATGTGGCGCTGTCGCAGTGGGCGACCATCGTCGACCCGGAGACCGTCGATTCCGACGGCGGCGGGCACGAACTGGCCGACGGCCAGGTCGGCGAGATCTGGCTGCACGGCAACAATATGGGCATCGGCTACTGGGGTCGCCCGGACGAGACCGCCGCGACCTTCCACAACAAGGTCGCCCATCGCCTGGCCGAGGGCAGCCACGCCGAGGGCACCGCACTCGATTCGAACTGGATGCGCACCGGCGACTACGGCGTCTACTTCGAAGGCGAGCTGTACATCACGGGGCGGGTGAAGGACCTCGTGATCGTCGACGGCCGCAACCACTACCCCCAGGACCTCGAGTTCTCCGCGCAGGAGGCCTCGAAGGCGCTGCGGCCGGGCTTCGTCGCCGCGTTCTCGGTGCCCGCCAACCAGCTGCCCGCCGAGGTATTCGAACAGGGCAGCCATTCGGGCCTGAGCTTCGACGCCGACGACGCCTCCGAACAGCTCGTCATCGTGGGTGAGCGCGGGCCGGGCGCCGGTAAGGCCGATCCGCTGCCGATCGCCGACGCGGTGCGCGCCGCGGTGTCCCAGCGCCACGGTGTGACCGTGCGCGACGTGCTCTTGGTACCCGCCGGGTCGATTCCACGGACCTCCAGCGGCAAGATCGCTCGACGCGCCTGCAAGACTGCTTATCTGGAGGGCACGCTGCGGGGCGGTTACACCCAGCAGGCTTTCCCCGATGCACCGGAAGAGTAATTGTCAGAGGGTGGCGCCGTAGTGGTGCTTGCAGGTCGCTCGAAACGATCAGCAGCGGCTGCTCGCCGGCCGATTCACGAGAATCGGCCGGATCGTCGACGCGCGGCGGGCCCTTCCCACACCAGGCGTCGATTCACGGCGCGCCCGGTACGCAGACAGGTAGCTTGAGGAATTGATGGCTGACAACGAGGGCACGCCCAACCAGACGACCGAGATCGTGCTCGCCGAGACGGACGCGATCGATACCGCGAAACCCGCCGCGACGACGGATATGTCCGTCGCGGAGCTGCGAGAGTGGCTGCGGCGCTGGGTCTCCGACGCGACCGGTCAACCGATCGAGCAGATCACCGTGGACCGGCCGATGGAGGAGTTCGGGCTGGCCTCGCGCGATGCCATCGCCCTCGGCGGTGATATCGAAGAGCTGACCGGTGTGGTGCTGACGGCGACGATCGTCTACCAGCATCCGACCATCGCTTCGCTGGCCGAGGTCGTCATCAATGGTGAGCCGGAGTTGCCGGAGGAGTCGGGTGACGACTCGTTCTACACGGCCGGGTACCAGCCGGGCGAGGCGCACGATATCGCGATCGTCGGCCTGTCCACGCGGCTGCCCGGCGCGGGCGATACCCCCGAGTCGACCTGGGAATTCCTGATCAACCGCGGCGACGCGATCCGGGAGCGGCCTGAGGGGCGGTGGGACGAGTTCACCAGTGAGCCCGCGGTCGCCGCGGCGGTCGCCGAGGGCAATACCCTGGGTGGCTACCTCGACCAAGAGGTCGTCAAGGGCTTCGACGCCGAGTTCTTCGCGATGTCGCCGATCGAGGTCGAACGGGTCGATCCGCAGCAGCGCTTGGCGATGGAGTTGACCTGGGAAGCGTTGGAGCACGCCAGGATCCCGGCGAGTGAGCTCAAGGGTGAGCCGGTCGGTGTGTTCATCGGTTCGTCCAGCAATGAATTCCAGCTGATCGCCGCGCTCGGGCTGGGCACGCCCGATCCTTCTGTGCCCGCCTCGGCCGAGGCGTACGCCATCATGGGCAGCGTTTCCGCCATCATCCCCAACCGGGTGTCCTACTTCTTCGACTTCCGCGGCCCCTCGGTCTCGATCGATACCGCCTGCTCGTCCACGATGGTCGCGGTGCACCAGGCGGTGCGCTCGCTGCGCGACGGCGATGCGAATCTGGCGCTGGCCGGCGGCGTGAATATGCTGCTCTCGCCGATGGCGACGCTCGGCTTCGACCGCAATGGCGGTGTCGCCAAAAACGGCCGGATCAAGGCGTTCTCGTCCGATGCCGACGGTATGGTCCGCTCCGAGGGTGGCGGCATGGTCGTGCTCAAGCGGCTCGCCGACGCCGAGCGCGACGGCGACAAGATCTACGCGGTGATCAAGGGTTCCGCGATCAACAATGACGGCCGATCCAACGGTCTGCTCGCGCCCAACCCGGACGCGCAGGCCGATGTGCTGCGTCGGGCCTACCGGGACGCGGGTATCGCGCCGTCGACGGTCGACTACATCGAGGCGCACGGCACCGGAACCCCGATCGGCGACCCGATCGAGGCCGATGCGCTCGGCCGGGTGGTCGGCCGGGGTCGCGATGACGATAAGCCCGCGCTGCTCGGTTCGGCCAAGTCCAACTTCGGTCACTTGGAGTCCGGCGCGGGTGCGGCCAGCCTGGCCAAGGTGATCATGGCGTTCCAGCACAATGTGCTGCCGCCGAGCATCAACTACGTCGGTCCGAATGCGTACATCCCGTTCGACCAGGCGCATCTGAAGGTCGTAACCGAGCCGACGGAGTTCCCCCGCTACAGCGGCACCGCGACGGTCGGTGTTTCCGGCTTCGGTTTCGGTGGTGCCAACGCGCACCTCGTGCTGCAGGAGTATGTGCCCGCCGCAGCGCTGGTAGCCGCTGAGCCGGTGGCCGTCGAGCCGGTGGCCGCGCAGGTCGACGAAGAGTCGACCGATGTGATCGAGGAAGCCACCGAGATCGTCGAGGCCGCCGAAGTCGTCGCGGCCGAGCCCGAATGGTCGACCGAGCGGGCAGAGCCGCTGCCGGTGATCATCGCGGTATCGGCATACCTGCCCTCGCGCCGTCGGCGTGCCGCCGCGGATCTGGCCGACTGGCTGGAATCCGATGCGGGTCGCGATGTTCCGCTGGCGGATGTGGCTCGGTCGACGGCCAAGCGCAGTCACGCGCGTTCGCGCGGTGTGGTGCTGGCCAAGACGCATGAGGAGGCCGTCGCCGGTCTGCGCGCCATCGCGGCGGGCAAGCCCGGGCCCGGTGTATTCACCGCGGACGCCCCCGCCGCCAATGGCCCGATCTGGGTGCTGTCCGGATTCGGCGCACAGCACCGCAAGATGGGTAAGCAGCTCTACCTGGAGAATTCGATCTTCCGCAAGGCCGTCGATGAGGTCGACGAGCTGGTGCAGGACGAGGCCGGGTATTCGGTGCGCGAGATGATCCTGGACGACGCCCAGGATTACAGCGTCGGCACCTCGCAGGTCGGCATCTTCACCATTCAGATCGGTCTGGCCGCACTGCTGCGCGCGCACGGTGCGGAACCCGATGCCGTCGTTGGTCATTCGATGGGTGAAGTGGCCGGAGCCTATATTTCCGGTGGCCTCGTACTCGAGGACGCGGTGCGCGTGATCTGCGCCCGCTCGCGCCTTATGGGCGAGGGCGAGGCGATGATCAGCGATGACGACGTGCGCAATATGGCGCTGGTCGAGCTGAGCGCCGCCGATGTCGAGGCGATGCTGGTCGACTATCCGGACGTGGAGTGCGCGGTGTACGCGGCGCCGACCAATACCGTGATCGGCGGCCCGCAGGACCAGGTCGCGGCGATCGTGGCGAAGGTCGAGCAGGCGGGCAAGTTCGCCCGCGTGCTGCAGACCCGCGGCGCCGGGCACACCTCGCAGATGGATCCGCTGCTGGGTGAGTTGGCGGCGGAGTTGGCCGGTATCGAGCCGACCAAGCTGCGGACGGGCCTGTACTCGACCGTCAACAAGGAACAGTTCTACCGTCCCGGCAGCGATCCGGTGCACGACGAGGACTACTGGGTCAAGAACATGCGCCACGCGGTGTACTTCACCAATGCGGTGAAGCTCGCGGTGGATACCGGCCACACCACGTTCCTGGAGCTGGCGCCGAATTCCGTTGCGCTGATGCAGGTTCTGGGCACCACGTTCGCGGCCGGTGTGCACGATGCGCAGCTCATCCCGACGCTCAAGCGCAAGGAAGACGAGTCGGCGGGCGTAATCGCCGCGCTGGCCCAGCTCTACGTGCACGGACATCGCGTCGATCTGTCATCGCTGCTGCCCGCCGGCGCGTACGCCGATATTCCGCGTACCGCCTTCCTGCGCAAGCAGTACTGGCCGAAGGCGAAGATGGCCAGCGGCAGCGGCAATGCCCGCGTGCCGGGTGCGCACGTCGCGCTGCCGGACGGTCGGCACGTGTGGGAGGTGCAGGCCTCGGCCGTCACCGATCTCGCGGTGCTGGTGCAAACCGCTGCGGCACAGGTGCTCAGCGATGTCGCGCTCGGCGCTTCGGTCCCGCATGCGGTGCTGCCGGCCACCGGAACGCTGACCACCACGCTGACGCCACATCTCGGTGGCGCGTCGGTGCAGGTGCATGCCCGCGAGGGTGCGAGCTTCCAGTTGCTGTTCGAGGCCGTCGTCACGTCGAGCGCGCCGCTGCCCGAACCCGTTGTCGCCGAGACCGTTCCGACTGGCGAGGTCGCGACCACCGGCGAGGCCGATCTGGAGGTCGTCGAAACCTTCGGTGAGCGTTGGGATCCCGAGGGCACTCAGACCCTGGAGGAGCGGCTGGCGCTGATCGTCGCCGAATCGATGGGGTATGCGGTCGAGGATCTGCCGATGGAGATCCCGCTGATGGAGCTCGGTCTCGACTCGCTGATGGCCATGCGCATCAAGAACCGGGTCGAGTACGAATTCGATATTCCGCAGCTGCAGGTCCAGGCCGTGCGCGATGCCAACCTGAACGAGGTCGGCAAGGTGCTGCACTACGCCATCGAGCACCGCGACGAGGTGCAGGCGATGGCCGATAAGCAGGCCGCCGGCGAGGAGATGGCGGTCGACGGCGGATTCATCGCCGCGGCGCGCGCTGCGGTCGCGGCCGGTCAGGACCCGGCGGCCGTGGTGGCGAATGCCGCTGCCGCCGAAGGGGTTTCGCTGGACGCCGAGAACACCTCGGTGGAGGCTTCGGCCGAGGCCATCGTCGCGCAGGCCGAGACCGCCGCGGGTATCACCGGCGCCGCCGCTGGCACCGCCGCACCGGCCCCGGCGTCACCGGAGCAGGTCGCCGCGGTCGAGGCGAACGAAGCCGCGGTCGAGCGCGCCCTGGATGCCGAGGACACCACCGCGGTGGGCAGGGCCGAGGCCGTTGTCGCCGCGGCTCCCGCCGATGCCGCCGCGATCTTCGGTGCTCAGTCCACGGCCGACGAGGACGATGTGCCGCCGCGCGATGCCGCCGAGCGGTTGACCTTCGCGACCTGGGCGATCGTCACCGGTAAGTCGGCGGGTGGCATCTTCAATACCCTGCCGATCCTGGAAGAAGAGGTCGCCGAGAAGCTGGCGACCCGATTGACCGAGCGGGTCAAGGCAGAGGTCACCGTCGACGATGTGCTCGACTGCGAGACCATCGAGCAACTCGCCGATATCGTGCGTGAACTGCAGGACAGCGGTGCCGATGTGGACGGATTCGTGCGTCCGCTGCGGGCGCGGCCGGATGGCTCGAATGCCGTGCCGGTCTTCGTATTCCACCCGTCGGGCGGCAATACGCTGGTCTACGAACCGCTGCTGAAGCGGCTTCCGGCCGACACCCCGATGTACGGTTTCGAGCGCGTCGAGGGCGATATCGTCGAGCGGGCGCGCCAGTACCTGCCCGAACTCCGCAAGATCCAGGGCAACGGTCCCTACGTGCTGTACGGCTGGTCGCTCGGCGCGGTGTTCGCGCTGCAGGTCGCCCAGTTGCTGCGGGCCGAGGGCGCCGATGTGCGCATCGTCGGCCTGATCGACCTGGCCATCCCGACCGAGGGCGAGGACAACAGCCCCGAGGAGCGGTTGCGTCGCATCGAGCGCTACCAGGTGTTCGCGAAGAAGACCTACGGCGTGGAAGGCGAACTGGATCGCGAACAGCTGGAGACGCTGGCCGCGGCCTCGGATGAGGAACAGTTCAAGATGATCAGCGATCTGATCAAGATCAGCGGCACCAAGATTCCGGGCGGTGTGCTCGAACACCAGCGCACCTCGTGGATCGAAGGACGCCACCTTGCCAAGACCACGCCGAGCCACTACGAGGGCGATGTCGTGCTGTACCTGGCGGATCGCTACCACGACGGCATGATCGAGCTGGAGCCTCGCTACGCGGATCGTCGACCGAATGGTGGTTGGGATGAATACATTCCCAACCTCGAGGTTATTCATATCCCGGGTGACCATCTCCAGATCGTCGACGAGCCGCGGATCGGCAAGATCGGAGCCGACCTCACCGCGAAGCTTGCCGTTATTGCCCCGTAGGGGCGCACCTGATGAGAGGGGCCAAGTGAGCACCACGGCCGAGAAACTCGCCGACCTGCGTAAGAAACTGGAGTTAGCGCAGGAACCGGCGGGTGAAGCGGGGGTGGCGAAGCGGGCCAAGAAGGGAATTCCCAGCGCCCGCGAACGGATCAATATGCTGCTCGATCCGGGTACCTTCGTGGAAATCGGTGCACTGGTGCGCAAGCCGGGTGATCCAACGGCGCTGTACGGCGACGGTGTGGTCACCGGGCACGGCATGGTCGAGGGCAGGCCGGTGGCGGTGTTCTCGCACGATCAGACTGTCTACGGCGGTTCGGTCGGTGAGATGTTCGGCCGCAAGGTGGCTCGCATTCTGGAGTACGCGGCCAAAGTCGGCTGCCCGGTGGTCGGCATCAACGATTCTGGTGGCGCGCGCGTGCAGGAGGCCGTGACCTCGCTGGCCTGGTACGCCGAGCTGGGGTCCCGCGCGGAGCCGCTCTCCGGCATGGTGCCGCAGATTTCGATGATTCTCGGCAAGTGTGCTGGCGGCGCGGTGTACGCCCCGATCAATACCGACGTGGTGGTGGCCACCGAAGAGGCCTACATGTTCGTCACCGGCCCCAATGTGATTCGCGAGGTCACCGGTGAGGATGTCAGCCTCGAGGAACTCGGTGGCGCACACAGCCAAGCGCAGTACGGCAACATCCACCACGTCGCTAAGGATGAGAAGACCGCATTCGAATGGGTGCGCAACTATCTGAGCTTCTTGCCGACGAGCTGTCAGGAACGGCCGCCGGTTGTGAATCCCGGTCTCGAGCCGGAGATCACCGAATCGGATCTGGAACTGAATTCGATTGTGCCGGACTCCGATAACGCCGGGTACGACATGAACGAGATCCTGCTGCGCATATTCGACGACGGTGATTTCCACGAGGTCGGCGCCTCGGCCGGGCGCAATGTCATCACCGGATTCGCGCGGGTGGATGGGCGCAGCGTCGGTGTCGTCGCGAATCAGCCGATGGTGTACGCCGGTGCGCTCGATGCCAGGGCCTCGGATAAGGCCGCGCACTTCGTGCGGATGTGCGACGCATTCGAGATTCCGCTCGTATTCGTCGTGGACACACCGGGATTCCTCCCCGGTGTGGAGCAGGAGAAGATCGGCGTGATCAAGCGCGGCGGCCGCTTCCTGTTCTCCTATGTGGAAGCCACCGTGCCCAAGGTGACCGTGGTGATCCGCAAGTCCTATGGCGGCGGCTACGCGGTGATGGGATCTAAACAGCTTGGTGCGGACGTGAATCTGGCCTGGCCGACCGCGCGGATCGCGGTCATGGGCGCGGAGAGCGCGGTCAGTCTGATCGGGCGCAAGCAGATCGAGGCGGCCCCCGAGGACCAGCGCGCCGCGGTGCGCCAGCAAATGATCGACTTCTACAACGCGACCATGGCAACCCCATGGGTCGCCGCCGAGCGCGGCTATATCGACGCCGTTATCGAACCGTCGACCACTCGCCTCGAACTCCGCCGCGCCCTACACCTGTTGCGGGACAAGAAACTCGCCCGTAGCCCCCGTAAACACCACCTGCTCCCACTCTGACCGGAATCGGGCCGCAACCCAATGGGAAGCGGCCCGATTCTGTTCCGTGGCAGTGCGGGTCAGGCGATGGACGCCGACTCGATGACGACGGGGTCGAGCGGCACATCCTGGTGCATACCCGACGAGCCGGTGGGAACCGCGGCGATCTTGTCCACCACCTCGCTGCCCTCGACAACCTTGCCGAAGACCGTGTAGCCCCAGCCCTGCGGGGTGGGCGCGGAGTGGTTCAGGAAGTCGTTGTCGTTGACATTGACGAAGAACTGCGCGGTGGCCGAGTGCGGATCGTTGGTGCGCGCCATCGCGACGGTGAGCCGGTTGTTCTTCAGGCCGTTATTGGCCTCGTTCTGAATCGGGGCCTGGGTGCCCTTCTGCTGCATTTCGGGGGTGAAGCCACCGCCCTGGATCATGAAGCCGGGGATGACGCGGTGGAAGATGGTGCCGTTGTAATGGCCCGCGTTCACGTAACTCACGAAGTTCGCGACGGTGCCAGGTGCCTTCGCCTCGTCGAGCTCCAGCACGATCGGTCCGTAGTTGGTTGCGAGATTCACCTTTGTCATACCCCATACCTTTCCATTGCGTCGGTTACCGGGCTCCCCCGACTCCCCGACTATTTTGCCGGTTGTGGGTGCCCGATAGCCTAGCGTCGCGAGCCGCCGGTTCAGGTGTAAATCCGGGTTGGCGGTACCCGACGAGTTACCCATGCGCATGCGAAATCAGTTGCCCGGTTTCCGGGCGACGAATGCCGATAGCGTGGGATTTCGTGGCATTTCCAGGGGTTTTGGTGATCCCCGCTGGGAGTCGTCTCAGAGGTTGCTGGGAACGCCACGCAACTTGTGCGCAGCCAGCGCCCGTCGCGACACACGTGCGGATACCATTGCCAACCGTGCCCGACGTCGCTACCGCTGTCTTGACAAAACCGCCCGCCGCGCCGGAAGTCGCAGCGAGTGACTTCCGAACCGCGCGCATCGTCGCGCTGATCACCGGTGTGCTCGGCGCGCTGTTCGCGCTGGCAGCTCCGTTCTTACCGGTGAGCCAGACCACGGCGGCGCTGAACTGGCCGCAGGGTGGCGCACTCAACAGTGTGCAGGCCCCGCTGATGTCGCAGGCGCCGATCGACCTCGATGCCACCATCCCGTGTTCGGCGATCGATCAGCTGCCGAGCTACGGCGGAATGCTGCTGGCCACCGCGCCGCCGCAGGGCGACCGGGCATCGCTCGAGGCGATGTTCGTGCGGGTCTCGGACACCTCGGTGGACGTGGTCGACCGCAATGCCGTGGTCGCCTCCGCCGAGCGCGCGCAAATGGGCGGCTGTAGGTCGATCAGCATCAATTCCGATATCAATCGGACCAGGGCGTCGTTCGACGGCCTGACCACGCTGATCGAGCGACCGGTCGAGGGTGGGGCGCCCGGGGCCACGCAGAAGGTCTCGGTGCCGGTCGAGGGGCAGCTCAACGGTGATCTGCGGCCGCAGGTGGTCGGCGTCTTCACCGATCTGAAGGGCGCGGCGCCCAGCGGGCTGTCTTTGCACATGACCGTGGATACGCGGTTCTCCTCCAGCCCGACCCTGGTCAAGTTGGTCGCGATGATCGCGGCGGTGCTGTGCACGCTGATCGCGCTCGGCGCGCTGGCCAGGCTGGACGGCAGTGACGGGCGCGGGCACCGCCGGTTCCTGCCCGCCAACTGGCTGAAGCCGACCTGGGCGGACGGCGCGGTCGTCGGCACGCTGCTGCTGTGGCATTTCGTCGGCGCCAATACCTCCGATGACGGCTACATCCTGAGCATGGTCCGGGTGGCGCCGCACGCGGGCTATATGGCCAACTACTTCCGCTGGTACGGCGTCCCCGAGGCGCCGTTCGGCTGGTACTACTACGTCATCCAGGCCTTCTCGGAGATCTCCACCGCGAGCCCGTGGGTCCGGCTGCCCGCGCTGTTCTGCGCAATCCTGTGCTGGATGGTGATCAGCCGCGAGGTGGTGCCCCGGCTCGGGCGCGGCGTGCGCAATAGCAAGGTGGCGCTGTGGACCGGTGGACTGGTCTTCCTGGCGTTCTGGCTGCCGTTCGACAACGGCCTGCGGTCCGAGCCGATCGTGGCGCTCGGCGCGCTGCTGACCTGGGTGTCGATCGAGCGGGCCATTGCGACGGGTCGGTTGTTGCCCGCGGCGGTGGCGATTCTGGTGGCCGCGTTCACACTGGCGGCGGCGCCGACCGGTCTGATGTGTGTGGCGGCGCTGCTCGCCGGTATTCGCCCGCTGGTGCGGATCGTGGTGCGGCGGCATCGGCAGTTCGCCGCGCAAGGTGTCGGCAAGTGGGGTTCGACGCTGCCGTTGCTCGCACCCATCGCGGCGGCGGGGCTGCTGGTGCTGATCGTGGTCTACACCGACCAGACCTTCGCCGGTATCCAGGAGGCCAACCGGGTGCGCCAGGTGACCGGGCCGAACCTGGCCTGGTACGAGGATTACCTGCGCTACTACTACCTGTTCGTGGAGACCGTCGACGGTTCGCTGTCGCGCCGGTTCGCCTTCCTGATCATGCTGCTGTGCCTGTTCACCACCATGCTGGTGTTGTTGCGGCGCAGGCAGGTTCCCGGTATCGCCAGCGGTCCGACCTGGCGGCTGATGGGCGTGGTCTTCGGGACCATCTTCTTCATGATGTTCAACCCGACGAAGTGGACCCACCACTTCGGCGCGTACGCGGGCATCGCCGGGTCACTGGCCGCGGTCACCGCGGTGGCGGTCTCGGCAAGTGCGTTGCGGGCCAGGAAGAATCGGGCGATCTTCCTCGCCGGATTGCTCTTCGTGCTGGCGATCGCGTTCTCCGGCATCAACGGATACTGGTATGTGTCCAGCTTCGGCGTGCCGTGGTTCGACAAGCGGATATCGCTGCACGGCTACCAGTCGAACACGCTGATGCTGGTGCTGTTCGGTCTGGCGCTGGCGCTGGTTGCCTGGGCCGCGCTGCGTGAGGACTACACCCGGCCACAGCCCTCGGCGAAGTCGGTGCGCGGCAAGCGGATTCGCAGATTCGCCGCCATCCCGCTGACCGTGGTCGCCGCGCTGATGGTGCTGCTCGAGGTGTCCTCGCTGGTGAAGGGAGCCGTGTCGCAGTATCCGGCGTACTCGCTGGCCCGCTCGAATTTCGATGCGGTCGGCGGGAATTCGTGCGGTCTGGCCAATGACATCCTGGTGGAACCGGATGTGAACAAGGGCAATGGCATGCTGACCCCGATCATCGATCCGGAGAACCCGCCGAAGAACGGTGATCCGCTGGCCGGGGCCGATCCGGTCGGCTTCGACCCGAACGGTGTGCCCGAAAAGCTCAGTGCCGACACCATCGAGGTGAAACCGGGTACCGGCAACACCTCCACCCAGTCGGTCGGTCCGGTGGGTGCGGACGGACAGAACGCGGGCACCGACGGCGGCTACGGCGCGACCGGTGTCAACGGCAGCCGGGCCACCCTGCCCTTCGGCCTCGATCCGGCCAGCACGCCGGTGATGGGCAGCTACCAGCAGGGCGTGCAGCAGCCCGCGCATTTGGTGTCCAGCTGGTACCAGCTGGCGCCGCGCTCGGATGACCATCCGCTGGTGGTCATTTCGGCCGCGGGCCGCATCCTGTCCGTCGACGACACCGGCGATACCAAGTACGGCCAGTCGCTTACCGTCGACTACGGCAAGCACCTGCCCGACGGCAGCGTGCAGATGCTCGGCACCTACCTGCCGCGCGATATCGGCCCGTTCCCGTCGTGGCGCAATCTGCGCGTCCCGCTCGACGAGATCGCGCCCGATGCCGACGCGGTGCGCATCGTCGCCAATGACCCGATTCTGATCGGCGATCAGTGGCTGGCGTTCACCCCGCCGCGGATGCCGAAGTTGGCCTCGCTCAACAGTTTTATCGGCTCCGAGCAGCCGGTGCTGCTGGACTGGGCGGTCGGACTGCAGTTCCCGTGCCAGCGGCCGCTGGACCACAAGAACGGCGTGGCCGAGGTGCCCGGTTACCGGATCCTGCCGGACCGGCCGCTGGCCATCAGCTCGACCAACACCTGGCAGGCCGAGGAATTCGGTGGGCTCCTCGGCTTCTCCCAGATGCTGGCGAAGTCGAGCACCATTCCGACGTATATGAAGAACGACTGGGCGCGGGACTGGGGTTCGCTGGAGCGCTACGACCAGTACTACCCGAACGCGGTTCCGGCGAAGCTGGATACCGGTAAGGCCGACCGTTGGGGATTCTGGTCGCCGGGACAGCTGCGGGTGTTCTAACTCCTACCGACACGGGCCCGTCGAATCGGAACTCCATCGATTCGGCGGGCCTGTTCTATATCTAAATGCGACCGCACGGAATGTTTGTCTTAGTGCGGCGCTGTTCGGCATGCGCGAACTCATTGTCTATTTGTGAGCGTGCCCACTCGATAGCGCGGATGTGCCCCGAAACGCGTGTGGCCTGCATTTACGTGTTCTTGACGGCAAAAGGCCGCCGCAACGGCGATTCGCGCCATTGCGACGGCCGGGTGGTCGGTTGGGTTGGTTGTCGGCGGGGCTCAGACCTTTGTCATACGCAAGCCGAGCTCACGACGGAGGATTTCTTGGGAGGGTTGGCGGGATAACACGCGCAGCACTGCCGGTCGGAGCTCCCGTTGTTCATCCTCGGTGAGCAATCCGACGAGGTCGCGCAGATCCATATCATCGAAGGCCGCGGTCATGATTTAAAGATTACGGTCAACTCCGCCGCTGGGAAGGATTTCGTGGTCAACATTTACGACATGGTCACGCTGGTTCACGGTCGTAACGTGTGCGGGCCGTGAGCACTTCGTCCATACGCTCTTCGGCCCACGTTTTTATGGCGCACATCACAGGTAGCAGGCTGTGGCCGAGCGCGGTGAGTTCGTAGTCGACGCGGACGGGGACCTCGGCGGTGATCCGGCGTTCCAGCAGGCCGTCGCGCTCCAGGGTGCGCAGGGTTCGGGTGAGCATTTTGGGGCTTACGCCCGAGATGATCCGGTTGATCTCCGCATACCGCAGCGGTCCGTTCGCGAGCGCATTGAGCACCAGGCTCACCCATTTGTCGCTGATCCGATCCAGTAGCTGGCGCGTGGGGCATTCCGCCACGTAGGCGTCGTATTGCTGTTTTGCCTGGTTACGGCGTTGCGCTGCCGTTGTTGTCGCCATCGACTTCCCTCGTTACACGTTACGCACCTTGGGGTAACTACTATCCAATGGATAGTAGTGCGTCCTACGTTTGTCGACGAAACGTGTATCCCGACAAGCGATGAGGAATGCCATGCGCGCAGTAGTAGTTCGCCGGACCGGCCCCGAGGCTGTCGCGGAGGTCATCGAGGTGCCGACGCCCGAGCCGGGACCCGGCACGGTCCGGGTGAAAGTCGCTGCGGCAACGGTCAATCCGGTGGATCTCATGGTTCGCAACGGTGTCGGCGGCACGCCCTTCGCCGCCCCGCGCGACCAATGGGGTATCGGTTGGGATGTCGCCGGAGTTATCGACGCCATTGGTTCCGGCGTCGAGGAATTCACCCTGGGCCAGCCTGTGATCGGTATCAGCGACCGACTGGATGTTTCCCTCGCCGCCCAGGCCGATTACGTCATCTTGGCAGCCCAGAACATCGCTCCCGCACCGACTTCCGTCCCGCTGACGGCCGCCGCCACCATCCCGCTCAACGGACTGACCGCAGTCCAAGCCCTCGCCGCCCTCGACCTGACCCCCGCCGACTCGCTGCTCATCACCGGCGCGGCGGGCGCGGTCGGCGGATTCGCCGTCGAACTGGCAGCTGCGCAGGGTATTCGAGTGATCGCCGCCGCCTCGGCTGCCGACGAACCCGGCGTGCGCGCCCTCGGGGCTTCCGATTTCATCCCCCGCGAGGCGGACCTCCCCGACGCCGTGCGAGCCCTCGTCCCCGGCGGCGTAGCCGCGGCCCTCGATGCCGCCGCTCTCGGCCCGCAAACCCTCGCCGCGGTCCGAGCGACCGGCCGCTTCGTCTCCATCAGCGTCCCCGCCACCCCGATCCCCTTGCGCGGCACCAAGGTAACCACCGTCCTGGTCCACGCCGACCGCCCCCAACTCGACGAACTCGTCGCTTTGGTCGACAAGGGCCGACTCACCCTCCGCGTAGCCGAAACCTACCCCTTGGACGCGGTAGCCGCCGCCCACCAGCGCCTCGCAGCAGGTGGTCTCCGCGGCCGCCTCGTCCTCATCCCCTGACTCCCTGAAACGGCCTGGAAGTACGACAACGGCCGCGGCAAGCTCGACGCGCCGAAGTCCGAGCGCAGCATGACCGGCACGTTGGCGCCCGCGCTGAAACGGGCTATCGGGCGCGGATTGGGTCAGACTTCTTCCAGCCGTTGACCGATTGCACGGTGGTGGCGATCGTCGCGGGAGTGGCGGTGGGGGCGTAGGGGGTGAACCTTTCGAGGGAGCCCCAGTCTCGGGTCCAGTTGTGGTCGAGATAGGTGGGGATGGTTTGGGATTTCAGGAGTAGACCGGTCCAGCCGAGGGGGCCGCCGCCGATATCGTCCTGCCAGGCATTGGAGGCGTCAGAGCCGACGCGGTCGGGCAGGATGCGCCAGTTGGGGGCCTCGGCGACGCCGTCGTGGTGGTCGAATGGGCGCTGGCACGGGAAGGCGAGGCCGACGTGCCAGTCGAGCAGGACCGGAGCGGTCTGGCCGACAACGGAATTCAGGGTGGCCAGCTTCGGCAGCCGGGGCGGGGTGACGGCCAGCCACTGCTTCTGGGTGATGTCGTTATCGACCGCGACCAACCGGACCGCGTTCACCCCGGCGGGCAACTTGTCCAGCGGCACACGCAGATTGCGCCAGGACGGGGCGGGCCCGATATCGAGCGGATCGACCGAACCGAGCGTCTGCACCTCGCCGTCCGGTCCGCGGACGCCGTATTCCAGGTGCAGTTCCTGGCCGTAGGTGACCACGCCGTCGGCGTCGACCGAGCGGATCCGGCCCGCCGCGGTAATGGCGAGCACCTGGTAGGCGGGATCATTGCGCATGCTGTCGGTCAGGTCCAGCCGGTACCACTGCGAGGTGAGCTTGGCCTGCTGCTGCTCGCTCTCCTGATAGCTGCCCATGATCGGGGTCCGCGCCGGATCCAGTCCGAATGGCAATGCCACTGTGCTGCTGTTGATTCCGGCCTGCAGGCTGGTACCGCCGCCGGTGCCGGCACCGGTGGTGTTGGTGGTCTTGTTCTTCGAATCCTTGTTCACCGAATTCGCACCACCGGTGACCGTTTCCTCGGCATCGGCGGTGAGGTCGGCGGCCACCCCGTTCGGGGTGAATCCCTTCGATTCCGCGGACAATCCATCGGCGGGGGAGCCGGTGTAGGGGAGCAGCATCGAGTCCGCGGTGTCGGTTTCCACCAGCACCTCGTTGGCGAGCGCGCACGTATTACCGCTCAGCGATTGGAGATTCGACTTCGCGATCGAATACGCCGGGTACTGGGTGACCGCCGCCTTGGCCAGCGAGGCGACCTCGAACAGTACGAGCAGCGCGGCCGCGATCGTCAACGGCGCCGAGGCATAACGCTCGAAACGGCCTGGTGCGTCGGTCTTCTCGCGGTACGGCTCGCGATAGTGCAACCACACCGCGGCCAGCAGCGACACCCCACTGAGTCCGAGGAACAGCGTGGACAGGCCCTTACCCGCGATCAACGGCGCCTTATCCCACCACGGCACACCGTAACTGGACACGTACCACCAGCCATTGGACCCGGTGAAGGTGATCGCCAACAGGAACAGCACCGCCGCCGCGAACAGCGCCCGGTTGCGCGGCGAGCGAATCCCATTGGTGCCCACCGCGACCGCCGCCAGCGCGGCCAGCGACCCGGCCAGCCCGGCGTATACGCCGAAGTGGTGGGTCCATTTGGTCGGCGTGAACATCATCAGCAGCAGCGAGGCGAATACGATCCCGAGAATCCGCACCGACGGCCCACGCGACGTGCCCGGAATCCGCCCCTTCCGCAGCACCTGCAGCACACAGACCAGCAGGCACAGCAGCATGACCAGCACACCGAAGCGCCGCGCCAGCGATCCGTCCGGCGAGAGCATCAACAGCGAATCCCACCGCGTCCGCTCGTCGAACCAGGCCACATTCGGCCCGACGAGTGTGCGCACCCGGGTCGCTTCCATGACCGTCGCCAGCGTCTGATCGGCGAAGACGACCACCAGCACGAGAGTTCCGGCGGCGAGACCGGGTGCCAGCAGTGCGGAATGGCGGAAGAGCGTGGCCAGACGTGAGGTGCTGCGGTCGGTCACCGCGGCCGATTCATCCGCCGCCAACGTGCCCGCGGCATCGCGCGCCCGCCGAATGATGATCTGCAGCACCGGCCGCGACCCCGCGATCAGCGCCGCGACACAGATGAGTCCGGTCGGCCCGGCCGCCAACGAGAATCCGGCGATCAGCACACCGACCGCGGCGGGCAGCAGCCGCCCGGTCGCAATCGCCCGCTCGATCGAGCACCAGGTCAGCAGCGCGCCCGCGGCGATCAGCGGTTCGGGCCGCAACCCGTTGTCATAGGGCAGCCAGAAGGCGAGGAAGACCAGACCGGCCGTCCACAGCGCCACCTTGTGCCTGCGTACCCGAGCGCCCAAGCGCGGCAGCACCTCTCGGCTGATCACCATCCAGCACACGATCCCGGCGGCCAGCGTGGGCAGCCGCATCCACGGGCTGGCGTCGGAGACCTTGGTCATCCAGGCCAGCACCTCGTAGGACCAGCCGAACGGCGCCTCGGGCACCGCGAACCAGCGGTAGTAGTTGGCCATGTACCCGGAATGCTCGGAGGCGCGGGCCATATTCAGGATGTAGCCGTCATCGGAGGTGTTGGCGCCGATGATGTGCCACAGCACCAGGATGCCGAGCACCGCGGCATCGGCCAGGGTGAACCGCCACCAGTGCGCGGGCAGGAAGCGACGGGCCCGTCGGCCGTCGGCATTGTCGAGCAGATGCAGTGCGATCAGTGCGATGACCGTGCAGACCGCGGCGGCGACCATTGCCGCGAGCTTCAGTGCGGACGGCGTCGAGGAGAAGCGCGAGTCGATATCGGCGTGCAGTTTCGCGCCGTCGAGTTTCCCGGCGTCCAGGTCGGTGAAGACGCCGACCACCTGCGGACGGATATCACGGGTGATGGTGTTGCGGAACGGCGTACCGTCCTGGCGTTTCGCACCGGCGAATTCGACTGTGGTCGCGGCCACGGTCGAGTCGATGGTGACGGCCTCGCATCCGGCGATCTCCGCGACCGGCGCGGACAGCAGCGGAATATCGCGCTGCAGCACCGAGAGCGTGCCATCGGCGACCGAGACGATCAGCCCCTTCGCGCTGGCCTTGCCCGAGGCGACCGGAATGGTCGACAGCACCGTGCCCGGCCCGGCGGCGGTGACCACCGAGCACGGCAGCGTCGCATTCAGCCGCAGCGGCACATACGACACCAGCGGCGCCTCGACGCTGGTGCTGCCCGCCTGCGGCCAATCGAGCGCGGCCTGGTCCTGTTTCACCGGCAGCAACGGCGTCAGCAGCGCAAGCACGAATCCGAGGAGCCCGGAGACGAGGGCGATAAGGCGGTTGCGGGTGAACGCCGCAGAAGTTCGGTCCGGTCGCACGAGGGACCATGCTAACCACCCGCGCCGGTGACCCCTGCCACCGAGATGATCCACCGTTCGCAGCACTGGTCAGCGCAGCGGCCGGACGTCCCAGAGCCACACGTCATCGACCTGTCGTGGGGCGGCGCCGAGCAGTTGCGTCATGGTGGAGCGCAGCACCTCGGAGTTCTTGGTCGCGGGCAGCACGACCACATCGGCCTCCCAGAACCGCAGATCATCCGAGGCCTGTGCCCGGGTCTCGGCGTCGATGGGCGGGACGACGCCGGTGTCCTGGGCGCGCACCAGCAGGGCGGTGGTCGGACGGAAGTCCGGTCCGTAGATGCCCTTCTTTTCCGCACCGGTCGGGCCGACGAAGTAGCCTCCGGCGAGCGCGAAATCGAAATTCGCGTCGGCCTGCCAGCGCAAGGCCTGCGCCGCGGGGGGTCGCGGTGGCGGCACCATGACGACCGAGCCGCCACTCACGTACTGCCGGACGGTCCCGTCGGCGAAGAACTCCGGTGTCGGCGCCCGCTCGATCACCGGCAGGACGGTCGGGGTGAGCGGTATCAAGGCCAGGGCGAGCGCCGGGAACCAGGCCAGCGGCCGCCAATCGACCGGTGACTGCCGCCACGACGTGACCGCCCGCTGCGTCGCCAGCGCTAGCACCGCCGCGATGGCCGGTATCGCCGCCATGGTCAGCCTGGTCTCCAGCACGGTATTGAGCAGCGGGATCTTCTCGGCCCACCGCCAGGGCAATTCGATCCCGGTCGACTGCTTGCCGAACATGGCCACCGCACCCAGCGACAGCAGCCCGAAGACCGCGATCACCACAGCCGCGGACCGGACCACCCGGTCACGCCACAGCAGCGCCACCGTCACGACCAGCAACAGCAGCAGCGGCCAGCCGAAATAGGCGTTCTGTTCGGTGTCGTTCATGGACACGTACTGGCCGGGTGCGAACATCCCGCCGAGCGATTCGGCGGGGAATTGCACGATGGCCTTGAGATCGTTGCCCATCGGCCCGTGATCGATCGAGCGATAACTCTGCGGCCCGAAGAACTGCCACCACAGCGGAATCTCGGTGAGCATCACGGTGATCACCGCTGCCAATGCGATGGTCGGGGTGAGGGCGCGCACGACCTGCCAGCCGGTGCGCGGCGCGTGCAGGTAGTACGCGAGGGCGAAAAGTCCGAAGGCGAGCGCGAAGATCAGCAGTGGTTCCTCGCCGAGCGCGATCTGCGTCGCGACCAGCAGGCCGAGCGCGACCGCATCGCGAACCCGCCTGCGCGGCTCGGCATTCTCGGTATCCGTCGCTCGTCGCGCCATCCGGATCAGCAGCAGTGCGATGACCGGAAGCAGCACCAGCAGAACGAAATTCGGGTGCGCGTTGGCATGCGAGATCATCGCGGGCGCGAAACCGCAGAACAGCCCGCCGATCCCGGCGGCCAGCCTGGATTCCACCAACTCCCGCGAGAACAGCCAGTACCAGGCGAAGGCCGTGCAGGCGAGCCCGAGCGTGAGGACGAGCACGAAGGTGACCGTCGGCCCGAACAACAGTGTGACGGGCGTCAACGGCACCCCGACGCCGAACATGGCCGTATTGGCCATCATGTTCACCCCGGCCGGGAAGTTCTGCAGATTCGTGCCGAGCGGATTCTGCAGATGCGCCACCGAATGCGCGGTGACCGCGAAGAACCACTCCCACATGGTCTGGTCCTGACCGCTCTTGATCAGGTATCCGCTGTGTGTATTGCGCCACTGTCCGGACAGCACCGTGACGGCCAATGCCAGATACCCCACCGAAACGACCAGATCACTGCGATCGACCCGGATCCGTCTCCGACTCCGCTCGGCCGTTCGCTGATCCGGTCTAGCCCCGCCAGCCGGTGTCGATCCCCTGGTAACGACGCCTACTGCTGGTGGTGCCTCGACCCGCAAAACAAACTTCTCCCGTAAATGGTCAGATCAGCCGTCCACCGTACCCAAACACCCTGTGCACCGCCTGGCAACGTCCGCGCGCTGCCGTTGGTCAATGGGGGGTTCGGTTGGCCGGTCCCCGGCAAGTTACCCATGTGCTCGAATAATCATGCGTCGAGACGACGAGACAGACCGTCCGCAGCGATAGCGCCGATGAACCCGGCGGGGTCAGCGATTGACCACGACCAGGGTGAACGGGCCGATGTCGGTGGTGGTGAAGTGCGGGTCCGCGAAGAGCTTCTTGGGGAAACTCACGGTGTAGCGCTTCACATTGGGGTCGTTGGGGTAGACGTCCTTGGCCAGGCGCAGGGTGTAGTCGTCGCCGCTGCTGCGGAAGAGGAAGGCGTCCGGTGCCCGCCACGGGCTCTTGCCGAGGGCATCCACCAGCGCGGCGGATGAGTTCAGCTTGCTCCAGGCCTCGATGGTCGCGGCGCGGCCCGCGAAATCGGCGAGCGGGTTCGCGTAGTGCGAGGTGAGCGCCTGGAAACCGTAGTACGGGTAGAAGGACAGGAAGCTGGTGTCGGCGGTGAGTACCACCGAATCCGACCGCGACCTGCCGGTCTGCGCGAGCAGTGCCGCATCGACCTCGCGGTAGAACGCCGCCGCACCCGGAGCCCGCTTATCGGCGCGCTCACCGTTGCCATCGGTATCGGTGTAGGCGGTGGTGATCTCCGGCTTCAGTACCTGGGGGATGTCCTGAGTGAACGTGAGCGCACCGATGACGGCGACCACGACCACGGCGATCCGGAACCCTCTCGACTCGTTCAACGCCCGGTAGGCCTCCCGCGCACCCTCCACGAATCCGAACGCCCCCGCCGCCGCCAGCAGCACCTCGAGCACCGGCGTCAACCGGAACGAGAGCAATGTCGTGCCCGCAGCGGTCGCCGCCATCGACAGCAGGCACCACAAATAGATGGCCACCACGCCGATGCCGAGCGCCTGGGCCCGCCGCGACGATGCCGCTCGCAGCACCAGCCACGCCGTCCCGATCAGGAAGAACGTACCCGTCGGCGAGGACTCCGCCATCGGGAATGGCAACTGCGCCCCACCTTCGGGCAGATAGTGGAACGCCGTCCCCGAACGCGGCATCGTCCCACCGAGCATCTTCAACACGAACGGCAGCCACACGACCAGCGCCACCACACCCGCGACCGCCCCGATCACCACCAGCCGTACCAGCGGTGGCACCGCCGCCCGCCATGCCGAACCCGATCCGCCCGCGCCGCGCCGGGCCCGCACCGCGAGCCCCGCCGAAACCAACCCCATCAGCCCGACCGCAAAGGCCGCGACCGCGAAATACAACGTGTAGAACGAAGCCGCCATCCCGAGAAACAGCCCGGTCCCGATCACCGCCCCCCAGCCGCCGGCCGTTGCGACACTCCTGGTACCGCCCGCCGTCGCGGCGCTGCCTGCCGCACCACTGCCCGCAGCGCCTGCGCCGGCTGATGTGGCGGCGTCTTCCGATGTGGCGGCACCATCGGTCACGGAGGCACCAACTGATGCGGCCCTGCTGCCTGCCGCTCCTTCACCAGTTGACGCCCCAGCACCACTCGATGCCGCAGCGCGAACGAAGGTCAGCTCGAGCGGCCGGTACAGCGCTCCCCACGCGAGGATCAACGCGGGCGGCAGCAGCAGCACGATGACCGCGCTGTAGGCCTCCGGTGCCGCGTATGCCACCGCCACGGCGGTTGTCGCCGCGCTGACTCCGATTGCCCAGTCCGCGCGAATCAGTTTGGACCACAAGACGAACGCGATCACCGCGACCACCGCGAGCGATCCGATCGCGTACGGTTTGAATGCCGCCCAGCCGTCCATGCCGAGCACATTCGCCACGCGGCCGCCGATCCAGAACCATCCGGCCGGGTAGAACGGGGGCAGGTCGGCGTAGGTCATATCGTGCAGGGCCGCGCTGTCGGTCAGCCGGGTCAGATATTCGGTGCGGAACTCCTGATCCACCGATACGCCGAACAGATACAGCTTCGTCGCGGCCAGCGGCATCCCCAGCGTCACCGTGACGAACGTCGAGATCCCGACCCACGACAGCGCTTTCGCCACCCACGGCCACCGCCGCGCCCGCACCAGCCAGATCGCCAGGCCCAACAGCGCCGCGGCCCCGACCTGCCCGACCGTGGTCAACGACCTGGTCACATTGGACGAGTTGAACGCCGGCCACTGCACCATCGAGAACGCCACCAGCCCAACGGTGGCCACAACCACCGCCACCACGGCGGCCAGCAGCGCTTCACCCACCCCGGAGCCGATATGCCGGATCAACAGCGAGCCTCGGCCGCGCTCCGGTGCGGAGTGCTCGGCGCGTTCTGCCGTGACTGTGCTCAACGGAGTGCTCCTTCGACAATGCGACGGCTCGAGGTCGGCTCCGAACTTGCCACGCCGCCCGTCCGCTCGTACGGGCAGGGTGCCGAATACCGCATCGACCGGTCCCGGCGAACCGCGACGATGGTATCCACGGAAATGGCACGGTGGCGTGCGCTGTTGTCGGACTTGCTGTCCCGTCGGCACCGAATCCGCCGGGCGGCCACGGAACCGTGTGTTGCGGATATAGACGAGCCGCACCTGTCCCGCGCAAACGCGTGCGCGGTGGACGAGGTGCGGCTCGGTGAGATCAGATGGGCAGCTTGCGGAAGATCGGGCGCGGAATGTGGCGCAGGATCATCATCACGAAGCGGAAGGTGCCGGGCGCCCAGACGAGTTCCTTGCCCCGCTGCGAGGCCGAAACCGCCAGTGCCGCAATGTCTTCCTTGTTGACGGTGAGCGGAGCCTCTTTGACGTGCGCCGAGAACCTGGTCCGCACCATGCCCGGCCGGATCACCAGCACGCGCGGGCCGTGCGGCCGCAGCGCCTCGCCGAGCCCGAGGTAGAAGCCGTCCAGCCCCGCCTTGGTCGAGCCGTAGACGAAGTTCGAGCGGCGCACCCGCTCACCGGCCACCGAGGACATGGCGATGATCCGCCCGAAGCCCTGCTTCTTCATCTTCTCGCCGACCAGGACACCCACGGAAACCGCCGCGGTGTAATTGATTCCGGCGACCTGCACGGCCTTGCGCTGGTTCTGCCACAGCTCTTCCGGATCGCCGTCCAGTGCGAACGCGACGATGGCGACGTCCACATCGCCCCCGTCCCAGGCGGCGTCGATCACCTTCGGGTGGCTCTCGGTATCGAGCGCGTCGAAGTCGATGACATCGACCTGGGTCGCGCCCGCCGCCTTCATCTCGGCGACGGCGTCCTCGCGCAGCGGATCACCCGGCAGCGCGGCCAGGATGATGCGCGCCGGACTCTTGCGCAGATACTCGGCGCAGATCGCCAAGCCGATCTCCGAGGTCCCGCCGAGCAGCAGGATGGTCTGCGGATTGCCTACGGCATTAATCACTGGAGCTCCAGCCTTCTCGCCATATCGGACATGAAAACGCCTGTGGGATCGACACTTCGGCGGATCTTGATCCACTCGTCGATCCGCGGGTACATCTGGTGGAAGGTCTCCGCGGTGGTGCGCGAATCCTTCGCGGTGTACAGCCGCCCGCCGAACTCCATGACGCGGCGGTCCAACTCGCTCACCAACTCGTTCAGACCCGGCTTGATCGGGAAGTCGACGCAGATGTTCCAGCCCGGCATCGGGAAGCTCAGCGGTGCCGGGTTACCCGGTCCGAACAGCTTGAAAACGTTCAGCGCGGAGTAGTGCCCGGACGCCTGGATATCGATGATGATCCGCTTGAATTCCTCGACCGCCTCGGTCGGCACCACGAACTGGTACTGCAGGAATCCATTGGAACCGTAGCCGCGGTTCCACTCCGCGATCATGTCGAGCGGGTGGTAGAACTGCGTCAGATTCTGCACCTTGCCGGTGTAGTTGCCGCCCATGGCGTAGTACGCCTCGCCGATGGCCTGGAGGGTGAACTTGTTCATCGTCCAGTTCGGGAAGATATCCGGCACCGTCATCAGTTGCGGCGCATCGAATTTCAGCGGCTTCTTGCGCAGGCGCTTGGGCAGTTCGTCGACCTTGGCCAGGCGGCCGCGGGTGATGGTGGCCCGGCCGAGCTTCGGCAGCGGGCTGATCACGTCGAACCACGCGCTCGAGTAGGTGTAGTTCGCCTCGCTGCCGTCGCTGTGCGCCGCGATGGTCTCGTCGAGCGTGGTGGTCTTCACGCCGTCGTTGAGGAAGTACGCCGTCTCGGTCGGCGCCATCTCGATGGTCGCGCGCAGGATGATGCCGGTGAGTCCGTTGCCGCCGACGGTCGCCCAGAACAGCTTGGCATTGCGCTTGGGCGTGATGTGCTGCACCTGCCCATCGGCGGTGAGCAGATCGATCGAGCGCACGTGGTTGCCGAAGCTGCCCTCGCTGTGATGGTTCTTGCCGTGGATATCGGAGGCGATGGCGCCGCCGATCGTCACCTGCCGGGTGCCCGGCAGCACCGGAACCCACAGCCCGAACGGCAGCGCCGCCTTCATGAGCTGGTCCAGGCTCACGCCGCCGTCCACATCGACGATCCGGGTGTCCCGGTCGATCCGGTGGATGTTGTTCAGCGCCGTCATATCGACGACCAGGCCGCCCGCGTTCTGCGCGTGATCGCCATAGGAGCGCCCCAGCCCGCGCGCGATGATGCCGCGACGCAGGTGGGCCGGCTTGGAGTCGTTGTCCTCGGCGACCATGGCGACGGCCTTGGCGATCAGTTCGGGATCGCTCGTCGAGAGCACTTCGGAAGATGTTGGTGCGGTGCGACCCCACCCGGTCAATGTCTTGGTCCGCGTCGGCAGCGTGAAGGTGCCGTCGGCGACATCGCCGGAGTTACCGGTTGTGGTGGCGGTCGGAGCTTTCGTGGACATCGGCATAGAGGCTACATGCATGAGCCGATATCCGGTCGGCGTCGCCGTACTCCCCAGTATGTGAGGTGTGACATCGGTTCCGTCCGGCCGGACAAACGTCCAATCGGTGCTGCGGTCGGCGTGTCCCGCGTCACCGGCGTTACTCTCGTCGGCGTGCAAGCCGAACCCCACCTGCCGCTCCCGGCCGAACTGCCGTTGGTCGACGAGCCGGGCGGAACCGATGTCGACCTGAAGACCCAGATAGTCCGCTTCACCCTCACCGGCGGCCTGTCGGCGATCGTCGACTACGGGATCTACAGCTTCCTGCTGAACCTGATCGGCCTGCCGGTCAGCGTCGCCAAATCGATCAGCTTCATCGCGGGCACCACCACCGCCTACCTGATCAACCGCCGCTGGACCTTCCAAGCCCCGCCGAGCCGCGCCCGCTTCATCGCCGTCGTGGTCCTCTACGCGATCACCTTCGCCGTCCAGGTCGGCATCAACCAGATCCTCTACGCCACCCTCCCCGACGACTGGTGGCGCCAGCCCCTGGCCTTCGTCATCGCCCAGGGCACCGCCACTGTCATCAACTTCGTCGTCCAACGCCTGGTCATCTTCAAAATCCATTAGCCGCTGTCGAGCGGAGTCGCATGGTGGCTCTGACCCCCACGCGCAACCACCATTCGACTCTCCTCGACGCGTAGGTGGTCAGTGGGGTAGTAGTTGGGTTGCTTTGGTGTTGAAGTAGTCGCCGCCCTTGGCACGGATGTTGTCGGTGCCCCAGTCTCGCTGCTCGCGGGCTGCGGGGACCAGATGTGGGATGTGCTTGCGGCAGTGGATGTATGCCTCTTCCACGTCGACGACCACCCAATGTTCGGCGGCTCTCCCCTTGACGTTGTCGGGTAGTTCGGGGACGGTGCGGCGCAGCGCGGTGTCGTCGACGATCCGTGCCGAACCGTTGATGTGCAAGCCGATCAGATCCTGGGCGAAATCGATTAGCAGGATGCCTACGTGTGGGTTCTCCAGGATGTTGCCGAGACTGGCGTGTACGCCGTTGCCGCGGTATTCCGGATAGGCAATCGTGCGCTCGTCGATCACGTGCAGAAAGCCGGCCAGGCCCGCGCGGAAGCTTGCGTCGCATTCGCCGTGCTTGTCCGAGGTGGCGATGAACGCCATATCCATCCGGGCGATGAATTCGATCATCGTTGGATTCAGCCGATCGAGTACTTGATCTTGGTAGAAGCGTTCGGCCCGGTCCTGCGTACCGTACCTGTCCTGCAGTTCGTGCTCACCGTCACTGCCGCAATGTGTACCGGGCATCTGCGCCCCCTCTGGTAGCTGGAATCCGGCACACCGCAACAGGTTCGACGCTGAGCCCGCGACTAAACCGAAATTCCGTCCATTTTAGTCTGGCAACACAGCAAAATCCATGTTGAGAATGCACTGAAACTTTAGTTAGCGCAAGGGTTTCCACAGATTAGCCACAATCCGACCGGCCGGAATATTTAGCCGCGGCCGGTCGGATCGAGCACGGCTCAGGCCGGCGTCAAAGTCACCGGAACGCCATTGAAGACCGCATTCCCGGACGGCACATCCACCACCGAATCATCGGTCAGCACATTGGCATTCACCCCGGCGTGCGCCCGGGCCACCGTCTGCGAACTATCGGTATGACCCCACCCGTGCGGCAGACTCACCACCCCCGGCATGATGGCATCGGTCGGTTCCAGCGGCACCGTCAGCGTCCCCGCGGCAGACTTCACCACGGCGGCATCGCCGAGCCCCAACCGCGCCACATCCGCCGGATTGATATGCAGCGTGCAGGTATTCGACCCGCTGACCAGCGTCGGGATATTGTGCATCCAACTGTTGTTGGATCGCAGTTGGCGCCGTCCGATCAAAACCACATCGGGCGCGGCGTCGGCGAGCTTGGCCCGCATGCGCGCGACATCGTCCAGCAATGGCTGCGGCGCCAATTCCACCTTCTTGGACGCCGTCCGCAGCACGCCCGGCAGTCGTGGCCGCAGCGGGCCGAGATCGACGCCGTGCGGATTGTCCAGCAGCACTCGCAGATTCAGCGTCCCGCCGTTCCACTCGCCGTAGGGCCCGAGCCGCAACATCATGTCGATGCGCTGTTCGGTGCTGTTCGCCCCGATGAGTTCGGGCCGCCGTTCCGATATGCCGGCCTTGTGCAGTGTGCCCGCGATGATCAACTCGTCGACTGCCGCCAAAGGGTCCTGTCCAGTCGAGCCCGAATGCGGCTGACCGGTCAGCGCCGCGCCGAGGCGCGCCAGAACCGCGGCCTCCGAGGGCCGGTCACCGAGCGGTACCAGCGGCGGCGAGTACCGCGTGTAATTGCGGACCGCGAACTGCAGCAGCGCGAAGTCGTAGTGCGGCGACTGCACCGGCCGCGGCGGGGGCAGGATCACGTCGGCGTGGCGTGTGGTCTCGTTCAGGTACCGGTCCACGCTCACCATGAATTCCAGTTCCGCGAATGCCGCGTCCAACCGCGCCCCGCTCGGCGCGGAGAGCACCGGGTTCCCGGCGACGGTGACGAGCGCGCGCACCTGCCCGGCCCCCGGCGTGGTGATCTCATCGGCCAACGTCGCCACCGGCAGCTCGCCCATCGCCTCCGGCAGCCCGCGCACCCGGCTGGCCCAGCGCCCGGTGCGGAACGGCTTGGTGCGATTGATGCCGCCGGCCGCCGCATTCGCGAACATCGCGCCACCGGGTGAGTCCAGATTGCCGGTCAGCACATTGATCACCTCGACCAGCCACTGCGTGACCGTGCCGAATTCGGCTGTGCAGGTACCGATTCGCGCGTAGACCGCCGCGGTCGGCGCGGCCGATAGCTCACGGGCGAGCCGAAGCACCGTCTCGGCGGGTACGCCGGTACGCTCCGCGACCACTTCCGGGGTGAATTCCGCTGCGGCCGCGCGCACCTCGTCCAGTCCGGCCACCTCGACCTTGATATCGGTCAGCTTCTCCGCGAACAGGGTATGCACGATCCCGAACAACAGATATGCATCGCTACCAGGCCGAATGAACAGATGCTCATCGGCGAGCTTCGCGGTGCGGGTCACCCGGGGATCGACTACCACGAACTTGCCGCCACGCTTGCGCAAAGCCTTCAACCGGCCCGGGAAGTCCGGTGCGGTACACAGCGATCCGTTCGACTCGAGCGGATTCGCGCCCAGCATGAGCAGATAGTCGGTGCGATCCAGATCCGGCACCGGCACGGTCAGTGGATCCCCGAACATCAACCCGCTCGCCACCTGTTTGGGCATCTGGTCCGCGGTGCTCGCCGAATACAGATTCTTGGTGCCCAGCGCCCGGATCAGCACGGGCAGATACAGCGCACCGGCCACGGTATGTGCGTTCGGATTGCCGAGATACAGTGCCGCCGATTGATTTCCGTGCTCGGCCACGATCGCCGGGAAGCGCTGCGCGATAAGATCTAATGCCTCGTCCCAGGACGCCGTGCGCCAGGTGTCGGTCGCCCGGTCCCGAATCATCGGTTCGGTCAGCCGATCCGGATCCTGATCCAGATGGCCGAAGCTGGCCCCCTTCGGGCAGATGAATCCCTTGCTGAACGGATCCTCGCGATCACCGCGAACCGAGGTCACCCGGTCTTGTGTGTCGAGCGTGATCTCGAGTCCGCAGACTGCCTCGCACAGCGGGCAGGTCCGCAACAGCGTCCGGGTGTCATCAGTGATCTGGGCCATACGCCTATCATCGCGCGCGATGGATATCCGCGCATGACGAAATCAGAATGACCGGTACGACGCTCCGCCGCCGGTCCGCGACGCCAATCCTGGCGCACCCATAGACCGGCAAAAGACGCGGAGAGGCGGGGGAGCGTACGTCAGCAGGCGACGGTGGTGGCGACGGTCTCGCCGCGACGCGAAAGCGCCGAGCGAACCGCCGCGCCGATCGCGACGACCGGCGGGATCCAGCGAGCCTCACGCGGGGCCACGCCCCAGCAAGCCTCGCCGGTGGTGAGCTGAGTGGGGGGCAGCGGGATGCCGTCGCCGTCGGTGTAGACGGTGGCGCCCGCCTCGCGCAGCGCCTCGAGCGCCATCGTGGCCTTGCGCAAGCCGGTGACGAGGTGGATCTCGCGACGCTCTGCGCCGGGGATCTCGATCACCGGACCGGTCAGGTCGTTCGCGCGCAGGAACCGGCGTACCTCACCGGCCAGCTCACCGCTGATCTCGATGCCCGACAGGTCCTCGTCGGTGATCAGGCAGATTCCGTTGGCCGTTTCAGCGATCGTCCACCCGCGCTGGATGTAGTCCTGCGCCGCGGCAGTCATTTCTGCCGCCGATGCGGAAGTCGGAAACGTGGTGCGCACTGTCTTTCTCCATTCCCCGATAGATCTGGGTCCTGCATACGTGGGGGGTATCGGGACGGGGTGGGCAGAGCGTTACGGGTTGTACAAAAGATCTTGGTTACTGTCGGGTTCGTCTCACCCGGTGCGCGATGGCTATCGCCGAGACACCTATTGGCGGGTGGTGAAATTGGGGGAAGGATCGCGATATGAGTTCAGCATCGCGTAGCGATTCCGTGGGGGGTGGCGGTCGGGCGTCTGGTGGGCCGGATGAGTCCAATGGCGCCGGGGTGCCGGGTTCGGCAGAGCTCGATACCGAATCACGCTGGATCGCTTGGAAAGAGAAGCGATTCGCGCGCGGCTCGGAGGGGCCGGAACCCGCCGAGCCCTTCGAGAGTCCGCGGGCCTGGAGCGCCGAAGCGGCCCGCGGCCTGCTCGACGTGCAGTTCCACCGTCCCGCGACCCGGACACTGCTGCCGCTGGCGTACATGCTCGGCCTGGCCTTCGCGATCGGCATCCCGATCACGCTGACGGTGCTGATGTGGCAGGTCTCGGCGGTTCTCGGGGTGCTGGCCGGTTTGATCGCGGTACCGCTCGGCCTGACCATCGCGGCCGTCGTGCGCCTGCTGCTCGAATTCCTGGAGAACGCGTCCAAGCTGGCGTCCAGGGTCGAGCACATCGCCGATCTCGCCGACGATCTGTTCCAGGCGCTCTCCGATGTCGCCGAGCCGGTCAACCAGCTCTCCGAAGACGTTCGCGCCGTGCAGTTCTGGCGCTTCCGCAAGCGCGGCGAAAGGAAGTAAAACCGGGCTTAATTACCGGATCATCGCCAGCCGGAACCTGTTCGGCTTTGGTGCGCCATTGGCGTACCTGGGACACCCATCGTGACCTGTGTCAGTTTTACTGTGAAACAATGCTGTTCGGGTTTCCGGATATCGCATGCCGATACCCGATCAGGAGAAGCATCGGACCGGCTGGCGCGGGAGGTCAACCGGGTGATTCGGCGCATGGCGCTAGGGGGAAAGCATGGCTTTACCGCAGGGCACGACCGGTTCGACCATGCCCCGCAGGCAGCTCGGACGGCATCTGCGCGATCTGCGCAACCGGGCCAGGATGACCACCAGGATGGCGGCCCAGCAGCTCGAGTGGTCCGAGGCCAAGATCTGGCGCATCGAAACCGGGCAGACCTCGCTGCGCAGTCTGGACGTCGAGGCCATGTGCAAGATCTACGGTGCGCCAACCGATCTCGTCGAACCGTTGACCGCACTGGCCAGGGAGACCAAGGCGCGGGGCTGGTGGACCGGATACGGCGATGTGATCGCCGAGGGTTTCGAGGTGTACATCGGGCTCGAGGAGGCCGCCCGCGCGCTGTCCACCTATGAGAACGAGCTGGTCCCCGGGCTGCTGCAGACCGAGGCCTATGCCCGCGCGCTGCTGCGGTCCGCGCGCCCGGACGCGCCGGAGGCCGAGATCGATCGCCGGGTCCAGTTGCGCATGGCCAGGCAGGCATTGGTCACCCGCAAGGATGCGCCGCTGCAATTGGATGTGGTGATCAGCGAGGCGCTGCTGTGGCGCAGAATCGGTGGTGCCGCGGTGGCCGCCGAGCAGTTGGAGCACCTGCGGCGGATGTGCGATCGGCCGAATGTGCGAATTCAGTTGGTGCCCTCGGATTCCGGCTATCACGACGGCATGGATTCCGGCCGATTCGTGCTGCTGGAATTCGCCGAGGCACAGGGGGAGCTACCAGAGCCTCCGGTGGTTTACCTCGAGGCATTCACCGGTCCGGTGTACCTGGACAAGGAACCCGAAATCGAGCGGTACCGAAAGGCTTTGGCGAGCATCAAGTCGGTCGCGGTGGACGCGCGCACCGGCATCGAAGAAGCGCGCGAGAGTATCTAGTTCCCAGCGCCTACCGCACCGCGAACCTCGCTCGTAAGACGAGCTCCGTGGTGGCCGGGAAGGCGT
Organism: Nocardia nepalensis; assembly: GCF_048910785.1. NCBI lineage: Bacteria > Bacillati > Actinomycetota > Actinomycetes > Mycobacteriales > Nocardiaceae > Nocardia > Nocardia nepalensis. The sequence continues at coordinate 207,539 of NZ_JBKBET010000003.1, read as the reverse complement.
GGTGGGTGAGTGCTCAGCACTTCTGGCGGTTACCCCAGGTGCGCTCGAGCACCTCGCGATGCGTGGGGAGCGCCGATTCGTAGACCTCGCGCCCCTTTTCGGTGAGACAGACGAAAATCGCACGCCGGTCCTCGGCGCACATGCTGCGCGAGACCAGGCCGTCACGCTCCAACCGCGCGACCGCGCGCGAGAGCGCGCTCTGGCTCAGGTAGATGTCGTTGGCCAGATCGCTCATCCGGTAGTCGCCACACGCGGCGTCGATCAGCCGGTCCAGCGTCTCGAACTCGCTGAGGCCGATATCGTGCTTGCCCTGCAGCTCTTTCTCGAGCGCACAGCTCACGGCGGCGTGCCGGTCGAGCAGCTCACGCCACTCGGCGACCAACCCGGTGGGCGCTGCGTCGCGCCCGATTAATTCTGTTGTCGACGGCTTCGACATGGCCCTATCCTAGTGCTCCGCACCGGCTGATGCAAGCGCATTAAATGTGTTGGCATTTAATGTCGGCGCATGTAATGTTCCGCCCATGACTTCTGCAGCAACCCTTTCGGCCGCGACGGCGACCGATCCGATCAGATGGTCCACCCGTCTCTGGGGCATGCTGATCACCCTCTGCATTGTGTTGTTCCTCGATGGTCTCGACGTCTCGATGATCGGCGTCGCGCTGCCGTCCATCGGCGCCGAACTCGATCTTTCGACCTCTACCCTGCAGTGGTTGGTCAGCGGTTATGTGCTCGGTTACGGCGGCCTGCTGCTGCTCGGCGGGCGCACCGCCGATCTGCTCGGGCGGCGCAAGGTCTTCCTGATCGCGCTCGCCGTCTTCGCGCTCGCCTCGCTGGCCGGCGGTCTGGTCACCACCGGCCCGCTGCTCATCCTGACCCGCTTCGTCAAGGGCCTGGCCGCGGCATTCACCGCCCCGACCGGTCTGTCCATCATCACCACCAACTTCGCCGAGGGCCCGGCCCGCAATAAGGCGCTGTCCATCTACACCGTGTTCGGCGCCGGCGGTTACTCCATGGGTCTGCTGTTCGGCGGTCTGATGACCGGCATCGGCTGGCGCTGGACCTTCCTGCTTCCGGTTCCGATCGCGCTCGCCGCACTCGTCGCGGCCTGGGTGCTGGTACCCAAGGACGAGGCCGCCGAGGAGGGCGGGCACGACATCCTCGGTGCGCTGCTGTCCACCGCGGGCATGCTGTTGCTGGTCTACACCGTGGTCTCCGCACCGGAGGTCGGCTGGGGTTCGGCACGCACCGTCGGTTCGTTCATCGGCGCCGCTGTGCTGTTCGCCGGATTCGTCGCGGTGGAGAAGAAGGTGCGGTACCCGCTGGTGCGCCTCGGCATCCTGCGCAAGGTGACGCTGGTCCGCGCCAGCCTCGCGATCATCGCGGTCGCGGGATCGTATTTCAGCTGGCAGTTCATCGTGACCCTGTACCTGCAGGATTCGCTCGGTTGGTCGCCGCTGAAGCTGGCGATGGCGCTGCTTCCGGTCGGTCTGCTGGTCGTCGCGTCGGCGTTCTTCTCCGATAAGCTCGTCGACCGGTTCGGCACCGGACCGATCATCGCGATCACCATGGTCGTGATGGCCATCGGCTACCTGCTGTTCCTGCGGTTGGACACCACCCCGTCGTATCTGACGATGATCCTGCCCGCGGTACTGCTGATCGGCATCGGCTGGGTCGGCTTCCCCGCCATCAACATTCAGGCGACCAACGGCATCGACGACGACGAGCAGGGCCTGGCGGCCGGTGTGCTGCAGACCTCGATGCAGGTCGGCGCGGCCATCGTGCTCGCGGTGAATACCGCGATCATCTCCTCGGGCGACCACGGCGCGAGCACTCCGTCCGCGATGCTCGACAACTTCCGGCCCGGACTGCAATTCGCCGCCGGTGTCGCCATCGTCGGCGCGCTCATCGCCCTGACCGCATACCTGCCCAGGCGTGCCAAGGCGCGGGCGCAGGAGCCGGAATTGGAGCTCGTCGGCTGAATCCCCTCCGCCGACGGTAAGTCGAACGTCACCGCTTCCCTCCCTCATCGGGGGCGGTGACGTTCGGCGTTTTCACGAGAAGGGCGGTGCGGCGGCGTCCTTGGGGGAGCGGACGTAGGTCAGCGGCCGACCGTCGAGCCCCACCTTCGGCCATTCGATGCCCAGCCGCGGATCGAAAGCGTCGATTTCCCGGTCGAATTCGGGGGAGTACTCGAGTGAACACAGATAGGTGACGGTGGAGTTGTCGGCCAGCGACAGGATCGCGTGGCCGAGCCCCTCGGACAGGAACATCGAGCGCCGGTCGACATCGTCGAGCACCACGCTGTCCCAGTGTCCGTAGGTCGGCGAGCCCGGCCGCAGGTCGACGACCACATCGAGAAACGCACCGCGCACACAGGTCACGTATTTGGCCTGCCCCGGCGGATCCTCGGTGTAGTGGATGCCGCGCAGCACCCCGGCCGCCGAGACCGAGCAGTTGACCTGGCGCAGATCGAACGGCCGACCGGTCACCTTCTCGAATTCCGAGGCCTTGAACGATTCGCAGAACATGCCGCGGTCGTCGCCGAATTGCTGCGGGGTGATCACCCATGCGCCCGGCACAGTGAGTTCACTGAACTGCATCGCTCACCAATCCCGTCCGCGCTCGAGCAGATCGAGCAGATAAGTGCCGTAGCCGGAGCGAACCAGCGGTTCGGCCAGTGCGCACAGCTGTTCGTCGTCGATGAAGCCCTGCCGCCAGGCGACCTCTTCCGGCACACCGATTTTCAGGCCTTGGCGCTGTTCGATGGTGCGCACATAGTTGGCCGCGGCGAGCAGCGAATCGAAGGTGCCGGTGTCCAGCCACGCGGTGCCCCTGGCCAGCACGTCCACGCGCAGCCGATCCTGTTCCAGATAGGCGCGATTGATGTCGGTGATCTCGTATTCGCCACGCGCCGACGGCCGCAGCCCGCGCGCGATCTCCACGACATCGTTGTCATAGAAATACAGACCGGGGATGGCGTAGTTGGACCGCGGCACCTTGGGCTTCTCCTCGATCGAAACCGCTCGGCCCTCGGTGAACTCGACGACGCCGTACGCGGTCGGATCCGAGACCCAATACGCGAAGACCGCGCCGCCGTCGATACCGCGGAAGCGCTCGAGGCTGGTGCCGAGCCCGGGTCCGTGGAAGATATTGTCGCCGAGTACCAATGCGGCGCTGTCGCCGCCGATGTGGTCGGCGCCCAGGACGAAGGCCTTGGCGAGTCCGTCCGGTTCCGGTTGCACCACATAGCTGATCGCTATGCCGAATTGCGAGCCGTCGCCGAGTAGGCGGGCGAACGCCTCGGCGTCCTCGGGCGTGGTGATGACCAGGATGTCCCGGATGCCCGCCAGCATGAGGGTGCACAGCGGGTAGTAGACCATCGGCTTGTCGTAGACCGGGACAAGCTGCTTGCTGACCCCGCGCGTGATCGGATGCAACCGGGATCCCGTGCCACCAGCCAAGATGATTCCGCGCATGGTCACCGAGTCTGCCAGGCCCATCGGGCTCGGCTTCGGCGAGGTTCCGACTTGCCTACAAAATGATCACGGACGTTTGCCGACCCGGCGCGGCGGGCGATAAGTGTTGCGTAGGTCACGTTTCCGTGATGTTCTGAAACATCGCTGTGTCACCCACTGACGGCCCGACCGCGTAGGGCTCCGGAAGGTGGGCGCAGTGGATACGTGTGAGTCAGCGTCGACTCTTACCTGGGTTACCGTTCGGTCGGGCTCGGCGCGCCAGTGGTGAGGTAGGTGCGCGATGTCGGTGACCAGCGTAAGTGAACTGGACCCGCATGAGCCCGGTCTGTTGATGAACCCGGAAGGCCCGAGCGCGCCCGCGCGACTGCTCCTGGCGACCTGCCTCGGCGCCGTGCGTCCGGTGCTGCGCCTGTTTCCGATCAGCCGGGCGACCATCCCATTCGGCGCCGCCGCGATCGACACACTGGCCTGGTTCCGTCCGCAGCCGCGCGGCGTCGATCGGGAACAGGTGGCGCTGAACGGCTTCCGGATGGAGATCCTGCGTCCCTCCGGAGGTTCGCGCGCCCTGCGGCACGGCGCGGTGCTGTACATGCACGGTGGTGGCTTCGCCGTCTGCGGACTCGGCACCCATCGTCCCATCGCGGCCAGCCTGGCCCGGCGCACCGGACTGCCCGTGGTCAATGTCGACTACCGCCAACTGCCTGGGCGCAATATCTCCGAGGCGATCGAGGACTGCCTGACGGCCTACCGCTGGCTGCTGCGGCACGGCGCGGACCCGTCCCGGATCATCTTCGCGGGTGATTCGGCGGGCGGCTTCCTGGCCTTCACCACCGCACTGCGCGCGATCGAGACCGGTCTGCCGTCCCCGGGTGGGCTGGTCGGGCTGAGCCCGCTGCTCGATCTGGACTACGCGGCCAAGCGGGACTACGTGAATGTCGAGCGCGATCCCTACCTTCCACTGTCCGCACTGGAGGCGGTCGTGCGGATCGGCGCCGAGGTGGACGGGGTGCTGGATCCGCTGGTCTCGCCGGTCAACGGCGCCTTGGCGAGTCTGCCGCCGGTGCTGCTGATCACCGCCGAGGACGAGTTCCTGCGTTATGACTGCGAGCTGATGGCCCGCAGGCTGACCGCGGCCGGTGTGCCGAACGCGCTGGAGATCTGGCGCGGTCAGGTGCACGCCTTCATGGCCATTGCCCCCAATCTGCCCGAGAGCAGGATGGCGCTGGCCCGGGTTTCCCGGTTCGTCCGCGCCCGCCTAGAGCAAACACAACAGGCTCGGACGGCTTGACCTGGATCGGCCGGACGAGTCGCGGACCCCGTCCCCTGACTGAGCTTTTCGGCAGCCAGGAGACGGGGTTCACAGCTTGCGCCGCGGGCGGGGAATTTCCGTGTGTCGGTCCGGAGAATTCCCTGAGCTGTGAATATCGGCCGCCATTTAGTTCGGTCGTATTCACCTTCTGTTCATTTTATGGATAGGTGAATTTCTCCCTGACTCCTACTGTGTCAGACAGTTGTGATGGTTCCGTAATGGGGGCCGAACAGCGGAAACCCCGCCAGATGGTGACTGGGCGGGGTTTCCGGCTGATTTTTAGTTGTGTAGAGCCCGCTGTTCGACTTACTTGGCCGGGGCCGGCGCGTTGAACGGCGAGGAGGTGGTGGCGAAGTACTGGATCGCCGCACCGATCGCGACCGGAGCCGTGATGAAGATCTGGCCGGCCAGGGTGCCGAGCGCGCCGATGGCGATGATGCCGGCGATGCAGCCGACCGCGGCGGCCGGGATGAAGGGGCCGAACAGACCGACGATGGTGGCCGAGGCGACCGTCGCACCGGCGATACCGCCGAGGACGCAGCCGACGGCGCCGCCGCCGAGACCGCCGACCAGGGTGCCGATGGTGGCGCCCATGGCGATGGTGTCCTTCATGCGGTTGAAGGCGGCGACCTCACGGTCGTACTGGGACTTGAACGGCGCCTGGTCCTCGTAGGGCAGCGCGACGGGCTTGTAGGTGGCCTTCGCCATGTCGAGCTGCGGGGTCAGGGTGGCGGTGTGGTCGGAGATCTCCGCCGCGACCGGGAATTCGAAATCATCGATGCGAGCCGTGAGCGGGGTGCCCGCGACGGTGGTGCCGTTGGCGGCCTTGATCTTGAGGGCGTTGTCCTCGACGACCAGCGAGCCACCATCGATGGTGATGATGGACTGGGTGTCGGTGGCCTGCGCGGTGAAGTTGATCGGGGCGTCGGCGGACTCCGCCGGAGCCGCGTTGACGGTGCCTGCGGTGATGCCCATGGCGGCGATCAGCAGTGCCGACGTTGCGGCGAATTTCCTCATCAGCATTTTGTTCTGGACCTCGATGTGAAGCGTTCGGAGGGGACTAGACGATCGAAATCTAGACCAGCTAACGCGTGGTGAACCGTTTGTGACCGTTTATTCAAATTTTGTTCACCATCGAGACTCGCGGCTTGGTGGGTTCTTTGAAATGTGTACGCTGACCATGGTTTTTCGCGGGATTCTGAATTATTCGTCTTTCTTTACAGCCGCTTAGCGTGATGAAGCTCACAGATCCGAAACCTGGCCGCGCAGGTAGGTGCGGGAAGCGGCTCCGGCGACAGCACGCCGCCGCAGCGACGTAAGGTCGGGGGGTGCGACTGCTTGTAACCGGCGGGGCCGGGTTCATCGGTGCGAATTTCGTCCAACAGACCGTGGCCGAGCGTCCCGACGCCACCGTAACCGTCCTTGACGCCTTGACCTATGCGGGGAATCGGGCATCGCTCGAGCCGGTGGCCGACCGCATCGATTTCGTGCACGGCGATATCGCCGATCTGGATCTGGTCGACGAACTCGTCAGCGGAGTCGACGCCGTGGTCCACTTCGCCGCCGAATCGCATAACGACAACTCCCTCGCCGAACCCTGGCCGTTCGTGCAGACCAATATTGTCGGCACCTACTCGCTGCTGCAAGCGGTACGCCGCCACGACGTGCGCTACCACCATGTCTCCACCGACGAGGTCTACGGCGATCTCACCCCGGACGGGCCCGCCTTCGACGAGAACACCCCCTACAACCCGTCGAGTCCCTACTCGGCCACCAAGGCCTCGAGCGATCTGCTGGTGCGCGCCTGGACCCGCTCGTTCGGCGTGCGCTCGACAATCTCCAACTGCAGCAACAACTATGGGCCGTACCAGCATGTGGAGAAGTTCATCCCGCGCCAGATCACCAATCTCATCGATGGGGTTCGGCCGCGGCTCTACGGCGCCGGACATCAAGTGCGCGACTGGATCCACGTCGACGACCACAACCGGGCGGTGTGGGACATCCTGGAGCGCGGGCGGATCGGTCAGACCTATTTGATCGGCGCGGACGGCGAACTCGACAACAAGTCGGTGGTGCGGATGATCCTGGAGGCCTTCGACCGCGATCCGGATGACTTCGACCACGTCACCGACCGTGCCGGCCACGACCAGCGCTACGCGATCGATGCGTCGCTGCTGCGCACCGAACTCGGTTGGACACCGAGGTATTCGGACTTCCGTGCCGGACTCGCGGCGACCATCCAGTGGTACCGGGACAACGAATCCTGGTGGCGTCCGGCCAAAGCCACGACCGAGCGGGCCTACGCCGCCGCGGGCGAAACGACGATCAAGGCCTGAGCTCCCCCGAGCCTTTTTGGTCAGCCCCAGACGATCGAGTAGTACTTCCACAGTGCCGCGATCAGCGCGATCAGCGCGGCCACGATGATCGTGATCGCCGGACCCTTGGTCGGGGTCCGGCCGCGGACGTCGGTGAGCCGCAGCGGCATCCAGCGCAGCAGTACCACCAGCGCGACGATCGCCAGCGGCACGAAGTACCGGCCCTGCACGCCGTCGATGATGTAGTAGTCGACCGGCGTGAACGACATGTACAGCGTCACGTAGATCATCGCGACGCTCGCGAGCACGGTCAGCGCGACGATCAGCGTGCGCCGGAAGGTGGCGGTCGCGGTGTTCATCCGATCCGCGATTCCGACGCTCACCGCGAAGGCGAGCAGGCAGGCCAGCATCGAGATGGCGGGGACGTCGATGTAGGCGAAGCCGAGTTCACCGAAGAACTGGCTGAACCACCGCTCGTCGCGCAGCGCGATGCTCTCGCCGAAGACGTTCACGAAATTCACCGGGTCGGTGAGGATTGCGTGCAGCTGATCGCCGGGTCGAACCGAATTCCATTGGTGCTGTGGGCGCATCAGGCCCATGCCGTCGCCGGTCGGTGCGGCGATCTTCATCCAGACCGCGAATGCCGCCGCGCCCAGGGCCGCGAAACCCCATGGGATGAAACGCTTCCAGCGGGAATCACTGCCGAAGGCGAACCGGTTGGCCGGCACCAGCACCACGAGCATGGCGAGCAGCACGTAGGTCGGCTTGCTCACCGGCAGCAGGACAGTCGCCGCCAGCAGTGCGGCGGTCTCGACGCGACCCAGGCCATTACCCAGGAACAGCGCCTTGACCAGCAATGCGGAGACCAGGATGGCCAGCGCGTTGGTCATGGTGTCGGCGGTGATGGTGCCCGCCTGGAAGACCGCGATCGGCAGCACGGCGACGGTGAACGCCAGCCACTGCACCCGATGTGCGCGCAGCGCGTAGAGGCCGAATCCGACGAGGGCGAGGTAGACGGCCAGGCCGGCGAGTCGGGTCATCAGCATCATTACGCCGACGTTGACCCCGAACAGCTCGGCGAGCCGAATGCCAATGGCGGCAGGGATATACGGCACCGGCGAGTAGGCGGCGGTATTGGTGAACCAGACCGGTTCCTCGGTCTTCGATACCGCGGCGTTCTCCATCCGGGCGTAGCTGCCGGGGTCGGCCACCATCGGGTCCGGCTCTTCCGGATTGGTCGTGTAATCGTGCAGCGCGTAGCCCATCAGCACCGTGATGCTGGACGGCACATCACCGCCGTAGGCGATCCCGCGAGCGTCGTGGATCCGCTCGGGGCGGAAGCCGCCGTGCGCGACCTGGTAGGCACGACCGAATTGGGTGATCTCGTCATGGCCCCAGAACGGCGGGGTGATCCAGGCGAACAGACCGCCGAAGACCGCGGCGACGATGGTGAAGGCGATGGTGGCGGCGCCGAAGCGGGCCACGATCCGGCGTCCGAGATCGCGCGCCGGATTGGTTGGGCCCTCGGTTTCCGGTCTGCTCGAATCGCCGTCGGTGGCAGCGGATTCGGCGTCGGTCGCGGGTGGTGGAGTCGAATTGTCCACGGCCGCATTGTTATCCGCGGCCGGTTCCGAGTTCGATTCGGTTGTGGCCCGATCCGCAGAGGTGGTCAACGCCCGGCTCCACCGGTGCGCGCGTCACCGCCGCTGGCGACTGCCTGCTTGTCGTCCGCGTTGACGGCCGAATACCGCAGGTAGACCAACCGGGCGGCCTCGTGCCGGGAGCGCCGGATGCCATCCAGGATCAGGCCGGCGGTCCACGCCAGGCTGCCGAGCAGCAACAGCGTGAAGCCGAGGAACAGCGTCGGGAAACGCGGCACCTCATGGGTGTTGTAGAACTCGACCACGATCGGGATGGTCAGGATGATCGAGACCAGCCAGCTCAGCGTGCCGAACAGTCCGTAGAACGCGACCGGCCGCTCATGTCTGGCCAATCCGATGATCAGCGCCAGGATCTTGAATCCGTCGTGATAGGTGCGCAGCTTGCTCTCACTGCCCGCGGGTCGATCACGGAAGCCGACCGGAACCGCGGTCTGCGGTACCCGCAGGTGCAGCGAATGCACGGTCAGCTCCGTCTCGATCTCGAATTCGCGCGAGACGGCCGGGAAGCTCTTGACGAACCGGCGGGAGAACACCCGGAAGCCGCTGAGCATATCTTCGACGTTCTCGCCGAACACCTTTCCGACGACACCGTTGAGCACCTTGTTACCGGTCTCGTGGCCGGAGCGGTATGCCGATGCGCCCTCATCCTGCTTACGGACGCCGAGCACGTGGTCGTACGGGCCGTCCAGCAGCGTCTTGATCATCAGCGGCGCGGCCGACGCCTCGTAGGTGTCATCGCCGTCGATCATCAAGTAGATATCGGCCTCGATATCGGCGAAGGCGCGGCGTACCACATTGCCCTTGCCCTTGGTGTGTTCGTGGCGCACGATCGCCCCGGCCGCGCGGGCCCGTTCGGCGGTCGCGTCGGTGCTGAGGTTGTCGTAGACGTAGACGACGATTCCCGGCACGGCGGCCTGCAGGTCGGCGACGACCTTGGCGACCGAAGCCTCCTCGTTGTGGCATGGCACCACTGCGGCAATTCGGAGCTCGGTGGAGTCCACCCGGTCAATCCTCGATGTCGGCGGTGAATGGGGAACACCGGGAGGGTACAGGGCTGCGTCTCTTGGTGCTCACTCGGTTCGACGAGCGTACTGGGGTACCTTCGCCAAGTGTCTTACCCGGAGCAGCCCGTGTCATTCTCTGAGCGATCCGGTCCGCCGATGATCGATCCGGAACCACCGGTGCACGAGCCGCTGACCGCGAAGGTGATCGCCGCGCTGCGGCGTGGCGGTGCGTTCCTGGTGGTCGGCGCGATCGGGTTCCTGGTCGACGCGGGCACCTATAACTTGCTGGTGTTCTGGGGCGGCGAGGGCGTGCTGTACCACGCGCCGCTGCCCGCCAAGATCATCGCGATCGCCGTGGCGACCGTGGTGACCTACTTCGGTAACAAGTGGTGGACCTTCGGACACAAGAAATCCGACAATCCCGGGCGCGAGTATCTGTTGTATGCCGTATTCAACGTCGTCGCTATCGGTCTGCAACTGGGTTGTCTGGGCTTCTCCCGCTACGTTCTCGACCTGTCTTCACCGCTGTCGGACAACATCTCCGGCACGCTCATCGGCCAGATCGTCGCGGTGGTTTTCCGCTATTGGGCCTACGACAAATTCGTATTCGTCGGTTCGGCGAATTCATCCGCTAATAACGGGCAACATAGATGATTGATGGTGGCTGGGTCGTTGGACAGGCAGTCCCCGAGTCCGGTTGCTATCCTCGGCCCCGCCGCGAACGGCATCAAGGGGCGTGTCTGTCCCGTCGGCACAAAACGATTTCGAGGACTTCATGGATCAGTCGGCTACCCAGGCCGTGACCGAGACGAATGACCGCCCTTCGACCGCGCCCGCCTCGCTGCGCGCCGATCATCAGGCGCCCGATCGGCTGGTGCTGCAGCGCGGCATCTTCACCGGGCCGTCGGCGAAGGTGAGCGACGAGCTGTATGCCGTCGTCAAGGGCCGCGCGCATCGGGAACGCCTGGAGCTGAGACTGGAGAAGGGCGCCTCCGCCCACACCAATACCTACTTCGGGCGGTTCGCGGCCAGCTACTGGCAGCGCTGGACCACCGTCACCGAGGTGCGGGCGACCATGGTGCTGGACGTGACAAAGAAGGCCCGCGTCCGGGTGGTCGCCTCCGATATCGCCGGGCACCGCCGGATCATCGAGACCGCCGAGGTCGACGCGAGCGGCCCATTGACCTTGACCGCACCGCTGGACCAGTACGTCGACGGCGGCGCACTGTGGCTCGAATTCGACGCCATCGGCGGCGAACTAGGCATCTCCGCGCAGACCTGGACCTCGACCGCGCCCGATCATGTGCGTCCGGTCGCCATCGCGATCTGCACCTTCAACCGGGCCGCGGACTGCGCCGAGACGGTGGCCGCACTGGCCTCCGACGCACCGATTCTCGAGGCCATCGACGCGGTCTATGTGGTGGATCAGGGCACCGATCTGGTGGAGAACCAGCCGCGTTTCCAGCAGACGCTGCCGGTCTTCGGCGACAAGCTGCAGTACATCAGGCAGCCGAATCTCGGTGGGGCGGGTGGCTTTACCCGCGGCCTGTACGAGGTGTCCGCGGTCAACGAGCACGCCGACGTCATCCTGATGGACGATGACATCCTCTGCGAGCCGGAAACGGTATTGCGGCTCAACGCTTTCGCCAATATGACCGTGGAACCGACCCTGGTCGGCGCGCAGATGCTGTTCCTGCTCAACCCGGATTACCTGAACGTCGGCGCCGAGGAAGTGCATCTGCACGAGCTGAAGCACGGCCAGAAGGTGCCGAAGGCGTTGCGCAACACCAGCATGCTGAAGAAGAACCAGGAGCGCCGCGTCGACGCGGGGTACAACGCCTGGTGGACCTGCCTGATCCCGGCCGAGGTGGTCGCCAAGATCGGGCTGCCGGTGCCGATCTTCTTCCAGTGGGACGATGTCGAATACGGCATCCGGGCCCGCGAGAACGGGTTCGTCACGGTCACGCTGCCGAATGCCGCGGTGTGGCATGCCGACTTCTACTGGAAGGACTACGACGACTGGGCGCGCTACTTCAGCACGCGCAACTCGCTCATCGTCGGTTCGCTGCACACCGATCTCGACGGCAAAGCCATTACCCGCCAACTGTTCCGGAGTCTGGCCGAACACCTGGTCGCCATGCAGTACGGCCTGGTGCACACCACGCTGCAGGGCATCGAGGATTTCCTGCAGGGCCCGAAGATCCTGCGCGACGGCGGCATCGCGGCCCTGGCCGCCGCCCGCACCAGCCGCGGCGACTACCCGGAGACCATCAAGCATCCGGCCGCGACCCCGCCGGTCCGTTCGGCCGATATCCAACTGCGCCGCGCCGGTGGCGAACCGAGCCGGGTCACCGCGGTCCTGATCAAGCGGGCCATCGCCCAGTGGACCGGCCGCACCCAGCACGGCCTGATCGGCATCACCCGCGAGGACGCGTACTGGTGGCATGTCGCGCTCTTCGACCACGTGGTGGTCACCGATGCCTCGCAGTCCGGCGTCCGAATCCGGCAGCGCGACAAGGCCCGTGCCCGCGCCCTGCTGATCCGCACCATCCGCGTCCTGCGCCGCCTCCGCCGCGAACTGCCCACCCTCACCCAGCAGTACCGCGCCGCCGTCCCCGAACTGACCAGCCGCGAGAACTGGGAGCGCCTCTACGGCCTCGAGCCGAACTGAGCCGAACATTCGCCGCGCACGACTTGGCCGCGCATTGATTTGCCGGTCATTTCGCGCGCGGCGGGTGAAGACGTGCGCGAAGTTGGCTCAAAGTTCGGCGGGTACGTGACCGCCGACCTTCCTGACACGGGTCGCCTGTGTGCTCAGTGGAGTGCGGCTTCGAATGCGATGTGTGCGCGCTCGTCGAAGAGGACGAAGCGCACTTCCGCTACATTCGTCGCCGCGTTGCGCACCGTCTCGATGGCGATCCGCGCGCCGTCTTCGATCGGCCAGCGGTAGATGCCGGTCGAGATGGCCGGAAAGGCGACGCTACGCGCGCCCAATTCGTCTGCCACCCGCAGGGATTCGTGGTAGCAGGAGGCCAGGAGCGCGGAACGGTCCTCGGTGGCGGACCAGACCGGGCCCACGGTGTGGATGACCCACTGGGCAGACAGACGCCCCGCCGTGGTGGCGACGGCCTTTCCGGTCGGCAGACCCTTGCCGTAGTGCGACGCCCGTAGATCGCGGCAGGCATCGAGAATTTCGGGACCGCCCGCGCGATGGATCGCGCCGTCGACCCCGCCACCGCCGAGCAGCGAGGAATTGGCCGCGTTGACGATCGCGTCCACCGACTGCTTCGTGATATCGCCCCGGACCAAGATGATGGTGACCACGGCATCGACGGTAGCGGCCCGCTCGGCCATAACCGACCGAACGGCCACCCTCGGCCGGATGGCGTGTCGAGGGTGGCCCTCAGTGGCGAACTCAGAGGAACAGGTCGGTGGTCAGTTCGGCGTCGCCGGGGACGACTCGGTACTTGTCGAGGTCGGTGATGCCGTGGGCGGCGAGGACCTCGTCATCGAGGAAGAAGTTGCCGCTGGTCTCCTTCGCGGGGGAGGTGAGGACCAGGTAGGCGGCATCGGCGTAGATGTCGGGGGTGCGGGAGGTGGCGATCATTTCCTCGCCGCCGAGCAGATTCTTGACCGCGGCGGTTGCGATGGTGGTGCGCGGCCACAGCGAGTTGACGGCGATGCCGTCGCCCTTGAGTTCTTCGGCCAAACCCAGTGTGGTGAGCGACATTCCGTACTTGGCGATGGTGTAGCCCAGCGCCATGCCCGCCCATTTCGGGTCCAGGTTGAGCGGCGGGGACAGGGTCAGGATGTGCGGGTTGCGGCCCGCCGCGGCCGATTCGCGCAGCGCGGGAATGCTGAGCTTGGAGAGCAGGAAGCTGCCTCGGCAGTTGATGTCCTGCATCAGGTCATATTTCTTCATGGAGATGGCGTCGGTGGGCGACAGGTCGATCGCCGATGCGTTGTTGACGACGATATCGATGCCGCCGAACCGCTCGACGGTCTGGCGCACGGCCTCGGCGACCGACTCATCGATGCGCACATCGCCGACGAAGGGCAGCACCGTGCCGCCCAAGGCCTCGAGCTCCGCCGCCGCGGTATGGATGGTGCCGGGAAGCTTCGGATGCGGCTGGTCGGTCTTCGCGATCAGGGTGATATTCGCGCCATCGGCAGCGGCCCGCTTGGCGATCTCCAGACCGATGCCGCGGCTGCCGCCCGACATGATCATCGTCGCGCCCGCGAGCGGCTTCGATCCCGGTTCCGTCATGACCTGCTCCTGTCGTCTGTGCCGAGGGTGGGTGCGCCCGCGGCGTGCCGACCCGTTGCGCGACCGGCGAGCAGTCGCCAGCGGGTGTTGTGCACGATAAGCGTAACCCAGGCTCCTATGAAACCAGTTGCATAGGGTGGTCGCGGAAAGGGCGTCGGAACCCGACGCCCTTTCCGCCGCCGTCAGATGCTGGAGGCTCCGGCGATCAACAGAATGTTCAGCAGGATCATCAACGCTGCGAAGCCCCAACTGATGTAGACGAAGACGATGCCGGGCGTCTTCTGCGGAACCGGGCCGATCGCACCGTTGAGGAAGAAGACCGCGGGCGGCTTGTAGTAGAACAGTGCGCCCTGACCTTCCTGAATCGCGGCGGTCGCATTCGCCGGGCCCATATCGAACAGCCAGGGCGTGGTCACCTTCACGTGGTACTGCCCAGGGCCGACCGGAATGTGGTTCTGACCCCATCGGGTATTCGGCACCCGCTGGCCGTTGATCAGGATCTTCGGCTTGGTGATCGCCAACAGGAAGGCGAACCATTCATAGGAGGCGTCCACGGTGATGCCAGGCGGAGCCGGTGCCTGCTGGGGACCCGGTTGCCCGTAGGGCGCCTGTCCGTACGGCTGCTGCCCATAGGGCTGAGCAGGCTGACCATACGGCTGCGGCGCGGGTTGCGGCTGGCCGTACTGCGGCTGCGGAATATGCGGCTGACTGCCGTACTGCGGCTGCGGAATATGCGGCTGGCTGACCGGTGGCTGCCCCGCTGGCGGCGCGTACTGCGGTGGCGCGCCGTAGGGATTCGGCGCGCCCTGCGGCGCCGGCTGACCATACGCGGGCTGCCCGGGCCATTGCCCGGGCTGGCCCTGAGGCGGATACCCGCCGGGGTAACTCATCGGAACCCTCCCGTTTAGCGATTGTGCGTGCCGACCCTACCGTGTTGCTGTCGGATTCGCTGGGCCCGACGGGGTCGGGCAGGCCGCTGTCCGGGCCCGCCGATCCCCGTCGGGCTGCGGCGGATTCAGCGCCGCGAGCTGCGCTCCTGGTAGAACTGCCGCTGCTGCTTGCGAATACCGCGCCACTGCTTCGCGCGTTCGGCCTGCAGCCGCTTATCCGATCGCGCTGCCATCCAGGCGTTTTCCCGTTCGAGCTTGCGGTAGCTGTCGAAACGCCGCTGGGTGAGCGCACCGTTGTCGATGGCTTGCCGTACCGCACAGCCGGGTTCGCCATTGTGCGCGCAGTCGTCGAATCGGCAGTGCGCCGCGAGGGATTCGACATCGCTGAAGGCTTTCTCGATGCCTTCGGCCGCATCCCACAGCCCGATGCCGCGCAGTCCGGGCGTGTCGATGAGTGTGCCGCCGCCGGGTAGCGGCCGCAGCTCCCGATGCACGGTGGTGTGCCTGCCCTTCTTGTCGACCGTGCGGACGGCGTTGGTGGCGAAGGCTTCCTGGCCGAGCAGGGCATTGGCGAGCGTCGACTTCCCGACGCCGGACGGACCGATCAGCGCGACGGTGCCATCGAGCATCGCGGTGAGCACATCGAGCCCGAACCCGCTGTCCGCGCTGACCGCGAGCGCGACGGCGCCGGGTGCGACGGCCTGCACCTCGTCGAGCGGAATATCCAGTGCCGCATCGGCTTTGGTGAGCAGCACGATCGGCTGCGCATTGCTCTCCCAGGCCAGCGCGAGCATCCGCTCGATCCGCCCGAGATCGACATCGCCATCGGCCGCGCTGCAGATCAGCACGGTATCTACGTTCGCGGCGAGCACCTGGCCCTGTGCGCGTCCGTCGACGGCCGAGCGCATGATCGCACCGCGGCGCGGCAGCAGTTGCCGCACATTCAATTCGGCGTCGATGCTCACCCAATCACCGGTGCACAGTCCGCTGATTTCGGAGGAGACAGCCGGCGCAACCGCGGACGGTCCCCGTCCAGGCCAGTTCAAACGTGGGCACCGGGCACGCGCGGGTCCGGTCGGTGTCGCGACATCACATTCGCTGCGATCCATCCGGATCACCCGAGCGGGGACGCACCCATCCTCGATGAGCGAGTCATATTCATTGGCAACGGCTTCGGTCCAGCCGTAAGGGACAAGGAGGTCGTAGTCGACCATGATGGAAGGAGTCCTTCGTCGAGCGCCGAGCCCGACCAGGACTCAGCGAGAGGTGTCCGAGGTGGAAGTCCGTGCGGCAGTGTGCGTTCGCACAGCTGACCCGGGCACGGCAATCCGTGCATTCCTTGTCACGATTTCCACCTCCTCACTCATCTCTCGACGTTGCTCGCCCACCTTGGCACGGCGCGGAAAACCCGCGCAACCTATTTTTCGTCGGGAGTCTTCTCGCCCGGACTCGGCTTGCCGAACTGCTCGTTGCGGCCCAGGCTGCGCAGGTGGAACCATTCGCGCAGACCGGCCGGATCGCGGCGAGTGACGAGGAAGAACCAGGAGAAGCGGATCCATTCCTGGGGGAGCAGCTTGCGCATGCCGGGCTGGGACATCAGATAGCCGCGGTTGCGGTAGGTGAAGTAGCGCTTGACCGGGTCGTCCGGGTATTGGGTGTGCATGCGGCCGCCGAGGATCGGCTTGAATTCGGCGGCGCCGTTGGGATGCAGGTAGGCCGTCTGTAGACAGGTGCCGAAGGGCAATCCGGAGCGGACCAGCCTGCGATGTACCTCGACCTCATCGCCGCGCACGAATAGCCGCAGGTCGGGAACGCCGATCAGGTCGACAGCCTGCGCCGAGATCAGTGCGCCGTTGAAGAGCGAGGCGATGCCGGGCAGGAAATCCTCATCGCCCAGCTCGGAACGTAGCCGCCGCCAGACCACACCCCGGCGCAGCGGGAAGGCCAGACGATCGGGTTCGTCGATATCGCAGACCACCGGCGATACCTCGACCAGGCCGTGGCGGCCCGCGCAATCGAGCAGGGTGGCAAGGACTTCCGAACCGTCGGGGCGGCCGTCGTCGTCGGCCAGCCATACCCAGTCCGCGCCGAGGGTCAGCGCGTGCAGCATGCCGAGCGCGAAACCGCCGGCGCCGCCGAGATTGTGGGCCGAGCCGAGATAGGTGCATTCGAGCGGCTGCTGGGCGACCAGATCCGCGACCTCGGGTTCGTTGCCGTTATCGACCACGATCAGGTGGTCCACCGGGCGGGACTGGGAGGCAAGGACTTTCAGCGATTCCGCGAGCAGTTCGCGGCGCTTGTGGGTGACGACTACGGCGACGATTTTGGCGTCGGGGCCGGTGCCGGCCGGGGTGCGCGCGGCTTCGATCTGTGCGGGGGAAGGGTCCTCGGAGTCGTCGACCAGGTCGTCCGGGGTTTGCGCTGCCCGGTCGTCCGAGAGCTGGGGCGCTTCGTCGTCTACGGGTCGCGGCGCGGGGTCGCTCGATATCGGTGCGTCGGAATCCGGCACGGAGTCGATCGGGGCCTCGCGCCCGGCGTCGATCGGGGCGTGCTGCCCGGTCGGCTCACTCATGCCTGATTCCGCTCCAATTCTCGCTCGGTTCCCATTGTCCGTTCCGCTTCCATTTCCCGCAGCACGGTGGCGACATGATTGCCCGCGTCCGGGCCCTCGTACGCACGCACCACTTCTTCGATACCGCCGCGCAAACGGATCTGCCCGTGGTCGACCCACATGGCGGTATCGCAGAGCTGGGCGAGAAATTCATTGGAATGGCTGGCGAACACCAGGATGCCCGAGCGGGCCACCAGTGATTGCAACCGGATCCGAGCCTTCTTCATGAATTCGGCGTCCACCGCGCCGATGCCCTCGTCGAGCAGCAGGATCTCCGGATCGATGGAGGTCACCACGCCCATCGCGAGCCGCACCCGCATACCCGTGGAATAGGTGCGCAACGGCATGGACAGATATTCGCCGAGTTCGGTGAAATCGGCGATCTCGTCGATCTTCGACAGCATCTGCTTGCGCGTCTGCCCGAGGAAAAGTCCGCGGATGATGATGTTCTCGAAGCCCGAGATCTCCGGATCCATGCCGACGCCGAGGTCGAATACCGGCGCCACCCGGCCGCGGATGCGCGCACTGCCGCGCGAGGGTTCGTAGATTCCCGAAAGCAGCCGCAGCAGCGTCGATTTGCCAGCGCCGTTATGTCCGACCAGGCCGACCCGGTCGCCCTCTTTCAGTGAAAGGGTGATGTCGCGCAGCGCCTCGACCACCACGACGTCGGACTGGTTGCGGCCGATCGCGCCGCCCGCCTTGCCGAGGAACGCCTTTTTCAGCGACCGCGATTTGGCGTCGAAGATCGGGAATTCGACCCACGCCTGGCGGGTTTCGATACTCACATGGTCGGTCATCGGGCCCGATCTCCTATACCCAGTACGGCACGCGCGAACGGTACTGCTTCATGGCGAAGATCGCCACGATCCAGCCGACCACGGTGATGGCGCCAACGATCACCCAGTGATACAGATGCTGATCGTCACCGAGTAGCGGCGCACGGACGATCTCCAGATAGTGGAAGGTCGGGACGATTTCGGCCAGCTTCGCGCGCTCGCTCACCTGACCGCCCTGCGATTGCAGAGCCTTTGTATTCCACATGACCGGAGTCAGCACGAACAGCATGAGGGTGAGGCTGCCGAGGATCGGCGCGATATCGCGGTAGCGGGTGCTGAAGATGCCGAACACGATCGAGACCCACATCGAGTTCAGGAACAGCAGCCCGAGCGCGGGAATGGCGAATATGGCGGTCCAGTGCAGTTTTTCCCAGACGCCGAAGGCGGCGAGCACCACCAGGTAGATCAGCATGTTGTGCGCGAAGAACAGTAGCTGGCGCCAGACCAGGCGATAGACGTGCACACTCAGCGCCGATGGCAGCTGTTTGATCAGCCCCTCGTTGGCGATGAACACCTCAGAGCCCTCGAGAATGCTGGCCTGGATCACATTCCAGACGATGATGCCGACCGCCACATACGGCAGATAGGCCTTGATCGGCTGGTCCAGCAGCGCCGCGTAGAGAATGCCGATCGCGGCGGCCTGCACACCGGTCGCGATGGTGATCCAGAACGGACCGAGCACCGAGCGCCGGTAGCGCTGTTTGATGTCCTGCCAGCCTAGGGACAGCCAGAGCTCGCGCTGGGCGAAGCCGCCGCGGAAGTCGTTGAACGCGCGCCCGAAGGTCTGCGAGTCCGAGACGATCGGCGTTTCGATCACTGGGTCGGTCGGCTGGTCGACCGGTTGCTCATCCGCTGCTGCGGTGTTCTGGTCAGGTCGCACGGCTTCGGAACTCTCGTCGGAACGTGCTTGGCTGGTATCTGAACGCACTGAACTCTCTTCAGGACGATCCGGGCTCTCTTCGGGACGCGCCGTATTCACATCGGAAACCGAGTCGGGGCGAGCGGCAGCGGACGGCACGGTGCTCGACACTACCCTCGTAAATTCCGACCGACCCGGCTGGCACACACGGGCCCGGGCCGCAGACGCTCAGAGATATTGTCCGGAGCCCCCGGTCGCCGGGTTCCCGCGCGGGTCGCTCGCGTGGATGCCGGGCGGCAGCGCGCCCTGACGCATCTGCTCCAACTGCGCCCGCGCCGCCATCTGCTGGGCGAACAGCGCCGTCTGAATGCCGTGGAAAAGCCCCTCCAACCAGCCGACGAGCTGGGCCTGGGCGATGCGCAGTTCGGCATCGGAGGGAATGGCGTCATCGGTGAACGGCAGCGTGAGCCGCTCGAGTTCTTCGCGCAGTTCCGGCGCCAGGCCCTGTTCGAGCTCGCGTACCGAGGATTTGTGGATCTCGCGCAACCGGGTCCGGCTCGCGTCGTCCAGCGGAGCCGCGCGCACCTCTTCCAGCAGCTGCTTGATCATGGTGCCGATGCGCATGACCTTCGCGGGCTGCTCGACCATATCGGCCAGCGACTCCTCGGAGTCGCCCGTATCGTCCGCTTTGTCGGATTTATTGTCGCCGTCGGTGACGACCTGCGCCGTGAAGGGCGTGTCCGAGCCGGACTCCGTCGGGATGGCCAGCGGCCTGCCGTCGGGCCCGATCACGACGATGGATTCGGGGGCTCCGTCCGATTGCGTCATGGTCCCCATCATGTCGCGTCCGCCGCGAACGCGCTAAGTCGGCCGCCTCGGGAGGGCGACTGCCTCGCCCGCGCTCGGCCGAGCGCAGGCTATTGACGGCCTCCGCCCGCCCGCGTCGATCAGGTCACCGGGTCGGTGCCGCGGTCGCGAGGCGGCGTCTATTCTGTTCGGGTCGTGTGGTTCGGATTTGCTGAAAGTCGGTTGCCATGCTGAGTCCCAGTTCACTGCACCCCCGCCTGCCGGCGAGGGGGAACGCGGTTACCCAGGCTCGCCCGCTGCCCTTAGAGTGGCCAACATGACATACGACGTCGCGAGGGTTCGGGGCCTGATACCGTCCCTCGGCGACGGCTGGATCCATCTCGACCCGCAGGCCGGAATGCTGGTCCCGGATTCGGTATCTCGTGCCGTATCAACAGGTTTCCGAACCTCCTCGTTTTCCCATATCGGCCGCAATGGCGCCGCCGTTCGCAGTGCCGCGATTCTGGACGCGGCCCGCGAGGCCGTAGCGGATCTGGTCGGCGGCGATCCGGCGGGCGTCGTGCTCGGACCGGACCGTGCGGTTCTGCTGGCCTGGTTGGCCGAGTCGCTGAGTTCGCGCCTTGGCCTGGGCACCGGGATCGTGCTGTCGCGGTTGGACGATGAGGCCAATGTCGCGCCGTGGTTGCGGATCGCCAATCGCTACGGCGCCCATGTGCGCTGGGCCGAGGTCGAGATCGAGACCTGTGAGATGCCGTCGTGGCAGTTCGAGGAATTGATCGGCCCGACCGCCCGGCTGGTCGCGCTGACCGCCGCCTCGCCGATCGTCGGCTCCGCGCCGGCGGTGCGGACCGCTGCGGATCGGGTGCACGAGGTGGGTGGGCTGCTCGTCGCCGACTGCTTCGGCGCCGCGCCCTATGCCCTCATCGATATCGACGAACTCAATGCCGATGTGGTCGCGTTGAGCGCGCCCGCGTGGGGTGGTCCGCAGATCGGCGCGCTGGTCTTCCGCGATCCGGCCTTCCTGGACCGGATTCCTTCGATGTCGTTGAACCCGTACGCCAAGGGCGCCGAGCGCCTCGAGGTCGGCGGCCATCAGTATGCGCTGCTCGCCGGATTGACCACCTCCATTGATTTCCTCGCTGGCCTCGACGAGCGCGCCAGGGGATCGCGGCGCGAGCGCCTGGAACTCTCCATCACCTCGCTGCAGGACTACCACGATCAACTCTTCGAGCACCTGATGGACGTGCTCGACAAGATCGCCAACCTGACCGTCATCGGCCGCGCCTCCACCCGCATCCCCACTGTCAGCTTCACGATGGCGGGCATGCAGGCCGAGAAGGTCGCCGCCAAACTCGCCGACGCCCGCATCGGCACCCTCAGCGGCGTCCACGGCGGCAGCCGCCTACTCGACGCCCTCGGCGTCAACGACGAAGGCGGCGCGGTAACCGTCGGTTTGGCTCCGTACACAACGAAATTCGAAATCGACCAACTCGGCCGCGCCCTCGCCGCCCTGGAGTGACTAAGCCTCCTTGATGTTGAGGACCACCTTGCCGAAGGTTTCGGAGGAGTCCAGGAGGCGGTGGGCCTCGGGGGCCTCGGTGATGGGGAGTTCGGCGTGGATGACCGGGACGATGGTGCCGTCGGCGATCAGCGGCCAGACGTGGCGGTTCAGGTCGGCGATGATAGTGGCCTTGCTGTTCGCGCCGGTGGTGGGACGGTTGCGGACGTTGTTGGCGTGGATGGTGCCCCATTTCGACAGCAGCGCACCGAGATTCAGCTCGGCGGTGACGCCGCCCTGCATGCCGATCACCACCAGTTGGCCGTGCTGGGCCAGCGCCTCGACATTGCGTGCGAGGTAGGCGGCGCCCATGATGTCGAGGATGATGTCCGCGCCCGGACCGCCAGCGCCGGACTCCTCGGCGCGGATCGCGGCCACGAAATCGTCCTCGCGGTAGTTGATCAGCACGCTCGCGCCCAATTCCCGGCACTGCTTCAGCTTCTCGGTCGAGCCCGCGGTTACCGCGACGCGCGCGCCCTGGCTCACCGCGACTTGAATGGCGTGTGTACCGATTCCGCTGCCGCCGCCGTGGATCAGCACCAGCTGCCCCGCATGCAGTCCGGCGGTCATCGCGAGATTCGACCACACCGTCGCGGCCGCCTCGGGCAGCGCGGCCGCGGCGGCGAGATCGAGCCCGTCGGGCACCGGCAGCACCTGGGTCGCGGCGACCACGACCTTTTCCGCGTACCCGCCGCCGGACAGCAGCGCGCACACCCGATCGCCGACCTGCCAATCCCGCACGCCGTCACCGACTTCGGCGATGACACCCGAACACTCCAACCCCATGACCTCGCTGGCCCCGGCCGGCGGCGGATAGAACCCCTGCCGCTGCAATAGGTCCGCGCGATTGACTCCCGCCGCGGCGACCTCGATCAGCACCTCCCCGTGCCCCGGCGCCGGATCCGCCGCCTCGCCCCACTCCATCACCTCGGGCCCGCCGAACCCGTTCAGCTTGATAGCGCGCACCGCCCCATCCTGCCCCGTCCCCCGCGCGCCCGCACCGCGACCCCGCCAATGCGGCGCGCAGCAACGGAAATATGCCGGACGTGCTCATCGCGCTGGCGCTCGGCGCGAAGGCGGTGCGTACGGGCGGTCGCCGGGCCCCTAGCAGCAACGATCGGGCGTCGGTTCGCTCACTCATCCTTGTCGGGTGCCGACTTCGCCGAGGGAGCGGGTCGCCAGGGTCTGGAAGTTCGTCTGATCGCGCGTCCAAGTGATTCGAGGTGGCGTTTCCCCAGTTCAGGCGGGTTTAGAATAGAACTCGTGCAATCCGAAACGAGCAGTGGCGCGCCCGGCGAGCCGAGATGGCTCTCATCGTCACAGCAACGTGCCTGGCGGGCCTACATGGACGGTAACCAGCGCTTGGCGACAGCGCTCAACCGTCAGCTGCAACGCGATTCCGATCTCACCCTCGCCGAGTACCGGATCCTGGTCCTGCTATCCGAGGCTCCCGACCGCTCACTGCGCATGAGCGAACTGGCCGACGGCGTGCTGTCTTCCCGCAGTCGGCTCACCCACCAGATCCGCCGCCTGGAGTCGCAGCGGATGGTCCGGCGCAACACCTGCCTCGAGGACGGCCGCGGCGTACTCGCCGAACTCACCGATGAGGGCATGCGCCGCCTAGAGGCCGCCGCCCCCGGCCACGTCGAGGCCGTGCGCCGCGGCTTCATCGACCTGATCGACTCACAACAGCTCGAGATCGTCGGCGACGTTTTCACCCGAATAGACCGAGCAAACGACGACAACGGCGACTGACCGACCTCACCACGCCCTACCGATCACCAAGAGCCGCAGCGGGGCAGGTACTCTCGTGGATCTGGAGACGTGGCAGAGCGGCCGAATGCACTCGCCTTGAAAGCGAGCGTCGCGAGAGCGACCGGGGGTTCAAATCCCTCCGTCTCCGCAACAGTTTTCGCCGATTACTCGTCCCATGCCGGTATCGAGGTCTGGTCGATGATGCGGCCGTCGCGTGGGTCCGCGACCGAGCTGGTCCAGTACCTGGACGCCGTCCGGGTACTGACAGTTCCGGCAAGTCAACACCCGAGCGGGTCAGCGCCACGCAAAACGTTACGGCGGCGAACGAGCATTGCGACGCGTGTGCCAACTGCGGACCATAAACAAGTAGAAACCAATCGGTTTCTACAAATGTGTCGAGAACTGGAGATTTACAATGCGTTCCCTCGCCCGCGCGATCATTATCGGCGCGGTTGCATCGTTAGCGATGCTATTCGTGGGCATAGGATTGGCCTCGGCGACGCAGGGCACAGTGTCCTTCAGCAGGGCCGGCACGACGCTCACCGCGAAAGTCCAGGGCGCTGTCAAAGACGACACCTGCTATATGAGGACATACGTCGGAGGCACGAATACGGTGTTGGACTCCTCGGGCACAGGCCTCGGTTCGACCACCTTGACAGGAAACTTCAGTGGGCGACCATCTCAGACATACACCGTGTCAGTCGCCTGCGATGCCAGCGGTCACCTCGGCTCCACGACGGTGAAGTGGGACGGGTGCAACGTGGCTTCGGCCTTGCTACCCGCCGATCAGTGCATGGGGGGCGGTGGAGGTGGCGGTGGGGCCGGAGCTAGCAACACGCGCTCCCTTGCCGAGGTCCTGATTCAAAACCTGCCGTTCCTGGCCCCGTTATTGCAACAAGGCTGAGACTCGGACTCAGGTTCCCACGAAAGCGCGTACCTCCCACCACGACTCGACCCCATAGCGCACCGGCTTTTGTTGCGCTATGGGGTCGAACCAGGAACTCCTCGTTACGATGCGGCGCCGCAGAAGCGATTGAGCTCGTCGGTGTAGGGGTCGAGATCGGTGATGTTCTCATCGATCAGCGCGTCGGCGTAGGCGGTGATGACACGCTTCTCCTCGCCCTGGGCGAGATCAGCCGGGACCCTCAGTCGGTTGGAAAGCGCTGTCGACGTCGCCACGTCCAGGCTCCCGCCGCTCATTGCGACCGCGGTGTTGACCAGCTCGACGGCCCTGGCGCAGGGCGCGGACTGGGCGTGCGCGGGTGCGGCGGGCAGGAGGAGTAACGCGGCAGCTGCTGCCGCAGAGACCGCAGCGGTGTAGGCCGTCGACTTGGCCATGATCATTCCTCCCAGACAGACATACAGAACAGGTCGGGTCGAGCAACTCATGCTCGACCCGGCCTGTAGTTTATATGCGCCCGAAGGGATTCGAACCCCTGAGAACTACGGGCACGCCCAGTACGCCTACCTGGACGGCGCGAAAGCGGCCAGTCAGGCAGGGGATCGTGTACTAACCGGTCAACTGCTCTCGAGCTACCAGATCGCGAACGTCGGCCAGCCGGATGAGGCAGTCCTTCTCGCCCGAACTGCGGTCAAAGGAGCGCTTGGGGCCACTCCCGTGGTCGTCGCGCTACTGACCGAGCGGGTGGCGTGGGCCGCAGCGCGCGCCCGTGACCGTGACGGGGCGATGCGCGCCCTAGATACCGTGGATGACACCTATGAACGTCGGGCAGTTGGTGTCGAGGAACCTGAATGGGTCTATTGGGTGGATCGGTCCGAAATCGGTGTCATGGCAGGGCGATGCTTTGTGGAACTCGGCGATCCGTCCCGCGCCTGGCCATTGCCGCAACGGGCGATCGACAGTGATCCGAAGGATCGGGCACGAGAGGTTGCGCTCTATCAAACTTGGTTGGCCGAGTCGTATGCGCAGAACCGGGGTTTATGTCAGAAGGCCCCTTCCAATGTCCTGGAAGGGGCCTTCTACCTGTGTGCGCCCGAAGGGATTCGAACCCCTAACCTTCTGATCCGTAGTCAGATGCTCTATCCGTTGAGCTACGGGCGCATGCCTGTGTTCAGTTATATGGCCCGGCGAACCGGGGTGTGGCGGAGGCGAGAGGATTTGAACCTCCGGTCCCCGTGAAGGGACAACTCATTAGCAGTGAGTCCCATTCGGCCGCTCTGGCACGCCTCCTGGAGCCTTCTCTTCGAGGGCACCGGTCCTTTCGAACCGCCGAACAGGAAGGTTACAGTAGCCAACGTCCAGATCGCAAAACGCCAGGTAATCACCGAAGATTGCTGTCGAACCAGTCGAAGATCCGGGTCCTGGAATCGATGAGTTCGTCGTCGCCGGATCGATCGGCGCGGTGGTCCAGGCCGGGGTAGGTCACGACCAGGCTGGCGACCGCCGCGCGGGCGGTGGCATCGCGGAGTTGGTCGACGTGCTGCGGCGGGGTGTCGGGATCGTCGGCGCCGAAGAGGCCGAGCCAGGGCGCCTGCAGATTCGGGGCCGCGCGGATGAGGGCATCGGCTTGGTCGCTGAGCGGTTCGACGATGCCGGACGCGGCGACACTGACCGCGGCGCCGACGGGGCGGTTGGTCGCGACGAGGAAGGCCGCGGTGCCCGCGTGGTCGAAGCCGAGCACGCCGATGCAGTCCGGGAAGACGCCGCGGCGGGTGAGCCAGTCGAAGCAGGCGTCGAAGTCGTCGAAGAGTTCGTCGCCGAATACCTCGTTCGCGGGTTCGCCGTTCACGCGATGGAACAGGTTGGGCGCGACCACCGTCCAGCCCTCGGTCGCCAGGGCCTTCATGAGTTCCAGCAATGGCCCGGTGAACTCCCGGGATTCGTGCAGCACCACGATGCCGCCGCGCGCGTTGCCCTCCGGCTCGGCCACCGTGATGGGCACCTGGATATTGGCGGTCCGGCGCTGATCGTCGGTCGATGGTTGAGGCTCCGAACCGGAAATGATTTCGTCGCGACTACGTAGCGGCGCAATATCGTCGTAAATGCCCGACATGGAACTAGGGTAGTTGTACCTGCTGATCTTCGCGAGAAATTGCACGTGAGCGGCCCTGACACCCAGAATTTCCGGTACCCGGCATATGGTTGAAGCGTGACAGCGCACATCCGGCCGGACCTCGATTCGATCCCGGCGTACGTCCCCGGCCGCAACCATCCCGGCGCGGTCAAGCTCGCCAGCAACGAGACCACCTTCGGTCCGCTTCCGGCCGCCGCGAAGGCGATCGTCGAGGCCGCCGAACTGGCGAACCGCTATCCGGATAATCAGGTCACCGAACTGCGCGCGGCCATCGCGGACTTCCTCGGCGTCTCTGCGGCGAACGTCGCGGTCGGCTGCGGCAGCGTCGCACTGTGTCAGGAACTGGTGCAGATCACCTGTGACGCACCGACCGACGAGGTGCTATTCGCCTGGCGCTCGTTCGAGGCCTATCCGATCGTCACCCAGGTCGGCAATGCGACCGCCGTGCAGGTGCCGCTCACCCCGGAGCATGTGCACGATCTGGATGCGATGGCGGCCGCGGTCACCGAGCGCACCAAACTGATCTTCGTCTGCAATCCGAACAATCCGACCGGCACGGCGGTCGGTGCGGCCGAGCTGGTCAGGTTCCTGGACGCGGTTCCTGAGCACGTGCTCATCGTGTTGGACGAGGCCTACTTCGAGTACATGCGGCTGACTCCCGAGCAGCGCCCGAACGGTGTGGAGCTCGGGCGGAATCGGCCCAATGTCGTTGTGCTGCGGACGTTCTCCAAGGCGTACGGCCTGGCCGGACTCCGCGCGGGCTATGCGGTCGGCGATCCGGCGGTGATCACGGCGCTGATGAAGGTGCACATCCCGTTCAGCGTGAACCGGGTCGCGCAGGCCGCCGCGATCGCCTCGCTGGAGGCGCGGCACGAACTGCTCGACCGCACCGAGAATCTCGTCGTCGAACGCGATCGCGTGCGCGACGCACTGCTCGCGGCGGGCTACGAGGTGCCGCCGAGCGAGTCGAACTTCCTGTGGCTGCCACTTGCCGAGCGCAGCGCCGAATACGGCACGGCGAGCGCGGAGGCGGGCGTATTGCTGCGGCCGTACGGCACCGACGGCGTCCGGGTGACCACCGGTGACCCGCATGAGAACGAGCAGTTCCTGCGGTTCGCGACCGATCCGGATGTGTTGGCGCGCTTCGGAATCAGCTAGCCGCCGAGGCTCAGTTGGCGGCTCAGACCTAGCTGGCGGCGGCTCAGACTCAGTTAGCCGCCGAGATTCAGCTAGCGGCTCAGACTCAGTTGGCGGCCCAGACTTATCTGGCGGCCCAGACCTAGCTGGCCGCCGAGATTCAGTTGGTCGCCGAGATTCAGTTGGTCGCCGAGATTCAGTTGGTCGCCGAGGCTTAGCTGGTCGCCGAGATTCAGTTGGTCGCTGAGACTCAGCTGGCCGCTGAGACTTAGTTGGCGGCCCAGATTCAGCTGGCGGCTCAGACTCAGCTGGCGCCCGAAGCTCAGCTGGCGGCCGAAACTCGGCTGGAGGATCGGACTCTAAAGACCGAGCGCGTGCGAGATCGTCGGCCACGACTGGCCCAACTCGTCGGCCCAGTAGGGCCACGAGTGGGTTCCGGTCGGGCGGAAGTTGGCGGTCACCGGAATTCCGAGCGCGGTGAGGCGGTCGGTCAGCCGGCGGGTGCAGATATTGGTCGCGGCCTCCAGCGGACCGCCGAAACCGATGGTGCTGACCACGTCCGGGTTGTTCGGGGTGTCGTACTTGCCGGGTAGGCCGCTGCCGACCGACAGGTAGATTGTCTTGCCGCGCAACGCTTCCGCGTGCAGCAGCACGTCATGGTCGAGCCAGGCGGTATCGCGCTGATCGCCGAACATATTGTCCGGGACGCCGCCGTAGGTCGCCACTACCGCGCGGGCTTGGGCCTGCCCGAGATCAGTTCCCATGGAGAAGCAGCCGCTGTGCCCGGCCACCGCCGTGTACAGCGTCGGATGCCGGAAGGTCAGCATCATCGCCGCCTCGGCGCCCATGGAGACGCCCATGACGGCATTGCGTCCATTGCCGTTGAACTTCGCGTCGATCAGCGGCGGTAGTTCGCGCGTCAGGAAGGTCTCCCACATGTTGGTGCCGAGCACCGGGTCCGGGCGCTTCCAGTCGGTGTAGAAACTGGCCGGGCCGCCGACCGTCAGCACCACATTGACGTCTTTGTCTTCGAAGAATTTGTCCGCGTGCCCGAGCTCGGTCCAGTTATTGCTCTCCGACTCGGCGCTGCGCCCGTCGAGCATGTACACGGTGGGCCGTGGATGTTTCTGCTCGCGCGGCAACAGCACCTGCACCTCGACGGCGCGGCTCATCGAGGGTGAGTTCACCCACACCCGCAGCCACCGGTCGTTGATGGGCACGATGTGGTCGATCGAGGGGCGCGTCACGCCGGGGACGGTCGGCGCCGCGGCATCCGGACCGTCCGCCGATCCGGTATTCGGCCGCGGGCCGTCGCCGGGGGCGGCTAGTCCCTGCGGCGCGTCGAACATCGCCGCACCGGCAATCAGTGCGACGCTCACGATCGCGCTGGAGACCCAACGCCGCACCTCGCGCCGAGACAGCATGCCGCCCATCCTGCCAGAAATGCGACGGCAGGCTCGCCAGCCATGGATGTGCCGGTCGGCATGTGATCCGTGCCACTGCTGTGTGCGAGTCGCACTGCCAGCGGCGTTCCACTCCGATGAAGTGCCGCGACGGCACCTGTCACCACGAAAAGTCCGACCACGATTGCCGAGATCACCCACATCCAGATTCCCGATCCACGTGAGGATCCCGGATTCGACATCGAGCTGTCGGCGCAGATCTCCTGCCCGCCGAGCAGCCATGCCGCCGGCGAGAGTCCGCTGATCGCCAGATTGCTTGTGGACCAGCCGAACCGCCCGCGCGAGCAGCTGGTTCAGCCGGCCATGGATGTCCAAATCACGCTCGAACTGCGCCTCATCGAAATCACCCTGGCGCATGCGACAGAAGACATGCCAAATGCCCAGCAGGGATACCGGATTCAGCAGGCCGATGACGATCGGTGTTCGCAATCAGCTTCATCGATCGCGCCGATGTGGTCGCGAACCGATCGAATAATCGCACTGCGGCAGCAACATACAGGTCGGTTGGATTTCGGCAGATCGGCAAACAGTTTGCTGCGCCGCGTGTCGAGCACGCGTCGGCAGATTCCGAACAGGCAATACGTCGAATTCAGGCACACGGCCAGCACACCGGTTCTACGCTGCTGTACGAGCGTTTTCAGGCGTGATTGGGACGAGCATGATCGTTGACAGCAAACCGCGGCAACCAGGTCACGCTGCTGTGCGCGCGAACGGCAACCCGATAGCCTGCTCTACGCCGTTTTTCATTCAGCCCGCCGTTCCCGGGGCCTCCGCAACGCAGAAGCTAACTCGCGGACCTCCCGTGCCGCCCGGTGTCAGCTGCGCTCCGCGCGCGAAATTCTCTGCTCGATCGATGCCTGTCTGTGTAACCGCAGTACCTGATGCCCGACCGGAGAAATACCGTGAACCAAGCGTTACCTGTTTTATCGCTCGAAAGCGCCGCTGACACAAAGCCTTTCGGTCTAGATCTAAAAAGGCGAATGCGCGAATGCGATGAGTTCTTCCGACTGCCCGAACTCGAGCACCTGTCCCCGCAACGCCGCCGCACCGCGTTGGAACAGCTCCAACAAACCGGCAGCTACGTGCAGACCGCCGAGGAGATCCTCATCGGCGCCAAGCTCGCGTGGCGCAACCACGCCCGCTGCGTCGGGCGAAAACACTGGCGATCACTGAAATTGCTCGACGCACGGCGGGTGCGCTCGGCCCGCGACCTCGCCGAGGTCTGCTGGCAGCACCTGCATATGGCGACCAACGGCGGCGCCATTCAATCGATGGTCACCGTCGGACCACCGCGCCAGGCCGACGGCCGCGAATTCCGCATCGTCAGCCCACAACTCATCCGCTACGCGGGCTACCGCAACGGCGATGGGACGGTTACCGGCGATCCCGCCAATATCACCATCACCGAATTCGCCATGAAACTCGGCTGGCGCGGCGCGCGCACCCCCTTCGACATCCTGCCGGTGCTCATCAGCACGCCGGACGAGCCGATCCGCTGGTTCGAGGTCCCACCCGAGCTGGCCCGCGAGGTCGAACTGGAACATCCCGAATTCGACTGGTTCGCCGGCCTCGGCCTGAAATGGCATGCGCTGCCTGCTGTTTCGAATATGAACCTGGAGATCGGCGGCATCACCTACCCGTTCGCGCCGTTCAACGGCTGGTATATGGGCGCCGAGATCGGCGCGCGCAACCTCAGCGACGCCACCCGCTACAACATGCTGCCGCTCATCGCCGAAATGATGTGCCTGGACACCAGGAGTGAGCGCTCACTGTGGCGGGATCGGGCGCTGATCGAACTGAATCGCGCGGTGCTGTACAGCTATCGGAAGTCGGGGGTGTACATCGTCGACCACCACACCGTGGCCAAACAGTTCTGCGACCACGTCAACCGGGAGCAGGCCGCGGGCCGCAAATGCCCGACGGACTGGAGTTGGGTCAACCCGCCGATCTCCTCCGGTCTGACCCCGACCTTCCACCGCTACTACGACGAACCCGAGCCGGACCTGCGGCCGAATTTCGTGCGCCGGGAATTCGGCGGCGAGGGCGAGATCTGATCCGCGTTCGCCAGCGCAGCGCTCGTCGGTGGGCGAGAATGAGGCCATGGAACGGCGCTCCATGGCCTCGAAATGGGAAAGCTTCGGCGCGCATCTCGAAGGTGCGCCGGGTCGTCTGCCGGTCGCGGTGCGGCGGTCGATTCGGGCGCGGGCCGATGGCTCTGCCGGAGATGGTGGCTCGGCCCCGGCCGATGAGAGTCGGGGTGATGCGGCCCGAAGTGCCGCGCCCCCCGATGATCTCGCCGCCTTCGTCGACCTGGTCGCCGAACGTTCGTATCGGATCACCGAGAAGAACATCACGATGCTCTCCGAAGCTGGTCGCAGCGACGACGAGATCTTCGAGGCGGCGATCGTCGCTGCCTACGGCGCCGCCGACCGAAGGTTGCGGGCTGCCCGCCGCTGCTGGGAAGGTCGCTGAAATGTGGCTCGACGCGGTCGAATCCGACCAAGAACTCCCGGCCCGCATCATGTTCGCGGGCATGGAGCGATTCGGCCGCACCGAGGTCCCCGCAGTCCTGAAGGTGCTCTTCTACCGCCACCGATACTTCGGCACCCCACTGTCCGACCTCATCCAGGACGCCATGCGCGGCCCGTCCTTCTGGAGCATCGCCGAACGCGAAATCTTCGCAACCCGGGCATCGCAATCCAATGAATGCCCGTTCTGCGACACCGCACACCGCGGCATCGCGGGCGCCTATATCGCCACCGATCTGGTCGACGAAGCCTTGGTCGACGGCGACAACTCACCCCTTCGCCCCGAAGCCCGAGCCATGCTCGAATTCGTCGGCAAGATGGTCCGCGACCCCGACGGCCTGACCCCCGGCGACGCCGACAAGATTCGTCAGGCGGGCGTCACCGCCGAGGCTTTCGACGAAGCCGTCTGGGTCGCAACATTTTTCAACGTGATCAACCGGGTGATGAACACCGTCGGCGCCGAGGCACTGGAAGACCACCAGGCCCGCGTCGGCGCCCGCTTCATCAAGGCCTTCGGCTACCGAACTCCGCTCCCGATCCGCTTGCTCTCCCGTGGCGCGTGAGGCTCATCGGTCTGCAGCGGGCATCGTCTGATTCCGGTGCTCGGATGTTCGTGACAAAAGTCTGACGAGGCGGCCGGGTTGGGCGAAAGTTTGCCGACCTGGCCGCAGAATCGGGGGCATGACCTCCGAAGACCATGGAATGGGTTGGTTGTTGCACCGATGCTCGGGGTGGTGCTGACATGCGGGTGCTGCTGACCGGGGCGGCCGGATTCATCGGTTCGCGGGTGCATCGGGCGCTGAACGATGCCGGACATGAGGTGGTGGCTGTCGATCTGATGTTGGCGGCCGCACATGGGGTCGGTGCCGAAGCGCCGCAGGACGTGCGGGTGCTCGATGTGCGGGATCCGGATGCGTTGGATTCGGTGTTGCGCGGGGTCGATGTGGTTTGTCATCAGGCCGCGGTGGTGGGGGCGGGGGTCAGTGCGCAGGATGCGCCCGCGTATGCCAGTCATAACGACCTGGGGACCGCGGTTTTGTTGGCGGCGATGGATCGGGCGGGGTGTCGGCGGTTGGTGTTGGCTTCTTCGATGGTGGTTTATGGGGAGGGGCGGTATCGGGGCGGGCGGCCCGGGGCCGTCGATGTCGGGGTACGGAGGCGGGGGGATCTCGAGAATGGGATGTTCGAGCATCGGGATCCGGATTCCGGTGAGGTGCTGAGTTGGGACGCGGTACCCGAGAGTGCGCCGTTGCGGCCGCGGAGTCTTTATGCGGCGGCGAAGGTGGCGCAGGAGCATTACGCGGCCGCGTGGGCTGCGGTTACCGATTCCGGGGTGACCGCGCTGCGCTATCACAATGTCTATGGTCCCGATATGCCGAGGGACACACCATATTCCGGTGTTGCGGCAATCTTCCGGTCGGCACTGGAAGCAGGGGAATCGCCGCAAGTATTCGAGGATGGCAGGCAGGCAAGGGATTTCGTGCATGTCGGCGATATCGCGGCGGCGAATCTCGCGGCGGTCGAGCATGCGCATGCCGGGTTCCTGCCGCTCAATATCGCTTCGGGACGGCCGATCACCATAGGCGCGGTCGCGACCGCGTTGGCGGCGGCGCGTGGTGGGCCCGAACCGGTCATCACCGGGCGTTACCGCCCCGGCGATGTGCGGCATATTGTCGCCAGTCCCGAACAGGCACAACGCATTCTGGGGTTCGCGGCCCGGGTGGATCCACTCGATGGTCTCGCCGAGTTCGCGTTCGCGCCGCTGCGCGCGGTCGCCGGCGCCGGTGCGCCGCTGATGTAGTCAGTTTCCGCTGAGGGGTAGTCGAACTTCGAACCGGCAGCCCTGGTCTCGGTTCTCGGCGGTGATATCGCCGTGGTGGGCTTCGACCAGGCCGGCGGCGATCGCCAGACCCATACCGCTCCCGGAAGACACTCCGTCGGAGGCGACGGGGGAGCGGGCGGCGGTGCCGCGATAGGCGACCTCGAAGATGCGCGGCAGGTCGGCCTCCGCGATGCCCGGTCCGGTGTCGTCGACCCGCGCCCAGGCCCGGCCGTCGGCGGTGCCGGCGGAGATCGCCACCTGGCCGCCTGGCGGTGTGTGTGCGATGGCATTGGAGACGAGGTTGGTCAGTACCCGGCCGAGGGCTCGGTCGCTGGCCGCGACGACGATTTCGGAATCGGGTTGTTCGGCGCGCAGTAGGACCTTGGCGCGTTCGGCATTCGGGCGGTTGGCCGCGAGCACCTCATCGATGAGTTCGCGCAGATCGACCGGCTCCAGTTCCAACCGCAATGCGCCCGCGTTGATCTTCGACATCTCGAAGAGATCATCGACCATGACCGAGAGCCGATCCGTTTCGCGCACGATCTGTTCGGCGTAGCGGGCCACGTCGGCGGTACCGGTGAGCACGCCGTCGGAAAGTCCCTCTGCCATGGCGCGAATGCCCGCCAGCGGGGTGCGCAGGTCGTGGCTCACCCAGGCGACGAGTTCGCGGCGGGAGCGTTCGGCCATGCGTTCCTGTTCACGGATCTGCTTCTCCCAGACCGTCTTTCGGGCCTGTTCGCGACCGAGCAGCAGGGCGGCGGGCACGGTGACCGCCGCGACCACCGCGAGGACGACCGCGGTGCGCTCGAGTTCGTCGGTGAACATCAAACCGCTGACCCCGATGATGCCCGCGAGCGTGGACAGGGTCGGGATCAATACCAGCACAGCCATGCTGGTGGTCAGGGAGCGATTGCTGGTGGCGCGCAGGATCACCGCGCCGACGCCGACGATCGGAAGCGAACACGCCAGCGCGTAGCCGATCAGTTGGAGGGTGTCCTCAGGCATTGGATTCTCCATTCCGGCCCCAGATGTAGCCGCGGCCCCACACCGTCTCGATCCGGTGCCGTTGACCGAGTTTCGCGCGCAACCGCTTGATATGCACCGTGACAGTGGACAAGTCGCCGAAGTCCCAGCCCCACACCTTGGCCAGCAGTTCCTCCCGGCTGAACACCTGGTGTGGATGGCGCAGCAGGAAGACGAGCAGATCGAATTCGCGCGCGGTCAGATCGACCGGTACGCCGTCCACCAGCGCCGACTGCGAATCCGGCCGCACCTCGACGGCGCCATCGCGCAGCACCTGCGAGTCCGCCGGCCGCGTCGTCTGCGAACGCCGCAGCACCGAGGCGACCCGCAGCGCGAGCTCGCGTGCGCTGAACGGCTTGGTGACGTAATCGTCGGCGCCCGCCTCCAGGCCGAGCACCCGATCGTCCTCGTCGCCCAGTGCGGTGAGGAGGATGATCGGGGTGTCCGGACGTGGGCCGGAGCGCACCGCGCGGCAGATTTCGATGCCGTCCGGGGCGGGCATCATGACATCGAGGACGGCCAGTTCGACGGCGTCCGCGGCGGGGCCGTTGAGTTGCGCCAAGGTCGAGGGACCGTCCGCGGTTTCCACGACCGTCAGCCCATCGCGTTCGAGATAGCGCCGCACCACGTCACGGACCAATGGGTCGTCGTCTGCGATCAGAATGCTCATGGGTTACCAATTCGTCAGGATCGTGTGGGCGAGTACCAGGGTGCCGAGCGCCTGCACGAACAGCCAGACTCGGGCGGTGGACCGCGGCAGAAACGCGGTCGCGGCCAGCAGCCAGACGTCGAACGGCAGCCAGATGCGCTCGGTCTCCGCCTTGCTGAGGCCACTGAGGTCTGCCACCAATATTGCGCACAATCCCGCCGCCACCAAGAGCGCGGTCGGATCGAAGGGCAGACGCAGCTGAGAGAGCGCGCGCGGTAGACCGGCGGCGGTGGCCAGGCCGACGGCGCAGACGGTCGCGGCGAGGTTCGCCCACACCCAGTACGCATAGGGTCGCTCGGCGGCGATGCCCTGGTAGTAGCGCTCGACCACCAGGTGGTAGCCGTCGAGCCACCAGAAGCCGGCCAGAGTGAAGGCCGCCGCGACGAGTAATGCGCCGAGGAGTGCGGGCAGCAGCGGCCGGGCGGTTCGGCCCGCGATCAGGACCGTCACGGCGGGTACGGCCATGATCACGAGGCCGTAGCTGAGGTAGCTGCCGAGGGCGAAGAGGGCGCCGGAAGCGATGGCGATCCACCAGCGTCGCGGCTGCCGGACGGCGATTGCCAGCAGCGCGACCGCCCATGCCGTGACGCCAGCGAACATGGCATCCGCCGAGACCGCGATCCATATCGCGGCGGGCGCTATCGTCAAGAACGGCAGGGCCTTTCGGGCCCGATCCTCGGCATCGAGCGCCCGCAGGGTGAGCGCGACCGCGACGATCGCGCTGCTGCCGATGAGCAGGCAGGCCAGTCCCGCCCAGGCCCCGCCGCCCAGGCCGATGCGATCGAGCAGGACGAAGAACAGCAGTGCGCCGGGCGGATGCCCGGACACATGCGTGGTCCACGAATCCGGTTGGAAATCCAGAATGCGGCCGGAGAAACCGCGCAGCATCGCCGGGATATCGCGAACGCCGGGCACTTCGTGCAGATACTCGTGGTAGGTGGTGAGCCGTCCGGCGAATCCGCGCTGCCAGCCGTCGATCATCGCCAAGGCGAATGCCCAGGTCACGGCGGTCAGCCAGGATACGGTCAGCAGGCGTCGCCAGGGCAGCCGTTCGGCCAGCGCGGGACCGAACCGGATGAGGAGTATCGCGATCGCGATGGCCGGTATCGAGCCCCAGCCGACGTGGCGCAACCAGCTGCCGAAGATGGGGGCGGTGCCGGCGTAGAGTCTGCCGCGCCACTGTTCGCTGGCAATTCGCGGAACAACGAACGCTGTCAGGGTCAGCGCGGCGGCGATACCGGCGCCGACCAATTCGCCGCGTATCCGGCCGCGTGGGCGCGCCGCGACCTCCGTCATGTCATGCACGAATTCACGATAGGGCGACAGCGCGCAGAAAACCGGTGCTCGAGCGGTTTCACGAACCGACGTCACTGTTTCGTCACCAGTTTCGCGGCCTCGATTCGGACTGGTTGGCCTAGCGTCGAAAAGGTGACCGAGACCCTCCACAACCCGGACGGCGTGACCGTTGTCATCCCGTGCCGAGACGAAGCTGAAGCTTTGCCAGCAGTGCTAGCCGCCATCCCGGCCGGGTTCCATGCGCTGGTCGTGGACAATGGCTCGACCGATGCCACGGCCGATGTGGCGCGCCGGTGCGGCGCTGCCGTGGTATCCGAAACGCAACCCGGGTACGGGGCTGCCGTGCAGGCTGGAATCGCCTCCGCCAGCACGGATTTGCTTGCCTTCCTGGACGGCGACGGGTCGATGGACCCGGGTGAGCTGCCATCGTTGGTCGATTTGGTGCGTGCGGGTGCGGATCTAGCCGTCGGACGACGCAAACCGGTGCGCCGGGGCGTATGGCCGTGGCATGCGCGGCTCGGCAATCTGGTCATCGCCGGGCGACTGCGCCGCCGATACGGGCTGCCCGTGCACGATATCGGCGCGATGCGGGTGGCCCGCCGCACTTCGCTGCTGGCCCTCGGCCCGCTGCACAGCCGCTCCGGCTATCCACTCCAATTGCTGATCGGTGCGGCGGGGGCGGGGTGGCGAGTGGTCGAGCGCGATATCGCGTATCGGCCACGGGCAGGCGGTGTTTCGAAGGTATCCGGATCGTGGCTCGGCACTCTGCGGGCCACTCGAGACTTCTTGGCGGTGTTGCGATGAATTACTGTCGCCCGTCGCCCGTGGCGGCGACACTGCTCGTGCTGGCCAAGGCGCCGATTCCCGGACTTGCCAAAACTCGTCTGACGCCGCCGCTTTCGCCGCGCGACGCGGCGCGAGTCGCCGCGGCATCGCTGCTGGACACGCTCGAGTCGATGTCGCGCAGTCCCGTCGCGCACCATATCGTCGCCTTGACCGGCGAGCTTTCCGACGCCGAGTGTGGCGATGAAGTCGCGAGTGCGCTGAGCGATTTCGAAGTAATTCCGCAGCGCGGTGCATCGTTCGGTGAGCGCCTGGCCAATGCCCACGCCGATGCCGCGCGGTACGGAATGCCGGTCCTGCAGATCGGCATGGACACACCGCAGATCGGCCCGGAAGTACTGACCTGGGCCGCACGCGAGCTCGTCCTGCGCGAAGATGCGCTGCTCGGTCCGGCCGACGACGGTGGTTGGTGGGCGCTCGGGCTGCCGATGCCGCAGCCGGCTCGCACGCTGGTCGAGGTCCCGATGTCGACCGATCGGACCGGTGAACTCACCCGAGATGCCATGCTGCGCTGCGATCTCCGGGTGCGCTCGCTGCCGCGCTACAACGATGTCGACACCTTCGCCGATGCCGTGGCCGTGGCCGCCGAATCCGATGGGCGGTTCGCCCGGCTGGTCCAGCAACTACACCGCTCCGTACTGGCGTCCCGATGATCGACATCTTCGATCTGGCGCTGGCGGGCGAGGACTGCTGGGTGTGTGATGCGGACGGGCGCCGGCATCCACTGCGGACCCGGCGCTGGTTGGGCTTCGACGAGGCCGACCGCCAAGCCGATACGGCGCTGACCTGCTGCTGCGACGGTCCCACGGTGGATCTGGGATGTGGCCCAGGACGGCTGGTTTCGGCACTGCTGCGGCGCGGGGTCATCGCACTCGGCGTCGATATCTCGCCGATGGCCGTGGCGGCCACCAGATTTCGCGGTGCACCGGCATTGCAGCGCGACCTGTTCGGGCCGCTGCCCGGAGCGGGCCGCTGGTCCTACGCGATTCTGGCGGACGGCAATATCGGCATCGGTGGCGATCCGGTGCGGATGCTCACCCGCGCGGGTGACCTGTTGGCCCGCGATGGGATCGCGGTGGTCGAATTCGCCCGTCCCGGTACCGGTGTGGTGTCGCATCCGATTCGGTTGGAGACGAGAACGCGGGTGGGGGAATGGTTTCCGTGGGCGCGGGTCGGGGTGGACCGCGCGGAAGACCTGGCTGCCGCGGCCGGGTTCCGGGTGCTGACCGCTGTGGAGGTGTCCGGGAGGCATATCGCCTGGTTGCAGTGGGAAGGGTCACGATCTGTGGGCGTCATGACGAGGAGTAGTTGGTAGCTGTGATCACGAATCGCTCGACAACCGCACGTGGACCAGAAGTCGCCAGTCGTGTGGGCATCGCCCTTGGCACCGCAATCCTGCTCTGCTTCGTAACCGGCCTACTGAGTCACTGGATCCAACATCCGCCGAGCTGGTTCTGGTGGCCGGCCCATCCCGTCTGGCTGTACCGGGTCACGCAAGGCACCCACGTGATAGCGGGTGTCGCCGCTATCCCATTGCTACTGGTGAAGCTGTGGGCGGTGTACCCCAGGCTATTTCAACGCCCGATCATCGGTTCGCCATTGCGCATACTCGAACGCGGCTCCATCGCCGTCCTCGTCGGCGCAACGATCTTCCAACTGTCCACCGGCCTGTTGAATATCGCTCAGTACTACCCATGGAAATTCTTCTTCCCCACCGCCCACTACGCCATGGCCTACATCGCCATCGGGGCACTCGCTGTCCATTTGGCTGTAAAGCTCCCCGTCATCCGCGACGCGCTACAAAGCCCGCTGACCGACACCAAAGTCGAATCCCCAACCGATTTCGTTGATTCCCCGGCTGAATCCAGTGCCCACGCGAAGACCGAGACTCAGGCGCAGGCCAGGTCCGATACCGGGGCTCAGGCGGCGGCCAAGGGCGAAGATGCGCTCGGAGCCGAGACTGTGCTCCGAGGCGGCGCGACCAAAGAAATAGCATCCCGACCTCATGTTTCGCGTCGCGCGGTGCTGACCGGCGCGGGGATTGCCGCGGTAGCCGCGGGTTTGGCCGTTGCCGGGCAGACGATTCCGTTCCTGCGGTGGGCTGCGGTGCTCGCGCCGCGCAGTGGGCACGGGCCGCAGGGGGTTCCGGTCAATCGGTCGGCCGCTGCGGCGGGTGTTGCTGATCGTGCTCGCGATCCGGGGTATCGGTTGACGGTCACGGTGGGTGATAAGAAGCGCCAATTCAGCAGGGAGGAACTGCTTTCCCTGCCGCAGACGCGGGCCAGTTTGCCGATTGCCTGCGTCGAAGGCTGGAGTGCGGGCGCCGACTGGTCGGGCGTTCGCCTGTTGGATCTGTTCGCGGCGGTCGGGGACTATCCAGGGGGTGATGTTCGATTCCGCTCTTTGGAGCAGACCGGTATCTATGGCAGTTCCATTCTCCCGCAACGTCATGTCGTCGATTCGAGCACGCTGGTCGCCCTGACCATCAATGGCGAAATCCTCGATCTCGACCACGGTTACCCGTGCCGCCTCATTGCCCCCAACCGGCCCGGTGTCCTGCAAACCAAGTGGCTGTCCGAAATCGAGGTTCTGTCATGATCGCGGCTCGCATCGCGCTGCTCCTTATCGGGCTCTGGCTGGGCTGGTACGGCATCAGCGCCTTATTCGATCTGCCCCCAATGGATCTCGCCTCGATCGCGATCTGGTTCGCGGGCGGCATCCTGGTCCACGATGCGATCTTCGCCCCCGTCTGCGCCGCCTTCGGACTCACCGGCCGGCACCTCCTCCCACCTACCTGGTGGGCGGTCACCGCCTGCGGCGCCATCTGCTCGGTCGCCCTGGTGCTGATCGCCCTCCCGGTTCTGGAGCGTCGCAATGCCATGGCCAGCAACCCGACCGTCCTGGACCGCAACTATCCCCTCGGCCTGACGATTGCCCTGATCACGGTGTGGTCCTTGGTCCTCATCGCCCACATCGTGACGAACCGGTCTGGCCACAACGACGCTGAGCGCACGCCTCGCAGTCTCATTTCCAGGACGGAAGAGTAGGCAGCGCCCCACTCAGGTCCGCCCCTTCGGATCGCCCGAGAAGCCAGGCGAGCACACCCGGGGCAGAACCGGTGATCGTGTGATCGGGGGCTCCTTCGCCAACGGTGGCGGTGAAGTCGGTATCGGTCGTGCGGACTTCGAACGCGGGTACTGGATCAGATGCGGCGGCAATGGCTTTGGTCAGATCCGCGGCGGCCCGGGGCAATAGCCTGGCGACGAATTCGCTCGGCCAGTCGGCAGGTTGGTAGTCGGCGCCCAGGTCGACATGATGGATCTCCACCTCCTGCAGCCGCATCCAGATGACCTCGGTCGCCGGAATCGGCCGGCCCTGCCGAGTGCGCACGGTCGCCGTCCACGCCTCCGCAGGCGTGGTCTGGGCCAGTGCGAGCCAGCGGTTCGCCGCGGCTTCGTTATCGGCCAACTGCTCGGCGAGCGGACGCGGCGCACCCGCCTCGATATCCGCGTTCCGGATGAACATGCTTGCGTACTGCGGTGTTTCGATTCCGGTGCGCGCCCACAGCAACAGGTTGACCAGGCTGTCGGCATTGCGCGCCAGATGGGCGAGCAGGTGGCCGCGGGTCCAGCCCGGCAGCAGCGTCGGCACGGTCACGTCGTCATCGAGCCCGCGAATGGTGTCGAGCAGGCGGTTGGTCGCCTCGGCGACGGTTTCGAGCTGAACGGTGGTTTCCGGAGCGTCGCTGGTCACCAGACCGACACTAGCGATCCGAGCCTCGCCCCGCCGGGCTAATTCCTATTCGCCGACGATCGCGTCGGCCTCGATTTCCACCAGTAGTGCGGGCGTGATCAGCGCTTTTATTTCGTACATCGACGCGGCCGGACGGATATCGCCGAATACCTCGGCGTGCGCCTCGGCGACCTCGGGCCAGCGGGAGATATCGGTGACGAAGATGCGCGTGCGAACGACATCGGCCAGGCTCGCACCCGCGTCGGTGAGCGCGGTGGCGATGCGGCGCAGGGTTTCCCGGGTCTGTTCGCCGATATCGTCACCGCCGACCGCATGGCCGCCGGGCAGCGCGGCGGTGGTGCCGCTGACGGCGACCGTCTTGCCGATGCGCACCGCCCGGGAGTAGCCGACGATATCCTCGAACTCCGAACCCGAAGCGATATTCACACGATCACTCATGGCGACAGCATGACACCAACTGGTCACTTGACCGTAGGCCTTTTGTCGGACGCACACGGTAAGCAGACACCCGTGAAAGCGCACCCCCGTATCACCGCCGTCGCCGTTCTCTGTGTCGGCGTGCTGGCCGCAGGCTGCTCGTCCTCGGACGGTAAGGCCGATTTCACCGTGGTCGCGGATCAGCCGCTGGTGATCTCCCTGGACGACCTGCTGGCCGCAACGGGTGGCACCGCCGCCGTGACGATCGCCGATCCGGAACACGGCTCGCTTACCCGCCGCCTCGACGGCGCGCTCGTCTACCAGCCCAAGGCGGGCTATACCGGCACGGACGAGTTGAAGGTCACCACCACCGACGCGGTTCGCCTGTACACCACCGACATTCCGCCGCTCGGCGAATTCGGTGGCACCACCGTGCAGGCGAGCGGTTACGGCTCAGCGTGGACACCGGTGCCCGGCGCGCCAGGTGAGTTCTACGGCCTCACCGATCGCGGTCCCAACGTGGACGGTCCCGGGAAGAACGAGAAGCTCACGCCGACACCGGGCTTCGTGCCCCAAATCGGCCGTTTCAAGCTGGTCGGCAATCGCGCGGTCCTGCAATCCAGGATCGAGCTGCACACCGCCAACGGCACCCCCTTCAACGGTCAGGTGGATATCGCGGCCAGCACCGGCGAGACCATCAAGGACCTCGCCGGAAATGTCTTACCGCCCACCGACCACGGCCTCGACCCCGAAGGCCTGGTCGCACTGGCCGATGGCACCTTCTGGGTCTCCGACGAATACGGCCCGTTCCTGGTGCATTTCGACGCCAAGGGCACGGAGCTCGAGCGTTTGGGCCCGGGATCCGGGCTGCCCAAGGAGCTTTCACTGCGCACGCCGAACCAGGGCATGGAGGGCCTGACCGTCACCCCGGACGGCGGCACCCTCGTCGGTGTCGTGCAGAGCGGCCTGAAAACCCCGGGCTTGGACGGTTCGGCCAAGGAGGTGCCGATCACCCGCATCGTCACCGTCGACCTGAAGACCAAGTCGGTCAAGGAATTCGTACTGCCGCTGCAGGATCCCAAGAGCACCAAGGTCGCCGACTCCGAGATCACCGCGCTCAGCGCCACCACCTTCCTGGTCGACGAGCGCGATGGCAACCTGCCCCCGAAGGCCGACAAGAAACTGTGGACCATCGATATCGCCGGCGCCACCGATATCGGCCCGGAGTCGAAGGTCGCGGGCGCGCAATACGATCCGGAACGCGGCGGTCTCCAGATCG
Organism: Nocardia nepalensis; assembly: GCF_048910785.1. NCBI lineage: Bacteria > Bacillati > Actinomycetota > Actinomycetes > Mycobacteriales > Nocardiaceae > Nocardia > Nocardia nepalensis. The sequence continues at coordinate 164,886 of NZ_JBKBET010000003.1, read as the reverse complement.
ACGGCAAGGCGCTGGAGACGCTGGTCGGCACGGTCTCGACGAATGACGGGGTCGCGGCGCTGAAGAAGGCGGGCATCACGCCCGTCGCCAAGACCGCGAAGCTGGACTTCACCGCACTGATCACCGGTCTGAACGCGGACGGCAAGTTCTACGGCCACGACAAGATCGAGGGCATCGCCACCCTGGACGGCGGCAAGACCCTCTACATCGCCAACGACAGCGACTTCGGCCTCGCCGCCAGCAAGGGCGACCAGCCGCCCTTCGGCCTGAAGCCCAAGACGCTGCCCAACGGTCTGCAGGACACCGGCGAAATCCTCGAGATCGACACCACCGAACTGCCCGCGAAACTCGACTCACACACCGTCCGCATCAAGGTCGGCTAGCCGGAATCGCCTTCGACCCACTCGCGGCCTTCCAGAATCACCGCCGCCGCCAACGTGATCAGCCACAGCGACATCGATCCGACCTGGATCCGCTGGGCGATCCCGAGCGCGTAATTACCGGTCAGGTTGTCGGCGACCAACATCCATATGGTCGCCGAGGACCCGATCACCAGCACCACCAAACCGGCCTCGCGCAGGATCCGCCAGCGGTGATACCGGAAGGCGGCCACGCTGAACGCGAAGGTCGCGATGGCGATCGAAGTGACCGCGATGGTGCTGGTCAGCGCGTGCGGCTGGTGCAACTGCGGGAACAGTTCGCTGCCACCGCCGCCGCATTCGGCGTTGTTCTCCGGAGTGCAATCGCGCAGCGGCAGCAGCACGTCGCCGATGGTCGCGGCGCCGAAGCAGAACAGCGCGACCCAGCCGATGGTGGTGAATCTGCGGCGCGGAAATAACAGCAGCCCGGCGATCGCCGTCGGCATCAGCAGCAGGCCGACGATCTTGTCGGCGGTCGCGAACACCTCTCGATGCGGCTTGCCCTCGGCATCGAGCTCACTGAGGAACGAGTTGACCGGATCGACGTCGATCTTGAGCACGAACTCCAGCAGCCAGGACGAATAGCAGAGTCCGCCGATCGCGATCGCCGCCGCGATGAGCCCGCAGGCCACCAGGACATGTCGTTCGGCGAGCCTCCGGCGATCAATCACTGGACCATTCTCCGCCTCCTCACTGGTCCGGTGATCAACAGTAGGTCAGTGTGTCCTAACAGGCAGCTCTTTCGCACACCTCACTACCAACTAGAGCACAGGGTTCTGCCAGGTCCGTTCGCGATGCTGGGAACAGGTAAGGAGGTTCCCATGATCGGATTCGCAACGGCCGTCGCCGGATTGATGGTGCTGACGGTGATGGCGGCGTCGGGGTACCTGGCCGCGCACGCCCCGCGCACGCTCGTTCGGGTGCGGCGACACCGCTAGCGACTGCTTGCAGGTCGCTCGAAAGGGTCAGCTAGCGACTGCTTGCAGGTCGCTCGAAAGGGTCAGCTAGCGACTGCTTGCCGGTCGCTCGAAAGGGTCGGCTAGCTCCGCTCGGCCAGTACCGCCTGGACTCGATCCGCCGCCGCAGCGGCATTCTCGTGTTCCCACACCCGGATCACCCGCCACCCCGCGGCGGCCAGTGCGGCATCGGTGGCCCGGTCACGGGCCACATTCCCGCTCAATTTGTCCGCCCACCACTGCGAATTGCTCTTCGGATCGGTCGCGTGCAGCGGACAGCGATGCCAGAAACACCCGTCGACATAGACCGCGACGCGCAGCCGCGGAAACACCAGATCCGCCCGCCGCCGCTGCCCGCGCAGTGGTGCCCGATCGACGAAGTAGCGCAACCCGCGCCGGTGCAATTCCCGGCGCAGCGCGAGTTCGGGTCGGGTTCCGGCGCGCCGCTGGCGCGCCATGCGCGCACTGGTGGCGGCGTCGGTGGGTGGACGCCGATCCGGGTTCATGACGAGCCGAACCTCATGCCGCCCAGCCGCCCATCCGATCGAGATGACCCTCCACATCGGCCAGAAATCCGGGCGGGAACCGTAGATTGCCCATTCCGGTGCGGCGCAGGAATCCGGCCGTCGCGCGGGCGGAGAGCAGCCGCGAATCGGTGAGGAAGTGGTGCAGATCCTCATACGGTTCGTGCACCGGCCATGTCGACACCGGCACCCGATAGGCCGCACCGCCCCGGCCCCATGCGGCGACCGGCCAGGGCCGTCCGGGCGGCAGCGGCTCGTCGCCGGGAATCGGATCGAGCGGTTCGGCCAGCCGGGCGCCGACCCAGGACGCCATCCGCACACTCACCGCATTGCCGATCAGCTTCCACCGGTGTCCGTGCCGGATCCCGGGCACCGAGGTCGCCGGTTCGGTCCAGTCCGCGTCGAAACCCTGCAGCCGCTCACCGTCGACGATGCCCGGCGTGACGATTTCGCCAGAGGGCAGCCGCACCGCGGGCGGACTCGCGATGCCCAGTGCCGAACCGCCCTTGAGCGTCGGGATCGCGTTCACCGCCCAGCCCAACCCGCGCACCCCCTCGGTCCAGTAGAAGCCGCACGGATCCTGTTGCGGGTCACCGAGATCGAGCGATCCGGCGTCATCACCGAACAGCACCCGGCGCGGATCCTCGGTGCGCGAAGCCAGCATCAGCACCCGCTGACGGCGCTGCGGCAACCCGAACGCCCGCGCGTCGACCACCCGGTATGCCCAGGTGTAGCCGAGCTCCTCCAGTGCGGCGGTGATATGCCGCATGGCCGCACCGCGACCCAGCTGCAGCATGAACGGCACATTCTCGATCAACAGCCAGCGCGGCCCGCGCTGTCGGCGCACCAGCCGGAACACCTCGTCCACCAGACCGGAGCGTTGTCCGGTGATGCCCGCGGTGCGCCCGGCCTGCGACAGGTCCTGGCAGGGAAAACCGGCGGCGACCAGTTCGGTGCCGGCTGGCAGCGCGCGCAATCGCGTGATATCGGCGTGCAATGGAATTCCGGGAAAGCGCGCCGCGAGCACCGCCTGCGCACCGGGATCGATCTCGCAGAGCAGCTCGGTATGCCAGCCATGGCCGCCGAGGCCGAGCTCCAGCCCGCCGATACCGGCGAACAGCCCGACCATCCGCCCGCCCGTCACAGTCTTCCCTTCTCACGGTTGCTCGCGGATCGCTCGGAACCACCAGCGCTGCGTATCCGCTCAGCAGGTTACTCGAGAAGTGAATGCGACGACCGGCGACGGCCACGGTAGTGTGTCGTGCATCCGATCCGACCGGACGCTTGTTGCGCACGGTCGAATCTCGTTTGCACGGCCGCTCGACGGCAGGAGACATTCTCCTAGCTCCCGCTCCTGCCGACCTCCGGCGCTCCAGCGTCGATTCGCAGTTCCCGGTTTATCCCAAAGTGTGACGCCAGGAAAGTGAGCGAAATGCAGATTCCGTCTACTAAGAACGGGAACTACCCCAATGTTGTCGTGACCAGTCTGGCGGCGACCACCTCGATCGCCGGTGACGTCGACTCCACTTGGAAGGGGCTGCTCAACGGTGAGAGCGGCATCGATGTGCTCGACGACAGCTTCATCGAGCAGTTCGAACTACCGGTGCGCATCGGCGGACATCTGAAGGTCAAGCCATCGGATAACCTCACCCGGCAGGAGACGCACCAGCTGTCCTACGTGGAACAGATGGCCGTGGTGCTCGGTCGTGAGGTCTGGCGCAACGCGGGAAGTCCTGAGGTGGACAAGAATCGGCTCGGGGTCGCCATCGGCACCGGACTCGGCGGCGGCGAATACATCACCTTCGCGCGGGACCGGCTGCAGAACGGCGGCTACCGCAAGGTGTCGCCGCTGACCGTGCAGCGCATCATGCCGAACGGCCCGGCCGCCTGCGTCGGCATGGAAATCGGCGCACGCGCGGGCGTGGTCACCCCGGTCTCGGCCTGCTCATCGGGCTCGGAGGCGATCGCCAATGCCTGGCAGATGATCGTCATGGGCGATGCCGACATGGTGGTCACCGGCGGCGTGGAGGGCTCCATTCAGGCGGTGCCTATCGCGGCGTTCACCATGATGCGCGCGATGAGCACCCGCAACGAGGACCCCAGGGCCGCCTCGCGACCGTTCGACAAGGACCGCGACGGTTTCGTCTTCGGTGAGGCGGGCGCGATGATGATCATCGAGACCGAGGAGCATGCGAAGGCGCGCGGCGCGACCATCCATGCCCGATTGCTGGGCGCCGGAATCACCTCTGACGCTTTCCATCTGGTCGCACCCGATCTCGAGGGCAAGGGCGCGGCGCGGGCGATGACCAGGGCCATGCAGAAGGCCGGAATCTCCAAGCGCGACGTCACCCATGTGAACGCGCACGCGACCGCGACCCCGATCGGCGATACCGCCGAGGCGCAGGCCATCAATGCCGCCGTGGGCGACCATGTTTCGGTCTACGCGCCGAAATCCGCACTGGGCCACTCGATCGGCGCGGTCGGCGCACTCGAATCGGTGCTGACGGTGCTCTCGGTGCGTGACGGCATCGTTCCGCCGACGCTGAATCTGGACAATCAGGATCCGGAAATCGAGCTCGACGTGGTCAAGGGCCAGGCCCGACCCGGACGAATCGACTACGCCGTGAACAACTCGTTCGGTTTCGGCGGACACAACGTCGCGATTGCCTTCGGGCGGTATTGAGCCCGCTCGGGAAGGCGCACCTGCTAGCCTTCCCGACGCTTCGTAATCGACCTGTGTTCGGTGTATTCGCACGGCCCGAGTGCCTGCGTTGGCAAAAGGATAAGGCGATGATCGACGAGACGTTCGACGACTATTTGGACGATCAGGGCAATATCAATATCCGTGACGACCGGACCCTGATCGACTTCGTCGACAAGCACAGCGCGGAGAACGGCGACGAGCTCGCCTACCGCTACATCGACTACTCGCGGGAACGCGATGGCGAGTATGTCGAGTTGACCTGGCATGAATTCGGCGTGCGGCTGCGTGCCGTCGCGGCCCGGTTGCAGCAGGTGACGCGTCCGGGCGATCGGGTGGCGGTCCTGGCCCCGCAGGGGCTGGACTATGTCGTCTCGATCTTCGCGGCGGTCTACGCGGGCAATATCGCTGTCCCGCTGTTCGATCCGGAGGAGCAGGGCCATACCGATCGCCTGCACGCGGTGCTCAACGACTGCGCGCCAGCGGCCATTCTGACCGTCGGCTCGGCCGCGGCGGGTGTGCGGAAATTCTTCCGGCACCTCCCGGCGGCGCAGCGTCCGCGCATCATCGCCGTCGACGCGATTCCGAATAGCGTCGGATCGACCTGGGTACGGCCGAAGATCAATATCGATAGCGTCGCCTACCTGCAGTACACCTCGGGATCCACCCGGACCCCGGCCGGTGTCGAGATCACCCACCGCGCGGTTGGCACCAATCTGTTGCAGATGATCGATGCCATCGGCGTGCAAGAGAATTCACGCGGCGTCACCTGGTTGCCGCTATTCCACGATATGGGTCTGCTGTCCGTGATCCTGCCGACCATCGGCGGTGGATTCATTACGATCATGTCGCCGAGCGCGTTCGTGCGGCGGCCGTACCGCTGGATCAAGGAATTGGCCGCCGCCTCCGACGGCGCCGGAACATTCGCGGCCGCACCGAATTTCGCATACGAGCACGCCGCGGCCCGCGGTAAGCCGAAAGCCGGTGAGGAACTCGACCTTTCGAATGTAATCGGGTTGATCAACGGCAGTGAGCCGGTGTCGGTGTCGTCGATGCAGAAGTTCAACGAGGCCTTCGCGCCGTACGGTCTGCCAAAGACCGCGCTGAAGCCCTGCTACGGCATGGCGGAGGCGACATTGTTCGTCTCGGCGACCAAGGCCGAGGATGAGGCGAAGGTCGTCTATGTGGATCGCAATGAACTCAGCGCGGGCCGCATGGTCGAAGTGCCCAAGGGCACCGAGAATTCGATCGCGCAGGTGTCCTGCGGTTATGTCGCGCTATCGCAGTGGGCGGTGATCGTCGATCCGGAGACCGGTATCGAGCGCGAAAACGGCGAGGTCGGCGAAATCTGGTTGCACGGCGACAATATGGGCATCGGATATTGGGGTCGGCCGGAGGAGACCGAGGCGACCTTCCACAACAGGCTCGCGCGGCGACTACCGGAGGGCAGTCACGCGCAGGGCACCGACTCGGACGCGAAGTGGATGCGCACCGGCGACTACGGCGTCTACCTCGACGGCGAGTTGTACATCACCGGGCGGGTGAAGGATCTGGTGATCGTCGACGGGCGCAATCACTATCCGCAGGATCTGGAGTTCTCGGCACAGGAATCCAGCGATGCACTGCGGCCCGGATTCGTCGCGGCGTTCTCCGTGCCCGCGAATCAGCTGCCCGCGTTGGTTTTCGAGCAGGGCAGCCGTTCCGGCCTCACCTTCGACGCCGATGACACCTCGGAGCAGTTGGTCATCGTGGCCGAGCGCGGCACCGGTGCGGCGAAACTGGATCCGGAGCCGATCGCCGATATCGTGCGCGTCGCCATCGCACAGCGCCACGGCGTGACCGTGCGCGACCTGCTGCTGGTCCCGGCCGGTTCGATTCCGCGCACCTCCAGCGGCAAGATCGCCCGACGGGCCTGTCGCGCCGCGTATTTGGAGGGCACGCTGCGCGGCGGTTATCAGCAGCAGGATTTCCCGGACGCTGCGGCGGAGCGGGGGCGAGCGACCCGCTGATCGACGAATGCGTCGGTACAATCGAATTGGTGGATATCGGCGCCCGGGATCCGGGCGCCGATGTCGTCTGCGGGCGGTGTGACCCTGGGGTCGGGGTGTTGCCGGGGGGTTCTTGACCTCGAGGTTACTCGAGGTTGTTGGCTGTTGGCGTGGCGGAAAATCGGTTGGCCGATCTCGAGACTGATGCCACGCTGGAATGTCGGACCCCGGTGCGAACATCACCGGAAGGTCCGCTCGCGACATCAGCCAATCCACGCAGACCACGAGGGGGAGCTTTGTCCGTCACGCTCGATACGCCGAAGGCCGATACGGAGGTCGATAGACCCGAGCGTCCGGCCGCCGCGGCGTCGGGTCGCCTGCATTCACTACGCCGATTCCTGCCGTACCTGCGGCCGCATCTGGCCGCGCTACTCGGCGCGACCGGGCTTGCGGCGACCGCCGCCTTGACGGCGATCGTGATCCCGCTGGTCATCGCGCGGATCATCGACGGTCCGATCCAGCAGCGCGATTTCGCGGGTGTCGTGGTTCCGGTGCTGGTGGTGCTGCTGCTCGGTCTGGTGGAGGCGTTCGGTGTATGGGGACGTCGGTGGCTAATCGCGAGGCCGGCGGCTCAGTTCGAGATCGCCATGCGCGCCAAGATCTTCCGCAAGTTGCAGACGTTGTCGATCGGACGCCACGATGCCTGGGAGTCCGGCCAGTTGCTGTCGCGCGCGGTCGACGATATGGGCACGATGAAGCGATTCGTCGCGTTCGCGGGGCCGTTCCTGATCATCCACTGCGTCGTGATTCCGGTCGGTCTGCTGGTGCTGCTCGCGCTGAGCTGGCGGATCGGGCTGATCTTCGCGATCGTGGCGCTGCCGCTGACCTACGTCTGCCTGCGGTTCGAGCGCCGCTACGGGGTCGCCTCGCGGCGCTCGCAGGATCAGTCCGGCGATCTGGCCACCACCGCCGAGGAGTCGGCGCAGGGCATCCGGGTGCTGAAGGCATTCGGTCGCGGCGCGTTCTTCGGCGGGCGGTTCACCGCGCAGTCGCGCGAACTGCAACAGACCGAACTACTCAAGGTGCGGCTGGACGCCACGCTGTGGTCGGCGATGGTGAGTCTGCCGCAGCTGGCCATCGCCTTCGCGCTCGGCTACGGCGGATACGCCGTCGCGCACGGCACCATGACGCTCGGCACCCTGGTCGCGGGCATTACGCTGGCGACCTTCCTGCAGTGGCCGATCATCTGGACCGGCTTCCTGCTCGCCGAGTGGAACGACGCGCGCACCGCGGCGGATCGGTTCTGGGAGATCATCGACACCCCGGTCGATATCACCGATCCAGCCGATCCGGTCGAACTGCCGGAACGGATCGTCGGCGAATTGGCGCTGCACGGTGTGCGTTTCGCCTTTCCGGAGGCGAAGGGTGAGGTACTGCACGATATTTCGCTGAAGGTGCGTCCCGGCGAGACGGTGGCGCTGGTCGGTGCGACCGGTAGCGGAAAGACGGCGCTGCTCAACCTGATTCCGCGGCTCTACGACGTGACCGGCGGCGCCATCACCATCGACGGCATCGATATCGCATCGATGCGGGTCGCCGACCTGCGTTCGCTGGTCTCGGTGGCGTTCGAGGAGCCGGTGCTCTTCTCGGCGAGTGTGCGGGAGAACGTCGCGCTCGGCGATCCGGAGGCCGGCGACGACGATGTGTGGCGCGCGCTCGATGTCGCCCAGGCCACCGATTTCGTGAACGACCTGCCATGGGGCCTGGACACCAGGATCGGCGAGCAGGGGCTGAGCCTGTCCGGCGGTCAGCGCCAGCGGCTGGCCCTGGCCCGCGCGGTGCTCGCTCGCGACAGCGCGGGGGAGCGGACCCGCATCATGGTGCTCGACGACCCGCTCTCCGCACTCGATGTGGAGACCGAGGAGCGCGTGCAGGAACGGCTGCGCACGGTGCTGGCCGGGGCCACCACTCTGCTTGTGGCGCACCGCCCTTCGACCGCGGCACTGGCCGACCGGGTGGCGCTGCTCGCCGACGGCCGGATCATCGCCGAGGGCGCGCACGATCAACTACTGAAAACCAGCAGTCGCTACCGCGAACTGATGGGAGGTCAAGCATGACCACGACCGAAACCGCTGTCCCCGCCGATGACTCGGCCGACCGCGACGAGGTCGCCGACTGGCGCGGCATCGCCAACGAGGACAAGGAGGTGACCGAGACCGGAAATCTGGTGCTGGCCGGTCGATCCCGGCGGCTACTGCTGAGCCTGGTTCGGCCCTACCGCAAGCTCGCGATCCTGGCCATGGTGCTGATCGTGCTCGATAACGCCGCGATGGTCTCCGCGCCGCTGTTCGTCGCACACGGGCTCGATACCGGCATCGCCGAGGGGGTCGAGGGGAACTGGGTGCCCTTGGCGCTCACCGTCGTCGGCTATCTGGGTGCGATCGGGCTCGGTGTCTGCACCACCTTCGTGTTCCTGCGAATCTCCGGAAAGCTCAGCCAGAGCGTGCTCTTCGACCTGCGGGTCCGGCTGTTCGGGCATATGCAGCGGCTCAGCGTGGCGTTCCATGAGAAGTACACCTCCGGCAAGGTGGTCGCGCGGCTGACCGGTGATATCGAGACGCTGCAGCAGCTGCTGGAGAGTGCGCTGAATCAGGCACTGAGCGCGATCCTTTCGGTGCTGACCATCGCGGTGCTGCTGATCTACCTCGATCAGACGCTCGCCGCGATCGTGCTGCTCGGCTTCGTGCCATTGGCGCTGGTCACCCGCTGGGCGCAGCGCAGGCAGCGGGCCGGGTACCGGCGCACCCGCGGGGCAATCGCGAAAGTCGTTGTGCAGTTCGTGGAGTCGATGGGCGGCATGCGCGCGGTGCAGGCCTTCCAGCGCGAGGCCCGCAACGAATCGGTGCTGGCCACCGAGGACGCCGAATACTTCCAGGCGACCACCAGCGCCATGCGCGGCATGGGCGACTACGCCGGACTCACCCGCCTGCTCGGCAATCTGACCACCGTGGTCGTCATCGTGGTCGGCGCCTGGCAGGTGATCCACGGCAACCTCGCCGTGGGCGTCCTCGCGGCATACCTGTTGTACCTCAACGACTTCTACGGCCCCCTCGACGAACTGGCCCAGGTATTCAACGCCTACCAGTCCGCGGCCGCCGCCCTGGAAAAGATCTCCGGCGTCCTCGAGGAGGAGCCCTCGGTCGAGGAACCGAAGGCCCCGATCGCGTTGGCCAAGGCAACCGGCGCGGTGCGGATGGACCACGTGTGGTTCGGCTACGGATCACCCACCGATGGCGAGGCGCCGTCCGATACGCCCGGTCGGGCGCGCCCGGTGCTGCCGGAGTTCTCGCTGGAGATTCCGGCCGGACAGGTGATCGCGCTGGTCGGTGCGACCGGTGCGGGCAAGTCCACCTTGGCCAAGCTGCTGACCCGGTTCTATGACCCGTCCGGCGGCACGGTGAGTTTGGACGGCATCGACCTGCGGCGGTTGTCCGATGTGGATCTGCGACGCAATGTCGTGATGGTCACCCAGGAGTCGTATCTGTTCTCCGGGTCGGTGGCCGACAATATCCGGCTCGGGCGGCCGGAGGCCAGCGATGCGGAGGTGATCGCGGCGGCGCGCGCGGTCGGGCTGTACGACTTCGTCACCGCACTGCCGGAGGGGTTCGACACCGACGTGCGCAAGCGCGGTGGGCGATTGTCGGCGGGCCAGCGTCAGCTGGTCGCGTTCGCCAGGGTGTTCCTGGCCGATCCGGCGGTGATCGTGCTCGACGAGGCGACCTCGAGCCTGGACATTCCCAGCGAGCGGCAGATCCAGCGGGCACTGGAGACGGTGCTGCGCGATCGCACCGCCATGATCATCGCGCATCGGCTGTCCACGGTCGCGATCGCCGACCGGGTCCTGGTGCTGGAGTCCGGCCGGATCGTCGAGGACGGGGCGCCCAGCGAGCTCATCGCGGGCGCCGGACGGTTCGCCAGCCTGCACGCCGCGTGGCGCGAGTCGCTGGTGTGATGCGGGGGTGTTGCGCGCGTCGCTTACCGTAGATATGTGACGAATCCAGCTCTCGGCCCCGACAGCCAACCGGAGGCATCCCGGTGGCCGACGATCCTCACGTGGCGCGCGCACAACGCGTCGCGGATGGAGTCCGTCCGCGTCACCCTCAACGGCAACCGCATCCGCGCCGCCGGTCGCATGATCGGCGGCGAATGCGCGGAACACCCCGCCTTCAGCGCCTCCTACGACCTGGTCACCGACGAGAACGGCGTCACCAAACGACTATCCCTGCGCAGCACCACCGCCGCCGGGGAACGCCAGGCCTCGATCGCCAGGGACGAGGAGAACTACTGGCTCGTCGACGCGGGCGGCGGCCACGTCCGCTCCACCTTCGCGGGCGCCCTGGACGTCGACGTCGTCCTCAGCCCGTTCTTCAACACCCTCCCCATCCGCCGCTTCGGACTCCAGAACGCCGTCGACGACATCCAGGTCCCGGTCGTCTACGTCCGCCTACCCGATCTCCTCGTCCAGGAAGCCAGCCTCACCTACAGCAGCGGCGCCACCGGCATCAGCGTGCTGTCCCCCGTCTCCAGCGCCACCGTCACCGTCGACGCCGACGGCTTCCTCCTCGACTACCCGGGCCTCGCCGAACGCATCTGACCACCCGGATCCCGCCGGCGTCCGCGCACCGTTGCCCGCGCCGCACACAGATTCGCCGGGCGAATTCGTGGGTCGCGGGCAAAGTTGCGTGCCTGAGAAGTTGTCCGGGAGTGGCCACCGCAGCCTTGTGAGGAGAGCACACCGCCGCGTCGACTCGAACACGCGGATGCCCTGGCCAATTGTCGTCGCTGGGCGGATATCTGCGGCGTGATCAGCGCTGCGCGGTTCATAGTGCGCGCGGGCGCAGTAGCGCCTCGATGAGATCGACAGATGTGCCTCATGGCCCCGATAGCGTCGCCGCGATCACTCCAGCTTGGTGATCACCCCGCCGCGCTGGCCTGCCTCGCGCAAAGCTTCCAGCCAGTTGTGGTCGCCGGGGTGGATGTCGGTGATTTCCCAGCGCTGTGTGGTTTCGTAGCGTTCGCGGGCGTCGTGTCCGGCTTCGACGAGGTCGACCAAGGTGTCCGCGTCGCGGAGGCTGTCGCGGGCGGCGCTCAGTACGGTGAGCGTTTCCTCCAGTACGTCCAGCAGGGCTGCGGCATTGGGTTCGCAGATGGCGCGGACGAGGTCAGGGGCGGTGGCGGCCACGCGGGTGCCGTCCCGGAACGAGCCCGCGGCCAAGCCGAGCGCCAGGTCGCCGCCCGCCGCGCCGGACACCGCAAGCGCCTCCGCCAGCACATGCGGCAGATGCGAGATCCGGGCCACCGCCCGGTCGTGCTCGTCCGCCACCACCGGGGTGACCACCGCGCCGCAGGACAGCGCCAGCCGCACCACCCGGCGCCACGGCTCGGGGCGGGTGCCCGCATCCACCCCGACCGCCCATACCGCATCCCGGAACAGGCCGGGATCGGTGGCCGCCCAACCGGATTCGGAGGTACCGGCCATCGGATGCCCGCCGACGTAACGGGCCGCGAGCCCATGCCGCTGCACCGCCTCGGCCACCGGCGCCTTGACGCTCACCACATCGGTGAGCGAGCAGCCCGGCGCGATTCGCGCCACCTCGGCGAGGATGTGGTCCACCGCGGGCATCGGCACCGCGACGACGATCAGCGCATCGGCATCGGCGGCCCGGGTCAGCGCCCCGAGCAGATCCTGCGTGACATCGAATCCGTCGGCGCTCGCGGCCCGTGCACCATCCTCTGACCTGTTGTAACCCCAGGCGTCATAGCCGGCGCCGACGGCGGCGCGCAGCAGTGAACCGCCGATCAAGCCCGTCCCGAGGACACACACCGGTGCTTTCTGGTCAGGAGTCATCGGAACAGATTCGCATACGACTTCAACATTTCGGCTCGAGCCGACTACCGTTGCGGCATGGCAGCACAGCGCTCGGGCACGAACAAGGCTGCGTCGGATGATTACGACGACGTGGAAGGGTTCGCAGTGGCGGTTGTCCGCGAAGAAGGACAATGGCGGTGTAGTCCGTTGAGTCAGGCCGCGCTCACCGATTTGTCCGCGGCGGAAACAGAACTCAAGGCATTGCGCAGTTCCGGTGCGGTGTTCGGATTGCTCGATATCGATGACGAGTTCTTCATCGTGCTCCGGCCCGCGCCGAGCGGCACCCGGATGCTGGTCTCGGATGCGACGGCCGCGATCGATTACGACATCGCCGCCGACGTCCTCGAGGCCCTCAATATCGAAATTCCCGACATCGACCCGGACGAAATCGACGATATCGAGCCCTGGGAAGAGGGCGACCTCGGCGTCCTCGCCGATCTCGGCCTGCCCGAACCCGTGCTCAGCGTGATCCTCGCCGAAACCGACCTGTATCCGGATGAGCAACTCGGCATGATCGCCCAGCGGCTCGGCTTCGCCAACGAACTCTCGGCGGTGCTGGACAAGCTGCCCCGCTGACGTGGGTCTGCTCACCGACGGACTCTCCGACACCGACATGGTCCGTGCCGCGATCGCCGCCGCAGCCGATGCGGGCGCTCGCGACGTACCGGTCGGTGCCGTCGTCTTCGATGCGACCGGACGCGAACTCGCCCGCGCGGCCAATGCCAGGGAGGCCCTCGGTGACCCGACCGCGCACGCGGAGATCCTCGCGCTGCGCCGCGCCGCCGCGGTAGTCGGCGACGGCTGGCGTCTGGAGGACACCACGCTCGCGGTCACCCTGGAGCCCTGCACTATGTGCGCGGGCGCCTTGGTACTCGCCCGCGTCGGCCGCTTGGTCTTCGGCGCCTGGGAACCGAAAACCGGTGCCGTCGGCTCACTATGGGACGTAGTCCGCGACCGCCGCCTCAACCACCGCCCGGAAGTCCGCGGCGGCGTGCTGGAAGCCGAATGCGCGGCACTGCTGGACGAATTCTTCCGCGCCCAACGCTGAGCCGACGCCCGCGCCTTCCGCGTGCCAGCACCCGCCGAAAACCGCCCCTCGCACCCCCTCTACAGGCGATTTAGCGTTCCGCCCCCGGTCCGGTATGGTTGTCGGCGGTGGCGTGTCCGAGCGGCCTAAGGAGCACGCCTCGAAAGCGTGTGAGGGGTAACCCCCCTCCGAGGGTTCAAATCCCTCCGCCACCGCCAAAGCCCCTCACTTGTTCACGCAGGTGAGGGGCTTTTTTTCTGCTCCGCAGAACGGTTGATCAGCGGCTGTGCCCACATCTTGCCGACACTCTGCCGTACGTCTTGTCCACGGCAACCGCTCGACGCGGGCCGAGCCGCTGTGAATGCGCAGGACGACGGGGGACACATGGCGCTCAGTGAGCTTGCGCGGGTTCCGCGATCGCCTGCGCGGCCAGCACTTCAGGCGCGGGGCCTGGTCGCGAACACCTCGTATATCTCGGTTCCGATCAAACGGGGATCCTGCTGGATTTGCGCCGCTATTCCATGCCGATCGAACAGCTCGCGGACTTCTCGCAGGCGGCCATCGAGGTCGTGGACCTCGGCGACGACGGCGTGAATGCGGCGCCAGTCCGCGTCGGTGATGCCGCGCAGGACGTCCAACTCCGCCCGCTCGACATCGACTTTGAGCAAGCCGATCTCCCGGTCGCGGCAATATTCGTCGAGTATCGCCGAGACCGTGGTGACCTCGACCTCCAAGGGCACGCCGTCGTGCAGCCCGGTGGTGATGAGCGCGATGGCCTTGTCGTCCAGGCCGCAGTTGCGCAGATAGATCCGAGTGGCCTCGTCGTCCGCCTCGCGGTCGGCGAAGAAACCGGAGTTCGCCGTGGCGCGCGGATACCAGGTGAACGGCCGGGTGCCCGGCGTCGCGCCGACCGCGATCTGCAGGGCGATCCCGCCCGGGACATGCGCTGCGATGTTGCGGTCCAGGCAACGAAAGGTCATCGGCACGGGCTCGACGGCGATGACCTGGATCCCGGGGCAGGTGTCGGCGAACATCATCGCGGTCAGGCCGATATTCGCGCCGATGTCGAGAGCGATGTCGCCGGGGCGAAGACTTTCGGCGGCCCGCCGGTAGAACCCGCGTGCCGAGGACGTCTCGCCCCACAACATGCGGGCCTCGGCCGGACTGGTGCAGGTCACCGTTCTGCCGTCGTCGAGACGCAGTTGCTGCAAATCGGTCAGCATCGTTGCATGAACCTTTCCAGGACAGGGCCGACGATGGCCAGCGCATGCGGATGGCTCATCTCCAGGTGGCGGGCGTCGACGACGACGTTGTGCACCTCGCCGCTGACGTAGGGCCGCCAGGTGTGGACGAGCCCGTCGTGGTCCGGGTGGTCTTTCCCGGCGGTGAAGAACACCAGGTCGCCGTCGAAGACGTGCGGCCGGTGCGCGGCGGAGATTTCGCTCGCGGTCCGGAAGCTGTGCATCAGCCGATCGGTCTGTTCGGCGGTGAACAGGCCCGTCGCGACCACCTGGTCGCGGATGACGTTCCAGGCTCGTTCATGACTGCTCGCCTCCACCTCGTCGCCGAGGTCGAACAGTTCTCGCCAGCCGCCGAGCAGATCGGCGATCAGCTGTCCCGGTGCGCGCTGGTCGGTGCGAGCCGGTTGCTGCGGTGCCTCGGCGGCGCAGTCGAGCAGGGCCAGCATGCCGACCCGGTCACCGTCGCGCTGCAGCCGGACCGCCATGGCGTGCGCGATCTGTCCGCCCAATGACCAGCCGAGCAGGTGGTACGGACCTGTCGGTTGCGCGCGGCGAATCTCGGCCACATAGCGGTCGGCCAGTTCTTCGACGGACTGCGAATCCGGTTCGCCGGCCACGACGTGCGGATCCTGCAACCCGAACACCGGGCGATCCGGATGCAGATGTCCGACGAGGCCGCCATAGAACCACGCCAGACCGCCCGCCGGATGCACGGCGAAGACCGCCGGTCCGGATCCGCTCGCGCGCAATGGAAGCAAGACCTTCAGCCCGGAGTTGCCTTCCGCGTCGTCGGCCCGGCGCGCCAGGGCCTTCGGCGTCGCATCCTCGAACATCCAGGGCAACTCGATCGTCACCCCGCGAGCGCTCAACTCGGTCACCGCCATGGTGGCCAGCAGCGAATTGCCGCCCAAATCGAAGAACCCATCGGTCACCCCGACCCGCGGGGCTCCCAGGACCTGCGCGTACACGTCGCTGATCACCTTCTCGGTGTGCGTGCGCGGGGCGACGAACCGCTGGACCGCTCCTTCGAAATCAGGCGCGGGCAACGCTTTCCGATCGAGCTTGCCGTTGACCGTCAGCGGCAGATCGGGCAGGACCATGATCACCGACGGCACCATGTAACTGGTCAGCACTTCGGCGGCGGCCGCCCGGACCTGGCCCGGATCGATCCGCTGCCCGTCGCCGCCCACGACGTAGCCGATCAGCTGATCCACCTCGCGCTCGTGGCGGTGCACCGCAACCGCGGCCCGCGACACCGCCGGATGCCGCAGCAGCGCTGACTCCACCTCACCCAGCTCGATCCGGTACCCACGCAACTGCACCTGTGCGTCGGCCCGGCCGGCGTAGGTCAATTCGAGCCCGCCGGCGGTCTTGCGCCAGCGCCCGACATCGCCGGTGCGATACAACCGGCCGCCGAGCGGATCGAACGGGTTCGCCATGAAGCGGCTCGCCGTCGACGCGGGCGCCCGCAGGTAGCCGCGTGCGAGTTGCCGTCCGGCGACATAGATTTCGCCGCGTACCCCGATCGGCACCGGCTGCAGCCGGTCGTCGAGCACATACACCCGCAACCCCGGCAGCGGTGCGCCGATCCCGGCGGCGCCCGCACCGTCGACCTCGGCGAAGGTCACGTGGACGGTCGTCTCGGTGATCCCGTACATATTGATCAATCGCGGCGATCCGGGTTGGTGCGCGGCGAACCAGCCGGTCAACCGTGTCGCATCCAAGGCCTCGCCGCCGAAGACGACATACCGCAACGCGAGATCGCCGCAGCTGCACCCGGATTCGCGGTACCCCCGCTCGGCTTCGACGAATCCGTAGAACGCCGAAGGCGTTTGGCTCAGTACCGTGACGCGTTCGCGCGCCACCAGTTCCACCAACGCCTCCGGCGACCGGGAGGTGTTGTAGTCGACCACGACCACCCGACCGCCGCTCAGCAGCGCGCCCCACATCTCCCACACCGCGAAATCGAAGGCGTAGGAATGGAACAGCGTCCACACGTCGTCGGCGCGGAGGTCGAATCGCTCGGCGGCATGGGTGAACAGGGTGACGGCTTCGCGGTGGCTGACGGCCACGCCCTTCGGGGTGCCCGTGGACCCGGAGGTGTAGATCGCGTAGGCGAGGTTGTCCGGCCGCGCGGCCGCGGGCATCGGATAGTCCGGCGGCACGTCCCTGGATTCTTCGATCAGGACCGTCGGCGCCGCGTATTCCGGTACGTCCGTTGCGATGTCGGCCGAGGTCAGCACGGCGGCCGGACGCGCGTCGTCGAGGATGAAGCGCAACCGTTGCGGCGGGTTCGCCATATCCAGCGGCAGATATCCCGCGCCCGCGCGCACCACCGCGAGCAGCCCGACGACCAGATCGACCGAACGCGGCAATGCCACCGCCACCAGGGTTTCCGGGCCCACACCGTGCTCGGCGAGCCGAATCGCGAGCTCGGTCGCGCGCCGATCGAGCTCGGCATAGCTAAGCCGCGAGACACCGTCGGTGACCGCGATCGCATCGGGCTGGGCCGAGACCCGGGCGGCGAACAGCTCGGCCAGGGTCACCTCGGCGACCGCGCCGCCGTCGACGCCGGCGGCATCGAGCACTTCGCGCCGCTGGTCGGGGTCCACGATGTCGATATCGCCCACGGCGACAGCCGGATTCGCGGTCCCCTGCTCCAGGATTCGGGTGAACGCGCGCGCGAAGCGAGACATCGTCTGCTCGACGAACAGATCGGCGGCGAAGGTCAAGCGGCCGAGCATGCCGTTCGGCGCGCCCGCCGTGTCGAACTGTTCGACGAGCTTCACATTCAGATCCGCGCGGGCCTGGTCGAAGCCTCCTTCGACCGGCTCGACGGTGAGCCCCGCCAGCTCCAACGCGGCCGCGCTGAGATCCTGGACGTCGAGGGTCACCTGATACAGCGGCACGTGCGCGGTCGACCGGCGCGGATTCAGCGCCTCCACGACCTCCTCGAACGGCACGTCGGCATGCGCGAGCGCGGCCAGATCCGTCTCGCGGGTGGCGGCGAGCAACTCGGCGAACGGTTGCTGGGACGACACCCGCGACCGCAACACCAGCGTGTTGACGAACATGCCGATCAGATCGTCGAGTTCGCGATCGCCACGACCGGCCACCGGGGTCCCGACCGCCACGTCGTCCACACCGGCCAGCCGGGCCAGCAGTACGGTCAGCGCGGTGTGCAGGACCATGAACACCGTGGCGTTGGCCGCGCGGGCGAGGGCGTCGATGCGGGCGTGCAATTCGGCGGGCAGCTCGAAATCGACGGTGCTGCCGCGCAGTGACGCCACCGGCGGCCGCGGCAGATCGGTCGGCAGCTCGAGCAGTTCGGGCAGCCCGGCGAGGGTGTCGGTCCAGAATCGCAGCTGCCGGGAGACCAGCGAATCCGGATCGTGCTCGTCACCGAGCACCTCGCGCTGCCACAAGGCGTAGTCGGCGTACTGGATCGGCAGCGGTGGCCAGTTCGGTTGTGTCCCTTGCCGGCTCGCCTCGTACGCCAGTGCCACATCCCGGGCGAGCGGCATCATCGACTGTCCGTCGGCGCAGATGTGGTGCACGCAGATCACCAGCAGGTGATCGCGGTCGCCGAGGGCGAACAATTCGGCTCGCATCGGCGGTGCCTGGGTCACATCGAAGCCCGCGGAGACCACCGCCGCCGCCCGCTCGAGCGCCTGCTGTTCGTTCACCCGGATCGGGGTCAGCGCCGGCGCCACCTCATCGACGTCGACGGTGACCTGGCAGGGCATCGCGTTGATCATCGGGAATTTGGTGCGCAGCGACTCGTGCCGGTCGATGACCAGCGCGCACGCCCGCCGCAGCGCAGGGACATCGAGTTCGCCGCGCAGCCGGATCACCAGCGGAATGTTGTAGCCGCCGACCGAGGTGTCGAACTGGTTGAGGAACCACATCCGCTGCTGGGCCGGGGACAGCGGCACCAGCGCCGGACGGGTGCGCGGTGTCAGCGGCACCGTGAGCTGTCGCTCGGCCGTGGTGAGATGCGCGGCCAGGTCGGCGACGGTCGGTGCGTCGAACAGGTCTCGGATACCGAGGCTCACCCCGAATGCCTTGCGCAATCGCGCGACCGCCCGCGTCGCCGACAGCGAATTGCCACCGAGGTCGAAGAAACTGTCCGTCGCGCCCACCGCGTCGATGCCCAGGACCTCGCCGAAGATATCCGCGATGCGCTGTTCGGTCTCGGTGCGCGGCGCGATCCGTTCCTGTTCGTCCGGGAACTGCGGCGCGGGTAGCGCCGCCCGATCGAGCTTGCCGGTCGCGGTGAGCGGGAGTTCGGCGAGCGGCATGAGCAGATCGGGCACCATGTGCGCGGGCAGGTGCCGCCGGGCCGCGGCCTTGACGGCGCTCGGATCGATGCGGCCGTCGCCGACCAGATAGCCGATGAGCCGGCCGGTGCCGCGCACATCGGTGTGCAGCACGACCACCGCGTGGTCGACGCCGGGATGTTCGGACAGCACGGTTTCGATCTCGCCGAGTTCGATGCGTTGACCGCGGATCTTGACCTGGAAATCGCGGCGGCCGAGATACTCCACGGCGTGGTCGGCGGTCCAGCGGGCCAGATCGCCGGTGCGGTACATGCGCGCGCCGGGGGCGCCGAACGGATTCGCCACGAAGGACCCGGCGGTGGCGCCGGACCGGTGCACATACCCGCGGGCCAGCTGGCTGCCCGCGAGGTACAACTCGCCCACCGCCCCGACCGGCACCGGCCGCAGCCACGGATCGAGGACGACGGCCTCGACACCGCGAATCGGTCCACCGATCGTCACCACATCACCGGGCAGCAACGCACCGCTGATCCCGGCCAGAATCGTGGTTTCGGTCGGTCCGTATCCGTTCAACAACAGCCTGCCCGGCGACCACACCGAGACCAACTCCGGTGTCACCGCCTCGCCGCCGGCCATCAGCACGCGCAACGAATCCATCCCGGCCGGCGCCATGGTGGCCAGCACACTCGGGGTCAGGAACGCATGCGAAACCTGTTGCGTGCGAATCAGTTCCGCCAACTCGACACCGGCGAACGCGTCCGGTTCCGCCACCACCAGCAATGCGCCGCTGGTGTGCGCGAGCAGAATGTCCAGCAGCGTCACATCGAAACCAGGACCCGAGGCGTGCAGCACCCGCGAGCTGGTGTCCACACCGAATCGGTCGCGCACGACCGCGGCGAAATTCGCCAGCCCCGCGTGCGTGACCTCGACGCCCTTCGGGACTCCGGTGGACCCCGAGGTGTAGATCACATACGCCGCGTCCTGGATCCGCGGCGTCCGCGGGCGCTCGGCGTCGGTAATGGTCGCCGCGGACTTCGCCCCGATGGCGGCCTCGGTGTCCGGATCGTCGAGGACCAGCGCGCGCACCGGGTCGGGAAGCAGATCCCGGGTCGCCGCGACGGTGAGCGCGACCCGCACACCGGAGTCGGTGACCATATATGCCACGCGCTCGGCCGGATTGCGCGGATCGATCGGCACGAACGCCGCACCCGTTTTGGTCACCGCCCACAGACCCGTCACGAACTCCGCCGACCGCCCCAGCGCCAGCGCGACCTGATCACCGGGGCCGACGCCCCACTCGACCAACTGCCGCGCCAGCCGGTTCGACCGGGCGTCCAACTCGGCATAGGACATCGTGCGCCGACCCGAAACCAGCGCTGCCGCATCGGGATTCACTTCCACGCCGGCAGCGAGCAACTCGGCCACCAGCTGCGGCGCCACCGGAGGGCCACCCGTCGCGGGCACCAACTCCCGCCGCTCGGCCGCGGACAGCAGATCCACCGAATCGAGCCGCGCGTACGGATCGGTCGTGATCGCGCGCAGCACGATGTCGAGCCGGGCGGCGAGACCGGATGCCGTCTCGTCGTCGATGTGGTCCGGCTGATAGCGCAGGCGGACGTGCAGCGTGTCGGTGTGGTGGGCCTGCACGGTGATCGGGTAGTGCGCGGCGTCGCGGCCGTCCGCCGCGATCACCCGCATCCCGTCGATGTCGGCTTCACCAAGTCCGCTGCTGTCGACGGGGTAGGACTCGAACACGACGAGGGTGTCGAACATGGCGACGACGCCCACGGCCGCCAGGATCTGCGGCAGCTCGAGGTAGTGATGGTCGAGCAGCCGGGCATTGTCGGCCTGCAGGCGCGTCAGCGTGTCGGCGATGGTCCGGTCCCGGCGCACGTCGGCGGCGACCGGAATCGTATTGATGAACAGACCGATCATCGACTCGACTCCGGGGACGTCGGCGGGTCGGCCGGACACCGTGCTGCCGAACACCACGGTCTCGGTCCCGAGCTGGTTGCTCAGCACCACCGCCCAGGCGAACTGCACGATCGTCGACATCGTGACCCCGTGTGCGCGGGCGAAGTCCACCAACTCCGCTGTCGTATCGCGATCGAGACCGATCGTCAGATCGATCGGGATGGTCGCGGTCGTCCCGGTGTGCGCACCGGCGATCAGCGTCGGCTCGGTGATATCGCGCAGCGCGTCTCGCCACACCTCGACGCTTGCGGTGCGGTCACGGCGTTCGAGCCATTCCAGATAGTCGCGGTAGGACGCGGCAGCGGGCAGCGACTGCGGCTGTGCGTCCGCGGCGTACAACCCGATGAGCTCACGCCACAGCAGCGGCAACGACCAGCCGTCGAGCAGCAGGTGATGCGCGGTCACCAGCAGCCGGAACTCGTGCGGTCCCACCGCGACCAGCAGGAATCGCAGCAGTGGCGGATCGGCCGGATCGAATCCGGTCGCCCGCTCCGCCTCGATCACCTCGTTCAACTCGGCTGTATCGCCGGACAGCGTGATGCTGCGCCAAGGGACGGCGACGTCGGTTGGAATCACCTGCACCGCAACGCCTTGCGCGGTGCGTGTGAAGGCGGCCCGCAAGTTGGGGTGGCGGGCGAGCAGGGTCTGCGCGGCGCGCTCCAGCCGGTTCTCGTCGACCACGCCGGTCAGGGTGAGCGCCGATTGCGCGAGGTAGACATCGAGCCCGCCCGCGGCGATCTCGGCGTGGAACAGCAGCCCCGCCTGTAGCGGCGCCAACGGCCACACCTCGCTCAGCGGTCCGTACCGGTCGGCGAACTCGTCCAGATCGCGTTGGGTGAGATCGACGAGCGGAACGTCGGCCAGCGACAGCCCCCAGTCCTGGTTCGCGAGTACCACGATCGCGGTCAGCGCATCGACCCATTCGTCGGCGAGTTCGGCCACCTCGTCGTGGTCGAGCAGCCGCGAGGCGTAGCCGAGATAGGCCGAGAGCCGCGGTCCGGCCGCGGCGTCGACGATGTTCACATCGATCGTGAGAACCGCCGCCGCCGGCATATCCGGATCGAAGGCGGCCCGGCGGTCGAAGGGTTCGTCGGTGGGCACCCACGGCAGATCCGACAGTGCCGCGAGATCGACGCCCACCCGACCGAGATAGTTGACACTGATCTGCGGCTCGGGCAGTGCGGCGAGCCGGTCGGCCGTTTCGGGGTTCAGATGGCGCAGCAGGCCGTAGCCGATGCCCTTGTCCGGGATGGCGCGCAGCTGGTCCTTGACCGATTTCACCGCCGCGCGCAGGTCCGCCGGATCGATGCCGCTCAGATCGAGCGCAGCCGGATAGCGGGTGGTGAACCAGCCGACGGTTCGGGAGATGTCGGCCCCCGCGGCGATCTGCTCCTCGCGGCCGTGCCCTTCCAGCATGACCTTCATGCCCGCGTGCGCGTCGCCGCGACGCCCACGCCAGCGCGTCAGCGCCACGGTGAGCGCGGCCAGCAGCACATCCTCGACGCTGCCGCGCACGGCGTGGGCCACCTCATCGAGCAACGAGGTCACCTCGGCCGGGAGCGATACGGTCAGCTCACGCACCGTCGCCTGGGTGTCCCGCGCGGGATCCAGCTCCGCCCGCCCGAGCAGCGGATCCGGTGCCGAACCGATCCGCTGCCACAGCTCGACTTCCCCGGCGCGCTCGCCCGCCGCGGCGATCAACGCGTGCGCCCACCGACGCATGGAGGTGCCCGGTGCGGCCAGCTCGACCGCCCGGCCGTGGGTGATCTGCTCCCAAGCAGTCACGAAGTCCGGCACCAGGATTCGCCACGACACCGCGTCGACGGCCAAGTGATGGATCACGATCAGGGCCCGACCCTCGGCGTCCACACCGGATTCGGGCAGCAGGCACACGACATGCACCAGCCGATCCGCCGCCGGATCGAGCCGGTCGTAGGCCGCGGCGGACGCCGCTTCCACCACGGCGGTGAAACCGGCGCTGCCCGGAGTCTCCCCGGCGCCGAAGGTCCGCACGGAGACCGAACCGGTGGCGTCGGTGGCGCTCGGCGCCAACACCTCCCAGCGGTGCCCGTCGAGCCGCGAGCGCAGCACGTCGTGGTGTTCGACGATCGCCCGCACGGTGGCAACCACATCGTCGACGCGCGCGTCACGCGGCAAACGCACCAGCATCGACTGCGCGAACCGAGCAGGCGCCCCGAGTCGCTCGACGAACCAGGACACGATCGGCGTGCACGGAATCTCGCCCACACCGGCGCTGGGCAGCTCGGCGAGCGTCGCCCGTTCGGCGGCCCGCGCGACCTGCGCCAGCCCGCGAACCGTCTTGTGCTCGAAGATGTCTCGGGCCGTCACGGCGACCCCCGCCGACTTCAGGCGGGCGGCCAGCTGAATCGACATGATGGAGTCGCCGCCGAGCGCGAAGAAGGAGGTCGTCGCGCCCACCGTGGTGACGCCGAGGACGTCGGCGAAGGCGGCGGCGATGGTGCGTTCCAGGTCGGTCGATGCCGTGACGGCGGCGTCTTCGGTGGTCTGGAAAACAGGCTCCGGCAACGCTTCTCGATCGAGTTTGCCGGTCGAGGTGAGCGGCAGGTGGTCGAGTACCGTGATCGTCGCCGGCACCATGTGTGCGGGCAGGGCGGCGGCCACGTGATCGAGCACCGCGTCCGGTTCGACGACCATTGCGGGTTCGGCCGTGACGTACGCGGCGAGCACCGGACGCCCGGCGGGGCTTCGGCGACTCACGGTGACCGCGGTCGCGACCGCCGGATGGGTCAGCAGCGCGGCGTCGATCTCGCCCAGCTCGACGCGCTGGCCGCGAATCTTGATCTGGAAATCGACGCGGCCGACGTACTGTAGCGTGCCCTGCTCGGTCCAGCGGACGATATCGCCGGTGCGATACATCCGCGAACCCCGCGGACCGTACGGGTTCGCCACAAACGAACGTGCGGTTGTCCCAGGACGATTCAGATAACCGCGGGCCAGCGCCGCCCCGGAGAAGTACAGCTCCCCCGGCACGCCGATCGGCACCGGCCGCAGCCGGCCGTCCAGCACCACCGCCTCGGCGCCGCGGATCGGTCCGCCGATGGTGAGGACCGCACCGGGCCGCACCGGGTCGCTGATCGTGATCACGATCGTCGTCTCGGTCGGGCCGTAGATGTGATGCAGCCGCCGCCCGGCCGACCAGGCGGCGATCAGATCCTCCGCCACCTTTTCGCCGCCGACCGCCAGCATCCGCAGCGAATCCACCTCGCCGGGCGACATCGTCGCCAGCACACTCGGTGTCAGGAACGCATGTGTCACCTGGTGGGTCCGGATCAGTTCGGCCAGATCCGCGCCGCCGAGCACCTCGGGCGGCGAGATCACCAACGCCGCGCCGGCCGCATGCGCCATCAGGGCTTCGAGCAGCACCGCGTCGAACGCGGGTGCCGCGGCTTGCAGCACGCGCGAGGTGGCCTCGACCCGGTAACGCTCACGCTGCTCGGCCGCGAAGGCCGCCAGCCCCTCATGGGTGACCACCACGCCCTTCGGCGTGCCGGTCGAACCCGACGTGTAGATCACATATGCCGCATCCTGAAGCCGAAGGGCGCGTGGGCGATTCGCGTCCGATATGGCATGGCTGGGACGCGCGGCGATCTCGGCGGCTGTGTGCGGGTCGTCGAATACCAGCCAGCGCAGGCCCTCTGGCAGGGACGCCCGCGCGGCCGCGACCGTGACGCCGATCTCGGCACCGGAATCGTGCAGCAGATAGGCGATCCGCTCCGGCGGATAACGCAGGTCCACCGGCACGAACGTGGCCCCGGTCTTCATGATCGCCCACATGGCGATGTGATAGTCGGCCGAGCGCGGCACGACCAGCGCGGCGCACATCCCCGGCCCCGCACCCCAGGAAAGCAGCTGCGCCGCAAGCTGATCGGCGCGCGCGTCGAGCTCGCCGTAGCTGAGGGCGCGGGCGCCGTCGATCAGGGCGATCGCCTCGGGAGTCGTTGCCACGGCCGAGGCCAGCAGATCGGGCAGCAGACGCGGCGCGGGGGCGTCGCCGCCGCGCGCCGGGAGCAGCCGTTGGGCCTCCTCGACTCCGATCAGCGGGATGTCACCCACCGGCCGGGTCGGATCCGCGACGACCGCGTCGAGGACGCGGCGCAACCGCTCGGCCAGCGCTGCCGCCGACGATTCCACGAAAAGATCTGTCGCATAGATGATTTCACCCTCGATCCCGGCCGGTCGAGCACCGTCGAGGCGTTCGGTCAGCAACACCATGAGATCGGTCTTGGCCTGGGCGACACCGGGATCGAGCAGTTCGACATCGACCTCGGGCAGCTGGAACCCGGTCGCGGCGGTGCTCTGCAACCCGAACAGCACCTGATACAGCGGCGTATACGCCGTCGACCGGGGCCGGTCGAGCGCGTCGACCAACCGCTCGTAGGGCAGATCCGCATGCGCGAGCGCCTCGAGGTCGATGCCGCGCACCTCGGCAACGAGTTGCCGGAACGACCGGTCGTCGCGGACCGGCGTGCGCAGCACCACGGTGTTGACGAACATGCCGACGAGATCCTCCAGTGCCGGGATGCCCCGGCCCGCGACCGGCGTACCGACCGACACGTCATCGGTGTGCGCGGTGCGCGCCAGCGCGATCGCCAGCGCGGCGTGCAGCACCACGAAGACGGTGACGCCCTCGCGACGGGCCAGCCGCACGACCTCATCGTGCAGCCGCTGCGGAATGCCGAAGCGGACACTGCCGCCGACCATCGACATGGTCGCGGGCCGAGGGTGATCGGTCGGCAGGTCGAGCAGCTCCGGGGCGTCGGCGAGAGTGTCGGTCCAATAGGGGATCTGCTGCGCGATCATCGACGACGGATCGTCCTCGGCGCCGAGAACCTCCCGCTGCCACATCGCATAGTCGGCGTACTGGACCTGCAGTGGCTTCCATTGCGGCGCTGTGCCGTTCAGCCGTGCACGGTAGGCGGCGAACACATCGCGCGCCAACGGCGCCATCGACGCGCCGTCGGCGGCGATGTGATGCACGACCAACACCAGAACATGCGCGTCGGGGCCGGTCCGATACAGCCGCGCTCGCATGGGCACCGTGTGCGCGACATCGAAGCCCGTCTCGACGATCTGCCGTATCCGCTCGCCCAGCACGGCCTCGTCGGCGACCGGCTCCGGATCCAGTGCCGAGTCGTCGATCACGGTCGCCGCATCCCGCACGACCTGGCACGGCTCGCCGCCGACCGTGGGATACACCGTCCGCAACGGCTCGTGCCGAGCCACCACGTCGCCGAACGCCGCCCGCAGCGCCGCGACGTCGAGCGCGCCGGTCAACCGGGCCGCGAAGCTGATGTTGTAGGCCGCGGAGGCGGTGTCGAACTGGTTGATGAACCACAGCCGGCGTTGCGCCGTCGCGAGCGGGATCGCCGCCGGGCGCGGCCGCGGCGCGAGCGGGATCAGCGCCGCCCGCGTCCGCTGGGCCAGCCGTGCCGCCAATCCGGCGATCGTCGGCTCCTCGAAAATATCGCGGATGCCGACTACGACGCCGAGCGCCGTCTCGGCGCGGGCGGCGATCCGGGCGGCCGACAGGGAGTCGACACCGATCTCGAACAGGTTCGCCCGCACGCTAACCCGCTCGCTACCGGTGACCGCGGCGACGATATCGGCCAGTGCCACTTCGCGATCGGTGCGAGCCGGGACGAATTCCTCGCGGTCGTCGAACCTCGGCTGCGGCAAGGCGGCGCGGTCGAGTTTGCCGTTCGAGCTGAGCGGCATGGCGTCGAGCACCTCGACGCGAGCCGGCACCAGATATGACGGCAGCATGTGCGAAAGCTGTTCGCGGATCGTGCGCCCATCGGTCACCGCCGCGGGCACCAGCGTCACGTAGGCGACGATGCGTTCCGAGGTCGCGACGGCGACCGCGCGAGCGACCTCCGGCAGCGCGCAGGCCGCCGCTTCGATATCGCCCGGCTCCACCCGCTGACCGCGCACCTTCACCTGGAAGTCGCTGCGGCCCAGGAATTCCTGTTCACCGCCGCGCGTCCACCGCACCAGGTCACCCGTGCGATACATCCGCTCCCCAGGCGCCCCGAACGGGTGCGCGACGAAGGCAGCGCAGGTGAGGTCGGGGCGAGCGTGATATCCGCGCGCCACCTGCACACCCGAGACGTACAGATCGCCGACGACACCGACCGGCACCGGTCGCAGCCGCTTGTCGAGCACATAGACCCGCATGCCCGCCACGGGCGCGCCGATCGGGACCGTCGCCGGGGTCCGCGCACCCGGCAGGCAGCGCGCAGCCGTGACCACCTCCGCCTCCGCCGGGCCGTACCAGTTCACCACCTCGGCCTCGGGGAATATGCGCGCCGCGGCGTCCACCGTGTGCTGCGCGAGCGCCTCACCGGCGACGAAAAGCCTTCGGATGGAGGGCAATTCGGTATCGCCGACGGATTCGAGCAGGACGTCGAGCATCGACGGCACGAAGTGCGCGGTGCTGATCTCGCGGCCGGCGATCAGGCCGGCGAGGTAGCTCGGGTCCCGGTGCCCGTCGGGTTCGGCCACCACGATGTGCGCGCCGATCTGCAACGGCCAGAACAACTCCCACACGGCGATGTCGAAGGTGATCGGCGTTTTGTGCAGCACCGCATCGGACGCGGCGTGCGGCCACTGCCGCTGCGCCCACGCCAGTTGACTCATGGTCGCGGCGTGGGTCAGGGACACGCCCTTGGGAACGCCGGTGGAGCCGGAGGTGAACAGCACGTAGGCCACGTGCTGCGGCCGCAGCGGCGCGCGCCGTTCCGCATCGATGATCGGGGCGCCGGACAGCTCGGCCACCTCCACTCGATCGATGCGAACGGAATCGAATCCCGCGGGCAGCCCGTCGTCATCCGCTGAGGTGGTGAGCACCAGCAGCGGACGTGCCGCGCCCAGCACATCGGCGATGCGCGCACTCGGTTGGTCCGGGTCGATCGGCAGGAAGGCGGCACCCGCCTCGACCACCGCATACAGCGCGGTGACAAGCTCGATCGAGCGCCGAACAGCCACCGCCACCACGGTTTCCGGCCGTGCGCCGCGGGAGATGAGCCACCTGGCCAACCGGTTGACGCGGGCGGCGAACTCCCGGTAGGTCAGCGCCGCGCCGTCCGCAAGCCCGATCGCCGGGGCATCCGGGGTGCGTTCGACCTGGTCGGCGAAGGCCTCCGCCAGGGTCCGGCCCACCGAGACGGGGCCGCCGGTGTCGTTCCAGCGCTCGAGCACCAGCTGCCGCTCGCCGGCATCGAGCACATCGATATCGCCGATCGGCGCGTCGGCGTCGGTCGTGACACCGTCGAGCAGGCGCACGAACCGATCGGCGAAACGCTGCGCGGAGTCGGCGTCGAACAGATCGGTGGCGTAGGTCAGGCGCAGCGTCATGCCGGTCGGCTCGTTGTCGGGCCCGTGGTCCTCGGTCATCATGAGCAGCAGGTCATAGATCGCGGCACTGTCGCCCGGATCGATGGTCTCGATGGTGAGACCGGGAAGTTCCACGTGCGCCCGCACCATGTTCTGGTAGGCGAGCATCACCTGGAACAACGGCGTATGCGCCGTCGACCGCGCCGGATTCAGCGCCTCCACCAGCTGCTCGAACGGCACGGTGGCATGGTCGAAGGCCTCGATATCATTGTGCCGCACCGCATCCAGCAGGCCGGTGAAGGTCTGCTCGAGCGTGACGCGGGTGCGCAGCACCAAGGTGTTGACGAACATTCCGACGAGGTTGTCGAGCTCCCGGTGGCCGCGGCCCGCGTGCGGCACGCCGATCGTGATGTCGTCGCTGCTGGACAGCCGCGACAGCAGCACCGCGAGCGCGGCGTGCACCACCATGAACGTCGTGGCCCTGGCTCGCTGGGCCAATGCCTCCACCCGGCCCTGCAGCTCGGCCGGAATCTCCACCTGCAGCACCGCGCCGTGGTGAGTCTGCTCGATCGGGCGCGGTCGATCGGTCGGCAGCTCGAGCAGTTCCGGGATGCCCGCCAGTCGGGTTCGCCAGTAGGCGATATCGCGGGACACGGGCGAGTCCGGGGCGTCGGGCGAGCCGAGCACCTCGCGCTGCCACAGGGCGTAATCGGCGAATTGGACGCTGAGCGGGGCCCAATCCGGAAGGTTTCCACTGGTCCGCGCCCGATAGGCGGTCACGATATCGGCGGCAAGCGGTGCCACCGAATAGCCGTCGCAACTGATGTGGTGCGCGGCCACCGCGACCACCCAGGCCGTATCCGACAGCTGATACAGCGCTACTCGCAGCGGCACGCCCTTCGACACATCGAACCCGGTATTCGAGAACGCGGCCAGCCGGCGGGCCAGCTCGTGCTCCTCGATCCGCTGCGGGGTGAGGTCCCAGCCCGCGACGACATCGGCCGCGTCCGACACCACCTGCGTGGGCGTGCCGTCGATCGCCGGATACCTGGTCCGCAAGCTCTCATGCCGGGCGACGACGTCCCCGACGGCCCCCGCGAGCGCCTCGACGTCGAGCACGCCGTCGAGCCGAATCGCCAGCGGCACAACGTAACCGGGCGAGGCCGGATCGAACTGGTTGATGAACCACATCCGGGCCTGCGCCGTCGACAACGGCAGGTGCTCCGGTCTCGGCTGCGGCGTCGGGGCGGGTAGGCCGGGCACCCCGCGCAGCTGTGCGATGCGTTCGGCCAACTCGGCGACGGTCGGGGCCTCGAAGATCATTCGCACCGGGACGGTCGCGTCCACCACGGCCCCGATCCGGCTCAGCGCGCGGGTGGCGATCAGCGAATTCCCGCCCAGGTCGAAGAAGTCGTCGTCGGCGCCGACCGTGGGCAGGCCGAGCAGCTCGGCGAAGACCTCGGCCACGGCCTGCTCCACCAGCCCGCGCGGTGCCCGGTAGTCGGCCTCATGGTCGCTCGGCTCCGGTTCGGGCAGGGCCCGGTAGTCGACCTTGCCGTTGGCCGTCAGTGGCACGGCGTCGATCCGGACGATCGCCGACGGCACCATGTAGGCCGGCAGCCGCTCCAGCAGGAAAAGTCGAATCTGCTTGGCGTCCAAGGCGTCCTGGGTGACGACGTAGGCGACCAGGCGTTGTTCGTCCCGGCCGGGGTGGTGCACCCGGGCGACGGCCGCGCTCACCTGGTCGTGCGCGAGCAGGGCGGCCTCGATATCGCCCAGTTCGATCCGCAGTCCGCGAACCTTCACCTGGTCGTCGGCGCGGCCGACGTAGCGCAGGGTGCCGCGCTTATCCCAGTGAACCAGGTCGCCGGTGCGATAGAGGCGGGTTCCGTGCGTGCCGTCGAACGGGTCGGCGATGAACGTCGCCGCCGTCAGACCCGGGCGGTGGTGGTATCCGCGGGCCAGCTGGATGCCGCCGAGATACAGCTCACCGGTCACCCCCGACGGCACCGGATGCAGTCGCGAATCCAGCACGTGCACAATCACATTCGGCTCGGGTACGCCGATCGGCACCGCGGCGCCGTCGACCCCGTCGACGTGGTACGCGGTGACGCTGACCGCGGCCTCGGTCGGCCCGTACAGGTTGTCGATGCGCGCATTGCTGACATCGCGGAATCGCCGGACGGTTTCGGCCGGCAGCGTTTCGCCGATGCACAGCACCCACCGCAGATCCGGGAATTCGCGGCCGACGGCCGTCTCCTGGAACACCGACAGCAGCGATGGCACGAAATCGGCCGTCGTCACATGATGTTCGGCGATCAGCCGGGCAACCGCGGGCGGATCCCCGCTCCCGTCGGGACCCGCGACAACCAACGTAGCGCCGGACATCAACGGGCAGAACAACTCCCAGACCGACAGGTCGAAGGTGACCGGCGTCCGCAACAGCATGACATCGTCGCCGAGGTGGTAGTGCTCACGCATCCAGCGCAGCTGATTGACCACCGCGGCATGCGGTACCGCCACTCCCTTCGGTACCCCGGTCGAACCGGAGGTATAGATGACATAGGCCAGATGCTCCGGAAGCAGCGGCCCGAGCCGATCGGCGTCGGTCACCGGCGATGGATCCTGGTGCTCGGTGTCGAGTTCCGCGAGCGTCCATGCCGGCACGTGGTCGGGCAGATTCGTGTCGTCGCCGGGACGGGTGAGCACCGCCATCGGCTGCGCGGCGCTCAGCACGGCGCGTACGCGATCGCGCGGATGGTCCTGGTCCAGGGGCAGATAGGCCGCGCCGGCCGCGTGGATGGCATACAGCGTGGTCAGCAGGTCGACCGAGCGCCGCATCGATACGGCCACAATGGTTTCCGGGCCCACCCCGCGTCCGATCAACGCGCGGGCCAGCGCGTTCACCCGCGCCGCGAATTCGCGGTAGCGCAGCCGCGTGCCGTCTTCGGCGTCGAGCACCGCGGTGCTGTCCGGCGTCGCCGCGACCTGGGCGGCGAACATGTCCGCGACCGTTGCCGACGGCAGTGGGATCGTCCCCCCGGTCTCGCGCACGGCCAGTTCGCGTGCTTCCTGCGCGGTCAGCAGCTCGACGTCGCCGACCGGCTGGGCGGGATCGGCGACCATCGCCCGCAGCAGCAGCACGAATCGATCGAACATGGAGGTGATCGTCGCCTCGTCGAAAAGGTCTGTCGCGTAGCCGAATTCGACGGCCATCGCGCCCGGTTCACCGTCGCGCGCCGCGGTGTCGACGAGGTTGAGATGCAGATCGTATTTGGCCACACTCGGATCGGCGGCCCGCGCCGACACCGTCAGGCCCTCGAATTCCACGGTGGGAATCTCGATGTTGTGGAACGAGAATCCCACCTGTGTCAACGGCGCGTGTGCCGTCGTGCGGGGCGGATTGAGCACCTCGACCATCCGCTCGAACGGAATGTCGGCGTGGTCGAAGGCGGCCAGATCGGTCGCCCGCACCTGCTCCAGGATCCGCAGGAAGGACGCGCCGGGCTCGATATGGGTGCGCAGCACCAGAGTGTTGACGAACATGCCGATCAGGCGCTCTAGTCCCGGTTCGCCGCGACCGGCGATCGGTGTGCCGACCGCGATGTCGCCGGTTCCGGAAAGCCGGGCCAGCAGTGCGGCATACGCGGCGTGCAGCACCATGAAGACCGTCACGTCGTGGCGGCGGGCCAGCGCGATGATGTCGCGACCGAGGTCGGCGGGCAGCATCGCCGACACCGTCGCACCGCGGAACGATTGCCGGGCCGGGCGCGGGCGATCGGTGGGCAGGTCGAGCACTTCGGGCAGGTCGGCGAGTTCCGTTCGCCAATACTCGAGCTGAGTGGCGGCGGGGGAGTTCGACTCGTCCTCGGCGCCGAGCCGTTTCCGTTGCCACAGTGCGTAATCGACGTACTGCACGGGCAACGGCGGCCACTGGGGTGCCTGCTGCCGCGTGCGGGCGTTGTAGGCGGTCACCAGGTCCGCGGCCAGCGGGGCGATCGAGGACCCGTCGAAGCTGATGTGATGGACGATCAGCACCAGGGTGTGCTGCTCGCGGGCACTGCGCAGCAACGTGACTCGGAACGGCGCCTCGCGGGTGACGTCGAATCCGGCCGTGGCGGCCGCGGCGACGTGCGCCTCGACGTCGTCCGCCGCCACCTCGATCGGGTCCAGTGCGGGCAGTGCCGCCCGGGCCGGCACGATCAGCTGGTGTGGTCCAGTGTCGCTGTCCGGATAGACGGTGCGCAGCGCCTCGTGGCGGTCGAGCACATCGGCGATCGCCGCGCGCAGGGCGGCCACGTCGAGTGGTCCCGACATGCCCACGACGAGCGCGATGTTGTAAAGCGCCGAGCTCGTGTCGAACTGATTGAGGAACCACATCCGGGTCTGGGCGGGGGAGAGCGGAATCTGTGCCGGCCGCTCCTGCGCAACCAGCGGCTCCCGCCCGGGTGCCTCGATGGCCTTCAGCGTCTGCGCGAATGCCGCCAGGGTCGGCGCGTCGAAGACGGTGTGCAGCGGAACATCGACGCCGAATACGGCGCTCAGCCGTGCCGCCAACCGCGTCGCCGAGAGCGAGTTGCCGCCGAGGTCGAAGAAGTTGTCGAGCATGCCGAGGCGATCGATGCCCAGCACAGCGCCGCACACATCGGCGACGATCTGCTCGGCCGCATCGCGCGGTGCGACGAATTCGGTCTCGGCGGCGAACACCGGCGCGGGCAATGCCGCGCGATCGGCCTTGCCCACCGAGGTGAGCGGCAGCGCGTCGAGCACTGTCACCGCGTCCGGAACCATATGTGATGGCAGGCGTTGCGCGGCGTGGGCCCGCAATTCCGCGGCGTCGACGGCATCGATCGCCGGCGTGACGTAGGCGGCGAGTCTCGGTCCGCTCTCCGTCGCCACACTGACCACTACTGCCGCCGCCACGGTGGGATGCTCGGCGAGAACGGCTTCGATTTCGCCGAGCTCGATGCGCTGGCCGCGGATCTTCACCTGGAAGTCGGTGCGCCCGATGTATTCCAGGGTGTGCTCGGGCGTCCAGCGGGCGAGGTCGCCGGTGCGGTACATGCGGGCACCCGGCGTGCCGAAGGGATCGGCGAGGAACGACGATGCGGTATCCGCGGGCCGGTCGAGGTAGCCGCGGGCGAGGTGAATGCCGCAGATGTACAGCTGTCCGGTCACCCCGACCGGCACCGGCTGCAGATTCTCGTCCAGTACCAGGGCCTCGACACCGCGAATCGGGCCACCGATCGTGACGCGGGCATCGGCGCGCAGCGGGTCGCTGATCGCGACCATGATCGTGGTCTCGGTCGGCCCGTAGCCATTGAACAACCGACGGCCCGGACTCCACACCGCGGACGTTTCCGCCGACACCGCCTCGCCACCGGCCACCAGATCCTGCAAGGAGCCCGCACCGTCGGGCGACATGGTCGCGAGCACGCTCGGCGTGATGAACGCATGCGAAACCCGCTGTGTACGAATCAATTCCGCCAACCGGTCGCTGGCGAAGACATCCGGCGGCGACACCACGAGCGCGGCACCGTTCGGATGTGCCATCAGCAGCTCCAGGGCCAGTGCGTCGAAGCCAGGAGCCGCCACCTGCAACACCCGTGCGGAACTGTCGATCCGATAGCGTTCTCGCTGTTCGGCGGCGAAATTCGCCAAGCCCGCGTGCGTCACGGTGACGCCCTTCGGCTCGCCCGTCGACCCCGAGGTGTACACCACGTACGCCGAGTTCGAGACCCGGCAGGGCCGGATCCGATCGGTATCGGTCACCGCGGCCGGGGATCGCGAGCCGATGCGGACCTCGGTGCCCGGATCGTCGAGCAGCAGCCGCGGTACCGAGGGCGGCAGCAGGTCTCGGGTGGCTTGCACCGTCAGCGCCACCCGGGCCTGCCCGACCATGAGCGCGACCCGCTCGGCGGGATTGCGCGGATCAACCGGGACGAATGCCGCACCGGCCTTCGCCGTCGCCCATATCCCCACCACGAGTTCCACCGACCGCCCCAGCACCAGCGCGACCTGGTCGTCCGGACCCGTTTCGCACTCGATCAACAACCGAGCGAGCCGATTCGACCAGACATCCAACTCTCCGTACGACACCGTGCGTTGCGCGGACACGATCGCCACGGCGTCCGGATTCTCGACCGTCAGCAACTCCGCCAGCACCCGCGCCGGCTCGGCAGGGCCGCCGGACGCGGGCACCAGCGCGGCGCGCTCACTCGCCGACAGCACATCGACCACACCGATGCGCTGCTGCGGATTCGACACGACCGATGCGAGGATCCGATTCAGCCGCCCGGCGAAATCCTCGACCGTCGTCCGATCGAACATGTCCGTGGCGTAGTTGATCCGCAGGCCGAGATCGCCTGCCGCGCTGGTGTTCTCGGCGACGGTGACAATGAGATCGACCTTCGCCGGTTGCGGTCCCGGATCCAGCACCTCGACGGTGAGTTCGGACAGCTCCAGGCTCGGGCTGTCCATGTTCTCGAAGGCGAGGTATACCGGGCACAGCGGGTCGTGCGCCGCCGACGGCATCGCATCGACCACCTCCACGACGCGTTCGTACGGCAGGTCGCTATGGGCGAAGGCATCGAGATCGATGTCTTTGACCCGGGTCAGAAACTCGGCGAACGATTCGTCGCCGCGCACCTGGGTGCGCAGTGGCACCGTGTTGACGAACATGCCGATCAGCGGTTCCAGCGCGCGCTCGCCGCGGCCTGCGACCGGCGTCCCGATGGTGATGTCCGCCGAGCCCGACAGCCGGGCGAGCAGGACGGCCACCGCGGCGTGCACGACCATGAAGCTGGTGACGTTCGCCGCATGAGCCACCCGCTCGATCCCGGCGCGTGTCCCGGCCGGGATCACGGTGTCGACGACGTCGGCGAGCATGGACCGGCGAGCCGGGCGCCGGCGGTCGGCCGGCAGTTCCAGCAGCCGCGTCATTCCCGCCAATTGCGCTGTCCAATAACGCAATTGGTCTGCCGCGAGCGAGTCCGGATCGTTTTCGTCGCCGAGCACGCTGCGATGCCAGATGCTGTAGTCGGCATACTGCAGGCTCAGCGGTTGCCAGTCCGGCGCATGCCCCTGCGACCGCGCTCGGTAGGCGGCCGCGAAATCGGCCGCGAGCGGTGGCAGCGACGATCCGTCGCAGCAGATGTGATGCAGGACGACGACCAAGACGTGCCGTCGATGGTCGGCGGATGCGAGCAGCGCGACCCGGATCGGCGGACGTCGGCGCACATCGGTGCCGGTCGTGGCCAACTCACGGATTCGGTGCTCGAGCTCGTCGGGATCGGTGGGATGCGGGGTCGGATCGAGATCGGCGGCGACCTGCTCGGCGGGCAGAATCACCTGCGTCCCTTGACCATTCACGGCCCGGTAGACGGTGCGCAGGGATTCGTGTCGTTGCAGCAGGTCGGTCAGCGCCGAACGCAGCGCCGTGGCGTCGAGGTGTCCGGTCAGCTGCAGCACCAGTGGAATGTTGTAGGCCGCCGAGGTCGGATCGGCCTGATTGAGCAGCCAGATCCGGTTCTGTGCCGGTGCCAACGGGATGGGCTCGACGCGCGGCTGTGCCCGCAGGGCGGGGCGGCTGGAGAGTTGCCCGGCGTCGATATGGGCGGCGAGTCGGGCGACGGTCGGCGCGCCGAACAGGTCGCGCACCGACACGTCACAGCGGGTCAGCCCGGCGATCCGCACCGCGGCGCTGGTCGCGGTGAGCGAATTGCCGCCCAGTTCGAAGAAGTCGTCCAGCACACCGACCCGCTCGATACTGAGAACCTCGGCGAAGACGTCGGCGATGGTCTCCTCGACGACGGTGCTCGGCGCGACGTACACCGCGGCCGAATCGATGGCCGGCTCGGGCAGCGCCCGATAATCCACTTTGCCGTTGACGGTCAATGGCAACGCCGACAAAACGACGATGTGTGCCGGGACCATGTACTCCGGCAGCAGCGACGCGACGTGCGCGCGCAGCGCCTCGGATCCGCAGACCGCGCCGTCGGCTGGCACGACATAGGCGACCAGCCGGGCCGCTTCGGTCCCCGGCAGATGCACGATGACCACCGCCGCGGCGACCGCACTGTGGCTCAACAGCGCGCCGCGGATCTCGTCCAGCTCGATCCGATACCCGCGCAGCTGCACCTGCTTGTCGGCGCGCCCGCGATATT
Source organism: Nocardia nepalensis (assembly GCF_048910785.1). NCBI lineage: Bacteria > Bacillati > Actinomycetota > Actinomycetes > Mycobacteriales > Nocardiaceae > Nocardia > Nocardia nepalensis. The sequence goes on along the minus strand of NZ_JBKBET010000003.1, from coordinate 128,308 downwards.
CCAACTCGCCCTTGGCGTTTCGGCGAGCGACGTCGCCGCTGCGATACAGACGCGTGCCGGGCGGGCCGAACGGATCGGCGACGAAGCGCCCCGCGGTCATTCCGGGGCGGTCGAGATAGCCGCGGGCCAGTTGGCCGCCAGCGACGTAGATCTGGCCCCAGGCTCCCAGCGGCACCGGGCGCAAGTGCTCGTCCAGGATGTAGACGCGCAACCCCGGCAGCGGCCGCCCGATCGTGCTCGGCGCACCCGGCACGGCCATGTCCGGTGTCAGCTCCAGATAGGTGACGAAGACGGTGGTTTCGGTGATGCCGTAGCTGTTGGCCAGCACGGGCAGGTTCGGATTGTGCCGGTACCAGGTCGCCAAACCGGCCGGATCGAGCGCCTCGCCGGAGAGAACGACCACCCGCAGCGCAAGCTCACCGTCGGGCTCGCCCGCATCCGCATAGCGCCCTCGGGCGCTCACGAATTGATCGAAGGCCGAGGGTGTTTGGCTGAAGACGCTCACCCGCTCGCGCGTCACCAGCCGCACCACGTCGTCGGGCGAACGCGTGGTGGGGCCGTCCACCACGACCACACGACCGCCGGTGACCAGCGCGCCGAAAATCTCCCACACCGAATAGTCGAACGCGAACGAATGGAACAGCGTCCAGACGTCGTCGGCGCGGATTCCGATCTCGGCACAGGCGTTCGTCAGGTAGGTGGCCACCGCGCGATGGGTGATCGGCACGCCTTTCGGCCGCCCCGTCGATCCGGAGGTGTAGATGACGTAGGCGATGTTGTCGGGGCGCAGCGGGCGCGTGCGATCGGCATCGGTGATCGGATGCGCGATCTCGACTTCCCGGTCGTCGTCGAACAGCACCACTCGGCCCGGGTCGCCGGGCACCCGATCGCGCAGACCTCGTTTCGTCACGACCGCGACCGGATCTGCGTCGTTCAGCACATAGTCGAGTCGATCGACCGGGTGCGCCAGATCCAGCGGCAGATATCCGGCGCCCGACTTCAATACGGCCAGCGCCACGACGATCAGATCGGCATCGCGCGGCATCGCGATGGCCACCAGCGTTTCCGGCCCCGCGCCGCGGGCGATGAGCGTGCGGGCGAACCGGTTCGAACGCTCGTCCAGCTCGTGGTAGGTGAGGGCGGTCGTGCCCGCGGTGACCGCGACCGCGGACGGGGTGGCCGCGGCCTGCCGGGTCAGCATGTCGACGAGCGTCGCGGTGGGCGCCACGCCGTCGCGGCCGGCGAGTTCGCCGAGGATGCGCTGCTCCTCCGCGGGGTCGGCGAGCGGGATGTCGAGCACGCGGGTGTCGACGGGCGCGGCGATCATGCGCTGCAGGAAGTCGACGAATCGACTGGTGTGCACGTCGAGTTCGTCCTGGCTGTACAGATTGGCGTTGCCGTGCAATTCGATGAGCAGCGGCGCGTCGGCCCCGGAGCGGTACAGGTTCAGCTGCATATCGTCCAGCGCTCCGGAGGTCAGAGCGCGGTAGTGGCCCACCGCCGAACCGAGGCGAATCTCGGAATCGAAGAACAGGATGTTGACGATCGGGCCGAACGAGGTCGCGGCCGGGTCCAACGCGTCGGAATCGCGGCGCAGGTCCTCGAACCGGTAGAGCTGATGCCGCATCGCCAGGACGAGCTCGGATACCGATGCGCGAATCAGCTCTTCCACGGTGGTCGTCGCGTCCACGGCGAATCGGATCGGCACCATATTCGCCAACATCGCGGCGGCCTTGCGCAGGCGCATCGTCACCCGTCCGGTCACCGTCAGCGACAAGACGACGTCGTCGGTGTCGGTCATGCGGGCGAGGAACGCGGCGAAGGCGGCTCCGAGCACCTGTGCCGGCGAGGCGTGCACATCCTCGGCGAAGCGGTCGAGCCCCGCGGTCAGCCGCGACGGCAGTCGCCGACCGGCGAAGCGGTCGTCCTCGCTCCATTTGGCGGTGCGACCGGACAGACTCGTCGTCGGCGGCAGATCGGCTACCTTGTCGAGCCAGTACGCCTTGTCGTTGACGAATCGGGGGCCAGCGCGATACTCCTGCTCCGCCGCGATGATGTCGGCCAACCGGGCCGCCACCAGCGGGGCGGGCGGCCTGCCCTCCAGCAGCGCGTTGTAGTGCTCGGCTATCCGGTTCAGGACGTTGAACGCGCCATAACCATCGATCACCAGGTGATGGGCGCGCGCGTACCACAGATACCGGTCCGCGCCGAGCCGAATCAGCCGCGTCGCGGCGAGTCGGTCCCGGGCCAGATCGACGGCCTTGCTGTTGTAGTCCCGGCGCATCCATGCCATCGCCGCGGCGTACGGATCGTCCTCGGCGCTGAGATCCAGCAGCGGTTCGTCGTAGACGATGCTGCGATCGACGAATTGATAGGGATGACCGCCGGATTCGACCACACGGACCACGAGCGACTCGGTCTCGTGGCCGGCGTCGTTGATCGCCTTGATGAACGCGGGGTAGTCTATCGGTCCCTCGATCTCGACGTAGTGCGCGATATTAACGTTCGGGCCGCCCGGTAGGTTGTTCGCGAGCCACATTCCGTATTGCGCCCTCGAAAGCGGAATCAATTCCGAATCTCGGTCGGCAGACGTGGCTGAATTCGGACTCATCGTCTAACCTTTCCTCGAATTCCGGGACACGAGGGCAGCGCACAACAAAGTCCCGCCCGTGCCGGCATTTCCCGAACGTGCATTTGTGGCTTACCGATGTACTTACATACACTTCACCAACGTTGTGAATGGCAGCACGAACACCCGGCCGCTCCCCGATGGAAGCGGCCTTCAGGCGTCGGCCACCATAGGTATTTCGACCCCCTGTCCCCCGACCCGGTCGAGCAACTGTGCAACAAATTCGTCATGACGGCGGCACGTCGATGTGCCGCCGCAAGCGCGTTACGGTCCGGCGACCCCCGCTCGCATAGGAGTCGCCGCGGACTCGCCGGACGTGTATTACCACGCACGTTATGTCCGGATTCAAATGAGTTTTGCGTTGTCGAAGTGGCCGACCCGCGCCCCGCCTCGGTTCGGATCACCCCAAAGTTGGCCCGGGCCGGGCGGTTGTCGCTTCGAACATTATTATGCCCCTTCGTTCGGTCGAAAAGACAACATGCTCACAACATCCCACGCCGGTACTGCACGTAGGCACCTCCTGCGACCGCGGTATATGGAAACCCGCTGGCTGCATCCATTTAATGCTACTGACTACCGGCTTTGATGTCTCGTACTCCACGCGAATCGATGAGTTCGACGCGTGTCGGCGCGCTGTGATCGGGCGCGACAGGAACACAGGCGCGCCCGCTGCCCGAAGCCGGAGAAATCGCGCGGATGTAATTCGGCTGTCGCTTACCGGTGAGACGGTGATTTCGGTGCAGCCACGGCGAGAAAAGCGTTTGCGTTACTGCGTGTCGTTCCCCGTGTCGTCCTCCGGTTGTTTGCGACTGCCGACTCGGGCACCCGCAACTCGAAGATCGGAGGCCGCCGTGGCCGCACCAGGGAAGGTCCGGGCGCATGCGGGCCACACCAGATAAATCGTGAACTGACCAGGCGACGCGCCCAGGCGCAGGCCGACGACGACGCGCTGAGCAGGGGGTCCGGTGAGGCGCACATGTGCTGAAGATCGTGCGGCGTGATCGGTTGCACCACCCATGAACGTGACGGCTTCGGCGTCGAGTCGGTTGGCTCGGGCCTTCAGACTGGGCAACGGGGGTCGTCCCCACGCCTACGGCAAACCATGGTGAAAGTGTGAAAACTACCGAATAACAGCTGGCCGACAAATGTGGGTAGACGTGAAAACCCGTCAGGGTGACCGATCCCGCGCGCACACGGCACCTGAGCCGAACAGTTTGTTACCACTCGCTAGTGGCGAACATCTGGAGGGAAGTTCTCACAGCGCCGTGTGGATAACGACATGTGGGCACTCTCGGGTGTCGAAACGGAGCGCGATAAAATCGCTCGCAGGGTGCGGAATTCGTGAGGCGGAAGCAGAAACATGAAATCGAGAATTTCCCGACGATCGCAACGCAAGCGGATGAGTGATCGGAGGTCGGGAGGCACTCCGGTTATCCGATAGCGGTGTCGCTTCGGTGCAGCTACGGAAAACCCATTACCTGGCGGTCGGTTCTTCGATGGGCTCCCATCGCTGGTAGCTCGTGCCGAGTGTGGCAATGCTGTCGGTGCTGTCCCGCTGTTCAGCAGACTCGTACAGCCGGGGCCGACAAACCGCAGGATTCGATGACGAATTCGACAAATAATACCGGTCGATGCCCGTTTCTGGATATGGATGGGAGTGGGTTGAATGCTGCTCCGGCATGGCATCTGGAGAATACGCCCTGAAAGCGATAGGGGGTGGCGGATATTTCGAATCCCTCCGCCACCGCCGAAGCCCTTCACCTGCTAGCTCGGGTGAGCGGCTTTTTTATGCAACAAAACGCAGCACCGCCGGCAGCGCCTGGGCAATGTATCGAGCGCTGCGAGATTCTGGCCGCTGGGTCGAGAGCATTTCCCTGACGCCCAACGCAATAGTTCGACCGTCGCCATATTCGAGCTCGACAATACGGCCGACAATTGGCGCAGGCCCTCCACTCACGTCGGAATGCCGTTCGGTGGGTGGGCTTTTGCCCATTCAGCCCAGCCGCCCAGGGCCTCGGTCAGGCGGATGCCGGCCTCGGCCGCGATGCGGATGGATTGGGTTTGCGGTTCGGTGCCGTAGTCACCGCGGTCTTTGGCGGCGGCGATTTCGCGGTAGAAGGCGGCGAGGTCGCGGTAGAAGGCGGCCTCGCGGTCGAGGTGCTCGGCGAGTTGTTCGGGCGTCATCAGCCAGAAGAACACCGATCGCAGCAGGGGTTCCAGCCGGAACGTGTGGTCTACCTCGACCTCGGCCAGCCAGCGGCGTACCTCGGTCAGTCCCGCATCGGTGATCCGGTATTCCTTGCGCCCGCGCGGCCCCTCGGACTCGGCGGCAATGAGCCCATCGTCCTGCAGTTTGCGCAACTCGCCGTAGATCTGGGGATGTTTGGCCGGCCACACGGAACCGAGCAGATCCTCGAAGCGACGGCTGAGGTCCCAGCCGCTGGCGGGTTCCTCGGCCAGCAGTCCGAGCAGGGCGTGCCTCAGTGACATGCGTTCTCACCGCCCAGATCATGTACCCATCTACATGTAAGTGTTGACATGTAAGGCCGAGCATGTAAGTCTGTGTGCACCTGTTCAAGGTAACATGTCATTCTGAACGTGTGGAGGAATCATGCCCAAGAACGTACGGGGCAGCGTCTTCATTACCGGAGCCACCGGCGGAATCGGTGCGGCCGCCACCAGTCTGCTCGTCCGTCAGGGTTATACGGTCTTCGCCGGTATCCACTCCGATAATGGTGCTGATCTGACGGCATCGGGGGCCAAGGTCATAGCGATCGACGTGACCGATCCCGACAGCGTGGCCGCGGCGGCCGATCGGGTCGCGTCCGAGGTGGGCGAGGCGGGATTGCGCGCGGTGATCAACAACGCCGGGATCATCGTGCAGGGACCGCTCGAGCTGGTACCGCCCGACCAGCTTCGACATCAATTCGCGGTCAACACCTTCGGCCCTGCCTACGTCACGCAGGCATTTCTGCCGCTGCTGCGAGCGGGCGGCGGCCGGGTGATCAATATCAGTGCGCCGACCGCGAGGCTGACCATGCCGTTCCTGGCTCCGCTGTCGGCGAGCAAGGCCGCCTTATCGTCGATGTCGAATGCGCTTCGGCTCGAATTGGCGGCTTGGCGGATACCGGTGGTGGTGATCGAGCCGAGTGGCACGCGTACCGAGATCTTCACCAAGGCAGATCGGTCCGCGCAGGCCGCGCTCACTGCAACGGATCCGGAACGAACTCGGCTGTACGAGCGTCAGCTCGCCGCGGTCGCCAAGGCATCGGCGGCGATGAAGCTGGACCCGGTGGATTCGGTCGCGAAGGTGGTGGCCGCGTCGGTTTCGGCGCGCGCGCCGAAACGGCGGTACTCGGTGGGCGGCGGCGCTCGTGCCGCGGGTCTGCTCACCCACCTCCCGGCCGGGCTACGCGAGCGAATTCTCGTCGCCGCCAGTGGACTCGGTGCCGCGGCTCGCGCGGACGGTGCGCGGTGAGCACGCGGACGATCGTATTCGTCGGCGCGACATCGGGGATCGGACGCCACGCCGCACAGCGGCTGGCGACTGCCGGACACCGGCTCGTACTGATCGGGCGGGATCCACAGCGGGTGCACGATCTGCGCGCGGCGCTGCCGAATGCCACGGTGATCGCCGCCGACGTCGCCACGAAGTCTGGAATCGACACTGCCGCAGTGCAAATAGCCGAATCGGTCGACCGGGTGGACACCCTGGTCAACAACGCGGGCGTCATGCTGCAACGGCGAACTGTCACCGCGGAGGGGATCGAACAGAACCTCGCCGTGCATCACCTCGCCCCGTACTCGATGACGAGCGCGTTGCTGCCGTTGCTGCGGCGGGGTGGCGGGCGCGTCGTCAACGTGAATTCCGAGGGGCATCGATCCGCACTGCTGCGCTCCGACCCCATCGACATCGATTTCGACGACCTCGGCAGTGCGCACGATTACCACGTGTTCGTCGCCTACAGTCGCAGCAAGCTCGCCGGTCTACTGTTCAGCTACGAACTGCAGCGACGCCACCCTGAGCTCGAGGTCGTCGCGGTTCACCCCGGCATGATCCGCAGTGATCTCGTCCGAGGCTTCTCCGGCTTGCGCTTGGCCGCGGTGCGAGCCGCGTCGCTGGTGCTGTCCATGCCCACAGCACGCGGTGCGGATCCGATCGTCCACTTGGCCACCGAACCCGAGGTCAGGCGCGGCGCCTACTACAACCGATTCGCACCGCAAACCTCGTCCCCGGCCTCTCGGGATCTCGGCACCGCACGACGACTGTGGGAGATCACCGAGCAGTTGCGCGGCACGTTCTCCCCGGCCGACCCGCCGGGAGGTCGGTCATGATCAGCGCCGAGATGATCCACGGGTCACCGAGCATCATCGGTCGCGAGGGCGCCTTGCTACTGCAGGACCAGGGCACCGTCGCCGACGACATCGTGGGCGGCGAGTGGTTCGTGGTGCCGGAATCCGGCTTATCCGCCACCGCGGGAGTTCCTGGGTAAATGGTCGGCGGGCGGGTATACGACGACTGAGCGAGTGCGGCAAGGGTGCGGTGCGATGATCCGCCGCAGACGAACCGCGCGGGAGTGATGCGCGAGAGTCACATGTACGGTCCCTATTTCCGATTCGGCAGTCTGCTGGTACTGATCTGGCTGGTTATCGGCGTTGTCGCCGCGGGGCAGCGGCACTATTTCGATAGCGGCCCGGTCAACTGCGCTGGGTTCGGCACGATCGCGGTGACGGTGATCGCCGGACCGCTCAACTATATGGGTGTGAATCCGAAGATCGCGGACTGCAAAGTGCCGCAACCCAGTCAGTAGCGACTGAGGGCTGAGTCACGGGGGTTCGGCCACCCTCGGAACTCAGGGCGTGCTCTGCCGGGCGGCGACATGCCGTGCGGTCGGGCGCGCCCACTCGCGTGCCGGATATGTGCCGAATGACCGAATGCCGGCCGGGTGCGATGCGATAATTCGCCGAACAACCAACCGCGTGCGCGCGATCCGCGGGAGAGATATGGGCGAGATGAAACTTGGCAGCGTGCTGATCGTGATCTGGTTGGTCATCGGCGTTGTCGCGGCCGGACAGCGCCACTATTTCGACAGCGGTCCGATCAACTGTGCCGGATTCGGCACGATCGCCCTCACCGTTCTCGCCGGGCCGCTCAACTACATGGGCGTGAATCCGAAGATCGCCGACTGCAACGTCCCGCAACCGAGTCCTTAGACGGGGACCTCCGCCCGAAAAGTAGGTGTCCCGATTAAACGGGTCGGATTCCCGAAAACGGTGCCTACCGTGCCGATCGAGGTGATCCGCACAAGCGCTCATCGGACAGAAGAGTGATCGTCTGGCATGCGGGTACCCCGCGTGGTACGCGAGTGCGAAAGGAAGCGATGACTATGCGCGAGCGTGTGACCAGCCCGAGGCCAGCGCATGCCGCTGGCACGCGACTTCTAGGACTCCTTTTCATGGCCTGGCTGATGGTCGGCGTAATCGCCGCGGGTCAGCGCCACTACCTCGAAACCGCCCCGATCAACTGCGCGGGCTTCGGCACCATCGCCGTGACGGCGCTGGCCGGTCCGCTGAATTACATGGGTGTGAACCCGAAGGTCGCCGAATGCAACCTTCCCGAGCCTAGCCAGTAATAGCCGGGCTCCCACTGGAATTCGGTCAACGGATCCGAATTCCAGTGGAAGCGCGATGAATTCGAAGCTCAATCGCCCCGCACCGGCTGCCCGCGCGGCCCGTGTGAAACGCACTCGGCCCCGCACCCGAAACCGGGTGCGGGGCCGAGGAAGTCGGCTCCGATCAGCTGACGCCGACCGGCACCTGCACCGTCTCCGCGGACCGCTGCTGCAGCTCACGCAGCTTCGCGCCCTCGACGTCGATATCCGGCAGGATCCGGTCCAGCCACTTCGGAATCCACCAGGACCACTTGCCCATCAGCACCAGCAGCGACGGGATCACGACCATCCGGACGATGAACGCGTCGATCAGCACGCCCGCCGCCAGCGCGAAGCCGAACGACTTCGCCGTGACATCGGATTCCAGCAGGAACGAGCCGAACACCGAGATCATGATGACCGCGGCCGAGGTGACGACCCGGGCGCCGTGGTGATAACCGGCGACCATCGCATCCTTCGGCGACTTGCCGTTGACGAATTCCTCGCGCATCCGGGTCACCAGGAACACCTGGTAATCCATGGCCAGGCCGAACACCAGGCCGATGAGCATGATAGGCAGGAAGCTGACCAGCGGATGCGGATCCTCGATCAGACCCAGCTTGCCCTGCTGGAAGATCAGCACCGTGGCGCCGAAGGTGGCCGCCATGGACAGCAGGAACCCGAGCGCCGCGGTGAGCGGCACCAGGATCGAGCGGAATACCAGGATCAGCAGCAGGAATGCGGCACCGGCCACAATCGCCAGGTAGGGCACGATCTTGCTCAGCAGCACGTGGTCGACATCGGCGAAGATCGCCGTGGTGCCGGTGATGCCGTATTCGATGCCGAACTCGGACTGCATCTGCGCCTCGGCGTCGCGGGCGTCACTGACCAGATCCTTGGTGGCCTGGTTGTTCGGACCCGACTTCGGCACGCCGTCGAGCAGCGCGCCCGCCTTGTCCTCACCACTCCACTTGGGCTCGGTCACGTAGTCCATGCCCGAATAGGACGCGAGCTTGGACCGCAGCGCGTCGACCGCGGCCTCGCGGCGCTCGGCGGGCACCTTGGTGAGGTCGACCGCGACGTTCAGCACACCATTGCTGCCCTCACCGAAGCCCGCGGTGCGCAGCTCGTAGGCCTTGCGCACGGTGGAGGTCTTCGGCTGGCTGTCGTCACCGGGCAGACCCAGGTTCAGGCCAGCGGCGGGCGCGGCGAGCAGGCCGAGCACGACCACGCTGAGCAGCAGGGTCACCGCGGGCGCCCGGCCGATCAGGCGGGCGAAGCGCATGCCGTTGGTGACGGACTTGTCGTCCTCGGGATCGTGCTGGGCGATGAGCGGCAGCTTCGGCTTGAACAGGAACCGGCCGAACGCACCGAGCAGCGCTGGCATCAGCGTGATGGCGGTGAGCACCGCGAACGCGGCGGCGATCGCGCCACCCAGGCCCATGAACGTCATGAACTGCACGCCGACGATGCTGAGGCCGCCGAGCGCGATGATGACGGTTAGACCGGCGAAGACCACCGCGGAACCCGCCGTGCCGAGCGCGGTACCGGCCGCCTCTTCCGGCGAATCCTGCACTGCCAGTTCATGTTTGTACCGCGACACGATGAACAGCGCGTAGTCGATCGAAAGGGCGATGCCGATCATGGACGCGAGGAAGGTCGTGAAGCTGGGCACCTCGATGATCGCGGTACCGAGGAAGATCAGCGAGGTGGCCGCGCCGAGGCCGACGATCGCGGTGACGATCGGCACGAAGGCGGCCACGATGGCGCCGAACGCGATGATCATGACGATGAGCGCGATGCCCATGCCGATCTGCTCGGACTTACCGCTTGGTCCCTCGTTCTTCTGCGCGATCGAGCCGCTCATCTCCACCTGGAGACCGGCGTTGCGTGCGTCGCTCGCGACGTCGTAGGCCGCTGCGCGCTGCTCGTCGGTGACGTCGGTGAACTTCTTGATGGTGAACGGGACGCTGAAGAAGGCGACCGAATCGGGAGCGGTCTTGTTCAGCACGTTCAGCGGTGCGCCACTGCACTTGGACGGATCGGGGCTGGTGATGCATCCCGACTTCTCCGCGGCCTCAATGGGATTCATCACCGGCTTGCTGTGGTCGACGATGTCGAGCGTGCCGAGTTTCGCGATGAACGCCTCCACCGCCGCGCGGTTCGCCGGATCGGTCAGCTTCTGACCTTCGGGCGCGGCGATGACATAGGTGCCGGTGACGGCGTCGAATTTGAAGGCGTCGGAGGCACCGGGAAAGTGCTTGTCGAGAATGTCGTTGGCACGGGCGGACGGCAGCTCCGGCATGCTGAAGTCATTGGTCATCGGCTCCTTCAGCTGCGCGCCGAGGCCGCCGAGCAGCAGGAACAGGACAAGCCAGACCGGAAGCACTATCCATTTTCTTCGGAAAGCGAACTTTCCCCATCTGTACAGATAAACGGACACGAGAAGTTCTCCTAGCGAACCTTTTCGAGCGACCTGTAGGCAGGCGCTACGGATGGCTGAGTACGTGCTGATTCATGGCACGTAGACAACACTTGCGGGGTTGCCCTGCTAGTGCCCCGCCTCCAATTGACGCTTTCTGCCTACCGTGCGGTAGGTAGAATACCTAGGAGCTAAGCGGAGGTACAACCTCAATTCTGGCGGCAACGTTAGCTCAGCGTAGAAGCGATGAGAGGATCATCCCATGACCGTTCGTGACGCGGGCGACGCCGTTGTCGCAGGTGGCGGCACAAAAATGGCAATTCGCGACGCCGCGGTGAAGCTGTTCGGCGCCAAGGGATTCGAGCAGACGAGCCTGCGCGAGGTCGCGGATGCGGTAGGAATCACAAAGGCTTCGCTCTACTATCACTACGCCTCGAAGTTCGATCTACTCCTTGCGATCATCGATCCGATCATCGACCACATGCGCGCGGTGATCGAGGATATCGATGCGGTCCCGCATGACGCCGAAGGGGTGCGCGCCATTCTGCGCACCTATTTGCGCGGCATGATTCGCCACCGCGACGCCGGCGCGCTGTGTGTCCGCGACACCGTCGCGATCATCAATGTGATGGCCGACCGGTATCCGGACCTCCTGGACTCCACCCGGGTGCTGCGCGAATGGCTCGCCGGACCCGACGCCGACGACGTGGCCAAGCTCCGCGCCAGTGCGGCCCTGGAGGTTCTCGGGGTGGCGCTGCTGTCCACCGAACTCGTGCCCGGCGTCGAGGATTCCGTGGTGGAACGCACACTGCTGGACGCGGCCACCTGTGTGCTGACCGGCTGCCACACCGCGTAGATTCGTTGCACACCTAATACGCCAGGGAGTCGCAGCTGTGCACATCACCGCGAGGGTCGACTACGCGGTGCGGACCTTGTTGGAAATCGCACGCGCACCACAGGCCGACAAAGCCGTGATCGGTGCGACCGCTGTCCAGGTCGCGCCGGTAGTGAAGGCCGAGGCGATTTCGACCGCACAGCACATCCCGCCCAAGGTGCTCGAGACCGTACTCGCCGAATTGCGCAGAGCCGATCTGGTGACCAGTAGGCGCGGCCCGGACGGCGGCTACTGGCTGGCCCGCCCGGCCGCGCGGATCTCCATCGCCGATGTGATCCGCGCGATCGAGGGCCCGCTGGCCTCGGTGCGCGGTGAGCGTCCGGAGGATGTGCGGTATCCGGGCGCGGCCGAACCGTTGCAGCGGGTGTGGATCGCGCTGCGGGTGAATATCCGTGCGGTACTGGAGAATGTGTCCATCGACGACATCGCGCAGAACCGGCTTCCGGGCTTCGTCGAGACGCTGACCGCGGATCCCGGTGCCTGGGCGCGGCGATAATTCGAATGGAGTCACGCAGGCGGAAGGACTCGCGGGAAGTCACTGTTCTCCGCGGCCGGTGATCGGCCCGAATTCAGGGCATCGGTGCTGGTCAGGAAACCGCGCGACGGATATCACGGTTTCCCGGTAGCCTCCTTTTCATCATGCTGATCAGACTGCTTCGCACCTATCTCGCGCCCTACCGGGCGCAACTGGCGGGGGTCGTCGGCCTACAACTGATCGCCGTCATCGCGATGCTGTACCTGCCGACCTTGAATGCCGACCTGATCGATAACGGCGTCACCAAGGGCGATCTCGGCTACATCTGGACCACCGGTCTGTTGATGCTCGCGGTCACCGGTGTGCAGATCATCGCGTCCGCCTGCTCGGTCTACCTCGGCGCGCAGGCCGCCATGGGTGCGGGCCGGGATCTGCGCGGGGCCGTGCTGCACCGGGTCGGCACCTTCTCCGCCCGCGAGGTCGGCATGTTCGGCGCACCGTCGCTGATCACCCGCAATACCAACGACATTCAGCAGGTTCAGCTGCTCATCGTGATGTCGGCGACCATCCTGGTGATGGCGCCGATCATGTGTGTGGGCGGCATCTTCATGTCATTGCGCGAGGACCTCGGGCTGTCCTGGCTGCTGCTCATCGCGGTGCCCGCGCTGGCCATCTCGATGGGCGCCATCGTCGCCAAGATGGTGCCGGGCTTCCGCGCTATGCAGCACCGGATCGACGAGGTCAATCGCGTACTGCGCGAGCAGATCACCGGCATCCGGGTGGTGCGCGCATTCGTGCGCGAGCGCCAGGAGACCTGGCGCTTCGGGGTGGCCAACTCCGAACTCACCGACAGCGCACTGCGGGTCGGTCGGTTGATGGCGCTGATGTTCCCGCTGGTGATGCTGATCAGCAATGTCACCGCGGTCGCGGTGATCTGGTTCGGCGGGCATCTGATCAACGACGGCCAGATGCAGATCGGCTCGCTCACCGCGATGCTGTCCTACATCATGCAGATCCTGATGGCCGTCATGATGGCCTCGTTCCTGGCCATGATGGCGCCGCGCGCGGCCGTCTCGGCCGACCGGATCGGTGAGGTGCTCGATACCGAGACCTCGGTGGCGCCGCCGCGGCTACCGCAGCCGTTCAAGGGCGATCCGGCGCTGGTCGATCTGCAATTCGCCGAATTCGCCTTTCCCGGTGCGGACAAGCCGGTGCTCTCGGCCATCCGGTTCCAGGTTGAGCCGGGCACCACCACGGCCATCGTCGGATCCACCGGCGCGGGCAAGACCACGCTGCTCAACCTGATTCCCCGGCTCATCGATGTGACCGACGGGGCGATCTACGTCGGCGGCACCGATGTCCGCCATATCGAACTCGAACTACTGCGCGAACAGATCGGCCTGGTACCGCAGAAGGCGTACCTGTTCTCCGGAACCGTGGCGAGCAACCTGCGCTACGGCAATCCGAATGCGACCGATGAGGAACTGTGGCGATGTCTGGAAATCGCCCAGGCCGCCGACTTCGTGCGCAATATGCCGCAGGGCCTGGAAACTCCGGTCGCGCAAGGCGGCACCACCGTTTCCGGCGGGCAGCGTCAGCGGCTGGCCATCGCTCGGGCGCTGGTGAAAAAGCCCCGGGTGTACCTGTTCGACGACTCGTTCTCCGCACTGGACGTCGCCACCGATGCCCGACTACGCGAGGCATTGCGACCGGAGACCAGGGCTGCCTCGGTGATCATTGTGGCGCAACGGGTTACCACCATCCGCGATGCCGATCAGATCGTGGTGCTCGAGGACGGCGCGATGGCCGGGATCGGCACCCATGAGCAATTGATGCGCGATTGCGCGGAGTACCAGGAAATCGTCGCCTCGCAGCTCGGCGCCGAGGAGGTCGCGGGAGTCGCCCTCGCCAAGCGCATCGGATCGCTGCCCGATCCGACCGGGGACGGGTATCGCACCCGGCAGGAGGAGAGCCGATGAGACCCGGAGCGGTGAACCCCGGTGCGCCGGATGCGAAGGCGAAGTCTTTCGGTCCGTCGCTGAAGCGGCTGTTGCGCAGGTTGGCGCCCGAGCGCGGGTATGTCGGTGCGATCGTCGGGCTGGCGATCGTCTCGGTGGTGCTGAATACGCTCGGCCCGTACATCCTCGGCAAGGCCACCAATCTGGTCTTCGACGGTGTGGTCGGCCGACAGCTGCCCAGCGGCATCACCAAGGAAGAGGCGATCCAGCGCCTGCGGGCCTCGGGCAACAACACCTTCGCCGACATGCTCGGCGCGATGGATGTCACCCCGGGTGTGGGTGTGGACTTCGGCGCGGTCGGCCGGATTCTGATGCTGGTGTTGCTGCTCTATATCGGCGCCTCGGTCTTCAGCTGGCTGCAATCGTTCCTGCTCAATATCGTCATCAACCGCACGGTGAAGCGGCTGCGCAGCGACGTCGAGGACAAGATCCACCGACTTCCATTGCGCTACTTCGATTCCACGCCGCGTGGTGACCTGCTCAGCCGCGTCACCAACGATGTCGACAATGTCTCGCAGAGCCTGCAGCAGACCATGAGTCAGCTGCTGCTGTCGGTCTTCTCGGTGCTCGGCATCCTGATCATGATGTTCTGGATCTCGCCGCTGCTCGCGATGATCGCCCTGCTCACCGTGCCCGCCGCCATCGTGGTCACCGCGCAGATCGCCAAGCGCTCCAAGCCGCACTTCGTCAACCAGTGGAAGTACACCGGCATGGTGAACGCCCAGGTCGAGGAGGCCTTCACCGGGCACGAGGTGGTGACCTCATTCGGCCGCAACCGCGAGGTCGGCCAGGAATTCGATAAGCGCAATAACGATCTCTACGAGTCGAGCTTCAAGGCGCAGTTCATCTCCGGGCTGATCATGCCCGCCATCATGTTCCTCGGGAATGTGAACTTCGTGCTGGTGGCGCTGGTCGGCGGCCTGCGGGTGGCGACCGGCAATCTGTCGCTCGGCGAGGTGCAGGCCTTCATCCAGTACTCCCGGCAGTTCAGCCAGCCGCTGACCCAGATCGGCGCCATGGCCAACCTGCTGCAATCCGGTGTCGCCTCGGCCGAGCGGATCTTCGAGATCCTCGACGCCGAGGAACAGTCGCCGGATCCGGTCATGGAGAACACCCGTCCGGTCGATCGGGGCCGGGTCGAATTCGAGGCGGTCTCGTTCCGGTACGAACCGGAGACGCCGGTCATCGAGCGGTTGTCGCTGGTCGCCGAGCCGGGTCACGTGGTCGCCATCGTCGGCCCGACCGGTGCGGGCAAGACCACGCTGGTCAATCTGCTGCTGCGCTTCTATGAACTCGACGCGGGCACCATCACCATCGACGGCGTGGATATCACCGAGATCACCCGCGATCACCTGCGGTCCAGGATCGGCATGGTGCTACAGGACACCTGGCTGTTCAAGGGCACCATCCGGGAGAACATCGCCTACGGCAATCCGAATGCGAGCGAGGCGGATATCCTCGACGCCGCTCGGGCCGCCTACGTCGACCGTTTCGTACACGCGCTGCCGCACGGCTACGACACGATCATCGACGAGGAGGGTTCGGGTGTCAGCGCGGGCGAGAAGCAGCTGATCACCATTGCCCGCGCCTTCCTGGCGAAGCCGTCCATCCTGGTCCTCGATGAGGCGACCAGTTCGGTCGACACCCGCACCGAGGCGCTGGTCCAGCACGCGACCGCGGCCCTGCGCCGCGACCGCACCAGCTTCGTGATCGCGCACCGCCTGTCCACCATCCGCGACGCCGACCTGATCGTCGTCATGGAGGCGGGCCGCATCGTCGAACACGGCACCCACGAGCGTTTGCTGGAGGAGCGCGGCGCCTACTACCGCCTCTACAACGCCCAGTTCGCCGCGGCCGCCGCGGACGCCTGAAATCCCGGGGCCGCAATCGAGGGGAGTCGAATGGTTGTTCCGCGAGATCGGTGAGCAACCATTCGACTACGCTCGAATGCCGCGGGCGGAGTGGGCCTGAGAGTATGGACAACGTGTCAGATCCCGCATCGTTCTCGTTCGCCGTCAGGTCCCGTCTCGAGGGGCGGCACGGGCGGTCGGGGGTGATCGCGACGCCGCATGGTGAGATCGCGACTCCGGCGTTCATTCCGGTCGGTACGAAGGCCACCGTGAAGGCGGTGTTGCCGGAGACCATGAAGGAACTCGGCGCTCAGGCGTTGCTGGCCAATGCCTACCACCTCTATCTGCAGCCGGGTTCGGACATCGTGGACGAGGCCGGTGGGCTGAGCAAGTTCATGAACTGGCCGGGCCCGACCTTCACCGACAGCGGCGGCTTCCAGGTGATGTCGCTCGGCGTCGGCTTCAAGAAGGTGCTGGCCATGGAGGCGGTCGACGTGCGCAGCGACGATGTGATCGCCGCGGGCAAGGAGCGCCTGGCGATCGTCGACGACGACGGCGTCACCTTCCGCTCCCATCTGGACGGCTCGAAACACCGGTTCACGCCGGAGGTTTCGATGGGCATCCAGCATCGGCTCGGCGCGGACATCATGTTCGCCTTCGACGAGCTGACCACCCTGCTCAATACCCGTGCCTACCAAGAGAAATCGCTACAGCGCACGCACGAATGGGCGCAGCGCTGCATCGACGAGCACGAACGGCTGACCGCCGCGCGCACGCATCGCCCGTATCAGGCGCTGTTCGCGGTGATCCAGGGCGCACAGTACGAAGACCTGCGCCGCAAGGCATGCCGGGAGCTGGAATCGATCCGGGGCAGCGCCGGAACGAGTTTCGACGGTTACGGCATCGGCGGCGCGCTGGAGAAGCACAACCTCGGCGCCATCGTCGGCTGGTGCTGTGACGAACTGCCCGAGGACAAGCCGCGGCATATGCTCGGCATCAGCGAGCCGGAGGACGTTTTCGTCGCGGTGGAGAACGGCGCGGACACCTTCGACTGCGTGAACCCGTCCCGGGTCGCGCGCAATGCGGCCATCTATGTCGCCGAAGGCAGATTCAATATCAATACCGCCCGATTCCGCCGCGATTTCACCCCGATCGACGACACCTGCGACTGCTACACCTGCGCCAACTACACCCGCGCCTACATCCACCACCTGTTCAAGGCCAAGGAGATGTTGGCCTCGACGTTGTGCACGATCCACAACGAGCGCTACACGATCCGGCTCGTCGACCGGATCCGCGAGAGCATCGAGGGCGGTTACTTCGACGAATACAAGGCCGAAACGCTGGGCCGCTGGAAAGGGCGCATCCGGACCCCGTAGGTCCGAATGCGCACAACGGTTTTCAGCTCAACAGTGCGGTAGTTTCGCGGGGCGCGTAGCTCGGCTCGTGCTTCTTCAGGAAGCCGATTACCCGGTAGGTGATCGGCAGCACGATGACCTCGGCGAGCGTCTTCCAGATGAAGCCGACGATCACGTAGTTCACGAACTGTCCCCAGCTATCGATGCCGATGGCGGTGGCCGCGATCGAGCAGAAGATCAGCGTGTCACCGAATTCGCCGACGACTGTGGAGCCGATCAAACGGGCCCACAGATGCTTTTCCTTGGTCTTCTCCTTGATCAGCACCAGCGCCGCGGAGTTGAGCATCTCGCCGACGAAGTATCCGGACAGTCCGGCGGCGACCAGCTGCGGGGTGGTGCCGATGACGGACCGGAAGGCTTCCTGATTGTCGTAGAAGGTCGCGGCGGGCATCTCGATGGCGATCTGGAAGCAGACGACCGCCAGCAGCAGAATGGCGAAACCGTAGTAGATGGCCCGGCGGGCTGCCTTGAAGCCGTAAACCTCGCTGAGGACGTCGCCGATGATGTAGGCGAGGGGGAACAGGAACCATGCGCCATCGGTGGAGATCGGCAGGATCTCGATGGGCCCGAGTTTCACCGAATGATCGGTGAAGAACTGGACGCCCTTGGTGGCGCAGATATTGGAGATGATCAGCGTCGCGGTGAACAGTGCGACGACGGGCGTGTAGTAGCCCCGCGCGGCGACGGCGAATGCCGCGTGGGCCGCCGCGGGGCCCCCAGATCCTGGGTGTTCTTCAACTGTTTTGGACTCACTCACGCGCTTCATCCAACCAGGTTGTGGAATAGGCTGTAGCAATGACGAATCCCGGCGATTCCGACGAGTGGTGGAAGCAGTACGGCGGCGAAGGCGTGTCGCCGGAAGCTGGCGGCCAGGGGTCGGTACCGCAGTATCCGGCAGCCCAACCGCCCGGATCGGTTCCGCAGTACCCTTCGGCGCCGCAGTACCCGCAGCAGCCAGCCCAGCAGCCGCAGTATCCGAGCTACCCGCAGCAGCCGGTCGCCGGTGGGCAGCAGCCGTACCCGCAGACCCCGGCCTACCCGAACGCGTATCAGCCGTACGGATATTCGCAGCAGCCGCAGGGGAACAACGGGCTCGCGATCGGTTCACTGATCGCCTCGATAATCGGGCTGTGCAGTTGCGGTATCGGCGCGATCGTCGGAATCATCCTCGGTGTCATCGCGCTGAATCAGATCAAGGAGAGCGGCCAGCAAGGCCGCGGTATGGCCCTGGCCGGAATCTGGATCGGCGCTGTTGCCATCGTGCTCTGGATCGCCTATATCGTGCTCGACGTCGCGCTGACAGCGACGAAGTAGCCGCTTTCGAAAAACATCAGGGGCGCTCCCGTTTTCGGGAGCGCCCCTGAGCTTTTATCCAGGGTCTGCGACCTGATCAGGCCTTGACGACCTGGGTGCCGCCAGCGAACTTATCGTGCCAGCCCTGCTTGTTCGGGTCCTGCTCGATGGTGACCGCGATGTAGATCGCCATGCCGAGCGCGGCCAGCTGGCCCAGGCACGGAATGATATTGGCGACCAGGTAGAGGTTGCGCTTGAGCGAAACCTCCGGGGTGATCTTGGCGGCGCCACCGGGGGCGACGACGCGCAGGCCGAGGATCTTCTTGCCCAGCGTGGTGCCCATATTGGTCTCCATCAGCACGAAGTATGCGATGGGGCCGCCGACGACCACGATGAAGCCGAGAATCGAGCCGATGATTCCGACCTTCGACAGGATGAGATCGATGATGTAGGCCGGGATCAGGACGATCAGCATGTCGATGAACCTGGCGCCGAACCGGGGCAGCAGCTCACCCGGCTGGCCCGCACCGAAGCCCTGCTGGCCGTATTCACCGTACTGCTGCGGGTAGGGCTGCTGGCCGTAGGAATCCTGCGGCTGCTGCCCGTATTGGGGCTGTTGTCCGTATTGCGGCTGCTGCCCGTACTGGGGCTGCTGGCCGTACTGCGGCGGCTGCTGCCCGTACTGGGGCTGGCCGCCCTGCGGGTACTGCTGGCCGCCCTGCGGGTACTGCTGCCCATACGGCTGCCCGCCTTGCGGATACTGGTTGGGGTCGTACCCACCGCTTGTCATATATGTGTCCTCGTCAGTGATCAGTAGATCGGTCGATTGCGTACGTTACGGACATCGCGCGGGTTGCAACAACCCATTCTCGTCGAGTGCCCAAGGTTCCTTGGGCAGATTGGCCGGGTCGAATCCGATGAGCAGCTCGGCGGGCGGCACCGGCGGATAGCCCAGTGAACAGGCCAGCGCCGCCGCCACCCGATCGGGTGTGTTGCCGAGAGCGAGTTGGTCGGCGAGTGTTACCGCGCCGTCTCGTTTGGCCAGCCGCTTTCCTTCCTTGTTCAAAACCAGCGGCACGTGTGCGTAGCACGGAACCGGGAGGTCGAGCAGGGTCGTGAGATAGGCCTGGCGCGGTGTCGACGGCAGCAGGTCATCGCCGCGGACCACCTGGTCGATGCCCTGTTCGGCATCGTCCACGACGACGGCCAGGTTGTAGGCCGGAATGCCGTCGCCGCGCCGCAGCACCACATCGTCGACCGGGCCGCGGTAGCGCCCGTGCAATTCGTCGACGATCTCGAATTCGCCGGCTTGCGCGCGCAAGCGCAGCGCGGGCGGGCGGCCGTCGGCGCGATGTGCGGCCCGCTGCGCCTCGGTCAGGTTCCGGCAGGTGCCCGGGTAGTGGCCGAGAGGGCCGTGCGGTGCGGTGGCGGCCTGCTGGATTTCCCTTCGGGTGCAATAGCACTCGTAGGTGAGTCCGGCGGCGGTGAGCCGATCGATGGCCGCCGCGTAGTGCGCCAGCCGGTCGCTTTGCCGGACGACGGGACCATCCCAGTCCAATCCGATCGCGGCGAGATCCGCCAGCTGGCGTTGTTCGGCCCCGGGCCGCACCCGATCCAGATCATCGATCCGGATCAGGAAGCGTCGTCCGGTCGACCGCGCGAACAACCAGGCCAGCACGGCCGTGCGCAGATTTCCGACGTGCAGATCGCCGGATGGGCTCGGCGCGTACCGGCCTGCCGGAGTTCGGGAGGTTGCGGGCACGGTTGCCATCGTAGGGGCTGCGGCCCCCGATCACCGGATCCGCAGGTGCGGCCTGAGCCGGTCTTCGGGAATCGGTGTTCCGTTGTCCAGCGCGGCCAACAGCGTCTCGGCGTGCGCGATCAGACCGGCGCGGTCGATTCCGTACGGCACCGGGGTGCTCGAATCCGGTGCGAAGGCGCGCAGCCGCGTCACCGCGCGGGTGAGCAGCGTGCGCGCGCCCTTCGGATTCTCCCGCTGGATGTGCGTGAGCCCGACCGCATATTGGGCGAGCCCCTGCCACAGCATCCTTTCGGCGAACGGCCCGTTCTTCCACGCGGCCTCGAGTACCTCGTGCGCGTTGAATGCCAGACCGTCATCGAGCAGTTGCTGAGCGAACGAAAGAGTTTGCTGGGGTGGCAGATTCAGGTCGTCCGGAATTCGCGGCACCCCCACGCTGCCGACCGGTAGCGGCCGCCCGAACCGGTCGCGTGGGCGGGGATTACGGGCGCGACCTGCCTCGTCGCGGGGACGTTCGACCATGCAGCCCATCATCCACGGCAGTTGCCGGGGTCGTCCACGCGATCGGGTCGACCCCGATTTATTGACGGATCACGGAGCAATCACATCCGCAAAAAGTTTGCTGTCCAGCAAACATGGGAATGAATATCGTCTGCCGGCAATGGCTCCGCAACTTTTTCACATTCGCAAGATTGGCAAATGCGATGACTGAATGGGCAAGAGATCGGCAAATTCTCGTTGAACCTGCTACTGTTTATCGCGCGGGGGCGACCCCGCGAGGATAAATCGCCTAGAAGTGCAGTGCGATCACGACGCACCGTGAAAGTCGCGCGCTTTGGCAAGGCGCACCGCGGGATTCGGCGTTCCGCGCCGGATGCCGGTGCTAGTTAGAACGATGTCAGAAGAAAATTCTCGTTCTCGACGCAGCAAAGGAGCTAGTGCCGTGGAGGTTGACTTGACGGGAGCTGTGTGGCGCAAGAGCACGCACAGTGGCCCCGACGGGAACTGCGTGGAAGTCGCTTTTCTCGGTGACGGCAATGTGGCGGTCCGCGACACCAAGGACAACGGCTATGGTCCGTTGTTGGCGTTCACGCCAGGCGAGTGGGACGTATTCCTAACGGGAGTGTCACAGGGGGAGTTCGGACGCGCCTGACAACAGTCACGTCTGAACCGATCAGCACGGGCCCCGGGTCGGCACGGACTCGGGGCCTTCGCGAGTCGCCAGTAGCTCTCTCAGTGGGCCTGGCCGTTGCCGCCGTGGCCGTCGGTCTGCTGCTCTTGGGCGCGGCGTAGAACGGCGAGCTGCTTGCGCTCTTCCTCATGCTCGTCCGCCCGGTGGCGCTGGGACTCCTGCCATGGATCGGGCCGGAAGAATCCGCCGATGCCCGGCTTGCCTGCCGACCCCAGCTTGTTCATCTTCTTCGGCACCGTCGCGCCCTGGTATTCCAAGGGGATCGGATGACCATGCTCGTCGACCGGACCGAGCGGCTGGTGGATCTCGATGTACTCACCGTGCGGCATCCGCCTGATGATGCCCGTCTCGATGCCGTGCTCCAGCACCGCGCGGTCGCTGCGCTGCAGGCCAAGGCAGATGCGGTAGGCGGCGAAGTAGGCCAGCGCCGGCAGGGTCAGAATGCCGATCCGGCCGACCCAGGTGGTCGCGTTCAGCGAGACGTCGAATTTGTAGGCGATGATGTCGTTTACGCAGGACAGCGTCAGCACCACGTAGAAGGTGATCGCCATCGCGCCGATCGCGGTGCGGACCGGCACGTCACGCGGTCGCTGCAGCAGGTTGTGGTGCGCGGTGTCCTTGGTCAGGCGCCGTTCGATCCACGGATAGGCGATCAGCACCGTGAACACCAGGCCCATGATCAGCGCCCCCCAGAACGGTGCGGGCACGGTATAGCGGCCCGGATACAGCTCCCAGGGCGGGATCAGGCGCATCATGCCGTCGGTCCACATCATGTAGAAGTCCGGCTGGGTGCCCGCCGATACCTTGGCCGGGCTGTACGGGCCGAAGGCCCAGATCGGGTTGATCTGCAGCAGGCCGCCCAGCAGTGCGACGACACCGAGCGTGAAGGCGAAGAACGCGCCCTGATCCAGCGAGAACACCGGCACAATGCGGGTGCCGATCACATTGCGTTCGGTGCGGCCCGGACCCGGGAACTGGGTGTGCTTCTGATACCAGACCAGCGCGATATGCGCGGCGATCAGCGCGAGCATGATGCCCGGGAACAGCAGCACGTGCGCGATGAACAGGCGCGGAATGATGATGTTGCCCGGATAGTCGCCGCCGAACATCAGCCAGTGCATCCAGGTGCCGATGACCGGAATGCCGAGCGTGATGGACGAGAACGCCGCCCGCAGGCCGGTGCCGGAGAGCAGGTCGTCCGGCAGCGAGTAGCCGAAGTACCCCTCGAACATGGCCAGGATCAGCAGCAGCGAGCCGAGCACCCAGTTCGCCTCGCGCGGCTTGCGGAACGCGCCGGTGAAGAAGATCCGGAACAGGTGCACGATGATGGAGGCCGCGAAAAGCAGTGCGGCCCAATGGTGGACCTGGCGCACGAACAGACCGCCGCGGACCTCGAAGGAGATGTTCAGCGACGTCTCGTAGGCGCGGGTCATGGACACCCCGCGCAGCGGCTGGTAGGCGCCGTTGTAGGTGACCTCGGCCATTGATGGGTCGAAGTACAGCGTCAGATAGGTGCCGGAAAGCACCAGGATGATGAAGCTGTAGAGCGCGATCTCGCCGAGAAGGAACGACCAGTGAGTCGGGAAGACCTTGTTGATCGACCGCTTGATGAACCTGGCAGCCTGATATCGCTCGTCGAAGGAATGGGCTTGTTCGCCCACCTTGCGACCTACGTCAATAGCCATAGCCGACACCCCCGCCCTGGGTGAGTGGTGGTATGAGTTCTACTACAGACGGTAGCAGGGGATCGGGTCGGAATCGATAGCTTTCCCGAAGGCAATGTGGAACGAGACCAATGCGAAACAAGATCAATCAGTTCTTGCCGGTGCTGACCGCCGCCCCCGGTAACCGGTGTCATATCGTCGACTCGTGAGTACGTTGGCAGCCCAGGACGCCACGATGTACTGGCTGTCGAGCCGCACTCGTAATGACCTGTTCTTGCTCTATTGCTTCGACGATTCGGGATGTCTCGGCGCGGAACTGCGCGAGTTCGTCGCGCGGCGCAGTGCGCGCATTGCCGATCTGCGCGTCCGGCTGCGCGAGCTGCCGGGAGATCTGGACTATCCGTCATGGGTTCGGTGCGATTTCCGTGCCGAGCAATTTGTGGAACATTTCCTTTCGGAAGCGAATTGGCCGGGTGTGTGCACAGCACTCGGCAAACTGCTCGGTACCGGTGTGGACGCGACGGAGCGGCCGTGGCGGTTGCACGTCTTCCGCGGTATCGAAGGCGCGCCGCGGGGCGGGCCGGGACTCGCCATGGTGGTGGTGCTGCAGCTATCGCATGCGCTGGCCGACGGGCGGCGCGGGGCCGAGATCGCCAGGGCGCTGTTCGCCGAGTCCGATCCGATCGAGCCGGTTGCCACGGCGCGTGCTTCGGTTGGCGGGGTGGCACGTGTCGGTCGACGGATCGGTACTGCGGCAATGGAATTGGTGCCGGTGGATCCCGTACCTGTGCGTTCGGCGCTGGCGCTGCTGCGGATGCCGTTGCAGTTCTCGCGCACGGTGGTCCTGGGCTACCAGGCCTTCCGGGCCCAGCGGGAGCTGGCCGAATTGACCACTGCGGGAAAGATTCCGGGGCCGGGCCCCGGGTTCACGCCGAGTCTGGTGAACCGGTCGGACGCGGTCGATGGCGATTCGGCCGATCGGCAATCGGAGGTCCATCAGGTGCGGATGATCGTCTGCGATGCCGCGCGGATGCGGATTCGGGATCGCACCGTCACCGTGGTCGCGCTGACCGCTGTCTCGATCGCGCTCGAACGCTATCTGGCGGCGCGGGGTGAGCAGGTGGACCGGCTCGGAGCTCAGGTGCCGATGGCGTTGTCCGACAACCGGATAGGGGCGCACAACAACTACCGCAGCCTCGGCGTCGATCTGTTCATCGATGAACCGGATCCACTGGCCCGCGCGGACAAGATCGCCGCGGCGCTCGCCGATCGCCGCATCCGCGCCCGCCACCCACTGCTGACCGCACAGGACCGTGTCACCGCCGTCACCCCCGCGCCACTGCTGCGCCGCGACGTCGACCGCTACCCGATCGACACCGTCCCCGACTCGATCGCGGGACACACCGTGGTCTCGAGCGTCCACCGCGGGCCCGCCGACCTGCGGTTCGGCGGCGCACGCGTCCGCTTCACCGGCGGTTTTCCGGCGATCGGCTCGGTCATGCACCTGACCCACGGTGTCCACGGCCTCGGTGACACCGTCACGGTCTCGGTGCACGCCGACACTGCCGCGCTGCCGGATATCGACGACTACACCGAACTGTTGCGCACCGCGCTGAACGAGGTATTCATCTGTGCCGCCGGAGAACTGGGGACTTCAGCCGGGTGATTCGGCGCAGGCGGACGCCGTAGTTCTACTCACGGCGCCCCGGCGTCGACATGTTCGAATGTATTGGACGCCTCGAACTTCGGGCGCACCGATGCGCAGACAGTCGCGGCGGCAACCGAGTAGGGGGAACCACCACAATGACGACACCATCCAGCACGCGGCAATCCGGCTCCACGTCGCCCGGCCAGTGGATCGCGCGGCTCATCGCCATTGTGGTGCTGATCCCGCTGCGACTGGTGTGGGAGGGCATCAAACTTCTCGGCCGCAGCACCACCGCCGCACTGACCTACCTCTGGGATCATCTGCTCGACCCGATCTGCCGACTCGTCCGGCATTGGCTACTCCGCCCCGCCTGGGCCTTCGTCAAGGACTTCCTCTGGGGCTGGGTCCTGCACCACGTCCTCTGGGGCCTGGTCCTCACCCCCGTGGCCGCCTTCGCCCTCGACTACTTCCTGCGCCCGCTGCGCCGCGCCATCGAGGCCTTCCTATGGCGCCGAATCCTGCGCCTCACCCTGAACTGGCTCACGCGCAACATCGTGCTGCCGATCGCCGGCGTCATCCTGCGAATGCTGTATCTGGCGGGCAAATACCTGATCGCCTGGCCGCTCTACCAACTCTGGCGCTGGATCCTGCACCCTCTGTGGCGCCTGCTCCGCGCCGCCGCGACCTACGGCTGGCACGTCGCGACCATCATCGTGGGCGTACTCGTAGTAACCCCCTGCCGTGCGATCTACCGCACAATCCTGCGCCCGATCCTCGCGGCCCTGGCCGCCGCCTGGCGCACCACCATCGTCCGCCCCACCCGCTGGACCTACCTGAATGTCATTCAGCCCATGAACAAATGGGCCACCGACCTCATGAGCACGGTCTTCGGCAACTGAGCCGTTGCCCTGCCGACAAAAACAGCAGGTCAGGTTCGCGTACACGAACCTGACCTGCTGTCTGTGGCGGAGGATAGGGGATTTGAACCCGTCCATTTCCGCAGGAAAGTCCTGCGACCAGCGAAACTCGGTGCAATTCAGCTTGATTCAGCGCTACTGACAACGCAAACGTTAGGCTCAGGTGTTGACGCGGTCAACGTCCATTCCGAGTCATTTGGACCGGGCGCTGATCAGTGTCTGGCTGGGTCTGCCCGTCGGTCGTACCTCGGACTGCTCACGAAGTGAGGAGCGTTGTTGCCGTCGAACGTTGCCAGTAGAGGCGGAATCCGCGCTGCGTCAGGAGCCATGCGCCTGCAAGCCCCTGGGCAAGTGACTCATCGTCTCCGACTACACGTCGAAATCTCTTGCCATCTTCGGTTTCGATGACCTCCGCTGGTGCCAGAAGCTGCGGCCAGCCCAGCCCGTGTGCGTATCCCGAGTTAACTCGCCACTGGTGGTTGAGGGCGGCGCCTGAGCCTAAGTCCTCGGGGTCGGTGTATCGCGCGGCGTAGTCGACGATGTCGGTGTCGTCCGGGATCTTCTCGCAGTCCTTGCCCCTCCCCACCCTGAACTCCAGTTTGTCTCGGGCGATCTCTTTCACCTCGTCGACCAGTGCCTGAGCTTCGGCCAAATACGCAGCCTTGGTCTCGGGGGTGTGCTTCTTGCCCAAACTGCTGCTCATCAGCTTTTCGCAGTCATACCGAAGATATCGGAAGTCCTCGTAGGCGACCCAGAGTGCATGTTTCTGCCGGACCTTCTGTTCATCGGAACCGAGTATCCAAACTGCTCGCGCGCCTGCGAACAGCGCTGCCCTGGCAAGCGTGAACTGGGCTATAGGACGGACTCCCGAATGAGTGATGCTGTCACTCAACATGTCTAGATGGTCGGTAGCCGACATGAGGCTCTGCCAGGCCATCTGACTCACCGACCACTTCGAGCACAGTTTGTCATCGTCAAACAACTGGCTGCCGAGGGCGGGACTGTTCGGTTGCCCTATCCAGTCCATCCACTTGGGAAGGTCTACCTCCAGGTTCTCCATGCGGCCTCGCCATTGCGGATCGAGCTCGCGCCATCTATTCATCAGCGCAACCTAGCGCGACGGCAGAGGAATCAATGTCCCAGCGCGCCGGGGCGCCGAAGAACCCGCGGACTTGGCTCGGCTACGTGTCGGGCCGAGCAAACGCGCGCCCAGCGGCATAGAGGGGACATCCAGGTAAGTCCGGAGTGTCTGGGCTCGGGCGAGTGTGACCACCGACGTCCAGATGGGCCGGTTGATTAGTTACTGGGTGGTTGTGGTCGCCATAGCGTCTCGACGACGGGTCGTTCGGGGTGTCGAACCAGTTCGATCAACGCCCAGACCTGGGCGAAGGTGAATGTCGAATGTTCGACAACGAACTCGCGGTTGGCACCGCGGTAGGTGGCGCCGGCCAACTGGAGAAGGTCGAAGATTCTGTCGAAATCCTCCACGTGTGAGGCTTGGATATCGAATCGCTGCGCTGACTGGTTCGAGTTCCTTCTTGGCGCACTTTCTTCGGCTGGCGGCCGGAGCGGTGCCGCAGTCTCCCAGCGGATCTCGTATTCACGCCCCAGCACCTCTCGGACGGCCGCATGTAGCACCTCCATGTGTGTCGGCTTGATGAGGCGCTGCCTCAACGGTGCGTGTTCATGGGCCAATACGACGGTATTGTCTTCCAACCGGGCGATCCATACCCCCACCAGCAACGCATAGACTGTGCCGCCACCGAGCTGACGGGCCTTCTCTCGGATCGCTGGCCACAGCCCCTCGATCTCACCAGCGGTGTTGCCGGATGGGGTCGGTGCGGTCAACAGTCGTGTTGGTGCGTTCGGTTGTGGGCTTCGGTTGCGTGCGTTCTCGACCGCTTGGAGCCGTCGACGTTCGCGGTCCTGCTCTTCTGTCAGTTGCTTACTCAGTTCCGCAGGGATCTCGATCCCGTGGGGCGTCAAAGTCATGTCGGACAGCGAGAATTCGTAAGGGAGGAGTTCGTCTCCGGTACATGGCGGCAGGTGTTGTACGCGTTGGTTGAGGTCGTGGGCGGCGATGGGCTGGTGTGGATGCGGCGCGCCGACCATCAGCGTGATGTTGCTCTTCCAGGGATCGAGCATCCATAACTGTTGTGGGTGCTCGGTGTCGCTGAGGATTACCCACGGAACTGGGCTGTCCGGGTGCCATATCCATACGTCAACTACACCGCTGGTCTGGTAGTCGCGATGCCGACTGGTCCATGCTGCGTCGGTCTGTGGAGAGCTCTGTGCCTCAAGAGCGACTTCGTCGCCGTTGGCGAATGTGACCCGGACATCGGAGCGTCGCTCGCGGTTCGGTAGCCACACTTCACTGCGGACGTCGACGACATCCGCTTGGTTCCGAGCCCAGACCGCGAGGGACTCTTTGCTCGCCAGATGCCACTCCGACTCCGGTTCATGCTGTCCACCGCTAGGTCCATGGCCCGCTGGGTGCGCGAAGTGTGGCCGCCGGACACCGCCGATACGGCCCTTCACTATCACCGGCACTTCGCTGCCTGGCGCGGCACCTATACCCGCATAGCACAGAGCGCACAGCAGCGTCTGGTCCCCGCGATAGCTCTTGTGCCGCAACTCGTTCATGCGCGGATCGGCGGCATCGGTTGGGGCACAGAGGTATTGCTGTCGCACCACGTCTAGCGCGACTGTGAGGTTGTTGGAAGAACGCACCTCGGGACACCCTTCTCGGAATAGGCGGAGGCTCTTCCCGGCAGGGAAAGCCCTTGCGCGACCGCGCTATTCGACTTAAGGAGATGTCTAGGTCCGGCTAAGGTAGGTTATGGGAGAGCTCGTTCGCTCAGGAAGTATGTCAGTTGTATTGAGCGCCGGGAAGATCAAGTTTCACGAGTTCAGTTGCTACTACATGCGGCCTGTTCTGATGCTACGACGGCTCCGCCTCGATGTCGACTGCCCACTCCTTCAGCAGTACGGTGCGCAGCTGGGGCGGGTTGGTGTCCGGTAGAGCTGCTGCCGGGATTGAAAGGTGTGAAACAGCGGACAACCAAATAGCCGTGGGACCTATGTGGGCGTCAGGGGCGTCGAACGATGCATGGACTCCGTGGAACGTGAG
Organism: Nocardia nepalensis; assembly: GCF_048910785.1. Taxonomy (NCBI): domain Bacteria; kingdom Bacillati; phylum Actinomycetota; class Actinomycetes; order Mycobacteriales; family Nocardiaceae; genus Nocardia; species Nocardia nepalensis. The sequence goes on along the minus strand of NZ_JBKBET010000003.1, from coordinate 99,347 downwards.
GCGCTGCGCGCGATGGGTGTGGATCCGGATGATCCGGACGTACAGGCCAGCCAGCAGCGGGTTGCGGATCTTCTCAGATGCTGGGGTATATGGCTTCGCAATTGGCCGGGAAGTCCTGGAACTGCCTGACGGCAAGAGTAGGTGCTCCTCGCGCTACGTGGTATTTGAACTCTCGCGAGCCCGGTAAGCCCGAACTCGGCAGGTGATCGAGCAGTATTTGGCGGGTCTGCCCACCCGCTGCGGCACGACGATTCTCCTGCAACCGGGGCGCGCGCACGGGTGGGGCTCTCGTCGCGCCGCTGGTTGTGTCAATGCGGGATCGTCTCGCTGGCCGGTCAATACGGGATTACAGCCCTCGCGCTTGACGTACGCCTGCTTCGCGCGTGGGTCGTGCCACAATCGACGGCACACTCCGGTGTCGTCGGCGACGTCGTAGGCAAGGTAGCCGAGTTCGGCTAGCTCCGCTTCCGTCAGCCCGCGCTCCGGGTGATAGGTGCTGTTTGTGAATGCCCCACCGATACAACGGATTCGGAAGCATGGGTGCTCGGCTGATGCGCCGCAGCGCAGGCACTCGTGTCCAAGCTCGCCGTAGAAGCCGCGCCACGGTCCATGGACCGCCGGGGAGTCGCCGATAACGACGACCTCGTGATCGGACTCGTCACGCGGTATCGGGATCAGATCTCCGGTGTCGGACCGAACCCAGTCGATATGTATCAGGTACGGGAATCGCAAGCGGAGCTGGCGCCATGCGTCGACTGGTCGGACTGGATCGGTCAGTGTCGCACACACGTAGTCTAGCGAGCCTTCATGTGCGGACAGTTCCAGAAGAGAGCCGCCGACCAACTTCGTACCCGACGGAACTGGCAGCGGGTACGGGTCCGCAGTGAGTAGCCCATCGGGACCGAGATCCACGACGCACACTGACTTAGGTGGGTCGAAATCGACTGTCTTGGGGCGGTTCTTGTACACGTAGGGGAGTGGCGATCCGGAGTATCGGACGGCCGGTGACACGGCGTGCGGCCAATGCAGGTCTCCGAGGGCAACGTAGTCGATGCCGTCGAAGACATCGACGGGGACCGTTGACGGGCTGCCGCCTGTCTGAAGTCGAGCAATCCCGCGGGCAGACGGATCCGCGACCGGAGCGTGCGCGATGACCACAGATCGAGCGCCCGGTCGCGACTCTAGATCGCGGCGGACGCGTGCCATCGCCGCCCGCCAATAGTCGGCGTACGGGTGACCTGGCGGCACTCCGAGTTCCTTCCGAGCAAAGTGCAAGCACGGAATTCCGTAGAACGCGATCGGTCCATATTGGTCCTCGATCAGCACCGGATGCCCAATTCCAGCGGTCGATGTCAACAAGTGCAGTCCACCGTAGGTGGTGAACATCGCCCCTGCTCCCAACCTCACCGCTGAGTCGTGGTTCCCGGCCGTGACGATCACATGAGCGCCTCCGGCAACGATCCGCTCGAACGCGGCTTGGACCACAGTGATTTCGGCCTCCGACGGATTCTCTTTGTCGTAGACGTCACCACTGACAATCACCACGCTCGCGCTGAGTTCTGCAGTGAGCTCGGCGATCTCCGCGAGCATCTGCTCCTGGGCTGCGAGTAGCGGGATCTCATCCGCTACGAACCCGATATGCCAGTCCGAACTGTGCAGGATCCGCATGAAAGGCACGATAGGCTGGGGCACCGACAACTCTTGTCTGCCTTGGAATTTGCGCCTGCTCATGGCGGCGCCCGGTCAGTTGGTACCACTGGACAGCCGCAGATCTGGCCGGCCACGGTGAGGGGCTTACTCGGGCGCAATCAAAGCGACGAGCACTCCCATCGACCGTCCTCGGGGACAACCGACAAGAGGCGGTAGCTCGTCTGTATGCCTCCCTCCGACGCGCGGTACATCGATGAGCCGATGAGTGCTCTGACCTTTCGGCCGAGCAGTGGTGGGATGTGCGGAAGCGCGGACTCGATGACCGAGCCGAAGATATCGCTGTCGCCGGGATCGTCAGGACTGGTGAGATAGAACTTTCGGCGGACCGTCTTGCTGGCATCGAGAATGCCTGTGCTCGTGATGGTTTCTTTTGAAAGGGGCTCGTCCAGTAGCGGTGAGTTGAGCAGTGCGAGTGCGTGCTCGCGGGACACCAATGAACGGTCCTTGCCGAGTGAGGACTGGACTTCGATCCCCAGCGACCGGTTCGTCTCGGCCACCACCGAGATCACTAACCCGATCGCTGTTCGCAAGGTGCTCGGCAGCGACAGCAATGCTTCCACCGTCAGCCAGTCCTCTCCGCTGCAAGGGAGCGACTGGGACAACTCCAACGCCGCCCGCACGCTCGACGCGGCATCGGTCTCCGGAGGATGGCTCGCCGCTCGGGGCTCGGGCGGGAGCCCGAAAACCATCATGTGGGGAGTCATCACCAGCCGAGTGAGCTCGGGTATGAGGGACTGGTCGAGGTCGTGAGTCGTGCGGGTGATGTGTGGGGAGATCTGGTGGTGGGCGAATAGCCCGGTGGCGTTGGTCAGCGCAAGGGCGATTCTCTGTGCGTCTCGAGGTGAGACACCGTCGTCGGAGTCCACGATCAGCCGCGGGTGAGTTTCGGGGAAGTATTGAGCTTCGGCGGCCCACAGTGAGGATCTGAGCAATTCATCGACCAGACTGCTGCCTCGGTGGCGCGCCATGGCTTGCCGGAAAGGGGTGTTCTCTACCATGGCAGCTCCACGAACCCACGGTCGGCGAGCGCGGCCTCCTCCTCATCGTGTCCGGCGGCCCACCCACGTAGCCAGTGCTCTTTGTCGGTGTCTGTGCCCAGGTACGCGGCGATGTGAAAGCCGACAGGGTGGATGGCGCCGAGGTATGAGCTCGTGCGTGCGTCCCCGCCGATGACCACATCGCTCATCGTGAACAGTCGTCTCAAGCGACTACGCCTTTCCCCCGTCAGCAACTCCAACTCGGCCAGGTTCGCGGGAAACACGGCCAGCGTTAACGCCGGATCCCGCCCTGCCCCCGGCTGTCCGTCGCGGGTGACGAAGGAGCCGTCGAGCCAGAGATGTCCCCTGGTCATGAATTCCCGCAGTTGACCCAGGTATGCCTGCAACCCGTAGAAAACCACCTGACGCGTATCGGAGTGCTGCGCGTCGATCACGAGCCTCTCATGAACCTCCGCCAAACTTGCTGGCCAGCAACCCGACGGTAGAAGGCCGTCGGCGGTCCATCTCGGCAGACCCATGCTTCCCCTCCCTGCTCGTTTCAGCCCTCGCGGGCGGGCTCCCCCTTGCTCTCCGGCACGATCATCTGCCGCCCACCGTCCAGCAGATCTTGAATCCACGGGCTGGGCTGGTAGGCACCGGAGTCCGCATGATCAGGCTGAGTGTGCGACAACGTTGCACCCCCTGCAACGTGGTGTGGATCACTGAGGGTTCGCTGCTGTTTGGCTTCAGCGTAGACCGCCAAATCGTTTGCCTGGCGGGCAATCTCACGGCAATCATCAGGGGAGAGCAGGCGGAGTCGCTGGCTGATCTCGGCCACGTCGGGGTATGCGTCGCGATAGCCAGAATCGATCAACGCCGCGTCCATGACAAGCCAGTACGGGTACTGTGCCTCGCGCGCTATCCCGTCGAGGATGCGTTTGTCGGGGAGTTGCCGGAGGGGTCGGGCTGCCCAGGTGTAGAGGGTTTGCGGGGTACTGCCGACCCGCCGGGCGAACTCCGCTTTCTTCACCCCCCAGCGGTCGAGATGGTTCTGCACGATCCGTAGCAACTCGCTCATGATCGCTCTCCGTTCCGGCGTCGTAGGTTGCGCGACGCTTCGCTTCCACTGACCTGCACACCAATTCGGTTGGTCAGCTGGCCAACTTTTTATCCACCAGGCATCGCAACGCCTCGCCGAAGAATACGCAGGCTGTGAGGTATTTACCAATCGCTGACTTACGTTTTCGTCCACCTGCTGTGCGCGCAGACCGCGCGGCCTCTTTGAAATCAGCGCGTCTACCTGGCACGATCGGTCGCATTCGAACATAGGTCCGCCGGGGCGGGAAGGATCACGATGCGTTTGACATCAGGGGAGACACTTCGGGCGCTGATGCGCCAAAGAGGCGACACCATGGACTCTTTGGGCAGGAAAGCTGGATGTTCGCGGAGCTTCATCGGGCAGCTCTGCAAGGAAGATAAACGCAGCTGCACCCCCGAGCTGGCCGCGCGCATCGCGGAGGCTCTCGCGGTGCCTACGGATCTTCTTTTCGTGTCCAGGGAACACACAGTCAGCGATATTTATGCACGCAATCTGAGTGGGGCAGCGTGAGCGCGCTGACCGATACCGAAGATGAGGGTCGCCCAGCGGTCCAGGTAGAGCTGACGTTCACCGTCGCCGAGGGCGCGGCGATCCTCAAGCAGACCGAGAGCTGGTACCTGGGCAAGCTGCGCAGCGGCGAGCTGCCTGGTCACAAGGCTGGCCGCAAGCGGTATCTGACCGAGTCCGACATCAAGCAAGCGCAGGTGCTGACTGCCGTGCCCGCGGGTGTACCCGTCGCTTTGCCGCCCGTGCCAGCTTTCCGTCGCCGGAAGCGACCTCCTCGGCGCGCGTGAGCGTCCGAACAAGCTCCCTCGGTTCGGGCCGCGCCGACCCGTGCCGGGGGCGTGCGTCCTGGGAGAGGCCACGCGAGTCCCTCAGAGCTTGCGCTCCCAGGACGCACATCGCATCGAACAACATTGTGGGAGAACAGATGTCGAACGAAGAACATGGTGGTCGCCATCATCACGACCGCCCGCACGCGGTGCCGGTCACCGATCTGCAGGCGCGACTGCGCCGCGAAAACGCCGACACAGATCCAGAGCCGTCGAACCGGCCGTCCGAGAACACCGATTACGACTACGACGACGGGGGGTCGGCGGCATGAAGGCCAATGAGGATCTGCGGCAAGTGGCCGACTTGCTGGAAGCGGCGACGATCGGCTCGGTGCGACTGGCACTGGCACAGTCGCCGCGAGGGCCGCAGCGCCACGGCAGCCTGCCCGAGAATCTCGATGCCGCGGCCGGAGTGCTCGATCGGCACCGGCACCTGCAGGAAGCATCGATGGCGATCACCTTGGTGAACGCGATCTATGAATCCGAGGCAGCCAAGCTCACCCTGCTCACTCTGGCCGCGAACCCCGACAGTGAGCGCACCGAGGGCCCGTCGATGGTCGAGCAGGTCGGCACTATCGCGCGACATCTGCTGTCGAATCCCGTCGGCACCGACCTGCACCAGCTCGGCCGAGATCTAGCCGCCATCGCTGAGGGCAACCGATGAGCTACGACGACTGGCACGCTCGCGCCGAATGCCGCAGTGTGCATCCGGAAGTCTTCTTTCCCATCTCACACACCAGGCCGGGTTCTCGGCCGATTCCGGCCGACCGGGAGACCCCACGCCGAATCTGTGCGGGCTGCCCGGTACGGCTCAACTGCGCCCGGCTCGGCCTGGCCACTCTCAAACGAGGGTGGAAACACGGCGTCTATGCGGGCATCGACCTCGAAGACCGTGACGCGCGCAGCAAGCTGCTCGACGTGATCGACCTGCTGGCGCCTACCCCAGCGGCTGGTCGCGAGGCTGGAGGTACTCGCTCGCGGCCGGACCGACAGGGCGCGGCGCGGTGAGCGCCGCGGAGTCGCTGGTTTCCGCGTCGGCGGCCCGCGAGCTGACCGGCCGGATTCGCGCAGGCGTGGACGCGGTGTGGGAGTTGATCATGCGCGCCTTCACCACCCGAGTCTGGATCGTCTTGGGCTACGACTCCTGGGACGAGTACTGCGCCAAGGAGTTCGACACCACTCGGTTGCGGCTGCCGCGCGAGCAGCGCCGCGAGGTCGTGGCCTCGATGCACGAGATCGGCATGTCCACCCGTGCCATCGCCTCCGCGCTGCGATCGAGCACCCGCACCGTCAGCACCGACCTGGGGCAGGTGTCTTCCCGGACCACACCTGGCGCCACCGTGACCGGCCTCGACGGCAAGTCCTACCCAGCGGTGCTCGCCAAACCGGCACTTGCCAGCTCGCCGGCCGATCCCGGCCCCGAGACCAGTACCTCCTCCACAGCGCCGCCGCCGTCGCCAAGCTCCGACGCGGCGGAACCAGCACCCGCCTCACTTCCACGCGCTCGCCGCAACCCGCTGCCGGACTCGTTCTGGTCCGCCGCTCGCGAGCTCCGCAAAAACGTCGAACGACTCCAACGGCTCTGCGGCGACGACCGCTTCGAGGGCTATGCCGCCCAGCTCGGCACCCGACATCACAGCGATCTCATCCGAGCCCGTGACGCCGTCCAAACCGTCATTGATCTTCTGCCGCAACCCGATACAGAAGGAAAGCCATGAGTATGCACTTGGTGGCCACAGCACCCGATTCCAGCGAAAACGCCCTGCCCGAGCTGAAGATGGTCGACGCTGACCTCGCCACCCGGTGGCTGGCACGCAACTACAAGAACCGTCCCATCCGTGCCGCGCGGGTCGAACAATACTTCGCCGACATGGTCGGCGGCCGTTGGCGATTCAACGGCGACACGATCAAATTCGGTGTCGACGGCCGGCTCCTCGACGGCCAACATCGGCTGAAAGCCCTGGAGCTGACGAAGGGCAGCGGAGTCGTGTTGCCGATGCTGGTGGTGCGCGGACTGGCCAGCGACTCACAGATCACCATGGACCAAGGCGCCAAACGCACGCCAGGCGACCAGCTGTCGTTGTCAGGACTCTCGCGCCGCAACACCACGCTGGTCGCCGCCACATTGCGTGTCTACATCGCCTGGATGGAAGACGGGCTCTTCGGCGACCGGGTGCGCACCGCAATTTCAGCGACCCGGGTGGTCGAGTTCGCCGATGCCTATCCCGAAATCGTCTGCAGCGCAGAGGATCTCGCCGGTGTCGCGGTGCGCATCAAGTGCCGCCCCGCCGTGGCCTGTGCCCTGGGGGTTCGTCTGTCCGAGATCGATCCTGCCGCGGCCGCCGAGTTCCTGACGATGCTCGACTCCGGCGCGGGACTGGTCACGGGTTCGCCGATCCTGGCGTTACGCGAGCGTCTCGACAACATCCGTGCCACCAAGATCCGCACTTCCGATCGTGAGGTCCTCGGCTTGGGAGTGGCCGCGTGGAACCTGTGGCGTGACAACCGCTCGGTCTCCAAACTCCAACGGCCCAAGGGGGGTTGGACTCGCGAGAACTTCCCACAGCCTCGCTGAGACAACCCGCCCCAATCGAACTGGAGACAGACGTGACCTTGACCACCATCGCGCCGAACCAGCCGAGCGCCAGTAATCGCAGCGCGCACAAGACCACCGACGAGCAGATCGCCAGGTTCGTCAGTCCCGCAAGCGATTTGCCCCACAAGGCTTCTCCCGCACACGCGCCTACCCGAACGAGGGTGCAAGCCAGGAACCGTACCGGCATCTCTATTGCACACCAGAAGCTGACGCCGATCGCCGATGGCCGCCAGCTCACCGGCTTCGACCAGCGCTATCCCGGTATGGCTTGTCAGCTTGGGCGGCGGCGCATCAGTCCTAAAGAGCCGATGCGCCTCAAGGCGCACCTGTTGACGGATCCTGCCCGACCAGCTAACGGAGCATCCGCCAGCGATGCCACCGAATCAGCGCCACCCGCGGACGAAGGCATCGATGGTGATGAATGAGATCAAGATCGGGTCGTTGTTCTCCGGCGCCGGAACCCTCGATCTCGCTGCGTTGCAGCTGTTTCCGGGATCGCGGCTGGTCTGGCACTGCGACAACGATCCTGCTGCCAGCCGGGTTCTGGCCCACCATTGGCCGCAGGTGCCCAACCTGGGCGATATCACCGAAGCCCGTTGGCGTGACGTAGAACCCGTCGACGTTCTCGTCGGCGGGTTTCCCTGCCAGGACGTCTCTCTCGCCGGGCATCTCGCCGGCCTCGGCAAGGGAACACGGTCCGGGCTCTGGTCCTACATGGCCGAGGCAATCGTGGCACTCGAACCTCGACATGTGCTCATCGAGAATGTCGAAGGAATATTGAGTGCCTACGCCCTACGCGCAATGGAATCCCCGCCGGATGCTGTGGGAAGCCACCGAGATCGATCTAGTGTCCGAGCTGCCGGTGCCGTTCTCGGCGCGCTGGCCACGCTCGGGTTCGATGCGGAATGGACGAGCTTACGTGCGTCCGCCGTCGGAGCCTGCCACCGGCGAAGCCGAATCTTCATCCTCGCCCACGCTGCTACCCACTCCGATGTCACGAGACCACAAAGGCAAGGCCAACCCGCCCGGCCGGACCCGACAGGGCAGACCGCGCACCCGAGGCGACGACACGCTGCCCGACGCGGTGGATCGGATGTGAGGTTGCTGCCGACGCCCTCGGTATCCGATGGCACCGGCGGACACCTCTCACGCTCGGGTGCTCGGATCGGAGAGCTGTTACTCGGCGGCATCGCTCGCGCGCACGCCGAGGGTGCCCTGCTGCCCACGCCCCGCGCCAGCGACGGCGCGAAAGGCTCACCACGCCAACGGGGATCCGGCGGCGACTTCATGCTCCCCTCGGCGATCTACGCACTCACCCACGACCCGCATGGGCTCGGTGTCGCCGGGACCGGCAGCGAGCACCGGTCGGGGTCCGAGGCCAGCAGGTGGGGCATCTACGCGGACGCGATCGCCCGGCAGGAGGCACTGACTCGTCCAGCGCCGCCGCCCGCCGAGCCCAATCGTGACGGAAACCCGCGCCTGTCACCAGGTTTCGCGGAGTGGATGATGATGATGCCCCCGCGGTGGGTCACCGATCCCGCGATCGGGCTCTCGCGCGTGCAGCAGCTGCGGGTCATCGGCAACAGCGTCGTCGTGCCGTGCGCAGTCACCGCATTTCAGCAGCTGCGTGCCCGCCAGCCACTGGAGGACGTCGCATGAGCGTCCTGCGCTACGCCGACGGCACCGTCGTGCCCGAGGGCGAGCTCGAAACGATCGCGCACGCATTCGGTTTCTCCTCGGCCCGGCGCTGGATCGAATTCCACGCTGCTGCGGACCGGCGGCGAGACGCTCGGGAGAGGAACGCGGCGTGAACATCGCCTTCGTCCGTGCGGTGCGAACGCCGCGATTTCTGCTTCCCGCTCGACACCGAAAGGAGAAGCCTCCGTGGCTCGCGAGTTCGCGAAACTCTTTCTGAGCATCAACGGCGACGTCGACTTCGAATCGCTGACCGCCGACGCGCAAATGTTCTACACCCGAGTGCTGCTCGCCGAGCCCACCCTGTCCTACTGCGGGATCGCCGACTGGCGCCCGAACAGACTCGTGAGCAGAGCCATCGACCTCACACTGCCCAGGATCCTCACCGCCGCAGCCGAACTCGAAGCGCGCCGCTACATCCTGGTCGACGTCGCCACCGAAGAGGTGTTGGTCCGATCGCTGATCCGCCGCGACCATCTCTTGCGCAACCCGAAGATGGCCGCCGCTGTCACCACGGCCTACTACGCTGCCGCCTCACGGACCCTGCGGGCGGCGATCGTCACCGAGATCCAACGCGTACGCCGCGAGCATCCCGAATACAGCTCGTGGAGCCACAAAGATTCCGGCGAGCGACTCACCCAACTGCTGAGAATGCCCAATCTCGATGCGGTCGGCTACACCAACACAATTCAGGTTCCCGACACCAATACCGAACCGAACTCGAATACCAATCCGATCACCAATACCGACCCGGTCCACAACACCGATCCCGAACCGGTCACCGACACCGTTTCCGGCCTCAGCGATGAACACCAATCGAATAGCCAATCGAGATCGGCCCCGATTCCCAGCACCCACACCCCACACCCGGCACCCTCTAGTGGTGGTGACGTAACTACGGAAGCTCACTTGGCACCCGCGGACAGTCAGCCGCCGCCACGGCGCTGCCCGCACCACCGCAACGAACTCTCGCCACCGCCGTGTCGCGCCTGCGGCGAGGCCCGCAGAGCACGCGAGGCATGGGAGCGTACCCACGCCAACGACATTCGCGCCTCCGTCCGCGCCGACCGCGACGCCGCCAACGAGTGCGGAATGTGCGACGGGCGATGGCGCAACCCGCCACCGGAACTGCTGGCACTTCACCCGGACCCGCCGGTCGTCCGATGCGACCACCGCACCCCGACCAGCCTCGACCACTGGCACACCAGCGAGGACCGCCGTGGCTGAGCACACCCGCGTCGACACCGTCGACCCGCTACGCCCCGGACTCCACGCTCCGACCCTCGACGAGGAGACATCCTGATGACCCCCAATCCCCGCCGACCGCTGCTGGCGCTGGACCACGACGGCCCGACCGTGCACGTGATCACCAGCGGACAAGGTGCCACCTACCAGATCGTGCGCGTCTTCACCGACCCCATCGAGGCCGGGATCTTCCTGGTCGGCCACAACGCGCGCCCGGAAAACGACCAAGCCCGCGTCGAGGAATGGGCGATCACCCGAACCGCGCCCGAACAGATCATGTGGTGGCGGATTCGCTGGGACCACGAAACCGAAACCATCGAGGCACCAGAACAATTCGCGCAGTGGGCCGACGAGCTGTCGCTCCTCAACGCCGAACCATGCACCTGGCGCACCAAGACCGGCGACATCGTCGCGCTGTCCACCGACCCCGCCCGCGCCACCGCCGCCCTCATCGCGGAGATAACTCGCCCCGCGCCGGAACCAGAACCGAGGGCATCGTGAGCCTCTACCACCGCGACGAGGCCACCACCCTGCATCTCGGTGACGCACTCGACGTACTGCGCGAGATGCCCGAGGGCAGTGTCGACTGTGTGGTGACCTCGCCTCCGTACTGGGGGTTACGCGACTACGGCGTGCCCGGCCAGTACGGGCAGGAGGTGACACCCGAGCAATACGTCGGCACGTTACGGACGGTGTTCGCCGAGGTCCGCCGCGTCCTCACCCTCGACGGCACCTGCTGGCTCAACCTCGGCGACACCTACCTCGCCAAGAGCCTCGTCGGCATCCCATGGCAGGTGGCGCTCGCGCTCGGCCGCGACGGCTGGATCCGCCGCAACGCCGTGGTCTGGCACAAGACCAACGCCATGCCCTCCAGCGCCTCGGATCGCCTGTCCTCCCGCTACGAGCTGATCTTTCTCCTCACCCGTTCCCAGCGGTACTGGTTCGACCTCGACGCGATCCGCAAGCCCTACACCGGCGACCGATCCGCGTCGCGGCGCTCCCGCAGCGGCCGCACCACCAAACCCACCTCCATCGCCTCGCCATGGAACGCCCAGACCAACCTCGCCGCCGACGGAGCCCGCCACACCGCCGCACATCCGGCCGGCGGCAACCCCGGCGACCTCTGGGAACAAGCCAACCAGCCGTTCGCCGAAGCGCACTTCGCCGTCATGGCCACCACCATCGCAGAACGCTGCGTCCGGGCAGGCTGCCCGCCATTCCGCTGCCGTACCTGCGGGCATGCACCGAAACGGCTGCCCGCCAAGCACGAGAAGATCTCCGAGCTGGCAGAGAAGTGGACCACATGCGGGCACAACGGCTTTCGACGCGGCGTAGTGCTGGACCCGTTCTCCGGCTCCGGCACCAGCGGCCTCGCCGCCCACCGTCACGGCCGCGCCTACATCGGCATCGACCTCAACCGCGCCTACCTCGACCTGTCCCTGCGGACCCGGCTCCGCCAAGGCGTGGTCGACCTCGGGGCCGCCTCGTGACACACGAAGAGCCGATCCACGAATGCCGCCAAGCCACTCGCTGTAAGTCCCGAGTCCGCGACGACGACGGGCACTGGCACGGCGGAGGCGTCGAACGCGCCGACACCCTCTGCCGAGGCTGCGAGCAGGGCGCCTTCGAGGCGATCCGTCAGCTTCATGACGACTGGCTTTTGCTCGAAGCCGCGAAACTCCAACCGCCGCCCAAGGACCGGGCCCCGAAAGTCACCCACACGGCGCTGTACTCGGTACCGATCCGCCTCGACATCGACACCGTCCAATCTGCTATCGAGGACGACACCCTCACCTGGGCCATCACCCTCACCCGCGGTGAGCCAGTGCCGACTTCCCGTAACCTGTGCGTGCACCGATGCGTATCGACCCTGTCCGCCAACCTCGGCACCCTGGTCGATCTCCCACGTCGGCAGCGCTGGCGCATGACGCCATTGGCCGAAGGCGGCGACGAGCCACAACGCCGCGACCTCGACGGCGTCGACGCAGTGCTCGGGCTCGCCACCCTGCACCACCGGACGCGAGAGGTGCTCGGCCTCAACGAAACCCGCATCTGGCTGCCGGACCCATGCCACGTGTGCGGGGTCAAGGCGCTCACCTCCTCACCGGACCAAGAGACAGTCACCTGCCAGGCGTGCCGGACTGTGTGGGCAAAGGAGGAATTCGCCCGACTCAACGGTGTCGGCGTACTTGACCGGGAGCGAACATCGTGACCGGCGACCGGTGGCCCTTCCCCGGTGACACACCGTTGCAGCGCGCACGCAAGGTCGCGGGCTCGTACCGCGCTGCCCTGCATGCAATCGACCCAGGTCGATGCACCGAACTCGACCGGCGTGCCATCGAACTAGGTCAAGGCTGGGTCGCACCGCTGGAGCTACCGGCACACCTGGTCGAGCACGCTCTTGAGGCTGAATTGTCCGCCACCGACATAGAACACTTCTGGCGTATCCCCGCGTCCACTATTCGCACATGGGCGCACCGTGGACTTATCTCTAGCCGACCAGGACATAAGTACCTCGTGCGTGAGGTGCTCGCCAGATACTCGCATGCCAGGAAGGACACAAGGAGCCATCCTGACATTCAACCTCGGAATCACAGCGACTAGTCGCCTTTATCAACCGGCCAACACGCTCCAGCCGGGCACCTCGTTCTGACGATCTAGGCCATCAGCGGAGATGTGACGCGGCGGTGCGGGCTGGCGCATGGAATACAGCTGCTAGGAGGCTAGTAATTTGCGGCAATGTATCCATATGCACGATCGAAGAGTTCGCCGGTCGGCGGAAGTGAGTACTCTTTGAGTATCAATCGGAGCTGTCGTCTTACCTCTCTATCGCCAGGTTGACTTTTTTGCCATCCTGTATAGCGGGTCTGGAGGACTAGCGAGTCGATCTTCTCGATAATATTACCCAGAATCTGAGGGGCAAAGTCCGGCTTGTACTCCAAGAAGATTTGAGTCAATGCGCCGAGCCGACCGTTCGGCAGCAAGCTTACGTCGTCGAGTATGCCAGCGCTTTCGGCGCGCTCCGCGGTAGTCACGTCTCTCGCTAGCCAAAGAATTCGTTTCAGATACTCGACGCTTTGATTCGCATCGGCAATCTGCATTCTTCGGAGTTGGTCAAGGCGCTCCGACAAACTAAAGTAGACCGGGTGCGGATTCGCGGATAGCTTTCGTGACAGTCGCTGGGCAATCGTGTTCAGGACATCCGCTGCCGTCAATTCACCGCTTTCGTCGCCAGAATCAATATCGAAGCCAAGTTGTTGGATCGCATGAACCGTCCCAACATCGAGCACGACCTCTTCCAGGCCGGTGGCGTCAATGGTTACGTTGCCGATATGCACCGAGATCAGTGCTTGAGTTTTGGCGCCGAGCCTAAGCCAGAGTAGCTTGTCGGACACTCGGGACGGCTGTATCGATGTGTAAATCTTGGCCAGCCATCGATAATCGGATTCGTATGGCTTCAACTCACTTGCGGGCCACAGGAATTCAAATAAACCTTGAGCCGTAATGAACTCGCGTGCAAATGCCTCGCGCTGCCTTGTTGTGCGCAGTCGCTCTTGAGCATCCTGCAATGCTTCGAAGCCATCCTGCTCGCGATCGATACCGTCGAAACGCGTCAACGCTGCAGCGATCATTGAGGCCAATTCGCGATAAAGTTCGTCAACGTCGACGAGAGGCTTCTTTCGGGCCTTGTATGCTGTCGTCAGCGCTTTTGCGATTTCCTTGCCAAGCCCAACGTAGTCGACGACCAGCCCATGCAGCTTCTCCTGGCCGGTATACGGATTCGTCCAGCGCCGATTTGGGCGTGTAATTGCTTGGAAGAGTGTGTGCGCCCGCAAGGGTTTGTCGAGGTAGAGAACACCTTCTGCGGGAGCATCGAAGCCGGTAAGGAGCTTAGCTGTGACTATAAGGATTTTGAGTGGGTCATTCACATCACAAAACCGTTTACGGATTTCCGATTCCCCTTCGCGGTCACGGTCGAAGGCGTACCATTCCTCGGGGTCCGGATCGTCTTTATCGCTCTTGCACGTCATTACGACTGTGCATTCTTCACCGTCGCCGAGCAGGGCGCTGATGGCATCATAATACGCGATACACATCGCTCGGTCGTAAGCAACGACCTGCGCCTTAAGCCCAAGCGGCGCAATCTTCGACCTGTAATGCTCGACTATATCGTTCGCGACTGCTTGTATCCGTTTCGGTGAAGCCCATAGTGAAGCCGCAGTACCCGCTTGGCGGGTCAGTACAGCCTGTTCCTCGTCAGTGAGGCCTTCCTGGGCGGCAAGCTCCGCATACGCTCGGTCCAACTCTTCGGACTCGATATGATAATCGACGAGTCGAGTCTCTACATGAACAGGTAGTGTTGCACCATCAGCAATTGAGCGCTCGACTGTATAGCGGCTTAAAACGTGTCCAGGGTCATCAGGATGGCCGAAATTGTTCCACGTATCCCGGCTCTTATCGTTGATGGGAGTTCCGGTGAGTCCAATCCGGGTGGCGTTCGGGAGGGCCGTGCGGAGATCCTCTCCTAGCCGCCCATCCTGCGTCCGGTGCGCCTCGTCGACAAAAACCACGATATTTGACCGATTTGACAGCAGGCCAGCGTTCGCAAACCGAAAGACCGTGGTAACAATAACTCCACGCTGGTCGTCTGTGAGCATTTTCCGAAGCTTCCGCGCCGAATCTGCAAGGGATAGATCGGCGAGTCCGACGGCGCGAAAGTCTTGAAACAGCTGGTCTAGCAAATCGACACGGTCGAGAACAATAAGGATGGTCGGCGCATCCAGATTGCTACTTTGAAGCCGCAGCTTGGCTGCAGCGAATGCCATCAGAAGCGTCTTGCCTGAGCCTTGATGGTGCCACACAAGTCCCTGATTCCGTTCAGGGTCGAGAGCACGGTCAACTATGCTGCCCACGGCCTCAACCTGCGGATATCGTGGGATGATCTTCACGGTTGCAACCCCGTCGGCGATTGCCCGCCGCTGAAAGAAGGTGTACGTCCGCAGGATCTCCAGCAACAGTTCCGGCAATAAGAGAAGTTCGGCGGAACGGATCGCAGCAGCAAGGCTGGGCTCCCGAAGAGGCTCTTCGGTTGTCGACCATGGGAGCCAATGTTCGGGCAATTGCCCGATAGCGCCATACCGAAATTCCTTGCCATCGCAAGCGAATGACAGCACGTTCGGAACGAAGAATGCTGCCGTGCGGATCTCGTACAAGCGATGGATATCAAGTGCACCGTTAAGCCAGGAAATAGATTCGTCAAACGGCGTCTTAGCTTCGCCGACGATGATTGGGAATCCGTTCACCCACAGCACAAGGTCATACCGCCGGGTATCCGCTCCGACGAAAACCACTTCATCAGAGACTATGCGCGAGTTCGACCTCGGATTATCAAAGTCTATCAACCGGATGGATACCGCACGGCGCGTACCAACGAACCTGTGGGTTATCTGACCTTTAAGCCAGTCCAGCATCTTGCTGTTCGAACCGAGTAAACCGTCCTCGCCCACTGATAGGATCACGGCTCGTAGTTTGGGGATAATTTCGTCGACTCGCCGTGGGTCTCTTTTAATCAGCGGGTTGAGGCGAATGAGTGCATCGCGAACATGCTCCTCAAGTAGTACCGATGTTGGCAGTCGCTGCAGATCGGTCCCTCGAATGTGCTCCCAACCGAGGTCATCGGACGTAAGTCGGGCCAGCAAAGCTGCTTGTACCGTTGAAGCCTCTGACATTTTCCCCATTTTGTCTCGCTCAACTCAGTATTGTGTCGTAAGAATCTGGTATCTTGTGTAGCCCGTCGAGGAGGTTTTCGATCGCCGCTTGCCGTGCTTCGGTCGCCGTCGTAACCACGGATCGATCAGACGATTCTACAGCTTGGAGACTGTCCAGTAGATCGCACCACTGACGCTGTTCTTCAGCTGTGAACACAGGTACAGGTACCGCGGCAAGACGCTGCGAACCGATGTGCTTGATGTTGGTCCCTGATGCTATCGAGGAGAGCAACCCTGATTTGTGCGCCCAGCGTGCCCAGTGGTACAGAAATTCAGCGTTGTACCCATGTGGTTGGGCGCGGAGTCGGATCAAAGTATTCTGAAAACAGACTGGACTGGGCAGCTCATCGTGCCAAACCGCGGATGCGCCTACCTGCTGCTCCGACGCGGACCCCTCCGATATCAACACATCGCCGTATTCAAGCGTGAACACGGCTTTTGCTGACGGCGAGAAGTTCATGGCGAGGACATCGCTGAGATCGAGACGACCGTCTTTGACGTTGGCTGAGCGCAGATACGGCGTCATGTGCTCACCATCTTGATGCTTGGGTGACCTCTGCCGGCCAATCGTGACTTCGGCAACAGTATCGAGCCGTACGGTTCTGCGGTCGGGCGCGCGGAAGCACTTCGTCCTCATCGCCTGAAGCGCAGCGCTAGCCGCGACGGCGGCAGCAGTGCTGGTCTTCACGTAGCTGTCGAAGCTGGTGATCAGGTCAACGATCCGTCGCTGGTGGCTCAGATCGGGCAACGGAATCGGCACGGTCAGCAACTGACTGGGCGATACGCGCTTTCGACGTTGGACAGAGCCGATTGCGCGAGTCTCCAGTTCGCCCCAAAACGTCGGCCGTTGGCAAATCAACGACATGTACTCGGGCAGCAGTTGCGCGGTGTCGATATCGAAGGTCGGAAACTCAGGCGAGACGACATAGCCGTCGAACTCCGGGCCGACCACCGTAATGGGGCCCTCCGATGCGGTGAGCTTTCGCATGACGATGCGGTCGCTCCGTAGGACGTGCAGCCGGGCGTACGACGTGGCAGACGCGTCCACCATGCCTCGGTCGAATAGACCTTTCCCCGCGTTGTACACGCCCGCAAAACGGTACTTCTGCCCGTCGGTTACGGCGACGGTCTCGATCTTGAGGCGCGCAACAGTCGCAAGCGGAATCTTCCGCCATCCCTTACTCATATCCAGCCGCCTTGAGGCGCTTCTCGAGCTGCAACTCAGCCTGACGCAGGTCAGCTTGACTCTGCCGCAATTTGGTAAGCGTCGCCGCAACGTCACCGAATTCTTCCGGAACCGAATTGAGATAGCGGCCCAAGCTCAAATCCCAACTAGTGTGGTCAATATCCGCAAGGCTTACCCAGCGTGTGCGAACAGACCCGTCGGGTGAATCCTCGCCGGTCCGATAGCTGTTCGCGATGAGATCAATATCGCTCGCGCTAATGGTGTTGCGCGTCCTGCTCTTAGTGAAAGAGCTGGCTCCGTCGACGAACAACACTTGTTTTTCGCGCTGTGGAGATTTCTTGAGCTGAAAGATCATAAGACAAGCGGGGATGGTTGTCGAGTAGAACAAGTTTTGGGGCAGTCCGATAACCGCCTCCAAGAGGTCTGCCTCCACCAGCCGCGCGCGAATGTCTGACTCGGCTTCTCGGAACAGGGCGCCATGAGACATCACAACGCCAACCCTGCCAGACTTCTTTGTCATTGACGCAATCATGTGCTGGATGAAAGCGAAATCGCCGTTAGCTTTGGGAGGTGTGCCGAAAACCGGGCGGGACCAGATGTCGTTAACCCACTCCTCTGCGCCCCAGTTTTTCAGAGAGAAGGGAGGATTCGCTATGACCACATCGAACTTTTCGAGCCGCCCATGCGCATCTAGGAAACGGGGTTCTCGCAGCGTATCGCCACGCTTGATCTGAAAGTCCTCAATATCGTGCATGTACAAGTTCATGCGAGCGATTGCCGCCGTCGTGAGGTTGACCTCTTGGCCGTAGAGCCGCAAGGTACGTGGGTCACCACCACTCGCTCGGACTTCGTTGACTGCCTCGACCAGCATGCCTGCCGATCCGCACGCCGGGTCATAGATTCGTTCTCCAGGCTTGGGTTCAAGCACACGGGTCAGAAGTCTCACAACCGGTGGTGGGGTGAAGAACTCTCCAGCCTTCTTGCCGGACGCCTCAGCGAATTCCCGGAGCAGATACTCGTACGCCGCCCCGAGCATATCGCCGGGTACAGATTCAGGGTCCAGATTGATTGCCTGGAAAGAATTGAGGAGGTTCCGGAGAGCATGCTCGGGGAGGCGTTCCTTGTTCCCCCAAGCTACATCTCCGAAGATGCCAGCAAGCGTTGTGGGGTTGGCTTCCTGAATGCGGTCTAAAGCTGTCTGGAGCGCCACGCCGAGGTTCACATCTGCCCTGAGTACGTCACGCCAGTGACATCCTGTAGGGATCTCGAACCTGTAGTTTTCCGGAAGCGATGCAAGATTCTCATCATTGTCGAAATCGCGTAGCGCCCTGGCTCGCTCGAAATCCCACGTATCCGAGATTCGCTTAAAGAACAGA
This sequence comes from Nocardia nepalensis, assembly GCF_048910785.1. Classification (NCBI taxonomy): domain Bacteria; kingdom Bacillati; phylum Actinomycetota; class Actinomycetes; order Mycobacteriales; family Nocardiaceae; genus Nocardia; species Nocardia nepalensis. The sequence goes on along the minus strand of NZ_JBKBET010000003.1, from coordinate 80,862 downwards.
ACCGGGAATACATATGCCTTGAAGTCGGCGTGCTCAACTGGACCCCGGAGGCTGTTCGCTGCAGCCCACAAACGGGTCTCAAGTTCTGGCAGTGTCAACGACACGTACGACTCCAATCACAGTGAGTTCCCGAAGCCTCTCCTCGGACGCCCCAATCTATGTGGACAGGCGGCCCCCAGTCCGCAGGGCCCACCTTTCTGGGTGTCGTGTCCGAGGTCGTCCCGTTGGCTCGCTCTGTCTTACGAGACAGGCGGTCGATGAGGCAGGAGCTCGGGGATGGAGAAGGGATCGGCTGAACCGATGGCCTTCGATGGTGAGACCTTCGGCCGTTCAGCGACTCTCGATTGTCATCGCGTACTGGAACAGGATCATGCGTCTGTGCCGACAACCGTGCAGTCCCTTCCCGTAGGTGCGGTACCGAGCCTCGCTATGGTGCTTCCGGCGAGCAAGCTCGGGAGAGATTGTTGAGAGCCTACAGCGGACATCTGACAAGTCTTGCTCGATCGCCTCGGGTGCCCACGGCTATCGACATGAGCAGCCAAGTCGTGTCCGGCACTACTCACTGCTCTGCTTGACATCCACCGCGCGTCTCAGGGACGCTGGAAGTGCAAGTGGTACACCTGTACCTAAATGGCCCTGATTCAACCCTCCGGATCGGGGTCTTTGCTGTTCACGGAGGGTTCGAGCGCCCGAAAGTGCGCACCTTCCCGCTGAACTCGCCCGGCTGTCCGCCGCCGCTTTGCGCTGTGGACAGTTCGATGTGCCGTTGGCGCAGTTGTCGAGGGCTGGACGTCGTTCGGCGAGCAGGTAATTCCACTACACCCGAAGGACTGAACCATGCCTGTATTCCTGCAGCTCATCCTCTGGTTGATCGCCGTCGGCCAGCTGGCCAGCGGTTCTGCCGGTCTCCCGACCGGTAGCTGAGAACTGACCTCGAGATCGGTGACGACGGACCCGCGCCAGACGCACAGGTGGCGGGCCATCGTCGCCGACCTCCGAGCCCGCAACTTGCCGTGCTGGCGGTGTGGGCAGCCCATCGACTACGAAGCACCCAGGTTCGCGCCGGAAGGCTTCGAGGCCGATCACTTCTATCCGGTCAGCACCCACCCGCACCTGGCCCTGGACCCGGCGAACGCGCGAGCAAGTCATCTGCGCTGCAACCGGTCTCGCGGCAACACCGCTCCAGCGCCTGGGGAGTGGGTGCGGTCGGACTTCTGACAGCGACTCGTGGGTAGCGAAGAAGACGGGAGGGGCGGGTGGAAAGTTGACGAGGATCGGCTCCTCGATTCCCCGGGCACTGGGCAATCTCCCCCCGCGGGCATACCCCCATCGCGCGAGACGCTTCGGACTTCCAGCGGCCGGCGAGGTGGACGGGTGAGTCGCCCGGTCACCGCGATCCGCTTCGACACCCTGGCCGTGAATCTGCTGGCCACCTTCGAGGGCAACCCCCGCCGAGGCAACGTCGACGCGATCGCGCAATCCCTCGACGCCACCGGCCAGTACCGGCCAGTTGTGGTCAATGAAGGCACTCTCACCGGCCGGGCGATGGAGGTGCTCGCGGGCAACCACACTCTGCTCGCTGCGCGCCAGCTCGGCTGGGCGGAGCTGGCTGTCGGGATCATCGACGTCGACGAGCAGACCGCGCGGCGCATCGTCGCCGCCGACAACCGCACTGCAGACCTCGGCGACTACGACCACACCGCGCTGTTCGAACTCCTCGACGGCCTCGACGACCTCGCCGGAACCGGCTACAGCACCGAGGATTTCGACAAGCTCGTCGCCGAGATCATCCCGCGCGAGACCCACACCGACCCCGACGACCTCCCCGAGCTCCCCGAGGATCCGGTCAGCGTCCCCGGCGATATCTGGCAGCTCGGGCCGCACCGACTCGTGGTCGGCGATGCCACTGACTTCGCTGCGGTCGAAGCGCTTATGGATGGCGAGCAGGCTGACTGCGTGTGGACCGACCCGCCGTACGGCGTCGACTACGTCGGCAAAACCAAGGACGCCCTGCGGATCCAGGGAGACGCCGCCGGTGATCTCGACGACCTGCTCGGCGGCGCGTTCGCCTCGATGGTCGCGGTCGCCCGGCCCGGCGCACCGGTCTACGTCGCGCACGCGGACTCTGAACGCCTCCGGTTCGAGACGGCGCTGCGCCAAGCCGGAGTGCTTGTCCGCCAGAACCTGGTGTGGGTGAAGAACACGATCGTCATGGGCCGGTCGGACTACCACTACCGCCACGAGCCGATCTTGTACGGGTTCGTCCCCGGCGGGGAAGGGCGGTTGGGGCGAGGCGGGGACCGCTGGCACGGAGACAACGCCCAGGCGACGGTGTTCGAGTTCGACAAGCCCTCGGCCAACCGCGACCACCCGACCATGAAGCCGGTCGCCCTAATCGAGGCGATGCTGGACAACTCGCTGCGGCCAGGTGGCCGGGTCTTGGATTTGTTCGGCGGGAGCGGGTCTACTCTCATCGCCGCGCACCAGCACGGTTCAGCCGCCCGGCTCATCGAGCTGGACCCGCGTTACGCCGACGTCATCTGCCGCCGCTTCCAGGAACACGTACGGGTCCTCCCGATCCGCAACGACGGCGAGGCCGTGGATTTCACGGCCTCGCGGGAGTGAACTCGATCGGGCGGCTAGTCAGAAGTCGGTGACCATGGCGATCTGTTCCAGGGTTGGAGCTGGGATTGCCTCGATCTCGTCGAGAGTGCACAGGTCGAATTCGCCGTCCGCCCAGCGGATTTCAGCGAGGCCGTGATGGGCGAATCCGTCCGGGTCGATCGCCGGGCAGGCGATGACCTTGCCGACGGTGGTGTCGACGCCTGTCGCGCCGAGCCAGTAGACCAGCGTGCCGGGGCTCATGCCCGCCGCCTCTGGTTCTCGATGGCCGAGGCGACGGCGGTGTCGACCCACTCGGCGAATTCCGTCGCCTGCTCGGGCAGCAGTGTCAAGATTACGTCGTTGCCATTGATGGCGTCGTAGACCGCGATCCGGACGGTGCCGCCGCGTACGTCGACCAGGGCGTGGCCCCAGTCGTCCACCGTGACGCCCTCCCAGTCCATCCAGTCGCCCGCCTCGGGGTCCGGCTCGTCGTTGAACTCGACCTCCAGCTCCTCTTTGCGTCGGTCTTCGGTCATCGTGGTGCGCCCCTCCTGGTGTCGGTACGTCACCATGAACGCTCTGATCGCGAGCGAAGTCAAGCGCCGAATAGCGCCGTAATATGTTGCTGCACAACGTATTACGTAGCTATGGTGTGATCGCTTCCGGATCGCGACCGGAAGATGGACCCGCCGTCGACGGGCGGCGGGGTGGAGCTTGGTGGGACCGGCCAGGTGGTTCGGTTTCCGAGTTCGACTCTCGGACTCCACACGACTGCGGGCCGTGGTGTGCGAGCCGTGTGGCCCGGTTGTCTACTCGCCGGATTCCAGGCGGCGTCCGCGCACACCTGGCGCGACAGAGGCCGGATGTACGGCTTCGGTCGGGTGGGTTGTCTTGTAGTGCGGGCTGTTCGGGTCTTCGCTGCGGTCATAGGGTTTGACATAGAAGACCCGCTGATTGAAGCCCCGCCATTCGGTCGTGCGCCAGCTTCCTTGGGTGCTGTAGCCCACCAATCGCCCGACGTACCAGGCGGGTCGCCGTACCGGCTTTGTGGCCCGGCTGTACCAACCCTCCCGCACGTACGCGTAGCGGTTCGGGTCATCGAGCCAGACGACGGCGTCTTCGTTGAGCAGCGACAATTCCCGACCAGTGCATCCTTCGGCTTCCAGCGCGAACAACGCACTCATTCGAGCGGCGACCTTTGTGAGCGTGTCCAGGTCCACTCGAAAGAACTCTCGTCTCCTGTGGACGCGGGTGGCTCTGAGTTCCTCGTGAAGGTATCGCTCGGCACGGTGGATGTCTGGCACAGCGATCGCGAGAGCCACTTCGAACGGGGTCGGGACACCGCTGGAGCTGGACAACCCGGCGGCCCGTTCTTCTGGGGTCTGGCCGGTCCGTCCGATCTTCAGCAGTCCTGGCATGCAGATGTTGCTGCACCCATAAACGAAACCCGGTATTGCGGAACGTTTTCCCATCCTCGGCCCTTCTGGTCACCCCGCAGTGAGAGCAGTGACGCTACATCGTGACCACGACAACTTCAGGCCTCGCTGGGAGGTGGTGAACATGGCGACGAAAGACGTTGCGGCACAACAGGCGTTGCAACTGCGTAAGGCTGGAGTGGCTTACCCGAAGATCGCTGAGCAACTCGGTGTCAGTGATGCCGACGCCTACGACATGGTGACCGCCGCGCTGCATGTCCACGATGAAGCACCTGAGACCCGCGTCCGCCTGGATCTCGAACGATTGGACTCGATGCTGCTGGGCCTGTGGAAGCGCATCGGCCAGGGCGATCCCAAGGCCGTCGAGCAGGGCCTGGAGGTGATGCGGTTGCGTGCCGACATGCTCGCCGATCGCACGGCCCCAGGTGACGGCAGTGGGGTCGGGGATTACCTGGAGTCGGTGAAAGCCGCTGCGCGGGAGAACAAGCAGAGTTCGGCGACGCGGCTGCGGGCGGTGGAGTCCTGATGGCGCGCTCGTTGCCGGAGTCGGTCGCGGCCGCGGTCGAGGAAATGACCTGGCTGACCCCAGCCGATCAGGCGGCGGTTGATCTGGCGTTGCGCTACGCGGTGCAGATCGAAGCCGGTATCAGCCGAGGTGGCCAAGACGCGACCAAGGCCCTGTACCTGGGTCCGCATTTGCTGCGGGCGCTGGCGGAGCTGGGCGGCACTCCCGGAGGCCGGCGAGCGTTCGGTGACGGCAGCGGCGACGGCCCGGAATCCACCTTGACCAGGTTGCGGCGCGAGTTTGGACACTCCGCGTAGAGGCTGTGAACAGCCACGCATCTTCACCGCACCGCTGCGGGAACTGACGCCGGAGACGACCCACGGCTTCTCGGTGATTGCTTTCGCCGAGGAGACCCTGGGGATCGGGCTGTTGCCGTGGCAGAAGTGGCTGTTCATCCACGCCCTCGAGCTACGCCCCGACGGGCTCTACCGGTTCCGGACGGTATTGGTGCTCATAGCCCGTCAGAACGGCAAGACGCTGTGCATGCTGATCCTGGCGCTGTGGCACATCTACGTGCGCGGCTCGCGCACCGTGATCGGCACCGCTCAGGACCTGGCCAACGCCGAGAAGGCGTGGGGCGAAGCGGTCGAAATCGCCCAGGCCGTACCGGATCTCGCGATCGGAATCCGGCACGTGGTCAAGGTCAACGGCAAGAAGTCGCTGAAACTGCATGCGGGCGAACAGTATCGGGTCGCTGCCGCGTCGCGCCGTGGCGCCCGCGGTTTCTCCGGTGATCTCGTGCTGCTCGACGAACTGCGTGAGCACCAGTCCTGGGATGCGTGGGGCGCCTCGACCAAGACCACCTTGGCCCGGCCACATGCTCAGGTGTGGGGCTTTTCCAACGCCGGTGACTCGCTGTCGGTGGTGCTGCGCTACCTGCGGGCGCTGGCCCACCAGGTACTCCGCTGGCCCGACGGAGACGCCGATGCCAGCGCGCTCGAACTCGTCGCCGACGACCTCGATGAACCCGACGAAGACGATTCACTGGCGCTGTTCGAGTGGTCGGCACCGCCGAGCGCGGATCGCCGCGACCGCGACGCGTGGGCGCAGGCCAACCCGTCGCTGGGTTACACGATCACCGAGCGCGCGATCGCCGCCGCCCTGCGCACCGACCCACCGGCGGTGTTCTCCGTCGAGGTGCTGTGCCGGTGGCTCGAATCAGCCACCGCCGGACCCTTCGGCGACGGCGCGTGGGCGGCAAGCCTGGACGCTGGCTCGCGCATCGCCGAAGGATCGCGGCGGGTGGTCGGTGTGGACGTGTCGTGGAACCGGTCGAGCACCTACATCGCGCTGGCAGGGTTGCGCGCCGACGGCCGCGCACACGTGGAGATCACCGCCGACCGCGCCGGAACCGACTGGGTCCTCGACTGGCTACTGCAACGCCGCGACCGGATCCAGGCCGTGGTGCTGCAGGCCAACGGCGCACCGGTATCGAGCCTGCTCGACACGCTGACCGCCGCCGGACTTCCCGTAATCGCCTGGGCCGGGCCGGATCTCGGGCGCGCGACCGGGCAAGCGTTCGACCTGATCGACAACAAACGCCTGCGCCATCTTCCGCACCCCGGACTCGACCTGGCCGCGACCACGGCAGCGATTCGCGCGGCCGGAGACGCCTGGGTGATCGACCGCAAACGCTCACCCAGTGACGCCGCGCCCCTGGTCGCCGCGATCGCGGCGTTGTGGGCGCTGCTCTCACCGGATGACCCGGCCCCGCAGATCCATGACTGGCCCGAGGAATTATGGGAGGAAACCAGCGGATGAGAGCCAAAACCGTGCTGTTGCTCGATATTTCGGGCACAGCGGCGATATTGGGCGGACTGTGGCTGTTGAGGCCCGCTCTCGTTGTCATCGGCGCGGGAGCGGTCTGCCTCATCGCAGCGGCCTTGATCGACCGGCGGATCGATCGCTCGTGAGCCTACTGTCGCGGATCTTCGGTGCCGGAGTCGAAACACGGGCACTCACCGAGCTGTCCTCGATCCCCTCGAACTGGGCGGGTATCTCCGAATCCGGGGTCACGGTCTCCGAACGCACCGCACTGCAGCACCTCACGGTGTATGCGTGCGTGCGGCTGGTCGCCGACGCGGTCGCTTCCCTGCCGTTGGATGCCTACCGAAGTCGCGGGAAGGTACGTGAGGAGATCTCGCCCGCACCATCGTGGGTACGGCGTCCGGATCCGCGCTGGACCCGCTTCGAGTGGCTGTTCCAGGTGGTATGTTCACTGGCGTTGCGCGGCAACGCCTACCTGCACATCACCGCCCGCGATCTGAGCCAGTTCCCGACCGTGCTCGAACCGCTGCACCCCGACGAAGTGATCCTGCACGGCGTCGACACCCGAGGCATCCCCACGGGCGGAAGGATCAGCTACTCCTTTCTCGGGCAACCGATCCCCGCCGCCGACATCGTGCACCTGCGCCGCTTCGTGCTGCCGGGCAGCCTGATCGGGCTCTCGCCTATCGAGCAGGCACGCCAGAGCATCGGACTCGGGCTGGCCGCCGAACGGTTCGGGGCACGCTGGTTCGGCCAATCAGCCAACCCGTCCAGCGTGCTAGAGACAGACCAACCTCTCTCCGCTGACGCGGTGACCCACCTGCAGAAGCAGTGGATCTCCTCCCATGGCGGACGCCGCCACCCGGCGGTGCTCTCGGGTGGGGTGAAGTGGCGGCCGATCTCGATCACCCCGGAAGAGTCGCAGTTCCTGGAGACCAGGAAGTTTCAGCGCGCCGAGATCGCGATGCTCTACGGTGTCCCGCCGCACATGATCGGCGACACCGAGAAATCGACCAGCTGGGGCTCGGGAATCGAGCAGCAGTCCATCGGTTTCGCCACCTTCACCCTGCGACCGTGGCTGACCTGCATCGAGGACGCCCTCTCAGACCTGTTGCCCCGCGGGCAGCTCGCCAAGTTCAACGTCGGCGGGCTGCTGCGCGGAGACCAGCGCGCCCGCTACGACGCCTACGCCTCCGCGCGCAACGCCGGATGGATGAGCGTCAACGAGATCCGCGCGCTCGAAGACCTGCCACCGATCCCCGGCGGCGACTCCTACATCCAGCCCCTCAACTACGGGCCGCTCGGCACGGACCCCACCAGCTCTGATGAGCCGACACCCCAGGAGGACCCGAGTGGACCGCTCGACGAAGCTGCGTGACTCCCGCGAGATCCGTTCCTACGCAGCCCATCACGTCCAGCTACGCAGCCGCGACGACGAACTCACGCTGCGTGGCTACGCCAGCATCTTCGACACCCCGTATGAGATGTACGGCGGACCCGAGGCCGGCGGATGGACAGAGACCGTCGACCCCGCCGCCTTCGACATCACCCTGCGCGAACGCCCCGACCTGCACCTGCTCATCAACCACGACGGAATGCCCCTCGCCAGAACGAAATCCGGCACGTTGCGCCTGGCGGCCGACCGGCAGGGCCTGGCCGTGGAAGCCGACCTCGACCGCCGCGACCCCGATGTCGTACGCCTGGAAACGAAGATGAGCCGAGGCGACATGGACGAGATGAGCTTCGCGTTCCGCGTCAAGAACGATGCCTGGAACCGCGAACAAACCACCCGCCGCATCACCGAGATCAGCCTGCACAAAGGCGATGTCAGCGTCGTGAACTTCGGCGCGAACCCCGCCACCTCGGCCAGCCTGCGCGGACTCCTCGACGCACTGGCCGACGTCGAGGTGGATGATGCCCTGCTGGCCGAGGCCCGATCCGTCGGCGCGGACCGCATCGGCTCGGCCCACGAACTGCTGGGCCGACTGCGCGGCGCACTCCGCCCGAAGCGCCCCGACACGCTACGCGTCGCGGCGCTCATCGCCCTCGGCGAGGGCACCGACCTGAAGTAGTCCACACCCGTTCACGGCTTTATCCCCAACTACCACAACGTGTTTCCCGAGTCCTGGCACTGGATCGGGGGCTTTCAAGCCCTGGCACTGGGCGGAAATGGCCTGGCACTGGCCGCCATTCACCCCTATCCCGATTCCAGCAAAGGACACCTCATCATGGATGAGCGGCTCAACAGGCTCGCCGCGCTGCGTGAGCAAGCAGGCGAAGCCCGCACCTCACTGCTCGCGGCGCGCACCACTCTGCTCGCCTCCGCCGCCGACGAAGGACGCGAAGACCTCACCGAGGACGAAGACCGCGCCTTCCGCGAACTGACCGACCAGATCCGCACCGCCGACGCCGAGATCACCGGCTGCGACGAACGCATCGCCGAACTCAACGAGGAGATCGAGCGGGCCCGCGCGATCGACGAAGGCGCGGTCGCGCTGCGCCGTGCCCAGACACGAGTGCAGGTCACCGAGCAGCCAGCGACTTACGTCCGCGGCAACGGCCACTCCTACCTCCAAGACCTGATCCGATTCTCGTTCCGGATGGACGCCGACGGCACCGCCGAGGAACGCCTGCGCAATCACGGCGAGGACGTGACCCGTTCCCCGGAGTACCGCGACCTGAACCGGGTCGAGGGCTCCGGCGGGTTCTTCGTGCCGCCCATCTGGCTGATGAACCAGTTCATCGACCTCGCTCGCGCCGGACGCGCGGTCGCCAACCTCGCCGAATCAGATGTGCTGCCACCGGGAACCGACTCGATCAACATCCCCAAGGTCGCCACCGGCACCGCGACCGAACCCCAGACCGCCGACAACGCCCAGATCGCTGACACCGACCTGACCGACACCTACGTCTCCGCGCCGGTGCGCACCGTGGCCGGTCAACAGGACATCGCCGTCCAGCTCCTGGATCAGAGCCCGATCAACTTCGACCAGGTGATCTTCTCCGACCTGATCGCCGACTACGCGGCCAAGCTCGACATCCAGGTGATCGGCGGGTCCGGCACCGCCGGACAGGTGCTCGGTATCCGGCGCACCGCGGGCATCACCACCATCACCGCCGCCCCGACGGTGCGCTCGGTCTACGGCGCGATCGCCGATGCGATCCAGCGCGTGCATACCAAGCGATTTCAGCCGCCCTCGGTGATCGTGATGCACCCGCGCCGGTGGGGCTGGCTGCTCTCTCGCCTGGACGACACCCAGCGTCCGTTGGTTCTGCCGCAGCAGAACTCGCCGCAGAACGCGCTGGCCACCTTGGGTGCGGTCGCCGCCGAACAGATCGTCGGCAACCTGCACGGCCTGCCGGTGGTCACCGACCCGAACCTGCCCACCAACCTCGGCGTCAAGGCCGACGAGGACGTCATCCTCGTGATGCGCGCCTCGGACCTACGCCTCTACGAATCCGGGATCCGCACAAGGGTCTTCCCGTCACCGCGTTCAGCGACATTGACCACGCGGTTGCAGGTCTACGGATACATGGCCTTCACCGCCGCGCGCTACCCGCAGTCGATCGTCGAGATCGGCGGGCTCACCCCGCCCGACTTCGGCGGCTGACATCTCTTGTGGGGACCTGGCCCCGAATGGCGGCACGCCATTCGGGGACAACAGGTTTCACCCGTGCCAGCCCTGAGCAAGGCCCTCAGACCCCCCTACCGAAAGGGAGGAGTGCCGATGTGGCACATCACGATCACCGTCGACGGTGATCCGTTCACCGAGATCAGGAGCATGTTCATGGCAAATCAGGACAAGATCGACGCCCTCGCCGCGCAGCTGCGCAAGGCCAAGGCCGAGATCGTCGCCGAGATCGCCCGCCTCAAGGACCAGATCGACAACGGCAGCGGCGCACTCGATTTCACCGCTCTCGACGGTCTGGTCGCCGACCTGGACGGCCTCAACCCCGACGCGCCGACCGGCGAGCTGGGCGAGGAAGAGCCCGGCACTGGCGAGCCTGCCTGACCCACCGTGCCCCTTTCGCTCCGGCCCGTCGCATCGGGTCGGAGCGAAAAGGTCCACGGCCACTCACTTATCCCCAGCGAGGAGGACAACTTCGTGAGAAGCCGAGACGTCGAGGCCGACTACCTCCGCGCCTACCTCGAGCAATACACCCGCGCCCGCCAGGCAGGCAGGACCGAGGAAGCCGGGCGGATCGCGCAGGTACTGCGCAATCGGTTCGACCACGACGTGGATGCGAAGTCCTCGCAGCCAGATACCGGAGCAGACTCCACTGCGGTGCCTCGCCGGCCTCGGGCGCCGAAGACGAAGGCGACTCTCGTGCCGGCCCCCGAGACGGCCGTCCACGATTGAGATGACCGACGCGGGCTCGCCTACCCCGGCTGCGGCCCCGGCCGGGTCGATCCCGCCGCTGGCCGATGAGACAGCGCTCACCGACTACGAAAACGGGAGCCCCGCACTGGCATTGGCGATCGCCAACGCTCTGGTGCGTGACTGGTGTGGCTGGCACATCGCCCCGACCCTCACCGAGACACTGATCCTGGACGGGTCCGGTGATCGGGTGCAGATGGTGCCGACGCTGCGCCTGCTCGATCTGCACTCGGTCACCGAGAATGACCGCCCGATCGACCTCACCAAGGTCCGGTGGTCACAGACCGGACACTTGCGCCGCATGATCGCCTGGACGACCCGCGAGCGCGGCATTCGGATCCAGATCACTCACGGATGGGCCACGCCTCCACCGGTACTCGTCGGCGTCGTACTCGGAATCGCCAAGCGCGCCAAGGACACTCCAGCTTCTGCGGTGCGCACCCGCACCGCAGGACCGTTCAGCGAACAACTCACCGTCAGCGCGGACGGCTCGATCGGCGGAGTGGCGCTGACCGGAGCCGAACGCGACCTGCTCGCCAACTACCGCATCGTCCCGATCGCATGAACCTTCCACTGCGCCACACCCTGAGCCACCACCGCCACCACGACGGAGCCACAGACTCCCACGGCAACCCCGTCTCGCTCTACACCCCGCCCCTGGACGAACCCGGTATCGCGGTACGCGTCTACGGATGGGGCCCGGCCCGTTCCAGCGAACCCGACCTCGACTCACACACGCGAGTGATCACCGAGGTCGAGGTGTACGCGCCCCCTCAATTCCAGCCCGCCCCAGCCGATCTCATCGATCTGCCGTCCAGACCCGCCGGTCGTTTCGAGGTGATCGGCGTCGCCGCCGACGCCAACCACGGCCCATTCGGCTGGACGCCGGGCAACGTCATCACGCTGCGAAAGGTGGACGGATAATGCCCAAGCCGAAGATCCAGTGGGAACCCAACGGCTTCTACAACCTGCGCCGCGCATCCGGCGTGGTCGGCGATGTCGAAGCTCGCGGCCGACGCGTGAAAGCAGCCGCGGGCGAGGGCTTCGAGATGACCTCCCGCCAAGGCGCACGCCACCCCCAAGGACGCTGGCGGGTCACCATCTTCCCCCGCACGATCAAAGCGGCCCGCCGCAACGCCAAAGACAACACACTGGTCAAAGCGCTCAACGCGGGACGCAGCCGATGACCGAACTCGTCGTATACCCAGCGATCGAAGCCCTCGTCGTCGCCTACCTGGCCGCACAGCTGGCCGCGCGAAAGGATCCGGCCGTGGTCGCGACGAAAGTTCCCAACCCCCGCCCGGACCGGCTCGTACGCGTCAGCGCCGCCGGTGGCGGAGACGACCGGCTCATCCTCGCCTCCCGCATGGTGATCATCGAATGCTGGGACAGCCGCGAGCCCGAAGCCGCCCACCTGGCCGAGCTCTGCCACGCCCTGCTGCTGAGCGCGCCCCGCGACCCCGCAGAGCCACGGATCCGCGCCGCCGCCACGGTCGGTGCCCCGGTCAACCATCCCGACCCCGACACCCGTCACCCGCGCTATCAGGCCACCGTCTCCCTCGACGTGCGCGGCCAACTCACCTGACCCTCTCCCACCGCGACGAACCGCTCGGCACGGCCACGCGGTACCGACCAAGGAGCTATTCGATGCTGTCCTATTCCGCACTCCACCGATGCCGCACCAAGCGGCTGCGTCGCCCTCCTCGGCTGCGGTCGGTCCGGCTCGGCGATATGCGAGTCACCTACGTTCCCGACGGCGCGGTCCGGCTGCGCCCGCGCGGCTGGCTGCCCGAGACCACCGACACCGACTGGGCCACCCACGCCGACCACCTCGACCCGCACGGCAACCTGGTCGCGGGTATCGGCGGACTCCTGGTCGAGCACCGCGAGCGCCGACTACTGCTCGACGCGGGCGTCGGACCCACCTCGGTACCCGACGACCCTGCCAATCCGCTGACCGCAGCCCTGCACGGGGGCGCATTGCTCGACAACCTCACCCGCCTGGGCTGCGCTCCCGCCCAGCTCGACGCGGTGGCCGTCACCCACATGCACATCGACCACCTCGGCTGGGCCTTCCGTCCAGAGTTCGCCCGCACCCGGCTACTGATCGCCGACGCCGAGTGGGCATGGTGGAACACCCTGACCCCGCAACAGTTCGAGGAGATGCTCGAACGCATGGCGCCCTGGGCCAAGGGAAAGCTGCACCTGCCCGAACTGCTCGCCGCTCTGGCACCGCGCGTGGAAACCTTTGCCGCGGACCAGCAGATCGCCCCGAGCATCACCTCGGTCGCGATGGGCGGGCACACCGCCGGGCACACCGCGTTCGAACTCACCAGCGGCCGGCATCGGATGCTCGCCTTCGGCGACGCCATGCACTCACCGCTGCAGGTCCAGAATCCGCAGTGGCGCTGCGCCGCAGACCTCGACCCCGCCGGGGCCGTGCTGCACCGGCAACGACTGGTCGACACACTCGCCGCCTCCGGCGAGCTCGCCTTCGGAATCCATTTCGCCGACGTGCCATTCGGTCGAGTCCGTCGCCGTCGCGACGGCACCACCGCCTGGCAGCCGGTGGGCTGAGATCCAGAGCCCGCTATTCCGATTGCTGCACATCCCTTTCGAGCAGGCCCGGTCCGCCTTTGTGCCTGAAAGGGGCCACCTCCTATGGCAAGCACGGTTGCCAATATCTACGCGGCCATGCCGCGCGCTACCGGCTCGCTGCTGCGCGCACCGCTGGGCACCACCGGTCCGAGCAGCGCCACCAGCGATCTGGACTCCGCGTTCGTCGATCACGGCTACATCGGTGAAGACGGCTACACCCTCGCCGAGTCGCGTGACGTCGACAAGAAGAAAGCCTTCGGCGGCTCGACGGTCAAGATCCTGCAGACCGACTACACCCTCACAGTGCAGTTCGCGTTCCTCGAATCCATCAATGCGCTCGTCCTGCGCGCGGTGTACGGCGACGACAACGTCACCGTGACCGGTAACTCGATCGCGGTGCGGCACAACAAGCGTCAGCTGCCGCATTCGAGTTGGGTCATCGACACCCTCGACTCCGATGTCGCGCTGCGCCGGATCTGGATCCCCGACGGGCAGATCAGCACCGTCGACGACGTGCAGATCGTGCACACCGAAACCATCGCCTACACCGTCACCGTCGAATGCTTCGAAGACGCCGACGGCACCCCGCTGTATGAGTGGGTCCACAAGGGCCGCCCGCCCAGCCAATGGACCGTCACGCTCTCGGCCACCGCGGGCACCTTCCTGCTCTCGGTCGACGGAAAGCCCACCACCACTATCGCTTTCGACGCCACCAACGCGGCGGTGCGCTCGGCGCTCGCGGCGCTGGCCGGGGTCGGCACCGACGGCGTCACCGTGACCGGCCCGGCCGGAGGCCCCTACCAGATCACCCTCTCGGGCGGCGGCACCTTGACCGGCAACGGCACCGGACTCACCGGCACCGGCACCGGCACCAAGCTCACCGTCACCCGCGCCTGATCGACCGTGCGAACCCGCGCAGGCCGCCAGTGCGAAGCACCGATGGCCGGCGGGACACGAGACAGCTCCTACAGAACGGAAAGTCAGTGACCGATTCTGACCGCACCCGGCTGAACCGAGCCCAGTTCCTACGCCTGACAGGTGCAGCCGTCAGCGTCGCGGCAGTGAGCGGGCTGGTCGCCGCGTGCACGACACCGCCGCGACCACACCCACGAACCGAACGCGTCCTGCTCGACCGGGTCCGCGGTTACACCTGCACCGCCAGTGGAGTCCACCGGTTCTCCGGCTTGCTGATCGACGCGAACGGGCGAGTGGAAGCACTCGATCCCGCCGCGACGGCAGGCGCACGACGCATCGACGGACACGGCAGGGTGTGTCTGCCCGGCTTCCACGACGCCCACGCTCACCTATGGAGTTTCGGCGCTGCCGCGACCCAGATCGACCTCGCCGGGGTGCGGTCGATCGACGACGCACTCCAGATCATCGCCACCTACGCCCGCGAACACCGGGACCGGCCATGGCTGCTGGGGCGAGGATGGAACGACGTCGGCTGGGGCAGACTGCCGAGCGCGACCGTCCTCGACCAGGTGGTCACAGATCGTCCGGTCTGGCTGTTGCGTGTGGACAGCCATGCGGGAGTGGCCAATACGGCTGCGCTGCGGCTGGCCGGGATCACCGTCTCGACGCCGGATCCCGTCGGTGGGCAGATCATCCGCGATCACGACGGACGCCCCAACGGCGTGCTGGTCGACGCCGCCAAAAAGCTGATCGAACAACACATCCCGGCTCCGAGCCTGCTCGACTACGAAGATCAGCTGCTCGCCGCCCAGCACAGACTCAACGCAGTTGGGCTCACCTCGATCAGCGAGGCGTCCACCGCTCCCGATCAGATCGCGCCGCTCTTCGACCTCGCCAGCACCGGACGAATGACGTTGCGTATCAACGCATTCCTCAATTGGGATGCATTCACCAGATTCGGCAAACACGCCCGAACCGACTCGGTCGCCGATGACATGCTGCGAGTCCGCACGGTCAAATTGCTCGCAGACGGTGCCCTCGGCTCCCACGGGGCGGCGCTGATCGACCCATACACCGACCGGCCCACAAGCCGGGGACTGCCGCAGTTCGAGCCCGCCGAACTAACTTCTCGCGTTCGCCAGATCGTGGACGCGGGCTACCAGAGCGCGATCCACGCCATCGGGGACCACGCCAACCGCATGGCCCTCGACGCCTACACCGACGTGCTGGCTTCGGCGCGAGGACCACGATTGCGGCACCGAATTGAGCACGCGCAGGTCCTCTCGCTCTCGGACCTGCCGCGTTCGGCGCAGCTGGGTCTGATCGCCTCGATGCAGCCCAGCCATGCCACCGACGACATGGGCATGGCCGAGGCCCGCCTCGGCGCAGCACGTCTCTCCGGCGCCTACGCATGGCGGTCGCTACTCGATCAGGGAACGATCATCGCGGCGGGCAGCGACTTCCCGGTGTCCTCGCACAATCCATGGGATGGCATCCACGCCGCTGTGACCCGCACCGACCGCGACGGGCAGCCCGCGGGCGGCTGGCACCGCGAGCAGGCGATGACCGTCGCCGAAGCCTTGCGCGCCTACACCCTCGACGCCGCCTACGCCGCTCACCAAGACCGCGTCCTGGGATCGCTCACCCCCGGCAAGCACGCCGACTTCGTGCTCACCGATTCCGACCCGTTCTCGCCGCAGAAACCGCTGTGGCAGACCGAAATACTCCAAACCTGGGTTGGCGGCCGACGCATCGGCGAATACGGCCAACTCTGAGATCGGCGACCCCTGCACCCCCCAAGCCTCATTCCCATCAACAAAACTCGCTGCAGGCGCTGCCCGCCCCGAGAAGGTCGGGGCGCACCCGCCAGCCTGTGGCTCCCCGATCCCGTCCGGCGAGGTTCATTCATCCTCTGGACCGGGCCTGCCCTCGCCGGGCGGGCACCGAAAGGCCCAGTCCACCAATCGAAACCGAAGGAAGGTCCGGTCCACCGTGATGGAGAAGTTCACATACACGAGCGCGGGTGGCAAGACGATCTCGCTACCGAAGATGGAGAACATCCCCTTCGGGCTGATCCGCAAGCTGCGCAAGGAAACCGACACCGAGCAGTTCTTCGCACTCATCGAAGGCGTCGCCGCCGCAAAGGATCTCGCGGTGATCGACGCGATGACCCAAGCCCAGGTGCGTGAGCTGATGAACGCCTGGCAGAAAGACTCCGGTATCGAGCTGGGGGAATCCTCGGACTCCTGAGCCTGGTCGAACAGCACCAGGACGCGGTGGAAGCCGACCTCATCCGCACCGGTGTCCGGCTGCGCGACGTCGGCTCGGAGTCCTTCACCTGGCACGACCTGCTCGTGCTGGTCCGCCAGTCCCCACGCGAGTCCTCGCTCATGGCCGTCATGCACCCCGAAGTCACCCGATGGGGACAAGGCGAGCTCCTGCTCGCCGAGCTGATCGACCTCGCGAGCTTGCTGCTGTGGGCCAAGACCAAAGACGGCGCGAAAAACCGCAACCGGCCCCGCCCCTACCCACGCCCCGGCGTCGAGGACCCCGGCTCCCGCCGCGTCAACGGACATGCGGTCCCGATGAACGAAGTCCGAGACCGACTGCACGCCATACGAACCCAGAGCCAGGGGAGGTGATCAGGTCATGACCACCGCCGGAGTGAACCTGGCCACCGGCTATGTGTCACTGGTCCCGGAGACCTCCAAAGTCGCCCCCGGAGTCGAGGGCGCATTCGTCCAAGCCCAAGGCAGCGCCGACAAGGCCGGACGCTCGCTCGGCTCCCGGTTCGCCTCGGGCTTCGGCGCGGTGTTCAAAACCGCGGTCACCGCCGGAGGGATCGGCGCGGCCCTGTTCGGCGGCACCGCACTCAAGTCCGGCTTGGACCGGCTGACCACGATCCAGAACGCCACCACCTCGCTGACCACCATCATGGGCGACGCCACCCAGGCCGGGCAGTTGATGGACCAGATCAAGAAGACGGTCAACGGGACACCGTTCAACCTGGACCAGTTTGCCACCGTCGGCAAAAACCTTGTGGCGATGAACGTTCCGGCGGCCAAAGTCCCCGGATATCTGACCGCGATCGGCGAGGCCGCCGCCGCGTCCGGCAAGGGCGCCGACGGCGTCGAGCAGGTCTCGGCAGCATTCGGGAAGATGGCCGCCACCGGCAAGGTGTCGCTGGATCAGGTGTGGTCGGTCGCCGAAGCCGGTGTCCCCGCGCTGGCGATCCTGGCCAACGGGTTCGGTGTCACCACCGCCCAGATGCAGAAGATGATCTCCAAGGGCGCGGTGCCCGCCGACAAGGCGATGGACATCCTCGCCAAGGGAATCATGGAAGGCTCCGACGGAGCCGCCGGAGCGACGAAAGCCTACGCGGGCACCATGGCCGGGCTGCGCCAAACCCTCTCCGGCGCCTCCGGCGGCTTCAAGGCCGCGATGGCGCGCTTCGGAGCCGGAATCCTCGCTCCCTGGCTACCGGTCGCCACCACCACCCTGACCGGGCTCGCCGGGGGACTGGACACCCTCACCCCGAAGATCCAGGCGTTCTCCCAGCGGCTGGCCGACTCCCAAGCGGTCGAGAAGTTCACCGGTTGGATGACCAACCTGCCCGCGACGATCGAACGAGTCACCAATTCGATCGGCGAATTCGACTTTTCGAAGCTCACCACCGGATTCACCACGGTCACCGACTCGCTGACCAAGATCGGCGAAGCCGGTGGGGCAGGCAAGGACAGCGGGTTCCTGTCCAGCCTCACCTCCGGGCTGGCCGGCCTGGGCGGCGCGCTGGGCAACCTCGGCGTCGACACCATCACCGTGCTCACCGCCGCCCTCGGTTCGATGAGCGACATCCTCGGCGTTCTGGCCGACCACACCGGCCTTGTCACCCCACTGCTGATCGGGCTGGCCGCCGCCTACGCCGCCTCGCAAACCGCGCAGACCGCCTACCAGATCGCCAAAGTCGTTCAGACACCGGCGATGTTCGCCCAGATCGTCGTACAGCGACAGCTCACCGGCGCGCTGGCTCAGCACACCGCCGCGCTGACGGCCAATACCGCCGCCACCGGCGTCAACACCGGAGTGCAGAACACCCAGACCGCGACCACACTGCGCGCGAAAGTCGCGGCGCTGGCCTCGGCGGCGGCCTCACGCGTCGCCGCCGCCGCACAGTGCCTGTGGAACGCGGCGCTCTCGGGCAACCCGATCGTGCTGATCATCGCCGCGATCGCCGCCCTGGTCGCCGGGCTGGTGTGGTTCTTCACCCAGACCGACACCGGCCGCGCGATCTGGGAAACCGTTTGGGGCGCAATACAATCCGCGATCGCCGTCGCCTGGTCGTATATCAAACCGATCTGGGACGGATTCCTCGACGCGCTGGGCTGGGTCGGAGACAAGCTGCTGTGGCTCTGGTCGGAAGTCGTCTCACCTGTGTTCGGGTTCATCGGCTCGCTGATCGGCACGTGGTGGTCGGGAGTGCAGGTCTACTTCGCCGCCTGGAAGACCGCGCTCGGCGCGGCCGGAGACGTTGTCTCCTGGTGGTGGTCCTCGGTGGTCTCACCGGTATTCGGGTTCATCGGCTCTTTGATCTCGGCCTGGTGGTCGACCGTGCAAGTCGTCTTCGCCGGATGGAAGGCCGCCCTCGGCGCGGCCGGAGACGTCGTGTCCTGGCTCTGGTCTTCGGTGGTCTCACCGGTGTTCGGGTTCATCGGCGACCTGATCTCCTCGATCTGGACCGGCACCATACAACCCGCCTGGACGGCGTTCACCACCGCCATCGACGTGCTGGGAACCGTGTTCTCCGCGATGTGGACCGAACACATCAAGCCAGCCTGGGAAGGATTCCAGGCCGGATTCCAAACCGGCTGGGAGCTGATCAAATCCGCGATCGATACCGGCAAGAAATGGTTCGAGGATCTCCGCGACACCGTCGAACGTGTCGTCGGCAAGATCGCCGAATACTGGGACCGGGTCAAAGGCATCGTCGGCAAGGTCACCGACGTAGCGGGCCGAATCGGCACGGCGGTCACCAGCGTCATCCCTGGGCTCGCCGCAGGCGGATCGGTCGCCGGGCCCGGTGGCCCGACCTCCGACAGCGTCGTCGCGCGCCTGTCCGCGGGCGAGCATGTAGTCACCGCCCGCGAGGTCTCCGCCGTCGGAGGCCAACCCGCGATGTATCGGCTGCGCGCGGCGATGCGCTCGGGCGCACTACGGTTCGCCGCCGGAGGCGCGGTCCCGCGCGGCATCCGCGACGCGCTGGCCGCCGCGCGTGCGGTCAGCGGAAATCCCTACGACTGGGGCGGATTCGGCCCCGACCGCTTCGACTGCAGCGGGTTCATCGGGTTCCTCCAACGCGTCGCGATGGGCATGGCCGACCCGGCGGTACGCCTCTACACCACCCTCGACCTGCTGGCGGGACGGCTCGCGGGCCTGAAGGTCGGCTTCGGCCCGGCCGGCACTTTGTTCCAGGTCGGCGCGAATGCCGACCACATGGCCGCCACCATCAACGGCCAACCCGCCGAAGCCGGTGGCTCCCACGGCACCTCACGCTTGGGATCACCAGCGGTCGGCGCATCCGACCCCCAGTTCACCCATGCTTTCCACCTGCCGAACGAGCTGATCGCTGGCTGGGCCGAAGGAGCCAGCAGCACCGGCACGACGGGGAAGAACGGCAAGAAGAAGGAATGGACCGACGCCGACCAGACGAACCTGGAGTCGGCGCAGGTCTCGGTCGAACAGGCCAAGCAGCGCCGCGACAAGGTCTACGCCGACGAGGACAAGTCCGACGCCGATCGCCGCCAAGCCGACCTGGCCGTGGAGAAGGCCGAGCAGAAGGTCCTCGGGCTGCAGCAGCGCAAGGACGACGCCGCGTCCGGGAAAGCGGATGGACCCGCACCGCAGGCTCCGGCACTGGAGCGCAAGTTCAGCGAGGACGAGCTGGCCCGTATCGACGCCCAAGCGGCCGTCGATTCGGCCAACACCCGCCGCAACGAGGTCTACGCCGATCCCGAGGCCAGCGCAGGCGATCGGCTCAAGGCCGATGCCGAGCTCTCACGGGCACAGAGCAAGCTCGACGAGCTGGGCAACTCCGACAGCAAGATCCAAGGCCGGGTCCGAGACTTCGTCACCGACGCCGCCGGGATCGCCTTCGACGCCTTCCTACAACAGTTGCCGTTCGGGCTCGGCGAAACCCGCTGGTGGACCATCGATTACGCGCCGCTGATCGCTGCCGGGCAGAGCGCCGCGCAGAAGGCGAGCGAGGCGATCGGGCCACTGCCGTCGTTCTCTCCGGAGGCGATCGCCGCCCAGCTCGGCTACACCCCGGTCGCGGGCCAACCGCCCCCTGAGTGGTGGGACAAGCTGCGGCCCCGAGTCTTCGACAGTGGCGGCTGGCTGATGCCCGGCGAAACCGCCATCAACCTCTCGCGCCGTCCGGAGCCGGTGCTGTCTAGTCCAGGCCAGCTGCAGGCGTTCATGGGCGGATTCGCCGCCGAGCCCGCACTGGATGCCAGCGTCCGCATCGAGAACCTCACCACCGGGATGAGCGCGGCGGAGTTCCGCCGTGAATGGGCGCTGATGCAACTCGACCAGCGTCAGCGCGCCAAGACCTGGCAGGGCCGATGATCACACCACCGCCCGACACCCGCATCGTCATCGAGGGACCAGGCGCGCAACGGTTCACCGTCGCCGGGCCGGGCATGGGCGATCACGGAGTGGTGTTGGCCGATACCGACTCCGGCACCGAATTCGACGCGATGTTCGAGACCGCGACCACCACGATCTGGAACGCCACCGCCTACCAGATCGGCGCAGACTTCGGCGGCCTGCGCGAGGAGAAGTTCGACTTCTCCCTCGCCTTCCATGTTCTCGGCACACCGCAGCTGCCGTGGCGCAACGCCGATTCGGCCTTCCGGCAAGCCTTTTCGTTCCGCCGCGACTCACTGGTCCGCGTCCAGATCGGCGACACCGCGCGCCGCCTGCCGGTGCGCCTCGGCGCCAAACCGCGGGTCAAGATCGTCGGCGACCCGAACGCCCACGACTACGGCCTGGTCCTCGTGCCACTGATCGGGGCATACCCCCGCTGGCTCGAAGACGACGCCACCTCCAGCTTCATCACCACCACCGACACCACCAGCGGCGGTGTTGAGACCGGGTGGGTCACCGTCGCCAACCCGCTGCCTATCGACTACGAGATCTGGCCGCGCTGGGTTTTCCAGGGCACCGCCGGGATCGTGTGGACGATCCCGGACTTCTCCTGGGGCAGCGACGAATTCGACCGCGCCGAGATCGACGCCGACCGCAAGATCGTCATGCCGCCGCTGCTGGCCGGTGAGCACATCGTCATCGACACCGACCGGATGGCGCGCAACGGCCAAGCCAATTCGAGCTTGGACACCGAGTTCTACGCGCGCATGGGCGGCAAGCGGTTCGTCTACCCGCTGCCCGGGCGCACTCCCGCGACGCGGATCCCGGTGTCGGTGACCGGAGCGCCGATCGGTGCCGGAATCCAAGTGCGCTGCCCGCGGCCGTGGCCGCGTCCTTGGGGTGGACTGGATTGAGCGCGACCGTCGAAACCATCGATTTCGATAAGGTTTTCGACGACATCGTCGCGCGCCTCAAGCGCGAGACCGATCGCCGGATCCGGCCTCCTCTGATGCGGATCTGGGACGGCAACTGGGTCTTGCGCGGGGAGATCCACAACGAGATCTCGGCGAAGTTCTCCGCGATCGAAAACGACACCGGCATAGGCACTGTCGAGCTGCCCGCGACCTATTACCTCGCGCGGTGGATGACCAACCACGACGCCCGAACCACCAAGAACATCTTCATCACCGTCGACCGCGACGGGGCGCGGTGGAGCGGCATGCTCGACGACCTCGAGCAGGACCGCGACGAGCACGGTCAGCGCATCATCCGGGCGACGTTCAAGCACGACACCGAGCATTTACGCCACATCCTCGCCTACTGTAACCCGTTCACCCCACCGGAATTTCAGTTCCCCAAGACCTGGGCGTGCGTATCGGGGGAGACCCTCGTGCAGGTCTGCGAGGGCGATCAGATCGTCGAACGCCCGATCCGGGGGCTCGCCGGGCGCCCGTGCCAGGTCGTGGTCGACGGGCGCATCCACCACTCGCCGACCGGGTCGTGGAGCAACGGCATCAAGCCGGTCTATCGGCTCACCACCGCCACCGGCAAGAGCATCGAACTCACCGGCGACCACAAGGTCCTCACCCCCGACGGATTTATACCCGCCGAAGACATCGGCGTCGGCGGCTGGGTCATGGCCGACCACCAGGTCCCCGAACAGGTCACCGCCTTCGAATCCATCGGCAAGACAGAGGTTTTCGACATCGCGGTCGCCGATGTGCATCGTTTCGTGGCCAACGGGATCACCGTCCACAACTGCTTCGGGCCCGCCCGGTGGAGTTTGCTGCTGACCCTGTTCCTGAACCTGCTCCGGCTCGAAGGACGACTGTGGACACTTCCGGCGGGTGATCCGCTGGACCCGCGCTCGTGGCTGAACCTTGACACCTCGACCTGGTCACAGGTAGTCAAACCGCTCTCGATCCTCGATGACCGCTCCCAGTTCGCGGTCGTGCACAGCCGCTTCAAGACCATGTACGAGGTCAGCGCGCGCATCGTCGCCGACGCGCAACTGACCTGGGCGCCACGACGCTGGCTCACCGGCGATCCGCCACCGTGGCCCGGAGCCCGCGTGCGCCACGGCACACTCGTATGGGACCTCGTCGATTCCTCGGGCTGGGACACCGAAACCTCCTTCGCCGGAAACCTTTTCGACGGGCTGGTGCGTGCGGTCACCCGCATTGGCTCCGACGGCATGGTCGAAACCGTCGAGGAAATCAAGGATCCGACTTTCCCCGAGGAATACTCCCGACCGGGCTGGAAGGGAACCGTCCCGCGAGCACCAGGCATCATCCTGCGCGACGGCGACCGAACCGGTGTGGTGTCCAACAACTTTCACTGGAAACCCGCCACCGACGTCGGCTTCGTCACGGGAGGGCACAGCGCACCTGGCGTGAACGAGATGCTGGGGGCGGCGGTGAACCTCCTGGGCGATCTCGTATCGCTGTCCTTGCTGCTACCCCCTCTAGGGGGCACGGCCTCAGAAATCCTGAAACCGCTGTTCACCGATGTTTTCGGGGCGTTCCAGAAGCGCGGCGACCCGGTCCGTGAACGCACGCTCGGCTGGTCGAAATATCACGAAATCTTCTGTGCCGGAGCAGATCGCGCCTACACCCTCAATGCTCTCATCGCCTTGCGAACCGGCCGGTGGCGGACCCGCGAGCAGACCACCCACACGGTCAAGGTCCTCGACGGCTACGACAACCTGCGCATCGGCCAGAACGGGCACGGCAACGCCTGGCTGGGCACACGCATCGGCACCACGGTGCGCGACTGGGGAAAACCGGGACGGGTCTATGTCGACCGGATCACCGAAATCGTCCTGGCCTGGGACCGCACCACCACTCCGGCCTGGGACATCACCGTCGGCGCACGAGAGCCCGACGACCCACTGCTGAAAGGCTTGGAAATGCTCGATGAACTCGCCGGCCTCGCCCGAGATCTGGGAGTGCTGTGAACACGCTCTGGCGTATCGAAGACATCGACCCCGACGACCCAGAGCAAAGATTTCTGCCTGCGCTGCAATGCATTCCGATCATCGGACGTACTCCGATCGTGTTCGTCGAACCGCTGGCCCGCGCCATCTCCAAACACCTCACCGAGGCCGGATGCCCGCCGATGGATCCGGCGTTGGCGACCAAGAAGTTCCAGCGTCCGTATCGCGGCGAGCAGCACTCACTCAACGGCGCGGGCCAGTGGGTCGACATCGACGTCTCCGATCCTGAACCGGTCGTCATCCAGGACCCGGCGACGATGACCGTCCGCGAACGCGAAGCCCAGGTCGAGCGGCTGCGCTATCTCGGCTACCGGATCAACGAACCCGAACCCGAGACGCCGACCGCCCATGTCATCGACACCCTCGACACCCCACCCCGATTCGACCCGAGCGCGCACTCGGTCACCGAAGTCAACGCCTACCTACGCGAACTCGACGACCCCATCGAACACCGCCGCGTCATCCACGCCGAACGAAACAACAAGGCCCGCAACGGAATCCTGAAGAGGTTCGGATGAACAGATACTGGCCGCTCGAACGCGGCCACAAAGTCACCTCCTACTTCGGTCCCCGCGAAGGCGGCTGGCACTGGGGCGTCGATTTCGGCTGGCCCGGTGGCAGCGCCGGACGACCCGTCTACGCCATGGCGAGCGGGCGAGTCGACCGCGCCGGATCCGCGAGCGGATTCGGGCACTGGGTGTGCCTGGACCACGACAGCGCCAACGGCGGCGGCTACACCGTCTACGGACACGTAGTCCCCGAAGTCGCTATCGGCCAGCGCGTCGAAGCCGGTCAACGCATCGCCCACATCGACCCGGACCCCGACACCAACGGCGGCGTGCCCCCACACGTCCATGTCGAAGTCCACGAATTCCTCTGGGTGCCACCAGGTCCGGGACGGCTCGAACCCCTGCTGTGGCTAGGCGCGGCCACCTACCCGAACGAAAGGCCAACCATGTCAACACTGTTCGGCATCGACGTATCCAACCATCAACGGGACTTCGACTTCGGCGCGGCACGGCGCGAAGGCTTCGCCTTCGCAACCCACAAGATCTCCGAAGGCACCTGGCGCGATCCATGCTGGCCGCTGGCCCGCGACGAAATGAACATCCACTTCCCCGACACCTGGGGCGGCTACGTGTTCTGCAAGGTCGGTACCGACCCCGACCGCGAGGCCGACACCGCCCTCGCGCACTCCGGGGGCGCCTGCCGCCTGCAAATCGACTACGAAGACCTTGACGCCGACGGCAGCATCGACGACCTCTGGGCACGGATCACCGCACTCACCGCCCGCGGCTTCGAGCTGCTACCCATCTACCTCCCGCGCTGGTACTGGTCCTCACGCATGGGCTCGCCATCGCTGACCGGCCTGCCGGTCGGGATCTGGAACAGCCACTACGTGACCGGCGACGGCTACGCCGCCGATCTCTACCCCGGCGACGCCCACCGCGGCTGGGAGCCGATGGGCGGCCAGCGCATCGACATCCTCCAGTTCTCCTCCACCGCTCGCGTCGCCGGACAACTCATCGACGTCAACGCCATACGCGGGGGCGAACCTGCCCTCGACGCCCTCTTCGGAAAGGACCTAGACATGACCCCCGACCAGGAACGCAAGCTCGACGAAATCCACCGCGAACTCACCCAGCTCTACCCCTCCCGCTCGCACTACCGCAACTCCGACGAGCCCGTCGACACGATGGCCGGATACCTGCTCAACGTCGACGGCCGCGTCCACGAATCCTCGATCGACCTACCCGCCGCGCTGGAACAGCTGCAGCAGAGCATCGACGACCTACCCGGCAAAATCGCCACTGCACTACGGGAGATCAAGCCGTGACCGCCCGCCCGCCGAGGCTTCCCGAGCCCGCGCTGGTGCGCTCGGTGTTGGTCACGATCACCGCGATCGCTGCCTATGCGGTCAACCGTGAGATCGACAGCACGTGGATCGAACCCGTCCTGACTCTCTACACGCTGCTCGCGCCAGCGATCGCGGGTCTACTGATCCGGCCTGCGGTCACCGCTAATCGCGCGGTGAGCACACGATCACGACAGCCCGACGGCCCGCCGCCGGAAGATCCGCAGCCCCAGTAGCGCAACTAGGCGATGACCGCCTCCGTGCGCAGCGGCATTGAAAGCTGGATCAGAAGAACTCGTCGTCTGGTGATGTGGAGTCGTTGTGTTCCTCGACGAAGCGCAATGTGCTGTCCCACCAGCTTTCCCATCGGCTGCCGTGGGAGAGCGCCAGAATCACCGACCCCGGCCGAAGGCGATCACTCGTCACGCCTTTCAGTGCGACCGCTTCGATGAAGGCGATTTCCGTGGCTGCGGTGAGGACCCCCTGCTGATCTGCGTCGCGCCATGCGCGCAAAGCGTCGATCGGCGAGAATTCGGCCAAGGCCACAGCTGGGGGTCTCAGGACGTTGAGGACGATCGGCAGCACATCCAGGAACAGGTTGTCGAGATCCTTGCCCGTGTCCGTCTCCAAGTAGAACAGTGTCAGGCCGACCGATGGAAGCAACGGTGTCATCCATCGCCTTCGGGCAACGAGGTCGGCGAGCGCGGACGTCGTGCTCTCGACGAAGTTCGCGGACTGGCCGGCCGCCTGCGGTAGCGGTCCGAGGCCGACGGCAAGCCCGTAGTCGAGCAGCGTGTGCAACGCGTCGCCGGTCGTCTGCCACGCCCAACGGTCGCGGCGCTGCTCAACGGCGTACGCGAGCACAACCTGTGACGAAAATTGGTCCGTCGCAGCAAGGTTCGTCATCTGGTAGCGCATGCGCTGCCGGACTTCGTCGCGGAGAGTGAACTCGGCGATCGTGTCCGGGTCGGTGGTAATGGCTGACCACCACCCAGGCTCATAATCGTCGTCGATATCGAGATCGCCGTGACGATCCAGTTCCCAGTTCGCATACTCGACACCCCAGCGGGTGCCGAAGTCGTGCATGCGGCATATCCCTGCTCGCACCTGAGCAACGGTCTGCGCGGTCACCGAGATCAGCGGCTGGTCGTCGGCAGTGTGACGGTGGGCGAAGAGCATTTTCACCTGCCGGTCGTCGTTGTAGACGATCGGAGGTCCCTTCATACCGCCGAGCTCGTCCAGCAGGTACTTGCAGAGCTTGTCGATCCGCGGGCTGTTCGGGTTCGTCGTCCGAAAAGCTATGTCCAGAGCCAGATCAGCGCGCGGTCGTGGCCACCGCGCACCGTAGTCGCCATCGAGGCGATGCCACGTGGCAGCGCCTTCGAGCAACAGCTCGCGGAGCTCTCGTGAAGCCGCTTTACCCTTCGCGGACTTCGACCTCGGCTCCTTGATGATGCCGAGCCGCAGCGCGGACACGAACCGCCGCAGGTCCTTCTGCCGCAATCCTGCCTCGCTCTTCCAGTAGGAGCCGTCGTCCATCGCTCCATGCGAGCACGACATCACACCTCGGATCAAGCCGTTTCACGCCCTCGCGCGCCACCCACGGAGGAGCCGCCAGCCGGTCCTTCCGGAGGTCGTATCCACGCGCTCCGTAGGCGCCAGCTCGGAGGTGAGATGACTACTCCCCGTCAGCCCGCGCCGGACGGGTCGTTCGTGCTGGGCAGTGTTTTCGGCCAGGACATCAACGAGGACTCCGCCAGAGCGGTGCTCAAAGAGTCGACGCTGGCGGTGTTCACCCGCTACCAGCAGCGGCTGCACAACCAGGTCGTCAACGTCATCAACGACCACTCCCAGTCGATCACAGAGCTGCGCCAAGCCTACGAACAACTCACCCTGCACGGGCGCACGATCGTGTTCCCCGGCAATGCGTCCTACACGCCCAGCAAAGGCATCGTCTTCGTCGACGTCATCCTCCTCGGCGGCGGAGCCGGAGGCGCGGCCGGCCGCTGGGACATCCTCGGGGCGAATCGCAAAACCGGAGGCGGCGGCGGAGGCGGAGGGGAAGTCCACTACAGCATCCCCGCCTCCCTCCTCCCGGTCGACCGCGACGGCAACTTCCGACCTATCGCCATCGTCATCGGACGCGGCGGAGGCGGCGGCACCGGCGACGCCCAACCTGGAAACGGCGGCGGCGACACCAAATTCGGTGACTTCCTCACCGCTGGCGGCGGTGTCGGCGGGCAAGCCGACGCCGAAATCGGCGGCACCGGAGGCCCCGGCGGGGTCGGCATGGTGCGCGGCGGCGACGGCGGCAAAGGCGCGGCCTCGGCTACCTACCCGGCAGCCGCGGGCGGTAACTCGTACTCGCCCTACTCACTCAACGGAGGCGGAGGGGGCGGCGGTGGAGGCGCGGGCATCGCCGGGCCGGGAATGTCAGGCGGCCAAGGCGGAATCTCCCTCGGTGGACTGCCCGGACAAAACGGCCAACCGCCGTCGAGCGTGGTCACCACCGGCGGCGGTGGAGGTGGCGGTGCACCCAGCACAACCACCAGCGGCGGCCACGGAGCTGCCCCCTCCGGTGGTGGCGGTGGAGGTGGCGCCGGAATGACCCCGCCCCGAGGCAACGGCGGCAACGGCGGGTCCGGCGTGCTGTATGTCATCGAGCGATTCAGCTGATGCGCACGGTCTTTCGGCTCTACTCGACCAACGACACCTGGCACAAACCGCCCGAGTTGGAATCGGTCGAAATCATCGACCGGGCCGGGGGAGGCGGCGGCAACGCCACCAACGGCGGAGGCGGCGGTGCCGCCGTGCACCCCCGCCGCATCCGCGCCAGCCAGCTACCCGACTCCGTCGTCATCATCGTCGGCCCCGGCGGCGACGTCGGGCTCGACGGTGGCCACACCGCATTCGGTGACCTCATCACCGCCCCGCCAGGACTCGGTGCCGACCACGGTGGCACCGGCGGGCGCTCGAACATGCGTGGCGGAAACGGCGGCGGCCCAAACCAACCCGGCGAATCGGTGAGCTCCGGCGTCGTCGCCCTGCTTGCCGGGGGCGGTGGCGGCGCGGGATCAGGATCGACCGGCGGCGCATCCGGACTCGTGCCCGCGGGCACGAGTTACCCAATGCTGTGGCAGGCCGGTCAATCCGGCGGCGGCGGCCACGCTGGGCAACCCGGCGGGTTCCCCGCCGGGGGCGGCGGCGCGGGCGCGCCCGGCGCGGCAGGGCTACTCACCCTCATCGAATACCTCTTCGAGCCTATGCCACCCAAACCCTGACTCCAACCCTCTGCATACCGGCCTATTTCAAGACACTAATCCCGAGAAGGAGGTAACCCATGGCGTACGCCGTGCTTCACGTCGAGGACCTCGGCGGGTACATCGGACCCGCCCGCTGCTACAAACTTGACCCGCCCGTCCGCCTCGGCGACACCGACCACGAATACGTCTCCGTATGGGTCCAGCCACGGCTACCACACCAGCAGGCCGAAGTCGGAGTCGTTGCCGCCACCTCCACCGGTGCGTGCGCCACCTGGTCGATGCTGCGCCAACCCGGAAGCTTTGTCCTGCACGGCGATCCCGACACCGACGACTACCTCGACGGCTGCTACACCATGGCACTCGGCTTGCTCGGCTACCAACTCAGCGACACGCCCTCCGCCGCCTAACCGCACACCACGCACCACGACGAGCCCGGCTACGGCCGGGGCTCGTCTTTCGTTGTCTCGCAGGCACTCAGTCTTCGGCCGTGTGTTGATAACCCTCTACCATCTGGCGCGCCCGCACCCAATCCTCAGGCCGTAAATCCCCTATCCCCACCATGTTCTGGTCGGAGGCGATTCGCATCGCGGCCGCGATCACCTCCACCGGCGGTACCAGCTCCACCGGTAGTTCGGTGTGAACCAGGCCGGGGGTGGCGATCGGTAGGTCCGCCGCGACCTCCACCCAGGTGTGGTTGGTGAACAACACCTGCACCCGACCGGGTCGCAGCGCGTCCGGCACGACCGACGACACCCGGCGGTCATCGGGCCAGCGGTCGCACGGCCGCAGGTCTCGCGCTGGTGTCGCCGGTGTCGGCCACGGGAAGGGTTCTGTGAAGGTGTAATCCAATGACCATGTGTCCATGCACTTCGGGCACACGGTGAATTGATGCTCGCATTCGGACGTGTCGGTGACAATCGGAATTCGTACCGATTCAATGTGCGAGGTCCACTCCATGGAATCAACGGGTCTGCTCGCGCACTCGAGTGTTGCGCCTACAGTTAAAGTTTGTTCGGCCATTGACCGTCCTTTCGGTTACGCGAAATGCGTACACGGAACGTAGCTCTGACCGTTTCGATATTGGAACCCGCAAATAGAGTCAAAATCGAGTCTTAATTCTGTTGCGGCACAACGTGATCGACGAGTGCTTGCGATGACCTCGGCGGGTAGATCCATGGCGCGGACCGAGTCCGGTATCGAAGCATCGGCTTGGTCGTCAGGTGGTTGCATGAGTGATACGCAATCTCTGGATCAGTGTTATCTTGCATGGATAAGCGACCGTCCACAACACCAAGGTCAGGTCCATGATTGTCCAACCATTGCGCCAGCAGCAGATACCCGATGTGATTTCGCTGATGGCGCTCGGCGGTCCATACATCACCGCACGAACCTCTTCCGACTACTGGCTGTATGCGACGTTGTTCTCCTCGACTTGTCTGGTGGCTGTTGTCGACAGCCAGTTGGTTGGTGTGGTTATCGGCTTCCGAAGCCAGGACGACTCGAACGAGCTTTACATCCAGGACGTGATGGTTCATCCGAACTATCAACGTCAGGGGGTCGTTCGAAGGTTGCTGAACGAGCTGCTCGGCCGGGCGAAGGTGATGGATTGTCGCCGTGTGTATCTGACCTCGGATCCGGGCAACCGCGCCGCCCATGAAGCCTGGATCGCGCTCGGATTCCGGAACGTCAGCGGCGATGGCGTCGTGGACGGGATCTCAGTCATCACCGACTTCAAAGGCCAGGGAAAGACGAGAGCCATCTACGAGTACTCGCCGACCTCAGCTGCCATGTCCGACAGAGTCGTTCGGGAGAAGGTCTTGTGCTACATCGTTCGTGACGGCAAGCTGCTGGTCTTCCGCCATACCGACTACTCCTGGGAAGAGGTCGGCGTGCAAGTACCCGCAGGCAGTATCCGCGCCGGAGAGACCCCAGAAGACGCAGCACTTCGTGAGGCCCGAGAGGAGACAGGGCTCAGCGACTTCTCGATCCGAAGCAAGCTCGGCGAAGCCGAATATGACATCAGCCCTTACCGTTTGGAGATTCAGCACCGCCACTTCTTCGAACTCGAACTGCATGAGCAGGCGCCGGAGCGGTGGACGAGCCAAGAAGACCACGATGGCCAAGGCGAGCCGACGAAGTTCGAGTGCTTCTGGATACCGCTGAGATCTGCGCATATCCTCCAGTCCGGACAGGGCGCGCTACTCGGTCGACTTATCTGCTGAGTTGATCTGGACTGGGCGTGGTTTCGGGGTTGACAACCAAATGCTGCGTGTCGTTATGGGTTTTCAGCATCCAACGCAGCCCTGCCGTCGGTCGGGTCCACGAAATCGGCTGCTCTTCCCATACCGTCAGGCTGGCGTGGTGGGACGCGACTGCGACTGTGGATCTGGTCTCGATTGGCAGCTGGAAGAAGAAGTGGAATGTAGTGTCGATGGTTTCGCCGTGGCCAGCGATCATAATGCGTTCGCCCGGGTGCCGGGCAAGGATCTCGCCGATCGCGATGCTGGATCGGTGGATGTATTGCTGCCAAGTCTCTCCGCCCATGGCCAGCGGCCGATCTGCGGCGAGTGCCGGGATGTCTCCGTATTCGGCAACGACCTCCCGCCAGGGTTGGCCATCGCCGTTGCCGTGGTCTTGCTCGGTGAGGTCCGGTATAGCCACCGCGTCCAAGCCTAGGTACGCGCCGAGGATTGCCGCGCTTTCGCGGGCGCGGCGTAAGGGAGTCGTGTAGAGGACGTGGATCGGTCGTTCGTGGTGCTGCTGGCTGAGGCGTGCTGCTAGCCGTTCGATTTGGCGGCGGCCTCGATCGGTGAGGCCACGGCAGCCCCTGGGGCCGCCGATGATTCCGTCGCGGTTGCAGCGCGCCTCGCCATGGCGGGCGATGAGCAGTTCAGTGGGCATCACGGATCGGTTCATGTGGCTCGCTTAGTGCGGGCGATGACGGTGTCGTACAGGCGCAGGCAATTCGCCGCGTGTTGGAGGCCAGTGAATTG
Organism: Nocardia nepalensis; assembly: GCF_048910785.1. Taxonomy (NCBI): domain Bacteria; kingdom Bacillati; phylum Actinomycetota; class Actinomycetes; order Mycobacteriales; family Nocardiaceae; genus Nocardia; species Nocardia nepalensis. Next base: position 48,847 of record NZ_JBKBET010000003.1, on the reverse strand, counting down.
AGTTGCGCGTCGGTTCGCATTGCGCCGCAGGGTATTTCGGTATTGCGGGTCTGATACAAGCTGGTCTATTGAGAGGGCGAAGGCGTCAGGGTCGTTTGCGGTGACGACTTGCCCGGCGTCGCCGATCAATTCGGCCATGTTGGCGACCTCGGTGGCCAGTATCGGCACGCCATGAGCCAGGTAGTCGGCAATCGCCCCGCTGCCCTGGAATGTGGGTACGGACCGATACGGAAACACCGCGAAGTCGGATGCTTGAACGAGCGCTTTGCGGTGTTGGGGGTACAAGTACGCTGCAACGACGTCGAGGTGGGCGCGCCCATGCTTGACACCACTTTCGGCCTCTTGGGTAAGGTCGGCTCCTGCCTCAATCGGACTGTCCCAGAACGGTCCAGCGATGATGACGTGGCTCGGGTTCTTGGTTTTCTGGCAGGCTGCGATGAGACCAGCGGTGTGCTTCCATGGTGCGGCGTAGCCGTAGAGGCTGGCCAAGGGGCCGTGGTCAACGGTCAATACCGACCGCAGCGGGCCGGGGTTTGCAAGGGTCCGCGCAGGAATGGTGCTGGGCAGCCAGGCCACGGTTGTAGCGACGTCTACGTTGTGTTTCCGGGCCAGTTGCGTGCGTCCGTACTCGCCGAAGAAGACGAGCCCGTCCATTCTGTGGATGGAACTCTCGACGGCTGAACGAAGTTCGGGGTCGGGCACGTGGTCGGCGAAGAGCGTCCAGTCCAGGCTGTGAACGTGGTAGACGGTGGGAGGAGTGTGGGCACCCAGCCACAGCGCGGCGATGACCTGCTCGACCTCAAGGTTGCCGTAGTGGACGCTGAGGAGGTCATAGGCGTTGAGGTCTACAGCAGAGAGAAGTTCTTCGGCGGCTTCAATGATGCGGTCGACGGGCCAGAACGTCGACGTCGTCTGATCGTAGGGAACGCTGGGTGCGCCTAGTCGATCGACGCGGACTCCAAGTCGCCGAAGTCCTTCGGCGAGAACGTCCAGGTAGGGCGGGAGGCTGCCTGCGCCGCCAGTGGGGCCGATCATGAGGACACGCATGGGCTAGCTCGCGTCGATCAGTTGCCGATAGTGGGCGAGGGTGACCTCGGCGTTGATAGTCCAGTCGAAGTGGTCGGGCAGATCGCCGGCCGGAGCCGTCGGTCCGCGGAGTATATCGGCGAGGTGGTCGGCATCGCGGTAGGTCAAACCGCCGCCTGCCGCCAGGAGCTCGGGCGCGGTGCCTAGTTGTTCGGGCATCAATGCCGGTGTGCCACAAGCGATTGCCTCAGCAAGTGCCAGGCCGAAACCTTCCCAGCGTGAGGTCGACAGTATCCAATCCGCGCTGCGATAGAGGTGGGGTAGGTCAGAGTCGCTGAGATCGTGCAGCACCGTGATCTGTTCTGAAGCGTTTGTGATGGGGCAGAGTGGGTGCGAATGCCCGAGCAACGCGGTGATGACCGCGACGTCCTTGAGACGAACTGCGAGGTGTTCGAGGAGGTCCCAGCCCTTCATCGGGGTGATCTTGCCGACCCAGATAAGTCGGGTACGCCCGTGAGGGTCGGTGGTAAAGGGCGGCACCAGCTCCCCTGCCTGTAATAGTTCCGCAATGGGTACTGGATTGTTTAGTTCTCCTGCCGCGTCGAGCGTCACCCGCAGACCGCTGGCTGGCTGACAATGTGGGCCTGGCCGGAAGCGGGCACGATCGATACCGTTGTACACCACAGCTGGAGTTCGGATCCCATAGGCTTCCGCGAGATCGGTTGCCGCCCAATGGCTAACAGCGACCGTCCTGTCGGCCATGTGGACGAGTTGATGCTCGTCGGCAGCGAGCTCCTGGGCGCCGAGAGTTGTGGCGCTGAACTCGCCTCGTACCAGGACGGGGGAGCGCCGTTCAACGGGCTCGGCGAGATAGGTGAGGGCCTCTGCTTCCCATGTGGAGCACTCGACGATGTCAGGTTCGAGCTGGCGCAACAGTTTTGCCACCGATGCACGGTGTGCTCGAAGGTCCTCGGTCCGCGGCAGGGTCTCGATACCTACCCCCGGATCGGCGGATACAGGGTGAGGTGTCTGCTGGGTGATCATCGTTACCCTGTGCCCCCGCGCGGCCATTTGTGTTGCGAGTGAGCGATATACGGTGCAGATTCCACCCCTGGTGATCTGATGGAGATCGCGGTGGACCATGGCGATGTGCATCTAAGTCTCCGAGGTGGTGTGCCGATGGAGTCGATCGCGGGCCTGGGCCCAGGCGGTCTCGATGAGCGGGAGCCGTGCGTCGCGCATCGGTCCTGCCAGCAACTCGTGATGTATACGGAGTTCTCGGGTCAGCACGGCGGCTAAGTTGACGATGAATGGAGCAGCGCTCCCCGACGCGGCGACGGCGGTATCGATGTGTTCTTTCAGAGCTGGAGTGTGAGCGCCGAGCTGGGTGTGCAGCATGGCCAGATCGAAGCCTGGCAAGAACAGTCCCGTGAACTCCCAGTCGAGAAGCGTCGCGTCGTTGCCGTCGTCGAGAAGGAAGTTGCTTGCAATCGGGTCGCCGTGGTTGATCTGAATGGGCGGGCCCGTTTGGGCGAGTAGTTGTTGAAGAGCAACGAGATCGGTGTCGGTGAGCCATCCCTGGGCGTGGTAGCGCCGGAAGCGGTCCTGATAGTCGAAGACGATCTCGAACCCTCCGGCCGCGGGCTGCCACTGATTGAAGCTTTCGACGCAGCGCAGAACGGCGTCGGTCTCGGCACCGGTGAGTGGTCGCTGAGGGTAGCGATCGTCATCGAGACGTCGCCCTTCAAGCCACTCCAAGACGAGCAGTCGGCTGTTGTCGGTGTAGAGCAGCTTCGGGACACGCAACGGCGGGGGCGTTGCCGTGAAGGCCTGATACACACCCAGCTCGTGGCGCCACTTCGCAGCCCAGAACGGGTCTGGGTCGACCAGGCACTTGATCGCGACACGCTCACCCGACAACTCGCCAACGGCAAGCATGGTCTTGTCGGTGCGATGCAGCATCTTGGTGAGTTGCAGCCCGATATCGTCTGCGATAGCGGCGATCTCAGGGGGCAGGTCAGATATAGACACCATCGGTTATCCCGTCATCGAATCAATGATGCGATCAGCGAGCCCGCCCTCGGGACGGTCACCATGCCAAACTTCGGCGATCTGGTCCATACAGCGTTGGAAATAGTCTCCTCGAAGCTGCTTTCCTTCAGCGAGAGTGGTCAGCCCATTGCAATACATGACGGTGATGTAGAGACGGAACCGCTGGGAGATCGCGGTGGTCGCAGGCCATCGCCGCCAGATGTGCTGGGCTAGCCGGCTGAAGCCAGCGAGAGCGGAAGACTCGGCGGCGGCGGTAGCACACATACCGCTATGGCCAGGAATCTGGTGATAGACCACGGTGGGTTGTGGCACATGGTGGAACCGGTATTTGTAGCGGCGGGTCAGATGCAGCCACATGTCCCAGTCCTCCAGCGCCGATAGGCCGGGATCGAAACGCGCCTCTCTTGGGGGCATCCGCAGGACCGGTGCGTGGACCGGGATGAAATTGGCCACCGAGAGCAGGTCGTGATCGAAGGGGTAGGAGGCGTACTGCGAGCTGAACGATGGCTGTTGCGGATCAACTCGCGTAGTACTCAATCCGCAGACGCCGTAGGCTGCATCCACCTTCTCACAGTCAATTGTGGTCAGCATTGTCGAGATGTGGTTCGGCAGGTACACATCATCGTCATCGAGCAGAGCCAGGAATTCGCCTCGGGCAGCATCGATTCCGGCATTGCGGGCGCGCGACAGTCCACTATTCGTTGCCAGATCGATCAACCGGATCGGTTGTCCGTGTTCGCTCGCCTTAGCGATCGCCGAACTGACATCGATACCTCCGTCGTTGACGACGATCACCTCGATCGTGCCGGGCACGTCGCGTTGTTGTTGAACGCTGGAGATCGCGAGTCCCACGACGTCGGGACGGTTGAAGGTTGGGATGACGACGCTCACCAATGGACTCATGATGGCGAGCCCCTCAATCCGGCATGTTCCAGGAGTTCGCGCGGATCGCCTCGATGGTTCCAACCGATTACCGTCGCTCGGCCGGCGAATGCCTCGACCAGTCGGCGCGCGTCGTCCCAGTACTCGATCTCGTCGCGTTCATGTCGTGGGAGATGGCGCTGGTTGAGCCGGGGATCGAACATCCAGTCCGTGCGCACGTGAGGCATGAGCGCCTCGACGGCGTCCTCGATCGGCACTTCGCGGACTGAACCGCGGGTGTAATTTCCGAGCGCTACCAGCACTGGACGTCCGGCGTGGGTGTCTGTGAGGTCAACCGCGATCGGGCTCTGTTGCCCGAGGCGGCGAAAGGTATAGAGCACTCGGCGGTCCAACCCGTACAACTGTTCGCGGGGCACCCGGCGATGTGCGTCGATGTCTAGCCCTTCTGTATCCCACGGCTCGGGCAGGTACTTCTCAAGGTCGAGGTACGTACCGATTTTGAGCGGGATCGGGGTGGGCAAGGAGGTCAGGGTCAGGTTCGACATGCTGGGATTACCGCCGTCGCAGGCATGGACGATCAGGTGATCGTTCGACAGGTACCGCATGCCGTGCAACAGTGCGGCCTTAAGGGCCAGGGTGGTTTTGCCGCTGCCCTTGTCGCCAACTACTACGAGAACCCTGTTGTCATCGACGACAGCCGAGGCATGCAGCATCACGTAACGACGCTGTTCGCAGTAGTCGACCATCACCTCCCGCACTACCTTGCGGGTGGTGATCGCCAAGTTCGCCAGATCGAGACCCCACAGCCAAATCTGCTGGACCTCAGGCTGCGCTGCGTACCCAACACCCCACTCGTTCGTGGCTACGGTGGGGGCAGGTTCGCCGAGGAGCGCGTGAACTGTCCAATCGGCAGAAACCTGGCTGCTTGACCCTGCACTGGTGACATAGAAATCGCTAAGATGGTCGATTACGAAGTCGTGGTTGGTCACGACAGCTGTTGATGTCGGGCCGAGCTGGCAGATAACAGTCGACGGGTTCATGCCGTTGCCCTCACCGCAGCTTGTGCTTCCTGTACGACGTGGTCGATCCCTGTCGCGAGCTCGACAGTTGGTTGCCAGCCGAGGGTTTCCCACGCTCGGCTGATATCGAAGACCATGCGGCGGGCCTCACCCGGCACGGCTGGAATCGCCGCCGGTGCCACGACTGAGCTCGTAGCGGCGCATACCGCGTCGTGTACCTGCGTGATGGACGTTTCGATGCCCGACGCGATATTCAGCAGCCCTATCCCGCTACGAGTGCACGCCAGCGCAACAGCGTCCGCGACATCGCTGACGTACACGAAGTCACGGGTCTGTTGACCATCTCCGGATATCGAGGCAGGGACTCCCGCCACGATGTCGTTGGCTATCTGGGGAATTACCCCGCAGCGAGGTCCAGATTGTCGGGGCCCGTACACATTTCCCAGGGCCAGCGCGGTCGCTGCAAGATTGTGGTGGCGTTGGTACCAGTTCACGTAATCCAGGGCGGCGGCCTTGCTCATCCCGTATGGCGAGGTCGGTGCGATTGCTGTCTGTTCGGTCACCGGGAGCTGTGACGGATCGACCTGGCCGTAAATCGCGGCGCTCGCGGCGAATACGAACAGGCCGACCCCACCGCGGACACATGCTTCCAGGACATTCACCGTCCCGCGAATATTGATGTCCGCGTCGGTGACCGGCGAGCGCACAGCGGCCGGAAGGCTTGCTTGTGCGGCCAGATGTACGACTACGTCTGGCCGCCACTCCCTGATGGCCTGCGCGCATTGTTCACTGCGCACGTCGACAATGCGGATGTTGTCTTCATCGAGTCCGAGCGCTTGAACATCAGCCAGCTTGCCGAGACTGCCGCTGGAAAGGTCGTCGATGATTGTCACGTCGACACCGGCTCGTATGAGTCTGGTGGCGACGTGGCTGCCGATGAATCCTGCTCCACCGGTAACGGTGATGCGCGAGCCGACCAGCGAGGCCAGTGGGCCGAGTCCGGGGCCGCGATGTGTGTTATTCAACGGAATTATCTCCCTTCCCTAATCTCAGTGGCGCCCAGCTCTGAGGTCAGCTCTGGCTGTCGCTGAAGCTGATTCGGTCCAGTGCCATCAAATCGATGCCATGGCGGGCGTAGACCTTGACGGTGTTTTCCCCGGTCAGCTCGGCTTCGGTGTATCCGAGGAGGCCAGCGATCCGTACGACTTCTTCCCGCGACTTCGCCTCAATCTCCAGGTAAGGGGGAATCATTGGCCACGCGTCGATCTCGAGCTGGGCACCATCGAGCTCAAAGCTCGTACGCCGATTCTCTTGATAGCTGCGTGCGGTGAAACCCATCATCTTGAGCAGATCGTTGGTGCTCTCGAACGCCGACACCTCGATCTCGACCTCGTCGGTTCCGTCGATGCCGTCGTGCCTGATCTCTTTGACCGACAAAGTCACGCAAGAGCCGTTGTCGCGCAGTCGAATCCATCGACTCTCGTCGCCAGGAACGATGTCGTAAACGTAGCGCCGCTGCAGGGTTGTGTCAGCTGTGCGACGCCCGCCCTGCGCGACGATCGCCTCGGCGGCGGCTGTCGTATCAATGTCGAGGACCTTGGCCTCAAACTCGATGTGCATTCACGGAATCCTTATCCATCAGGCAGATATCGGGGACAGATGAACGTACTCTTCGGAGCGCAGGTCGATGATCTCCTGCGGTAGCGGACTGCTCAAGAACTGCGCGACAGGCAGGCACAGGTCCATCCGTTGGATGCAGACCCCGACCTGGAAGCCGCCCGATCGGTCCCGATACAGCCTGACCCCGTAGTAACCCTCGTGGCAATCCTTACCGTTGTTGAACCGGCATCCCGCACATGTCTTCGGCAGGCGAACTGGTCGAATCCTCTTGAACCACAACACGCGGCCGTCGGGTAACTGGTAGGAAGTGCGCCACCCTGACGCGCCTGCGGTCACATGATGGGCGAGAGGCACCGCCGCTAGATCGTCCAGAATGTGCTCGATGGCGTCGATGGACACGATGCCCTCATCGAGGGAGTTGAGCAGGCGCACCGACAGCTCAGGTGCCCACTCATTGATGAGCCGGTGCACCCTGGAGGCGTGGGTGTAGTCGGGCACCACGATGTTCGCCGAGGCGCCGACTCCATGATCCAATGTCACCTGGACCGAGTTACGCAGTGCCAGTACCTTTTTCGAGGCACGCTCGATGTCCGCGAACTTGTGGTGCTGGACCTGGGCCAACTCGGCGGCTGTCGTCCCGAAGATGGAGAAGTTGACACGATCCAGACCTGCGCGGGCGCAGTCGGGAATTATCCGTGCCGCGTTTTCGCCGTTGGAAGTCATGCACACCCGGAAGCCAGCGTCACGACCGGCCGCCACGATGTGTGCCAGGCGGGGGTGCAGGCTCGGCTCACCGCCGGTGAGGTGTAGCTCGTTAAGATCGAGCACATCGCGCAGCCTCGCCAGCACCGCGGCGAATTCCTCATCCGGCGAGACGGCGGCCGGCAGAAATCGAGCGCCGTTGTCGGCCAAGTAGATCGAGACCCGCCCGGACCTACCACGGCCAGTCATTGCGGCGGACCGTGGAACGTTGAGATTGTCCGCCACTACAGGTGTTCCCTCGTTGTGGCAGAAGGTGCAAGCCATCCCGCACGCGTCGATAATCTTGACGCGCAGCGTACGGTCGCGTTCGACTCGAAGTGGCAGTCCATCCTTGATCGGCGGAGCATCTGGTGTTCCCACGGCGCTGAGCTGGCTCATCGGCGTCTCGCCTCCTCTAGATTGCCTGACGTCGATCCTGAGCCAGGGGGAAGCGGGGCGGAATTGACCAAACCCGTGGCATCAACCCACGGACAGGCACCATCATCTGATATGCGCAACGGCTATCCTGTTGCGCTGCAAGTCGATTACCCTTTCTTCCAGCACAAGGTGGGGCAATGTGAGTCGACGGAAAACGTTCGATCCTGGTGAGGTGCCGATTGGGTTCTGGCACCGCGATGACGTGCGCCTAGCGCTGGCGCGGCGAGAAGTCGGGCGGCTCTTCGGTATCTATCTCGGTGAATTCCCGGCCTGCACCCAAGCGCAACTGGCGCTGCTCACCGAGCACGACCGGTCCGACATCTCAAACTTCATCCGAGGCGCACGCAGTCCGCGGGTGACCGATATCGACGTCCTCAACCGCATTGCCGATGGATTGGACATGCCTGACGAGGCACGCACGCTGGTAGGGCTTGCCCCACGAGAGCCTGCTCCGGCGGAGCACCGGGTACTGAATCCGCTTCCAAAGGATGGTGAGGCTACGGTGACGGGCTGGTATCGGCCGGTCCCGGCGGCTCGACCATTGCGAATTGCCATCTGCGGGAGCCGATCTCCCAGTTGTAACCTCGCCTGCCTCGATGAGGCGATCCACGCGCTAAGCCGACTGCTGATGAACCGGCGATGCGAGGTCGATCACGGGCCTGTAGGCATCGGGATCGAAACCATGACCTACATCGCCGATCACTACCGGCCACCAACACTCCGCGCTGCCGTCGGGGTATTCGGACGGTCCAACGTGGTCCGTCACGCCGACTTCGTGCTCGTGATCGGTGGTGGCCCCGGTACCCTCGATGAAGTCGACCTGGCCATCTCAATGGGCAAACGCATCATCCCGTTCATCTGCAGCGGCGGGGCGGCCCGCCATGCCCTCGACCGCATGAACGCCGACGTCAGCTTACGAGCGTGGATGTCCGAGAACAGCTTTGCGGCATTGAGTAGCTGCGCATCTGCTGACGAGTACGCCAAGATAGTCGAGCAACTGTTCGCGGAGACAGAGAGTAGACCAAGTGAGTAAACGCCCATACGTGCTGTTGAGCTGCGCCGCATCGATCGACGGATACATCGATGACAACACCGACGAGCGCCTCCTGCTGTCGAACGACGCCGACTTCGATCGTGTCGACGAAGTCCGTGCAGGTTGCGATGCAATCCTGGTTGGAGCCAACACAATTCGCCAGGACAACCCACGACTGCTCGTGCGTTCCGACGCGCGCCGCGAGGACCGCGTAAGCCGGGGCCTGACCGCCAGCCCGACCAAGGTCACCGTCACCAGAAACGGTGACCTCGACCCGAACGCCAAGTTCTTCGGGGCCGGCGAGAACGAAAAGATCGTCTACACAGCATCTTCGGCACTGGACAAAACCCAACAATCCGTTGGAGCTGTCGCCCAGGTTGTGGATGCGGGCGACCCCGTCAACTTCCACCAGATACTCGACGACCTCACCGGACGCGGGATCAATAAGCTGATGGTCGAAGGTGGTGCGGCCATGCACACCGAATTTCTCACCGCAGGACTCGCCGACGAGCTACACCTTGTAGTCGCCCCCTTCTTTGTGGGCGATTCCAAAGCCCCGCGATTCGTCAAGGATGGCCAGTTTCCGTGGAACAAAGACCACCGTGCCCACCTGGCGAGTGTGACTCAGATCGGGGACGTGGTTCTTCTTCGCTATGCCCTGACGGAGCGATTCGACGCATAGATCATGCGCCCAGAGCTCCTGTAGAGGCCATGACAACCAGACTGTCCGCACTTAGATCATCCCAGCCAACAGATCGTGCGATTCCGGCTCGGCCACCAACATTGAGGAGACATGTTGCACGACATCGACCGCGGACGCATCTTCCGTTCCGCCTGGATAGCGGGAGTTACCGAGCACTACCCAGACGAGCCGAAGGCGGGCTACATCGCCCCTTGGGAACAGATGCCCGAGTGGGAACAGGCGAGCGCCATCGCGGCCTACAAACAGGTCGCCGCGTTCGTCGAAGCCACCGGCGGTGCTACCGAGAAGCTCAGCCGTGAGCAACGCGGACGCTTCGTGGCCCTGTGCTGGATCGGGCAGATCTACAAACATTTTCCCGACCCGAAACCCTCCTACGTCGCCGACTGGGATCAACTTCCCGGCTGGCAACAGCAGGTCGACGCCGACATCTTCGACGCCATCGAAAGTTCGCTGACAACCACGAACTAGCGACGGCCGAAAACGAGTCCTGGACGTGCGCCGAGGACACGCACCGTCGCTAAACTGTCGTAGACCTCCTCTAACGTCGTCTTCTATTCATGCGTTTAAAGGTAGAGGTAGTGACTAATTCCTTCGGCTTTCATGCGTTGTCCGACTCGGGACTGCCGCCAGGCAGGGTAGTCACGGCAGCTGACTCCCTGGAGGATGGCCGGGAGGTCCTGTGGGTGTCCGATGAGCTCCAACCCATGGCGGATGTGCTCTGGCGATGGCTCTACAACCAGCGAGCCGACACCGGGATGTATCCGCTGCTACTCGAGCCGCATGATTCCTTTTCGTCTTTGCCCGCAGATCAGGCGTATCGGCCCTGGCACAGCGGCGAGCTGGGATTCGTACCGGTCGAGAAGATCGACGCACTCGACGCAGGGCAAGTGCTGCAGGCCATGTGGCCGGCTACTGACGATGATTACTCGTCCGATCTCGGTGCCCCACGGCAGTGGCCAGGTTTGGCGCCGCCAGGTGTCGGTGGCGGCGATCCGGACGCAGCGGCTCGAAAGTTCGCTGAGGAGCTGGCGGACAAATCCGATCGTCTGATCGGATTGGTTCCGGCGACGCGCGGTGCAGACGCACTCGCGTTGTGCGGGTGGGAGGGTCCGGTGAACCTCACCGATTTCACCGAGGAAGTCGCTGTAATTGTTCGTTCTTGGGAGGAGCGGTACGGAGCGCGAGTGGTCATGCTCGGCTTCGACACGCTACATCTCTCTGTAGCCGCACCGCCGAAGACCCACGACCACGCGCTTCAAGTCGCCGCCGAGCACTTGGCTTTCTGTCCGGACAACTTCGACTACGGCACCTTCAGTGCATACGCGGCGACGCTGATCAGAGCCGATACTTGGGAGTTCTGGTGGGATTAGGCCCTGGGTAGTAGGGCTTTCCAGTAGGCGCGATTCCCCGGTTTGTCTCTGTATATGGAGAATCCGGCTGTGCGCTCGTAACCGCACTTCTCGTACAGCGCGTGCGAGGCTGCTTGCTTGCTGCCGGTGTCGAGGATTGCAGCTCGGTAACCGGCACTCCGGGCGTCGTCTTCCAGGCGGGCCAGCAGCTGCTGGGCGACGCCGCGTCGTCGCACGTGAGGTTCGACGTACATTCGCTTGATCTCTGCGGTGGTGCCGTTCTCGTCTTCAACATGGCGTCGGTATCCGCCACAGCCAATCGGCGCACCGTTGAGGTAGGCCACGACAAACGTACCGCCTTCTTGCGGTGTGAATTCCTCTGGCGCGACTGGTGTCTGGTCCGGGTGTCCGTAGAGCTCCTCGTTGACGGCGAGCGCTTTCGCGATCATCGCGGTGGCGTTCGGGGAATCGTATTGCTCCGAGCGCAGGACGACTGCCTGAGCGGTTGCCGACGAAGTCATACATCCAGAATTAGCAGATTTTTGCCTTCTTCATCGTCTCGAACGTGTCTAGGAAGTTGCGCACGGTCGAGGTGGTGCGGTGTGGGCGCAGCTCTGCGTTGATCGTGTCGATGAGTTTGCGGCAGCGAGCTGAGCCGACCTCTGGCAGCATCGGCAGCACTTGCCCAGCTTCGTAGCAGGCGAGCTCGAGGTCCTGTCGCCCGCCGGTTCCACGGGCATGGGCGAGAGCGAGGGAGAGTCCGTATAGGACCCGGTCGCGCGTCGCATCCTGGTTCAGGCTGGCGAGGCCCTCTGCGAGCTGTTGCTCGGCTTGAACGGTGTCGCCGAGATGGAGGTAGCAGCGGCCAGCTTCGCTGGTGAGAACGGTCGGACCCATCCAGTAGACCCACGCAGGATCGTTGTCGTGCTCCCCGTGTGCGAGCGCTTGGTGCGCGCGATCGAGTGCAGCAGATGTCTCGGAGTGCATTCCGGAGGTAGCGAATGCACGCGCCTCACGCATGGCGATCAGCGCTTGAACCCGAGGTGTCGTGGCTGTGCGGAGTCCCTGTCGAACAGTGCCCATGATGGAGACCGCGTCGTGAGGTCGGTTGCGCCATGTCTGCTGGAACGCGATGCAGCTCAGCACGAGGGCACCGAGTTGTTTGTCGCCTGCCGACACTGCGGCGCGGAGACCGAGAAGGTACATGCGCTGGGCAAATCCGTGTCTTCCGAGGTCGAAGCCGAGCCATCCTGACAGCTGGGCCATCTGGCCAGCCAGCGAGAGTAGGCGGCGTCCTAGGTCTGTCGGATACGACGAATCGCTGAGAAGGCCGACTGCCTCTCCAAGCCGGTTGACGACCGCACGCAGGACCAGTTCGCCGCCGTGCCCGTCATCGAGACGTCGAAGCTCGGCCAAGTCTTTTTCGAGGTAATCGATGTAGTCGGGGGTGATCCGGCCTTGTCCATTTGGCATGCGGTTCGACATCAACGGGTGGTTGCCGAAAGCCCAGGAGTCAGCGAGCGTGGTGAGCTCTCCTCCGGAGATCGCGAAATGGGTTTTTGCGTTCCCCGAGACTCGGAACTCCTTAAGCAGTGCCAGGGTGTCGTGCGGCAGCCACCTGTCTGTAGCTATCTGTGCTACAGCGGGCAGCCACACCTCGGTCTTATGGGTCTGCCCAGGCCACAACTGGTCGACCGTGACAATTTCGCCACGGGCCTCGGTGAGGATCCCGGCGACCACTGCAGGCAAAGGATCTCGCGGCACGGTACCCCGATCACGCCATGCGAAGGGTGTCTTGGCATGAATCCGACGATCCGGACTTACGACACGATTTACCGCTCGCGCCAATTCGTAAGGCGACCACCCGATTTCTTCCAGTAGCCGTCGCAGTTCCGCGTTGGAATTCAGCCCACCCATTCGTTGAATCGTACTGAAACTCTGCACTAGCGGAAGCGAATGTCCTGCTAGAACCCAAAATACGGCAAAATACTACACCCGCCTGCCGACGTTAGGCGATGTGCGGCATCGCGATCGCTAGCTACCGCCGCCCACATCGTTTGTGCTAGATGCAACCGGTCGCACCGGAGACGACCGACAAATCCTTCGGCCCCTGCCGATCGGGATTGAGGAGCGATGGCGGTACACGTAGTCGGCCACTCGATAACAAGTGACCAGATCGACCACCGAGCGCGGCGTGCAGCAGGTGGCGAGTGGGAGGTCAGCTTCCTGCCCGGGATGACATTCACCGCGGATCAAGCTGTTCTTGCCTTGCGGGCAGCCGAAGGGGTCTCGGCGCTGGGGACGTGGGCGGAGCTCCTCGGCCTGACGCCCTTGGAAGTGGTAGGCATGGCGACCGCGCCGTGCGTATGGCAGAACTGCCAACTCGGTGGTTCTGCCGGACCGAGCGCCCGTCCCGCACTGCGAGGCGTTCGATGACAGGCGACTGGGTGCTGCTACACGGAAAGCGGATTCAGCTGCAGGGCAGAAAGATTCAGGGCTTCATGGCCGGTGCGGCGGAGGGGCGACGCGACGCGGCGATGGACGGATGGGAGCCGATGGGGTCGCCAGCCCCGCTGGATGACCCTGGTGACGCGGCCGGACGCCACTTGAGGGTGGTGCGGTGATGTTCGAAGGCTGTCACACGCCAGAGGAAGTGGCGCAGTTCTACCGCAATCGGTACGGACTGGCGGCGGAGTTGTCTTATCAGCGGGCGTTCGTTCGGACCGATGACTCGATGGGCGCGATCTTGATGCCGCCGTGGCTGGGCCAGCAGGTGAAGAAGAGCTTCGGCGAGGACATTTCGGTTCCGATCATCCGCCATGGCCAGCGTGATGGTTCTTGGGTCTTCCTCGTCGGCAGGTGGCGCGGCCGTGTGCGCAATCGTGCGGTGCCCGCGCTGATCCGCAATGACGGGATGTTACTGCCGCCACGCTCGCCGGTGTGGCTGCCGATGACCGACGCCGGGCTCGGATGGACGTGGTACTCCCCGCCGCGTTTCGGCGCGTCGCTTCCCTCGCGTACTGAGGTGCTGCACTCGGTGTTGGTCATCATCGACAACGCTGACGCCGTACCAGATCCATTGCGCCACAGGTTGATTTCGGTGCGCGGTAAGCCGCCGATGCGGGCGCAGCGGCGGTGATCGTGATGGTACTTCCCTCCGATGACGAGCTGTTCCTTTCGATCCGTGGGCAGCTCAAGAGCGCGGATCGGCTGTGTCAGCTGGCTACCGAGATGGGTCGACTGCACTGGCGCAAACTGTGCGGCGGAGCCGGATGCGCCGAAAGTGTCTGTGACAGAGCAGAACTGATCGACGAGATCGACCTGTGCGTCTCGGAGCGCCTGCCGATTCCACACCCGAGCGCGACCTTGCACACCGAAACTGTGGGCCAACTGATCGACCGGTTCGCGTGCACCATCGTCCGCGCCTACCACCTCCTGATGACCCTGGATCCCGCCGACCCCCAGATCCATGCCGCCTGGTGCCAGGTCGCTGAACTCGCCGACGGCTACACCGACCTGTGTACCGACGTAGGCAACAGAGCGCGGCGGCTTCCCGTCTTCGGAGGGTGCTGTTGACCAGACCGTGGCCCATCGCATCGAACTCGACGGCTCGCCGCCTTGGCGGCGGTGCCTCCGCCAGGTCCCGTGCCCCGTCATCACCGAGCTTCCATTCGCAATCCAAATATCACCATGAAGGAGTGGATCGACCATGTTCGATGAACCGCCACCGCTGACCGGTCAACCCTTGAAGGCGGCGTATACCCGAGCGATGACCGGCTGGCTGGACCGGCTCGTGATCCTGGATACCGACCTGTTCTACGACCCGGATGACCTCGCGGCCTTGATCATCGCCGCCGAGACGACACCCAACCTCGTCGTGATCACCGCTGACGAGACCCAGGGTCGGCGCGCCCGCCTGGCCCGCTACGCCCTTGACCAACTGGGCCGCACCGACGTGCCGGTGATCGCCGGCCTCGATCTCGGCGGCGAGAAGCGGTTCCTGATGGACGACTACCTCGACGGTTTGGAGCCACAGCCCAACGATCTGGTCGACTCGGTGGCTCGGCTTTGTGACACCGTGAGCGGTCCGATCGACTGGGTCGGGATGGGACCGATGAGCAATTATGTCGCCGTCGTGACCGCCGCCCCGGAGCTGGCCGAGCGGTTCATGCTCTACCAGATGGGTGGTTGGCTCGATAACTATCGGGACAAGCGGGTCGCCAGCCACAACCTGCGCACTGACCAGGTCGCCGCCGGGCTGGG
The DNA here is from genome assembly GCF_048910785.1 of Nocardia nepalensis. NCBI lineage: Bacteria > Bacillati > Actinomycetota > Actinomycetes > Mycobacteriales > Nocardiaceae > Nocardia > Nocardia nepalensis. The sequence goes on along the minus strand of NZ_JBKBET010000003.1, from coordinate 33,721 downwards.
GCTACGAGTCGCCCACAAGCCTCGGCTGATGCTGTCTGATCACACCAACGCCCACGAAATCCGCATTACGCCCGACTGGGCAGTGATCCGCAGCCTGCGCTCCTCACCGAACCAGGCAGCCCAGTTGCTGGCAGCCAACTTCGATATCTGGTTCGCCCGGCGCGGCGGCAGTTGGATGCATGATCCGTTGACGCTCAGCCTCGCCCTCGGGTGCCCGTTCGTGACCATGCGCGGCGAGTGGATCCGGATCGAACGCGACGCCCGCCTCTACCGCGACCTCGACGGTCGCGTAATGGAAGTATCGTGCTCGGTCGACTACACCGGGTTCCTCGACTGGTTCCACGAAAGCCTCCTAGCCGGAGCCCACCGATGATGCGGCGACCCTGGCTACACCGCCGCCCGCGGACCAACTCTCACGAGAGTCCAGCGCTCGTGGACTCGCGATGTCGCACGATCCCGCTCGGCGTCACCGCAGGCTCGTCGCGTTACGTCCGGCTCCACGCTGATTGCGGCAGAGCCGAATTCGACGCTGATCACCAGCTGATCCGGGTCGCATGTCCGGCCGTGCTGTGCGGGTCGGTGCCGGTGGCAGACAACATCATTCGCTCGCACCGGACATGGGACCGCCGCCCGTGCCAGTGGAGCGGATGGCAAATCATCGATGACGGATTCACGGTAGAGAAGGCGGCATCGTGAACGCAGCGACTCCCGATCAGATCGGTGCCACAACGGGTTTCGGTGACTGCCTCGCCGATCCTGGTGAACTTACGCGCGGCGACGCGATCAAGGCGATGAGCCGCCATCACAACTGTTCGCGCGAGTGTCTACCGCTGCAGCGGGCCGGAGCGACGCTCAACACCGAGTACAGCTGGTCGCCGTCTGCCAACGTGGCGACCGACCTGAGCTGGGGCGTGGTCATGTCGACCCTGGTTCGGGAGGCGATACGGCTTTCCGGACAGAACCAGCACCGGCCCAGCCCCGGCGAAGCGATCTGACCCTGAATTCGAGGTCATCGTCGACAGTGCTCGCTCGCGAACCGCCGCTCGACCGATACCCACTTCGGTCCGGGCGCGGAATCTGGATCTATTGCTCAACAACGCTTTTCGAATACTTCAAGGAGGAATCCCCATGGGTCGCATATACACCGCTGTAGCGACGATGATCTACGCATTCACTGCGATTGTGGTCTACGGCGTAATCGTCAGTTTCACACGCCAGCAAGCATTCACAGATCTTCGCGGCGTGTGCTTCGGCGGTGACGAACCCGAGTACCAAGCCTGAAACGGTAGAATCGCACGGCCCGGCCGCCCCGCACGAGGGCGCGCCGGGCCGTGGCGCGTCAGGCCGCCACCCAGTACCGGCAGATTCCGTCGGTGGTGATGGTGTCGAGGTCACCGCCGCAGGCTGTGATCACCCGCCGTGAGGCGAGGTTGTCACAACGGCAGGTCAGCAAGGCGCGATGAATCCCGAGCTCTTTTGCCAGCGGTAGCGTTTGGCGGAGGATCGCGGTGCCGTATCCACGTTCGCGATGCTCCGGCGCGACGACGTAGCCGATGTGGCCGCCCCAGCGGTCCAGTCCGTCGGTGAGGTAGTGGCGGATGTCGCTGCTGCCGATGAACCGGCCGTCGGCGTCCTCGGCGATGAGGAAGGTCTCGGGTGCTTTGCCGGGGTCCAGCTCGATGCCGTGCCGTGCCGTGTCGAGTCGATCCAGGTAGTCCGGCCAGGGGCCGCGATAGTTCTTGGCGAACTCGAACCCGGCGGCGTGCAGACGTTCGCGGAGGTCGCGAAACCGATGCTCGTCGGCCGGGCCGAGCTGCCGAAGCCGTATATCGGCCGATCGCGCACCGCGTGCCGATGCGGTGGCCGAGCGGGAAACCAACGCCATCGACATCTCAACCTCGGTGACTGCGGTGTCGTCGAGGGCTGGTCGTCTGCGGCCGGTGTCGGTGAATCCAAGCCGGTCGTAAAGCGCTCGCGCGAAGATGTTGTCCTCGGTGAACCACAGCCGGAGCTGGCGATGCCCGCTGGCGCGAGCCCAGTCGGTCACCGCGCCGACAAGCAGATCTGAGAGTCCGGTGCCGCGGGCATCCGGCCGCACCCATACCGAGGCCACGGATGCCGTCTCGTCGGCGTCGAGCACGCCGCCGGCCGAACCGAGTCGGCCGCCGTCGTCGGACTCGGCGATGAACAGCGCCTGCGTCTCCATCCAGCTGCGCCACTGTCCTTCGGTCCACGCCGAGGCGACCGCGAATGCCGATCCGAAGACAGCGGAGCGGGTCTCTGCCAACGCATCCAGCCGAACCGCTCGCGCGAGTCGCCATTCGTCCACGCCCACCCTGCGCACGATCATCCGGCGATCCTGCTCGTCACTCATCTTGTCGGGCAACGCATTATCGACACCGCAGTGCGGTGAGGATGTCGCCGTAGATCCGGTCGACGATCTGCTCGCAGGTCCATGTGGCGTCGATGCGGACCTCGTCGATGCCGGGTAGCGGCTGCCAGCCGTGGTACCAGGCCGCCAGCATCTGCTCGGGGATCGTCGCGGCCTGTGGGCGCCCGGCGTGGCGGGCCGTGGTCTCGGCGAGGGTGAGATCGAATCCGTAGTGCAGCGAGCGGGGAGCCTCGGCGGTCAGGTGCGTGAGCATCGGCCCGTACCGGTGTGCGTCGAGGATGCCTTCGACGATTACCACGCGACCGCTGGTCAGACACGCCTGGGCGATCTGCGCGATCAGTTCGACGTTGAAGGCGCCCGGCTCGTCGGACTCGCGCAGTATCTGTCGGCGTACTACGTCCTGGGGCACCACCGCACACCTGCTCCGCTCGAAGCGCCGTTGGACAGCGGCGGCGACTGTCGATTTGCCGGAGGCCGAGTTGCCTCGCAGGGTGACCAGGACTGTCACGATGCGGCCCGCGGGGCGAGTGCGGATTCGAGTTTGGTGATGAATCGCGGCAGGTGCGGGTCGGATTCCGGGATGCCGAAGCGGTCGATGTCCCACCAGCGCCCGCCGTCGAACTCTCTTGGATTCAAACCGGATTCGCGAGTGCGGTCACCCGCGATCACGTACCACAGCGAGACATCGAGGTGGCCGTCGACGGTATCGGGGACCGAGGTCACGGTCAGCAGCAGTGGAGCGGGGCCGATCACATCGAACTCGGGTTCTGTGCCCAGTTTCTCTCGTGCCTCACGTCGGGCTGTCGCCAGCGGATGCTCGCCGGGTTCTACGTGGCCGCCTGGTGGTAGCCACAGCCGCGAAAGCCGGTGTCGGCCAAGCAAGATCCCTCGGCCGTCCGGATCGACCGGAACCACGTAGACCACCAGATGCGGTGTCGGAGTCGCGGGCTTGTCCCGACGGAAGATGTCGTCGGTCGCCGCGAGCCAGGCCAGCGTTTCGCGATGATGCTGCCGTTCGAGGTGGTCGTATGGGGCGATGCCCGCGACGATCTCGGCGACGGCAGCGGTGGCTGGCTCCATGGGCGAGCACCATAGACCTCGGGTCCGACAGATTTCTGGTCAGCTGGGCCGATCTCAGTAGCGGTCGTCGTCCCCATCGTCGCGATAGCTCTCGAAGTAGGCGCCGGACTCGGCGGTGCGCTCATGCGCTTCGACGAGCGGCTCGGCCAGGTCGAGCAGGCGCTGAGCGATATCCTCGGCGTCGGCACCGGGCAGGTAACCGCCATCGGTCTTGATCAGGCCGCCGATGAGCGGCGAAGCGAGAAAGTCCAGGACAGCGGCGACCTCGTCCACGTTCGGGGCAGGGTCGACGACGCGGCGCACCACGCGATAGATACCGAGCGCGGCGACCGGCTGTTCCATCTCGCCGTGGCCGGTGTCGGCGAGCTCTTCGACCTCGTCGGCGATTACCTGCAGCACCGCTGCCAGCCACGCCGCCGCATGCTCCATCCTCCATGCCTAACACACTCGGACCCGAACCGAGTGCGAAGCGGTCGGACGAGGCCGACGGGCAGGGAGCGCGCTCCTCTGCCCGTCGTTGTCGCCGTCGCTCAGCGGACGCGGGTTCCGTAGCGAGGGCTGGGGAAGATTTCGGGGTCGGTGCCGGGCCATTTCTCCTCGGCGCGCAGTCGGTCGCGCAGCTCACGCAGGTGGGTGTGGTGGGCCAGGTATCCGTTCTCGCCTTCGAGGAACTCGGCTCGGACCTTCGCGGCGATCTTGTCGATGGGCCGCTTGGTGCTCACCTTGATCCGTTCGAGCCAGTTCTCGGAATTTTCGTCGTAGAACATCCAGGGCAGGTCGTAGTTGAGTCCGACCACCTCCACCCGGTTCTTGCCGACCGGAGAGACCCGAATCCGTTGGCGCTGCGGCCCGTTGAGATATGCCTGCTCGATGCCGTTCATGTACGGATACAGCGTCCAGCCCGGCCCCCAATGCCCGGCCAGTGCCTCGGCGAAGTCGGCCAGAGCCATCCCGGTCAAACGCTCCGGCAGGGCTGTGGGTGTGGCGTCGCTCGTCATCGCGAATCCTCTCGTGCTGGTTGATTGCTGCGACACCATGAACGCTCTGCTCGGCGCATGAAGTCAAGCCCGGAAATACCGAAAAATATTGTGGTGCAACATCATTCGCTAACACCCGGCTTGACTTCGGTGCCGACGAGAGCGTTCATGGTGTCGTAGCCCGAACACACCGGCAGCACACCGGGGGCTACCGCCCCGACCGGGGCACGACCAGCCACCAACACCTCCCGAGGAGCTGTCATGCCGAACACCACCACGACCACCGAACCCACCACCGCCCAGAAGCTTTGGGTCGCGCTGCACGAAACCCCCGGCGCCACCTCGGCCGAACTCGCCGAGCGCGCCGGAATCGGCGGCTCCACCGCCCGCAAGCTCCTGGTCGCCCTGGAGCGCACCGACGGCGCGTACCGCACCGAAGGCGAATCCGACGGCAGCGCCCGCCGCCCCGCCGACCGCTGGTGGCCCAACACCGACTCCGGCGACACTGACGACGCGAGCGAGACCCTCGCCGACGACACCACCGAAGTCCCCGCTGAACCGGCCGACACCGCCGCAACGGCCCAAGACCCGGCCACGCCTACCACCGGCGAGGACGACGCGGCAGCGGGCCAGGACGAGGCCGACACCGCCGAGCCCGAGATCGACTCCGCCGAAACCGATCCCGACAACGCCACCGACGCCAGCGCCGAGAACGACGAACCGGCCGAGGGCGACGACGACGCCGAACCGGCGACGGCCGAGCCTGGCGCTGACGCCGAACCGGCGGCCGACGAAGCCGACGCCGACGCTGAGGCGACCCCGGACACCGAGGAATCGGCCAAGCCGAAGCGACTGGGCAAGGGGGTGCTGCGGGGGATGATCGAGGACTTCCTCACCGACTGCGAGGGCCGGGAATTCACCCCCAGCCAGCTCGCCAAGGAACTGGACCGCTCCGCCGGGGCCATCCACAACGCCCTGGAGAAGCTGGTCGCCGAGGGCACCGCGATCCGCACCTGCGACGCGCCCAAGCGCTACACCCTCGCCACGGAGGAGTAGCGGATCCAACGCCCAGCCTCGGGCACCGGCCGACCGGCCGGTGCACCTGGCTGGACGTTGGAACCCACATCGAAAGGAGCGCAAAACCCATGCCCGACAGCGATATCCGATACCGGACCTATGGCGAGGTCCTCGTCAAGCTCGCCGCCGACCCCGGCGCTCGTATCAGCCACGCCGAGGCCCGCGCGATCGCGTGGCGCTGGTTCACCGACTACCACGGCGGCACACCCTGGAACGGTGAGGAATTCTTCAACCTCGCCCACTGGTGCGGCAACGGACGCCACGCCGAGCAGATCGCCCGCGACCAGCTGGCCGCCGAAGCCGAGCGCCTGCTGGCCGAAGTCCGGCACCCGGCCGTCGCGACGCGATGGCGCACCTGGGATCCGGCAGGCGACCCGCACACCGCCGCCCTGGCTGTCGCCGCCCTGGTCGAGTTCCTGCACGCCGGGGCGGGCCAGCATGGATAAGCCGACCTACAACGCCATCGCCCGCCGCGCCTACCGCGACAACGGCACCGGCATCGCGCTCACCGACGCCGAAGCCAAAATCGTCGCCGCCGGATGGGTCGGCCGGTACTACTGCCTCGAGCTGTATCGATGGGTCTGCGGCGACACCGCGATCGACCCGAACACCCTGCTGCGCGAAGCAGGCAAGCTCCTCGACGACCTGTCTATCCATCGCGAGGATTGGCCACACGCCGGACAAGCCGAGCCCAGCATCGCCGCCGCCTCCGCCCTGGTGCGATACCTGACGGCGCTGTGCGGCAAGGGGGTAGGGGAATGAGCGAGCGGACCGAGATCCGGGTCGTGCTCGCCACGGTCGAGACCGACGCCGACGGACCGACGCGGTATGAGGTCCAGGTCAACGATTGGCCGTGCGGGCATGTCGCCCGCGTACCGACCGGCTGGCGCAAGGTCAGCGCAGCCACTGGCCGCACGCGCGGCCCGTTCTTCGACACCGCCGAGACCGCCGCGCTGGCGCTGGCCGGTGAATGGGGCTGAGCCTTCAGACGAGCGATGCCGCCCGGTGCGCCGGGCGGCATCGCTCGTCTCTCGGGGTTACCCGATCTTGAGCAGCTTCCAGTCCCCGCCTTGTGCGGTGGCGGCCTCCCAAGCGGCGAGGGCCGCAGGCGCGGCGTCGCCGCCGAAGTCCGCGTCATCGAAATACTGGGTGTCGGAGAGGGACTCGTCGAACGCCATCCCGTTGTTGTCGTACTCCTGCACGATGTAGAGGTTGTTCGCCATCGTCGCGTCCTTTCTCGCTCGGGTGTTCGTCCACACCATGAACCCTCTGCAGGCCGCCGAAGTCAACCGTCGTCATGGGTAATCGCTTGCCCGACAACGTGATACATATCTTCGGCAGCGTGGTGCGCGACGTACGCCGGAGTCCACCGCTACGCAGGGGCGTCGATGAACGAAAGAACCGACCGTCCCTCCCTGGTGCGGGAGCGGGCGGTCGGCCGTGTGGTTCGACGATAGCGTGTCGGTCACCGATTCATCCACCGGATTAGCGATGTCGACGTTCATCTCAGACCATCACGCGCCCCGCCCGCCGCGTCGACCTCGGTGGCGGACACAGCCGGGGCGAGATCGAATCCGGCTGGCTCGTTCCCATGAGTCGGGCGCCCGCGGGTTCGGCCCCCGTCCCCGCGCCTAGCCTCACCACCATCCCTAGTGCCTCCCTGCTCGCCGGCCGCCGCGGAGTGGCAGCTGTCGAGCTGGGTCGCGGCGCGTATCGGCCCGGCGCCACGGTTGGACTTCTACAGTGCGTGCATGACTTCCGATACCGCGCTGTGGCAGCCCCGCAGTGCCGCTGACCACGACTGCGCCGCCGCCGTCCAGGCGCTGACCGCGAAGTTCTTCCGCGACGATGACATGGGTGCCTCCTACGCGCCCGCCCAGTTCAAACAGGCCCTTGAGCTGATGTCGGTATTGAACCGCTATCTCGCCGACGCCATCGGCGGACCGGGCAGGTTTACCGCTCCCGATCTCGTGCAGCGTTTCGAGCTGACATGCGCGCTGACCGAAATGGCCTACCAGCAGCGCCGCTTGTACTGGGGCCTGGCGCGCTGGGCCAAGCAGAGCCACGAATACGACGAGCTGGATGCCTCGCAGGCGTTCACGGCCGCGCACCGGTTTCTCGACGCCCGTCGCCACGTCGCCGAGCTCGGCGACGCGCTCACCCACGCCCACAGCTACATCGGTCAGGGTTGCGACCGGGCGTGTACCCGGCACGAGAGCATCGCCAACGGCACGCACGAAGCCGATGACGACTACGACGAGGAGTTCCACGACCTCTGAACCGCACCGGCGTCGCGACGATCGGCGACCGGACAGCTCAGCTGGTCCAGCCTCTGTTGAGGCGTTCATAGTAGGCGTCGTCGGCGGCCTGAATCTCTTCCTCCGACATCGACCGTTGCGGTGCCGATGCTGGCTCCTCGATGATCTCGGCAACGGTGGAGAGCCCGGCCTGGACACGCCGGTCGTCACTGAGCGGCCGGGTGGCCTGCGCGGCTTTGGCGGCGGCGTCGGTTTCCGCCTCGGCGGTGGCTTGCAGGATCAGCTCGGCGAGCCGATCGCCGTAGCGCAGCGCCTCGCGACTCAGGCGCAGATCGCGAAGCCGACCTGCCGAGTCGACGACGGCGGTGATGGATCCGTTGCCCGCTGTTCCTTTCCCGCGGACGCGGGCCAACGCCGAACGTACCTGGCTGGCCTTGGATTTGATCTCCTCGACAGCGGCGTCGAAATCGACAAACTCACTCATCGAGGAGGTCCGCGAACTCTGCCCGGATGTGGGGCTCATTGGAGACCTGCTTGACCATGTGGAGAGTGCTGCGCGGCCCGAAGTAGGTCTGGATAGTTTCCTTGGTCGGATCGGCACCCCGTGCGCGGAGCAACCGAATGGTGGCAACCGGGTCTCCGGCGGCAGCGTTGACAGCCCAGTAGATCGCGGGGTGGCCTTTTGTTGTGACTGCGTCGATGTCGGCTCCGGCGTCGAGCAGCCGGGACACGATTCGGGGCGCGCCTGCTTGGGCAGCGAAGTGCAGCGCCGTCCAGCCATCGTTGTCGGCGGCGTTCACGTCCTCCGTGCCGAGCAGCCGTTCGACTGTCGCGAGATCGCCTTCTGCGGCGGCGTAATGCAGTGGTGTGCGGCCGAACTCGTCTGGTTGTGACATCTACTTGTGCTCCCGTCGGTGGCTTCGGTTCCCGGGGTGGTCCTCGACGTGGAAGTAGTCGGGGTGGCTGTTGACGTAGTCGTTGAATTCTTGCTGGGTCATGTTCTTGCTTTGCGCGATCTCCAGAAGCCGCCGGTGCTCGAACCCGGAGTTATGGCCGAACTCCCAGGCCGGATTCACCGGGTAGAGAGAATCATTCGCGGCATCGACGTAATACTTGCCGTCCTCGGTCTTCGGCAGCTGCGTCACCCAGGGCTTGTCGTCATAGGTTCGGTTGATCGGCACCTTGACCTCGTCCTCGGATTTGACGATGTACCACTGCTCCTCAACGTCGCCGGGCCGCTTCCACCGCTTGGTCTTGGCGAAGATCTTTTCTTGTGTTTCAACCCTGAGCCCTGGTCGGCGCAGGTTCGCGAACGTCGTGAACGGTCCCGGCGCGACGACTCCGTCGGCACCGGCGAGTGCCGGTCGGGCACGGATCAGCGGGATCAGCGCCTCGGAGCCGCGGGCGATAGCCTGGGACACCGCTATCGGGATCCGCACGATGTCGGTCAGACCGATCAGCGCGCGGATGATCGCGGCGATGCGGGCACCGTAGATGCTGATGGCCACCGCCATGCCGCCTTGGGCGGCGAGCGCGGAAGTGCCGCCGGTGAAGAACGCGCCGATCCACCCGGCGGCCTGGTCCAGCGCCACCAGCGCGAGCAACTCCAGCAGCGCTCGCTTGATCGCGTTCTTGGTCTGCTCGACCGAGTCGGCGTAGGAGTCACAGGATTTCCCGAGCTCGTCACAGACGCCAGCCAAAGTCTCGACCTGAGTTTTGATCAGGTCGGCTTGTTCGAGTGCCTGTGTGGTCTCCGGACTCTGCTGGGCTTCGATCCCGGTGCGGGCCGCAGGCAGCATGCCGGTGACGAACCGCAGACCATTGGCCATGTCGCGCCACGAGGCGCCCAACGCCCGCAACTTGTCCGGTGATCCGTTGGGCCACAACTCGCCCTCAACCGCGCCTTTGACCAGGTCCCAGCCGGTGGGCTCGGGGTCGCGGCCGCCGAAGGCGGCGGGCGGTTCCGGTGGCTGATAGATCTGCAACGAGCCCGGCGGATACACCAGGTCGTTTGGGTTCGGCTGCGGTGTGGACTGGGAGTTGGCGTTGGCGTGGTTGGCGGCGGTGAACTGCAGCAGATCGTGCATCTGCCCGATCGCCAGGGCGAGATCACCGAGCGCGTCGACGGCGCTCCATGCCGCCGGGTCGTAGTCGGCGGACCATTTGCGGCCCGCGTTGTCCGAGCCCGCGGTGCCGCCGCCTTTGGCCAGCCGGTTACTCAGCGTGGTGATGTCGTTGACCAGGGTGTTGTGGACCCGCTCGTACTCGCTGGCAGCGTGGACGAAGCCGTCCGGGTCCACGCGTACGGTCGGCGGGGCCATCTAAGGCCACATTCTCGTGTTGGTCTCGATGGCTGCGGTGTAGTTCGTGTGCGCCTTGCGGGCGATTTCGCGCAGCTCGTCGAGGTTCTCTCGCAGCTCGGCGGCACCGGTCATCCACCGATCGTGGGCGGCCCGTTGCGCGGTCGCGGCGTCGCTGGACCACGACAGATGAAGCTCGCCGATCCTGCGATCGATGTCGGCGAGCTCGGCCTCGACGTCGCGGCTGAACGCTTGCAGCACCGTCACGGCCGCGTCGAGCTGGTCGAGGTCTACGGTGTAGGCGTCCTCGCTCATGGCCGCTGTTCCTCGACTCCATCGAGGCCGGCGGCGCGGTCGTGGTCTTGGGCTTCGTAGCGGCCAGCGGCGTCGGTCAGGGCGGTCGCCGAATCACGTAGCGCGGCGATGATCTCCCCGGCGCCGTGCATCCATTCCAGCCAGCTCTCGTCGTAGGCGCTGGCGGCCTTGCCTCGCCAACCGTCGGTGAGCAGCTCCCGGCCGATGGTGCGGTCGAGTTCCCGTACCCGGTCATCGATGATCTGGGTCTTGTCGGCGACGTAGCGTGAAGTCTCTCGTAGCTGGACCGGGTCCACTCGCAACTCGTCGGCCACGCCGTCTCCCCCTTCGCGTCAGCTCGCTGAACCGCTCCCGACTCGATGAAACGCTTCCGACTATAGAGCGCGCAAGCGAATCGTCGGAGGGGTTGTTCATAGGCCGACGACGTCGAGAGCAGGTGGCGGCGCGCCCGGTGGTACCGCCGCCCCTACGGCGCGGGGTGCTCGATCGCGGAAACGATGGTGGCGACGGCGGCCGTCATGGCGGCGTCGAGCTCGTCCATGGCGACGTGTTCGCGCAGCGCCCCGCGCTCGTCGCCGAATACGCTGAGGCGCAAGGTATCCGGGTGCGCCGCCGGTCGGGCGATGATCGCCGCGTACTGGCCTGTCGCGCAGTCGCCGGTGCGCAGCATCCACAACTCGGTCGCGTCGAACCCGTCGAGTACCTCGGGGTCGGCCTCGCGCGTCCAGCCCGAGGTCGGCGTCGCGCCGAACAGGGTGTGCTCGCAGCCCCAATGCTCCTGTGCCGCAACGTCGTGTTCGGTGGGCACGCTGATGTCGAGGTCGTCGTGCCGATACTTCGACCAGGTCGAACACCCGGCGGCGAACCCGGCGACATCGGAGTCCACCACGATCACCTCGCCGACGAACATGGTGTTCTGATCGTCGATGATCGCGCTCGCCTCGGCGTCGTAGTCGCCGAGGTCCTCGGTCGGGATCCGCAGGATCTTCCACGCCTCGGTGTGAGTGGTGTAGACGCCGACGACGCCGGAGGTCACGGCGCGGACAGCGACGCGGGTCATGCTCATGGTGTCCTCGAATCGAGAGGGCCGAACCGCCCTGGGCGAGCGTGTTTACGTGCCCAGGGCGGTGGTCGGGTCAGCGGCGAGTCAGGAGTTCGCGAGCGGCTCGGGCGTGATCCTCGGCTTGCATCAGCTGGAAGATCGCCACCTCGGGCAGGTAGGCCGCGTTGTGGTGGCCGGGTGCACGCCTGATCTTCATCAGGTTGATCCCGCCGAGCCAGCTCAGCGCCGCCTTGATCAAGGCGGCGCGAGCGGCTTGATCGCTCCCCGGCGCGGCGCTCAGTTTGGAGCGGGCCTCGGCCAGCGCGGTGAGTGTCGTGTGCAGGCGCGCGTCGGTCTCCAGCGCTGACACTTCGATCGGATCCGGAAGTGCGCCAAAGGCTTCGGCGATCGCGTGGTAGCTGTCGACCATGAGGGTGTAGATCCTCTCGGCGTCGTCGCGGTTCATTTCGATCCCTTTCGTTGTGGTGATCTGTCGCGCCGGGCGTATCCGACCCCGCCCAACAGCACCGACATTACAACGATAGGGTAGTTATTACAACGCAATGGTCTGCGAAAACTGTTCTATCGCAACAGTTTTCACGCGACGGCTGAAAGTGGCGGATGCCCGGCGCGCTGGGGTGCGCGCCGGGCATCGTCGTGGTCAGCGTCGGATCGAGGTCACCATGTCCAGCGCGAGGTGGGCACGCAGTTCGGTGGCGAGCATCTGGTAGTAGGCCGCTTCGAGTATCCAGTCGTCGGTGCCGTCCTCGTCGGGCTCGACCGCCGCGATGGTCACGGCGGTGAGCCAGCCGAGCAACACCGCCACGACCGCGTCGCCGATCGCCTCGCCGATCGGCATGTCGTGCATCGCGGTGCGCGCGCTGGCCATCTCATCGAGTGCGTCGTCGGGGTCGGCGAGTGCGAGCGGGGTCACGATGATCGGGATCGGTAGTGCGGCAAGAATATTCGCGATGACGCCGTGAGTGTGCCTGCTCAGTACGCCGATCTTTTCCAGGTCGAATTCCTGGTGATACTGGTCGTCGTGCGGGTAGCTCATGGTGAGCCCTTCCTGGTGGTCGGTGATTTGCCCGTCGGGCGGATCCGACCCCGCCCGACGGCACCAACACTACGATGGAAGAGTAGTGATTACAACGACATGATCGGTGAAATCGACTGTCCCTCAATATATTTCACTGCGACTTGCGAAGATAAATTCGTCGCGCTGCGGCGTCCGCGTCGACGGTCGCGCGACGCCAGCGCTTGACCCCGTCCTTGTCCTCGTCCGGGGCGGGGTACTGGCCCCGCGAGACGTAGGCGGCGATCGTGCCTCGGGCTTTGCCGGTGTAGTCGGCGATCTGGGTGATGGTGAGCAGCTCGTCCGGATCGCCGGGTGCGCCAGCGGGCTCGGCGGGGGCCGGTGGTGACCCGATCGCGGCCTCGACGTCGGCGGCGAGGTACTCGTTCCAGCGCCCGCGCCGCCCGACCGGGGCGGGCCAGCCGGGCTTGACCATCCAGACCTTCTGCACGGTGGTCAGTGCGCGACCGTAGCGCGCGGCGATTTCGGGCGCGATCCACCGTGGCGCGGCCGGGCCGTCTGGGCTTACCATCGTGTGTTGACCCCCTTTCTGGGTTGGTCGATTTGTCTGGCCAGCGGGGTTCCGACTCAGAGGTTCGCCTCGCCCCGCTGGCCGTCCAAACCTTCAACGGGCGGATGCCCGGCGCGCTGTGCGCCGGGCATCCGCTGTTGTTCAGTCCTGCAGGCCGTCGAGCTCCTCGATCGAGATCTGGCCGGTGAGCAGGCCGTAGGCGATGCTCACCTGCTCGTGGACCCGGTACATGCTCAGCAGTGCCGCGCGCAGCAGCCACTCCGCGTCGCCGGGGTTGTCGAAGGCGGTGTTGGTCAAGCTCAGCCCGCCCAGGAAGTCGAGTATCGCCGTGTTCAGCACGCTCTCGTGTACCGGGTGCGTCGGCAGCTCGCGCATGAGCTGGCGGGCGTTGAGCAGGGCGTCGATGGCTGCGGAGTCCTGCGCGTCCTCGGGTATCTCGATCTTGATCGGGATGTCGAGTAGTAGCAGGACCTTGGCGATCCGGGCGTGGTTGCGGTCGGTGACCTCGCTGAGTGTGGCCACCAGGTCGTCGTGTTCGTTGCTCATGTGAGCCCCTTTCGGGTTTGTTGGTGATTTGTCCGCCGGGCGGGTCCGACCCCGTCCAACGACACCCACATTACAACGAAAGAGTAGTAATTACAACGCTATTGGCGGGGGTCGTGCACCAGCTCGAACCCGTCGAGTCCCGCCTCGTCGCCGGTGGCCCAGAAGTGCCGGCCGGGCAACTCGCCCGCGGGCAGGCCCGCCTGCGCGGCGATCACCGACGCCGCCACTCGCATCGGTTCCCGGCCCTGATGCCACGGCGTCGCCAGCTGCGCCACCGCGTCCGCGCCCTCGCCGTACACCAGGATGCAGCGCACCTGCACCCGTTCCTCGGTCATGACCGTCATTCTCGTCCATCTCCCTCTCGATCGGCGTGACGCGACGGGTGTCGGTCACAACAGCGGGGCGGCCCGGATCTCACCGAGCCGCCCCGCCGGATGTGCCTTCGGCCGGTGTCTACTGTTCCCCGGCAGCCGTGGCCAGGGCCTGTGGATGTGCTCGCAGGAATCCGGAGGTCCGGCGGAAGCCGAGGTGTGCCGCGATCAGCGGCCATGCCACGCCCGCCTCGGCCATCCACTGCGCGCATGTCACGCGCAGCACGTCCACACCGGGGCGTGCTCCGTCGAGCACCTCGTCGGACACCGCCGCGACGGCCGGAGTCCAGATCCGGCGCACGTAGCGGCGCAGCAGCCCCGGTCCGCTCGCTCCGTCGATGCGGAACAACTCCTCGCTGGTCCCGGCCAGCTCCAGCTGCGCCACCAATCCCTCCGGCAGCCAGATCCGGCGTGGCGCGGGCGAATCCGTCAGCACCCACCGATCGCCGAACCGCCGCCAGTAGCGCGTGACTTCACACGCCCCGGTGCCGGGGTCGATGTCGGTGTCGGCATGGGCGAACGCTTCGGCCATTCGCTCGCCGGAGCAGGCAAGGTAGTCGGTCAACAGCCGCCACTGGGGTGCGGGCATCCGCTCGATGATCGCGGCGTACTGCGCGTGCCGCAGCGGTGTCGGTGGCCGCAGCGGTGAGCGGCGGGCGGCACCGGCAGTGCCGCCGATGGTGTTGTGCGCCATGGTGATCACGCCGCCTTCGCGAATGCCGGGGTGTCGTAGACCGGGGCGGGCAGCGAGATCACCTTCGCCAGCGCGGGCGGCAGCGGGGTGAGCTCGGGCGGCAGCGGCGGCGCGGGCTCGACTCCGACGGCGAGCTTGTCGCCGATCACCGCCGCCGCCTCGGCGGCGGCGCGGCGGTCGAGGTGACCGTAGGTGTCCACGGTCGTCTTGATCGACTCGTGCCCGAGATGGGCCTGCACCACATGGATCGGCACTCCCGCCGAGAGCATCCACGCCGCGCAGGTGTGCCGCAGATCGTGGATACGGGGGCTCTTGCCGTTGAGGGGATCGTTGGCGGCGAGGGCGAGTGCATCGCGGGTGGGCACCCACACGTCCTTGTAGAAGTGCGAAATGCTCACCGGCTCACCGTCTCCGGTGCAGAACAGCCACTCGTCGAGATCGCGGCCGTCCAAGGGCAGCTTGGCCACCAGCCCGATCGGCAGGTTGAGCGTGCGCGTGGACTTCTTGGTCTTGGGCGGACCGAGTCGGCGTTTGCCGCCGGTGTACTTCCACGCCTTATGAATTCGCGCCGTGGCCGCGCGGCGGTTGATGTCGCGCACCCGCAGCGCGGTCACCTCGCCCCAGCGCGCTCCCGAGGCCACCAGGAACTCCACCAGGAGTCGCCACCGCTCCGGTAGCGCGCGCAGTAGGGCGGCGAACTCCTCGGGTTCGAGGTGGCACATCTCCGCGCGCACCACGCGCGGCAACTCGGTCTGCTCGCACGGGTTGGACGGGATCACTCCCCGGCGCGCGAGCTTCTTGAGGATGCCGAACAGGACGCCGTGCTTGTTCGCAATGGTTTTCGCGGCGTTGCCGATGTTCTCGGCGAGGTGGTTGATCCAGCGTCCGATCACCGTCTCGCAGAACACCGTCACCGGTGACTTGGCTCCGAAGAACGGCTCGATGTCGTTGACCAGCACTCGCCGGTACCGGTGCCGGGTGCCCGGTTCCACGGCGGTCATCGCATCGATGATCTCGGTGAAGGCGTCGTGGATGGTGGGCACTTCGCTTGCGGCGGCCTCGTTCTCGGCCTCGGCGTAGAGGAACTTCAGCGCCTCGATCGGACCGTAGAGATGCAGGACCGACTGCCAGCGCTCGGCCTCGTCGAGGGTGTCGAAGCGCTCGGAGCACTGACGTTTGTTGTGCCGGAACAGGACTTGGAAATAGGAGGGGCCGCGCTTGGTGGTGCGTTCGCGGATACTCGACATCTGGTACCTCTGGGGTCGCGCCTACAGGATGTGTAGCTGCGCCGAATCGAGCCTCAGATGCAAGCGAATGATGTTGACCGCTTGTTGACCGCAACCCGGGGGCTATCCGAAAATAGCCCCCGACCTGCGTCTTCTCTGCGGAGGATAGGGGATTTGAACCCCTGAGGGCGTTAACCCAACCCGCGTTCCAGGCGAGCGCCATAGGCCACTAGGCGAATCCTCCGTGGAGCAGCATACCGGGTGTACCCGGTCGGTCACCAAATGGGGCCGTTCGGGCCGGAGAAGTCCCAGTTCGGTGCGGTTTCGTCGCCTTTGGGTCCACCCCGTGATTATCGGTGTCGGATCCGACCGGCTACACTGGCCAACGGATCCCGCGCGGCGCGCATCCTGTGAACTCCCCCAGGGCCGGAAGGCAGCAAGGGTCAACGGGCTCTGCCGGGTGCGCGGGGTCCCCTATATTCACTCCAATTCGGAGCAACCGCCGGGTAACGTGAACACGGTCCGCCGGACGTCGAACGCGCTCGGCCGGATCAACGGTCCGACCGCGGCACATCGGCTCGGACGTCACCCGCCCCTTCGCTGCTTCGAAAGGCTGCCCAGGATGCCCCGGCAAACGCAGATCGGTTTGATGAGCAATCCGGAGCTCGTGTCCGAACACGAGACCCAGACCGCGAATTACGCGACGCTCAAGACCGAGAAGCTCACGCTGGATCTCACGCGGGGAAAACCCTCGCCGGAACAACTCGACCTCTCCGCGGAACTGCTGTCGCTGCCCGGCGCGGGCGATTTCCGGGACGGCACCGGTACCGACTGCCGCAACTACGGTGGGCTGCACGGTCTCCCGGAACTGCGCGCGATCTTCGGTGAGCTGCTCGGGATTCCGGTCGAGAACCTGATCGCGGGCAATAACGCCAGCCTCGAGCTGATGCACGATGTGATCACCTACGCACTGCTGTACGGCACCCCGGATTCCGAGCGGCGCTGGGTGGCCGAGCCCACGCTGAAGTTCCTGTGTCCCAGCCCGGGCTATGACCGGCACTTCGCCATTACCGAGGCGCTCGGCTTCGAGATGATTCCGATTCCGATCCGTCAGGACGGCCCGGATGTCCACGCCATCGCCGCGCTGGTGGCGAACGATCCGCAGATCAAGGGTCTGTGGGCGGTGCCGAACTATTCCAACCCGACCGGTGTCGTCTTCTCCGAAGAGGTTGTCCGGGAACTGGTTTCGATGCCGACTGCGGCGCCGGACTTCCGGCTGTTCTGGGATAACGCCTATGCGGTGCACCCGCTGACCGATACCGCCGCGCCCGTCCTCGACGTGCTCGGTGCGGCGGCCGCCGCGGGAAACCCCAACCGGCCCATTGTCTTCGCCTCCACCTCGAAGATCACCTTCGCCGGCGCGGGCGTCAGCTTCCTCGGTGCGTCCACGCCGAACCTGAACTGGTATCTCGGTCACGCGGCGAAGAAGAGCATCGGCCCGGACAAGGTCAACCAGCTGCGCCACCTGCGTTTCTTCAAGGACGCCGACGGCGTGCGCGCGCATATGCAGAAGCATCGCGCCATTCTGGAACCGAAATTCGCACTGGTGCTCAAGATCCTGGAGGACCGGCTCGGCGCGTCCAAGGTGGCGTCCTGGACCGAGCCGAAGGGCGGCTACTTCATCAGCCTCGACGTCCTGGAGGGCACTGCGGCCCGGGTGATCGCGCTGGCCAAGGACGCCGGAATCGCGCTCACCGCCGCTGGTTCGGCCTTCCCGTACCGGAATGATCCGGAGGACAAGAACATTCGCATCGCGCCCAGCTTCCCGCAGCTGCCGGAACTGGAAAAGGCGATGGACGGTTTGGCCACCTGCGTGCTCTTGGCGGCCACCGAGAAGCTGCTCGGAAAATAGTCGGACAATATGATGGGCGCGCACCGAATCGGTACGCGCCCATCGTATTTCGGCAGTATCAGGTCGCTTCCAGCAGCGCCTTGAGCCGCGCCAGATCGGCGCGATTGGCCCGTCGCATCGCCGTCTCCATGATCGGTGCGGCGATCTTGCCGAATCCACTGGGAATTCCGGTGTTGCGCAGGGTCATTCGGGTGCTGTCCGGTCCGGCGTCCGCCCAGGTGTAGGTCGTCTCCATGGGAAACGGCCCCTGGGCGGTACGCATCACCAGTCGCTCGCCGGGCGTGTACTCGACTACTTCATAGGTGTAGACGAGCTGCCTGCCGAGAAACCGTGCGACGAATTCCATGCGCGAACCGATCCGCAGTGGCGGATCGGTCTGCCAGTCGATGCGGTCGATATTGGCGTACCACTGCGGCGCGTTCGACGGATCGCCCGCGAATGCGGCGACCTGTGCCCGCGGTCGATCGATGACCGCCTCGGTCGATACGTCGACGGCCACGATTCAGCGGGGTTTGTGGGCGAGTACCGCGAACATGGTGACCGACAGGTGGATGTCGCCGGTTTCGGCAGCCCGCTCCAGGTCGGCGATCAGCCGATCGCGCTGGGTCTCGGTGATGGATCCGCGCGCCACCGCCATGGCCGAGATCCGGTTGACGAGTGCGCCGGCGCCGACCGTTCGATCCTGTACCAGCGCGTGCGAGCCGATGTCGTCGATCACCAGGCCCGCCTTGGTCAGCAGTCCGGGCAGTCGGCGGCCGGAGAACGGATTGGTGGTCGCGGCGATCAGCGTGTCGACGACCTCGCGAACAACCTGGCGGTCACCCGGGTGCACGATCGCTGTGCCCCAGTCGCTGTCCACCACCACGACGCGGCCGCCGGGCCTGAGCACCCGGGCGATCTCGCTGGCGGCGCGATTGGGCGCGGTCAGATGCTGGAACACTCGCTCGCAGAGTGCGGCGTCGAAGGTGTTCGCGCCGAACGGCAGCCCGTAGGCGTCGCCGGAGTGGAACTTTGCCGTCGAACCGGCCTGTTCGGCGCGGCGTTGGGCGGAGCCGAGCAGGTGCGGATCGGGTTCGACACCGATCGCGGTGCCGGTCGGGCCGACCGCGTCCGCGAAGGCCATGGCCTCGGTACCGGTGCCCGATCCGATATCGACCGCACTCTCGCCGGGCTGCAGTGCCAATGCCTCGTGTGCCCACGTGCGCAGCCGCCGGATGCCCGGCAGCGCGGCTTGCAGATCGCGCACGTCGACCAGTTGATCCTGGCCCGCGCTGTCGAAGCGATCCGGGCGTAACCCCTGCATATTCATGGGCCCGATTCCGTCTCTAGGTATTGCCGTCGTCTGAGGCATGCGCAGAGCCTACTTGGGGGGTGGGCCCCCCGCACGGTAGGTCTGTGAGGTCGGTCACGATTCCGGCATACCACCGATCCAGGCGGTGCGGAACACTTGGCGGTGTCGAATGAGATGATCGGGGAGCTGATCTTTTCGAGCGACCTGCATGCAGTCGCCAGCGCCGATCTTTTCGAGCGACCTGCAAGCAGTCGCCAGCGTATCCAGCGAAAGGAAGTCCCGTGGCCAAAGCGAAGTCCGCGACTGTCAAGCTGTGTCTCGCGCAAGAACCCGAGGCGGACAAACTCCTCTCCGAGGATCCCTTCGCGCTGCTGACGGGCATGCTGCTGGATCAGCAGTTTCCGCTCGAACATGCCTTCCGCGGGCCGAAGAAGATCGCCGACCGGATGCAGGGCTTCGATATCCAGCGGATCGCCGACGCCGATACCGAGGCGTTCGAGGAGCTGTGTGCCACTCCGCCCGCCATCCACCGCTACGGCCGGTCCATGGCGCGCCGGACCCAGGAACTCGCTCGCTACGTGGTCGAACACTACGACGGCAAGACCGAACGGATCTGGACCCAAGGCGATCCGGACGGCAAAGAGGTACTGCGCCGACTGAAGGACCTCCCCGGCTACGGCGATCAGAAGGCCAGGATCTTCCTCGCATTGCTCGGCAAGCAGCTCGGCGTGCGTCCGGACGGGTGGGAATCGGCGGCGGGGGCCTACTCCGAGCAGGGTTCTCGTCGCTCGGCCGCCGACATCGTCGACGGTGAATCCCTCCTGGAAGTGCGGGCATTCAAGAAGCAGATGAAGGCAGCCGCCAAGAAGTCCTGAGGTCGCTCCGGGTTTGCCTATTGGAATCTGCCTGCATTTTTCCCTCGTGGCAGACCGAGTTCTGGTTGATGCTTTTCCCTCGATAGCAACATCTAGATGAGGGAACGCAGTACATGAGGATGAGGAAGCTCGCCGTTGTCGCGGCGCTGGTGACCATGGCGACCGGGGTGGCCGCGGGCACCTCGGTCGCGGCGCCGACCGCGCCCGAAAGCGACAATGGCGCAATCAATTTCACCGCGGAAGCGGTCAACGATTCATCGATCATCAAGACCGACGCCGGTTCGCTGGTTGTCGAGGACGATGTCTTCGAGATCAAGGCGGCCAACGGTGCCGTGCTCGCGGGCACGCCGCTGAAGTTCAAGATCGATGACTTCGAATTCCCGATCGCCGCACAGATTTCCGATCGCACCGCGACGTTGACCCCGCAGATCGATCGCGAGCACGCGGTCTACAAGCCGGTCGCGCTGCCGTACGAGGACCAGGCGCCGTGGAAGACCCCGTACGACCGTGAGGTCGCGGCCTGGACCCGGCTGACGAGCACCATCTCGGCGGCCGCCACCATCGGCACGCTGGTCGGTGGGCTTGCGGGCGGTGCGGTCGGTTGCGTGCTCGGCGGCATCGCCGGCGCCACGGTCGCCTCGGCCACCATCGTCGGCCTGTTCGGTCCGTTCATTCCGGCCGCCGCCATCGGCTGCCTCGGCGGCATCATCGCGGTCGGCGCGCTCGGCACCCTGGCCGGCCAGATCTTCGTGACCGCCCCGGTCGCGATCGGTGCGGCGATCCAGTACTTCACCACGATCAACCAGCCGTTCGTTTCGCCGAAGTAGCCGACGCGCCGATAACGGCATCCGTGGCTCCACCGTCGCCACGGACACCGGCCCCGCCCAGTACCTCTCGACTGGGCGGGGCCGTTTCGTGCTGTCCGGGCAAGATCATGACCAGGGCTTTTATGCGCGCACATTACTTGCGTTGACATTTAATGCGTATGCATCTAAATTACCGAACGTGACTATGACAGCTACCGCACCCGAGACCCGGACCGCCACATCTACCGAGCACGCCCCAGGCCGTTGGGGCCCGAAGCTGTGGGCCGTGCTGTTCGTCGCCGGTCTGGCGATGTTCCTCGACGCACTCGACGTCTCGATGGTCGGCGTCGCCCTGCCCTCCATCGGATCCGAACTCCGCCTGAATACCGAGAGCCTGCAATGGATCGTCAACGGCTACATCCTCGGCTACGGCGGCCTGCTGCTGCTGGGTGGACGGGCCGCCGATCTGCTCGGCCGTCGGCAGGTATTCCTCACCGCCCTGGTGGTTTTCGGACTCGCCTCGCTGGCGGGCGGTCTGGTCGATGACGGTGCGCTGCTGATCGCCAGCCGCATCATCAAGGGTGTCGCCGCCGCCTTCACCGCGCCGGCCGCGCTCTCGATCATTACCACCACCTTCAAGGAAGGGCGCGACCGCAACCGCGCGCTGTCGATCTTCACGGTCTTCGGCGCCACCGGATACGCCTCCGGCCTGATCGTCTCCGGTCTGCTCACCGGCATCGACTGGCGACTGACCTTCTACGTCCCGGTGCTGGTCGTCGCGGCCGTCGTGCTCACCGCCTACTTCGTGGTGCCGCGCAATATCGAGAAGGAGCAGGGCCGCGTCGACTTCGTGGGTGCCGCGTTGCTGACCGGTGGCATGTTGGCCGCCGTCTACACCATCGTCACCGCACCCGAAAAGGGTCTCACCGCGAGCGTTGTCGCTATCGGTCTCGTCGCCGTCGCCCTGCTGAGCGCGTTCTTCGTGGTGGAGAACAAGGTCGCCCACCCGCTGGTGCGGCTGAGCATCTTCAAGGTCAAGTCGATCGTCCGGGCCAACCTGGCCGCGCTGGCCATCTTCGGCTCCTACATCAGCTTCCAGACGATCGTGTCGCTGTACCTGCAGAACACCCTGGGCTGGGCGCCGCTGAAGATGGCGCTCGCGCTGGCCCCCACGGGCATCATCGTGGCGATCCTGTCCCCGGTCGCCGGCAAGCTGATCGACCGCTACGGCACCACGCCGATGATCATCGCCTCGATGACCTCGTTCGTGGCCGGCTACGTCTGGTTCATCTCCTTCGGCGGCAGCGCCGACCCGAACTACGTCCTCGACTACCTGCCCGCATTCCTGTTGCTGGGCCTGGGCTTCGCGCTCGGCTTCTCCTCGGTCATGGTGCAGGCCACCGAGGGCATCGCCGACCATGAGCAGGGACTTGCCTCGGGTCTGGTGCAGACCTCGGGCCAGATCGGCGGGGCGGTCGTGCTGGCCGTGGTCACCGGCCTGATCAGCGGTGGTGCCGCCACCAGCATCGCGCAGTACCGGCCGGGGCTCTACCTGGTCACCGTGGTCGCGCTGGTCGGGCTGATCGCCTCCGCCACCGCGCTGCTGGCCCGTCGTCAGCTGGTCGCCGACGCGGCCTAACCGAGGAGCCCGGGATCGGGCGAGCCAGTCACCCCTTGGGGGTCGCCGAAGCGGCGGCCCCCATTCGGCTTTTTCGGACAAATCGTGCGGTGGGCCACATTCTTCGCGGAACCTGGTGCGCGGCAAGGATTTCGGAACGAATCACGCATCCGGTGAGTTCCCGCCGCGCCGACAGGGCTTGGTGCGTGGCGATTTCGGTGTTAACTTTGATCCCATGTCTTCGAGCCGTCCGACCGCACTGCGGGTCACTTATGTGACCGCCGCACTGGGTCTGCGACTGCCGTTGACTCGCGAACTGTGTTGTTCCTGCTGCAGCTGAGCCGTTCTTCCGGCTCGTGCGCTGCCCCGCCGCCGCACGTGTAGGCACGTCCCGTCATACGGGACTTCAGCAAGGAATTTCATATGTCCCTCCCTACCCTTGATCGTTCCGCCTCCAGGGTCGTCACCGGTCGTGTCCGGGTTCAGCGCCCGGTCGTCGCGCCGGAACTCCGCATCGCCGACAATCCGGCGGCGGCCGTGCTGCGCACCGCGACCGGCGGCCCGGTTTCGCGCGACAATGCCGCGCGCACAACGGGTTTGAGCATCGCGACGGTCAACCGTCAGGTCTCGGCGCTATTGGCCGCCGGTCTGCTGCGCGAGCGCCCCGACCTGACCGCGTCGGGTGCGGTCGGACGTCCCCGGGTTCCATTCGAAATCGACCACGAGGCCTATCTGACCCTCGGCATCCATATCGGCGCCGCGGTTACCAAGATCGTCGCGGCCGACCTGCGCGGACGCATTCTCGGCGGGCTGGCGATCGCGACCCCGCAGACCGGTCAGGACTTCGCGACCATGACCGTCGCACGCAGTGCCAAGGCCTTCCTGCAGCGCTGGCATCGGCGTAAACCGCTGTGGGCCGGGGTGGCGATCGGTGGGCGGGTCGATCCGCTGACCGGTGTCGTCGACCACCCCAAGTTGGCCTGGCAAGGCGCACAGGTCGGTTCGGTGCTCGGTGAGGTGCTGGAGCTGCCGGTTTCGGTGGCGCCGCACGTCGAGGCGATGGCGGCCTCGGAGCTGTTGCTGCCGACCGGCGAACCGAAGGAGGTGGATCGGCGGGGTGCGCGAACCGCTGGCCCGGGCAGCAGCCTGTACTTCTACGTTCGCGAAACCGCCGGCATCGCAGTGACTTTGGACGGCCGCGTGCACACCCCGAGCAGCGGCCCCGGTTCGATCGCGCACTTGCCGACCGGCTCCGATGTCGAATGCACCTGCGGCCGACGCGGCTGCCTCGAGGTGACCGTCGGTGATCGGTCGCTGCACGCCAGAGCCGTTGGGCGCGGGATCATTCCGGCACACAAGGGCACCGGCGGCACCACCATCGCCGACCTGTACCGCGCCGCCGAGGCGGGCGCGGCGGATGCGCAGGAACTGCTCGCCGAGCGTGCCACCATCCTCGGGCACACCGTCGCGATGGTCCGCGACATGCTCAACCCGGACCGCGTCATCCTCGGCGGCCAAGCCTTCACCGGCTACCGCCCCGCGGTCGCCCATGTGGCCCGCGCCTTCGCTCAGTCCTCCCAACTGCCGCCCACCGATATCCGCATCAGCGGATTCGGCGGCAAGGTCCAGGAATTCGCGGCGGTCGTCACCTCGCTGAGTGCCATCTATGCCGACCCGCTCTCCGCGGTCCGCCGCACCGGGCTGATCGACTAGTCACTGCCACGCTGACCGGCCGCCGCGTTGACCCCCGGCGGCCGGTCGGCCGCGTTGTGCAGTCGAGTGCCTATGGACCGGCTGCCCGAGGATGCGTCGGGGACAGTGAGTCTCGGCCGTTCCGATCTCAATGGCCGCGGCCTCCGGCTCCGGCGAACAGGCCCTCGAGGGCGGTGATGAAGTAGGGGAAGTGGCCCGCGAAGCGTTGCAGGTTGCGGTCGCGTTCGAAGCCGCCGAACCAGTACAGGCCGGGCTGGGAGTCGGCGGCCGGATTCAGGTCGCGGAAGGCGCGGATCCAGTTGTCGGCGCGGCCGCCGATCACCATGAACGGCAGCGCCCTGGAGAAGACCAATTCCTGGTCGGCGGGAGGGATCTGGTCGCGGCTGGTCGCGTCGAGGCCGCGCTGCAGTGCGCGGATCTGGCCGACGAGTTCGCGGCCCTGGGCGGTGCGCACCGGTAGGAAGCGCGGCAGCAGCACGGTCGCCACGCCCGCGAGCAGGATCGCGATACCGACCAGCGCGCTGCCCGAGGTGAGTGCCAGCGCGATGGTCGCGGCGATACCGCCAACGATCAGCGCCCCGCCCAACAGGATCGGCAGGCCGATGCGGGCCCGATCGATGAATGCGCCGCGCTCGACCGCATCGGCGAGCATCGCGGTGCGCACCGACTGGGCCTGTACGCGGCCGGGCGCGCGCAACTCGCCGACTGTCACCGATTTGGTGCCGTCGGGCAAAAGCATTGCGTAGACGGCCTTTTCATAATCACGCAGTTGATCGTCGGGTGCGTTGACCCGGTCGATGCGCCAGTCGCTGTCGCTGATGGGAGTGATCCACAGGTACCGGCGCACCGCGAGGTCGATCACCGTGGTCGCGATATCGCCCGGATCCACATGCTCGTCGAGCAAGACGCCCGCCTCGCCCGGCAGAATGCCGTCGGGGGAGGTGAACTGGACGTGTTGGCCATTACGCAGCAACGGGTCGATCGTTTCCGATCCTGCTGTGGCAGCGCCGTTTTCCCGCCGGGCCTTTAGCACATAAGCTGCCAAACCTGCCAGCACGAGCAGCAATACCCCGAACGCGACCAGCACCGGAGTCGTGAAGGAGAAGGCACCCGCTTGCTTGCCGTCGCGGACATCGGCGTTGGCGGGCACGGTGCCGGGCGGCAGTTGCAGGGTCAGGTCGATATTGTCGCCCTTGTGCAGGTCGGTCTGCTTCCAGAAGAGCACCCCGTCCGCCTCGATCTGCAGATCGGAGCACTGCCGCAGATTGCCGGGCGGTCCGAGTTTGCAGTCCACCACGCCCATTTCGTAGCTCGGGCTGATCAGCGAGGCGTCGATCGAGGCGACATCGGCATTGATCGTGCCGAGCCAGCGGAAGACCTGGGTGCCCGGTGCGTCGCTGACCGTATTGTGGATCGCGTAGGTGAAGGTCGACTCACCCGGCTTGGCGTCGATGGTGAACAGATCGTTGGCGACCGTGGCGGTGCCCGCGCCCTTGGTATCGACATCGGTGACCTTGAAGACGCGTTCCACGTCCTCGCCCACCTTCAGCCGCAGCGGCAGTGTCATCTTGAATTCGCTGTCGGCGGGGACGACCACCTTCTCGGTGACCTCGAGCACGCCGTCCCGGCTCAGTTTCAGATCGGCGACGATATTCACACCATCGGTTGCGGGCTCCGCGTGGGCAACCGGTGCGGCGCCCAGCATTCCCGCGGTGGCGAGAAGTAGTGCGCTCGCGGCGCCCCCCCGTAAAGTCAGCATGGCTGCCTACTCTAGACAAGTTGCTATTCTGCGTCAGCAGCCCGGCGCGAGCGACGGGCCGGCGGTAGCGCTCGGATAGTACAGTCGGCCGGAGGCCGCCCGTTGAGGGTGGCGGTGGGTGACGGGCGGGCCCATGAAGGGACCCGGGAGCGCCGCAAGACCTACACTGTCGGCGATCATGGAAACGAGGGGGTACGGGGGCGTGACACAACCACCGTACGGCTATGGACCGGTTCCGCCTGGTGGACAACCGGTTCCGCCGCGTCCAGGGCCCGGCTCGCCGCATGGACAGCCGGTCTATCGCCCCGCCCCCGGCCAACCGGGTTACGGCCAGCAGCCCGGATATGGCCAACAGCCCGTCTACCCACCCGGATACGGCCAGCCGACGGGTTATGGTTCGCCGCCGGGATATGGCCAGCAGCCTGGTTATTCGGCGTACGGACCACCCGGACAGCGCGCGCCGATGCCGGCCCCGATGCCCTACGGCCCGCCCGGACGCCCACCCCAGCGCCGCAAGCGCGGCGGCGGCTGGGTGGCATTGCTGTTGGTCATCGTCTTCGTCGTAGCGGGCGGCCTGGTGCGCAATGCGGTCGCACACGGCAGGATCGGCAGCACCGCATCGGGTCCCGGCCCGAGCATCACCTACACCCCGGATTCCGGCGGCGGCGTATCGGAAACCGGAACCAATCCGCTGCTGACCGATCCGAACACCACCTTGATTCCGGCGAAGTGCTCCTATGCGCCATGGAGTACGCAGGTCGACACCGCGCGCAAGTTCTTCGAAACGGCCGCCGGATGTCTGGAGTCGGCCTGGAAACCCATTCTGGCGCAGAAGAATCTGCCGTTCCAGTCGCCGACGCTGAACGTCAGCGCCAGCACCGATGGCATCACCACGCCGTGCACCGGATCCACCAGCAATTTCGCCGCGTTCTACTGCCCGGCGAACAAGACCATCTATATGCCGCTCAGCCAGCTGCAGACCGACCTGTTCAAGGACAACTGGATCGTCTACCTGTCGGTCTTCGCCCACGAATACGGCCATCACGTCCAGGCGATGGCCGGAATCCTGCGCAAGGCCAATAGCGATCGCGTCGACGCGGGTGTGCGCAGTGAGAAGGGCTTGGAATTGTCGCGCCGAATCGAGTTGCAGGCCAACTGCTTCGACGGAATGTATCTCGGCTCCTCCGCCAATGGCGGTTCGTTGACCACGGCGCAGATCACCGTCGCCCGCCGCGACGCGCACGGCCGCGGCGACCAGCGCGGCGATATGCGCGATCACGGGACCGCGGCGAACGGCGGGGCGTGGTTCGAGATCGGCGTCGACAAGGACCGTGCGGCACAGTGCAATACGTTTACGGCCTCGACGGGTTCGGTGTCGTGAGCAGATGACGCAACCGCCCTACGGCTATGGTCCGCCCGGATCGCAGCCGCCCGGTTATCAACCCGCACCGGGGTATCAGCCGCCGCCCGGATACCAACCACCGCCCGGCTATCAGGCGGGATATGCCCCGCCGCCGGGTTATCCGCCCGGCTATGGTCCACCGAACGCGGCGCCCTATGGTCCGCCGGTGCCGTACCAGCGGCCGGGTTATCCGCCGCGTCCGTACCCGCCGCGGCGGCGCGGCTCCGGCGCCGGGCTCAGTGCGCTGCTCGGTGTGCTCACGGCCATCGTTCTGGTCGTCGGACTGCTTGTCGCATCAGCGATTTCGGCCGACAACGAGAAGAAGCGCAACCGCCCGTCGGCCTACACCCCACCGACGCCGAGCTACACCTACACTCCGCCGACTTCGTCGACGACCTCCTCGCCCAGCCCGACGACGCGCGCCGCGGCGGCGGCGACCACAACCCGCGCCGCCGCGCCGACCACGACGAAACCCGCTGGGCCGCAACCGGTTGCCGCCCTCGGGGATAATCCGCTGTTCAGCGACGAGAGCAACGGGCTGATCAATGTCGACTGCGACTATCCGGCCTGGTCCGCGAATTCCGCGGCGGCCCTTGCCTTCTTCGAGGCCGCCGCGGCTTGCCTGGATAAGAAGTGGCGACCCGCCCTGCAGAGTGCGAACTTGCCGTTCTCCAGCCCGAACGTGACCGCGCCCGCCCGAGCGGCGGATGAGCCGTCACCATGCACCTCATCCGGTGGTAACTATGCGGCGTTCTACTGTTCGGCAAACCACACGATCTACATGCCGCTGGACAAGATCCAGGTCGAGAAGTACGGCAATGATGTGGTGATCTACCTGGCGGTCTTCGCGCACGAATACGGCCACCACGTCCAGGCGATCTCCGGGATCATGGGTCGGGAGAGTAGTGAGCGCTCCGAGGCGGGCGCACGCAGCGCCCGGGGGCTGGAGTTGTCGCGCCGCCTGGAACTAGAGGCACAGTGCTTCTCTGGAATGTATGTAGGCACCTCGACCTACGACGGCACCTTCAATGCGGCGCAGCAGCAGCGCGCCACGCAGGACACCTACGGGCGCGGCGACCGCCAGGGTGATGCGCGCGATCACGGCAGCGGGCAGAACGCCGGGGATTGGTTCGCCCAAGGCGCCAAGTACGACAGAACATTCCAGTGCAACACCTGGAAGGCATCTTCGGACTCGGTCTCGTAGCAACCGCTTTCGGGTGTCGAGGGATGCAGAGCGACACCTGGCCGTTGCCCAGCGGAATAGCCGCTCTACGTGCCGGTTCCGCGATGGCGTCAGCCAGGTGTCGTAGTGCTACCGCGTGATCAGTGATCTCCGCCGTGCGGCTGCCCGAAGTGACCCTCGCCGAAGCGCCGCGGCGAATGTCCGTGCACGCCTTCGGCGTACGCGGTCTCCGCATGCAGTGCGAAGTCGATGCCCGCGGTCTCGTCTTCCTTGGTCACCCGGAATCCGAGCAACCGGTCGATGGCCTTGCCGAGTACGAAGGTGACGGTGAACGCGTAGGCCGCGGCCACCAGCACGCCGACCAGCTGCTTGCCCAGCTGGGCGAACCCGCCGCCGTAGAACAGACCCTCGACGCCACCGGTCATCACCTGGTTGGCCAAAAGGCCGATCAGCAGCGTGCCGACAATGCCGCCGACGAAGTGCACGCCCACCACGTCGAGCGAATCGTCATAGCCCGCCTTGAATTTCCAGCCCACCGCGAACGAACACACCACACCCGCCGTCAGGCCGACGATCAGCGCGCCGAGCGTATTCACCGAACCGCAGGAAGGGGTGATCGCGACCAGTCCGGCCACCACACCCGAGGCCGCGCCGAAGGTGGTCGGCCGACCGTCGCGGATCTGCTCGACCGCGAGCCAGCCGAGCATGCCCAGACAGCCCGCCACCAACGTGTTCAGGAACACCGCCGCCGCAATGCCATTCGCGGTCAGTGCCGACCCGGCATTGAAACCGAACCAGCCGAACCACAGCAGACCCGCGCCGAGCAGCACGAATGGCAGATTGTGCGGACGCATCGCCTCGGTCTTGAAGCCGATGCGCGGGCCGAGCACGATGGCCAGCGCCAGCGCGGACGCACCGGAGGCGATCTCGACGACCATGCCGCCCGCGTAGTCGAGCGCGCCGAAGGAGGCCAGCCAGCCGTCCGGACCCCACACCCAGTGCGCGATCGGCACGTAGACCACCAGCGCCCACAGCGGGACGAAGACCATCCAGCCGGAGAACTTCGCGCGGTCCGCGATGGCGCCGCTGACCAGTGCCGCGGTCAGGATCGCGAAGGTCAGCTGGAAGGTGGCGTACAGCAGTTCCGGAATCGTGCCGTGTACGGAATGCGGGTCGATACCCGCCATGCCGAAGTGGTCGAGGTTGCCGATCAGGCCGCCGCCCGCATCCTCGCTGAACGCGAGGCTGTAACCGGCCAGCAACCAGACCACGGTGACCAGGGGGATCGCGATGAAGTTCATCATCAGCATGTTGAGCACGCCGGTCGAGCGCACCATCCCGCCATAGAAAATGGCCAGGGCCGGTGTCATCAGCAGCACCAGGGCAGTGCTGATGAGCAGCCAGGCGGTGGCCGCGGGATCGATGGTTGAGGACACGGGGTAACTCCTTCCACGCGTGAATGCGTTGCGAAGAAATTACCGAATGCTCACAGCGGGTCCGAGCACCGCTATGGGTATCGGCCCAGACAGTTCAGCGCCGCGACTTCTTGGCCAACGCCCGCAGGCCGCGCCGTCCGGGCACCGGAAGGTCATCGCGCACGGCCATCCATTCGGCGGTGGTTAGCCACCGCCGCTGGATGCGCGCGTCGGCGGTGTCGTGGAAGATCCGGCGGCCGCGATCGTCGCGCAGGTCGTAGGCCAGGGTGGACCAGCGCGGCGGGCGGTCGTGCTCGGTCAGGTGGTCGTTGAGATAGCTCGCGATGATCGTGCCGATCATGTTGACCGGTCGCAGCGAGACCCGGTTGCCGTATTTGGCGGAGTAGAAGCGCCTTGCGGCACATAGGGATCCGGCGTTGGCGTTGGAGGCGATCCAGCCGGCCCGCTGTGCGCGTTCGACCAGCCAGAGGTGTTTCACCGCGCTCGGCGCGATATCGCCGATCCGGTCCCGGATCAGCGCCATTACCGGTTCGGACTGCAGCACGTCGCGTCGCGTCGGGCCGGTGCCGTGCGCGAGCCAATGGTCCTCGGCCAGTCGGGCCAGCACCCGGCCGAAGTCGTCGATGCTGCGCTGGGCGCGGCGACCCAGGCGTTCGATGCGCTCGGCCTCGCGGCGCATCTCGTTCTGGGCGGTGAGGGTGCGGATCGCCGCCATGGTCGGCACCTGGCCGCGCTCTAGTAGCTCGAGGATGGCGGTGGCGGTCGCCGGATCGGCCGCGGCGGCCACCGGTAGGGAATCGCGCTTGATCGCGAAGTCCTCAGGGCTGATGGCCCGGCTGAGCAGGTCGACGGCGGCATGGTCGTCGGCGAAGTCTGTGCTCGAAAGCCAGGCGGCGGCGATGTCGTCACACGACACGGTGGAAATTTCCTCCGGTGGAAGCGGTGTGAGTTCGGCAAAGAGCGCCGGAAGAGCTGTGGAGATTTCAGGTTGTGCCCCGGTCGGGATGAGGGACCGGCCGGGGCCACCAACCTGATGAAGGTTTGGCTACCGAAGTTGCCGCTAACCACGGTAGCCAGGCAATTGCGTTGATGTCATCATTGGTGACGGATTCGTTATCTCCGCAAAAGGGCCCAGAACCAGGGCGTGAGTTCAAGTAATCGACGCCAAGGGCACTGGACAGGTGCCAAAATTACCTGTTCGTCCGTTATTGATCTTCGATTGCTCCGGCGTTGCCGCCTTCGGCGCTGATCAGCGGGGGCTAACAAAGGTTTGAGCATCTTGTGATCTACGTCACATTTCTGCCACGAAACGCCCGGCAGCACGCCGCGCCCGGCCTGTCGGTCGGCGGGAATGGGCATTGTCGGTGGGCGCCGGTAACCTCTGGCCGTGGCTCTGTACCGGAAGTACCGACCGGCAACGTTCGCTGAAGTGGTGGGTCAGGAGCACGTCACCGACCCGCTGAGTACCGCGCTCGACACCGGTCGCATCAGTCATGCCTACCTGTTCTCCGGTCCCCGGGGCTGTGGCAAAACCTCCTCGGCGCGCATCCTCGCGCGCTCGTTGAACTGCGTGCAGGGCCCGACCTCGACGCCGTGCGGTGTCTGCCCGTCCTGTGTGGCGCTGGGTCCCGGTGGTCCTGGCAATCTCGATGTGATCGAGTTGGACGCCGCGAGTCACGGTGGTGTCGACGACACCCGCGAACTGCGTGACCGGGCCTTCTATGCGCCCGCGGAGTCGCGCTATCGGGTGTTCATCGTCGACGAGGCGCATATGGTCACCACCGCGGGCTTCAATGCGCTGCTCAAGATTGTCGAGGAGCCGCCGGCCCACCTGATCTTCATCTTCGCGACCACCGAGCCGGACAAGGTGCTGCCCACCATCCGCTCGCGCACCCACCACTATCCGTTCCGGCTGCTGCCGCCCGCGACCATGCGCGGACTGCTCGGGAAGATCTGCGAGCAGGAGCATGTGCCGGTCGAGGAAGCGGTGTACCCGCTGGTGATCCGCGCGGGCGGCGGGTCGCCGCGCGATAGTTTGAGTGTGCTCGACCAGCTGCTCGCGGGCGCGGGTCCAGAAGGTGTCACCTATTCGCGGGCCGTTTCCCTGCTCGGTGTCAC
This sequence comes from Nocardia nepalensis, assembly GCF_048910785.1. Classification (NCBI taxonomy): domain Bacteria; kingdom Bacillati; phylum Actinomycetota; class Actinomycetes; order Mycobacteriales; family Nocardiaceae; genus Nocardia; species Nocardia nepalensis. The sequence continues at coordinate 1,723 of NZ_JBKBET010000003.1, read as the reverse complement.
CGATGTCGCGTTGATCGACGATGCGATCGACGCACTCGCCGCCGGCGACGGCGCCGCCCTCTTCGGCACCATCGACCGCGTCATGGAGGCGGGCCACGACCCGCGCCGCTTCGCCGTCGACCTCCTCGAGCGACTGCGCGACCTGATCCTGCTGCAGGCCGTCCCCGACGCCGCCGACCGCGGCCTGGTCTCCGGCCCCGGCGACGTCCTGGACCGCATGCGCGAACAGGCCGGGCGCACCGGCCCCGCCACCCTGGCCCGACACGCCGAACTCCTGCACGAGGGCCTCGGCGACATGCGCGGCGCCACCGCCCCCCGCCTCCTCCTCGAAATCGTCTGCGCCCGCATGCTGCTGCCGTCGGTCTCGGACGCCGAATCGGCGACCTTGCAACGCCTGGAGCGCCTCGAACGCGGCATCGCCACCGCGGCGATACCCCCCGGCGCCGCCCCGACCCCATCCGCCGACTCACCGTCCCCGGCGCCCCAGACCGCACCCGCGCCCCAGCCGACCCCGCCCCGCGCCGCAAACGAGCCTCCACGCCGCCGAGGCGCGGAACTCCTCGCCGCCGCCCGCCGCGAAAAGGACGCCACCCGCGCAGGCGCGAGCCCTGCGAGCGCTCCGGCGCAGGCTGGTGCTCCGGCGCAGGCTGGTGCTCCGGCGCAGGCTGGTGGCTCAGCGCAGGTTGGTGGTGCGGCGCAGGTTGGTGGTGCGGCGCAGGTTGGTGGTGCGGCGCAGGTTGGTGGCTCGGCGCAGGCTGGTGGCGCGGCGCGGACTGGCGCGCACTCTGGTGGTGCGGCGCAGGGTGACGCGCAGGCTGGTGGCGAGGTGCGGAGTGCTGCTCCGGGGCTGAGTCTGCCCGCGGAGCGTGCAGCGGCTGCCGAACAACGCTCGACCGCCGGGCGAAGTGCTGGTCCGGATGGGGTTGTCGGTGCGGATGCCGCCCGTGCAGAGCAGCCTGTCCAGGGGGCTGCTGGGCGAGCTGTCGCTGACGAGCAAGGTGCAGCCGCAGGACGGCAGGCCGATCCCAGGCAAGCCGACTCTGGGCAGGCCGATCCCGGGCAGGTCGACCCCGGGCCGGATTTCGCTTTCGTGCCCGGCGATTCGACAGCGGAGCGAGAGCGGGTTGATGCCTCGGCCGCCGAGTTCGATGATCGCGTCGTCGCGACCGGTCCGAGTGGGGTCGAGGATTCGACCGAGTCGGCTGGTAGCGCGGCCTCACCTGTCGGCGCTGGGTCGTTGGAATCTGGAGCGGCGCAGGCGATTTCGGAGGTGACCGCACAGGAAGGTCAGCAGGCGGCCGGGGTCGCGGATGCCGTACCGGCTCCGGCGTCGTCGAATCATGATGTTGTGCAGACGGTTTCGGCTGAGCAGGCCGGACGGGCTGTGGGTGAGCAGGCGTCGGCCGCCGGTGCCGTGTCGCCTCGAACGGGCGAGTCGACGGCCGGGCCAGGTGCGGGCGCTTCGGAACGAGGTGCAGCGCAAAGCGTCGAGGCGCAGCGGAATGCCGAGGTGCAGGCGGGTGCGGGGTCGAGTGCCGAGGGGCGGCCGGGTGGGGCGCCGAGCGGCGAGGTGCGGCCGGCTGCGGGGCTGGGCGACGAGGTGCGGCCAGGTGGGGAGCTGAGCGGTGAGGTGCGGTCGGGTGGGGTGCCGAGTGCTGAGGTGCGGCCGGCTGCGGGGCCGAGCGGCGACGTGCGGCCGGGTGCGGGGCTGAGCGGCGACGTG
>NZ_JBKBET010000002.1:0-1041 GCF_048910785.1 Nocardia nepalensis | reverse complement strand
CGACTCGGCCGGATGGTCGGTTTCGGTGTATACCCGCGACACCCAAACCGATACCGATTGGACCCTGCACGCCGAAGGCGTCCTCACCACCGAACAACCGACACAGTCGGCATCGGTGGTGGATCTGGCGCACTGGCCACCGGCGGGTGCGGAATCGGTGCAGGTCTCCGGCGTGTACGACTGGCTGACCCGGCACGGCTACCAGTACGGGCCGGCGTTCCAGGGCCTGCAGTCGGCGTGGCGACACGGCGCGGACGTCTACGCCGAGGTCGCGGTCCCCGACGAACTCGACGTCACCGGGATGGGCATCCATCCCGCCCTGCTCGACACCGCACTGCACGCCGCCTGGGCCGCGGCCTACACCGGAGCCTCGATCGACGATCTCGAACTGCGGCTGCCGTTCAGCTGGGGAGAAGTCCGTCTCGACGCGGTGGGCGCCACCCGCCTGCGCGTCCACCTGGCCAGCAGCGCCGAGGGTGCTCTGGCGGTACGACTGGCCGACACCTCCGGCATGCCGGTCCTGACCGGCACGGTGAACACCCGACCCGTCACCACCGAACAACTCCACACCGCACTACAAACCACCACCACTACACCGGGCAGCGACCTGCTGGAACTGACCTGGACACCACTGACGAGCCTTCCCGACTCGACCCCTTCCCCGACCCGACTATGGACCCCGCACAACACCACAGAAACCGACAGTCCCGACGCCGGTACTGCGGATACCGACGCTGCTGATGCGGGTGTGGTGGTGTGGGAGTTGTCCTCGGGCACCGAGGATGTGGTGGGTTCGGTGTATGCGGCCACGCATGCGGTGCTGGCGGTGTTGCAGGACTGGCTGAGCGTGGAACAGACGGGTGTGCTGATGGTGCTCACCCATGGTGCGGTCGCCTCGGCCGGTGAGGATGTCACCGACCTGGCCGCTGCGGCGGTGTGGGGGATGGTGCGGTCGGCGCAAGCCGAGCACCCGGGCCGGATCGTGTTGCTCGACACCGATGAAGGCGTCGATCTCGACCACGGTGTGGTGGGTGCGGTGGC
>NZ_JBKBET010000001.1:0-106470 GCF_048910785.1 Nocardia nepalensis | reverse complement strand
CGGCCGGCGCGGGGGCCGGTTCCGGTGCCGGGGCGGGGGCGGGGGCAGGCGCGGCTTCAGGTGCGGGTGCGGCGGCGGGCGCGGGCGCTTCGCCGGCTTCGCTGATCACACCGAGCTCACCGCCGACCTCGACGACGTCATCCTCGGCGGCGACGATCTTCGACAACACACCCGCCGCCGGGGACGGGATCTCGGTGTCGACCTTATCGGTGGAGACCTCGAGCAGTGGCTCGTCGACCTCGACCGTGTCTCCTTCCTGCTTCAGCCACCTGGTCACCGTTCCCTCGGTGACGCTCTCACCAAGAGCCGGCATCTGGACGGAGAAGGCCATGTCCGTTGACTCCTCTGACTGCTCGACGGGTTCTACAACAGTTGATCTCACTGCGGGCGCTCGCCGCGGTCGCGACGAAAGCCCGAAAGCCACCGATCATTGTGCGTGGCACCGGAGATCTGTGTGGTTCTTGTACCGCGTGCCATCCTTGCACTCGCCCGCGAGACGTGTAGCACAGGGCAGCGAACTGCACAGGGCTGGCAAGATGGAATGACCGGTGCCGAGCACCCGGTGACAGGTGAAAGGAGGTCGGCGTCGTTGGGTTTGCTGGATCGTTTCCGCAGCGGCGCGGCCCGGGGTGGCAGCGCGTTGCGCGGGGGTAAGGGCAGCAGTGACGATGCCCGCTATCTGGCCGAGTGGGTACGCACTCATATCGGGGTCGAAGGCTACGTAGAACCGAAGACGACCGTGACCGATGTCACCGTCGTGCTGATCGCGGCCGACGGCGAATGGACCCGTCGGGTGGTCGGCGAGCGCGGCGCACAACGGCTAGCCGGTGATTTGCGGATCCCCGTTTACGACGTTCGCAGGACCGGATATCCGCGACGCATGCGCGATTACGATGCCCGCAAGCGGATCGAGCGCCAGCGGGCGATGGAACGCGATCTGCGCGACCCCTAGCGGCTGTTCGTTTCGTTCAATTTGTTCTCGACGGTGCGACGCCCGGTAACCCGGACGCCGCACCGGATTCGGTTACTCCGACGCGTCCTCGACCGCGATGTCCTCGATCACCGAGACCAGTGTGCGGACCGGAACCCCGGTGCCGCCCTTGCCGATGTAGCCGAATGGGCCGCCGGTGTTGTAGGCCGGACCCGCCACGTCCAGGTGCGCCCACTGCACATCTTCGGGCACGAACTCCTTGAGGAAGGTCGCCGCCGAGAGCATGCCGCCCCAGCGATGCGGTGCGACATTCGCCAGATCGGCGACCTTGGAGTTCAGATCGGCGCGCAGTTCGGTGGGAAGCGGCATGGCCCAACCGTTTTCGCCGGCCAGGCGGGATATGCGGGCGACGCGGTCGCGGAAGTCGTCGGTGCCCATCACGCCCGGGGTGCGGGTGCCGAGCGCGACCATCTGGGCGCCGGTGAGGGTGGCGACGTCGATGAGGTACTCGGGCTCGTCCTCGCTCGCGCGCACGATCGCGTCGGCCAGGATCAGGCGGCCCTCGGCATCGGTGTTCAGCACCTCGACGGTCTTACCGCCGTACTGGGTGAGCACGTCGCCGGGGCGCTGCGCGGTGGCCGAGGGCATGTTCTCCGCCATCGGCACGGTCGCGATCACCGTGACCGGCAGGTCCAGCTTGGCGGCCGCGATGGTCGCGGCGATGACCGCGGCGGCGCCGGCCATATCCGAGGTCATATTCTCCATATTCGCGGCGGGCTTGATGGAGATGCCGCCGGTGTCGAAGGTGATGCCCTTGCCGATCAGCGCGATCTTCTTATCGCCCCCGTTGTAGGTCAGGCGCACCAGCCGGGGCTGGCGCGAGGAGCCCTTGCCGACACCGAGCACACCGCCGTAGCCGCCGTCCGCGAGCGCCTGCTCGTCCAGCACCTCCACCTGCAGACCGGCGGCCTCGCCGAGAGCCTTTGCACGGGTGGCGAATTCGGCCGGGTACAGGTGGCTGGGCGGGGTGTTGACGAAATCGCGTGCGGTGGCGATCGATTCGGCGATCACCCAGTCATGTTTGAAGCCCTTGCCGTAGGACGCGCTGGGATCGCCGACCAGGAGTTCGACCTTGCGCACCGGACGCTCGTCCGGCTTGCCCTCGGCGTTCTCGGATTTGAACTCGGTGAACGTGTACGCGCCGAGGAAGAACCCTTCGGCACTCGGGCCGATGCCGCCCTCCAGGCCCGATAGCGTCGTCACGGCCAGGTCGACACCGGTCAGCGAGCGCGCGGCCACACCGGCGGAGCGGCGGATCTGCTCGGCATCGATCTTCTCCGCGGCGCCGAGCCCGACGGCCAGCACACTCTTGGCGCCGAGGCCGGTCGGCGCCGGAATTCGGGTGAGTTCTTCGGCCTTACCCTTCGCGCCGACGGCGCGCAGCTGCTCCTGAAGCGTCGCGCGCACCTCCGTGGTGAGGATGTTGTCGACGAAGTCGTCCTCCAGGGTGGCGATCGTCGGGCCGTCCTCGCCGGACACCAATCCGATCACCAGGACGTCGGTGTCGGGGCCGATGGTGTCGACCAGGTCCAATTCCGGTCCGAGCGAGCGATCTGCAACTGCGGTCATGGGCCCAGGTTACTGGGCCGGACCCTGGACCAGACCGGCTGATCGAGTTCGTCTCGCCCGGGTCGAGTACGAGCCCAGGGGTGGACGAGGCCGGGATAAGCTCGCCGGGTGACCGAGACGAATCTGCTGCAGGGCCCGATCCATGACGTCCACGTCGAGCTCGGGGCGAAGTTCGCCCCGTTCGGTGGGTGGGAGATGCCGGTGTCATATGCGGGGACGGTCGGTGAGCATCAGGCGGTGCGCAATACCGTCGGGCTGTTCGATGTGAGCCATCTCGGCAAGGCGACGGTGCGTGGCGCGGGCGCGGCGGAGTTCGTGAATTCGGCGCTCACCAATGATCTCGGCCGGATCCGGCCGGGCAAGGCGCAGTACACGTTGTGCTGTGCGCCCGACGGTGGCGTGATCGATGATCTCATCGCCTATTACGTCAGTGACGACGAGATCTTCCTGGTCCCCAATGCCGCCAACACCGCGGCGGTCGTCGCCGAGCTGCAGAAGGTCGCGCCCGAGGGCATCACGGTGACCGACGAGCACCGCGAGTACGGGGTGTTCGCGGTGCAGGGCCCGCGTTCGACGCAGGTCCTGACCGCGCTCGGGCTGCCGACCGATATGGAGTACATGGCCTACGCCGACGCCGAATGGGACGGGCGTCGGATCCGGGTCTGCCGTACCGGATATACCGGCGAACACGGTTACGAACTGCTGCCACGCTGGGCCGATGCCGAGCCGCTGTTCCGCGCGCTCGTCGAGCAGGTCCGCGCGCACGATGGTCAGCCCGCCGGTCTCGGTGCTCGCGATACCTTGCGCACGGAAATGGGTTATCCGCTGCACGGACATGAATTGTCCCTGGAAATTTCGCCGGTGCAGGCGCGGTGCGGCTGGGCGGTGGGCTGGAAGAAGCCGCAGTTCTGGGGCAAAGACGCACTGGAACAGGAGAAGTCGGCGGGACCGCGGCGAATCCTTTTGGGGCTCCGTGCACTCGATCGGGGCGTGCTGCGCCAAGGGCAGACCGTGTTGCGCGACGGCGAACCGGTCGGCGAAACCACCTCGGGCACCTTCTCGCCCACCCTGCAGATCGGTATCGCCCTCGCCCTGCTCGATACCGAGGCCGACCTCGAACCGGGCGCCGAGGTCGAGGTCGACGTTCGTGGTCGTCGCCTGCGCTGTGAGGTCATCCGCCCGCCGTTCGTCCAGGTCCGCACCTCCTGACACGGGCTTGCCGAACACGCGCGCTGCGGCGGATCGGCGCCGGTTAGGATCAGGCGCATGACCGCTGCCGCACAGTTCGCCCGTGTTCCGCATCCCGCGCCCACCCCGGCGCAGCGGGTACAGGAGATTCTGGCGGCACCCGGTTTCGGGCGCTTCTTCACCGACCACATGGTCTCCATCGACTACACCGAGGGCGAGGGGTGGGGCAATGCCCGCGTCGAGCCGTACGGGCCGCTGGCGCTGGATCCGGCGACGATGGTGTTCCACTACGGCCAGGCCATCTTCGAAGGTCTGAAGGCATACCGCCAGCACGACGGCAGCATCTCCTGCTTCCGCATCGATGCGAACGCCGCGCGCTTCCGCAAGTCCGCGCGCCGGATGGCGATGGCGGAACTGCCCGAGGAACTGTTCATCGAATCCGTGCGTCAGCTGCTCGAGGTCGACGGTGGTTGGGTGCCCGCGGCCGGTGGTGAGGAGTCGCTTTACCTGCGGCCGTTCATGTTCGCCACCGAGGCCGGGCTCGGCGTGAAGCCCGCCTCCGCCTACAAGTACCTGCTGCTGGGTTCGCCTGCGGGCGCGTACTTCCCGCGCGGTGTGAAGCCGGTGCGGGTCTGGCTGTCCACCGAATACGTGCGGGCCGCACCGGGTGGCACCGGCGAGGCGAAGGTCGCCGGTAACTACGCGGCGTCGCTGCTCGCCCAGGCGCAGGCCTCGGAGAAGGGCTGCGACCAGGTCGTCTGGCTCGATGCCTGCGAGCGTCGCTATGTCGAGGAGATGGGCACCAACAACCTGTTCTTCGTCTTCGGTTCCGGTTCCGAGGCGCGCCTGGTCACCCCGGAACTGTCCGGTTCGCTGTTGCCCGGCATCACCCGCGATTCGTTGCTCACCCTCGCCGCCGATTCGGGTTATGTGGTGGAGGAGCGCAAGGTTTCGGTCGAGGAGTGGCGCAAGGGCGCCGAATCCGGTGAGATCACCGAGGTTTTCGCGTGCGGAACCGCCGCGGTGATCACCCCCGTCGGCTGGGTTCGCTCCGCCGAAGGCGAATTCTCCGTCGGTGGTGGCGAACCCGGCGAGGTCACCATGGCGCTGCGCGACACCCTCACCGGAATCCAGCGCGGCACGTTCGCCGATATCCACGGGTGGATGCGGGGGATGTAACCCCTGGATTGCGTGAATGCCTCAGCTGGGCATGAACATGCGCCATTCCTCGATGGTTTGCGGACGCATGACGTAGTTGCTGTCCTTGACCGCGGACAGGGCGGCGGAGGGCTCCTGGGAGTACCAGTGGCCGGGGTAGACGACGGGATCGCCGGACAGGCCCGCGAGGTAGCGCAGGCTGCGGAACATGGCATCGGAGTCGCCGCCGGGGAAGTCGGTGCGGCCGCAGCCGTCGACGAAGAGGGTGTCACCGGCGATGAGGCGGTTGTCGAATAGGAAGCACTGGCTGCCGGGGGTATGGCCGGGAGTGTGCAGCAGTTCGATGTCGAAGGCGCCGACGGTGACCTTGTCCCCGTGTTGGTGGCCGGTCAGCTCGCTGGGGGCGATGCCGGTGACATTGGCGACCCAGGACAACTCCTCGGCGTTGACATGCACCGGGACGCTGGTCTTTTCGAGCAGCTCCCGCACCCCGCGCAGGGTGAATCCGAGCATGGTGCCGCCGACATGGTCGGGATGGTGATGGGTGGCGAGCACTCCGGTCAGCCGCAGCCCGTCCCCCTCGGCGATATCGACCAGATCCCCAGCCGCATACGCCGGATCCACCACCACGCATTCCCCGGTCTCCCGGTCGCCGATCAGATATGCGAAGTTCCGCATCTGTGTCGCGATCGGATCACCCACCGCGAAATCCCGACCGGATAGCAGCTGGCGAAAGTAGAGGCGCTCGGAAGACATACCGCCTACCTTATTGCCTGACCCAGACAATGCGCGCACTACGTCAGCTATCTTCCGGTCCGGGATGCGCCGGACATGCTTGTGCGCGTGCTGAGTGCTGGGTGGTGCTGGTACGAGTCGGCTGGGTCAGGTGCCCAGAGACAATCCGGCGGCGGTGATCGCGACGGATATCTCGAGTGTCGCGCCGAGGACGTCACCGGAGAGTCCGCCGAAGCGACGAGTGGAGTGCCGGACCAATTGGGCCGAAATGCCCAGGGCGGCAAGGACGACGAGCGGTCCGAGCCAGCGGTGCTCTGGGACGGCCAAGGCGCCGGCGACAAGGGCGAGTGTGGCCCACAGCGCGATGGTGATCGGGCGCTGGGTTCCGGCAACGAGTGCGCCGAAACCGGTCTCGGGCGCGGCATCGATGCCACGCCGACAGGCCAGTACCACCGCTACCCGGCCGACGGCCACCGCGAGCACCACCGCGAACCAGCGATCGGCCTGCGCCAGCCCTGCGAACGAAAATGCTTGGACCCCAACGGCGAACACGATCGCGGCGACCCCGAACGGCCCGGCGCCACCACTCTTCATGACCTGCCTGGCCCGCTCGGGCGAACCATAGGACCCCAACCCGTCCATCGTGTCGGCCAGCCCATCCACATGCATCCCCCGAGTGATCAGCGCCAACCCGGCAACCACCACCAACCCCGCCACCGCCGCACTGGCCCCACCCCACACCAGCCCCCACAGCACCCCCACCGCCGCCACCCCCAACCCCGCACCCACCAGCGGCGCCAACGCAATAGCCCGCCCACCCGCCCCCCGATCAACACTGTCCGGCCCCCGAACCGGCAAAACCGTCAGCCAGGACACCGCGAGCCGCAATCCATTCATGCGCGTCGACCTGACCGAGGTGCAGTCGCTGGTGTTGCCCGACGCACGGGAAGGACCGTCGGAGGGGGCATCGCGAGCCGGAATCCGTTCATGTGCGTCGACCTGGCCGAGGTGTAGTCGCTGGTGTTGCCCGACGCACGGGGAGGACCGTCGGAGGGGGCATCGCGAGCCGGAATCCGTTCATGTGCGTCGACCTGGCCGAGGTGCAGTCGCTGGTGCCGCCCGTCGCATGGGAAGGATCGTCGGAGAGGGCATCGCAAGCCGCTGGCCACGTGCCTACTTCCGGAGGTCCGGTTGCGCAGTCGCCTCGGGGGTGAGGCTGATCCCGGCTTCGGCTTCGGCTTCGGCTTCGGCGTCCGAATCGGCTGTGCTCACACCGGCTTCCGCGAAGGTCGCCATCTCGGCGAGGGTGGCGACGGCGGCGCGGAGGATGGGGAGGGCGGTGAGGGCGCCGGAGCCTTCGCCGAGGCGCATGTCCAGGTCGAGGAGGGGGTCGAGGCGCAGGTGGCGCAGGGCGAGGGTGTGGGCGGGTTCGGTGGAGCGGTGGCCCGCGAGCCACCAGGCGCTCGCGCCAGCGGCCAAGTCTTCGGCGACCAAGGCGGCCGCGGTGACGACCACGCCGTCGAGGATGACGGGCGTGCGGCGGGTCGCGGCTTGGGCTAGGAAGCCCGCCATGGCGGCGAAGTCGGCGCCCGCGGCCACGCGCAGCAGTTCGACCGGGTCCTTGGCGACCGGGCGGGCACGGCGCATGGCGTCGCGGATCGCGGCGACCTTGCGGATCCAGCCCGCGTCGTCCACGCCGGTGCCGCGGCCGACTGCGGCGATCGGTTCGGTATCGGTGCGGGTCGCGATCAGTACGGTCGCCGGGGTGGTGTTGCCGATGCCCATATCGCCGGCGATCAGCAGGTCGGCACCGGCGTCGATCTCCTCGTCGGCGATAGCCTTGCCAGCGGCGAGTGCCGCCTGGATCTCGTCGTCGCTGAGCGCGTCCTCGCGGTCGATCGCTCCGCTCGAGCGGCGCACCTTATGCCCGGCGACCATCGGATCGGTTTCGGCGTCGACGGAGATATCGACAACGCGGACCGTCGCGCCCGCCACTGCGGCAAGGGTATTCACCGCCGCCCCGCCGCCGAGGAAATTGGCGACCATCTGCGCGGTCACCTCGCTCGGATACGCCGAAACGCCATGGCGCGCAATGCCGTGATCCCCGGCGAATACCACCACCCGCGCCCGCTCGAACTGCTTCGGCGGACAAACCCCCTGGCACGCCGACACCCAATTCCCGAGCGTCTCGAGCCGACCGAGCGCCCTACCGGGTTTGGTCAGCTGCGCCTGCCGCTGCTCCGCCGCGGCCCGAATTTCCGCGTCGGGTGGCGTAACCGGTCCGAATCCGTCTGTCACTGTCGAGCCTTCCAGGTCGGGGCAGTCCATTCCTACACCGCGCACTCCTTACCGCCCCCAATCTTGCCGCCCTCCCCACCCACCCGCTCAACCACCCCGCACCCCACCCACCTCGGCGCCGCTGGGTGGGATCAAGATCAGGTGGCAATGGTGGCGGAGGCTTCTCGGGCGATGCCGCCACAGCTTCCACCTGATCACACGTCCTACTTGAGGCGGAGGGGGAGGCCGGCGACGATGAGGAAGGCTTCGTCGCAGGTTTGGGCTAGGTGTTGGTTGAGGGTGCCGAGTTCGTCGCGGAAGAGGCGGGCGGAGTGGGTGGCGGGGATGACGCCCATGCCGACCTCGGGGGTGACGATTACCAGGCGGCCTGGATATGCGGCGACGGCGGTGAGAAGGGCGTCGGCGTCGGGGGTGATGGTGCCGCGCGGGGCGTCCCAGGCATCGCGGGCATCGATGCGGGCGGTGAGCCAGGTGCCGATATCGTCGATCAATGTGGTTCCGGCCGGGGGAGCGGTATCGAGAACCGCTGCCGGATCAGCGCTTTCGAGGACCGTCCAGTCCGCGGGCCTGCGGTCACGGTGGCGGGCGATGCGTTCGGCGAAGTCGAGATCGGCCGGATCCGGAATCGCGGTGGCGATATAACGCACCGGCCCGCCCTCGGCCGCTAGTACTTCCGCGAACGCCGACTTGCCCGATCGCGCGCCACCGAGCACCAGGATGCGGTGCGCGCGGCCGATAGAAGATGAACTGTCCGACACCGCAGCACCGTATCAATCGGGCGGCGCCGCATCCGCACACCGCTTGCCTCGGATGCACCCCGCTGTCGACCGTGCACACCCGCTACACAGGGTGTGCACTTTGCCGCAGGGGTTCGTGCCAGATGACCGCATTCGGCCCGCGGCCGATCGTGGAACGACCGGTGGGCGAATTCAGGTGCGTTGCTTGGTTGCTTCGGCGAGCCGAACCGGCGAAGGGTGTGAGCTGGATGACCGACCGCATCGGCGTCGCGCGGGCGATCGTGGAACGACCGGTGCGCTGAGGCGCTCGGTTGCCTCTGCGGCCCGAACCGGCAAAGGGATCCGACCCGCATCGGCGTCGCGGGCGCGATCGTGAATCAAGCGTGTGCGCTCAGGTGCGTTGCTCACTCGCCTCGGCAGCTCCGAACCGGCGGCGGTACTCCGTCGGCGCGATGCCGACAACCTTCTGGAAGTGGTGTCGCAGGAGCGCGCCGGAACCGAAACCCGCTTGTGCGGCAATCTGTTCCAGCCCCTCGCCGGTGTCCTCCAGCAGATGCTTGGCGTAGAGCACGCGCTGGTTGGTCAGCCATTTCACGGGGGTGGTTCCGGTTTCGGCGGCGAAGCGGCGGGCGAAGGTGCGGGTGGACATCATCGAGCGGGCGGCGAGGTCGTCGATGGTGTGCGGCAGGTCGAGGTTTTCGCTCATCCACTGCAGCGTGGAGCTGAGGCTGTCGGAGGTGCATTCGGGGACCGGGCGCTCGATGAATTGGCGCTGCCCGCCGTCGCGCTGCGGCGGCACCACCATGCGCCGGGCGATCGCGTTCGCGACCGAGCTGCCGATCTCCCGGCGCACCAGATGCAGGCACGCGTCGATGCCCGCCGCCGTGCCCGCGGATGTGATCAGATTGCCCTCGTCGACGAACAGCACGTCGGGATCGACCGTCGCCTCCGGGAACCGCGCCGCCAACTGGTCCACATAACGCCAGTGTGTCGTGCATTTGCGACCGTCGAGCAGGCCGGCCGCCCCCGCCAGGAATGCCCCCGAACATACGGTGAGCACGATCGCCCCGGCATCGGCCGCATCCCGGATCGCGCCGACGACCCGCGGGTCGAGCCCCCGCTCGAAGTCGGATGCGGGAAAGGCCGGAATCGCCACGAGATCGGCCTTCGCCAACTCCTCCAGCCCGTACTCCGGGGTGACGGTGATGCCCGGCGTGGTGGACGGCAGCGGCTTGCCCGGCTCGGCCCCGCATACCTTGAAATCGAATCCGGGCAGTCCGTCCGCGGTGCGGTCGAGCCCGAAAACCTCACAGACCACGCCGAATTCGAACATGGCCAAGCGCTGTGACAGCACCACGGCGACCTTGGACAGCATGGCTACAGGGTACCTGGCTGGATCTTTACGAACAATGTCAGTACAGCCACTTTCGGCCGTAAATCACCGAGCGCAAAATTACTGCCATGATTACTTTTCTCGTATGCATGGCGGTCGTTGTGGGCTTCGCGGTCCTCATCACGCGAGGACGCGGCCACGCCGGATCGGAAAACGCCATCGATCGCGACGCCCAGCGGCTCCAGTCCGACCTGTCCGCGATCCTCGCCCGCTCACACCACCACTGAAGTCGCACGCAAGGGAGCGCGATGGGCTGTGGGCGTCATCGCCACTCTCCCTCCCATCGCGGAGCGAGTCTTACGAGCGAGCGGCCCGTCTCGCGGCCGAGTGGCCGAAGCGCATGCGACGTAGTCGCGAGCCTCGGCCGCGCCGCTAGCGACTGCTTGCAGGTCGCTCGAAAGGGGCCGCTAGCGACTGCTTGCAGGTCGCTCGAAAGGGGCCGCTAGCGACTGCTTGCAGGTCGCTCGAAAGGGTCAGCCGCGAGGCCCACCCGTCGCCCGACCGCCACCCCTCATCGAATCGCTACGCGATGCTGAGATTCGGGGCCGCGAACACGCAGCGCCGCAGGCGCTGCGAATCAGACACTGTCGCCGGGGCCGACCCGCGGCTTCGGGGCCCGCATCTTGCGGATCTGCGAGGCGCGCACGAACGCGTACCAACCCAGCTTGTACCCGGTATCGGTGCTCTCCGGAAAGCGCTCCCGCACCCGTCCGTTGACGATCCGGCCGAGCAGGAATCCCTCGGCCATCATGAAGACCAACATCACCAGCATGGCCAAAGTCACAATGCTCTGCAGCGCGGGCGCCACGAACATCGACATGATCAACACCAGCGCCATCGGCATGAACAGTCCGACCAGGTTGCGCCGGGCGTCGACGATGTCACGCACATAAGCCCGCACCGGACCCTGATCGCGGGGCAGCAGGTACTTGTCCTCGCCGGCGAGCATCCTGGCGCGCCGATCCTGGGCCGCCAGCCGACGCTCGGCGGAGGCCGCCTTGCGCTCCTCGCGGTTGCCGCGAGTGGCCCTGCGCCGGGCCCGGGCCTCCTTCGCGGTGAGCGGGGCCGGGGCCACCGGGCCACGCCGCTTGCCTTGCGCGTCACGACGTTTCGGGGTGGGGCGGCCCTTACCCTCGGTGGCGGTGGCCGCTTTCGTGGTCGAGACTGCGGTCGAGCCGCCGTCCGAGCCCGCCGTCTGGTCGGCGCTCTCGTCGGTGGTGCTGGACTCGCCGCGACGGAACAATTTCACGCGACCAGGCTATTCGATGCGCTACCCAGCGGGAAATGTGGTCGGTGGGAGGTTGTGTCCACCGTCGCGCCCGGTGGTGGCAAGATGGGGGAATAGCAGCCCGCTGAGTGGTGTTGACAGCCACGAGCCGTGCGCTGTTCACGGGTTGAACACAGCTGTCCTGAGGAGAGTTCATGACTGTGCAAGACGAGACGACCACCCACGGTGTGACCCTGACCGACGCCGCCGCCAGCAAGGCGAAGGCGCTGCTCGACCAGGAGGGTCGCGACGACCTCGCCCTGCGTATCGCCGTGCAGCCGGGCGGCTGTGCGGGCCTGCGCTACCAGCTCTTCTTCGACGACCGCTCGCTCGACGGTGACCTGACCGTCGACTTCGGCGGCGTCAAGCTGGCCGTCGACCGGATGAGCGCGCCGTACGTCCAGGGCGCCTCGATCGACTTCGTCGACACCATCGAGAAGCAGGGCTTCACGATCGACAACCCGAACGCGACGGGTTCCTGCGCCTGCGGCGACTCGTTCAACTGATCTGTGAAGTCTGTCGCCGGGTCCATCCGAGACCCGGCGATCTGCTGACCGCTCGTCCACGATGAGAATCGTGTGACACTCGCTGATCGGCTCAATATTGCCGCGGCGCAAAAGCGTATCCGGACAGACGGGAAGGTACGGTAAAGACGGGGACCTAGTTTCCCGAATCTTCACCGTCTAGCCGCCTACCGAAGGGCTCAGCTTCGTGTCTATCGCCGTGTCCGCGTCCATTGCGACCGACCACCTAATGCGCTTCCCCGGACGGTTCGCCGACGCGCTGCTGGCCGATCAGCTCGACCATGTATCGGTGAGCTTCCTCGTCGACGATCTGCAGATCCGCAAGGGCGGCGTCGCGGGCAATATCGCCTATGCCATGGGCGTTTTGAACCGCACACCGCTGCTCGTCGGCGCGGTCGGCGCCGATTTCGCGGAGTACCGCGCCTGGCTGGAGAAGCACGGTGTCGACTGCTCCACCGTCAAGATCTCGGACCGGGCGCACACCGCGCGCTTCGTCTGCACGACCGATGACGATATGGCCCAGATCGCCTCGTTCTATCCGGGTGCGATGAGCGAGGCCCGCGATATCTCGATCGGTGAACTCGCCGAGAACCACCCGCTCGACCTGGTGCTCATCGGCGCCAACGACCCCGAGGCGATGCTGCGGCACACCGCCGAATGCCGCGAACTCGGCATCCCGTTCGCCGCCGACCCCTCCCAGCAGCTGGCCCGCCTCGACGGCGACCAGTCGGTACAGCTGATCGACGGCGCCACATACCTTTTCACCAATAAGTACGAGTGGGCGCTGCTGCTGCAGAAGACCGGTCTGAGCGAGGAAGAGATCGCGCGCAAGGTCGGCATCCGCGTCACCACTCTCGGCAAGGACGGCGTCCAGATCGTCGACCGCGATGGCACCGAGGTGACCGTCGGCGTGGTTCCCGAGGTGAACAAGGTCGAGCCCACCGGCGTCGGCGATGCCTTCCGCGCGGGCTTCCTCACCGGCCACACCGCCGGACTCTCCCTGCAGCGCGCCGCCCAATTGGGTTCCCTCATCGCGGTTCTCGTACTCGAGACCATGGGCACCCAGGAGTGGACCCTCAACAAGGACGATGCCCTCGAGCGCCTTGCCGCCGCATACGGCTCGGAAGCCGCCGCCGACATCAAGCCGCTTCTCTGAGCCACACCGAACTAGACGGCCGCACCGAACCCCGGTGCGGCCGTTCGTATCTACCCCCTACGCGCCGCTCAGCGCCGATTCCGCTGCCTCGCATGTTCAAGCGGGCCGCGCACGAATTCCCCCAAATCCATGCGCGGCGTGCGAAACGTGCGTGGTACCAGCGACTACAGGGAGACGGGGTAGACCGGCTCCTGGATGTCGGGGGTGATGCGCTTTTCGACGAAGATGCCGTGCCAGACCATGAAGACCAGCAGGGTCCACAGGCGGCGGCTGTGGTCGCCTCGGCCCGCGCGGTGGTCTTCGAGCATGCCCTTGATGGCGCCCTTGTCCAGCAGGTGATCGGTCTGGGATTCGGCGATCTGCAGGTGCGCCCAGTCGTAGAGTTCGGTGCCGCGCAGCCAATGCCGCAGCGGGACCGGGAAACCCAGTTTCGCGCGGTGCAGCACGTGCGGTGGGACGATGCCCTCCAGCGCTCGGCGCAGTGCGTATTTGGTGGTTTCCTTGGTGATCTTCTGCTCGTAGGGCAGCTGTTCGGCGACCTTCAGCACCTCGGCGTCCAGGAACGGCACGCGCAGCTCGAGCGAGTTCGCCATGGTCATCTTGTCGGCCTTGACCAGGATGTCGCCGCGCAGCCAGGTGTAGAGATCCAGATGCTGCATGCGCGTCACCGGATCCCAGCCGCGCGACTGCGCGTAGATCGGCGCGGTGACGTCCTGATGGGTCCATTCCGGCCGGAATTCGCGCAGCACCGCACGCAATTGCGCGTCGCTGAAGCTGCGCGCGTTGCCGTAGTAGCGCTCCTCCAAGGTGAGCGAACCGCGGTGCAGCAGGCTCTTGCCGCGCGTGCCGTCCGGAATCCGCTCCGACAGCTTGCCCGCGAGCTTGCGTACCCCGCGCGGCAGATATTCGAAGGGCTTGAGCGACAACGGTTCCCGGTAGATCGTGTATCCGCCGAACAGCTCGTCCGCGCCCTCGCCGGAGAGCACCACCTTGACGTGCTTGCGGGCCTCCTTGGCCACGAAGTACAGCGGAACCAGCGCCGGGTCGGCCACGGGATCGTCCAGGTACCAGACGATTTCGGGGATCGCCGCGGCGAATTCGGCGGGGGAGACCACCTTCACGATATGCCGCGCCCCGATCGCCTCCGCACTCTCGGCCGCCACGTCGACCTCGGAGTAGCCCTCGCGCTCGAAGCCGGTGGTGAAGGTGATCAGCTTCGGGTTGTGCCGCATGGCCAGCGCCGCGACCGCGGTGGAGTCGATGCCGCCGGACAGGAATGAGCCGACCGTCACATCCGCGCGCATGTGCTTGGCGACGGAGTCCTCCAGCGCCTCGGCGATCTCGCGGTAGCGCGCGCCCTCGGAGCCGGGTGCAAAGGCCCGCACCTTGAACTGTGGGTTGAAGTAGCGGGTGATCTTCGGCGCCTCGCCCGCCCGCACGGTCGCGTAGTGCCCGGATTCGAGGCGGCGGATGTCCTTGTGCAGCGTCTCCGGCTCCGGCACGTACTGCAGCACCGTGTAGTGCTCCAGCGCCCGCGGATCCAGCGCATCGGAGCGGCCGAGGGTGGGCAGCAGTTCCAGCAGACTCTTCTTCTCGCTGCCGAACGCGGTCCCGCCCGGGCCGGTCGCCAAGAACAGCGGCTTGATGCCGAACGGATCGCGCGCCAGGAACAACTCCTGGGTCTCGGTATCCCAGATCGCGAACGCGAACATGCCGCGCAGCTTGCGCACCGCATCCGGACCCCAGTAGTGGAAGGCCGCGACGATCGCCTCGCTGTCACCCTCGGTTTCGAAGATCTTCCCGTTCGGGAACTCCTCGGCGTGCGCCTTCGCGAGCTCTTCGCGGATCTCGATGTAGTTGTAGATCTCGCCGTTGAAGGTCAGCGCGTAGCGCTCCCGGTTCTCGGCCGGACCCCAGCGCAGCGGCTGGTGCGAATGCTCGATATCGATGATCGACAGGCGGTTGAAGCCGTAGATCACATGGTCGTCGTGCCAGGTACCGCGCTCGTCCGGGCCGCGATGGCGCACGCAGTGCAGGGCGTCGTACACCCGCTCCACGACGTCCTCGGTTGCCGCATCAGATGTCAGAAATCCGAGCAGTCCACACACGGCCTCGGCAACCTCGTTTCCTAATTCGGTACGGGCGCGGGCCCGATTCACTTGGTGGCTGCGCCCGATACTGTGGGCGCACAGGGTGAAATCTCGTGTCCGAGTATGCCGCACCCGGCGGATTCGTGTGTCGCGCCACTGGATAGGGCGCTATCGCCGCTGCCCCGACCGGCATTCGAAATGTTGTGTCCGCCTACGTCGCACGTGCCGAATCCGGTCGCGGCGCACGCCCTGTACTGGGACGATGTCCGGGTGACCGGACCCACCCCGGGATCGGCGGAGTGTCGAATGCGACCCGACGTCAAACGGGGCGCCGGTTTGGTCTACGCTGCGTAGTACTCAGGACATTCTTAGGTGGATCGCGCCCGGACGGGCCGGCCGACCGGAATGCCCTGAAACGTGCTTAGGACGTACCGCCGGGCGATCGCAACCCGGACGGTGCACTGTCGGAATGTGTGGCGACCAGGAAGGCGTGAGCGTGGCGCACAAGGCGAGCGAAGAGATCGGGGCACGACCCGTGAAGGGTCGGCGGGGCCGTCTCCTTCGGCGGGCCGGGCTGGCGGTGTCCCTGGGGATCACCGCGATGCTCGTCTCGGGCTGCTCGATCGACAATGTTTGGCTGCGATTCGGCTGGCCCTCGGGTATCACGCCGCAGGCCACCCGGATGCGGGAACTGTGGACGTGGTCGGTCATCGCGGCGTTGTTGATGGGCGTGCTGGTGTGGGGTCTGACCTTCTGGACCGTCACCTTCCACCGCAAGAAGAAGGACTCCCCGGAGTTCCCGCGCCAGACCGGCTACAACGTGCCGCTGGAGCTGACCTACACCGCCGTGCCGTTCGTCATCATCGCGGTGCTGTTCTACTTCACCGTGGTCGTGCAGAACTACGTGCACGAGAAGGTCGACAACCCGGACGTGACCGTCGACGTGACCGCCTTCCAGTGGAACTGGAAGTTCGGCTACCGCAATGTCGACTTCAAGGACGGCTTCCGCTTCGACGGCATCGATAAGGCCCGCGAGGACGCCAACCAGGAGCAGCTCCTGGAGTACAAGGAGCGCACCAAGGACGGTCACCCGCAGCCGGGCCCGGTGCACGGCAAGCCGGAGAACGACATCCTGTCCTACCTGCACTACGACAAGGTCGAGACCGTCGGCTCCAGCACCGAGATCCCGGTGCTCGTGCTGCCGACCGGCAAGATCATCGAATTCCAGCTGGCCGCCGCCGACGTGGTGCACGCCTTCTGGGTGCCGGAGTTCCTGTTCAAGCGCGACGTGATGCCGAACCCGAAGGAAAACCACTCGGATAACGTCTTCCAGATCACCAAGATCGAGAAGGAAGGCGCCTTCGTCGGCCGCTGCGCCGAGATGTGCGGCACCTTCCACTCGATGATGAACTTCGAGGTCCGTGCGGTGTCGCCGGAGAAGTTCACCAAGTACATCGATGCGCGCAAGGCGGGTAAGACCAACGCCGAGGCGCTCGAGTCCATCGGTGAATCCCCGGTCGCCACCTCCACCCAGCCGTTCAACACCAAGCGCGACATCAAGAGCGCGTCCGCGGCAGAGAGCAAGTGAGGACTGATCTGATATGAAGATCGAAGCGCGGATTTTCGAACTGCTCACGGTGTTCTTCATCATCGTGGCAATCGTGTACGGCTACTTCACCGGCCAGTCGCGGACCGGTGTCGAGTGGGCGGGCACCACGGCGACGGTGCTGACCGCCGGTCTGTCGCTGATCATCGGCACCTACTTCCGTTTCGTCGCACGTCGCCTCGACCTGCGCCCGGAGGACTACGAGGACGCCGAAATCGTCGACGGCGCAGGCGATCTGGGCTTCTTCTCGCCCGGCAGCTTCTGGCCCATCACCCTGGCCGCGGCGGGCTCGATCACCGCACTCGGCCTGGCCTTCTTCCAGTTCTGGCTGATCGGCATCGGCGTGGTCTGCGTCCTCGGTGCGGCCGCCGGCCTGGTCTTCGAGTACTACCTCGGCCCCGAGAAGCACTGAGCGAGTAGCTCGTTTCGAAGCGCCCCACCGGATTCCGGTGGGGCGCTTCGGCGTTTCGGGGGAGTGCTAGTACGAGGCGAGGCGGGAGAGTATGCGGTTGGTGCAGCGGGGCGCCACGCCCGCCAGCCCGCGCAGGGTGCGCGCGAAGCGGGGTTCGAGGTGGGTCGGGCGCGTGCGGATGGCCGTTTCGATCAGGCGGGCGGTGTCGTCGGGGTCCAGCGCGGGTTCGGCGACGAAGTGCGCGATGGCGCCGGTTTCCGGTTGTACGGCCGGATATTGGACGGCGGTCACCTGGATGCCGCGAGGTGACAGTTCGGCGTCCGCGCATTGGCCGAAGGTGGTCCAGGCGGCCTGGGAGCTGGCGTAGGAGGCGAAATTCGGTGCGGCGCCGATGTTCAGATTCCATGGGCCGACATTGATCACCTGGCCGGAGCCGGATTCCAGCATGGCGGGCAGCAGGCCGAGGGTCAGGCGCAGCGGGCCGAAGTAGTTGGTGGCCATCATCCGCTGGTAGTCGCGGAAGCGGTCCAGCGATTGCGAGACGGGTCGGCGCAGCGGGCGGCTCGCATTGTTGATCAGCACGTCGATCCGGCCGAATTCGCTGAGTACCCAGTCGACGAGCTGGTCTACGTCACCGAGCGCGGAGGTATCGCAGCGGAACCAGTTCGCCGCACCGCCCGCGCCGACGATGTCATTGCGGGCGGCGACGAGCTGATCCGCACGCCGGGCGACCAGCAGCAATTGAGCGCCCTGGTGGGCCAGCAGCATGGCGGTGGCGCGGCCGATATCGGAACACGCATCGGTCACGAGTACCCGCAGGCCTTCGATGGATTCGGGACGCTGGCGCTTACGGTCGGGCAGACGGACGGGTGCGGGGCGGAATTCGAGCATCAGAGCAACCTTCACCTAGATGGGCTGAACCAACGCATCGACACCCCGCCGACAGTGCCGAAGTCGACCGCTGCCGCCAGCAGATGGCCGCACCGCCGATGGGCGGTGAGGTTATTTGCTGGCGACTATGTGCGGCGCGACACAGTCTAATCCGCGGAGTCGTACCGCAGGGCTCGTTCGGAAACGCAGATCTCATCGATTCCGGTGACGATGTCGCGCAACAGTTCTGAGGGCAGCGCCGAGGGCCGCAAACGGCAGGTGAAGGTGATCAGCCCGTGGTCCTCGATCGACAGCCCGCGCGTTTGTGCCTCCGCACGCAGGTACTTCGAGCGCACACCGTAGGTCATCGCGGAGATGACGGTGAAGCAGCCGGTCCGTTCCCGGTGTCCGGCAAACAGGTCGTGCAGCCGGTAGAAGACCGAGGTGTAGGTCGACAGCGGTGCGAAGATCGCGACCCGGTAGGCGGGGCCGCGCTCCGAGGAGCTGATCACGGTATCGGCCAGATACTCCGCGTCCCGCAGTGTCAGCACCTTCGGGGCGAACATGAGCGCGCCCGCCGCGGCATTGCGCACCGGCGCGCCCGCGCGCCCGCCCGCGGCGGAGGCGATGACGCCCAGCGACTTCCTGGTTTTGGTGCCGACCTCGCGGCGCGCGCGCAGCGATCGGGTCGGCGTGGTGGGGTACAGGCTCGACCACTGACCGAAGCGTACGGTCCCCAACTGCACATGTCCGGTGCCGACCGGCCGCGACACCTTCAGCGGCGCGGTATCGACCCAGCGACCGACCTGCAGCGCGACATTGCCCGGCCGGGCGATCTCGGCGTAGGCGTGCTCGACGAAGGAGTCGAAGTCCAGGAACCGGTCGGCGTCGGTGGTGAGCCAGGTGTGGTCCTTATCGATATCGACCACGTCGAGGGTGAGCGCGGTGATGATGCCCGCGCGCCCGCCCGCGCCCAGAATCCGGTGGAAGCGCTCGGTGTGGTGGTTGCGCCCGCAGGTGCCGATGCGACCGTCCGGATCGACGTATTCCAGATCCACGATCTGATCGATGAACATGCCGTACTTGTGCGACGCCGTGCTCACTCCGCCGACCGAGGCGAAGCCGCCCGCGGTGATATCGCGGTGGTCGCCGACGATCGGCAGACCGAGTCCGTGCGCGCCGAGACGCCGATCGATATCGGACAGTTTGGCGCCCGCCTGCACGCGCACGGTGCGCCTGCCGAGGTTGATATCGAGTACCGCGTTCATCTTTCGTAGCGACACCACCGCGCGTTGATCGGGTAACGAAAGTCCATCGTCGATCGGTTCGCCGCCGCGCACCGTGAGGTTTTCCGCTCGACCGCGTGAATTCCGCACAGTACGAACGACATCCGCGGTGTCACGAGGTAGATATTCTTCGGCGGCGACAGTGTGCGGCGTGCTCATGGATCGAAAGCTAACCACAGCGCGGGCTCCGATGCTCGTCCGATCTCACCGGTTACCGAACCTGCGGCGCGAGCCGCTTGCTGAACAGGACAGATCCGGCGGCGTCGCAGAGATTGACCGTCAGTTCCCTTGACTTGCCGTCGATCACAACCTCACCGAAATGTTGGAAGCCCTCCAGCGGTGAGGCGTTCTGGACGTCGGGGGCGTGTACGAATACCGCATCCGGACCGAAGGTGCCGTCCAGCGGATTCGGGCCGAACGCACCGGCATTCAGCGGTCCGGAGACGAACTCCCAGAATTCGTCGAAGTCGGTGAACGCGGCGCGCTCCGGTGCGTAGTGGTGGGCCGCGGTGTAGTGCACGTCCGCGGTCAGCCAGACCACACCGCCCACCTTGTTCGCCTTGATCGCCGAGAGTACTTGCGCGATCTCGGTTTCCCGGCCGGACGGTGCGCCGTTGTCGCCGTTGGCGGGGCCCTCATAGGCCGTCACCTTCTGTTCACCGTCCTTGACGACCAGACCGAGCGGCAGGTCATTGGCGACGATCTTCCAGGTGGCCCTGGAGTCGCGCAGACCCTCGATCAGCCACTTCGTCTGCTCCGGACCGAAGATGTGACCGCTGGGGCCGTTGTTGATGTCGTTGGTGTCCTTATAGGTCCGCATATCGAGCACGAAGATGTCCAGCAGCGGGCCGTAGGCGATCTTGCGGTAGAGGCGTCCGTCCACTGCCTCCTTGGGCTCCAACGGCATCCACTCGTGGAAGGCCTGCCAGGAGCGGGTCGCCAGGGTGTCCATGCTGCGCTCGCTGTAGCCCTTGGTCTCGGCGACCAGGCCGCCGTGGTACCAGTTGTTGACGGTCTCGTGGTCGTCCCACTGGACCACCTGGGCGACCGCGGAGTTGAAGCGACGGTAGTTCTGGTCGGTCAGGTTGTAGGCGTAATTGCCGCGGAACTGGTCCAGGGTCTGCGCGACAGCGCTTTTCGCCTCGGAGACGGTATTGCGCCAGATCCGTCCGTCGGGCAGCGTCACCGATTCCCGCAACGGAACGTCGGCGTAGATCGAGTCACCGGAGTGGATGAACAGGTGCGGATCGCGTGCGGCCATGGCGGAGAAGATCTTCATGCCGCCGAGTTCGGGATTGATGCCGTAGCCCTGACCGACCACGTCACCGGACCACTGCAGTTTGATATCGGACGCGCCGGTGGGCACGGTGCGGAATACGCCGGTGATCGGTTCGGAGGTGGCGCCGTCCTCGCCCTCGAGGACGACCCGGTAGTGCACCTGCTGGCCCGCGGGCAGGCCATTGACGCGCACCCGTCCGGTGCCGTCGGAGTCCGGGGTCAGCAGCGGGCCGGCGAATCGTTTGGCGTCGCTGAAGGATTCGGTGGCCGCGGTCTCCACGATCAGCTTCGCGGGCCGATCCGAGCGCGCCCAGATCAGCGCGCCGTCGGTGCGCGGATCGCCGACCGCGACGCCGTGGGTGAGGTTCGGGCGCGAACGGACCAGCGCGGGACCGTCGTTCGAGCAGGCGGCCAGCGCCGGGGCCGCGACGAGACCGAGGGCGCAGGTGCGCAGCAGAGTCCGCCGGGAGAAGTCCGAACCAGTCATTCGCCCACCTTGGCGCAGGCAGTCCAACACCATGTGAACTCCCATCGTCGGCTCGGCCAACAGGCTCCCGACGTCAGCCGCGCGGTCGGAGTTCGATGATCGGGATGAGGCGGTCGGTCTTCTTCTGGTAGCCGAGATAGCGCGGTTGTCCCGCGGTGATCTGCTGCCAGGCCCGGTCACGTCGTTCGCCGTCCAGCTGTTCGGCCGTGACGTGGTAGTTCGTCCCGCCCACCTCGGCCCACACCTGATCCGGATGCGCGGCGATATTGTGGTACCAGCCCGGATGTTGGATCGCGCCACCCATGGAGGCGACGATGAGCCACCCGCCGTCCTCCGCCGGAAAACGGCTGACCGTCACTCGACGTTCCTGACCGCTCTTCGCTCCGACAGTGGTCAGATACACCAGGTCCATGCCCAGGAATCGGTCGTGGCGGAATCGGTGATATCGCTCCATCGCCCGGGTGAGGAAACGGAACACCGGATTCGATGACGGCGGTCGGGATCCTCGGGTCCCCGCGGGAATCTTCTGAAAACTCATGGTCCGCTCCCTGACGGTTCGGAACTGTGCTCAGCTACCAGCATGGCACCGCGGTGATCATTCCGAGGCCGACCTCGATCAATATGACCGAAGGCCCCGAACCGGGTGGTTCGGGGCCGACTTGTCCGGGCTTGTGGTGAGAGCTCCGGAGGCTCACAGGGTGTTGTCGCAGAGGACTTCGTAGGCGCGCATCGCGTCTTCGGGGAAGACGAGTACGCGTTGGCGGGTGGGGTGGGAGTGGGCCGGGCCGGTGGTGGCCCGGATCCCGTTGTATCGCAAGAGGTCACGGACCGCGTGGGCGGTGGTCGCACTGGCCACCGTGGCGGCCGCGACCAGCAGGCCGTAGTCCTCGGTACCCGGCTCGTAGGAGCGTTCGAGCCACATCATGGTGCATGCCTTTCACCGTCGGCGGAGATTCGGTCCTGATACTTCTGTAGCACGGCGAGCTGTTTGCGTTCCTGAGCGTGCTCGATCTCGAAGTGCCGCTCGGATTCCGCTGCCGGATCGGGCCACAGGAAGCTGCCGATGCCCGGCTTGCCGCCGACCCGAGTTTGTTCATCTTCTTCGGGATCGCGGCGCCCTGGTAGGGCAGGGGGACCGGGTGGCCGTGCTCGTCGACCGGTCCGAGCGACTGGTGCACCTCGATGTACTCGCCGTGCGGCAGTCGCTTGATGATGCCGGTTTCGATGCCGTGCTCGAGCACCGCGCGGTCGCTGCGCTGCAGACCGATGCAGAACCGATAGGTGACGAAGTACGCGATCGGCGGCGCGATCAACATACCGATGCGACCTATCCAGGTGGTGGCGTTGAGCGAGATATCGAACTTCAACGCGATGATGTCATTGACGCAGGACAGCGTCAGCACCAGATAGAAGGCGATCGCCATCGCGCCGATGCCGCTGCGCACCGGCACATCTCGCGGCCGCTGCAGCAGATTGTGGGCCGCGTAATCCTTGGTGAGCCGCTTCTCGATCCATGGGTAGGCGGGCAGGATCACCAGCACCACACCCATTACGACGGCCACCCAGAATGCCGCCGGGATGGTGTAGTTGCCGATATAGATCTCCCATGGCGGCATCAGACGCGTCAGGCCGTCGGTCCACATCATGTAGAAGTCCGGTTGCGAACCCGCCGACACCTGGGCCGGGTTGTAGGGCCCGAGTTCCCAGATCGGATTGATCTGGAACAGACCACCCATGATCGCGACCGTGGCGAGGGTGAACATGAAGAACGCACCCTGGTCGGCGGCGAAGACCGGCACGATGCGGGCCCCGACGACGTTGTTCTCGGTGCGTCCCGGCCCGGGGAACTGCGTGTGCTTCTGATACCAGACCAGCGCGATATGCGAGGCGATCAATGCCAGCATGATGCCGGGGAACAGCAGCACGTGCGTGATGAACAGGCGCGGAATCAGCACCTCGCCGGGGAACTCACCGCCGAAAAGGGCGAAGTGGATCCAGGTTCCGACGATCGGGATGCTCATCGTGAAACCGCCGAGCGGCGCGCGCAGGCCGGTGCCGGAGAGCAGATCGTCGGGCAGGCTGTAACCGAAGTAACCCTCGAACATGGCCAGCACCAACAGCGTCGAACCGACCACCCAATTCGCTTCGCGCGGTTTGCGGAACGCGCCGGTGAAGAAGATCCGCAGGCAGTGCACGATGATCGCGGCCACGAACATCAGTGCGGCCCAGTGGTGTACCTGCCGGACGAACAGACCGCCGCGCACCTCGAACGAAATATCCAGGGCGCTCGCATAAGCCGCCGACATGTGCACACCGCGCAGCGGTTGATACGCACCGTCGTAGACGACTTCGGTCATCGACGGATCGAAGAACAGCGTCAGGTACACACCCGAGATCAGCAGAATGATGAAGCTGTACAACGCGATCTCGCCGAGCAGGAACGCCCAGTGCGTCGGAAAGACCTTATTGATCGAGCGTTTCACGAAGGCGGCGGCGCGGTACCGCTCGTCGGCCGCAGCGGCCTGATGCGCCACCTTCGAGCTCATCGCGCGATCCCGTACGAGTCGAGTAGGCCGAACGGCGGCGTGGGCGCCTGCGCCTCCCATGACACCTCGGCAATGCTCTCGTCCGCCACCTCATCACCAATGAACAGCACAGGCATGGTCATCTCCTTCTCCGCCGGGAGCTGTCACGCATAAGACGCAATAGCGGCCCGAAACGTGACAGCTCCGATGCGAGAAGTCGGGACGCGGCGGGTATGGGGCGAGCGCCCTACCCCGAGTGCCTGATGGGAGGGCATTTCGATGCGCGAGTGAGTGACGGAGATCTCGTCAGGGCTCGGGGAGTTCGTTCAATGCGGCGAGGAAGTCATCCGACGGATAGATGCAGAGTGCGTCGCCGGTGTGCTGGGTGGTGGCGGCCAGTTCGATGGTGCCGCCGTGCCACCAGTAGACGTCCTGACTGACCGGCCAAGGGCGCTGGGTGTAGTCGAGCACCGCGACCTGGGCGAGCACCGTGGTTGCCCGCACGACCTCCAGATCGGCCACCGGATGCGCGTAGATATGGCGCTGGGACGGCACAATGAATACCGACCCCGCAGGTCCGACCACCGGATACTCGCCGAGCCAGCGCGCGTGCGCGGTGACGTAATCGGAAATGCCGCACAGCAAGGTGATCTCGACACTGTCGGCTGTCGGCGTATCGACCCGGTGCGTGATCGCCTCCAGCGGACCGTCGGCGCGGGTGTTCTGTTCGGCGAGGGCGAACAGGTGGTATTCGTCGATCGGCCACTGCCGCAGCATCGGATAGGTGACCGGCGCCATGGTGTGCACCTGATCGATCAGCACCCGCTGGATCAGTCCGGGCGCGACCTCGCGACGCACCACATCCGGTGCCCCGCCCTGCCCGGAGTACAGCCGAGTCCGGATCAGCCCCCGCATCATCGCGAAATCCCCGGTATCGAGCGGATCATGGTCGACCTCCAGATCGACCAGTCCGGTACTGAGGTAGTCCGCCACCAATGCGGGCCACTGATCCGGCGGCTCGTCCGCCGCCATCCGCCGCAAATTCGTCAAACCGACCATCACATGCCCCGCGGGCCCGGACAACATCACGTCATCCGCGGCCGCCACCTGGCACGAATATCCCAACTGATGGGCCGCCGCCACGGCGAGAGACAACAGCACATCCGGCGATTCCTCGGACATCGTGGCCCCCTCGCTCGTCTTGCGGTGCACCAGCTTTCGCCACACTCGCAGTTACCGCACTCGGAACACCTACACCCGTGATTGTGCCCCTCCGGCTGCCCGCCCATGACCGAGTTGCTCAGGTCCGCATGCGGCGTCAGCGGTCGACGGTCGGCCCGATCGAAGCTCGGTGTGCCGTCGATATGAATGTCGCGCAGGCGTCCGGCTGCTTATCGCCCGTGGCGTTCTCGACTCCACTATTGACGTCGACCGCGTACGGGCGCACCGCGTGGATAGCGGCGGCGACATTTTCCGGGGTGAGGCCACCGGCGAGGATGACCGGACGGCCGAGTTCCCGCAGTGCGTCGGCGATGGCGGCGCTGATCGACCAATCGTGCGTACGGCCGGTGCCGCCCAACCGGTCCGCCGTGCGCGAATCCAGGAGTACCGCATCGCAGTTCGGTGCGAGTCGGCGTGCGGTGTCGATGGCTTCCGGACCGGTTACGTGCACCGCCGCGATGACCTGCCGGCCGCGCGCCGCGTTGCGCACCTGGCGGACCGTCGCCACCGGCACCAGCCCGTGCACCTGGATCGCATCGACGCCGATCCGATCGGCAAGGTCCACGATCGCCGCGGCGTCCTCGAGATGGGTGACCAGAACCCGAGTCACGAAGGCGGGGGTGAGCGCTGCGAGTTGCGCGGCCTGTGCCGCGTCGAGGGCATCCTCGCTGACATGGGTAATGCCGCAGATGAATCCGACGGCGTCGGCGCCCGAGGACACCGCCGTCCGCAGGTCATCCGCGGACCTGATCCCGCACACCTTGGTACGCACCGTCACCGGGCAAACGATAGCGCCAGCGCATTGCCGCCGCGGTTACCGGCGGCTGGGACAAAACGAGCCCGGTGCGTTCGGCACCGGGCTCGTGAAGAAAGGCGGAGAATCTAGCTCGCGGCCGTCTCCGGGATGCGGGTGGGTGTGGGGGCGGATTCGGTGGGGACGCCCTTCTTGAGGCTGGCGGCGTAGACGTCTACGTATTCCTGGCCGCCGAGTTGCATGAGCTCGTACATGACTTCGTCGGTCACCGCGCGTTCGACGAAGCGGTTGCCGCCCATGCCCTCGTAGCGGGAGAAGTCGATGGGGGCGCCGAATTTGACGGTGACCTGCTGGCGGCGCCAGCGGAAGGGGCCGGGCGGGCAGACCTCGAAGGTGCCGATGACGGCGACCGGGATGACGGGGACGCCGGTTTCCAGGGCGAGGCGGGCCAGACCGGTCTTGCCCTTGTAGAGACGGCCGTCGGGGGAGCGGGTGCCCTCGGGGTAGAGGCCGACGAGATGGCCCTTGTCGAGGAGTTTGCGCGCGGCGATGAGCGCGTCCTCGGCCGCGCTGGCACCGCTGCGGTCGATCGGGTACTGGCCGGTGGCGCTGAAGAAGAACTTCTGCAGCCGACCCTTGAAGCCGGGGGTGTTGAAGTACTCGGCCTTGGCCAGATAGCTGATGCGGCGCGGGCTCATCAATGGCGCGAACAACCAGTCCGAGAAGGACAGATGGTTCCCCGCCAGGATCGCCGGTCCGTCGGCGGGAATGTGCTCCACGCCTTCGACTGTCGGACGGTTGTAGAGGTGCATGAACGGTCCCGGGAACAGGTACTTCAGCATCCAGTACAGCATGGTGTCCTAACCCCCGCGGCCGGGATCGTTTACGGGTACAACCGTCAGTTGCCGACTTTACCGTTGGTCACAGATCACATCCAAGCGGAGCGGCGTATCTCACCACATGTTCTCGAATGCTGATATCCGACCGCTCAGTGGGTGGAACGGGCGACCCACGATCGCCCGCGGCCGGTGTCGGCGAGAGTGGCCCTGGCGAGCTCCGCCGCGCCGACCATGCCCGCCGCCTCGCCGAGCTGCGTGGTGCGGATCCGGGCCAGCGGCCGATGGCCGGCCCCGGTGATCGCCCGCGCGTATTCCTCTCGCGCCTCGTCCAGGAACAGCGGCGCGGAACTGCTGACCCCACCGGCGATCACGATCAGTCCGGGATCGAAGATATCGCTCACGAACGCCAGCCCGAGCCCGAGCCAGCGCGCGAAATCGGCCATCACCCGCACGGCCAGCGGATCGCCGTCCTGTGCGGCCCCGGCCACCCGGCGTCCGGTCAGCGAACCGGGATCGCGGAACACCTCGCGCGCCAGGACGGTCGAATGCACCGGATCGGTGGCCAGCATTTCGATCGCGGTATCGGCCAGCGCCGTTCCGCTGCAATATCTTTCCCAGCATCCGCGCTTACCGCACGGGCAGCCCCGTCCCTGCGGCACCACCTGTAGGTGCCCGAGTTCGGGTGCGACGCCGTGGGTGCCCCGATAGAGTTCGCCGTCGATGATCAGCGCCGCCCCGATCCCGGTGCCGATCGCGACGAGCACCGAATTGTGCCCGCCCGCCGCCGCACCGAAGCGGTATTCGGCCCACATCGCGGCATTGGCGTCGTGCTCCAGGATTACCGGCAGCCCGAGGCGTTCGGTGAGCCGCTGCGCGACCGGGGCGTCCTGCCACGGTAGGTGCGGTGCGAAGCGCACGCTCGAGCGATCACCGTTGATGAATCCGGCCACCGCGAGGCCGACCGCGCCGATCGGATGCCGGTGGCACAGCTCGCGGACCGCACGGTCCAGTGCGTCCTCGAGTGCGCGGGCCGAATGCGGTGTCGGCGCGACGACGGTGTCGAGCACCTCGCCGTCGCCGTCGACCACCGATGCGCGAATGTTGGTGCCGCCGACGTCGATACCGACGGTCAGGGGTCGCGCACCTGCCACGCGCACCGTCATGCCTTGATCGTCACGGGGATGCCGACGTAGCGCGCGCGTTTGCGCCCGGCCGAGGTCGACCGCTGGGTGTGGGTGTTCGCTTCGGCGGGTGCGGCTGCCGCGTCCGGCGCGTCCGCGTTCTTCTCGAAGGACACCGAATGATCGTGCGGTGCCGCGTCTTCGGGCATGACCGGCTCGACCGGCACCCCGGCCAGCGCCTCGCGCAGCACAGTGACGATCGCGGTGCCGTGATCGGCCACCGTCGCCAGCATGTCGTGGTGCTCACCGCGCACCAGCGCGGCCGCCGCGCAGACCGGGCACCAACTGCAACTCGACCAGTCCGGCTGTCCGTCGGCGGCCCGGCGCAATACCGGCTCGACCCGCTCCAACACCGCCTCCGCCAGCAGTCTCAACTCCGCGGCGAATTCGCCGAGGCCGTCACCGGGATCGGCATCACCTGGCCAGCCATCCGTCCGGCCGTCGTTCGGATCACTCATACCGGCCACGCCTCCGGGTCCGGACGGAAACGCACGACCAGATAGCCGTCATCGAGTTCGGCGCCATCGACCGTGCACCGCCGCAATACCGGCGCCAAGCGCACCCGGCGCCGGACCCCGTCCGCTCCCACGATCAAATCGTCCTCCACTCGTCCCAGTCGCAGCGTCGCCGCATCGACGACGGGCAGGTGCATCCGCAACGCGTACACCGAATGCAGACCGGTGCCCGATTCCAATCGAACCACCGGCTCGCCGGAACTTGTGCGAACCTCCGCCGGATTGTCGCGCAGCGCGGGGTCGGTGTCTAACCGTTCGCCCGAGTCCATCGCGTACGACAGCGCGGACAGCGAGGTCAGCCCGACCGGTTCGGGTCCGGTGTGCTGGGCGATCAGCACCCGTGTTCCGTTCATACCCCGCTGCAGCCGGTTCACCACGTCCAGCTGTTCGGCGCGCCGGTTCAGATACCACTGCACCGCCGGATGGGAGGCGACCTCCAGCGCGGTCGGCGGCGGCGTGGCCGGCAGCACCTTGTTCACCACCACCGCGTCCAATCGCAGACCGAGCAGCGCCGCGGCCGAGCGCACCCGCTCCGATTCGGCGATGGCCACCTGTTCGGCGACGGTGATCAGCCGTGCCCCGGTGCGTGCGTGATCGCCGAGCAGATCACGTACCTCGGTCACCGCCTTGACGATCCGTTCGACCGTCGTGGCCAGCACCGCGCGGCGCAGGTCGGTGCCGACGGTGCTCATTGCCCGCGCGTGCGGCGGCCACACCCGCTCCACATAGCCGAGCAAGGTTTCCGGTGCGGTGAGGATGCGCAGCATATCCGCTGATGGCGGGCAGTCGACGACGATCACATCCCAGTCGTTCTCCTGGGCGAACTGGGTGATCTCCACCAGCATCAGCAATTCCTGGACGCCGGGCAGTCCGGTCAGTTCGGCCGGATCCAGTGCCGCCAGGTCGATGCCGTGCTCGTGGCCGGTCCCGGTGGTCAGCATCCGAACCACGTCGCGGAACCGATCCTCCAGCAGCGCAAGGGAATCTACCTCGATCACATCGAGCCCGGGCAGCACGCCGGCGATCCCGGCCACCGTGCCGGGATCGTGCGGAAACCGGAAGCCGAGGGCATCGCCGAGCGAATGCGCCTGATCCAGCGAGGCCACCAGCACCCGCTGACCCGCCCGCGCATAGGCCATGGCCGTGGCGCAGGCCAATGTCGTCTTGCCGACCCCGCCCTTGCCGATGAACAGTTCGACCCGGGTCCCGCTTGCCTCGGGCTTGTGCGTGATCAGCCTTCGACCCGTTTCTTCAGTTCCTTGAGCGCGGTATCGGTGATCACCTTCTCCGCCTTGCGCTTGAACATGCCGATCATCGGGATGTTCAGGTCGACGGTCAGCTCGTAGGTCACCTCGGTGGTGCCGTCGGGCTGATCGATGAGTTCGTAGGTGCCGTCCTGCGCCTTCTGCAGATCGCCGCTGACCAGCGTCCAGCTGACCGACTTGTCGTCGGGCCGCCAGGTATAGGACAGCACATAGGTGTCCTTGACGACCCCGGCGTCCAGCACGAAGCGCGCGGTTCGCGCTCTGCCATCGGCGCTCTTCTCCAGCACCTCAACGGATTTCGCCGCCGAGACCCACTCCGGGTAGGACTCCAGATCGGCGATGACGGACATCACCCGCTGCGACGGTGCATCGATGATGATCGACCTCTGGGTCCTGTCGGCCATGGCGGACAACGATTCCTTTCAGCTGCTCTGCTGTACTCGTGTGCGTCAGCGGGCGGTGGTGTGCGCGGGTGCGACACCCGCCGCGCGGCCCGCTTCCAGCCTGGCCTTGATCTCGAACGACATCGTCTTACCCGCCACCCGGCGGGCCCGATTGGCGGCGGCCAGGTCCCGGGTCGGCGCCTTCGGTTCGGCGTGCAGGAAGTAGTGCAGGATCACCCCGTCCAGTGCGGGCTCGAGCCATACTTCCATGGTTCCGGTCAGCGCACCGGCGACCGTCCAGCGAATCCCCTTGTCGGCCCGGTCTTCCCGGACCTCGAGGGTCAGGTCGGGCCACCAGCGGCGCCAATTGTTCCGGCCCGACAGGATCTCGGCGACCGCCGCCCCCGGGGCGGCGACGAAAGTCTGATCTGCGACCTGAATACTGCTCACGGGCCGAGCGTAGTAGATCAGAGCGCCGCACCGTGCGCCGCCATCACCTTATTGCAGCAGTTGACGCAGCCGAGCGCCCAGGCTGTCCCAGCGCCACTGCTCCTCGACCCACTTTCGCCCCGCCGCGCCCATCTCGGCGGCGGCGTCGCGATCGGACAGGATGTCGACGATGGCATTGGCGATCTCGGTGGTATTGCGTCCGTCGACCACGCGCCCGGTCTTGCCCTCCAGCACCGTCTCCGGAGCGCCGCCCGAACTCCCGGCCACCACCGGCACCCCGGACGCCGACGCCTCCAGGTACACGATGCCGAGACCCTCGACATCGAGTCCGGCCCCTCGGGTCCGGCTCGGCATCGCGAACACATCGGCCAGCGTGTGGTGGGCGGCCAGTTCGCTGGACGGGACTCGCCCGGTGAAGACCACGTCGTCGGCGACACCCAAGGCCGCAGCGAGCCCGCGCAGCTTGTCCTCGTACGGCCCGCCGCCCGCGATCACCAGCACGGCGCCGGGAACGCGGTCGCGGATCTCGAGCATGGCGACGATCAACGCGTCCTGCCCTTTGCGCGGCACCAGTCGGGACAGGCACAGGATGGTCGGGCGGTCGCCCAGGCCGTAGCGTTCGCGCAGTTCCGCGCGCGCCGCCGGATCCGGCCGGAACACCTCGGTGTCCACCCCCGGCGGCAGATACTCGAGCGCGGCATTCGGCCCGAACGCCGAGGCGAACCGTCTGCGGGTATAGCGACTGACGTAGGTGACGACATCGGTGTGCTCGCCGATCGCGCGCAGCGCCTGCCGCGCACCCGGCAGCATGGACCAGCCCACCTCGTGCCCGTGCGTACTCGCCAGAATCCGGGTGGCGCCCGCGCGCCGCAGCATCGGCGACAGCAGTGCCAGCGGCGCCGCCGCACCGAACCACACCGTGTCGCAGTTCTCGCTGCGCAGCAGGCGCGCCGCCCGCCGCAGCACCAGCGGGGTCGGCAACATCAACGTGGTGGGGTGGCGGACCACCTGGAACTTCTGTCTGGCATCGAATTTCAGATGACTGTCGCCGCGCCACCGCGGTGCGTAGACAACCAGATCATCGGGCGGCAGCTCACCGGCCAGCGCTTGCAGATACGACTGGATACCGCCCGGCCGCGGCGGGAAATCATTGGTAACCAGCAGAGTTCGGGCCATGCGAACAAACTACTGTGTTGGATTTGTCGCGCGTTCGGCGCGGCGTGTTCGCGGCCGGAGTGCGGTAATGGTCCGGCTCAAGCGGTGGGGGCGGACAGCCAGTTCCGCCAGTCGGTGACCAGGTCACTGCGGCTGGTGCCGAGGACATCGCGCATGATGCGGTCCTCGCTGGCGGGGTCCTGTTTGCCCGCGGCGATGCGACGGTAGAGCTCGACCAGGCGCGGTTGGTCGAACTTCTCGGCCACGAAAGCGCAGACCGACCAGGCCTGTTCGTAGGCCGCGACGGCGCCGGTCCCGGCGAAGTCGGCGTCGGCCGGGAGATCGCGCGGGACATCCCCGGCACGGACCCGGGTGGTGACCGTTGGCGCGATATCGGCGAAGTGGTGTCCGGCGCCGAGGTGGGCCACGAATTCGGCGAAGCCCTCGAGCATCCACTGCGGTGCGCCGTCGACGGTCTGGGCGCGGGTCGCGATATGGGTGAGTTCGTGACGCAGCAGGGTGCGCAGGCCGTCGCTGTCGAGGCGGCGTCCGGCGTCGGCGCTGAAGACGACGCGCTGCCCGGTCGGCTGGGTGCCCGGTACGAACGGGTCGGCCACCGAGGCCGCGGCGACATCGGCGGGCATAGTCGCCGAACGAACCAGCGCGGCGAACTCCGACGGGTTCGACGCGACGACGACCATCGCGGACCGGGCCCACCCCGGTCCCCAGACGCCGGTGACGGCCGTGGTCGCGGTGGCGAGTTCGCCAGCGAGGGTATCGATTTCGGCCCGTTGCGCGGGATGACCGACGACCAGGGACTGCTGACCGTCCCCGGTCGGCACCTGTTCGGTGACCAGCTGTCCGAAGGGTTCGAGGCTCCGGCGGACCGCGCTCAAGCGCGGATCGTCGTCGGCCGCGGCGCGCAGACTGCCGATCGAAGTCGGCTGGGCCGCGCGCAGTTTCGGCAGGACCGAATTGGGCACCATCAGCAGTGCGCCACAGGTGCCGGTCAGCACGGTCACCGTCGCGACGGTGGCGACGAACTGGAAGCGTCGCCGCACGAAAAACCAGGTGCGGGCCCGCCGGAAGCTACTCATAGCCGATCAGTATCGCCGAGCCGAGTGATAGGGGGTCGACCCGAGTGGTGCTACGGCCACCGGGACACCGAACGTGGAGGCGTGCAGCATCATTCCATTGCCCGCGTAGATGCCGACGTGGGAGATATCGGAGTAGAAGAACACGACGTCGCCGGGCTGCAGATCGTTCTTGTCCACCGGGGTGCCATAGGTGGCCTGCTGGGAACTGGTCCGCGGCACATCCTTGCCGACCTGTTTGAAGGCCCATTGCACGAGTCCGGAGCAGTCGAACTGGTGCGGTCCGGTCGCGCCCCACACGTACGGGTCGCCGATGCGGGTGAGTCCGGCGGCCAGCGCGCTGGTGCCGCTGCCGGGAACCAGGCCGCGCAACAGGGTGTCGGAATCGAAACCGGGCGGGAAGGGCGATCCGGCCAATGCCGATTTGTCCTTGGTGGACAACTGCCCCCACGCCTCGACCACCTGCGCGATGGACCCGGAAAGGCCGGCCCGCTTGCGCTCGAGATCGGCGCGCACCTGGTCGGCCTTATCGGAGGCGGCCCGGGCGGTATCGGCGGCGGTGCGCGCGGTCTTCTCCGCCTCGGTCGCCGCGGCGGTGGCCTGCCGGTAGAGATTGAGCTGCTCGGAGTTCTTGGCCGAGATCACGTCGATGGTGGACATCTGGTCGAGCAGACGCTGCGGTGAGTCGCTGAGCAGCACGGCGGAGAGCCGGTTGGTGCGTGCGCCCTGATAGGCGGCGATCACGGTGCGATCGATGATCGGCTGGAACTTGCGGACTTCCTCGCGGGCCGCATCGGCGATCTGCGTGGCCGTGGCGAGTTTGGCGTCGGCGTCGTGCAGGGCGGCGAGTTTGGTGTCGAGATCGGCCTGCGCGCCGAGGGCCTGTTGATTGAGCTGTTCGGATTCGCGGGACAGGTCGATCATGCGCTGCACGGCCTCGCTGGCCGTGGTCGGCAGGGCGGCCGGATCGGCTCCGGCTGGACTGCCACTGCAGAGTGCCGCGGCCAGGACTCCCGCCGCTAATGCCTCTGCCACCAGACGTTTCCTGCGATGTCTCCGGTGATGTGCTGTCACAGCGCGCCAGGCCCCGTTTCTCTCGTGAAGCGACTTATCGCCTCCGTGAGCTGCGGGAACGTTTGCCGCGAACTCCGCAACCCGGGAAGGTCTCAATTAGGTTACGGAACGGCATAGGTCCGTGTCCAGTAGGCCACAAAACGATCACTCGTGCTTTCCGGCGATCGCAACGCTACGCCGTCCCGTCGCCCGGCCGTGCACACAGGCCGGGCGCTTTGATCGGACGGGTCGCTCAGTAGCGGCGAGCGCCGGCGATCGGCATCGAGGAGATCGGCGCGAGCTTCACCGGGGTGCCGGAGGTGGACGCGTGGACCACATTGCCGTCACCGGCGTAGAGGCCGGAGTGGCTGCCGCCGTAGAACGACACCACGTCGCCCGGCTGCAGATCGTCGAGCGAGACCGGGGTGCCAGCGGCGAGCTGCTCACCGCTGGTGCGCGGCAGCTCCAGGCCGGCCTGCTGGTAGGACCACTTGACCAGACCGGAGCAGTCGAAGGCGTTCGGGCCCGCGGCGCCGTAGACGTACGGGGAGCCGATCTTGCTCATCGCGGCGTCGAGGGCGATATCGCCGACGGACTTCTTGGGGGCCAGGAAGGGCAGCGCGGGGGCGGCGGGCACCTCGATGCCCGGGATCCCCTGCGGAATCGGGATCTCGTTCGGCACGTCGAACGTGCCGACGCCGGGGATGGTGACCGGCTGGGCCGAGGCGGGTGCAGCGGGCAACAGGAAGGCGCCGAGCGTGGCAGCTCCGACGGCTCCGGCCGCGACGGCACGCTTTGCATGTCGCTTGACGGTGTTGGTCGCCATGATGCGGTTCTCCCAATCTGCCCCACGACGCCGCACCCGGTGGTGCGGCGGACTTCTGCTCGGACACCGTCGGGTGGTGCGTCGAACTCCGTGAGGTCTCAAAAAGGTTACGAACACATCACGGTGGTTTGTAAAGTCGGCAAGATCAGAAATGGCGACGCTCAACAAATTTTCCCCGGATTATGTGCGAGTTGCGTCACAGCAATCACGAAACAATAACGACCAGCGATTATCGGGGGGCGCCGGCGTCGCTACCGAGCCGGCGGTCAAGTGACGGCGGGGTGTCCCAGACGCCGCTGTTCTCGGCATTTGCCCAGGTCGGAAAGGTATGTCGGCTCGATTTCCACCCAACATCCCAGACCGGTCGGTCTCCTTGTCGGGATCGGCGGCAGCACGCCCGGGGCTCCGACTCCGAACGCCCGGGCGTGTCCGGTGTAATGATGTAATTTTCGAAACAATGTGACCTGTGCCACATTTTGGTGTTCTAGATCATTTCGTGGGAATCGGAGCGAAATCCTCATCGCGTAATTCGGGTATTTCCGTGGCGAAATCCGAGGTGGCGTTCCGGCACGTTCCTGTCGTACCCGGGCCCTACGCTGCACGCCGTGCCCGATCCGACGCCGCGCCAGGCCGCCGCACTGCAGTTGGCCTTCGACGAGCTCGAGACGCCGCTCTACGACACCACCTTCGTGGTCGTCGATCTGGAGACCACGGGCACCAGCCCGGATGGCGACGCGATCACCGAGATCGGCGCGGTGAAGGTGCGCGGCGGCGAGGTGCTGGGGGAGTTCGCGACGCTGGTGAATCCGGGACGGGCCATCCCGCCGGCGATCGTCCAGATCACCGGGATCACCACCGCGATGGTCTACGAGGCGCCGCGGATCGAGGCGGTGCTGCCGGGTTTTCTGGAGTTCGCCAAGGGCGCTGTGCTGGTCGCGCACAACGCCCGCTTCGATATGGCGTTCCTGCGCGCCGCGGCGGCTCGGATGGATACGCCGTGGCCGAGCGGGCCGGTGGTGTGCACGGTGAAGCTGGCGCGGCGCGTACTCGCCCGCGACGAGGCGCCCTCGGTTCGACTCGGCGTGCTCGCGCCGCTGCTCGGTGCGGCTACCCAGCCGAACCATCGCGCCCTCGACGACGCGCGGGCCACCGTGGATGTGCTGCACGCCCTGATCGGTCGGGTCGGCAATCTGGGCGTGCACAGCCTGACCGAACTGCTCGATTATTTGCCGAATGTCACACCGCGCCAGCGCGCCAAACGGGTCCTCGCCAACGATCTGCCGACGAGTCCCGGTGTCTATCTCTTCCGCGGGCCCTCCGACGAAGTCCTCTATATAGGGACCGCGGTGAATCTGCGTCGCCGCGTGCGCAACTACTTCACCGGATCCGAGACCCGTGGCCGGATGAAAGAGATGGTTTCCCTTGCCATTCGGGTCGACCATGTGGTGTGCGCGCACGGTCTCGAGGCCGGGGTGCGCGAGTTGC
Organism: Nocardia nepalensis; assembly: GCF_048910785.1. Lineage (NCBI taxonomy): Bacteria > Bacillati > Actinomycetota > Actinomycetes > Mycobacteriales > Nocardiaceae > Nocardia > Nocardia nepalensis. The sequence continues at coordinate 70,679 of NZ_JBKBET010000001.1, read as the reverse complement.
GGCTCATCGTCGCGCATACCCCGCCCTATAACCGGCGGTCGAAATTTCCCAAGCGCGGCTGGTGGATCACGCTGACCGACGAACCGTTCCCCAGATTCGCCATCGCGCGCACGCCGACCGCGGATGCCTTGGGGCCCTTCCCTTCTCGGATGGACGCCAACGATGTCGCGCTCACCATCGCCGAGCACAGCGGCCTGCGCACCTGCACGACGCGACTGCCGCGCGACGGTCGCCACGACTGCCCGCCCGCGGTGGTCGGCGGATGCCCGGCGGCCATCGGTGGCCGTCCTCTATATAGAGAGGAATACGAACCTGCCGCGGCAGGTGTTCGGGCACTGCTCGCCGGGCATTCCGACGCGCCGCTGCGGGCCATGCTCGACCGCATCGAAACCCATTCGCAGGCCGAACATTTCGAGGCCGCCGCCCGGTTGCGGGATCGGGCCGTCGCGGTGGTTCGAGCCCTGCACCGCACACAACGACTGTCCGCGGTCGCGCGGATCGCGGAACTGATCGCGGCGCATCCGGACGGCGCGGGCGGGTGGGAGTACGCGGTGATCCGATATGGGCGATTGGCGGGGGCGGGTACCTCGGTGCGGGGCGTGCCGCCCATGCCGGTGATCGAACGCATCGTCGCGGCGGCGGAGACGGTGCTGCCCGAGCCCGCGCCGCCATTGCGCGGTGCGTCGCCGGAGGAGGTGGGTCTGGTCACGCGGTGGCTCGGTCGGCCGGGGGTTCGGATCGTGCGCACCAGTGACGGATACGGCGAGCCGATCCGCGGCGCCGGGCGCTGGGCCGGATGGGCCGAACTCGCCGCCGCGGCCGCGCGCGTCCAACTCCCGGACCAGGACACCGAAGTCTCGGAGTACCGGCGTCGCGACCGCCTAGGCTGACAGCCATGATTACCGCGATCGTGATGATCCAGGCCGAGAACGCCCGCATCCCGGAGACCGCACAGGCGGTCGCCGACACCGTTGGCGTCACCGAGGTCTACTCCTGCGCGGGCGATGTCGACCTGATCGCGATCGTGCGGGTGCGCGACCACGCGGAGATCGCCGAGATCGTGACCGGCCGCATCGACAAGACCCCCGGCGTCGCCCGCACCACCACCCACATCGCCTTCAAGTCCTACTCCAGTGCCGATGTAGAAGCGGGCTTCTCCCTGGGGGAATGATTCAGGGGACGAGGAGCCCGAGAGCATGCGGGAGGCGCCGGAGAGAAGGACGGCGCTAACCGCTGGAGACCGCCGGCGCAGGTCCGACATCGATTACGGGGCCGACGCCGGATGCCGCGGCCACTGTCGACCGCTTCGGCTGCCCGGAATGCGCGCTCCGGCTCAGTTGTCGCCGAGGGTATTGGTGAGTTTGGCCCAGCGTTCCAGTAGGGCGGCGGATTTGCCCGCGTCGATGGCCTCGGCGGCGCGTTCGATACCCGCCGCCAGGGCGTCGTGCACGTCGGCGTCGGGATCGCCGGTGCCGCGCGACAGGTCGTAGGCGACGATGGCGGCGGCGGAGTTGAGCAGTACCGCATCGCGCACCGGGCCCGCGGTACCCGCGAATACGCTGCGCGCGACGCCCGCGTTGACCTCGGCATCGCCGCCGCGCAACGCGTCCAGATCCACCCGGGCGATGCCGATGCGGGTCGGATCGATGGTCGTTTCCCGCAGTTTTCCGCGCGATACCACCCAGGCGTCGGTGGTGTCGGAAGTGGTTATCTCGTCCAGGCCGTCGTTGCCGCGCACCACGATGGCGCTGGCGCCGCGATCGGCGAAGACCCCGGCGATCACCGGCAGCAGGTCGGAGAATGCGCAGCCGACCAGCCCGGCTCGTGGTTGCGCGGGGTTGGTGAGTGGCCCGAGCACGTTGAAAACGGTGGGGATGCCGATTTGCGAGCGGGCTGGACCGGCGAAGCGCAACGCGGGGTGAAATAGCGGCGCGAAACAGAAGCCGATGCCGACCTCGCGCACGCAGCGAGCAACGGCCTCCGGACCGAGGGCCAGCTTCACGCCCAACGCCTCGAGCACGTCGGCGCCGCCGCTCTTCGAGGACGCCGCGCGATTGCCGTGCTTGACCACGGGTACGCCGGCCGAGGCGACCACGACCGAGGACATCGTCGAGATATTCACCGAACCCGACCGGTCACCGCCGGTCCCGACAATGTCCACCGCATCGCCGTCGACATGGACGAGTCGGGCGTGGCCGAGCATGCCAGCGGCCATTCCGGACAGTTCGGTGGGAGTCGGGCCCTTGATCTTCATCGCGACACCGAACGCGGCGATCTGTGCCGGCGTCGCGTTATCGGTGAAGATCTCGTTGATCACCCAGGTCGTGTCGTCCGCTGCCAGATCGCCGCCATCGGCAAGGGTCCCGAGTATCTGGGGCCAGCTGCGCATGTCCACTTCTCCTGTCACCACTGGTTCGCGCACCAGTTTGTCGCGATTAGAGCGTAGTGGTCGAGACGTTATTACCGATGCGCGGTCGCGGAACCCGGTTGCATGGCATCCCAGCCGTCGGCGACGCCGTCGTGCCGTTGCGCCAGACCGACCATCCTGGACCGTTCCTGCGAACAATGCAGCGCGTCGAGCAGCTGGACGCGTTGCAGGATCAGCGATTCCAGCTCGTACGGAGCCGGATCCGCGGTGCGTGGGGCCGCCGCGTAACCGTCCTGGGCCGCGATCCCGCACACCTGCGCCACCTGTTCGGGCGGGATCCGCAGATAGTGCCGCAGCAATACGGGCTGATCGGGATTGAGAGCCGAGGCGCGCGCCAGTGTCGTCGAACACGCTTCGGAGTCATCGAAGCACTGCGCGACGACTACTAGATCGGAACGGTTCGGATCGAGCGTTTCGGGTTCGTCCCTGCCGAATAATCGTTGCCACCATCGCGTCACATCCGCCTCCTGATCTCAGCTTTTACTTACCAACACATGTCATGCTCGCCGAGGGAGTCACACAGGTCGCCGACATGCCGCACCGCAGGTGCGCCGGACTCCGAACCAACACGCCGATACCTGGGGGCGAGACCCCGTCTGTCCGTGCGTTTTCCGACACGGGAGGACAAGTTTCGCACCCGGGTACTTGTGTCGTACTACGACGAGTCATACTTACCCCCGTGACGACCGCAGTAGGGACCCCAGGATCGGCCATTACTCAGCGTGTGCATTCGCTGAACCGGCCCAACATGGTGAGCGTCGGTACCATCATCTGGCTGTCTAGCGAGCTGATGTTCTTTGCCGGGCTCTTCGCGATGTATTTCGTCGCGCGCGCCCAGGCCCACGGCAACTGGCCGCCGGAACCGACCGAGCTGAACCTCAAGCTTGCCGTGCCGGTCACCACCGTGCTGGTCGCCTCGTCGTTCACCTGCCAGATGGGTGTGTTCGCGGCGGAGAAGGGCGATGTGTTCGGACTGCGCCGCTGGTACGTCATCACCCTGATCATGGGTGCGATGTTCGTGGCCGGTCAGGGCTACGAGTACAGCAACCTGGTCAGGGAGGGCACCTCGATCTCGAGCAGTGCCTACGGCTCGGTGTTCTACATCACCACCGGTTTCCACGGTCTGCACGTCATCGGCGGTCTGATCGCCTTCGTGTTCCTGCTGGTCCGCACCAAGGTCAGTAAGTTCACCCCCGCACAGGCCACCGCCGCGATCGTCGTCTCGTACTACTGGCATTTCGTCGACATCGTCTGGATCGGGCTGTTCGCCACGATCTACTTCGTCCGCTGAGCGGGCCAGTACCCCCAATCTTTTGCACAAGTCGGTTCCGTCTACTCCAAAGGGACACAGATGAGTTCATCTCCCCCGTCAGCGCCAGAGCCCGCCAGCCCCGGGAATGGCCAGGCCAGCAAGACGCGTAAGCAGCGCCGCATCCGGCGTCGCATCGCGGGTGGGCTTGCGCTGCTGGTGGGCCTCGTCGGAGCCGGATTCCTTGCCACCGCGATCACGCCGGACCCGCAGGTCGCGACCGCGCACGAGGACCAGTCCGCGCTGATCCGCGACGGCAAGCAGCTCTACGAGACCTCCTGCATCACCTGCCACGGCGCCAACCTGCAGGGCGTGCCCGACCGCGGCCCGAGCCTGATCGGCGTCGGCGAGGCCGCCGTCTACTTCCAGGTTTCCTCCGGCCGCATGCCGATGGCGCGCAACGAGGCCCAGGCGACACGCAAGCCGCCGAAGTTCGACGCCCACCAGATCGACGCGCTGAGCGCGTATGTCGCGGCCAACGGCGGCGGCCCGAGCGTGGTGCGCGACGCCAACGGCGAGGTCGCCCAGGAATCGCTGCGCGGTCCCGATATCGCCCGCGGTTCGGAGCTGTTCCGGATGAACTGCGCGTCCTGCCACAACTTCACCGGCCGCGGCGGTGCGCTGTCCTCCGGTAAGTTCGCCCCGCCGCTGGAACCGGCGAGCGAGCAGCAGATCTACGACGCGATGGTCACCGGCCCGCAGAACATGCCGAAGTTCTCCGACCGGCAGCTGAGCCCGGAAGAGAAGCGCGACATCATCGCCTACGTCAAGAACGCCACCGAGGAGAAGAGCCCCGGCGGCTGGGACCTCGGCGGGTTCGGTCCCGCGACCGAGGGTCTGGCCATGTGGGTGGTCGGCATCACGCTCGTCGTCGGCGCCGCGATGTGGATCGGATCACGTTCATGAGTGACAAGGAGCCAACTGACATGGGTCGGCCGGATGAGGGCCACGACGGCGTGGAGCCGTCGAACGAGCAGGTGAACGCCACACCGGCTGAGCCCACCGAGGAAGAACTCGACGCGATGTCGCGCGACGAACTGGTCAAGCTCGGTACCGAGCGCGACGGCGTCGACGTCGCCTACCGGCGCGAACGGTTCCCGGTGCCGGGCACCCGCGCCGAGAAGCGCGCCGAGCGTCAGGTCTCGTTCTGGTTCGCGGTCTCCGGTATCGCGGCCGCGGTGCTGGTCGGTGTGTTCCTGTTCTGGCCTTGGGAATTCAAGGGCAAGGACGAGGAAGGCCACACCGCCTACTCGCTGTTCACCCCGCTGGTCGGCCTCAGCTTCGGTATCGCGGTGCTGGTAATCGGCATCGCGGTGGTGCTGATCCGCAAGAAGTTCATCCCGGCCGAGCTGTCCATCCAGGTGCGCCACGACGGGCCCTCGCCCGAGGTCGAGCGCCGCACCCTGGTCGCCGAGCTGCAGGACGCGCTGGATACCTCCACGCTGGGTCGCCGCAAGATGATCACCCGGACCGCGGGCGCCGGTGTCGGCGTGCTCGGCATCGGTGCGCTGCTGGTCTTCGTCGGCGGCATGATCAAGAACCCGTGGGCCAAGGGCGATAAGTCGCCGCTGTGGGTTTCGGGCTGGACCCCGGACTTCCCGGGCGAGACGATCTACATCCGTCGCGACACCGGTCGCCCGGAGGACGTCATGCTGGTGCGTCCCGAGGATCTGGACGCGGGCGCCATGGAGACGGTGTTCCCGTGGAAGGAGAAGTGGCGCGGCGACGAGCACGCGACGCTGCAGTCCCTGCGCGGTATCCGCAACGCCGTCATGTTGATCCGGCTGCGCACCGAAGACGCGCAGAAGGCCATCAAGCGCAAGGGTCAGGAGAGCTTCAACTACGGCGACTACTTCGCCTACTCGAAGATCTGCACCCACCTCGGTTGCCCGACGTCGCTGTTCGAGCAGCAGACCAATAAGATCCTGTGCCCCTGCCACCAGTCGCAGTTCCTCGCGACCGAATGGGGTAAGCCGGTCTTCGGTCCCGCCGCCCGCGCACTGCCGCAGCTGCCGATCACCGTCAACTCCGAGGGCTACCTGGTCGCCGCCGGCGACTTCATCGAGCCGCTCGGACCGGCCTACTGGGAGCGTCGTTCATGAGTCGGGTTGCAGCCCAAGCCCACGCCGCGGACGAGCGGTACCGCGCCGCCGCGTTCATGAAGCGGTCGATCAACAAGGTCTTCCCGACCCACTGGTCGTTCCTGCTCGGCGAGATCGCGCTCTACAGCTTCATCATTCTGCTGCTGTCGGGTGTGTATCTGACCCTGTTCTTCGATCCGTCGATGAGCGAGGTCGTCTACAACGGCGCCTACCAGCCGCTGCGTGGTGTGACCATGTCGCGGGCCTACGAGACGGCGCTGAACATCACCTTCGAGGTGCGCGGCGGTCTGTTCGTGCGCCAGGTGCACCACTGGGCCGCGCTGCTGTTCGCGGCGTCGATCATCGTGCACCTGTTCCGTATCTTCTTCACCGGTGCGTTCCGCAAGCCGCGTGAGGCGAACTGGGTCATCGGCTGCCTGCTGCTGATCCTGGCGATGTTCGAGGGCTTCTTCGGTTACTCGCTGCCCGACGACCTGCTCTCGGGTACCGGTCTGCGGGCCGCGTTCGGCGGTATCACGATGAGCATCCCGATCATCGGCACCTGGATGCACTGGCTGATCTTCGGTGGTGACTTCCCGGGCGACATCATCATCCCGCGCCTGTACATCGCGCACGTGCTGCTGTTCCCCGGCATCATCCTGGCCCTGATCGCCGCGCACGTCGCGCTGGTCTGGTACCAGAAGCACACGCAGTTCCCCGGTCCGGGCCGCACCGAGAACAATGTCGTCGGCGCGCGCATCGTGCCGGTGTTCGCCTCGGATCAGGGCGCGTTCTTCGCCTTCACCCTCGGCATCGTGGCCATCCTGGCCGGTGTGCTGCAGATCAACCCGATCTGGAACCTGGGTCCGTACAACCCCTCGCAGGTGTCGGCGGGTTCGCAGCCCGACTTCTACATGATGTGGACCGACGGTCTGGCGCGTCTGATGCCGCCGTGGGAGCTGTACCTGGGTCGCTACACGGTTCCGGCCGTGTTCTGGGTCGCGCTGATCATGGGTCTGGTGTTCACGGTGCTGATCGCCTACCCGTGGATCGAGCAGCGCCTCACCGGCGACAAGGTGCACCACAACCTGCTGCAGCGGCCGCGCGACGTGCCGGTGCGCACGGCGATCGGCGCGATGTCGATCGGGTTCTACGTGGTGCTGACGCTGTCCTGCGTCAACGACATCCTGGCGCTGAAGTTCGACATCTCGTTGAACGCCACCACCTGGATGGGTCGCATCGGCCTGCTGGTCGTGCCGCCGGTCGCGTACTTCATCGCCTACCGGTTCTGCATCGGTCTGCAGCGCAGCGACCGCGCGGTGCTCGAGCATGGCATCGAGACCGGTGTGATCAAGCGCCTGCCGCACGGTGAGTACATCGAGGTGCACCAGCCGCTCGGCCCGGTCGACGACCACGGCCACCCGGTTCCGCTGGAGTACCAGGGTGCGCACGTGCCCAAGAAGATGAACAAGCTGGGTTCGGCCGGTCAGCCGGGCACCGGTAGCTTCCTGCGGGCCGATCCGCTGCACGAGATCGAGCAGGCCTTCGAGACCGAGCACGCGGAGGAGCACAAGCAGCTCGCCGTGCTGCAGCGGGTCCAAGAGCAGGCCAACGGTCAGAACGGCAAGTCCAGCCACTGATCGCTTAGCTCGAAAGCAGAAGGCCCCGAGTCGAATTCGACTCGGGGCCTTTCGCTGTTAAAGGGAAACCCGGCGGCGCGCCGCTTCGATGGCCTCGAATTTGGCCAGGTTGTGGCGGGCGTCGGCGAGGGCGTCGTGGGCGTCCGGGGGGACCGGGGGGAGTTCGGGGCGGCCGTGGGCCTCCCAGTGCTGGCGCAGTTCGTTGGTGTAGCGGGGGAGGGCGTTGGGGAGATCGACCATCGAACCCCAGAGCTGGCACAGGGCGACGTGGTCGTAGGCGGCGACCCAGGCCCAGAGTTCGGGGGTGACGCTGGGGCGCGGGACCAGGAATTCGTAGAGATCTTTGCGGATCTGTTCGCGGGTGCGCCAGAGCGGGGAGGAGGGCGACGGGAGCTGCGGCAGCACGTACCGGCGCACCCACGGGCCTGCCCGCTCGGCATCGAATTCGGTTGAGACCGCGTAGTATTCGCGCCCGTCCTCACAGACGACACCGATCGATACGAGGTCGATCGTCGACCCGTCCTCGATGAATTCGCAGTCATAAAAATATCGAAGCGAGATCGGTCTCTCCTCCAACGGTCGGTACGGTGCGGCGATAGTGCCCGGCTATCCACCCTAGGTGGGCGGAAACCACCCCTGATACCGGGTACCTGCGCGAGCTGGGGTATCCGTATTCTGAACGGGTGAACTGGACCGTCGACGTACCGATCGATCGCCTGCCGGAGCTGCCGCCGCTGCCCGCAGAGCTGCGTAGGCGGCTGGACGACGCGTTGTCGCGTCCGGCGCTGCAGCAGCCGTCTTGGGATCCGGGGCAGGCGGCGATGATGCGCACTGTGCTGGAGAGCGTGCCGCCGATCTGCGTGCCCGCCGAGGTAGAGGAGCTACGCACGCAGCTCGCCGAGGTCGCGCGCGGCGAGGCCTTCCTGATGCAGGGCGGTGACTGCGCGGAGACGTTCGCCGACAACACCGAACCGCATATTCGCGGCAATATCCGCACCCTGCTGCAGATGGCCGTTGTGCTCACCTACGGCGCCAGCCTGCCGGTGGTCAAGGTCGCGCGCATCGCGGGTCAGTACGCGAAGCCGCGTTCCTCGGATACCGACGCGCTCGGCCTCAAGTCCTATCGCGGCGACATGGTGAACTCGCTGGTCGCCGATGCCAAGGTGCGCGAGCACGACCCGTCGCGACTCGTGCGCGCCTACGCCAACGCCAGCGCGGCCATGAACCTCGTGCGCGCGCTGACCGGCGCGGGCATGGCCGATCTGCACCGCGTGCACGACTGGAACCGCGACTTCGTCGCCCAGTCGCCCGCGGGTGCGCGCTACGAGGCGCTGGCCGAGGAGATCGACCGCGGTCTGGCCTTCATGACCGCCTGTCGGGTGAACGATCCCAGCCTGCAGTCGGCCCGCATCTACGCCAGCCACGAGGCGCTGGTGCTCGACTACGAGCGCGCCATGCTGCGCCTCGGCGAGAATCCGGCGGGTGAGCCGGTGCTCTACGACCTGTCCGCGCACTTCCTGTGGATCGGTGAGCGCACCCGTCAGCTCGACGGCGCCCATATCGCCTTCGCCGAACTGCTGGCCAACCCGATCGGCCTGAAGATCGGCCCGACTACCACGCCGGATCAGGCCGTGGAGTACGTCGAGCGCCTCGATCCCAATAACGAGCCCGGCCGGTTGACCATCGTCTCGCGCATGGGCAACACCAAGGTCCGCGATGTGCTGCCGCCCATTATCGAGAAGGTGCAGGCGACCGGACACCAGGTGATCTGGCAGTGCGATCCCATGCACGGCAACACCCACGAGGCCTCCACCGGCTACAAGACCCGGCACTTCGACCGGATCATCGACGAGGTGCAGGGCTTCTTCGAGGTGCACCACGCGCTGGGCACCCACCCGGGCGGTCTGCATATCGAACTGACCGGCGAGGACGTCACCGAATGCCTCGGCGGCGCGCAGGACATCTCCGATCTGGATCTTTCCGGTCGCTACGAGACCGCGTGTGACCCGCGGCTGAACACACAGCAGTCGCTCGAACTCGCGTTCCTGGTAGCCGAAATGCTGCGCTGAACACGGCCTTCGACCCAGATCAGGAGCGTCGCGGTTTGCGGCGCTCCTGACGTCTTTTCAGGGCTCAGGGCAGCGCGGTCAGGGCGACGGTCGTGCCCGCCTCGACATTGGTGCCCCCGGCGGGGTTCTGGCCGATCACCACGGAGCTGTCGGACTGCGTGAGCTGGCGCACCGTCACCTGTAGGCCGAGAGCCTGCAGTTTCGAGCGGGCGTCGCCGACGCTCTCGCCGACCAGCAGGGGCACCTTCACGGCAGTGGAGACGATCAAGGTGACAGCGTCACCGGACTGGATGGTGGTGCCCGCGGCGGGATCGGTGCCGATGACCTTATCCGCCTCGATAACGCGGTCGAACTGAGTTCTGGTCTCGCGCACCGTGATTCCGGCGGCGGTGAGCACCTTATTCGCTTCCTCGCTGGTCTTGCCGCGCACATCGGGCATCTTGACGGGCTGAGATCCCTTGCTGCGGTACACCTTTACCTGCGCGGCCAGCGGAAGTACGGTTCCCGGAGCCGGATCCACCTTGGCCAAGGTGCCCTTCGGCGCGGAGCTGCCGGTTTCACCCGCGTCCACCGGTTGCAGTCCGGCATCGCGGATGAGCTGGTTGACCTTCGAAATCGCATCGCCCGCCTTGAGGTCGGGCACCCGTGGTTTGCCGCTGGAGATCAGCACGGCCACGGTCGTGCCCTTGGTGACCTTGGATCCGGCCGAGGGATCGGTGCCGACCACTCCGCCCACCGGGATGGTGTCGGAGGTCTTCTGCCGGATCTCGGTGGAGAAGCCCGCGTCTTGCAGCGCTGTGATGGCGCTGGCCTGGTCCTTCCCGGCCACCGACGGGACCGGCGAGTAACGGCCGAAGCCCAGCCACCAGCCGCCGATCCCGACGAGCAGGGTCAGGATCGCGACGATGGCGACCCACAGCAGCACCGTGCGGCGCGACTTTGCGCGATCGTCCGCGAAGGGGGAGGGCTGCGGGAAATGCGACGGCGCGTACTGATCGGGCGGCCCGTAGGCGTCCGGCGGCCCGTAGTTATCGGGCGCGCCGTAATCGGGGACGCGCGGCCGCGGCGCGGTGACCACCTTGGTGTGCTGCACCGGCTGCGGGGTCGGCGGCACCGCGGCCCTGGCCTGCTGTTGGTTCGGTGTGGCGACCTTGAAGCTGGCGCTGAGGTGTTCGGCCGACTCCTGCGGCGCCGGCACCCGATACGGCGGCAGATTCAGCGCGACACCGATCGAATGCAGTTCGGCCGCCATCTCGTTCGCATCGGCGAAGCGGTGCGCGGGTTCGCGGTTGGTGGCGCGCGCGATCAGCTCGTCGAACTCCGGCGGGACACCGGAGATGAATTCGCTCGGGCTCGGCACGTCGTTCTCGATCCGCTGATACGCCACCGATAGCGAGGTATCGCCGGTGAACGGGACCTGGCCGGTGAGCAGTTCGAAGATCAGGATGCCGAAGGAGTAGACGTCACTACGGGAATCGGCGGTGCCCGCGGTCACCTGCTCGGGGGACAGGTAGGCGGCGGTGCCGAGAATCACGCTGGCCGAGGTCGTTGTCGCGGCCGCGACGGCGCGCACCAGGCCGAAGTCGGCGATCTTCACCTCGCCGGAGTCGGAGATCAGCACATTCTCCGGTTTGATATCGCGATGGATCAGGCCCGCCGAATGCGCGACGCCGATCGCGGCCAGCACCGGTTCGGCGACCGCGCGCACCGCATGCGGCGGCATCGGACCGCGCTCGCGCAAGAGCTCGCGCAGCGTGCCGCCCTCGACCAACTCCATGATCAGGAACGGGTGCTCGCCGTCCACACCCTGGTCGTAGACCGCGACCAGGGACGGATGTTTGAGCTTGGCGACCGCACGGGCCTCGAATTCGAACCGGGACAGGAACTGCGGATCGGCGGCGAACTTGGGATCCATCACCTTGATGGCGACCGGGCGGTCCAGTCGGGTGTCCACACCTCGGAAGACCATCGACATCCCGCCACGCGCGATCGGCGCGTCGATGCGGTAGCGCCCCTCCAGGATTTGCCCGATCAAGTGATGTCCTCCGGCTTTCACAAAGTTCTCACCCCTCGCTGCGGATGCGACAAGCGATTGACCGCCTCGCACGGCCCGCCCACGATCGTAGCTGTGTCGAATGGCCTCGCCTGGCGGCTCGGCGTGTCCGCGGCCCTTGGTGGCTCGCGGCCGACCGGTCACGACCGCGTCGCATGCGCTGCGACCGGTCGGCCGCGAGCCGGCCGCGGACGGCGCTCGACGGCCTCGCGGTCTGTGGTCGCCAGGTCACGGATCGTTTGATCGGATCACGCGAGCACCCGCCCAGGGTGTCTCGGGCCACGCGGCGCGGGACCGTCTACCGTTATCCGGGTGAGTGCATTTCCTTGCAGTGATGATGTTCTTCCTGAGTCGGTGGCGGTGATCCCGCTACCCGAGGTGGCCGACAAGCTCGGGCTCGTGGTGACCCGAGTGCATCAGATGCTGCGCGACCATCAGCTGCTCGCGGTGCGCCGCGACGGCGTAGCGGGCGTGCCCGAGCGATTCTTCGACGATACCGGCGCGATCGTGAAGCCGCTGCCGGGCCTGATCACCGTCATGAAAGACGCCAAGTACACCGATGAGGAGATCCTGGAGTGGATCTTCACCGACGACGAAAGCCTGCCCGGTAAGCCCGTCGACGCATTGCACGGCCCGCTGGCGCGCGAGGTGCTGCGCCGCGCCGCCGCAGAGCCCTTCTGAATTCTGGTTGCGGGGGTGCGGTGTGTTCGCGGCGCATGCGCTTCGGCCACACGGCCGCGAGCGGGTGGCTCGTAAGACTCGCTCCGTGGTGATTTGCGTGCGTGGCGGCCTTGCGATCGGACCTCAGATCCGCAGGGCCGCAGCGGTGAATTCCGCGGCCGCGACGCGCAGCCGGCGCTGTCGCGGGACCACGGCGCGGCACCCGAAGACCTCGTAGTCGCTGCGCTCGATTTCGTCGAGAATCCCGGAGTACAGCGTGCTCGCGGTGCGGATGGCCGGGCGCACGCGCGGGTCGAGCAGATCGATGCCCGGATTCGCGATGCGGTACAGGTCGCGGTTGATCGCGATCAGATGCGCCAGGGCGCGGCGGACCCGTTGCTCGGTGTGTCGGGTGCGGTGGCAGTGGGTCAGCAGGTCCGCGTCGACGTCGAAGGCCGCGAGTTCGTCGGCGGGGAGGTAGATCCGGCCGCGGTCCAGGTCCTCGGCGATATCGCGCAGGAAGTTGGTGAGCTGGAATGCCTCGCCGAGCGCGGCGGCGGCGGGTTCGGCCTCGGCCACCGGGACGACCGTGCCGAGCACGGGGAGTAGTTGCAGACCGATCGCGGCCGCCGAACCGCGCATGTAGTCGCGCAGTTCGGTCATGGTGGCGTAGTGGGCACGGAAGTGTGCGGTTCCCGGCACATCCATTCGCATGGAATCCAGGAAGATCCAGAAGTGCTGGGGCGCAATGTCATAGCGTTGGATGGTGTCGGCCAGCGCGGTCAGCACCAGGGTGCGGCGATCGGCGGGACGCCCTATCGGCGCCTGCTGCTCGAGCGCGACGCGCAACTGCTTCTCGATCAGATCGAGTTCTCCAGCCGGACCGTGTTCGGCGTCTAGCGTCGGGTGATCGACGATGTCATCGACGATCCGTGCGAACGCGTACAGCGCGTGCACGGCGGGTCTTCGTGGCGCGGACAGCAGTCGGGTGGCCAGGAAGTAAGTGCGGCCGTGGGTGGCGGCGATGGCACGGCAGACGCGGTATGCCGCGGCCAGTTCCGGGCCACGGCCGTCTGGTTCGAACTCGATCATGACCGGGTGATGGCGACCGGATCGCTCTCCGGCGGGGTGGCGCGCAATCGCAATGGGTCGACGGTCCGCAGTGACAGTGCCGCGACCACGGCGGCGAAGGTCGCCGCGGCGACGTGCCAGAAGCTGTAGAGCCCGATCGAGCCGTCCGGCTGGAAGACCAGCATCAGCCAGGTGCACAGTCCGACCAACACCATCAGCGTGGTGGTGGACAGGGCGAACCCGGCGGCCAGCGCGAGCGGCCAGGAGTAGTACCAGGGCAGCGCGGCGGGCGAGAGGATGACGATGGCGACGAAGGCGATGAGGATGCCGAAGACCGCCTCGCGCTCGCTGTGCCGGAACCGCCACCAGGTCCAGGCCAGCACGGCGACCAGCGCCACCGCGCATAGCGCACGGGTCACCACGAGGACCGGATCCATCGCGAACGGCGTCACCCAGCGCACCATATGCGCCATGATCGTCGGCAGCGAGAGCCAGTTGATGATCTTCTTCGAGCCCGAGAGCGCGGTCAGCCAGCCGATGCCGACCCCGGCGCTGGCGGAGGCGGCCACGAAGACCGCCGCGAAGACGCTCAATCCGAGTCCGGCGATCTTGGCGAACATCAGTGCCGGATGCGGCACTTCCGCGCTCGGCCGCGCGGGTTCGGCCTCGCTCCCGACACTGGCGGTGGCGCCCGGTGATTGCGCGGCGCGTTGCAGTGCCCGGCGTTCACGTTCGTGCAGCATCCAGATCCACACCAGGAATGGCAGCGCGACGCCAGCGGTCGCCTTGATGGCGACGCCGATCGCGACGACCACGATGCCCGCCACATGATGGCGCTCCAGCACCAGCGCGATACCCGCGCACATCAGCCCGACCATGAGCATTTCGTTGTGCACGCCGCCGATCAGGTGGATCAGCACCAGCGGATTGAGCACGGCGAGCCACAGTGCGACGGCCGGCTTACCGCCGAGATGTTTGGTCAGATACGGCACCGCCCACATCATCAGCGCCAGACCGGGCAGCATGACCAGTCGCAGCGCGATGGTGCCCGCGACCACGTTATCGCCGGTAATCGCGGTGATGGCACGGCCGAGCAGCAGGAAGATCGGACCATAGGGCGCGGTCGTCGCGGTCCAGACCGGGCTCACATTGTCCAGCAGCACACCGGGATTGGCGACCGGCGGCGATACGTAGGGATCGAAGCCGTCGCGCAGCAGCGCGCCCTGGGCCAGATACGAATACGCGTCGCGGCTGAACATCGGCACCGCGAACAGCAGCGGGAAGATCCAGATGCCGACGATCGCGCGCAGTTCGTTCAGTGTGACACCGGCGTCGGGCCGGTCGCCGAACCCGATCGTGGTGCGGCCCAACCGCACCCACGCGGTGATCATCAGCAGCACCCCGACCCAGATGACCATGGTGGAAAGCACGTAGCCGTGTCCGAACCGCAGCCAGGATAGATGCATCGCCTCGAGCAGCGGATCGCGTTTGCGGACGCTGCCCGCGCCGAAGCCGCCGAAGGTGATCATCAGCGCGCCGAAGAAGCCGAGCAGCGCCGAATGCCCCTCGGGGCTGCGGGCGAAATCGGCGGAGGTTCGTATCCACGTGCGCAATCCGCGCTCGGCGAAGACCGAGGTCGCGTCGCGCGCCGGAGCACTCGATGGGCGCGCCTCGGCATCGGTCGCGGTAATCGAGTTGTCGGTGGGCGCGGGGGCCGTCGTCTCAGGGGGATGCATGTGGTGTCGGTCCCCCCGGAGTGGTCGGCGGTCGCCCGCTGGTGAATAGGTCGGCCGTTAGTTTATCGGCTTGCCGGGAACACTATCCCGCTGGTGCGCGGGGATTCATCCCGAGCGGGTCGCGCGGCCCCGACAATCCGGGTTGCCGCCAGTTTTCCGGACAGCAATGTGGTGGGCACGCCGACACCCGGAGTGGTGCCACAACCTGCGATAACCACGTTGTCGCTATCGCCGGAGAAATTGCGTGGCCGAAATGGTCCGGTTTGCCGGAACAGATGTGCGGCGGAGAACGGCGTGCCCGCCAACATGCCTTGGTCGCGCCAGGTCCCGGGAGTGTCGAGGTGATCGACAGTGAAATGTTCGGCGATGCCGTGGTAGCCGCGCGATTCCAGGACATCGAGGAGTTCGCGCAGGTAGGACGACCCGAGTCGGTCCCAGTCCAGCGGTGCGGCGTCGAGATTCGGGCAGGGCGCGAGCAGCGAGAACGGTTCGTGTCTGCCGTCCTCGCGGTCGATGTAGAGGCCCGGATCGGTGAGCGCGGGCCTGGTGAGCAGCAGCGAGGGGTCGCTCATCAGGCGACCCTTGCCCGGTCGCGCCGCGATCTCGTCGAAGGTCCGATCCCAGGCGTCGCCGAAATCGATGGTGTGGTGGGCCTGGATCGGCCAGGTTTGCGCGATCGCGGCGGGGATGGTGCCGTGCGCGACGACGGCCGACGGGGCGGCCCGTAGTCGACGGCGGTGTCGCACGCCGAACTGCTCGAGTGAGCCGAGGTCGGCGGTGAGAACCACGGCGTCGCAGTCGAAGACGCGGCCGTCGGCGGTGTGCACCTTCTCGGCCCGGCGGTTCGCGTACTCGATTCCGGTGACCTCGGTGTTCAGCTCCAATGTGCCGCCTGCCGCGGTGAAGGCGTCGGCGAGTGCGGCGGTGATGGCGCGCATGCCGCCCTCGGGGAAGTACACACCCAGTGAGGTATCCATGTGCGGGATCGCGCCGTAGACGGCGAGCGCCTTCGCCGGTGCCATGCCCGCGTAGAGCGCCTGGAAGGTGAACAGTCGGGCCAGGCGCGGATCGCGCAGGAACCGGGCGACGCGCGGGCCGAGCCTGCCGAACCCGCCGAGGCGAACGAGTGCGATGAGGGCGCGGCGCTTGGCCGGGTAGCGGATCATATCGAGCGGCGAATCGAAGTTCGTATCCATGAACTCGCCGAATTCGGCCTGGTAGATCTGGGCGAGCCAGGCGCGCAGCCGTCGGTAGCGCAGGGCCTCGTCATCGCCGCAGACGCGGGCCACCTCGATGGCCATCGCCTCGGGATCGGCGAAGACCCGGAGGGTGGAGTCGTCGGCGAAGCGGGCGTGATAGCTCGGGGTGAGTTGGTGGATGCGCAGCGGCGGGGTGCAGCTCTCGCGGGTCAGGCCGACGGCGGCGAGGGCGTCGTCGATCAGCTCCGGCAAGGTGAGTACCGTTGCGCCGGAGTCTATTTCGTAGTCGGGGCCGCGGTACCGGCCGACTCGGCCGCCGGGGTGGTCGGCGCGTTCGAGCAGGGTCACGGTGCGCCCGGCCCCGGTCAGATACAGGGCGGCGGCGAGTCCGGATAGGCCCGCGCCCACCACCACGACGCGATCGGTCGGTCCCGCAACGGATTTCATCAGAATCTCCTCGCCGTGCCCGCGATGCCGTGCGGACCGGCGCTCGTCGTGGTCGCGCGATCAGGCGCTGGCTCGATGGTTTTCACGATGTTGCGATCAATGCGTGCGACTCGTCGCGGCCAGGGCCATGGCGCGCAAACGCTCCTTGGCGGCGGGCGTCGCGGTGCTGGACTCCAAAGCGGCCAAGCCCTGCTCGGTGAGTTCGGTGATGCGGCGCTCCACCTCGTCGACCGCGCCGAGGTCGGTGATCACCCCGCGCAGGTGTTCGACCTGGTCCGCGCTCAGATCGGCGCCGATGCTGGTGCGCAGCAGGGCCGCGGCGGCCGGATCGGTGGCGTCGGCCCGCTGCAGCGCCTCGGCGACCAGCACGGTGCGCTTGCCCTCGCGCAGGTCGTCGCCGGAGGGTTTGCCGGTGACCGTCGGATCGCCGAAGACGCCCAGCAGATCGTCGCGCAACTGGAAGGCGATGCCGATATCGGTGCCGAAGGTGCGGTAGGCCTCGATCAGTCGCGGGTCCGCGTCGGCGAGTGCGGCGCCCAGGTGCAGGGGGCGCTCCACGGTGTACGCGGCCGTCTTGTACCGGTTGATGCGCAGTGCGGCCGCGACCGATTCGTCGCCCGCCGACTCGCCGTGGATATCGAGCAGCTGTCCGCCGAGCACCTCAGTGCGCATCAGCGCCCACACCGGCGCGAACCGGGCGATCGCGTCGGCGCCGAGTCCGGCGGCGTGCACCATGTCATCGGCCCAGGCCAGCGCCAGATCGCCGACCAGGATGGCGACGCTGGTGCCGAAGTGTTCGGAATCACCGGACCAGCCGCGGTCGCGGTGGCGCTGCTCGAAATCGACGTGCACGGTGGGGAAGCGGCGGCGGGTCCGCGACGAATCGATGATGTCATCGTGGATGAGCGCGCAGGCCTGCACCAGTTCGAGTGCGGCACAGGCGTTCAGGACGGCGGCGGCATCCGGGCCGGTGGGGTCGCCGCCCGCGCCGAGCCAGCCGGTCCAGGCGAAGGCGGGCCTGGTGCGCTTGCCGCCGCGCAGTACGAAGAGCTCGAGCGCCTCCGCGGCCTGGATGAAGACCGGGCCGAGCGGTTCGACGATGGGGCGCCGGGTCACGAAGAAGGCTTTGAGGGCGTCTTCGACCGCCGCGACGAATCCCGGGGTGCCCGGCGTCATGTTCGCGGGCAGGGTGGTCCGAGGCGTCTGGATACCGGTTCCGGCGGACAGGGGAGCCTCCAAGGTCGTGCGGGTGGTGGGGCGCGCGGTGGTTCGTGGCGCTATAGGTACTTCGGTGCCGGGCGGGGGTGGTCGCGCGTGTCGCCCGGCGGTGGCGAACATGTCGCCTGGTCGCAGAATACGCGTCGGGTTATGACGACCCGACGGGGCTGTGACCGGCCACCACTACACTGAACCGGTGACTTTCGATAACGTGCGGGGACGTTCGACCCCTGGCCGACCGTCGCCGACGCCACCGATCGTCTCTGGAACACCCTCGGTTGTACAGAGTCTGCGGACCCATTCGGGGGGTTCGGTGCCCTTCTCGGTGGAGTTCAATCCGCCGCGTGACGGCGCGGGCGAGGCGCGACTATGGCGTGCCGCGCGCACCTTCGAGCGCATGCATCCGGCCTTCGTCTCGATGACCTACGGCGCGGGCGGCACCACCCGCGACCGCACCGTGCGGATCACCGGCGCGCTGGCCGAGGAGACCACCCTGCTGCCGGTCGCGCATCTGACCGCCGTCGAGCACAGCGTCGCCGAACTACGCTCGCTGGTCGGCGCGTACGCCGACTCCGGTATCCGCAATATCCTGGTGCTGCGCGGCGACCCGCCCGGCGATCCGCTCGGCGAATGGCGCAAACACCCCGACGGGGTGGCCTACGCCGAGGAACTGGTCCGCATCGTGCGCGACCTCGGCGACTTCCATGTCGGCGTCGCCTCGTTCCCCGAAGGCCACCACCGCTCCCCGGACCTGGAGCACGACACCGCTTACCTGGCCGCGAAACTGCGCGCGGGCGCGGAGTACTCGATCACCCAGATGTTCTTCGACGTGGAGCACTACCTGCGCCTGCGCGACCGCATCGCGGCCTTCGATCCGATCGAGGGCGCGAAGCCGATCATCCCGGAACTGATGCCCATCACCTCCCTGCGCACCGTCGCGCGCGCCGAGGAACTGTGCGGCCGTCCGCTGCCGCCCGCGGTCATGGAGCGCCTGCACAAGGCCGCCGGTGACGGGCCGGAGGAGAATGCTGCCGCAGTCCGTGCGGTCGGCATCGAAATCGCCACGGAGATGGGCCAGCGCCTCATCGACGAGGGCGCCCCCTGCCTCCACTTCATCACCCTGAACTTCGCCAAGGCCACCAGCGAGGTCCTCACCAACCTCGGCTACGGCGTAACCGCCGCCCCCATCAGCGCCTAACCCCCGCCAACAGCAGGCCGCCCCCCACAGCCCCGGGACCAACCCGCCCCCAATCTCGTCGCGCAGTTCGGAGGGCGGGCTGGGTGAGTGAACGGCGCGATGTGCGGCCTCGGTGGGCGGTTGCATACCGAGGCCGCGCGGGGGTGGGTCAGGCGGCGCGGGCCGTCCTGAGACCCCAGGCATCGGCTAGGAGGCGGTGGGATTCGAGGCGGTCTTCGTGGTGGTGGGTGACGGTGGTGACGAGGAGTTCGTCGGCGCCGGTGACTCGTTGCAGGGCCTCTAGGCGGTCCACGACGGTGCGCGGGCTGCCGACGAACTGGGTGGCGAGGCGGTCGTCGACCAGACGGCGCTGTTCCGGGGTCAGCGCGGTGGCGGTGTCGGGATCGAGGAATTCGGCCGCGCCCGCGCCGCTGCGGATGCTGTGCACCCAGTGGCCGTAGGTGGCGGCCAGATGTTGGGCGCGCGCGTCATCGGGGGCGACGACGACATCCGCCGAGATCACGACATAGGGCTCGGCGAGGTCGGCCGAGGGGCGGAAGGCGGCGCGGTAGGCCGCGACCGCGTCCAGGGCGGTGCCGGGGGAGACGTGGTAGGCGGCGGCGAAGGGGAGGCCGAGTTTGCCTGCCAATTCGGCGCTTTCGCTGGCCGAACTGCCGAACAGCCACAGCTCGACCTGTGCGCCCTCACCCGGAACCGCGTGCAGCGCAATGCCTTCGGCGCTCTGGTAGGTGCCGTTGAGCAGGGCGCGCACCTCGTCGACCTGGTCCGGGAAATCCAGCGCCTGCGCGCCCTGCTGTTGCAGTGCGCCGAGCGAGGCGATGAACCTCGACTTATCGGTGATCCGGCCCGGATCGAACGGCGGCGGAACCACCACGCCGTCGCGCACTTCGGTGCGCCCGGTCACCGTATCGACGACCGGATGGCCGCCCTTCTGATGTGCGGGCTGTGCACCGAATTGGGTCCGGCGATGACCGGATCGGCCCAGGCCCAGGTCGAGTCGGCCCGGGTAGAGCGCGTCGATGGTGCCGAACGCCTCCACGATCGATGCCGAGGTGTGGTGGCCGACCTGGACCGCCGCCGAGCCGACCCGAATGCGTGTGGTGGCCGCGGCGACCAAGCCGATCAGCGTGATCGATGAGGAACTGGCCACCGAGACGAAATGATGTTCGGCCAGCCAATAGCGGTGGTATCCCCACTGTTCGGCGTGCTGGGCCAGATCGATGGTGTTGCGCAGTGCCTGCTGTGCGGTGGATCCGGCGCTGATCGGGGACAGATCGAGGATGGAAAGCGGGATCGTCATGCGGACCGTCCTAGGCGTGGGTGCTGTTCGCCCGCTTCGATGGCCACCCGCAGCCGGTTCTCGGCGGGCGCCAGCGGGCAGGTGGCGAAATCGGTGAAGGCGCAGGGCAGGTTGGCCGCGCGATTGAAGTCGAGGCGCACGGTGCCGTCCGCATCGGGTGCCGCCACCGCCAGCGAGCGGGCCGCCGGGTAGGTGGTGACGCCGCTGGTGGCGTCGGTGAACAGCACCCGCAGGTCGGTCGGCGCACCGAAGGCGATGACGCGCTCGGTGACCGCGCCGATGGTGAATTCGATGGTGCCCGAGGCGGTGTGGTGGTGTTCGAGACCGTCGACGACGGCGCCGGTGGTGACGGTGTGGGGCTCGTCGAACGGTTCGAACCGGCCCTCGATCACCCAGCCCGAGTCGGGGGCGTAGGTGGGAATGCCCTCGAAGCTCAGCAGTGTCGGTGCGGCCGGATCGTGCACGCGCACGGCGTACAGACCGGTGCGGCGGATCACCTCGAGCACCCGGTTCTCGTGCAGCACATTGAGTCCCGGCGCGCCTTCGACGGGTGCGATGATCTGCACGCCCCCGATGCGGCTGCCGTCGAACTCCAGCCGGTCGGCGGGTTGGGCGGTGATGAACACCTTGTCGTCGGTGACCCACCAGGTGCCCGGGACGTCCGGGAGACGCTCGGGTTGGTCGGTGAGCCAATGCAATCCGGTCAGGCTCAGGAAGCCGAGCGGATCGCGCAACTGGTCCTCCCTGGCGTTGTGCCAATGCGCCCATTCGGTTTCGAAAAGACTGGTGATGCTGGTCGTCATGACGCTC
Organism: Nocardia nepalensis; assembly: GCF_048910785.1. NCBI lineage: Bacteria > Bacillati > Actinomycetota > Actinomycetes > Mycobacteriales > Nocardiaceae > Nocardia > Nocardia nepalensis. The sequence continues at coordinate 49,460 of NZ_JBKBET010000001.1, read as the reverse complement.
TGGCTCCTTCGAGTGTGCGGTTGCGATGGGGATGGCTTAGGCCGAGGTGGTCGCGCAGGGTGGTGCCGGTGTATTCGGTTCGGAAACTGCCGCGCTCCTGCAGTTCCGGGACGACGTGGTCGACGAATTCGTCGAGCCCGCCGGGCGTGAGGTGCGGGACGAGGATGAACCCGTCGCTGGCATCGGCCTGCACATAGCCGTCGATCTGCTCGGCGACCGCGGCCGGGGTGCCGACGAACTGTTGCCGCGCGGTCACCTCGATGATCAGCTCGCGGATGCTCAGGTTGCCCGCCTCCGCCTTGGCCCGCCATGCCGCCGCGACCGCGCGCGGATCTTTGGCGTGGCGCACCCGGCCGCGGGTGATGTTCACATCGGCCGCCGGTTCGATTTCGGGCAGCGGACCGTCCGGGTCGTAGCTGGAAAGGTCACGGCCCCAGACCTGTTCGAGGAAGGCGATGGCGGTCTGCGGCCCGACCTGCTGCAGCCGGATATGCCTGGCGCGCTCCTCGGCGTCGGTCGCGGTATCGCCGAGTACGAAGGTCGCGGCGGGCAGGATCTTCAAATCCTCGGGTGCGCGACCATATTTCGCGAGTCGACCCTTGACGTCGGCGTAGAAGCGTTGGCCCGCTTCGAGGGAGCCGTGCCCGGTGAAGATGGCATCGGCGGTGGCGGCGCCGAATTCGCGACCGTCATCGGAATCGCCCGCCTGCAACAGCACCGGATGTCCCTGCGGGCTCGGCGGCAGGGTGAATCGTCCGGTGATATCGAATTGGGTATTGCGGTAGCTGGTTTCGGGGATGTCGCGGGCGAACACGCCTGCCGCGCGGTCGACAACGAGCGAGTCGGTCGGCCAGCTGTCCCACAGCGCACGGGTCGCCTCGACGACCTCGGCGGCCCGGCGGTAGCGCTCGCTGTGCTCCAGATAGCCGCCGCGTCGGAAGTTCTCGCCGGTGAACGCGTCGGACGAGGTGACGACATTCCAGGCGGCACGGCCGCCGGAGAGGTGGTCGAGTGAGGCGAATTGCTTGGCCAGTTCGAACGGTTCGTTGTAGGTGCTGTTGATCGTGCCGGCCAGGCCGAGTTTGTCGGTGACCGCGGCCAGTGCGTTGAGCACGGTGAAGGTATCCGGTCTGCCGACCACGTCGAGATCGTGAATGCGGCCCCGATGTTCGCGCAGCCGCAATCCCTCGGCGAGGAAGAAGAAGTCGAATAGACCGCGTTCGGCGGTCTTCGCCAGGTGCACAAAGGATTCGAAGTCGACCTGACTCTTGGACGCCGGATCGCTCCACACGGTCGTGTTGTTCACGCCCGGGAAGTGTGCGGCCAAATGGACTGGTTTGCGGGGCTTTTCGGTCATGACCGCATTCCTTTCGCGAAGGTGGCCGGGGCGGTCATGCCGGGGCTGGTGTTGGGTGCGGCGTAGCGGCTGGCGGGACGGGGCAGGCCGAGGCGGGCGCGCAGGGTCGGGCCGGGATCCGCAGCCAGGATTCGCGCGGAAGGGGTCCCGAGAAGGTGCTGGAGAGCGGCGGGTGCGGCCAGGGGACGCAGCACGACGCCGTCGGCGGCCTCCGCCTCGGCGACGGCGGACAGCAGCTCGCGCAGCGACTCCGCGGTACCGATGTGCCGCAAGCGCGGTGCCGGGCCGGGCGTGGTGATCGGGGCCCACTGATCCAGTTGCGCAAGCTCGGCCTGTGCCGCCGCCGTGGTGTCGGCGAGGTGAATGTCGATGTCCAGCAGCACCTGTACCGCATCCGGGTCACGGTCGGCGGCGAGGATTGCCGTGCGCAGTGCGGCGCGTCGGACGTGCGCGCTGCCGAGATCGGTTGCGGCGATGCGGATGAGATCGGCGCGGCGGGCGGCGACGGCGCTGCTCGCGGCATCCTCGGCGCGGACCGCGACGATCGGCTGGCCCTGTGGCGAGCGCGGGGTGATGGATGGCCCCTGCACCGAGAAGTGCTCGCCGGTGAAGTCGATGTAGTGCAGTTTGTCCCGATCGATGAAGCGGCCGGTGCGGACGTCGCGGATCTCGGCGTCGTCCTCCCAGCTGTCCCACAGCCGGGTGACCACCTCGATCGCCTCATCGGCCTCCTGCCACAGTGCAGCGGGTGCCTGGGCCGGCTTGCGGCCGAAGGCTGCCGCCTGTTCCGGCCCCTCCGACACGGTGACCTCCCAGCCCGCACGGCCGAGACTGGCGAAGTCCAGGCTCTGGATCGCCTTGGCCAGATGGAACGGTTCGGTGTGGGTGACCGGGGCCTGGGGGAGTAGACCGATGCGGTGGGTGGCGGCGGCGACCCGCGCGCTGATCGCGATCGCGTCGAGCACACCGCGGGTCACCCCGGGGCCGCCGGGCTGCAGACCGAACGAATCGGGCACGAAAACCGCGTCGACACCGGCCTTCTCGGCGGCCGTGATCGCATCGACCCAGTACCCGCCGGTGAACAGGTCCTCGGCGCGGGAATCCCGACGCCGCCACGATGCGGGATGTGCGCCGGTTCCGTCGAGCTCGATGGCGAGGAAGAGCTCCGTCATCACCTACCGTCCTTTCCAGTCGATGCGCGGCGATGGGGTGTTCGAGCTGCAGGTCATCGGGCTGCCCCCGATGCGGCGTGCGGGGTGGGAATGGCCGACAGCAGTTCGCGGGTGTACTCGTGCTGGGGGTTGTCGAAAATGTCTGCGGTGGAACCGGATTCGACAATGCGGCCGTGACGCATGACCGCGACGCGGTCGCTGATGCGGCGGACCACGGCGAGGTCGTGGGAGATGAACAGATAGCTCAGTCCGAGTTCGGTTTGCAGGCGGTCCAGCAGCTCCAGGATCTGGGCCTGTACCGAGGCGTCGAGCGCGGAGACCGGTTCGTCGAGCACCAGCAGGTCCGGGTGCAGGGCCAGGGCGCGGGCGATGGCGACGCGTTGGCGTTGTCCGCCGGACAATTCCGCGGGGCGGCGCTGCGCGAAGTTCTCCGGCAGCGCGACCTGGCCGAGCAGTTCGCGCACCCGCTCCTGCCTGGCCTTGCGGTCGCCGACGGCATAGGCGCGCAGCGGTTCCTCGATGATCGAGCCGACCCGCCAGCGCGGATCGAGTGAGCCGTAGGGATTCTGGTAGACCACCTGGAAACGCTGGCGCAGCGCGCGCAGTCGTCCGCCTTTGACGGTGGTCAGGTCGTGACCGTCGAAGGTGACCGCACCGCTGTCGGGTTCGGTGAGCCGCAGGGCGATTCGCGCGGTGGTCGACTTGCCGGAGCCGGATTCGCCGACCAGCGAAAGGGTTTCGCCGCGTCCGAGTTCGAATCCCACACCGGCCACCGCGGTCACCGAATCACCGGCCTGTGCGCGGAAGCGCTTGTGCACGTCGCGAACCGTGAGCAGCGGTGGACCAGCGCTGACCCGCGGTGCGCGGAAACCCTCGAACGGGGCCAGGCTGGGCGAGGCCGCGAGCAGCCGCTTGGTGTACGGATGCCGGGGTTCGGCGAGCACCGTTGCCGTCGGTCCGGTTTCGACGATCTCCCCGCCGCTCAGCACCACGAGGCGATCGGCTCGCTCGGCGGCGATCGCGAGGTCGTGGGTGATCAGCAGGACCGCGGTGCCGCGGGCCGTGGTCTGCGCGGCGAGTTTGTCGAGCACCCGTCGCGCGACCGTGGCGTCGAGCGCGCTGGTCGGCTCATCGGCGATGACCAACTCCGGTCCGGCGATCAGTGCCGCCGCGATCAGCACTCGCTGCCGCTGGCCACCGGACAATTCGTGCGGATACTGCGCGGCCCGCAATTCCGGTCGATCCAAACCGGCCTCCCCGAGCAGCTCGACTGCCTGCGCGGCCGCGTCGCGCCGGTCGGCCAGCCCGTGTACCAGCAGCGATTCGGCGACCTGAGCACCCACGCGCCGTACCGGATTCAGCGACAGTCCGGGATCCTGCGGCACGAAACCGATGCGTGCACCACGAATCCGGCGCAGCGCGCGCTCGGATCCGGTGTCCACCTGTTCCCCGTCGAAAGTGATGGTTCCGCCGGTGATCTCGGCATTCGGCCCGAGTAACCCGATCACCGATTGTGCGAGAGTCGACTTGCCGGAACCGGATTCGCCGACCAGCGCCACGACTTCGCCGCGGGCGACGGTGAGGCCGACACCGGCCAGTGCGGTGACAGCGCCGCTGTCGGAGCGATAGCGAACGTGCAGGCCCTCGATGGTCAGCAAGGCCGACTGCGCCTCGCTGACGCTCGCCTCCGGCATGACCGAGATATCGGCTGTGTCTATTGTTCGCTCGCTCATGCGCGATGACTCCTTGCTACGGCGCGGCCGAGACGTTGGGCCGACAGGACGACGGCGACGATCACCAGACCGGGCAGGGTGGTCAGCCACCAGGCCGTGGCGAGGAAGTTGCGGCCCTCGGAGATCAGCGAGCCCCATTCGGGTGTCGGCGGCTTCGCGCCGTAGCCGAGGAAGCTCAGTGCGGAGACGGCCAGCACGGCCATGCCGAATTCGACTGCGGCCAAGGCCAGGACGGGCTGATAAGAGTTCGGGAGGATGTGACGGGCGAGCACCGTGTACCAGCGGACGCCCGCTGCGTGTGCGGCCTCCACATAGGGTGCCTGGCGCACCCGCAGCACCTCCGAACGCATCACCCGGGCGAAGTTGGCGATCAGCGAAACACCCACCGCGACGGCCACGTTCCGGGTGCCGAAGCCCAGCGCGGTGACCAGCGCGAGCGACAACAGCAGCGACGGAATGGACAGCAGCACATCGACGAATCGCATGATGACGGTGTCGAGGATGCCGCCGATCGACCCGGACAGCAGCCCGAGAATCGAACCCGCGACCAGTGCGATGGCGACTGCAGAGAGCGTGGCGGTGAGCGAGAGCCCAGCCCCGTGCACCATCCGGGTGTACAGGTCACGGCCGAGATTGTCGGTGCCGAACCAGTGTTGAGCGCTGGGCCCCTGGAACTTCTGTGCCGGCACGCCGGTCAGCGGATCACCGCTGGCGAATACCGAGGGCAGCAGCGCCCAGCCGAGCGCCAGCGCGGCGACCGCACCGGAGAGCACGACCGCGGCATTGCCGCGCAACGACTTCCACCGCCATACCGGACGCCGCAGCCCCGGAAACGCGACTCGCCGTGACTCATCGATTACATCAACCATGATCGGCCACTTGCTGTCGAAGGTCGGCGAGCAGCCACGGTGCGAAGCCGTAGCCCACGGCGAGAATTCCTGGCGTCGGCATGGGCGTTATCGCGCACCGCGTCGGTTTCGGGTACCTGTGTCTCACGCATGCACGACCACCTCCTCGGCAGTATCGATATCGGCGGTCTCGGAATCGGTCGCCGCACTGCGGCTGCGTCCGGCGATGCGCGGGTCGAGCAGCGGATACAGCAGGTCGACCGCGAGATTCACGGTGACGAACACCGTCGAGGTGAGTAGCACGATCCCCTGCACGACCGGAATGTCCTGGGCGAGTACGGAGGTCTGGGTGAGCCGCCCGACACCCTGGCGGGCGAAGACCGTCTCGACCACGACCGAACCGGCGAGCATATTGCCGACCAGCACCCCGGCGATGGTGAAGGTGGGCACACTGGCGGGCCGCAGCACATGTTTGCGCAGCACCCACGAGCGCGAACCCCCCTTGGCCAGCGCCACATCGACGAACGGCTGTCGCCAGGTCGATTCGAGTCCGGCCGTCAGCACCTGCGCGATGACCGCGCCGATCGGGATCGCGAGCGTCAGCGCGGGCAGCACCGTGCCCTTGAAACCGTGACCGCCGAAGGCCGGGGCGAGGTGCCAGCGGAACGAGAACAGCTGCAGCAGTAGCAGTCCCGTCCAGAAGGTAGGCACCGAAACCCCGAGCGACGGAACCGAACTCAGCGCGTTGCGCAACCACGGACGACGGGTATAGGTCGCCGCGAAGGCCAGCCCGACCCCGCCGACCACCGCGAACAGCAGCGCGAGCCCGGCCAATCCGAGGGTGTTGGGCACTGCGTCACCGAGTGCGCGGGTGACGGACTGGCCGGTGCTGATCGAGTGGCCGAGGTCGCCGGTCGCCGCATGCGTCAACGCTGTCCAATACTGTTCCCACAGTGGGCGATCCAGCCCGTAGCGCGCCTGCAGTTCGGCGATGGCGGCCTTATCGATCGGGGTGCCGGCACCCGCGCCGTCGGCCGCGATGGAGACCGGGTCGGCGGGCAGCAGGTAGAGCACGACGAATGAAATGGTGAAGGCCGCCCACAGCACCCAAATCGCCTGCAGTATCCGCACAACGACATACCGCGCCATGACTATCGCCCGCTCAACCAGGTGTCGAAGAACTGCAGCCGGGCCGAGGCCTCGAACTTCAGCTGCTGCACGCTCTGTGCCGCACCGATGGCCTGGGACAGCTCGACCGTCGGAATCCACAGCCCCGCATCGAGCACCGCCTGTTGCGCGGTGCGGATCAGCGCGGTGCGCGCGGCGGTATCCGAGGCGCTCAACTGGCCGTCGAGGACATCGTCCAGCGCCGGGATGCGTTCGCGGGCATTGAGATTGCGGCCGTCGACGCTGAAGGAGGTGCGCAGGATGTCACCGTCGGCGCGCGTGGTGTTGTAGTAGGTGGTGTCGAAGTCCTTGACGTTCTGCCGGGCCGTGCTCTCCGGCCCCGACACCAAGTCCAGCTTCAGCTCGACGCCGACCTGCCGCAGCTGCTGCTGCACCAGCTCCAGGATGGCCTGGTTGCCCGCGAACACCTGACTGAAGAGCACCGAGAAGGACAGGCGCTCACCATTCTTCGTGCGAATGCCATCACCGCCGGGCACCCAGCCCGCCTGATCCAGGATGCCGCGCGCCTTGGCCGGGTCGTAGGCCAGGCGTGCCGAAAGATCCTGGTAGCCGGGCGTGCTGCTGGCCAGTGTGCTGGTGGCCGGTTTGAACTGTGGGCCGAGCACGGTGTCCACCAGCTGTTTCCGGTCGATCGCTGGCAGTAGCGCCTGGCGCACCGCGGCGTCGCGCAGCGGACCACGGGTGAGGTTGGCCTGGAAGCCGAACGGCACACCGGGATTCGCGGTGCTCAGTACCCGCCCGCTCGCGGCCTCGATCTGCGGCGCGTCCTGCGGGAGCGCGTCGCTGACGGCGTCGAGCTGACCGGAGATGAGACTGCCGGTGCGGACACCGGATTCCGGCACCACCGTGAATTCGATCTTGTCCAGGTACGCCTCGCCCTGATGGGCGAAGACCGTCGAACCCCAGCTGTACCCGGCGCGTTTGGCCAGGGTCGCCGAGGCGTCCTGCCGCCAGGACGCATAGGTGAACGGGCCGCTGCCGACATTGTCGCCGAGGCAGCGCTGATCGGCGGCCTTGGCCGTGGTGACATCGCCCTGAATGCCGAGTTGCGCCGTCGAGGAGGCCTGCAGGAACTGCGCATTCGGCTTGCTGAACTCGACCCGCGCGGTCACCTTGTCGACCGCGGTGGTGCCGACATAGTTGGTGAGATAGCTGGCGCCGAGCGGTGCCTTGGCCGCGCCCAGTTTGATCACCGAATCGAAGGTGTTGCGCACCGATTCCGCGGTGAGCGGCGTGCCATTGCTGAAGGTGACGCCATCGGCCAGGTGGAAGGTGAATACCTTGGCGTCGGGCGAGATCTCCCAGCTTTTGGCCAGCCAGGGCTTGATCTCACCGGTCGCGGGGTCCTGATCGGTCAGCGAATCCACGATCTGGCGGGTCACATACAGCGTCTGGTTGGTACCGGACTGCGCCGGATCCGAGCAGGTCGGGGCCTGCGAGAGGCCGTAACGCAAGGTTCCGCCCGGTTTCGCAGGGCCCGCGTCGCCGCCGCCCGTTGCCGAATCACTGCCGCAGGCGGCAAGACTCGCGGCCGCGGTGACGGCGGCGGCGATGGCCGCGACTCGGTGTCGAGGACGGATCACTGTGATACTCCAGATGTTTCGGTGCGGACGAGTTCGCCGCGGGAATCGATGTCGTAGTCAGTGGTTGGACGCCCGCTGCCGTTTTCGGCGGTGTCGCGGTCGGTGGCCAGCGGTCTGCTCGGAATGCGACGACGCAGTTCGGGTGCGACCTCGGCCTGGAAGAGTTCGAGACTCCCGCGATGCTGGGCCTCGGTGCGCCCGTCGCGTTCGGCGGACAGGTGGATCACCTCGTGCCCGAAGGCCTCGTGCTGGCGGCCGACCTTGTCGATCACCTGCTCCGGGCTGCCGACCAATGCCGAACTGCGCGCGACGAAATCGTCGAGGGTCTCGAAGACGATCGGCAGTCCGACCCTGCGCGCCAGCGCCAAGCGCGCCTCGAAGATCGGGCGGTATACGTCGAGGGCCTCCTGGGATGTGCGCGCCACGTGGAATCCGGCCGTACCCGCACCGACCAGCGCGTCGGCCGGGTCGTGCCCGTAGTGCTCCCAGCGCTCCCGATAGTGGCGCACCAGTTCGGCATACGGCTCGATCGGATTGGTGACATTCGCCGAGAACAGCGGATCACCGTGGCGTGCAGCGAGTTCCACCGAATCGCGGCTGGTCGCGCTGCCGTGCCAGATCCGGATGCGCGGCTGCCACGGTCGCGGCAGGGCCTTGGCCTCGACCAACTCCGGACGGAACCGGCCCGACCAGGTCACGATGTCGCTATCCCATAGCGCCCGGAACAGTTCGTAGCCTTCGCGATTGCGATCCCACTGGTCCTCGGTGGTGACGTGGTACAGCTTCGCCTGCGCCGCGCCATTGCCCTTGCCGATGATCAGTTCGAGGCGTCCGCCGGAGAGGTTGTCCAGCGTCGAGTAGTCCTCGAACGCGCGCACCGGATCCAGCAGACTCAGCGTGGTGACGGCGGTGAACAGGCTGATCCGCGAGGTGACCGCGGCGATATGGGACAGAATCACCGGCGGCGCGGCCGATAGGAACGGATCCTCGTGCCGCTCACCGACGGCGAACCCGTCGTAGCCGAGTTCCTCGGCGAGGCGGGCCTGGTCGATGACATTGGTCAGACGTTCCCTCGTGCCGGGCAGCCGTCCGGTGCTCGGATCGGGCACCCGGGTGACGAGGGTGAACAGCAGGAACTTCATGCGCGGGCCCCTACCTGGTCGGCGATGGAATGCGATGCGGGGAGATGGCTTTTGGGGGACAGATACTTTTCGAAGGGGTGCGGGCCGACCTCTTCGGCCGGGATATCCGGGTCGTAGAGCGCGGTGTACCCGTGCGCCAGGTACAGCCCGACAGCCTCGGGTTGGCGTGGGCCGGTGGTCAGATAGATGCGCCGGTAACCACGTTCGGCGATCTGGGTCTCCAACTGCTCGAGCACGAATAGGCCGAGCCCCTGCCTGCGGTGTTCGCGGGCGGTCCAGATCCGTTCGAGCTCGGCGGTTTCGTCGTCGTAGCGGCGGAATGCCCCACCCGCCACGGGTTCTCCGTCGCGGGTGACCACCAGCAGTCCGCCACGCGGCGGAGCGAACTCCTGCGCCGGGTAGTCGCGCAGCGAATCGTGCACCTCGCCAACGGTTCCGCCGTATCGGGTGCTGTATTCGACGGCGAGTTCGGCGAGCAGTGGTGTGGTCAGCGGATCATCCTGGGCGACCGCGTGCACGCGCAGCTCCGGCCGCGCCGATGTCCGCCGCGTGATCGGTGAAAGTCGTGCTGTCATAAGCCGATCACGACTTCTTCGGTAGGCCGGGCGGGTTGATCCGGGAACTCGGCACGGTCTCGGTCTTCAATCCCCAGCGATCGATGACCTGCTGATAGGTGCCGGTCTGGATGGCGTTGTTGATCGCCTTGTTGATCGGGCCGATCAGACCGTTGTCCTTCTTGGTGAGCACACCGATCTCGCCCTGCAGCGTTTCACCCGCACCGGAGAAGGTCGCGACGATCTTGGTCTGGTTCGCGGTCGTGCTGTGATAGATCGCGGACGGATTCGGGCCGATGTAGCCGTCGAGGCGCTGCGAGGCCAGCGCCAGATAGTAGTCGGTGATCTGCTGGAAGTAGGCGATATCGATGGCGGGCAGGCCCTCGGCGATGTTCTGCTCGTTCCACTTCACCAGCAGCTGCTCCTGATTGGTGCCGCTGCCGACGCCGATCCGCTTGCCCGCCAGGCTCTTGCGATCCTTGTAGTCGAGCGTGCTCTGCTTGGGGATCTCCAGCGCGACGGTGTCGTTGCGGTAGGTGGCGAAGTCGTACTTCTCCTTGCGCTCCTCGGTCACGGTGACGTTGGAGATGAACACATCGGCCTCGCCGGAGTCGACCCGCACGAAGTTCTGCGACCAATCGGCCACCTGTGCAACGAGTTTCAGTCCGAGGATATCGGCGATGAGCGAGGCGAAATCGACCTCGGAACCGACGATGGTCTTATCGTCGGTGGCGTAGAACCGCAGCGGCGGTGCGGCGCTGCCCGATCCGGTCACCACCAGCGTGCCACGGTCCCGAATGGCCTGCGGCAGTTCGGCGGCGATGGCATCGACCTTGGGCGCGTGGATCCGGCCGGACTGGGCCGGGGAGAGGTCGAAGGTGATCGAACCGGCGGGCTGGGCGGAGTTTTCCGCATCGGGGTCGGTGCCGCAGCCGGTGGCCAGCAGGGCGACCGTGGCGGCCAGGCCGACCAGGGCGGAGATCTTCATGGAATACCTGTTCATCGGGGAGCGCGCACCGCGCTCAGCGGACTCGGGATAGAAATGCGCGGGTGCGCGGATGCTCGGGGTTGTCGAGCACGGCGACGGGCGGGCCCTGTTCGACGATCACGCCGCCGTCGAGGAATACGACGGTGTCGGCCACCTCACGGGCGAAACCGATTTCGTGGGTGACGATCACCAGCGCGGTGCCGCCGTCGGCGAGATCGCGGATCACGTCGAGGACCTCGCCGACGAGTTCCGGATCCAGTGCGGAGGTCGGTTCGTCGAACAGGATCACCGGCGGTCGCAGCGCCAACGCCCTGGCAATGGCCACGCGCTGCTGTTGTCCGCCGGACAGCCGCCGCGGATAGGCGTCGGCCAGTTCGCCGATCCCGACGCGGTCCAGCAGTTCCTTTGCCTCGCGCTCGATTTCCTGGCGCGGGCGACCCTGCGCGGAAATCGGCGCGAGCGTGACATTGTCGAGCACCGTCAGATGCGGGAAGAGATTGAACTGCTGGAAGACGAAGCCGATGTGCGAGCGCTGCTTGCGCACCTCGCGATCGGACAGCGCGTGCAACTTGTTGCGGCGCAGCCGGTATCCGATCAGCTCGCCGTCGATGTGCACGGTGCCCGCGTCCAGCGACTCCAGGTGGTTGACCACGCGTAGCAGGGTCGACTTGCCGGAGCCGGACGGGCCGATCACGGTGACCACCTCGCCGGCACGCACAATCAGATCGATGTGTCGCAGTACCTCGGTGGCGCCGTAGGACTTTCGCACGCCGCGGACCGCTACGGCCGGGGCCTTGTCGGTGCCGACCGCGTCGGCTGCCGGCGCGCTCATCGGGTCGCTCCGCGCGGTGCGGCGGAACCGCTTTCGGCGATTTCGCGCAGCTTGCTCCACACCTTCTGCAATGGCGTCGGCGGGGGTGTGCGGTGCGCGCCCTTGGCGTAGTGGCGTTCGATGTAGTACTGCGCCACCGAGAGAATCGTGGTCAGCACGATGTACCAGACCGTGGCGACCATGAGCAGTGGGACCACCCGGCCATTGCGCCCGTAGATCACCTGAACCTGGTAGAAGAGTTCGGCGATCGCCATCACCGAGACGATCGAGGTGCCCTTGAACAGGCTGATCACCTCATTGGTCGCATTCGGCAGGATCGAGCGCATGGCCTGCGGGACGATGACGGTGCGGAACTGGCGCAGGCGCGGAATGCCGAGCGCCGCGGCGGCTTCCAGCTGTCCGGGATCGACCGAGATGAATCCCGCCCGGATGATCTCGGCCGAATACGCGGCCTGATGCAGTGCCAGGCCGATGACCGCCGCGGTGAACCCGCTGATCACGCCGTTCACCTCGAAGGTGAGAAAGCCGGGGCCGAACGGGATCCCGAGTGAGAGCGTGTTGTAGAGGTAGGCGATGTTGAACCAGAACAACAGCTGCACGATCAGCGGAATCGACCGGAACGCCCAGATGTAGACCCACGAGATCACCCGCAGCACCGGATTATTCGACAACCGGGCGATCGCCAGCGCGGTGCCGATCAGGAATCCGAGTGCCGTACCCCACAGCGTCAGCTCCAGCGTGACCTTCAGCGCCGACAACACCGACTTCGCGGTGAAGTACTTGGCGAAGGTCGACCAATCCCAGCCCGGATTGGTGACCAGCCCGTGGATGAACTGCGCGAGCAGGACGAGTGCGATGACGCTGACCACCCAGCGCCACGGGTGCCAGGTCCTTGCGACGGTGGGGGCGTCGGCGGTGGTTACGGCAGCGCCGAGTGCACCTGATGCCGTGGCATCGGGTGTGTGGGCACCCGGTATCGGGGCATCCGATGCCACAGCATCGGATGCGACGGACGCGCTCATGATTTCGGTTCCTCCATCGTTCCCGGCGGAAGCACCCGCACCCGGTGGCCGGGGGGTTGCTGCGACGTCGACGAGCCAGGTCTCTCGGTCGCTCTGGATGGTGTGTCCGACGCCGAGCACGGGTCGGTCAATGGGTCTAGCCGAAATATCATGCGAAGCAGGCGAAGTCCGGCACAAGGGTACGAATCAGCGTGAGCGCAGACCTTGTCCGAATGGCCATGAGCAGCGATTATTGGCCCGGTCGTGCGGTTGCTCGTGGTGCATGGGGCGCAGTCCTTTCCGCGCCTTTCGTCTGGTTCGCCCGCGCGGCGGGTCGGTGCGGCAGTCCGATCGGGCGCGCGACGCGGCCGAGTTGGCAGTCGAAATGAGCCCAGTTGCGAAGGTTTGCCGGAGTACTCTCGGACCTCGATCGTGCCCGACGATGAGGAGGTCTGTATGACCGTGCTGCGCCGTCTGACCACGCTTACCGCCATCGCGACCGGTGCGGCCGCGGTGACACTCGCCGCCCCCGGCATCGCCGCCGCGGCTCCCGCGCCGATGCCCGTACCCGCGGTGACCACGCCGGGCGAGCCGGCCGGCCAAGCCGGTACCGCCGCGCCCGGCGATTTACTCAGCGCCTACCGAGCCGCCGTCGAAGCGCTGCGCGCCTTCGGCATCGACCCGTTCCTGTATCCGGCGGCCGCGGCCTTCTGCTCCAACGACACCACCCTCGGCCTGACCCCCGCCGTCGCCGGCGCGGTTCCCGGCCCGTGGCCGAAGACGACTGTGGCCATCCCCGGACTCGACCTGTCCGCGGTCAAGTCGGGCCAGACGATGTTCACCTTCGTGCCCTACGGCGTGGGGCCGGAGCGCACGAACGTCTCCGGCATGAATGTCGCCTGGGTGAACCTGGCAAACGGCCGCAGCGGTATTACCGCGATGGGCCCGCTCTCCGACGTGGTCCGATCGATCGTCCCCGCCGAAATCCCCGCCGAGGTAAGACCACTCGCCGAACGCGCCATCCAGGACTTCTTCAGCGCATTTCCCGCCGGCGGCGTCCGCGCCGTCCCGGTCGACACCGGCTCCGGCACCGTCCTCGCCGCAGTCTTCGGATCCATCGACAACGGCGGCAAGCCCTGCTACTTCCTCCCGACCGTGGGCATCACCACGGTCCGCTGACCCCGGCGAACTCCAACGTCGCCAACCAGACCCACCAAGCGGGGTCGCGAACCTGCCGCGGATTCGATCAAGATCAGGTGGAACTGGTGGCGGGGTTCTCTCGGGCGATGCCGCCATAGATTCCACCTGATCTTGGTCGCCAATTGAGGGCGGCGGGGAGAGGGGCGGGTCAGTGGGTGGGGGTGAGGGGGCGGGCTTTCCAGGTCAGGGTGTTTGTGCGGTGGGCTTGGTGGGAGTGGGTCCATAGGCGGAGGTAGGCGGCGATGGAGAGTGGGTGTGCTAGGGCGGCAAGGGTATCGGTGCGGGTGAGGGGGCCGTTTTCCAGGGAGCGGGTGAGTAGGCGGCTGGTGACTGCGGCGGTGTAGCCGATGAGACCGGTGGCGCGCGTCCGGCCGCGACCGGCGATGGCGGCGAGGGGTGGTACCCAGTAGGCCAGTGCGGCGATAGCTCCCACGGCCGCGCCGCCGACTGTCGTGCCGCCGTATGCCGACCAGAGCCAGCGGGTATAGCCTGCTTCGAGTTCGGTTGCGTCGCGGTACATTCGGGTGCGCGCCGAGCGGCCCGCAGAGACCAGTTCGGTGCGGCGACCGGAACGGCGCAGGGCGCGAGCGATATCCAGATCCTCGGTGGGGCTGGCGGCGACCGAGGTGTGGCCGCCGATGGCGCGGTAGGCGGCGGCATCGAAGACGAGGAATTGGCCGCAGGCGACCGCTGTCGAGGGTCTGCGGCTGCGGTTGGCGATCGCGATCGGCAGGGTCGCCGCCCACGACCAGCACAGCAGCGGCTGCACCAGCGCCTCGGCGAGCGATTCGGCCACCTGATACGGCCACGGCGACAGCAACGCGGCCCCGCTCCGGCGCAGCTCGGCGACCGCGGCGGCGACCGCGCTCGGCGCCAGCCGCACGTCGGCGTCGAGAAAGATCAGCACCGACGCGTCGGCCAACTCGGCCAGCCGGGCGCAGGCCGCGGCCTTCCCGGTCCACCCCGGCGCGGGTTCGGCCTCGGATCGGATCACCGTGAATCGGGCATCGCCCGCGATCGCGGCCACCGCGGCCGCTTCGGTCCCGTCGCTGGACGCGTCATCGAGTATCAGCACCCGCAGCCGCGGTACCCCCACCTGCCGTCGAAGATCGTCGATCAGCCCGGGCAGTCGCCGCGCCTCGTCACGCGCGGGGACGCAGATCGTCACGTGTTCGATCGCGGTTGTCGATCCAGTTGACAGCCTGCGCACCGTGGCCCGGTTGAATAGCGCAACCCCGCAACCGAACAACGCGATCGCCGCGCCGATCCGGGTCCCGACAGCCGCGGCCGCCCTCGGCAAGGTCAGCGTCGGATCCGCGAACGCAACAGGCTGTTCAGGGAGAAACCGCCTTGGGGGGCGCCGGGGGGTGCGGGGTTGCGGTCCATGTAGGCGATGGCGGCGATGATGGCGGCGACGGCGAGGGTGATGCCGCCGACGATTCCGGCCCAGCCCGCGAAGGAGCGGGTGTTCGGGTCTGCGTAGCTGACTTCGGCGCGCAGGGTGGAGACGTCGCCGGGCGGGAGTTTCCAGGAGACGGTGGAGTCGTCCTCGCGGTTGCCGTTCGTTTTGGCGACCCGGGCCGGGAATGCCACCGTGAACTGCACGTCCGAGCCGTGCGGTGGCACGGCTTTCAGGTCGACTCGGCCGTTGAGGCTGACCAGGTCGCCGGTGCGCTGGAACGACAGATTGAACATGCCCTGGGTCTGCTCGGAGAGTCCGCCGAGCTGGCCGACCTCGCCGAAGGACAGATCCTCGAAGAACACCTTGCTGCCGACGTAGCCGTCCTGGCTGTACGGCTCGACTCGCACCTTCGCGGCCAGCGAATCGGGCGCCTTCAGCTGCGGGCCCTTGTCATTGGCATCCGCGGGCACGACCGCGGCGACGATCCGGCCGGAGACCCGGTCATTGGACGACACACCCATCGAAACCTGCACCCGCAGGCAGCCCGCGAGCACGGGCACCAACAATGCGGCCAGCAGAACTGCCGCCGCTACCCGCGCCCCGGGCCGGGGCGAACGTAGAACCGGGGTATCGGGCATTGCGGTGAGAGGACTCGGCTGCACGGCTCACATCGTGCCAGGCCGCCGACCCGGATTGCCACGCGACGGGCGGAACGCGCATGGACTGAAGTATCGGACAAATGGTGTCCGCACCATTCACCCCCGCCGAGCGCCGACCAACCGCACCATTAGCGGCACGCCGAGCACCCCCAACCCGACACACCCATACCATGCCGAATACGGCAGATCGAGGAACACCGCATGCGCAAGCGTGGACCCCAACCACGTCCACAGAAACACCGCGACCGGCACCAGTACCCCCGCCGGAATTCGGCATCCCGGCCCCCGCGCTTCCTCCTCCGATCCGGGAGCAGTCGACGCCAGCGCGGTCTGCAACTCCCTGGCTCCGGTTCTCGACTCCGCCGGCGAGGTTCCACCTCCGGTGGTCTCCGCGTTCGAAACCCGCACACCCGCCGATCGCGCGCCCATCACCCGCATTCCCACCACACGATCCAAACCGGTCAGCAGTGCCGCCATGACCACCGCCACGGCGAACCAGCCCAGGTAGTTCGTATATGGAATCTCGTGCAGCCCGGGCAGACCCCACCCCGCGGCACACCAACTCCACTGCCCGTCCGCCACCATCTGTGGATCCAGGAACAGGTCCCAACCCACCGCGCCTACCGCCGTCATCAGCACCCGGCCGAGCAGCCGTCGAGTCAGCAGCCCGGCCACCACCCACACCGGGTACAGCCCGCCCGTCCAGGCCAGCGCGACCACCAACGGCACCCCCGCCACGGTAGGACCTATCCTGCCGTCGGCGTAGTCATAACAGCCGAACGGGAATCCGGTCGCGGTGCCGATGATCTCGGCAAGTAGTCCGAGCCCGGAGACGATCATCAGAAAGCCCACGGCATACCGAATCCCGCGCGTCGCTGCGGCATGCACCAACGCCGTGCCCGCCGACAACATCACCACCACAACGGTCACCCGATCGCGAGCGATGCCCGAGGACAGCGGATAACCGATCTGCGCGAGCACGAGCAGCACCGCGAATACCGCCGGCACGACGAATCGCGGCGTCCATTGCCAGCAGTCCGTTTGCGGATCCGGCTCTGTCATCGCCTGCGCAGCAGGGGAAACCGATTACGCCGTCGATCACGCAGCACCAACTGCGCCGCACTGCGCCCACTCGCCCCCGACACCCCGCCGCCCGGATGCGTCGACGCCCCGGTCAAATACAACCCCGCCGCCCCCGGCACCCGCTGCCCGGACAATTCCGGCAGCGGCCGCCACAACATCATCTGATCCAGCGACATCTCCACATGCATCACGTTCCCGCCGCGCAACCCCATCTCACGCTCCAGATCCACCGGCGTCTGCACATACCGCCGCAGCACGCTCGCCGCGAAACCCGGTGCGTAGGAGTCGACTTCGGCGATGAGCCGATCGGCCTCGGGCTCCGCGTGCGCCGCCCAGTCGCTCCCGTCGGCCAACTGGTACGGATGCCATTGCGCCCAGAGCGAGAGTTGATGTTCACCGGCGGGGGCGATGCTCGGGTCCAGCGCGCTGAAGCTCATCGCGAGCACCACCGGACGCGGCGGCAGATCACCGGCCGAGGCCGCACCGTGCGCCCGGCGCAGCTGGCGTCGATCCGAAACCAGAAACTGCAGACCGTTGGCGGATTCGGCAGTCGAGCTTCCGGGATACTGCGGCAGCGCGTTGGTCGCGAGCCGCACCACCATGCCGATGCCGGGACCGACCCGGATCCGCCGCTGCCAGTCGTCGAGCACGGCACCGTCGAATCCGCCGTCCCGCAACAGATCCAGCGTGGTCAGCACATGCGTTCCCGAGATCACGGTGTCCGCGTGCAGAATTCGGCCCGAAGCGGTCGAAACCCGCCAGCCCGAACCGACCTGTCGAAGTGCGGTGACCGCATCGCCCGCCGACACAACACCGCCGTCGGCACGCAACCGCGCGACCAATGCCGTTGTGAGCGCGCCACTCCCGCCCACCGCCCGCCCGGGCGGCAAGGTGTGCATCAGCGCGGCGAATCCGACCATCGGCGCGGTCCCCGGTTCCGACATCGGCGGCCCGGACTGCGCCCCGAACCAGGCCAGCGACGCCTTGAGTCGCTCGTCGTCGAAGTAGGCGTCCAGCAGCGCATCCCCGGTCTGCAGGAACTCCCGCGACAGCGCACTCCCGCCATCGCGCGCGTCCAGCCCCCAGAATGAACGCAACAGCCGGCCCGGCGTCGGCGCGCCGCCGAACGCGCGCATCACCCGCGCCGAGCGCGGTCCCCAGATCTCGACGAAGCGCCGATACGCCGCCGCATCCCGCGCGCCGCAGACCTCCGCGATCCCCGCACAGGTGCGATCGAGATCACGATGGAACACGATCGGCGCACCACCATCCGGTCCCGCGGGCGTGAAACCCCAAGGATCACAGTCGATATAGCGCAGTCCGAAGCGAGAAAGCTCCAGTTCCTCGATGATCCCGGTATGGCGCACCATGATGTGCGCCGAGGATCCGCGATCGACCAGATGGCCGGGGAAGCGTTCGACCGTCGACACCGCGCCGCCGAGCACCTCATCGCGTTCGAGCACCTCCACCCGCTCACCGGCGCGTGCCAGATAGCATGCGGCGACCAGCGCGTTGTGGCCCGACCCGACGACAACGACCGTCACAGGGGCAGCCGCCGCCCGAGGATCGCGAACGGCCTGGTATCCCCGGCGAAGACGAAATCCCGGATCACATCGGTGAATCCGAGTCGCCGATACAGCTTCCAGGCGCGGTTGGCCTCGCGCTCCACCTCGGGTGTGGACAGCAGCACCACGTTCTCGGTGCGGTTCGCCAGCAGCCGGGTCAGCAGCGCGGCGCCGATGCCTCGGCCCTGCGCCGAGGGATGCACATGCAACTCGGTCAATTCGAAATAGTCCGAAAGTAGTTCGCGCGCAGAGTGTTCCGGCCACCCCGAGCGGCGCATCCCGCTGTGCACCTGCTGATGCCACCACTGGTGGGCGGCGCCGCGATAGCCGTAGGCGATGGCCACGATCGGCGCGGTCCGCAGGTCGATCTGCCCGGAATCATCGGGGACGACGGCGGCGACGGCCTGCCAGCCGGGGCGAGTGGTGTGCTCGGTCCACATCGGCGCGCGATGGTGCTCGGTGCCGTGTGGATACTCCATCGCCGCGACGTACACCGCCAGCGCATCGTGCAGCCGGGAGCGTAGGGCCGTGATCGATAGATCGATGACGACGGGTGCGTTTGCGGGGGTGTGTTTGGGCTTGACGGCGGTCATGGCTCTCGTCGGTCCGCGGAAAGTTGTCGGTGGGTGTCCCTATATTCAATCTCAATTCAAACGTTCGAATACCTGTTCGATCCGCGCGGTGTTGGGAAACTCGGCGCTCGCGCCCAGGATAGGCCAGGTGAGCGACTCGGAGGGACGGCTGATGTCTGGTCGGATCGAACACCCGGGGCAACCCGGCAAGGCGGGCAAGCTGCTGCAGCGGGCGGACGGCTTGCTGATGCAGGCGGCGGGCGAGCTGGACCCGCGCGAGCGTTTCCGGACCGCGTATCTCGCCGCATTGCGCGGCGCCGGGGCGGTGCTCGCGTATACCGGGGCGGACGCCGCGCCGCGGGCGCGTTCGCGCAATGCCTGGGTGCTGATGCAGCGCGCCGCGCCCGAATTCGTCATGTGGGCCGACTACTTCAGCGCTCGCTCGGAGATCAGGGCGGCGCTGGAGGCGGGGCTGGACCGCAACATCGATGATCAGCAGGCCGACGAGTTCTATTCGCGGGTGGGCGCATTCCTCCACGACATCGAAGATCTGCTGAACGCCGGTGCTCGACTGCGCCCTGCGCCGGGGTGGTCGGGCGGTATGACCGCTTAGTTATCGGCGAGTAGGTGGTACGGCACTGATCGAACTCGTATCATTGGTGGCAGATAGCCGACCTTGGCTATCTGTCGCCTACCCGGAGGCGACAGCCACGTCCTAGTGCCGGGGGAGGTACCGTGCCACTCTCCGAGCACGAGCAGCGCATGCTCGAACAGATCGAGAGCGCGCTCTATGCTGAGGATCCGAAGTTCGCGTCGTCCGTCCGCGGCGGACGCCTTCGCTCGACCTCGAGTCGCCGCAGACTCCAGGCCGCGGCCTTGTTCGTCCTTGGTCTGTTTCTACTCGTCGCTGGCATCGCCGCTCCGGTGAAGCTCGGCGACTTTCCGATCATCAGCCTGATCGGATTCATCGTGATGTTCGCCGCAGGCGTGCTGTTGCTGCTCGGCAGTTCCAAGGGCATCGCCAAGGGCGACCGGTCGGGCAATGCCCAATCCGGTGGCGCGAGTGGTGGATCGAGCGGACGTGGGCGACAGCGCAAGTCCGGTGGTTTCTCCGAACGCATGGAGGATCGGTTCCGCCGCCGCTTCGATCAGGAGTAGCGCGCCCGTAGCCGACATCTACATATCGAAACGCGCCGCCGCACCGAAAGGGTGCGGCGGCGCGTTCGCATGTGTGAACCGCCCGGCTGCTGGGTGGTCTCCGCGGGCGGTACCCCACAACGCCCCACGATCTTCCCCCACCGTGCCCCACCACCCACCCGCGCGGCCGCCCATCATTGGTTGAAATGGGGCGAACCAGGGCGTTTGCTGGTTGTTGTCGGGCGATCGTCTGGCCGTGCGGCGCGTGTCGCCAGAACACGGAAAAAGTTCTCCACCACCGTGATAGCTGGGATGACCTGCGTAATCGACGACGCGGGGAGCCAGATCACCCCGAGTTTCGATTGAAAGTGGGGGAAAGTGGGGTAATGTGGAGCGCGCACTAGAGGAAGGGCATACATCCGAGGAGATCGCGCTCCCCGCGTAGCGGGGTTGATCCAGGAGGTAGCGGGTTGTTTCTCGGTACCTACACTCCTCGGTTGGATGACAAGGGGCGACTGACGTTGCCTGCGAAGTTTCGAGACGATCTGGCGGGAGGGTTGATGGTCACGAAGGGTCAGGACCACAGCCTTGCCGTATACCCCAAGGAAGAGTTCACCGCGCTCGCTCGGCGAGCCGCGGCGGCGTCTCGAAGCAATCCGCAGGCGCGCGCGTTCGTCCGGGCACTTGCGGCCGGAACCGATGAACAGCGTCCGGACGCCCAGGGCCGGATCGTGTTGTCGGCCGATCATCGTCGCTACGCGAACCTTTCGCGGGATTGTGTCGTGATCGGATCGGTCGACTTCCTCGAGATATGGGATAAGCAGGCGTGGGAGTCCTACCTCGCCGAGCACGAGGAGGACTACGCCGAAGCGAGAGACGAGTCGCTGGGCGGCATCTTCTAGCCCTGAGCGAACGAGTGCCACGCGGCCTCTGCCCGGACGCGCGGACCCTGACGTACTTCCCCGACGCCAGGTGCCGAGGCTCCGGTCAGAGACCCCGGGGCATTCGTATTTTTGAAAGCAGCTGTGTAACAAGGCGACCCGTGATCGGGCGTAGCGAGTGAACCAATGGCACCGCTCGGTGCGCAACGACGCGAGGCACGATTCCGGGAGGACGAGGTGAACCGTGAACACGACGGCCCCCGCCATGTTCCGGTTCTACTCCAGCGAGCCGACGCGCTGCTCGGCCCGGCACTGTCCGAACCCGGCGCCGTCTATGTAGACGCCACGCTGGGTTTGGGCGGTCACGCCGAACACTTCCTACGGACCTACCCGAACATCCATCTCGTCGGACTCGACCGCGACACCCACGCGCTCGCGCTGGCGGGTGCCCGCCTGGCCCCGTTCGCGGACCGAATTACCTTGGTGCACATCCGATATGACGGAATCGCCGCCGCGCTCGAACAGGCCGGACTGCCGACCACCCGTTCGGTGAGCGCCATCCTGATGGATCTCGGCGTCTCCTCGATGCAGCTGGACGAGGCCGAGCGCGGCTTCGCCTACTCCGTCGACGCGCCGCTGGATATGCGGATGGACCCGACCACCGGCATCACCGCCGCCGATGTGCTCAACACCTACAGCCATGGCGATTTGGCGCGGGTGCTGAAAACCTATGGCGAGGAACGCTTCGCGGGCAAAATCGCCTCCGCGGTTGTGCGCCGTCGCCAGCAGAAGCCGTTCACCACAAGTGCCGAACTGGTCGAATTGCTTTACGCGACAATCCCGGCCGCGACCAGGCGGACCGGCGGCCACCCGGCCAAGCGGACCTTCCAGGCGCTGCGGGTGGAGGTCAACGGCGAACTCGATTCGCTGCGGGCCGCACTGCCCGCCGCCCTCGACTCGCTGCGGGTCGGCGGGCGAATCGTGATCATGTCGTATCAGTCGCTCGAGGACCGGGTGGTCAAACAGGAGTTGGCGCCGCGCACCACATCGCGGACACCGGTCGACCTGCCGGTCGAATTGCCCGGTATGGGACCGGAATTCAAGCTGCTGACCCGGGGCGCCGAGAAGGCTACCGAACAAGAGATCGAAGAGAACCCGCGGGCGGCTCCTGTGCGGATGCGCGCGGCAGAGCGAATCCAGGAGGGGACTGCATGAGTGTGCGCACGCGTACCGTCGAGGCGCCGGGCCGGATCGCCCGCCGGGTTCAGGCCGCCGAGCGGGTGAAATCGGGTGCCGCACAACGGGCCTACGCCAAGCGCCGGATGCGGGCCGAGCAGTCGGGGGGCCGCCAGGACCTGCCGAAGCTGCGCGCCTCGGCGATGACGGAGCGAATTCCGTTCGTAGCGGCGATCATTGCGCTGCTCGGTTGCGGTCTCGCGCTCACCCTGCTGCTCACCACCCGCTCGGCGGAGGACAGCTATCAGCTCGGCGACGCCAGGGCGACCAACCGCAGGCTGGCCGACGAACGGGCGGCGCTGCAGCGCGAGGTGGAGGCCGCCGACTCCGCGCCCGAACTCGCCGCGCGGGCCCGCGAACTCGGGATGATCCCGGCCAAGGATCCGGCCCGGCTGGTGATAGGGCCGGATGGCGGGGTGACGGTGATCGGCAAGCCGACGCCCGCCCAGGGCGCACCCGTGCCCCCGCTGAACCCCTCGCCGACCGCGCCGACCACCGCGCAGCCGGGTAACGCGCTGGCCCGCGGCGAGCGGGTGGTTCCGGTGACGACCACGCCCGCGCCGACTCCGTCCGCCCAGCCGAATACCGGGCAGCCCGCGAATGCCGTTGCCGGACAGCCCAGCCCGACGCCTGCCAGTTCGCTGCCGACGCCGAGTCCCGCCGCGCTGGCTCCGGTGGAAACACCGCAGCCCGAAACGCCGCGGCCCGCGACGCCCCAACCGGAAACACCCCAGCCCGCGACACCTCAGGCAGAAGCGCAATCCGAACCACCGGGCACCCCGGACGGGGGCGCCCGATGAGCATGCGTCAGACCAAGCCCGCGTCGCGCCAGCGCCGCGGGCCAGCGGCGTCCAAGGCTGGATCGTCGAGGGCGACCGGTGCATCCAGACCGCGCACGGCCACCGTCGACCGGCCGCTGCGTCTGCGCTTGGGTGTCGGCCGGGTGATCATGCTGGTCGCGCTGGCGGTCGTCGCGCTCCAGTTACTGTGGGTGCAGAGCATTTCCGCGCCGAGCCTGTCCGCGCAGGCGGCCGATCAGCGCACCACTCGCAAGATCGATACGGCGACCCGCGGACCCATCACCGACCGCAACGGCAAATCCCTCGCGTTCACGCTGAGCGCACAGGCGTTGAACTTCCAGCCGCCGATCGTGCGCAAGCAACTCGCCGATGCGAAGGCCAAATCGGCCAAGGCGCCGGATCCGGAGGAGCGGCTCAAAACTATCGCGAAGACCATTCACGACAAGCTCGGCAAGGACGCGCCCGCCGAATCCGCGCTGCTGGAGAAGATGAAGAGTGACGACACCTTCGTCTATCTCGCCCGCAATGTCGATCCGCGCATCGCCTCCGATATCACCGTGCTGTGTCCCGAGGTCGGCGTCGAACGCCAGGATGTGCGCGAATATCCGGGCGGATCGCTGGCCGCCAATGTGCTGGGCACCACCGGTTGGGACGGACACGGCCAAATGGGGCTGGAATCGTCACTGGACTCGCTGCTGGCGGGTACCGACGGCTCGCACACCTACGATCGTGGGTCCGACGGCGCGGTCATTCCCGGCAGTTGGCGCGATAAGCAGCCCGCGGTGAACGGCTACGGCGTCGAGCTGACCCTCGATTCGGATCTGCAGTACTACGTGCAGCAGCAGGTGCAGCAGGCCAAGGAGACGTCCGGGGCGAACGCGGCCTCGGCCGTCGTGCTGGATGCGAAAACCGGCCAGGTACTGGCGATGTCGAATGACAACACCTTCAATCCCGGACTGGGACCACAGCATTGGGGCAATGCCGAAATGCAGAACCCCGCGGTGCAGGACCCGTTCGAGCCCGGCTCGGTCAACAAGATCGTGACCGCGGCCGCGGCCATCGAATACGGATTGACCAATCCCGATGAGGTGCTACAGGTTCCGGGTGAGATCCGGATGGCGGGTGTCACCGTGCACGATGCCTGGGTGCACGGCACCACGCCGTACACCACCACCGGCATCTTCGGTAAGTCCTCCAATGTCGGCACGCTGATGCTGGCGCAGCGGGTCGGTGAGGACCGGTTCGCGGATATGGTCAACCGGTTCGGCCTCGGTCAGCGCACCGGTGTCGGACTGCCGGGTGAGAGTCCGGGGCAGGTGCCGGCGCGCGACCAGTGGTCCGGCGGTACCTTCGCGAATCTGCCCATCGGACAGGGCCTTTCGATGACAAACCTGCAGATGACCGGGATGTACCAGGCCATAGCCAATGGCGGCCTGCGGATTCCGCCACGCATCGTCAAGGCCAAAGTCGCGCCGGACGGCACCCGCACCGAGGAGACCCAGCCCGATGGCGTGCGGGTGGTCAGCGAGCAGACCGCGGCGACGCTGCGCACCATGTTCCAGGCGGTCGTGCAGCGCGATCCGATGGGTGTGCAGACGGGCACCGGTTCGCCAGCGTCGATCGATGGCTATCAGGTGGCGGGTAAGACCGGCACCGCGCAGAAGGTCGATCCGAGCTGCCGCTGCTATTCGACCTCGTCGTTCTACATCACCTTCGCCGGCATGGCCCCCGCGGACAATCCGCGCTATGTCATCGGCCTGATGCTCGACGCGCCGATTCGCAGCTCCGACGGCAGCGGCGGCGGGTCGGTGGCGCCGCTGTTCCACAACATCGCCTCCTGGGCGCTGCAACGCGACCGGATCCCGCCCTCGCCCGAGCCGTCGCGGCGGTTCGTTCTGCAGGCTCCATAAGATTGGAGCCGCGTTGTTCGGCCGCGAGCCGACGTCGGTAACCTGACTCGACGTTCCCTGCCTTCCTATAGATCCACTCAGTCCCATCCGTGCCGATTCCCGAGAGGAGCCCTGTGCCCGCGCAGTCCAGCCAGCACGCGCTCCGGCCGACCCATCCGCGGTCGACGTCGTTGTCCACCGTGCTGGCACTGACCGGCGCCAGCTCGTCGCGTGCGGATCTCGCCCAGATCCAGGTCACCGGCATCGAGCAGCGCTCGAACGCGGTGCTGCCGGGTGACCTGTTCGCCGCGCTGCCCGGCGCGCAGTCGCATGGGGCCCGGTTCGCTCGCGACGCCGTCGAACGGGGCGCGGTCGCGATCTTCACCGATCCGGCGGGTGCGGAGCTGGCCGGTGATCTCGGCGTGCCGGTGCTGGTGCGTGAGCAGCCGAGGTCGGTGCTCGGCGAGCTGTCGGGCGCGCTCTACGGCAATCCGTCGGAGCAACTGCGCATCGTCGGCATAACCGGCACCTCCGGCAAGACCACCACCGCATATCTGGTGGAGGCCGGACTGGCCGCCGCCGGCCTGTCCACGGCGCTGATCGGCACCATCGAGACCAGGATCGGCGGTCGCCGGGTGCCGAGCGCGTTGACCACGCCCGAGGCGCCGCAGCTGCACGCGATCTTCGCGCTGATGGTCGAGCAGGGTGTGGACGCGGTCGTGATGGAGGTCTCCAGCCACGCCCTGGCGCTGGGCCGGGTGGACGGCGTGCGCTTCACGGTGGGCGCGTTCACCAATCTGTCGCAGGACCACCTGGACTTCCACGCCGACTTCGAGGACTACTTCGCCGCCAAGCGCAGGCTGTTCGAACCGGAGTCGCCGATCGCCGCGCGCACCGCGGTCATCTGCGTGGATGACGAGTGGGGACAGCGCCTCGCCGCCGACCTCGCCGACCCGATCACCGTGTCCACCACCGGTTCCGGCACTTGGCAGCTCACCGGCGAGATATCCGCGCACGGCGGCGAACAGGAGTTCACCGCCGCCGGACCGGAGACGAATGTCGACGTGCGCCTGCGGCTTCCGGGCCGCTACAACATCGCCAACGGACTGCTCGCGGTCGCCGTGTGCGCGGCCGCCGGAGCCGATGCCGCCGTCGCGGCGCCCGCGCTGGCCACCGTGGACGTTCCGGGCCGGATGCAGCGGGTCGAGCGGGGCCAGGATTTCCTGGCCATCGTCGACTACGCGCACAAACCCGCCGCGGTGGAGTCGGTGATCGCCACGCTGCGCGGCCATCTGGCGGCGGGAGCGACGGGCCCGGAGGCGGTTGCCGAGCGTGGCCACGGCGGGCGCCGCGAATCCAACACTGCCGCGGATACCGGTGGTCGGCTGGCCGTGGTCGTCGGCGCGGGCGGTGACCGGGATGCGGGCAAGCGCTCGCTGATGGGTGCGGCCGGTGCGCGCGGCGCCGACCTGCTGATCATTACCGATGACAATCCGCGCTCCGAGGATCCGGCCGCGATCCGTGCCGCACTGCGCAGAGGTGCGCTGGAGGTCCCGCCCGCCGAACGCGGCGAGGTGCGCGAGATCGGGGACCGGGTCGCGGCCATCGCCGCCGCCGTCGACTGGGCCCGTCCCGGTGACGTGGTGCTGGTGGCGGGCAAGGGCCATGAGGCCGGGCAGGAGATCCAGGGTGTGAAGTATCCGTTCGACGACCGCGAGGTGCTCGCGGCGGCGTTGGAACGGCGACTCGGGGGACCGGAGCGGAGCCTGCGCGGCGACCAGGCGACGCAGGATGACAACACTGAGCAGAGTCCGCAGGGGTCGGACGCGGAGGACTTGACGGTTTCATGATCGAGATGACACTGCGGGAGATCGCGGAGGTCGTCGGCGGCACGCTGCACGACGCCCCCGACCCGGAGGTGACGGTAACGGGTTCGGTCGAATTCGATTCGCGCCGAATCGGTTCCGGGGATCTTTTCCTGGCCCTGCCCGGCGAGCAAGCCGACGGCCACGACTACGCGAAGACAGCGATCGACGCCGGTGCGGTCGCGGTGCTCGCGGCCCGGCCGGTGGGCGTGCCCGCGATCGTGGTGACCCCGAGCCCCGGCACCGTTCCCGCGAAATCCGTTGCGCTGGCCGGTGATTCGGACGGGTCGGGAGCCGCTGTGCTGGCCGCGCTGGCTACCCTCGCCCAGGTGAGCGTCGAACGTCTTTCCGCGGCAGGCGGACTCACGGTGATCGGGGTGACCGGCTCCTCGGGCAAGACCTCGACCAAGGATCTGCTCGCCGCCGTGCTCGCGCCGCTCGGTCCGGTCATCGCACCGCCCGGTTCCTTCAATAACGAGCTCGGTCATCCGTGGACCGCGCTGCGCGCCGATGCCGACACCCGCTTCCTGGTGCTGGAACTGTCCGCCCGCGGTCCGGGTCATATCGCCGCGCTCGCGCGGGTCGCGCCGCCGAAGATCGGCGTGGTGCTCAATGTCGGCACCGCCCATCTCGGCGAATTCGGCAGCCGCGAGGTGATCGCGCAGACCAAGGGCGAACTGGTCGAGGCACTGCCGCCCACCGGACTCGCCGTCCTCAACGCCGACGATCCGCAGGTGGCCGCGATGGCCGCGCGCACCAATGCCCGGGTGGTGACGGTCGGACAGGCGACCAACGCCGAAATCCGCGCCACCGATGTACAACTCGACGGCGAGGCACGCGCGGGTTTCACCATGCACACCGCTGAGGGCAGCGTTGCGGTGCGGCTGGCCGTGCACGGCGAACACCAGGTCGGCAACGCACTGGCCGCGGCCGCGGTCGCGCTCGAATGCGGCGCCGACCTCGACACCGTCGCGCAGGCACTGTCCGGGGCGCACGCCGCCTCGGCGCGTCGCATGGATGTGCGCACCACCGCCGACGGCATCACCGTCGTCAACGACTCCTATAACGCCAATCCGGATTCGGTGCGCGCCGCCCTCAAGGCCCTGGTGACCATGTCCCGCGCGGGCGACACTCCGCGCCGCAGCTGGGCCGTGCTCGGTGAAATGGGTGAGCTCGGCGAGGAATCGGTCATCGAACACGACCGGATCGGCCGCTTGGCGGTGCGCTTGGATGTCTCCCGGTTGATCGTGGTCGGCACCGGAAGGCCATCCCACGCGATGCACCAGGGTGCGGTAATGGAAGGCTCGTGGGGCGAGGAGTCGATCCTCGTGCCCGATATCGGCGCGGCCATCGCGCTGCTCGACGACGAGGTCGAGTCGGGCGATGTGGTGCTGGTCAAAGCGTCCAAGGCGGTCGGCCTGTGGGAGGTCGCCGAGCATTTGACCGGTACGGAGCGTGCGGGAACTAGCAGGGGTAGCACGGAGGCTCTTGGATGAGGCAGATTCTGTTCGCGGCGGGGATCGCGCTGGCGGTCTCCATCCTGCTGACGCCACTGTTGATACGGATCTTCGCCAAGCAGGGCTTCGGCCAGGAGATCCGGGTCGACGGCCCGGCCAGTCATCAGGCCAAGCGCGGCACCCCGACCATGGGTGGTGTGGCCATCCTGGTCGGCATGTGGGCCGGCTACCTCGGCTCACACCTCATCGGCATCGGCTACGACGCGGACGGCCCGTCGGCCTCGGGCATCCTGGTGCTCGGGCTGACCACCGCACTCGGTGTCGTCGGCTTCCTCGACGACTTCATCAAGCTGCGCAAGCAGCGCAATCTGGGTTTGTCGGCCGCGGGCAAGTACATCGGTCAGCTCAGCGCCGCGGTCATCTTCGGCGTGCTCGCGCTGCAGTTCCACGGCGGCAACGGGCTGACTCCGGCGAGTAAGCACCTGTCCTATGTCCGCGACATCACCACGGTGTCGATGGGTGCGATCATCTTCCTGTGCTGGGTCTGCCTGCTGGTCGTCGCCTGGTCGAATGCGGTGAATCTCACCGACGGCCTGGACGGTCTCGCCGCGGGTTCGATGAGCCTGGTGCTCGGCGCCTACGTGATCATCACGTTCTGGCAGTACCGCAATGCCTGCGCGACGATTCCCGAGGCAGGCTGCTACAACGTGCGCGATCCGCTGGATCTGGCACTGGTGTGCGCCTCGGCCGCGGCCGCGTGCGTGGGCTTCCTGTGGTGGAATGCCGCGCCCGCAAAGATCTTCATGGGCGACACCGGTTCGCTGGCACTGGGCGGCATGCTCGCCGGACTCTCGATCACCACGCGAACGGAATTGCTAATGGTCGTGATCGGCGCGCTGTTCGTCGCCGAGACCGCCTCGGTGGTGTTGCAGGTCGCGGTGTACCGCACAACCCGCAACCGGCTATTCAAGATGGCGCCGTTCCATCATCACTTCGAGCTCAGCAAATGGGCCGAAACTACGGTGATCATCCGGTTCTGGCTACTGGCGGCCATGGCGTCGGCGGTCGGACTCGGCCTGTTCTACAGCGAATATCTCTCAGCGGTCGGGTGAAGTAGCGATGGTCGAACATTCTCCGCGGGCCCTGCGATCGCCAGGGCCCATGCTCGAATTCCTGCGTGGCCGTGACGTTCTGGTGGCCGGATGGGGTGTTTCGGGTCGCTCGCTGATCGAACCGCTGCGCGATATCGGCGCGCGCCCGGTGGTCACCGACGGCGGCGCGGCCGCACTGGCCGAGGCGGCCGGGCTCGGCCTGGACATCGCGACCTGCACAGAACTGGAGTCCGCGGACTGGAGCCGCTTCGCGCTGGTCATCACCAGCCCGGGCTGGCGACCCGACTCACCGGTGCTCGCCGCGGCCGTCACCGAGGGCACCCCGGTGTGGGGTGATGTCGAATTCGCCTGGTGGGTCGATCAGGCCAGAATCTACGGTCCGGTCCGCAAGTGGCTGGTGGTGACCGGCACCAACGGCAAGACCACCACCACCTCGATGGTGCATTCGATTCTGCGCGCGGCGGGCATCGCCAGTGTCGCCTGCGGCAATATCGGGCTGCCGATCCTGGATGCGCTGCGGCGCAATCCCGGTCCGCAGGTGTTGGCTGTCGAGCTGTCCTCGTTCCAATTGCATTGGGCCCCTTCGGTGCGGCCCGAGGCCGGTGTCGTGCTGAATGTGGCCGAGGATCATCTGGATTGGCACGGCGGGCTCGATGCGTATGCCGCGGCGAAGTCCAGAGCGCTGTATGGCCGTGTCGGCGTCGTCGGACTCGACGATCCGGTGGCCGCCTCGCTGGCCCGCCGCAGTAAGGCGCGCCGCACGGTCGGCTTCCGGATCGGCGTGCCCGCCGACGGCGAACTCGGTGTGGTGGACGGCAAATTGCTCGACCGCGCCTTCACGAAGGCCGCGATCCTGGCCGAGGTCGGCGATATCAGCCCCAAGGGACCCGCCGGCGTCGCCGACGCACTCGCCGCCGCCGCACTGACCAGGGCGATCGAGGTCGCACCGCAATTCGTGCGAGAGGGGCTGATCGAGCACAAGGTCGGTCCGCATCGGGCCGCGTTCGTGCGCGAGGTGGCCGGTGTCGAATTCATCGATGACTCCAAGGCCACCAACCCGCATGCCGCGCGTTCGTCGATTCTCGGTCACCCGCAGGTGGTGTGGATCGCCGGTGGGCAACTGAAGGGTGCGTCGGTCGAGGATCTGGTCGATGAGGTCGCCGACCGCCTTGTCGCCGCCGTGCTGATCGGGGCCGACGCACCGGTGATAGCGGCCGCATTGGCGCGACACGCGCCCGAGGTCCCGGTCGTCGAGGTCCGCGCGGGAGACCATGCAGGGATGGGTGACGCTGGGAACGATGCGGCGGCCAGTGCCGATGCCGTGATGGCGCGGGCCGTGCGCGCCGCGGCCGGGCTCGCACGTCCCGGCGACGCCGTACTGCTGGCTCCGGCCGCTGCCTCCTTGGATATGTTCGCCGACTACACCCACCGCGGGCGCAGTTTCGCCGCCGCGGTGGCCGCGCTGGAAGACGGTGACATCGGGCGGCAGCTATGACCGAGACGACACGGCGGAATCGGCTGGCGGCCACCAAATTCGGCGCCTGGCTGGCGCGCCCGCTCGCGTCGTTCCACCTCGTCGTCACGATCGCGACACTGCTGACCGTGCTCGGCCTGGTCATGGTGCTTTCGGCGTCGAGCGTCGAGGCGTATGTGGATGGTGGATCGGCGTATTCGCTGTTCATCCAGCAGGCCATGTTCGCCGCGATCGGTGCGGTGCTGTTCTATCTGGCACTGCGGATTTCGCTGCGGCGGCTGCGGCAATGGTCGTTTCCGCTGTTCGCGATCTCGGTGCTGGCGCTGGTGCTGGTGCTGATTCCCGGCATCGGCTCACAGGTGCAGGGCGCGCGGCGCTGGTTCTTCCTCGGCCCGATCTCGGTGCAGCCCTCGGAGATCGTGAAGGTGACCCTGGTGGTGTGGGGTGCGCATCTGCTCGCCTCGCGCCGCTCCGAACAGGCGAGCCTCAAAGAGATCCTGACGCCGCTGGTGCCCGCCGGTCTGCTGGTGTGTCTGCTCGTCGTGCTCGAGCCGAACCTGTCGACCACCATCGCGCTCGGCATCGTACTGGCCGCGCTGCTGTGGTTCGGCGGACTGCCGGTGCGACTGTTCGTCACCATCGCGATCTCGGGCGTGATCGCCGCGGGCATTCTCGCGCTGTCCGCGGGGTACCGCTCGGACCGCATGCGCGCGTTCTTCAATCCGGGCGATGATCCGCAGGGCATCAATTACCAAGCGCGCCAAGCGTTGTACTCACTGGCCGACGGCGGCATCTGGGGCCGTGGCCTCGGTCAGAGCCGGGCCAAATGGCAGTACCTGCCGAACGCGCACAATGACTTCATCTTCGCCATCATCGGCGAGGAACTCGGCTTCCTCGGCTGCGCACTGGTTTTGGGGCTGTTCGCGCTGTTCGTCTATACCGGCCTGCGCATCGCGAGCCGCTCGGTCGATCCGTTCCTGCGGCTGCTCACCGCGACCGCGACGACCTGGATCACCGGTCAGGCGCTGATCAATATCGGCTACGTGGTCAACCTGCTGCCGGTGACCGGTCTGCAGCTACCGCTGGTCTCCGCGGGCGGTTCGTCGCTGGCCATCACGCTGTTCATGTTCGGCATCATCGCCAATGCGGCCAGGCATGAGCCCGAGGCGATTTCGGCGCTGCAGGCCGGACAGGACGGACGATTCAGCCGACTGCTGCGGCTGCCGAAGCCGGAGGTGTACTCACCGGCCAAGGCGGATGCGGCGCGGGCGCGCTCGGCCGCGGCCAAGGCCAAGGCGGCCGAACAGCGGGCGCGGACCGAACGGGCCAAGGCCGAGCGGGGACGGGGCGCACTGCCTCCAGGTCGACGGCCGCAGTCCGAACCGGGTCGTCGCCGCGTGCCCGAGAGCCGGGGGACGAGTTCCCTGCGGGCGACCAGGGCATGGGAGCCCAGCTATCCGATAAACCATGCGAGAGATCGGGGAAGATCCAGGTGAGTGCGGAGCGACCCCGCAGACCACTGTCGGTGATCGTCGCGGGCGGTGGCACCGCGGGCCATATCGAGCCCGCGCTCGCCGTCGCCGACGCGCTGAAGCGACTCGACGATTCGATCCGGGTGACCGCACTCGGCACCGAACGCGGACTAGAGACCAAATTGGTGCCCGAGCGCGGCTATCCGCTCGAGTTGATCCCGCCGGTTCCCTTGCCGCGCAAGCCGACCGCGGATCTGCTGCGCCTGCCCGGCCGGGTGCGCGCCTCGGTGGCCGCGACCAGGTCGATCATCGATGCGGTCGAGGCCGATGTGATCGTCGGTTTCGGCGGCTATGTCGCGCTGCCCGCCTACCTCGCCGCGGGCAAGGGGGCGCTGCGGCGCAGGCGCGCGGTGCCGGTGGTGGTGCACGAGGCGAATGCCAAGGCGGGCATCGCCAATAAGGTCGGCGCCAGGCGCGCGGCCAGGGTGCTCGCCGCGGTACCCGATTCCGGACTCGCCAACGCCCAGGTCATCGGCATCCCGGTGCGCGGGTCGATCACGTCACTGGATCGGGCCGCGTTGCAGGCCGAGGCCCGCGCGCACTTCGGCCTGCCCGCCGAGGGCCCGGTGCTGCTGGTCTTCGGCGGATCGCAGGGCGCGGTGTCGTTGAACAACGCGGTCTCCGGCGCGGCGCCACAGCTGGCCGCCGCGGGCATCTCGGTGCTGCACGCGCACGGCCCCAAGAACACCCTCGAGGTCCAGGATTCGGGTGAGGGCGGCGCGCGGTATCTGGCCGTGCCGTATCTTTCCCGGATGGACTTGGCCTATGCCGCCGCCGACGCGGTCGTCTGCCGTTCGGGCGCGATGACCGTCGCCGAGGTGTCGGCGGTCGGCCTGCCCGCGTTCTATGTGCCGCTGCCGCACGGCAACGGTGAGCAGGAACTCAATGCCAGGCCGATCGTCCGCCAGGGCGGTGGCAGAATCGTCCCCGATGCCGAGCTGACCCCGAAATACGTGATCGATGAGGTGATACCGCTGCTGACCGACCGCGCACGGCTGATCGAGATGAGCCTGTCCGCCGCAGGCGCCGGGCATCGCGATGCCGCCGACGAGCTGGCGCGCATTGTCGTGGAGGTGAGCGGCCGGTGACCACGGGAGCCGATGCCACCGAATCCGGGGCGGTCGAATCCGAGGTCGCCGACGATGCGCTCTCGGCCCTGCCGCCCGAATTGGCGCGCGTGCACATGGTCGGGATCGGCGGAGCCGGAATGTCCGGAATCGCGCGCATCCTGCTCGCGCGCGGTGGGTCGGTCTCCGGTTCGGACGCCAAGGAGAGCCGCGGCGTGCTCGCATTGCGGGCGCGCGGCGCCCAGGTGCGCATCGGTCACGATGCCAGCGCCCTCGACCTGCTGCCCGGCGGGCCGACCGCGGTGGTCACCACCTACGCCGCCATTCCGAAGACCAATCCCGAACTGGTGGAAGCGAATCGGCGTGATATTCCGGTGCTGCTGCGCCCCGCCGTGCTCGCATCGCTGATGCAGGGGCATCGCACCCTGCTGGTCTCCGGCACGCACGGCAAGACCTCCACCACCTCGATGCTGATCGTGTCGTTGCAGCACTGCGGCTTCGACCCGTCCTTCGCCGTCGGCGGCGAACTCAACGAGGCGGGCACCAACGCCCACCACGGCACCGGCGAGATCTTCGTCGCCGAGGCCGACGAGAGCGATGGCTCACTGCTGCAATACGACCCGGATGTCGCCGTGGTCACCAATATCGAATCCGATCACCTGGACTTCTTCGGCTCCGATGAGGCCTACGTCCAGGTCTTCGACGATTTCGCCGATCGTCTCGGTCCGGGCGGCCTGCTGGTGGTGTGTCTGGACGATCCCGGTTCGCGGGCGCTGGCCGAGCGGGTCGGTGCGCGCTTGGCGGAGAAGAACGTCCGGGTGCTCGGCTACGGATCGGGTGAACTGCCCGACGCGCCGGTGCCGGTCGGCGTGCGCCTGCACAGCTGGGAGCCGCGCGATGTCGGCGGACTTGCCCAATTCCAGCTCGCCGACGAGGCGGCGCCGCGCACCCTGCGACTGTCGGTACCCGGTCGGCATATGGCGCTGAACGCGCTGGCCGCGCTGCTCGCCGCGCGGGCCGCGGGCGCCGACGTCGACGAAATCGTCCAGGGGCTGGAGGGTTTCGGCGGTGTGCACCGCCGGTTCCAGTTCTCGGGCCGGGAAAACGGCGTGCGGGTCTTCGACGATTACGCCCACCACCCGACCGAGGTGCGGGCCGTACTCGGCGCCGCGGCCGAACTGGTGCAGCAGGAGGCCCGCGACGGCGCCCGCTCCCGGCAGGGCCGGGTCATCGTGGTCTTCCAGCCGCACCTCTACAGCCGCACCGCCACCTTCGCCCAGGATTTCGGCGCGGCGCTGAGCCTCGCCGACGAGGTCGTCGTGCTCGATGTCTACGGCGCGCGGGAGAAGCCGCTGCCGGGCGTCAATGGCGCATTGGTCGCCCAAGCCGTCACCAAACCCGTGCACTACCAGCCGGATATGTCGCGGGTCGGCCGTCAGGTCGCCGGACTCGCGCTGGCCGGTGATGTCGTGATCACCATGGGCGCCGGCGATGTGACGATGCTGGGCAGCCAGATCCTCGACGGTCTGCGAGCGCGTCCGCAATACGGGCGGTGACCCGCGATGCGAACCGCGGGTGACTGGTTCGGCGCACAACACCGGGGACGGTTGCGGCTGTGGAGTTTGCTCGGCGTATGCGTCCTTACCGTTCTCGCCGTGGTGGCCTGGTTCACGCCCGCGCTGTCGGTGAGCACCGTCGAGATCGACGGAGCGGCCGCGGTGCCCGAACAAGAGGTGCGCGACAAACTCGAGATCCCGTCGGGGCGCTCGATGTTGCGCATCGACACCGATGCGATGGCGCGGCGGGTGGCGAGCATTACGAAGGTGCGCACCGCCCGGGTGCAACGGGTATTTCCGTCCACGGTCAAGGTGACGGTCGTGGAGCGCACGCCCGTATTGTTCTGGGACAGCCCGCAGGGCGCGCATCTGATGGATACCGAGGGTGTGGAGTTCGCGATCGAGGTATCGCCGATCGGTGTTCCGAAGCTCGATACCGCCCATCCCGGCGGCGACGATCCGGTCACCCGCGCGGCGGTCTCGGTAATGTCGGTACTGCCTGCGGCTTTGGTCATTCAGGTGGACGAGGTTGTCGCGCGGTCGATTTCGGATATTTCGCTCAACCTGCGCGACGGTCGCACGGTACTGTGGGGAGGAACCAATGACGCGGAACGCAAGGCGGCAGTGGTAATGCCGCTGCTGACCCGCGATGGAACGGTGTTCGATGTTTCGAGTCCGAATCTGGTCACGGTAAAGTGATCGATACCCATTGTGCCCAGGGGATTTTCGATGGAACTGTGACCGCAGTGGGAACAGGCCAGCGAGACCGGGGGTTTGGGGGCAACCGTCCACGATACGAGTGTTGTGCGGCGACACGAGCGAGATCACACAAGATTCTCCGCACTCGTTTCGGCGCGCCTGCGCGCCTATCGCGGCGGCTGCGAATAGCGTTCCGCAGCAGTCGGATACTTGACATAACGCTAACCCTATGGTTGAGGTTTAGGGTTTGCTCGGACGGTGGAGCACTTCGCGAAACTGCCGGAGCGAAACAACCGGGGTTTCCATAGGCCGAATGTCGAGAATCCGAAAACGACAGACTTTAGATCGAAGGAAGGCGAAGGCCCATGACGCCCCCGCACAACTACCTTGCTGTGATCAAGGTCGTCGGTATCGGCGGCGGCGGTGTGAATGCCGTCAACCGGATGATCGAACAGGGACTCAAGGGAGTCGAGTTCATCGCGGTCAACACCGACGCGCAGGCGCTGCTGATGAGCGATGCCGACGTCAAGCTCGACGTCGGCCGTGAGCTCACGCGCGGCCTCGGCGCCGGTGCCGACCCGGAGGTCGGCCGCAAGGCCGCCGAGGATCACAAGGACGAGATCGAAGAGGTGCTCAAGGGCGCCGACATGGTCTTCGTCACCGCGGGCGAGGGCGGCGGCACCGGTACCGGTGGCGCGCCCGTCGTCGCCAGCATCGCGCGCAAGCTCGGCGCCCTCACCATCGGTGTGGTCACGCGTCCGTTTTCCTTCGAGGGCAAGCGGCGTGGCAACCAGGCCGAGGTGGGCATCAACCTGCTGCGCGAATCCTGCGACACGCTCATCGTCATCCCGAACGATCGGCTGCTGCAGCTCGGCGATGCCGCGGTCAGCCTGATGGACGCCTTCCGTTCCGCGGACGAGGTGCTGCTCAACGGTGTGCAGGGCATTACCGATCTGATCACCACCCCGGGTCTGATCAACGTCGACTTCGCCGACGTGAAGAGCGTGATGTCCGGCGCGGGCAGCGCTTTGATGGGCATCGGCTCGGCGCGCGGCGAGGGCCGTTCGGTCAAGGCCGCCGAATCGGCGATCAATTCGCCGCTGCTCGAGGCATCGATGGACGGTGCGCACGGCGTGCTGCTCTCGATCGCGGGCGGTTCGGATCTGGGTCTGTTCGAAATCAACGAGGCGGCCTCGCTGGTGCAGGAGGCCGCGCATATCGAGGCGAATATCATCTTCGGTACCGTCATCGATGATTCGCTCGGCGATGAGGTTCGCGTCACGGTGATCGCGGCCGGTTTCGACGGCGGCGGCCCGGCCCGACGCACCTTCGAGGCGGGCCGCGGCGCGATCGGCTCGGGCCGGGCCGGTGAGATCGGCCAGAGCAGCCGGACCAGCGAGATCGCCGCGTCCACGCGTGCCGAAACCGCTTCCGCCGCAGGTCAACACAGCTCCACCCGGGGTGCCGTGCCCAGCTACCGCGATTCCGAGCGGGCCCGCACACTGGCCGAGCCGACCGTGGCGCACAACTCGCGCTCGCACATCGATCCGCCCGATTCCGATGACGACGACGACGTCGACGTGCCGTCGTTCATGCGTCGGTAGCCAAGAACAAATCGGTAGATCGAACTGGCACACTGGGCGGTATGCCCAAGCAACAACTGATCTCGCACGTACATGGGTAACTCGACGGGTACGCCGAGCACCCAGCCGGGCACACGACTGCCGGTCCGCGACGGCGCCGTTGACGCGCTCGACGACCGGCAAAAGTTCCGGGGAGGCGGGGGAGCAGCGCCGACATCGACCGTTCGACGAGTGACGACCACTAGAGCGGGCGGTTTCTCGGCGCCGCCGTACGATTCGTTCAATCTCGGGGATCATGTGGGGGATGACCCGGCGGCCGTGCAACGGAACCGGGACCGGCTGGCCGAGGGAATCGGCCTGACGCCGGATCGGCTGGTGTGGATGGAACAGATCCACGGGCGCAACGTCGAAATCATCGATGGGCCACGGGATGCGCCGGTGCCCGCCACCGACGCACTGGTGACGACTGTGCCGGGTCTGGCTCTGGTGGTGCTCACCGCGGACTGTGTGCCGATTCTGCTATCCGATGACGAGGCGGGCGTGATCGCGGCGGTGCACGCCGGACGGATCGGCGCGCGCATCGGCATTGTGCCGCGGGTGCTGGACGCGATGGTTTCGGTGGGTGCCCGCCTCGAGCGGACCGGCGCCTTCCTCGGCCCGGCGGCCTCGGGCAGGCAGTACGAGGTCCCCGCCGCGATGCGCGCCGATGTCGAGGCGCATCTGCCCGGCAGTGCGACCACCACCGTGCGCGGCACACCCGGACTCGACCTGCGCGCCGGAATTCGGCGCCAGCTCACCGAGGCCGGGATCGGCGCGGTCGCCGTCGACCCGCGCTGCACGATCGAGGACAAGACCCTGTTCAGTCATCGCCGCGGTGCGCCGACCGGCCGCATCGCCGGGGTGATCTGGATGCAGGCGGGCGCATGAGTACGGAATCCGTTGCGGCCGAGGCGATGGACGGCCGGACCGCCGAACTGGCGGCGAACCTCGCCGATCTGAACAAACGCATAGGGGCGGCTTGTCAAGCGGCAGGGCGTGATCCCGGATCGGTGCGGCTGCTGCCCGTGACGAAGTTCTTCCCCGCCAGCGACGTCGCGATCCTGTACCGCTTGGGCTGTAGGGAATTCGGCGAATCGAGGGAGCAGGAGGCCACCGCGAAGGTCGCCGAACTGGCCGCCCTGCCGGATGTGGCCTGGCACATGATCGGTCGACTGCAGCGCAACAAGGCGCGCATCGTCGCGCGCTGGGCGCACACCGTGCACTCGGTGGACAGCGAACGCCTGGCAACGGCCCTTGACGCCGCGGCACGGGCCGCATTGGACGCCGGGGAGCGCACCGAACCTGTTCGGGTGCTGGTCCAGGTGAGCCTCGACGACGACCCGGGTCGCGGTGGCGTCGCCCCCGAAGATCTTGTGGCACTGACGGATCGGGTGGCCGCCGCGGCGGGACTGCGGCTCGCGGGCCTGATGGCGATTCCCCCGCTGGACGCCATGCCCGCCGACGCTTTTGCACGCCTTGCACATTTGCACGCGCTGGTACGAGCGAATCATCCCGAGGCCGTCGAACTCTCCGCCGGAATGTCGGGCGATCTGGAATCGGCGATAGAACACGGTTCGACCTGTGTGCGTGTCGGTACCGCCTTGATGGGCGCTCGACCGATAACCTCGGCGTAGCAAAGAAACCTCATCAGTCACATTTGACACATATGCTGGGACTGCAGAGGACTGAGCAAGACTTCAACACCCGGCCGCCACCGGGGCCGAAGGAAGGTCTATGAAATGAGCACGCTGCACAAGTTCAAGGCGTACTTCGGCATGGTTCCGCTCGAGGATTACGAAGACGACTATGTCGCCGAGCCCGCCCCCCGGGGTGTGGACGAGCGTGGCTCGCGTCGACCCCGGCCCCGTGACTACTCCGAGCGCGCCGGATACGGCGCGGACCGCTATGCCGATGACCGATACGACGATGAGCCGGATTACCCTGAGCCCGCGTACAAGTCGCCGTACAAGGCGGGTTATCCGGTATCGCGGCGCGACGATTACGTCGACGAGCCCTATACCGACGATCGCTATGACGCGCGGCCTCGTCCCACCAGAATCGATACCGCGCCGACCGCGTCCCGATTCCGTGCTGGCGGTAACGCGCCGATGCTACGGGGAGCCACCAGAGGTGCGCTCGCCGTCGATCCCGAGGCCGAGGAGCGTCGGCAGGAGCGCGTGCGCCCCGAACCCGCCCCCGCGCGTCGGCCTGGGATCTTCGAGGACGGAGGTCCCTTGTCCAAGATCACGACGCTGCGCCCGCGCGACTACAGCGAGGCCCGCATCATCGGTGAGCGCTTCCGCGAGGGCAACCCGGTGATCATGGATCTGGTCGACCTGAGCAACGCCGACGCGAAGCGGCTGGTCGACTTCGCCGCCGGTCTGGCTTTCGCCCTGCGTGGGTCATTCGACAAGGTCGCGACCAAAGTGTTCCTGCTCTCACCCGCCGATGTGGACGTCTCGGCCGAAGAACGTCGCAGGATCGCCGAAACCGGCTTCTACAACCAGAAATAGCGCTTTGATCCGGGGGGTTCTGTTAGACCCGTTGCGTATCGGGGCGATCTTTTCGAGCGACGTGCGAGCAGTCGCGGGCGGTGTGGTCATTTTGCGCGACGCGGATTTTGGGGCAGAGTGAGGTCGTGGCCTTGTTCGCGGTGCTGTACTTCGTACTGTTCATCTTCTGGCTGTTGTTGATCAGCCGAGTGATCGTCGAGTTCATCCGTAGCTTTGCCCGCGACTGGCGCCCTAGCGGCTTCGTCGTCGTGGTCCTCGAGGTGATCTTCACGATCACCGATCCTCCGGTGAAACTCCTGAGGCGGTTGATACCACCGGTGTCATTGGGAGGAATTCGACTCGATCTGTCGATTATGGTCCTGCTTTTCGTCGTCTTCATCTCGATGACGTTTGTGGGCGGCCACGCCGACGGGTAGCCCCGGTGTGACAGAATGAACCGAGAAGATAGCTTGCTAGATCTGCTAGATCTCCAAAAGACGCGCGAAGGGATCCTTCCATGCCGCTGACCCCAGCCGATGTGCACAACGTCGCGTTCAGCAAACCGCCGATCGGGAAGCGCGGCTACAACGAGGATGAAGTAGACGCGTTCCTGGATCTTGTGGAGCAGGAGCTCTCGCGTCTGATCGAGGAGAACGCTGACCTGCGGCAGCGGGTCGCCGAGCTAGATGCCGAACTGGCCGACGCCAAGAAGAATCGCCCTCCGGCCCAACCGAACCCGGTCAAGGCGCCGGTACAGCAAGCCCCGCCACCACAGCCCGAGCCCATCAAACCCCCGGTGCAGCAGGCCCCGCCGCCGCCCCCGATGCCCGT
This sequence comes from Nocardia nepalensis, assembly GCF_048910785.1. NCBI lineage: Bacteria > Bacillati > Actinomycetota > Actinomycetes > Mycobacteriales > Nocardiaceae > Nocardia > Nocardia nepalensis. The sequence continues at coordinate 8,931 of NZ_JBKBET010000001.1, read as the reverse complement.
CGCCGCGCCGGTAGCCAAGGAGTCGCCGAGCGCCGATGCGAATCTGCAGGCGGCCAAGGTGCTCAGCCTCGCCCAGGAGATGGCGGACCGGCTGACCAGCGATGCGAAGCTCGAAGCGGAGAACCTGCTCTCCAACGCGCGTGCCAATTCCGAACGCCTGGTCGGCGATGCGAGGACCCGCTCGGAAGCGATGATCGCCGATGCCCGCCAGAAGTCGGACGCGATGCTCTCGGATGCGCAGACCCGTTCGGACAACCAGCTACGGCAGGCCAAGGAGAAGGCCGACGCGCTGCAGGCCGATGCCGAGCGCAAGCACACCGAGATCATGGCCACCATCACCCAGCAGCGCAGCGTGCTGGAGAGCCGGATCGAGCAGCTCAAGACCTTCGAGCGGGAATACCGAGTGCGGCTGAAGTCGTACCTGGAATCGCAGCTCGAGGAGCTGGAGAACCGTGGCTCGGCCGTTCCGGTCGACGGCGGCGAGGCCTTCGTCGACGCCAATACCGCGAACAATCTTGCTCCGGCATCGTTCGCCAAGGGCGGCAAGTAATCTCGTAGTAGAGAGACATCTCTCTGCTGTAGTTGCTGTTCGAGCAGCTAGAGGTACCTGCCGAGCCGCCTGGCATGCCTAGGGGGTCATCATGCTCGTCTTGACGCTCGTCCTTGCCGCGATCGGATTCGCCCTGCTAGTGGCCGCGCTGACCACCGGGTCGGTGCTGTGGGCCTGGGGGTGCATCCTCGTCTGTGTCGTTGGTGCTGTGCTGTTGCTGGTTAGTGCGCTCTCCATGCGAAGTTCGGACGGCGATACCGCGCCGCCACCCGGGCGGCATGCGAAGCGGTGAAGTGGCCACTACGAAGTGGTTTGACCGCACTGGTTAGAATCAAACATGTACACGGCGTCGATCCGGCCATCACCGGGGAGTCTTCGGAAGAACGGTGCGCCACGCGCGCTCAGTAGAACCGAACGGGTGAGCCCGTCACAGCTCATAACGAGAGGTCCTGGTGGTTGCGCGGATCGTGCGCGGCTCCCGGGCAAGCGGGGTGGTACCGCGGTTTCGACGCAACGGGCGTCGTCATCGTCCCCGTGCTGACACATACGCGCTACGGCGCGGCGGCACGAGGAGACGCATCCGCGATGGCGGACGAACCTTCCAGCAGCGCATACCCGCGCGTCGATCTGGGTGCTGGCAGCGGGGCATCCTTCCCGGACCTGGAGCGTCGTGTGCTCGACGCTTGGGCAGCCGACGACACCTTCCGCGCCAGCATCGAGAACCGCTCGGGTGCGGCGGAGTTCGTCTTCTACGATGGTCCGCCGTTTGCCAACGGATTGCCACATTACGGACATCTGCTCACCGGCTACGTCAAGGATCTCGTCCCACGTTTCCAGACGATGCGCGGCAAGCGGGTCGATCGGCGTTTCGGCTGGGACTGTCACGGACTGCCCGCGGAAATCGAAGCGGAAAAGCAGCTCGGTATCACGGACAAATCACAGATCGATGCTATGGGGCTCGCGGAATTCAACGCGGCCTGTAAATCCTCGGTGCTGCGCTACACCGGTGAATGGCGCGATTATGTGACGCGTCAGGCCCGCTGGGTCGACTTCGACAACGACTACAAGACGTTGGATCTCGACTTCATGGAGTCGGTGATGTGGGCGTTCAAGTCGCTGCACGAGAAGGGCCTGATCTACCAGGGCTTCCGGGTGCTGCCCTACAGCTGGTACGAGCAGACTCCGCTGTCGAATCAGGAAACCCGCCTCGACGACGCCTACAAGATGCGTCAGGACCCGGCCGTCACCGTGGATATGGTGCTGCGCGTGCCCGGCGAGCATCCGCTGCGCGAACTCGACGGCGCGAACGCGCTGATCTGGACCACCACGCCGTGGACGCTGCCGTCGAACCTGGCGATCGCGGTGCATCCGGATGTGCGCTACGTGCACGTGCGCGCCACCGACGGCAAGCGCTATCTGCTGGCCGCCGAACGGGTCTCGCACTACGCCCGCGAATTCGGCGAGGAGCCAGTTGTTCTCGGCGAGTTCGATGGCGCGGCTCTCGCGGATCTGTCGTATACCCCGCCGTTCGACTTCTTCGTCGGCCATCCGAACGCGCACCGCGTGCTGAACGCCGACTATGTGACCACCGACTCCGGCACCGGAATCGTGCACCTCGCACCGGCCTTCGGTGAGGAGGATATGGACGTCGCCGCGGCCAATGGCATCGAGCTGGTGCAGCCGCTGGATCCGGGCGGCAAATTCACCTCGATGGTGCCGCCGTATGAGGGCCTGATGGTCTTCGACGCCAACCCGGTGATCATCAAGGACCTCAAGGCGGCCGGAAAGCTGCTGCGGCACGAGACGATCGAGCACTCCTACCCGCACAGCTGGCGCTCCGGCCAGCCGCTGATCTATATGGCGGTGCCGTCCTGGTTCGTCGCGGTGACCAAATTCCGGGACCGGATGGTCGAGCTGAACAAGCAGATCACCTGGGTGCCCGAGCACATCCGTGACGGCCAGTTCGGCAAGTGGCTCGAGGGCGCGCGGGACTGGAATATCAGCCGCAACCGCTACTGGGGCAGCCCGATCCCGGTCTGGGTGTCCGATGATCCGGCCTATCCGCGCACCGACGTGTACGGCTCGCTCGACGAGCTGGAGCGCGACTTCGGCGTGCGCCCGGCCGATCTGCACCGGCCGATGATCGATGAGCTGACGCGGCCGAATCCCGATGACCCGACCGGCAAGTCGACCATGCGCCGGGTGCCGGAGGTGTTGGACTGCTGGTTCGAGTCCGGTTCGATGCCCTACGCCCAGGTGCATTACCCGTTCGAGAACAAGGACTGGTTCGACAACCACTTCCCCGGCGATTTCATCGTCGAGTACAACGGGCAGACCCGCGGCTGGTTCTACACCCTGCACGTGCTCTCGACCGCGCTGTTCGACAGCCCGGCCTTCAAAACCGTTGCCGCGCACGGCATCGTGCTCGGTGACGACGGGCTGAAGATGAGCAAGTCCAAGGGCAACTACCCGGATGTGAACGAGGTGTTCGACCGGGACGGCTCCGATGCGATGCGCTGGTTCCTGATGAGTTCGCCGATCCTGCGCGGCGGCAATCTCATCGTCACCGAGCGCGGTATCCGCGAGGGTGTCAGCCATGCGCTGCGCCCGCTGTGGAACGCGTGGACCTTCCTGCAGCTGTACGCCTCGAAATCCGGTGTGTGGCGCACGGATTCGCCGCATGTGCTGGACCGCTACATCCTGGCCAAGCTCGCCGCGACCCGGGATGCGATGACCGAGGCGCTCGAGGTCTACGACATCGCGGGCGCCTGCGAGGAATTGCGCTCGTTCGCCGACGCGCTGACCAATTGGTACGTGCGCCGGTCGCGTTCGCGCTTCTGGGAGGAGGACCGCGACGCCGTCGACACGCTGCATACGGTGCTCGAGGTGGTCACCCGGCTGGCCGCGCCACTGCTGCCGCTGATCTCCGAGGTGATCTGGCGCGGGCTCACCGGCGGCGAATCGGTGCATCTCGCCGATTGGCCGAAGGAGGGTGCGCTGCCCGACGATCCGGAGTTGGTGGCCGCCATGGACGAGGTCCGGGTGGTCTGCTCGACGGTGCTGAGCCTGCGCAAGGCGCAGAACCTGCGGGTGCGCCTGCCGCTGGCCGAGGTAACCATCGCCGCGCCCGACGCCGAGCGGATGCGGCCCTTCGCCGACATCATCGCCGACGAGGTGAACGTCAAGAAGGTCGACCTGACCACCGATGTCGCCGTGCACGGCCGATTCGAGTTGGTCGTGAACGCCCGTGCCGCTGGCCCGCGCCTTGGCAAGGATGTGCAGACGGTGATCAAGGCGGTGAAGGCGGGCGAATGGTCCGAGAACGCCGACGGTGTGGTCATCGCGGCGGGCATCGAACTGCTGCCGGAGGAGTACACCCAGCGTCTGGTCGCGGCCGAACCGGAGTCCACGGCGGCTCTGCCCGGCAATGCGGGTCTGGTCGTGCTCGATTCGGTGGTGACCGAGGAACTCGAGGCCGAGGGCTGGGCGCGCGATGTGATCCGCGATCTGCAGGAGACGCGAAAGTCCCTGGGGCTGGATGTATCCGACCGCATCACCGTGGTGCTCGAGGTGCCCGCGGATAAGCAGGCATGGGCGCAGGCGCACCGTGACCTCATCGCGGGTGAAATCCTGGCTACCGAGCTGAGTTTCGGCGATCCGGGTGCGGCCGCCGCCGATATCGTCGGTGGTGTGCGGGTGTCGATCGCCAAGGTCTGACCCGGCGCGTCGGCGTTAGCTGGGTCTTTCGATCCGCGGTCGGGGCGGGACCATGAGGTCCCGCCCCGGCTCGTATTCGGGCTGCTTGCCCGTTTCATGTGACGTATATCACATGCCAGGAAATAGCTGATTTCCTTGTCGTGCCCGCACAATGCCCGGCACAATCTGCAATGTTGCTGCTGATGCGCAGGTATACCCCTGTGGCGGCAGTGAATGTTCGTGCTTGGACTGCTGTACCTGAAATACCTTGCGCCGCAATCAGATACGTGATGAGCGCAGGTGCTGTGCGCGCGGTTCCATCCCCGACGTCGAGGCCGGTGCCGCGCGGAAGCCGGGTCGACGGAAGGGGCGAGCACACATGATCAGCGGGCACAAAGGGGCATTGCGCCGGATAGCCATCGGGTTTCTGGTATCCGCCGTGGCGATGCTCGTACTGGCCGGACCGGTATGCGCCGGCACCGGAAGCGCCTCCGGTTCGGGTGGCTCCGGCTCCGGCTCTGGGTCCGGCAGTTCCAGCGGCTCCGCGGCTCTGCCGTTGCCGAGCATCGCCGGACTCGGTGCGTTGGCCGCGGCCACCACTCAGATCGGCAAGCCCTACGAATGGGGCGGCACCGGTCCGTTCACCTGGGACTGCTCGGGACTGGTCCAGTGGGCATTCCGTCAGGTGGGCGTGCATCTCCCGCGTACCACCTACCAGCAGGCCAAGGTCGGCGCCGCCGTCCCGTTCGCGGCGCTGTCGCTCGGCGATGTCGTCATCTTGAACGACGATGCCTCCCACGTCGGCATCTACGCTGGACGCGGCCAGATCCTCGACGCGCACGACTGGGGCATCCCGGTCGGTCTGCACCCGCTCAGCGAATTCGACATCTACACGATCCGTCGTTTCTGATCCTGATCGGCTACGTTTCCACCGACCAGCGCGGTTGCGCGGAAACGGAAACGATGGGGAACGAGATGGTGATCGGTGTGCGTAGCGGATCGGTAGTGCGAGCGGCGGGTGGAATCGCCGGTGCGCTACTGCTCGTCGCGGCGGTAACCGGCTGTGGCGGCGACAAGAAGGATGCGGCCGCCGCGGCACCCGGTGTGGTGGACGGCTTCTCGAAGCCGGAGAGTGTGCTGATCGCCGGGGACAAGTGGTTCGTGTCGAATATCGGCGCCGCGCAGGAGCCGATGACCAAGGACCGCGACGGTTTTCTGTCGCGGCTGGACGCGACCGGAAAGGTGATCGAGCGCAAGGCGATTCCGCGTGCGGGAGATCCGCCGCTCAACGCGCCCAAGGGGATGGCCTTCGCGGACAACAAGGTGTTCGTCGCCGATATCGACCGCGTCGTCGGCTATGACGTCGACACGCTGGGACAGGTCTTCGAGGCCCCGGTGGGCGGCGATGCCGCGTCGCTGCTCAATGACATCGCGGTGCTGGACGATAAGACCCTGCTCGTCACCGATACGGTGCGCGGTTCGGTGTACCAGCTCGATATCGAGAGCAAGAAGTTCGGCACGCTGACCACGTCGATTCCGGGCGCCAACGGCATCGTGATCGACAAGTCGAGCAAGACCGCCTATGTCGCGGCGGTCGGTGCGGGGTTCGTAGGCGGCGATCTGTACAAGTTCGGTGTCGGGCACGCTCCGGCCGCCGTGGGCAAGGTCGGTACGGTGCACGGAATTTTCGATGGCATCGCACTGCTGCCCAACGGTGATCTCGCGGTATCGGATTGGGTGTCCTTGGATAAGCCGGTGCCCGGCACGATCAAGATCTATCGCACCGACGGCACCGAGGTGTCGAGCGTCAAGTTGCCCCAGGATCTGCACGGCCCAGCCGATTTCACCCTCGACGGGGCCGGGAAGAACCTGATCGTGCCCGCGATGGCCGACGATAAGGTCGCCACCGTCGCCCTGCCCTGAGCGACCCGATTCAGTCGACGAGCTGGCGAAGTAGCGGACCGTACTGCGGATGGGCCAGCGCCGAGGCGAATTGGGCGACCAGGTAGTCGGCCGGGTTGCCGGTGTCGTACCAGCGGCCCCGGATGACCTGGCCGAAGACCGGGTTATCGGCGGCGTGCACGTTGATCGCATCGGTGAGATACACCTCGCCGGTGCGGTGTTCGTACCATTGCTCGGTCTGTCTGCGCAGCTCGCAGATGATGCCGGGGGTGACGACATAGCCGCCGATCGCGGCGAAGTTCGACGGCGCGTCCTCGGGTTTGGGCTTCTCCCGCAGACCGGTGATGCGCAGCAGACCGTTGCCGTGGTCGTCGGCGACGACCGGGACGCCGTAGCGCTGCGATTCGGCCGGATTCATCGGCATCAGCGCGAGCACCGGGGCGCCGGTCGTCTCGTAGGCGTCGATCAACTGCTGTGCGCGCGGGACGCCGGCGACGAAGACGTCGTCGGGCCACAGCACCAGCATGGGCTCGTCGCCGAGATTGCGGGCGGCATTGAGCACCGGGGTGCCGTTGCCGTAGGGGCCGTGCTGGTCGAGGTAGGTGATGTGACCGAGCCTGGACAGTTCGCCGACCTCTTCCACGGCGTCGGCGTATGCGGTCTTGCCGTCGGCGCGTAGCTGGGCGACCAGCGCCGGGTTGGGGCGGAAATGGTCCTGGATCAAGGACTTTCCGCCACTGACCACGATGGTGATATCGGTGATTCCCGACGCCACCAACTCACGGACGGTGTGCTCGATGACCGGCTTGTCGCCGACCGGCAGCATCTCCTTGGGGATGGCCTTGGTCAGCGGGAGCAGCCGGGAGCCGATTCCGGCGGCCGGTATCACGGCCTTGCGGATCTTCATGGTCCGATCATCACATACCGGGGCGGGTCCGACCCTGCGATCCCGGGCTTCGGCAGGTCGCGCCGGGGCGGCAACACATTGGAATCAGACCAGGTCACAGGCGGTCCGCCTGCCCCGCGCGGCGCGCTCGGCCGGCCGTGGCACTCTCGAGATCGGCAGCAATTTCGCAGTAATTACGCGGCCGATGCACATCCGACGCCCAGGTTGTCCGCCCATGCGATGAATCGGCGCGCCGCGCACGAGTTTGTCCGGTTGATCGTGTGCGGGTGGGCTGAGGTGTCGGTGGGGACGCGTAGATTTCGCGGCGTGAGCACTGACGACGGCGCTGTGGCCCCGCGGGGCGAGGTGGGGGATGCGGGGGCGCGCACGGCCCGGCGGTGGGTGTTGCACATTGATATGGACGCCTTCTTCGCTTCGGTCGAGCAGTTGACCCGGCCGACGCTGCGTGGACGCCCGGTGCTGGTCGGTGGTACCGGTGGGCGTGGGGTGGTCGCGGGGGCGAGCTATGAGGCGCGGGTGTTCGGTGCGCGCTCGGCGATGCCGATGCATCAGGCGCGGCGGCTGGTCGGGGTTACCGCGGTGGTGGTGCCGCCGCGCGGTGCGGTCTACAGCGTGGTGAGCGCGCGGGTGTTCGACGCGCTGCGCAGCCGCATTCCGGTGCTGGAGACGCTGTCGTTCGACGAGGCTTTCGCGGAACCCGAGGAATTGGCGGGGGCGACGGTCGAACGGGTGCGCGAATTCTGTGAGGAGCTGCGCGCGCTGGTGCGGGAGCGGACCGGGCTGGTCGCCTCGGTGGGCGCCGGTACCGGCAAGCAGCTCGCCAAGATCGCCTCCGGGATGGCCAAACCCGATGGGGTGCGGGTGATTTCGCCGGACGAACAGCAGCAACTGCTTGCTGGCCTGCCGGTGCGCAAGCTGTGGGGTATCGGTCCGGTGGCCGAGAGCCGCTTGCGCTCCCTCGGCATCGAGACCGTCGGCGCCTTCGCCGCGCTACCGGAATTGGAGGCGGTCTCCATCCTCGGCGGCAGTGTCGGCGCGGCACTGCACCGCCTGGCCCGCGGGATCGACGACCGCCCGGTGACCGAGCGTGCCGAGGCCAAACAGATCAGCGCCGAGACCACCTACGAGACCGATATCGTCTCGATGGCCCAGCTGCGCCCGGCCATCGAGACGATGGCGGCGGCCGCGCACCGTCGCCTGGAAAAGGACGGGCGCGCCGCGCGCACGGTCGTGCTGAAGCTGAAGAAATCCGATATGAGCATCGTGACCAGGTCGTTCACGCTGCCGTACGCGACAACGGAGCTGGCCACCCTGACAACCGCCGCGCAGCGCTCGGCCATCGATCCGACCGAACTCGGGCCGATCCGGCTGGTCGGAGTCGGCTACGGCGGCCTATCGACGGTCCGGCAGGAATCACTGTTTCCGGAACTGGATCAGGCTCCGGTCGAGCACGCGGGCGTCCGGGAAGGCAATGCTTGGGGTGCACAGGCGGAGCCGTCCGCAGCCGAGGGCGGCCAGTCGGCTGGTGGGGCGATGCGTGCAGCGGGGACTTCGGGCGGACCGGCGGGCGTCGGGGTGGCACATGGCGCGGGGGCGACGGGTGGACCGGCGCTCGGCGCGGGGGCTTCGGGCGGAGTGGCGGGTGTTGCGCTCGGCGCGGGAGTGTCGAGTGGCCTGGCTGGCGGTGAGGGGGTTTCGGGTGGACCGGCGGTCGTCGAGGCGTCGCTTGGCGCGGCGGGATCGGGTGGACCGGCGGGCGTCGAGACGGCGCTCGGCGCGGGGGCGTCGGTCGGACTGGCAGGCGTTGAGGCGGCGCACGGTCCGGGGCCTTCGGGTGGACCGGCGGGCGGTGAGGGGGCTTCGGGCGGATCGGCGG